>NZ_LGAA01000010.1 GCF_001294465.1 Moellerella wisconsensis ATCC 35017
GGTTAATGTGATGAATGCCGAAAGGTGACATCATGTTGACAGACAGAATATGTCTGGCGGCGATAGCGCGGTGGTCCCACCTGACCCCATGCCGAACTCAGAAGTGAAACGCCGTAGCGCCGATGGTAGTGTGGGGTCTCCCCATGTGAGAGTAGGGAACTGCCAGACTTTAATAAAGACGAAGAAGCCACCCAATAGGGTGGCTTTTTTGCGTCGATAGAAAAGATAAAAATAAACAACTAGTTAGAGGGATAAAGTGTATTTTCTTTCAGATCTTCTATATGTGACTCTTGCCCACAACTCTTCATAGTTCCCCAACCGATAATCCTCTGAACATAACCTCTACATATAACTTTTATATATAATCCCTATATACTGTGTTTGTATATAATTTTCGTATATTATTAGCTCTAAAATTCACAGACTAATATCCTGAGTTATCTGGTTTCTAATATCACAAAATACATACTAGATTTAGTCTTTTTATTGGTAATCTTATCAATTGGGAATATAAAAATAATTTTAATCTTGTAGCAAATGATAGCTTTATTACTTTAGATGATTTTAATTTTAGGCAAGATACTGACAATTAAAGAATACGGTAATAAGAGATGATAATAGAGACTGATAAAGTATCGCACAAATATCATGTTGAGATAGATTGATTATATTTTAAATTTTCGATAAATACATGCAGCAGGCCAGCATTTGTTTTTACACGTAACCGATTATTCGGTGATGTAATCAGAATATTTCTTTATCGTCCAAGTCTCTATTATGTTGGTAATTAGTTGCGTTCTTATCGAGTAATACAGTCGCATTTTCCAGATCATACGGATATTGAGAATAATCATTATGTATCAAGTGATTAGACTAAGCGAATGAAATTTGTCAGTTATGAGCTATTAATTGAGTAATATTTATGAGCTAGAATAATTTCGCTAATACAAATAGCGACGTTAATATTTCCAATTATTATATTAACACTGGGATCTGTTAGATTAATTGTGATCCGTAACATTTAATAATAAGATCGATGATTGCTGATATAGAGATTTATATAAGTATGACAAACTCGGAGCTACAGATTATTTTTAATTTGCCTTCGATATTAGAGCCAGTTCACAGTTCTGTTTCTAATATTGCCGATTTAAATATTACTAATATTATCGGGACTATTTGGGCTACGATAATCATAATGCAACATTTAGGTTTTTATCTAGCATAATATTATTACGAGTATTATTGAGACTGTGATTTGATAACAGAATTTACTAATTTGTAATATGGATGGGAAGGCCAGCACATAAGAATTAGCCGGATAATTACTGGTATAATTATCTTGCAGTATCTTTATGAAAATATAATTAATTCCCTTAATTATGGGAATTAATATTTTGTATATTTTTTTAATTATGAATGAAATATTTATATTTGTATTGGGATTTGTAATTGCGAAAACCAATTCTCTATCGTTGAAGCAGAATGATGAGTTAAAATAATCTTCAGCCATTCAGTATAATTTTGCGGATTATTTTTTATTTCATCATATAAGCTTTTAATATCGATCCAGCGCGTTGCTGCAACTTCTTGAAAATTAGGGCTAATTAAGTCATCAAATAAGCCAATATAAATATGATCGTATTCATGCTCTATTAATCCACCATTTACTTCAGATTGATAGATAAATTCGCCGATGTGAATTAAATTGCTGGTAATATTTAATTCTTCACCTAGCCTACGATTGGCGGCATCCAGTGTTAGCTCTGTTGGCTTAGGATGGCTGCAACAGCTATTTGCCCATTGCCCTGCTGAATGATATTTATGAAAAGCTCGTTGTTGTATTAGCAATTGACCTTGTTGGTTAAATAAGAAAATTGAAAAGGCGCGATGAAGCTCACCTAACTGATGGGCTTGCATTTTGGGCATCGTCCCTCGTGGTTTATCATGCTTATCAACTAAAATGAGTAAATCTTCCATTTTTCACCTTAATATTCTGGTTATATTATTTTAATGGTTCGTTATAATATATACGCATTATAAAATAAACTGTAATTTATTTTATATTTAATCCAGAGTAGCTTAACTTTATTTTCATTCAATTGATTACATGTGGAAAATAATAAAAAATATTTCATAGTAATTTATTGTTTTTATAATTATTTATTTGACTGAATTTAAAAGCAATTAATATAATAATAGTAAAAATAATTTTAACTATTATTATATTAAATAAAGTTATTTTTATTAAAACCTGATTGTTAATTATCAGAAATGATTAACAATCAGGTTTTATTTTGAATTATTTTTGTTGGTGTACCCAGACAGCTGCTTCAACACGTGATTTCAAGTTTAGTTTCTTTAATAGATGTTTAACGTGAACTTTAACCGTACTTTCGGTAATATCCAGTTTACGTGCGATCATTTTATTGGCCAATCCTTGTGCGATTAAATCTAAAATATCTCTTTCTCGAGGGGTTAATGAGGCTAAATTATTACTATCATCATTATTGCGACCTTCACGTAATGACGTGGCTAGAATAGAGGTTAAAGTTGGGCTAACGACCATTTTTCCTGCCGCCGCTTGTTTTAATGCTTCTAATAAATCTTCGGGCTCCATATCTTTCAGTAAATAACCATCGGCGCCGCGCTTTAATGCGTTAATTAAGTCATCGCCGTAATTAGATACAGTAAAAACAATAATTCTACCAGAGAGCTCTCGTCTTCTTAGATTATCTAAAGTTTCAAGCCCATTCATACCTGGCATATTAAGATCTAATAGAATTAAATCGGGATCATATTGTTCAGCGAGTTTAATACCTTGAACGCCATCACCCGCTTCACCGATAACGTTAAGTTGAGGAGCCAAACTAATTAGTTGCCTAACGCCGCTTCGTAGCATTGGATGATCGTCTATTAGCAAAATAGTTGCTTGTTGTGTATCGCTACATTGCTTATCCATGATTAATTTACTCCATCACTTTTTGTATTTATTGTCTTCGGGGTGAACGGGAAAGTCAGGCTAACATCAGTACCCCCTAATTTCCTTGGGGTAATAATACATGTACCATTTAGGCTCTGAGCGCGTTCTTTCATGATAATTAGCCCATAATGATTCTGTTTTTCAGGATTTGGTTCAATTCCTTCGCCGTTATCACTAATAATAACAATGATTTTATTATCTTGTTTAGATAAGGAAATAGCCGCCCAATTGGCATGTGCATGTTTGAGAATATTACTTAATGCTTCTCGGATAATCTGTATGATATGTATCGCCTGATGAGATGAAACACTTTTTGCGGGTAAATTATAATCGAGTTCAATGATAAATCCGAGTCGCTGATTAAATTCATTTAGGGTATTTTCAAGCGATGGTAATAACCCTGGTTCGGCAAGTTTTAAACGGAATGTGGTTAATAATTCCCGCAATTGGCTGTAAGCTGAATTAATTTCTCGCCGCATTTCCCCTAATAATGTTTGGCAATTTTCCGGCAGCGTATTAGCTTGCATTTGTAAATAGCTGATTTGCATTTTTAAACAAGAAAGCGATTGTGCGATTGAGTCATGTAATTCTCTAGCAATCGCCGAGCGTTCATCCATTAATAATAATTGCTGTTGTTGCTCAATTTGATATTCCATCGCTAACATGCCGGAGATTTGTTTGACCAACATGAGCACGAGATTATCTTGCTCTTGCGATAACATATTATCTGAAGTTACTTCACCAATAATTACACCATAGCGATGGATATTATCGGCCAGTTCCCAGCTAAGAATAGCCGGCTTAACAAGCGGCTTATAATCCATATTTTGCTGACATATTTGGCAGTTGTTATGTTGGCAATCTAGATGAGATTTATTTTTATAACAAAAGATTTCGTTATAATATTTTTCGTTATTGTCTTCATATAGACGAAAACGTAAGTTTTTTATACCTGTTATTTTTTGCAGCTCAATTAATACTTTCTGTATTTTAGCGCATATAGGTTCACGAGAATGCAGCATTTGATTAGATTTATATAAAAAAGACAGCTGCTGATTTTTGTGCCATAGGTCGGCGGTTTTTTCTTCTACTCGTGCTTCAAGTTGATGATAACTTTCGGCTAATTCATCAGACATTTGATTTAAAGTAAGACCTAGTGCATCTAATTCATCTTGTTTACCAGTGACGGGATAGCGTTGGCTGAAATCTTTATGTCCAATGGCGCTAACAATATTAAGCAGTCTATTCCATGGATAAAGAAATTTGCGTCTTAAATGGCAGATAGTGCAGATTAATAGTAAAAAAACTAAGGCGATAAACATGATTTGCGTCATCGCTACGTAGGTAAATTTATTCTCCGTAGTTTCATCGATGTTATATACTAGATGATCTAATTTATTTACAAATTCAATCACTTCATTTTTAGCTTCATTAGGATTTTTAGCTATTTCTAATGTCGGTTTCAGTCTATTTTTCCAGTAATAAGTTATCTCAGCAAATTGTGCGGAAAGTTTCTCTGCTTGTACTGCTTGCAATAATTCGTCACTGGTTAGTGTCTGCTCTAATTCCTCAAGATAAGGTTCTGAGGCTTTATTTAATGGGAGCAAAGAGAGTAGACGATAACTTTGCATTCTTAATGAGCCTGATTTATTAATTGCATGCGCATTACCTTGCACACTGATAATCATTCGGTTAGAAATTGTCATACCGATAATTCCTAATATTGCAATCAATAGCATTAATCCAATGACTTGATTAATAATAGAAAATCGTTTAGATCTTGGTATCATATTATAACCTATTAGCTATCAGTAATATTATAAATCACGGTTCCATGAGTGAAGTAGGCTCTTAAAAGAGAAGTCGTTTTATCAAATACTAATCGCTTAGACTCATGATATATTGTTAAATTAATCAGATAAATTAAATATACCACTTTATGGTTAATACTAAATATCTAACCATCCGATTAATAGGGTTATTTATTAGGATATCATCGATTATAATTTTATTTTTAATTTTAAAATCAATGAATAAACTATATTACCCCTCGGTGCTCCCAAAGTATTATTCGATTAATAGGGCGAAAAAATAGCCACATATCCCTTGATTTAGATCATCTAAGTTAATTCTAATTAGCTACAAACTCAGCCCAGAAATACTATCCACTGGGGTGAGTAATGAGTCAATTATCGAAATCTAATAATAGCAATAAAACTGAACGTATTATTCAGGATTGGCATCCTGAAGATAATAAATTCTGGCTACAAACAGGAAAAAAAATTGCAACCCGCAATTTATGGATCTCTATTCCATGTTTGTTATTAGCGTTTTGTGTTTGGATGCTTTTTAGTGCAGTAGCGGTGAATTTAAATAAAGTCGGCTTTAATTTTACCACCGATCAGTTATTTTTATTAACGGCCTTACCTTCTGTTTCTGGCGCAATCTTGCGTGTGCCTTATTCGTTTGTTATTCCTATTTTTGGTGGGCGTCGCTGGACGGCTATCAGCACAGTGTTTCTTATTATTCCTTGTGTATGGCTTGGATTAGCTATTCAAGATACGACAACACCTTTCAGTATCTTTGTCATTATTTCGCTACTTTGTGGTTTTGCTGGCGCTAATTTTGCTTCAAGTATGGCGAATATCAGCTTTTTCTTTCCTAAAGCACATCAAGGCGGCGCTTTGGGCCTGAATGGTGGCTTAGGAAATTTAGGCGTCAGTGTCATGCAGTTGGTCGCTCCTTTTATCATTGGCGTCGGTGTATTTAGCATCTTTGGTGGCGAAGGCGTTGTACAGGATGATGGCAGCTCGCTGTGGTTAGAAAATGCGGCTTGGATTTGGGTGCCTTTTTTACTGTTTTTTACTGTTATGGCGTGGTTTGGCATGAACGATCTTGCGGCCAATAAGGCGTCACTAAAAGAGCAGTTGCCAGTATTAAAACGTGGGCACTTATGGATACTTAGCTTGCTGTATTTGGCGACATTTGGCTCATTTATTGGGTTCTCTGCTGGATTCGCTATGCTGTCTAAAACCCAATTTCCTGACATTGTTATTCTCAAATTTGCCTTTTTTGGTCCATTTCTCGGGGCATTAGCTCGCCCACTTGGCGGCATGTTGTCTGACCGTTTTGGCGGGGTAAAAGTAACTTTAATTAACTTTATAGTGATGGCTATTTTCTCCGGTTTATTGTTTTTAACCTTGCCTGTTCATGGTCTTGGTGGCTCTTTTATTGCCTTTTATGCGGTGTTCATGGTGCTGTTTTTAACTGCAGGATTAGGCAGCGGTTCTACTTTCCAAATGATTGCAGTGGTATTTCGGAAAATAACCGTAGATCGCGTTAAAGCTCAAGGTGGCAGTGATGATGAAGCACAAACAAAATCAGTAACAGAAAGTGCCGCTGCCTTAGGGTTTATCTCTGCTATTGGCGCAATGGGCGGTTTCTTTATCCCTAAAGCTTTTGGAACATCATTGGCATTAACCGGCTCACCTGCTGGAGCAATGAAAATCTTCTTCGTATTTTATATCGTTTGTGTCTTGGTCACTTGGCTAATCTACGGACGTAAAAGTAAATAATAAATTCAAAATATAAAGATAACCTTTATTAAGCAATGTACGGCATTGGCAGCGCCAGTGTCCTCAGGAGGCAATCCGAATGAGCAAGTTTTTAGATAGATTTCGCTATTTTAAGCAATTAGGCGAAACCTTTGCCGGTGAGCACGGTCAAGAATTGAACGTCAACCGCGATTGGGAAGATGGCTATCGTAGCCGTTGGCAGCACGATAAAGTCGTACGTTCTACTCACGGTGTGAACTGTACCGGCTCATGCAGCTGGAAAATTTACGTTAAAAATGGGCTAGTCACTTGGGAAACTCAGCAGACCGATTACCCGCGTACCCGCCCTGATTTGCCTGATCATGAACCACGTGGTTGCCCGCGTGGAGCGAGCTATTCATGGTATTTATATAGCGCTAACCGGGTTAAATATCCAATGGTTCGTAAGCGCTTACTTAAGCTATGGCGTGAAGCAATAGCTCAGCATTCAGATCCGGTTAATGCGTGGCTCTCGATTATTAATGATCCACAAAAGGCTGAAAGTTATAAACAAGCGCGAGGCCGTGGCGGATTTGTCCGTTCTAGCTGGCAAGAGGTTAACCAATTAATTGCTGCGGCAAATGTGGCGACTGCAAAAGAATTCGGCCCTGACCGTATTATCGGTTTCTCGCCAATTCCTGCGATGTCGATGGTCTCTTATGCAGCCGGCGCCCGTTATTTATCCTTAATTGGTGGTGCTTGTCTTAGCTTTTATGATTGGTATTGCGATTTACCTCCTGCTTCACCTATGACTTGGGGCGAACAAACCGACGTTCCAGAATCTGCGGATTGGTATAACTCATCTTATATTATTGCTTGGGGATCTAATGTTCCGCAGACACGAACTCCGGATGCTCACTTTTTTACCGAAGTTCGCTATAAAGGAACCAAAACTGTTGCGGTAACTCCGGATTACGCTGAAATTGCTAAGTTATGTGACCATTGGTTGAATCCGAAACAAGGGACGGACAGTGCGATGGCGATGGCAATGGGCCATGTCATCTTGAATGAGTTCCATGTTAAACGTGAAGCTGAATATTTCCGTGAGTATGTACGTACTTACACCGATATGCCGATGTTGGTACGCTTAGACGTACGTGAAGATGGCTATTATGTACCAGGCCGTATGCTGCGGGCTTCTGACCTGACCGATGCTCTCGGTGAGCAACAAAATGCCGAGTGGAAAACGGTAGCTATCGATGAAAATAATGGGGAATTGTGTATTCCACAAGGCTCGATGGGATTCCGTTGGGATGGCAGCGGCAAGTGGGATTTAGAACCGCGAGATGCTGCCAATAATCAACCGTTAAAAATGCAATTGAGCTTAGCGGGCAAACATGATGATGTGCTGGATGTTGGCTTCCCTTATTTTGGTGGAATTGAAACCGAACATTTTAATCATGTTGAGCTAAAAGATGTTCTGCTGCATAAACTGCCAGTTAAACGAATTCAATTATCTGATGGTAGTCAAGCATTCGTGACCAGCGTATATGATTTGATGCTGGCTAATTACGGTATTGATCGTGGTTTTGACGATCAAAACTGCGCGAAAGATTATGATGATGTAAGGGCTTACTCACCGGCATGGGCAGAGCAAGTCACAGGGGTAAGCCGCCAGAATATTATTCGTATTGCGCGTGAGTTTGCGGACAATGCAGAAAAAACGCATGGCCGCTCTATGGTGATTGTCGGCGCGGGTATTAACCATTGGTATCATATGGATATGACCTACCGTGCGATTATCAATATGTTGATTTTCTGTGGTTGTGTTGGACAAAGCGGCGGCGGTTGGTCGCATTATGTTGGCCAAGAGAAATTACGCCCACAAACGGGTTGGTTACCGCTGGCCTTCGGTTTGGATTGGCAGCGCCCACCACGGCATATGAATAGTACGTCATTTTTCTATAATCATTCCAGTCAATGGCGCTATGAAACGGTAAATACTCAAGAATTATTATCACCGCTGGCGGATAAAACCCGTTTTAGCCCAAGTTTAATTGATTTAAATGTGCGTGCTGAACGTATGGGCTGGCTTCCTTCTGCCCCGCAATTAGCCACTAATCCGCTTAATATTGCTAAACAAGCGGAAGCTGAAGGTTTATCGGCGGTCGATTACACGGTTAAGCATTTAAAAGACGGTAGTTTACGCTTTGCTGCGGAACAACCTGATAATCCGCAAAATTTCCCACGAAATCTATTTATTTGGCGTTCTAATCTTTTGGGGTCAGCAGGTAAAGGGCATGAATATTTACTGAAGTATCTGCTAGGTACTGAGAACGGTATTCAAGGAAAAGATTTAGGCGGACAAGGCTGGGTTAAACCAGAAGAAGTGGAATGGCAGGATGAAGGCGCGAAAGGCAAAGTTGATTTAGTGGTGACACTGGATTTCCGTATGTCCAGTACTTGCCTATTTTCTGATGTAGTGTTACCAACCGCGACTTGGTATGAAAAAGACGATATGAATACTTCGGATATGCATCCATTTATTCATCCGCTGTCTGCTGCCGTTGATCCAGCCTGGGAATCTAAAAGTGATTGGGAAATTTATAAGGGCATCGCGAAAGCCTTTTCAGAAGTCAGCGTCGGCCATTTAGGGAAAGAAACCGATGTGGTGACCTTGCCTATCCAACATGATAGCGCGGCTGAAATGGCACAACCGTATGATGTTCAAGATTGGAAAAAAGGCCAGTGTGAGCTTATTCCGGGCAAAACAGCACCGCATATATTGACGGTTGAGCGTGATTATCCCGCGATATACGCACGTTTCACCTCTTTAGGTCCATTGTTAGATAAATTGGGCAATGGCGGTAAGGGAATTAGCTGGAATACGCAAGATGAAGTTGAATTTTTAAAACGCTTAAATCAAGTTCAGCCAGAAGGTGGTCCGAATGCGGGACGTCCTAAAATTGAGACAGCGATTGATGCGGCTGAAGTTATTTTATCATTAGCGCCGGAGACTAACGGTCAGGTGGCGGTAAAAGCGTGGGAAGCTCTGGGTAAAGTGACGGGGCGTGATCACACGCATTTAGCACGCAATAAAGAAGATGAAAAAATTCGCTTCCGCGATATTGTCGCGCAGCCGCGTAAAATTATTTCGAGCCCAACATGGTCTGGTTTAGAAGATGAACATGTCTCGTATAGCGCAGGCTACACTAATGTGCATGAAATGATCCCGTGGCGCACGATTAGTGGCCGTCAGCAATTGTATCAAGATCATGAGTGGATGCGCGCGTTTGGTGAGAGTTTAGTGGTGTATCGTCCGCCGATTGATACTCGCGCAGCACAGCCGTTATTGGGCGCTAAGCCGAACGGTTTCCCAGAGAAAGCGCTTAACTTTTTGACTCCGCATCAAAAATGGGGAATTCACTCAACTTATAGCGATAACTTATTGATGCTGACATTAGGCCGAGGCGGCCCTGTGGTTTGGCTTAGTGAGGACGACGCGAATCAGTTAGGCATTCAGGACAATGATTGGGTGGAAGCGTTTAATGCGAATGGTGCATTGACGGCAAAAGCCATTGTTAGCCAACGTATTCCTGATGGGATGATCATGATGTATCACGCCCAAGAACGTTTAATTAATTTACCCGGCTCAGAAATTACCCAGCAACGCGGTGGGATCCATAACTCAGTTACACGAGTCTGTCCAAAACCGACACATATGATAGGCGGATACGGTCAGTTAGCGTATGGCTTTAATTATTATGGAACGGTCGGGTCAAACCGTGATGAATTTGTGGTGGTGCGTAAAATGAAACAAGTTGATTGGCTCGATGGTGAGCAAGATGGTTATCAACAGACTCTGAGCGGGAAGGAGAAAGCCTAATGAAAATTCGTTCTCAGGTCGGCATGGTCTTGAATTTAGATAAATGTATTGGTTGCCATACTTGTTCTGTGACCTGCAAAAATGTATGGACCAGCCGCGAAGGTGTTGAATATGCCTGGTTTAATAATGTAGAAACTAAGCCAGGTGTCGGGTATCCATTAAATTGGGAAGACCAAGAAAAATGGAAAGGCGGTTGGATCCGTAATATTAAAGGCAAATTAGTACCTAAAATGGGTAATAAAGTCGGGGTATTATCAAAAATTTTTGCTAACCCAGACGTTCCTGCGTTAGATGACTATTATGAGCCTTTTGATTATGACTATGGGCATCTGAAAAATGCCCCAGAAGGTAAGAATGTACCGACGGCTCGCCCTCGCTCGCTGATCACAGGGCAGCGTATGAGCAATATTAATGGTGGGCCTAATTGGGAAGACGATCTTGGCGGTGAGTTCGAAAAACGCGCCCACGATATGAACTTTGCCAATATGCAGAAAGAGATGTATGGGCAATTTGAAAATACATTCATGATGTATTTACCGCGTTTATGTGAACATTGTTTAAATCCGGCTTGCGTGGCTACGTGCCCGAGTGGAGCCATTTATAAACGTTCTGAAGACGGGATTGTCTTGATTGATCAAGATAAATGTCGTGGCTGGCGGATGTGTTTGACTGGCTGCCCGTATAAAAAAATCTATTTCAATTGGAAAAGCGGTAAATCAGAAAAATGTATTTTCTGTTATCCACGTATTGAATCAGGTATGCCAACCGTATGCTCAGAAACTTGTGTTGGGCGTATCCGTTATTTAGGCGTATTACTGTACGATGCCGATAAAATTGAGCAGGCGGCAAGTGTTGAGAATGAAAAAGATCTGTACCAAAGTCAGTTAGATATTTTTCTTAATCCGCATGACCCTGCGGTTATCGAGCAAGCTCAAAAAGATGGAATCCCGCTCAGTGTAATCGATGCCGCGCAGAAATCGCCGGTCTATAAAATGGCGATGGAATGGAAACTGGCGTTACCTTTGCATCCTGAATATCGCACGCTACCAATGGTTTGGTATGTGCCGCCATTATCCCCGATCCAATCGGTAGCAGATGCTGGAATGCTAGCGCATAACGGAGTGTTACCGGATGTCGAAAGTTTACGTATCCCGGTGCAATATCTGGCTAATTTATTAACAGCGGGTGATACCGCACCCGTGTTATTAGCGTTAAAACGTATGTTGGCGATGCGCCATTATAAACGTGCGGAAACCGTCGAGAAAAAACAAGATTTACAAGCGCTAGAGCAAGTGGGATTGACTGAAGCCCAAGCGCAGGAAATGTACCGTTATTTAGCGATTGCTAACTATGAAGATCGTTTTGTGATCCCTTCTAGTCACCGGGAATTAGCTGCTGAAGCCTTCCCTGAAGCGAAAGCTTGCGGTTTTAGTTTTGGAGATGGCTGCCATGGCAGTGACAGTAAATTCAATTTATTTAATAGCAAACGAATTGATGCCATTGATATCACACCAAAAACAGCTTCGACAAACTCAAAGGAGAACTCACTATGATCTCTCTAAAAGTGATTTCTTGCTTACTTGAATATCCTACAGAGGAGCTTTGGGCGCATCGTGATGAATTGATCGAGGCGCTAGAGCGTGCCGATGAATTACCGTTTACACAAGCGGTGCAATTAATGATGTTTGTGCGTGACTATACTGGCGCACCTTTGCTTGATAGACAGGCTGAATATTGCGAATTATTTGATAAAGGCCGAGCAACATCATTGCTGTTATTTGAGCACGTACATGCTGAATCTCGCGATCGTGGTCAGGCTATGGTCGATTTAATGGCGCAATATCAACAGAATGGACTGCAAATTGATAGCCGTGAATTGCCGGATCATTTACCGCTATATTTGGAATATCTAACTACACTGCCAGCCAAAGAGCGACAAGAAGGGCTGCTCAATATTGCCCCTATTCTTGCCTTAGTTGGGGAGCGTTTAAAGCAACGTGAAAGCCGCTTTGCTAAGTTGTTTGAGTTGTTATTAGTGCTATCAAACAGTGAATTAGAGACCCAACAGCTCAGTGAACAGGTTGCGAAAGAAGCTCGCGACGACACGCCCGAAGCGCTGGATGCAGTGTGGGAAGAAGAACAGGTTAAATTTTTTGCCGATGATAAAACCTGTGATAGTGATATCTCGCGTCATCAGCGCCGCTTTGCTGGCGCGGTAGTGCCACAATATCTCGATTTGGATTCTGATTTAACATCAGGAGTGAGCAAATGAATTATATCAATCAATTCTTTTTTGATATCTATCCGTACATTGCCGGTACGGTATTTTTGGTCGGTAGTTGGCTAAGGTACGACTATGGGCAATACTCTTGGCGTGCAGGATCTAGCCAAATGTTGGATAAAAAAGGCATGCGTTTGGCCTCTAATTTATTCCACATCGGGATTATTGGGGTATTTGCCGGGCATTTCTTAGGCATGTTAACACCTCATTGGATGTATGAATCTTTCCTACCAATGCATATTAAACAATTGATGGCGATGATTGGCGGTGGGATCTGTGGCGTATTAATGTTGATTGGCGGGGCAATGTTACTTAAACGCCGTTTAACCAATCCGCGAGTGAGAGCAACCTCCAGTTTCGGAGATATTCTTATTTTGACGTTGCTGGTGGTGCAAGTGTGTTTAGGTTTACTGACTATTCCATTTTCCGCGCAACATATGGACGGCAGCGAAATGTTAAAACTGGTGGATTGGGCGCAATCCATCGTTACTTTCCACTGGGGCGCGGCTGCCCATCTTGAAGGTGTTGCATTAATCTTTAAGTTGCATTTAGTTTTAGGAATGACGCTGTTTTTGCTGTTTCCATTCTGCCGTTTGGTACATATCTGGAGTGCACCAATCGAATATTTAACACGCCGTTATCAGCTAGTAAGGAATCGCCACTAGTTGATATTGTTAGCAATCCAGTTAAATTTAGTTAAACATCAGCGGAACCCGGGGATATTGACAGTTATCCCCGTTCTCCAGCAGAACGATTTACAATTATTGCTGCGCTTAAAGCCCCCATCTCTTATGAGATGGGTTTTTTTTACGTTGATATAGCCTTATAAATATGTTGCATACATTACGCATTGTTAGGCTGTTTTTTGAAGCGACTAAATATGGTGATCACTCCAACCAGCAGTAAACCAGCAATAACACCGGCAAGCATATTAAGCAGTGTCGGAGTAATAAGGGGTAAAATATGACCAATTACCGGCACTGAACTTGCGCGGGTAGTCAGAGATTCAATCGGCTCATGCAGCAGGCTAATACCATGGGTTAGAATCCCGCCCCCCACCATAAACATGGCTGCAGTTCCGACGACAGACAGTGTTTTCATTAAGTAAGGAGTGGCGCTGATTAAACCATCGCCGATTTTTCTCAGCAGCTTCGATGCTGTTTTTTGCAAATAAAATCCCAGATCGTCAAGTTTAACGATCCCCGCGACTAGACCATATACACCAATAGTCATCACAATGGCAATGATAGATAACACCACGACTTGATTCAGTAATGTTGCTCCTGCAACTATCCCCAGAGTTAGTGCAATGATTTCTGCCGAGAGAACAAAATCGGTACGAATAGCACCTTTGATTTTTTGTTGTTCATAGGCGGAAATTTCTTCAGCCGTCATTACTGGCGTAATATCTTCATTACTATGACTTTCTTTTCGATGCAAATATTTATGTACCAGTTTTTCAGCACCTTCAAAACATAAGAATGCTCCCCCCAACATTAATAGCGGAGTAACTGCCCAAGGCGCAAATGCGCTGATCAACAGCGCGAGTGGGACTAAGATCAATTTATTACGAAACGATCCTTTTGCGACTGCCCAAACGACAGGGATCTCTCTGTCTGCTCGTACTCCGGTGACTTGCTGAGCATTCAGTGCCAGATCATCGCCTAAAACGCCTGAAGTTTTTTTAGCGGCAACTTTGGTCATCAATGCGACATCATCTAATACTGCGGCGATATCATCTAATAAGGCTAATAAGCTACTCCCAGCCACGTTATTTCCTTGGTGTAAGATTGAATATTGATTGAAATAATAATAAAAAAATTAGCCAGTAAACAGTGATATTTAAATATTAATATTTTTAATATATTTGAATATATAAATACAAAGTATATGAGGTTTATTTTCGTCTTTATTCTAATGAGCAGTGTGATATTTTGATTAATTATTTTTATTATTAAGTTAAGCTGAATTTTATAAGGTTTAAATATGCACTCTTCTCGACCTATATTGAGTATTGTTGCTGCTGTTTATAACGGCGGTAAATTTCTCCCCCAGTTTTTTGATAGCTTATTAGCGCAACAGCTGGATAACTGGGAGCTTATTTTAGTTAATGATGGGTCAACGGATGACAGTGCGGCATTAATCCGTCAATATCAAAATAAATTTCCAAGTATTAAGATCCTAGAGCATGAGAATCAAGGCGTTTCTGTAACCCGTAATCGCGGTATGGCTGCTGCGACAGGGCATTATATTACTTTTCCTGATATCGATGATGTTATCCATCCAGGGATGTATAAGCGTTTATTAGAAATGGTTGAGACCAATAAATTAGATGTCGCAACCTGTAATGGTACCTACATTTATACTGATGGTTCGCCGAAAAAAACAATTTTCCCTCCTAACCGAGTTCCTTCGACGGGGGTGATTTCTGGTGCTGAATGGCTACAAATCGGATTAAGTTCGCGTAAATTTTTGCATGTTGCTTGGCTGAATGTCTATGGTCTAGATTTTTTGAGAGCCCATCAATTTGCTTTTGAGCCAAAACTGCATCATCAGGATATTCCTTGGACTACTGAAGTACTATTAGCCGCGCAACGCGTACAGTTTACTAATGAGACATTTTACGATTATTTAGTCCATAATCAATCGGTATCCCATTCGCTGCAAGGGGATGAACGACAGGTACGAAAAATAAATACCTATTTGAAAATTATAGATATGTTAATGGCTATTTATCAGCGTTATCCTGATCAAGTTAAACAAGCACCCGCCTGTTTGTGGCAAATCGGCAAAGAAGGATTAGGGGTGATCCTTGCGATTATGTCGATTGAATCCCCCGAGTTAAAGCGGCAGATGGCGAGAAAATTTTTAGATAATGGTTATTGGGATATTGTGTGGCGCAATGCCACTAGCTTAAAGCTACGTTGGCGTTTGATTCGTCGCTATTTACCATTAAAGAAAATAATTAATAATTAATAAACAAGTTAACGTTATTCGAACAGCTAGAGACTATATTTTACTGGCTGTTCGGTATCGCTATTTATAGGCAAATTAAGCCAGATTTTTTAATGCGTTTATAAATAATTGCCATAAACGCGGATTATCCAAGCTGACGGCAACTTGAGTATGGCAGTCCTGCGGCGCAGGATGACGAAAATCAGCAACAGTCATTCCACAGGTTAATTGCCCCTGAAGTTCGATATTTATCGGTACTCGTTGAGTGGTTATTAACGTTTTATCTATCACATAAGCCACGGCACAAGGATCATTAACCGGAGCGTAATCTGTAGCTTGATTACGTTGGCGGTAACCGGCAGTGTAATAATTCATGGAGTCAGTAACAAACTGGCTAATCGGTGTATTTAATGCTGCAATATCAGCCATAATTTGTGCGGTTGGTTTGGCTTGATGGGTTAAATCTAACCCCACCATGGTTAATGGCCATTTCTCGTTAAATACAATATGAGCAGCTTCGGGATCAATACGAATATTGAATTCAGCGACCGCAGACTGATTACCTATATGGTAACCACCGCCCATCAAAACCACTTCTTTGACCAACTCTACAATTTCTGGAGCTTTTCTTACGGCAAGGGCAATATTGGTTAGCCCTCCAATGGGAACCAATGTAATGGTTTTTGCTGGATGTGATTTTAATGTTTCAATAATTAAATCAACAGCATGGCGATTATCCAAAGCTAAGGTAGGTTCAGGTAAATGGGTTCCATCTAGCCCGCTAATTCCATGAACTTGTGCGGCATTTTGAATTGATCTGATTAAAGGACGATGACAGCCGGCGGCGATGGGTCTATTTTTCATGCCCGCAAATTGGGCTATAGCGCGCGCATTATGGGTGACTTTTTCCAGTGTTTGATTACCGACAACTGTTGTAATTGCCAGTAAATCAATATCTGGATGCCCCAGTGCCAGTAAAATAGCCATTGCATCGTCATGCCCTGGATCGCAGTCAAGAATGATCTTCTGTTGTGTCATAGTTCCTCCTAATTAAATATATTCAATCATATGTGATTTGGTATAAATTTCCTGTGAGCTAAAAGCGATTTATGCCGCTCAATTTTAGTCTCTGTTAATAGGTTCTCTCTACTTTTGCAAGATAGTATTCAGAATAGTATTCATGATAGTGTGATTTAATTAACATATTAATAACATAAGAATTGAGCTTCTTAGCTGAATGTGTTTTTTATAGACAGGTTTAAATTTTAGCCACAGATATAAAATAGGATTTATTAATATTGAAATGAAATAATTCATGGGGGCCAAATGGAAGGATACAGAGAGAGATTACCGCAAGTAATCGATGCTGTCGCAACCGATAATTTTTATCCTAACCTATTAACTTGGCTCAGTGATTTCATTCTGTTTGATAATGCCATTATTTACGCGTTTGAAAACGACACACCGCCACACTGTTTAATCAAAGTGGAACGTCGAAATAGTGACGCCTTGAATCGGATCTACCAGCAAGGCGCATATTTAATGGATCCATTTTATCAGCAATTAATTAAAGGTGGCGATAATCAACTACTTACTTTGAAAGATCTTGCACCAAATGGATTTTATCATACTGATTATTATCTGAATTTTTATCGGAAAACCGGTTGGCAAGATGAAGCTGGGTTATTGATTGAGTTGTCACCAGATAAACGAATAGGGCTATTTTTTGGTAATGAAGAGCAGCAATTTAGGCTAGAAAAACAGCGCCAAACCCAGTTTAAAGAGGCTATTGAGATTATTTCTAGCGTCGCACGATTACATCGTCAAATACAAATAGCCACTGTTGCCGAGCCTTCAACTCCTTCTATTCAGTCAAATGTTCGGCGTCATTTTAGTTTAACCCCAAGAGAGTATGAGGTGGTTGAACTCATTTTAGCAGGTAAAGGAACGCCGTATATTGCACAAGCGTTATTTATTAGTCCGGGTACGGTAAAAAACCATCGTAAAAATATTTATCAAAAACTAAATATTAACTCTCAAGCTGAATTGTTTAACTTATTAATGAGCTTAAAAAATCTATAATTTATTATAAATTAAGCCGATTAATTAGTTTTTAACTTAATACCAATATTTTAAGATGATAAATATTATTTATTCATGTAAATCAAATAATTAAAATATTAAAAATAAATAATAAAGATCAAGCATTTTTTGCTGGTTTATACGATGAATTATGCTGCATTATTATGCCGATATATCACTAAATATCAGTCTAATAGTTTGATAAACAATGATTAAATTAATTTTAGATCATGGTTATATTTTTGTTCATTTTTCTATATCCATCACAAATGTTAAATAAATGTTTATAATGTACCTAAAGGGACATATAAAAGTTAATCCTAGGTGAAGATAATCAAGGTTATGACAAGATACTAACAGGGTATCCAAATGAATAATCAAGTTGAATCATTAACCTATTACTCGGCAACGAAAAAATATGATTTACGCTTCCCGACGTTAACTGAGGATCTAGATGTTGATGTTGTGATCATTGGTGGCGGGTTCTCAGGGATCAACACCGCATTAGAGCTGTGCGAAAAGGGCATCACCAATATTGCTATTTTGGAAGGTCGTTATCTCGGTTACGGGGGAACAGGGCGTAATGGTGGGCAAGTCATGGCAGGGATCGGTCATGATCTCGACGTGATCAAAAAACACGTTGGTGCAGATGGTTTAGAAACCATATTTAAAATCAGTAATATGGGTGCTGCAATTATTCGTGAGCGTATCGCAAAATACAATATTGATGCTGATTTTTGTCATGGCTATGCTTATCTGGGCAGTAATCAACGGCAAGAAAAAACTTTACGCAGCTGGATAAAAGAGTTTCAAGCTATCACGCCAGACGAAGATATTGAGTTTTATACCGGCTCAGAAGTGAGGAAAGTGATTGGCTCCGATGCCTATACCAGTGCAATAAAGCATATGGGGGGTGGGCATGTCCATTCATTAAACCTATTGTTAGGTGAAGCAAAAGCCGTTAGCGAGTACGGAGCTAAAATCTTTGAAAATAGCCAAGTACTGAAAGTCGATTATGGCGATAGAGTCACAGTTCACACGGCAATGGGATCAGTTCGTGCGACAAAAATGCTTTGGGCGTGCAATGCCTTCCTCGATGGCTTAGAGCCAGCGCTCTACAGTAAGACCATTAATACCTATGCATTCCAAATGATGACCGAAGAGTTATCCGATGATCTAATCAATCAGATCAGCCCGATCCGTGGTGCATACAGTGATATTCGCCCGGTGATCGATTATTACCGAGTCACCCGAGAAAACCGTTTATTATTTGGCAGTGCAACCGGCTTTTTAGAGTATATTCCGGCGGATCTTAAAGCTTGGAATCGTAACTTAATGCTAAAAGTTTTCCCCTATCTCAACGATGTAAAAATTGAATTAGCCTGGGGGGGACCGATGTGCTGTAGCGCAAACTTATTTCCACAAATTGGCTCATTACCTCAGCATAAAAATGTATTTTTTGTGCAGGGATATTCCGGTTTTGGCGTAACCCCTAGCCATATTGTCTGCAAAGTTCTTGCTGAAGGGATGGCTGAAGGATCACCGCGTTATGAGCTGATGAGTTCTATTCCCCATGCCACTATTCTTGGTAAAGATAGTTTACGCAATGTGATTGTCTCCCTTGGTAAAATTTGGCACCAAACCTCGGGCTATTGGCAAGGGCGTCGTTAATTAATTCTCCCTAACTTAACAAGGTATAACATCATGATTTCTCCTTTATTACTGAATAAACCTCTGCCAGAACTGCTGAATATTGGAAGCGTAACTCATCTTGGCTCTGAGGTAGTTTCCGGGGATCCACAAGCCAGTGTCGCCATGATCCATGGTGAACCGACGGATAATCTGACATGTGGTATTTTTGCTTGTACCACCGGCAGTTTCAAAATGACCTACCCATTTGATGAAATGGCAACGGTTTATGAAGGCTCGGTTAAATTAACCGATTTAACAACCGGCGTAATGATTGAATACCAACGTGGTGATAGCTGGTTTGCAGTAAAAGGCACGGAAGTTCTTTGGGAAATTACCGCAGAGCGTTTTGTGAAACATTATATTGCCTGCGTAAATGGCTAACTGCTCAATAGAGTCGCGAAAGAGCTGTGAAATAGTGGAGAGGAAAGATGAGTGACATTGCCTTATTACCCGAAGTGAGATCGTTTATTCAGCGCCAACACGGGCATTATATTAATGGCCAAGCGGTGCTTGGTAACGGTGCAAACAGTTTCTCTGTAATAAATCCGGCGACAGAACACGTGATCGCGACAGTTAATGGGGCAACGTTGGACCAAGTTGATGCGGCGATGCAGGCAGCATCAGCTGCATTTCAAGGCGTATGGGCACAAACTACACCCATGGAACGTGGCCAATGCTTGAATCGTTTAGCAGATTTATTGGAAAAACATAATGAAGAACTCGCTCAGTTAGAAACGTTATGTTCTGGTAAAACTATTCAATTAGCGCGTGCTCTTGAAATTGGATCTTCCGCTCAGTTTTTACGCTATTTTGCAGGATGGGCGACCAAAATCAGTGGCGAAACCTTGAATGTTTCTTTGCCTTCTTTCCATGGCGAGCAATACAGCGCATTTACGCGCCGTGAACCTCTGGGCGTGGTTGCAGGAATTATTCCGTGGAACTTTTCAATTATGATTTCGATATGGAAGCTTGCCGCAGCGCTGACGTGTGGCTGCACCATTGTACTGAAACCGAGTGAATTCACGCCCTTAACGATGCTTAGAGTGGCTGAATTAGCTAAAGAAGCTGGCATCCCCGATGGTGTAATTAATATTATTAACGGTGATGGGCGAGAGCTTGGTTCTGCATTAATCAGCCATTCGTTGTGTGCAAAAGTGACTTTTACTGGCTCGGTACCCACTGGGCTTGCAGTCGGTAAAGCCGCGATGGACGGTAAACTGACTCATGTGACGTTAGAGTTAGGTGGTAAAAATGCAGCAGTTTTTCTGGCTGATTTATCGGTAGATAAAATGGTTGAGGGGATAATTGAGGCGGGTTACCTGAATCAAGGACAAATTTGTGCCGCCGCAGAGCGTTTTTATATCCCAGCTAAATTAATTTCACCGGTATTGGACGCTTTAAAACAACGTCTTGCGGGGTTTAAAATTGGTTCTCCATTGGATGAATCGACAGATATGGGGCCGTTAGCCAATAAAGCCCATTACGATAAAATTCTTAAATTATTTGCTCAAGCACGCAGCGACGGCAGTGAGATTATTTACGGTGCTGAACCATTGGCAGGAGCAGGTTATTTTGTTTTACCGACGATCATTCGCGCGCATAGCTCCAAAGATCGTTTGATGCAAGAAGAGACGTTTGGACCCGTAGGGACCTTTTTAGCCTATGACGATGAAAACGAGCTTATTTCGATGATCAATAATACGCCTTTTGGGTTAGCGGCGAGTGTGTGGACCAACGATCTGGGTAAAGCAATGCGTATGATCCCACACATTAAAGCTGGGACGGTATGGGTTAATATGCATACGTTTCTCGATCCTGCGGTTCCTTTTGGTGGGACCAAATCATCAGGGATCGGCCGTGAATTCGGTAGTGCGTTTATTGAATATTATACTGAACTGAAATCGATCATGATACGTTATTAATTATTTGATAATTATTAGAATTAGATAATTAAGGCCACCAATATCTGGGGGCCTTAACTACTTTTTAAACACTATTTTAAGTGCTATTTTTATGTATTATCGCAAACTGAGCCATTATGATGCGTTCTTAAAGCTATTAATGAAAGCGAGATATTCATCTTTAGACATCAACGGTTGATAGTTAGCTAATAGCTCTTCTGCGGGTTGTGCATCGTCAAATAGCAGATCAATAATGGTCATTGCCATCATTTGGGCTGGGCGAATATAGGCCATATCCTCATCGAAAACTGTATAATCCTTGCCATGCAATCCTCCGCGAATAGAGCCTATCCATGGGTGGCTAACCGGCATAATATGAGACAAATCACCGGTATCGGTACTGCCTGTCATATGTTTAGCGACCCAAACATTTTCTTCACCAATTAAGTGCTCAGCATTTTGTTGCAATAAATTATTCAGTGAACTGTTGTTATATAGCGGCAAATAACCGGGGAGATCTTTGACTTCAACATCGGCACCGACAGCCATCGCTCCAGCAACTAATGCTCGGGTAATTCGTTCATTGGCATCTATCATCGCCGGTACGTTGGACGCTCGCACATAGCTTTCTAGGCGAACATCACTTGGGGTGACATTAACGAGATCGCCCCCTTGGGTAATAATGGGATGGAAACGCACATAGTCTTTTTCTTGGAAGGTTTCTCGAATCGCATTAACCCCCATTATCCCCATCATGGCAGCATTTAGCGCATTGACGCCTAAATGAGGTGCGGCAGCCGCATGGGATGGTTTTCCTTTGTAATTAATTAATTTACCGACGAAACCGTTGGTGGTGGTTGATATTTCAATAAAACCATTATCACGTTCAGGTTTTACACTAGTTAAGTGAATTTGTAATGCCATATCGATGTCATCAAATTCACCGCGAGAAATTAATTCAGGTTTGCCACCAATAAAGCTGATTTTGCCCTGTTCAATTAATTTATTACGATATGCTAGTTCAACATATTCCTCTGCGGGAACGGCAAAGGGCACAACATCACCTGCTAAATAAGCCATTGCACCTGAGTCAATTAATCCCATGGTGACAGCCATCATATTGGCGATTTGCGCATTGTGTCCACAGCAGTGAGCTGCGCCTGTTTGATCATCAGCATCAGGATGTTCGGCGCATAAAATCGCGTCCAGTTCGCCTATTACCGCAATCGTACGTTTACTGGCTTTTCCACCTTTTAAGCGGCCTTTGACTCCGGTAAGCGCTAATTTATTACGGTAAGGAACCCCCAATGCATCAAACGCCTGTTCTACTTTTTGCGCTGTTTTAGTCTCTTTAAAACCTAATTCTGGTTCGCGCCAAATATTTTCAGCAAGTTGTTTTATATCATTTTTTCTAGCTGCAATTGCCGCACAAACCTGCGATTTGAGCTGTTCTTTAGTCATCATAAGTATTTTCCTGAATTAAATTACGCCACTCCATGAGAGGGTTAATTGCCCAATAAGTGCCGCGAATAAGAAGGTTCCTGAGAATACAGCGAGAGAAACAGGGATTATTCTCCATGAAATCGCTTTAAATTTATCGATATCTTTGCCTAAAGATAAACCGGCAAAGGCCAGTACCACGGTACTGATGACGGCAATCGATACTTTGCTAGTCATGGCTATCATTTCTTTATCGTAAGGAAATAATGGGGAGCATAATAGGGCAGAAATAATCGAGACCCAGAAGATCACTGGTAGTTTATTGAACAGTGGGATTTGGCCGATAAGGTAGGCAGCAAAGGACATCACAGCCAGTAAAGCCATTGCTATCAAAGTATCGATAAAGAGAGTAGAAAATAATCCTCGGCCAGACATAGAACCACCGACGGCATCCCCTAATGCGGTTATAATCATCAGTAAAACTAAAATGATTGCAATTTCGATGAGTTTTTTCATTATTAATTATCCTTATTATCCAGTGTACAAACATCATCGATAGCCCGTTTTCTGCTTAGTTTGTTATATAAGAACGAGGCAAATGGCAAGGAAAAGAAAATATAGATATACAGGCCGAGCACGGAAGACATCAGATTAGCCGAAGATGAAAACGCTTGAATATCCGCCGCTTGGTCAGGATAAATTTCGAGTAATGGGGCTACGGCCGCAGCGAGCATTGAACCACTACCAACGCCTGCACCCATAGCTAAGGCTAATGGACTAAGAATATTTAATCCGGCAATAACACTGGCGAGAACCCCCATCCATATGGCGCCAAATAAGGTTCCACAAATATACATCGCCATGACTCCCCGGCCTTCTGGAGAGCTTAAGCCATATTTAGCTTCGATGATCGCAATATTGGGTTCTCGTCCGACGGAATAAGTCGCGCCAACGGCTTCACGACCCATGCCAAGCATAATGGCTAGCGGTAATCCTAATAAAATCGTGCCAATAAAGTGTCCGACTTCTTGCAAAACTAGTGCACCGCCAGCTTGTATGATTTTTTCCCATGAGGCTCCAACCGAGGTACTTAATTTAGCAATCAATAAGACTAAGGCCACACTCATGATTGAGGCTGCTCGCGCCATATTTTTTTCGTTTAGTATTTTAAATTTAGGAAAGCTTATGACCCCACCCATTAACATCGAATAAAGCATAGGAAAAACCATCACTAACCCGATTTTTATTTGCCCGATAGCTTCTGCCAGTAATATAATAAATATACTGACTAGAAGTAGTTTACTGTCTTTTAATATGTCCATAGAACTTCCTTTTGAGGAATTATTGTAATGAATAATATACTGTGGCTAAAAATTACCCTGTCAGCTTCATACTACTTAAAATATTATTTTATTGGCAATATGCAAGAAGTGAATAGATCATGCTTCCATGGCATGACCTATATTATTGATTAAATTTAATTATATTGTCTATATTTTTTAAATTTTAATAATCATTTAATTATTCATTTAAAACAATGTATTAATTCTTATTTTTAGATGATAATAAGTCTCTTTAATAATTTTTTGTTCTCTTTTATTTATGATTTTTTATAAATATTAAATATTGAATTTTAAAATAAAAATATATTTGATAATTTTCATCATCGAATAAATAATTGTTAAAAAGACTTTTTATGATGAATTATTGATGGGTATAAGGCTAAATAAATAAAAAATTATTATATATAAGCAGTATTTCCTACAATTCTAAAATAATTTACGTTTAATAAAATTCAGTTATTAAGTTCAAGTAAATATATTTTTTTAGCGATAAATACTGTCTTTAAGGTGGTTACATAGTATCTATCACTTTAGCGTAAAAGGTGATTTATTGTTTAATAATAAATCCAGATGAGACTAACTCTGTACGACTAGTGACTTTGGTTTTAGCGAAGATGTTGCGTAAATGAGTTTTTACAGTTGAGAGGGAGATATTTAATAATAAGGCGATACGTTTATTACTGGCGCCTTCACGGACTAACTGTACGACTTCTACTTCTTTTGGCGTTAAATTTGTTCTTAATTCTGGCAATATATCGAAAGTGGCTAGTTCTGCAATCGGCAAGATAGCTCTTAGACGGGTTATTTCATGGTGTTGAAACGGTGTATTTCTTAATACAGAGATCCCCGCGATAATTTTATTTCTTTGCCTAACGAAGATTTCTACCCTATCGCATAAATTATTTGGACACATAAATTTACGATAAAAAGCATGATCATGAACCTCTGCCTGATGATATAGCCCGATCACTTGTTGATCGTTATTTTTAAAATTAGCAGGCTGTAAAGGATCGAGTAGCTGAAAGTGATCTAAATAATGTTGATGTATCTGCAACGAAATACCATATAACACATAGTGTTCAGCACGCCATTGCTCATCAACTAAATAATAGGCAGCGCCAGATATCGGAATAATATGAGCGAGGGTATTAAGACAGCAGTCAATAAGTGAACGCTGGTGAGGGGTAAAAGGTGCGCGATCCATATTTTAACCTATTTTATAACCCGAATAGAATGAGCTGCGAATATCATGCATTAAACATAAATTAACACCAAGTATACATATTAATAACGTGAGCTAGATTACACAATTCTAATTGTATTTTTATTCTTCAAGCCAGTTGAGTAGCGTGCTTTGGTATAAATCAAACAAAGTTAATTAATATATTAATAATCTATTTTTAAAATTGCTTATTGTATTTAAGATGTTATCTAAATAGCTACTCTGATCACCGGTACTTTCTATTATCTTCTCAGTCATTCTCTCCCCCTCGAGTTATCGTTCTTTAGGACGATGGTTATTATTTCCTGCTTTAGGCTATTACTAATTCACGCTACAAAAAATTAACAACAATATTAACTATTATTTTTGGCAATAGTGATAGAGGTGCACGATGGATATAGCGAGAAAATTAACCTCTCATATAGAGAAAGGTAAAGTGGGTTTCCCGACGACATTAGCCAGCTCGGTGGGTGTTATTATGGCGAGCCCGGTTATTTTAACCGTCACCAGTGGTTTTGGTATTGGGGGAGATACATTTGCATTAGCGGTATTACTTAGTTTTATTATGATGCAGGCGCAATTGACCACATTTTCTGAAGCGGCGGCTATTTTACCCACATCAGGATCGGTTTATGATTATATTTCTTGCGGCATGGGACGCTTTTGGGCAATTACCGGCGCATTATCAGCTTACTTGATAGTACATATTTTTGCGGGTACCGCAGAGACTATTTTGTCCGGTATTATGGCATTGGTAAATTTCGAAAGTCTAAACACTGTGATGGAAAGTAATAATACTTCATGGATGGTTGGAGTGGGTTTAGTTATTACGTTTGGTTTATTAAACGCTTTTGGAATTGAAGCTTTTAGTAAGGTTGAAATTATTCTGACTTTTGCCATGTGGAGTACTTTGGTTATCTTTAGCCTGTGTGGTTTATTAATGCCTTTTAATGTGCCAGTAGACGGTTGGTTTGGGAAGGCTTTAAATCTTTCTGATCCTACGCTGGTGGTGAGTTTTATTGGCATGGCAATGTTTATGTTTGTTGGTTGTGAATTAGTTACCCCGATGGCGCCAGAAATTAAAAACTCTGCTCGAGTTATTCCACGCGCGATGGCGACCGGATTATGTGGTGTGGCGGCTTGTATGTTTATGTATGGTGCGGCCATGACCCATCAAGTTGAAAATATTATTATCGATAGCAAAACTAATATTAGTTTGCTCGAAACGCCAATGGCAATACCAGCATTTGCTGAACAAGTCATGGGGGAGGTGGGAAAATACTGGATTGGAATAGGTTTATTACTTGCTGGTGGTGCCACAATAAATACGTTAATGGCTGCGGTACCCCGTATTTTATATGGTATGGCGTTAGATGGTGCGTTACCGCGTATTTTTGCTTATTTGCATCCGCGCTTTAAAACCCCTGTATTCGGTATTTTAGTTGCGGTTCTCATTCCTTGCTTGCATGCCTTTGCCATTCAAGGCGATTTAAATCGAATTATGTCTTTAGTACTGGCTGCTGTATGTTCTTGGGGCACGGCTTATTTATTAGTGACAATCTCAGTCGTATTATTGCGTATTCGCCGTCCTGATTTACACCGTGCTTATAAATCGCCTTTTTTCCCATTGCCACAGATTATTTCCAGTATCGGTATTATTGTCGCTATTTTATATATCACGCCGCCGGGAATGGATAAGGCCGATGTGTATATTCCATTTGCTATTATGTTGGGATTAACGGCTAGTTATGCTTTAGTCTGGACGGTATTGGTGCAAAAAGTAAATCCATTTAAGCCCGTCGACGTTGAACTCGTTTTAGCGCAAGCATTTGGTAGTAATTCACCTTCGGAGGTGCAACTTGAGCCGCTGCGTAGCCTCGCGTAATCCGATGAAAAAAAGTACTTTTTGGCAACGATTGAATCAGCCACGTCTTCCCGCGGGTTATCAAGCTGGGATCACCTTAAATCGATTAGAACGAGATCTATTGTCGTATCCGTCTCAGCGTATTACGCCAACTGAATTAGTCATTAGTCTGGATAATCAATTAACGGTTAGCGTTATTGAGCAGGTTAAGGTGTTATTTTTAGCATTTATTGTGAACACGCGTTTCTCGGTTCATGGAGCGCTTTCTATCTCACTGGATGCCAGAATTGAGTTGAAAACAACAGGCGTATTACGCCAAAAAAAAATTAAGTGGATTTCGCATCAACCTGTAGGGCAACAGATTATTGCGCAGTTTTCGGCCTATCCTGTGATAACTCAAACCTTAGAACAGCTTGATTTTACTTCGATTAATTTGGAAATTAAACAAGGGAATTGGCATTGTGAGATAACACCGTTTACGGCATCAGAGTTGGTCAGCAGACTGCCCGCGAGCCGGCGTTATTTACGTTTAATCCCAGAACAGCGCCATCGATTATTGAGTGCATTACAATTAGTTAGTCAATTAATGAATAAGCTGTCTTTGTGATCAGCTTCTTTTATTTATTCAGTCAGTAATAGATTGTTGCCTATTGAATTGGTTGTTTTTGTTTGTTCCTATTTAATTTGCGTGAGTGACACTTAATTTTGACACAAAGAGTTCATCTAACTGTCATGTATATCCCCTAGGATGATTGCCATTCGAGATACACATTGTTTGATATCTCTTATTGCAAGCAAGGAAATAAACATGATGAATCGTCGTATGAAATCTATTTTGGCTTTAGCTATTACGTCCATGGTGTCGGCAACGTCTATACCAGCTATCGCGGCAAAAAATACCATTGAAAGCAGTGATGTATTGGCTCAAAACCGTACTGCTCAAGGTGATATCACTCAATTTGGTGGTGCGCGTCGATTATCAGCAGAGCAAACTGAGGCGATGCGCGCAGCGCTGTTAAATAGCCAAGCTAAAAATGTCATTCTATTTATTGGTGATGGCATGGGGGATTCTGAAATTACGGTCGCGCGTAACTATGCAGAAGGTGCCGGCGGCTTTTTTAAAGGTATTGATGCGCTGCCAATCACCGGGCAATACACTCACTATTCATTAAATAAACACAGTAAAAAACCGGATTATGTGACGGATTCTGCAGCATCAGCGACCGCATGGTCATCAGGAGTTAAAACCTATAATGGTGCCCTCGGGGTCGATGTTGATGGTAAAGACCATGAAACATTGTTAGAAATTGCCAAGCGTAATGGCAAAGCGACGGGTAATGTAACGACCTCTGAAATTCAGGATGCGACACCTGCCGCAATGGTAGCTCATGTAACCGCGCGTAAATGCTATGGTCCAGAAGAAACCAGTGAGAAATGCGCCAGTAATGCGTTAGAGAATGGGGGACGAGGTTCCATTTCAGAGCAATTGTTAGTGACTCGAGCTGATGTAACTCTCGGCGGTGGAGCAAAAAGTTTTAAGCAATTTGCCAAAGCCGGTGAATATCAAGGTAAAACACTCGAGCAACAGGCCGAAGCCCGGGGCTATCAGATTGTTCGTGATGCGAAATCATTAGCGGCAGTAAGTTCGGCTAACCAACAAAAACCTGTATTAGGATTATTTCATGAGGGCAATATGGCGGTTGCTTGGGAAGGTCCAAAAGCACGTTATCAGCGTGATTTATCTGCTGAACCTCTGACATGTAAACCGAATGCCAAGTTTGATCCTAATGCGCCGACATTAGCACAAATGACTGAAAAAGCTATAAATTTACTGCAAGAAAATCCGAATGGCTTTTTTTTACAGGTAGAAAGCGCCTCAATTGACAAACAAGATCATGCGGCGAATCCTTGTGGACAAATTGGTGAAACGGTAGCGTTAGATCAAGCGGTTCAAGTCGGGCTAGATTTTGCTAAAAAGCACGGTGATACCTTAGTCATTGTTACCGCTGATCATGCACATTCCAGCCAGATTATTGGCGAGGATGTGAAATCAAGCGGTTTAACCCAAGCCCTGGTGACTAAAGATGGTGCGGTCATGGTGGTCAATTATGGGAACTCAGAAGGTGAATCGCAAGAGCATACCGGCTCACAGTTGCGGGTCGCCGCATTTGGTCCTTATGCTGCTAATGTGATGGGATTAACCGATCAGACCGACCTATTTTTTACTATGCGTGATGCGATGGGATTAAAATAATCTCCGATTAATAATTAATTAACCGCCCTACTTAAGTAAAATCCCTGTGGAGAGGATCTCTGCGGGATTTTTTTGTTTCTTTTATTATATCAGTAACACTGGAGGAATAGTGTACGCGAGAGTATTGATTGAGATTAGAAAATCAGCCGATTGTGGAGTGATTTTTTGCTGTATTTTATTATGATAGTCTACAGAAAAATGCTAAATAAACTGCCTATTATGATGAGATTTTTTGGCAATTAAGCGTATGTTTATCAGACAGCGATTGACTTTATAATCTGGCTGTATTTTTGTAATATATTGAAAAACAAAGAATGTTATTAGGTCGCTTATGGTATACTGGTTGCAAAATAGACGCTAAGCTATTAATGATTGCAGGCTGTATATATTGATATAACACTATTTTCTATACATATATTCTTCCTTTTTGGTTATTAACAACAGTCGTCTTTGAAACGACGGACACAATTTATCTATTAGGATTTTAATGCTGATATTATTACATCTCTTATCTTCGGTCGCATTATTGGTTTGGGGGACGCATATCGTCCGGACCGGCATTATGCGAGTTTTTGGCGCAGATTTACGCCGAATATTGGGAAAAAGCATTAACCGAAAATCAAACGCTTTTTTAGCAGGTGTTGGTGTTACGGCATTGGTCCAAAGCAGTAATGCCACGGCAATGCTGGTGATCTCTTTTGTTTCCCAAGGGCTAATTTCGCTCGCCCCTGCCATGGTGATTATGCTGGGTGCCGATGTGGGTACTGCGCTTATGGCGAGGGTGCTGACTTTTGATCTTTCTTGGCTTTCTCCGCTACTCATTTTAGCGGGTGTAAGCACATTTTTAAGTCATAAAAAGAATCGGATTGGTCAAATGGGGCGCGTAGGTATTGGCCTCGGGCTTATCTTACTGGCACTGCAATTAATTGTAGCCGCGGCTGAGCCTATTACTCATGCAGAAGCGGTTCGAACGATTTTCACCTCGTTGAGCGGTGATGTGGTTTTAGCACTGTTAGTTGGGGCTATTTTTGCCATGATCAGTTATTCGAGCCTTGCCGCAGTACTGATCACCGCAACGCTAAGTGCGACCGGATTAGTGCCACTGTATATTAGCTTATGCATTGTGATAGGGTCGAATATCGGCAGTGGATTATTGGCATTAATGAGCAGCCGTGGGCAAAATGAAATTGCTCGGCAAGTTGTATTAGGTAGCTTATTCTTCAAATTGATTGGCTGTTTGATTATTTTACCATGGATTAAACCTCTTTCGATGTCAGTTGATCAATACGGGTTTAATGAAGCTGAAGTCGTGATTTATTTTCATGTTTTTTATAACTTAATTCGTTGTTTAATCATGTTGCCATTTGTTGGCCCCATGGCTCGCGTATGTATGGTAATGATCCCCACACCACCGAAAACTGAAAGTGAAATTGGCCCGCGTTATCTGGATAAAAGTGCGTTAGAAACTCCATCATTGGCGATAGCTAATGCTGTACGTGAAACGTTACGCATGGGCGATGTTGTCGAGCAAATGTTGCAACGTTTTATTGAGGTTTTGAACGGTAATAAAGATCAGCGTAGGGAGATTAATCATCTCGAAGAAGAAGTGGATATGTTGCACAGTAGCATTAAGTTATATCTTGCTCAGTTACAGCAAAATGAACTGAGTGAAGATGATTCGAGACGCTGGGCTGAAATTATTGATACTGCATTGAATCTGCAGCAATCCGCGACGATTATTCATCGTATGACATCAGAAATGATCAAGAAATCATTAGATAATCGTTGTTCATTTTCGCCTAATGGCTTTAAAGAATTAAATACCTTGATGGAGCGGCTACAGCATAATCTCAGTTTAGGGATGTCAGTATTTGTCTCTGGTGATCTGGATAATGCACGTCGATTACGTCGGGCAAAACATCGTTTTCGTCTATTAAATCAAAGATATGCTTATTCTCATGTTGAACGTTTACATGAACAAAATATGCAGAGTCTCGATACCAGTAATTTGCATGTTAGCTTATTGGGTGACATGAAGCGGCTTAATTCACTATTTAGTGCCGTGGCTTACCATGCCCTCGAAGGTATCGCTGATCAAAGAGCTGAGCAAATGAATATAGATCATGAGAAAAAATAGCCAACTTATTAGACATTTTTAATCATTATGGGTTACTGAATAATCCTCGCTATAGGCTTTGTGGCGAGGATTTTTTTATATAGTAGCTTTCAGTAATCACTGGTAGAGAGTATTTATTTTTATTAACTTTTTTATTTTGCTTTTTATTTGTATATAAATAAGATGATTAAGTTTTATTAATCAAATAATTAGTTAATATTTTAGCTTTGTAAAGCGTAGCTAAAAAATCTTTTCCCTTAGTAAGAATGGTGTTGTTTTTCGCTAAAAAACAGATATGATTGATAATCATTATCATTTGGGTGTGGCAATTAACGTCACTTTCAAAATAGTTACTTAGCGACAGCCTGCAAAATACCAGGGGTGAAAATATGACAATCAAAGCCAGTCAGCGTATATCGATACGCTCAAATAGCCCCGGATTATGGGGTGTTATTGCCGTTGTTTTATTAAGTATTATCTATCTTATGAGTCAATCCGGTATTGATCATCTGAAGATAGCGACAGTTATTGCGATGCTATTGACTGCAGTAATGTTATTTAATAAGAGTTCGCGCTTATTTTTAATTTTACCGGCAGTATTAGCGTTGGCCTTTAGTTTACTGGCTTTTTCAGTGCACTTATTTCCCTAATTTGGCCTATCAAATATCACTATAAATAAATCGAATAATTATTATTATAAATTTATAATATAGCTAGAGGAAGATTAGCAGCTAAAATAAATACCCTGATATGATAAAGTAATTACAACCTAACATATTGATTAAATTAAAATATCAAAAATAATGAGAAGAGAAGAGAAGAGAAGAATACAGATTATAATTAAAAAGCTATCGCCCAATGATGGGTTAACTCATTGGTTTTAAATGATTAAAATGCTATTGACATTGTCTGTTGGTGCGAAAGGGGGGACTTGAACCCCCACGTCCGTAAGGACACTAACACCTGAAGCTAGCGCGTCTACCAATTCCGCCACCCTCGCAGTTCAGACTTAATATAATCAGCCATAACATTATAAAATAGTACGGGGCGGATTTTAGGCTAATTCTGGTGTAGGTCAATAATTTTTTAGTGCTGAATGCATTGTTTGACGCAAAATTCATCAGCACTAATCAACGCTATATAGCCCGAGCAAATAGCTTAGGTTTTAGCTTGATACAAATTATCGTTTAGTGGCTTCATAAACTTTAAATTTACCGGTTTTCAGCAATACAATATGCCCACCGAAAGCTTTATCCAGTAGATCTGCATAAGGTAAAAATGCATTTGCTACCATTCTAAATCTACCGCCAGATTTTAAATGCTTAGGTGCCTGCATGATCATATTCTCAGCCGCAGAATAGTTGGTATGGATACCATCATGGAATGGCGGATTAGTAATAATCCAATCGAATTTATCATTAATTTCAGAATAAACATTACTAGCGATAATTTTACCTTCTAACTGATTAGCTTTCAGGGTTTCAGCTGCTGAATATAATGCAGTTGCGCTAACATCACTGAGAGTTAATTTTAATTCAGGATTTTGTTGGCCTAAGTTGGCCGCTAAAATACCAGAACCACAAGCTAAATCGAGTAAACTTCCAGAGATAGGTTGCTCTAATGTTGAAAGTAGTAAGCGACTACCCATATCCAAATCGTCTTGACTGAATACGCCCGGTAACGCTTTGACTTGTGTATCTTCGAAACTATAATTGCGCCACCATTGATTTAACTCGAAGGCAGTTTGATTTTCTAATGCGCCATAAAACAGGCTACAACGACGAGCAGAGTCAATTTTTTTCAGTGTGCTGATACCTTCCATGATTTTTTCAGCACTTTTTACACCGCTACGATTTTCGCCCACAATGAAGATATCGCAATCAGCGGGTAGATAAGTGCATAAATTATCTAACTGGAAACAAGCCTCTTGTTTGTTTTTTGGCCAGAAATAAATCAAGGTATTACATTTAGCGATAAAATCAGCTTCGGCAATAAAATTAAATTGCACGTTATCTTTTAATAATGGCTCCAATACTTGCCATTGATGATACTGATTAGTGAGAACACGTACGCTGGCGGCATCTAATACCACCGCGAGCTCGTCCTGAATATCACCTGCCAGAATGACATGGCGATCAGCAAAATGTTCCAGATGGCGCTGTATTACTTCGCTGGCTGGTGTAAGTAAGGACATAGTCTCTAATTCTCCGTAAATAAATAATTCATAATCCGTGCTACCTTACCAGATATTGGCTGAATAAATCTGTATTATTGGCGCTAATTATCTGCTCTGATAAGATGTCATGGGTATTTACTGATGGCTGGAACAACTCGCATGACCCGAAGAGACAAGCTTTTAAAGTCCATGGGGATAACCCAATGGATACTGCGTCATCCCTCAGCACTTAAGGGTGAGAGAGGGGTAAATATTCCAGAATCAGCTAAGCTTATTATTATCGCTGATGATGGGATCGATTTAAATAATCAGCTATTGAAAGATATTTTTCAGGCAATAAAAATAGATAAAACGGATATTGTGTGCATTGATTCAGAGCAGCTCGATATGTTGCCATCACCAGTATCTGTGCCTTGTTGGGTCTGCGGTGACAGCCGCATACCAGAAACAAAAAGTGCGCTGATCACCAGCCCAGCACTCGCAAAGCTTAGTATCAGTAGTGAAGCAAAACGGTCTTTATGGAAGCAAATCTATCAAAATGACGAAAATTTCAACGTTAAAACAATCTGATTTAGCGACAGCCTTTTTAATTGAAAAGCTGAGCCATGATTTTCCCTGGAGTGAGCGCGTCTTTTACGGTAATCAGGGTGAAAAATATTATAATTTAAAAATCTCGGTCGATAATCAGATAATTGGTTTTGCTATTACACAATCTGTTTTAGACGAAGCGACATTATTTAATATCGCTATCCATCCTGATTTTCAGGGGCAGGGATACGGTCGTCAATTAATGGAACGTTTAATTCAGGACTTAACAGAAAAGAATATTTTAACGTTATGGTTAGAAGTTCGTGAATCAAATCGCGCTGCCATTCGACTGTATGAAAATATGGGATTTCATGAGGTTACTGTGCGTAAGGATTACTATCCTGCTAAACATGGCCGTGAAGATGCACTTATTTTCGCGCTTACATTATTTCAGGATACTTTTACACTCGAATAATGGCAGCCAGCTAACTTGGATATTGCCCATATTTTAACTGTAAATATATCGATTGATTATAGTAAATATCAGATCAACTTAGATTTATTCTGAAAAATTATTTCCAATAGTTATTGATTTATAAAAAGAACTATAGATTTTTGAATAGTCACTAATTGGGGGATCTAGTCGAGGAATCTAGTCGGGAGATATGATTGGAAAATATAGTTGAAAAATAGTCGGTAACTCATTGCTGCTCTATAAGCAACTCTTTGAAGATACATAATTATCAGTATACAAATAATTAGCGCCGATTTTGATGGTGTTAAGATCACTTAGGTGATTGCACCTATGTCGCTTTTTATGGACATGAAATATATTGTGGAAGGAAAGCATTGATTGTTTCTCAAGCCAAAATCAGCGAAAATAAAGCTAATTGTCTATTAACATAACGGATTTGGCATGCCCAAAATTCACCCAATGGGTGTTTTTTTATTGGTGCTTAACTCTGTGCTTAAACTAGAAGATTTAATTGATGTCTCAATCTGAATTTTTGCAGGAAGTCGCTAAACGTCGAACTTTCGCTATTATTTCTCACCCTGATGCCGGTAAAACCACGATTACCGAAAAGGTATTGTTATTTGGACAAGCGATTCAACGCGCGGGTACGGTGAAAGGCCGTGGTTCTAACCAGCATGCAAAATCAGACTGGATGGAAATGGAAAAACAACGTGGTATTTCGATTACTACGTCAGTGATGCAGTTCCCATACCATGACTGTTTGATAAATCTGTTAGATACCCCAGGGCATGAAGACTTCTCTGAAGATACTTACCGTACTTTAACTGCTGTTGACTGCTGTTTGATGGTCATCGATTCCAGTAAAGGGGTTGAAGATCGTACCCGCAAATTGATGGAAGTTACACGTCTGCGTGATACACCCATCCTAACGTTTATGAATAAACTCGACCGAGATATTCGTGATCCGATGGAGTTAATGGATGAAGTCGAAAACGAGCTAAAGATCGCGTGTTGCCCGATTACTTGGCCGATCGGCTGCGGAAAATTATTTAAAGGTGTTTATCATCTCCTGCGTGATGAAACATATCTTTATCAGACGGGTAAAGGCCACACTATTCAGGATGTCCGTGTTATTAAAGGGCTGAATAATCCTGAATTAGAAGATGCCGTGGGTGACGATTTAGCAGCACAATTACGCGAAGAGCTAGAGCTTGTTCAGGGGGCTTCCCACGAATTTGAACAAGACGCCTTTTTAGCAGGCGAGTTAACCCCAGTATTCTTTGGTACTGCGTTGGGTAACTTTGGTGTTGACCATATGCTGGATGGCTTAGTTGAGTGGGCGCCAACGCCGATGCCACGCAAAACAGATACCCGTGAAGTCGTGGCAGCAGAAGAGAAATTTACCGGGTTTGTGTTTAAAATTCAGGCCAATATGGATCCAAAACATCGAGATCGCGTCGCTTTTTTGCGTATTGTGTCTGGAACCTATGAAAAAGGCATGAAACTGCGTCAAGTACGTATTAATAAAGATGTTGTAATTTCTGATGCATTAACCTTTATGGCTGGCGACCGTTCACATGTTGAACATGCGTTCCCAGGAGATATTATCGGATTGCATAATCACGGTACTATCCAAATTGGTGATACCTTTACTCAAGGTGAAGATATGAAATTCACCGGTATTCCTAACTTTGCGCCAGAATTATTCCGCCGAATTCGTCTACGTGATCCGCTCAAGCAGAAACAGTTGCTCAAAGGATTAGTGCAGTTATCCGAAGAAGGTGCGGTGCAAGTCTTCCGTCCTCTAGCCAATAATGATTTGATTGTTGGTGCTGTCGGAGTCCTGCAATTTGATGTCGTGGTATCACGCCTGAAAAATGAATATAACGTTGAAGCGATTTATGAAAATATCAACGTATCAACTGCACGTTGGGTTGAATGCAATGATGTGAAGAAATTCGAAGAGTTTAAACGTAAAAATGAACAGAATTTGGCGTTAGATGGGGGTGATAACTTAGCGTATATTGCTCCAACTATGGTTAACTTAAACATTACTAGCGAACGTTATCCTGAAGTTTTATTCCGTAAAACTCGCGAACATTAATCGTTGATTAAGCTAACACTGCCAGAGGAATGTACTTTGGCAGTGTTTAGTTTGGTAAAGAACGTCAGTATTGGATTGGTTTTCTTTTCTTTTGTTTTTATTCACCAGAATATTCTGTATTGCTAATTTTTTCCCTTTCTTTTTTAGTTTATTTTTCATAGGCTATACTTTATCAATTGATTGAGAGCTCTAGTTTGAATGAAGATTATTTTTAATCTTACGGGGCTTGATTCATGACCCACCGCCTATATTAATTAACATGTTAATAGCGGAAATATTATTAACTATTAAGGAAGGTTCAAGATGAGAAATACAGCACTTTTACGCTCACTAACAGCGATTGGATTGAGCTGTGCCTTGTTTAGTGGCTTTGCATCAGCAGAATCATTAAAACAACAGGCATCTCAAACTTGGGATAGCGCGACAGAAACGGTTGATATGGCAGGCAAAGATGCAGGTCAAGCGATCACCAAAGGTGTTAATAACGTTGATAAATATATGGATGACAGCAGTATTACAGCACAAATTAAAAGTAAACTGTTATCAACTAGTGGTATAGACAGCAATGATATTTCTGTAAAAACTGTTAAAGGGGTGGTTTATATTTCTGGTTTTGTGAAAAATGATAACCAGATAGACCAAGTCGTTAATATGGTTTCTGCAATCAATGGTGTTAAATCAGTTCAAAGCAGCCTGATGGTCGCCAATTAAGCCTAATAATCGGCTAAACTGAGCTTATAATCGGGTAATATAAATTAATTACAGTATTTGACCTATCTATCGTGCAGTTATCGATATCGTTCCGGTAATAAGTTATCACGTTATTACATCGGGTTATCCGTCGAGGATAGCCCGAATTCCGTGCATTATTACAGGATGATAATTTTTTGTTAACTCAATATGTTACGATGTCTGTCTATTATTCTGTTAATTATGATTATTTGAGAATCAGTTATGGGAAAACATGTTTCAGTCACTTTAGGTAGCATCGAGCCACTTGCCTTTTACGAAAAAATTAATTCCGGAAAAACAGCGCTTATTTGTGAAGGTGGTGGTCAGCGCGGAATTTTTACCGCGGGTGTACTGGATGAGTTTCTTAAAGCTGATTTTAATCCCTTTGACATCATGATCGGCACCTCTGCCGGCGCCCAAAATTTATCTTCATATATTTGCGGTCAGCGTGGTTACGCTCGCCGAATAATCACTCGTTATACGACTAATCCACAATTCTTTAATCCATTACGTTTTATTCGTGGCGGGCACTTAATCGATCTCGATTGGTTGATTAATGTAACTAATCAAGAGAATCCACTAGCGCTCGAAAAAGGATTGGAATTGATTGATTCTGGTCGAGAATTCTTAATGAGTACTTGCCGGAGTGATAATTTTGATGCGGTTTATTTACAGCCAGATAAAGATAATTGGTTAGATATTATTCGTGCCTCAAGTGCAATTCCAGGGTTTTATCGTTCGGGGGTTGAATTCGATGGGCATTTGTATCTTGATGGAGGGATTACTGCGGCCATCCCTGTTGAGGAAGCCTATCTGCGTGGTGCAGATACTATTGTAGTGATTAGAACGGTACCTTCTCAAGTCTATTTTACTCCTGAATGGGTTAAAAGAATGACGCGTTGGTTAGAAACCAGCAGCTTACAAAAAATGGCGTTGATTATGAAAACCCATTTAAAAAGCTATCGTCGTACCCAAGAATTTATTGAGAACCCGCCGGGTAACTTGCAAGTATTTGAAATATATCCTCCTACGCCATTAAAAAGCAGTGCACTTGGTAGCCGATTATCATCATTAAATTATGATTATCATACGGGTCGACATTGTGGCCGCTATTTTCTAGCTGCATTAGGCGATTGTTTCACTCAGCAAAATATTCATCTTACGGAGTCTTTTGATAAGCAAACAGCGCAAGATGAAATTTTACTTGAAGATGATTATGTCGAAGCCGCCGTTGCTCAATATCAATTAGATAAACAACAAAATAGCGAACTGAATGAACATGAAAAGCAGCAGGTTAATATTATTGAGCGTATAGCATCGGGAAAATAAAGTGTTTATAGATACTCACTGTCATTTTGATTTCCCATTGTTTAGTGAAAATATTGTCGATAGCTTACAACGGGTAAGACAGGCTGAAATTTCGCATATTATTATGCCCGCAATTGATGTTGCCAATATTGATCGGGTTTGGAATTTGTCTTGTCAACATATTGAATTATATGCTGCTTTAGGTTTTCATCCTCTTTTTCTTGCGTCATTCCAGCCCTCTCATATTGATAAATTATCCCAACGATTGAGTGAAAAAAATCCAAAATGTGTTGCGGTGGGAGAAATTGGCTTAGATTTTTATCAGACAGATGCTCCAGTAGAACAACAAAAAATTGTGCTAATAGAACAACTTAAATTAGCCAGATATTATGATTTACCGGTAATTCTACATTCTCGCAAAAGCCATGATCAATTAGCGGCTATATTGCGGCGTCATCCTGTGCCTGCGACCGGTGTAGTACATGGATTTTCGGGAAGCTTATCCCAAGCCCAGGCTTTTATTAAATTAGGATATTCGATAGGTGTGGGAGGCACGATAACTTACGAAAGAGCACAAAAAACGCGGCGAGTTATCGCGCAATTACCATTATCTTCTCTATTATTAGAAACTGACGCTCCCGATATGCCTCTCAGTGGTTTCCAAGGTGAAGCGAATCGTCCAGAAATGATAGGCTATGTCTTTCAGACATTATGTGAACTACGTCAGGAACCGCCTGAAGAAATCGCAGCTCAGCTTTACAATAATAGCCAATCATTATTTAATCTTTATTAGATTTCCAATCAATATACTAAATGATATGAGTTAGTACACGAGCTATCATAGTCATATCATTAATTTTTAATCAATTCTCAATACTATTAGCATTCTATAATACTGGATTTTTTTGTGATAAATGTCACAAAACGTACTTTCTTGTTACTTTTATCAACCCGGATTTGTGACAAAGATTAAGTGTTATTAGTGTTGGCTCGGTATAATCAGCGTCGAAAAGAGTCGGCAAATAAATAAGTTTGCTGATATATCAATTTAGAATTAAGTGAACAGGGATACTTCCATGCAACTCATTATGAGCCTGGTGGGGATGGCAGCTTTGATTTTCATTGCTGTATTATTCTCAACTAATCGCCGTGCAATTAAGCTCCGAACTGTCATTGGTGCTTTTCTTATTCAGATAGGAATTGGTGCTTTAGTACTGTATGTCCCAATGGGTCGTAAAGTTCTACTCGCTATATCTGATGCGGTATCAAATGTAATCGGTTACGGTAAAGAAGGAATGGACTTTATCTTCGGTGGTCTAGTTTCTGATAAAATGTTTGAACTGTTTGGCGGTGGTGGCTTCATTTTTGCTTTGCGCGTATTGCCAGTTATCGTATTTTTTTCCTCATTAATTGCCGTGCTCTATTATCTGGGCATTATGCAATTCGTTATTAAAATTCTTGGCGGTGGGCTGCAAAAACTGCTCGGAACTTCAAGAACTGAATCATTGTCAGCTACCGCAAATATTTTTGTGGGTCAGACTGAAGCACCATTAGTTGTACGTCCTTATATTGCTACTATGACTAATTCTGAGCTATTTGCCATCATGACCGGTGGGCTGGCTTCTGTTGCTGGTGCTGTATTGGTGGGGTATGCGCAAATGGGTGTTCCGATGGAATACTTGATTGCAGCTTCATTTATGGCGGCTCCCGGCGGTTTATTATTTGCTAAATTAATGGTGCCAGAAACTGAAGACATGAAAGACCGAGCTGATGCGATGGATCTAGTGGCTGAGGATGAACGCCCAGCTAACGTAATTGATGCCGCCGCATCAGGTGCGGCATCAGGTATGCAATTAGCGCTTAACGTGGGTGCGATGCTATTAGCTTTTGTTGCCTTAATTGCGTTATTAAATGGTATTTTAAGCGGTATCGGTGGTTGGTTTGATTACCCACAACTTTCGCTTGAGTTGATCCTCGGTTGGTGTTTTTCTCCAATTGCTTATTTGATAGGTGTTCCTTGGAGCGAAGCTAATATTGCGGGGGCATTCATCGGGCAGAAGATTGTAGTCAATGAATTTGTGGCATACGTTAATTTTGGCGAGTACCTCAAACCTGATGCTGATGTCATCGCGGCCGGTAAACAGGTACTATCAGAACATACTAAAGCCATTATCTCCTTTGCTTTATGTGGTTTTGCTAACTTATCTTCTGTCGCTATTCTTCTTGGTGGATTAGGCAGCATGGCACCTAACCGCCGTCAAGATGTCGCACGTTTAGGACTCAAAGCTGTAATGGCCGGGACCCTGTCTAATTTAATGAGTGCTACTATTGCGGGCTTCTTCTTGACGCTTGCAGTTATTTAATTGAGTTTAAGCGAGATTGTTCGACTGCCATGATGAAAGTTTTCGCCATGGCAGTCTAATTTTGTGAGCAGCTTCGTAGCTCTGTGTCATTCTACTTATTAATTGTTAATCTGTTGTATACTCTTCACCAGTAGTTATTCATCTTGTAATTTCTAAGGTAATAATTTATTCGCTGATTTCTGTAAGTTAATCTTAATAGCTGAGTTAACTATATTGATTATTATTTTAAGTGTTTATTACTGAAGAGAAGCTGCATCCATTTTATTTTCAGTTATATTTTTTCTCATTTTATTTTATTAAACGGTTTATTCTTGATGGTTTTCTATTTTGATAATGCAATATAACTCAAAATAACCGAGTTTTATGGAATAAAACTGATTAGAGAGCATAAAACTGAGGTTAAATAGCGTATAATTAGTGACTGTGATCACGTGGTTGCATTTAATTATGTAACATACAATTGGATAATGTGATTTATGGCACATAAATACGTTCTGTTCCATGTTCAAATAACATTATATTGAGCATTTATGGAAAGGTAACCGCTCTCAAAGGTGGAATCAGAGAGCATCGTGCGGTGAGACGGAACTCAGCTGTTACTTTAGCCATTGGCTATCGCAACATCTTTAAGGAACCAAGCCCGCTCGCCAACAAAGAACATAATGTTCTGATAAATAAATAATATCGTTGGAGAGTTTTATGACTAATTTAACTGCAGCTGCGCAACGCGCACTGGCTTTGATGGATTTAACTACACTTAACGAAGATGACACTGACCAAAAAGTCACAGATTTATGTCATCAAGCAAAAAGCCCAGCTGGTAACACCGCGGCAATTTGTATCTATCCACGTTTTATTCCGCTAGCACGTAAAGTTTTACGTGAGCAAGGCACCCCAGATATTCGTATCGCTACTGTCACTAATTTCCCTCATGGTAATGATGATATTGATATCGCATTAGCCGAGACTCGTGCAGCTATCGCTTATGGTGCTGATGATGTAGATGTGGTTTTCCCTTATCGTGCATTGATGGCTGGCAATGAACAAATTGGTTTTGATTTAGTTAAAGCATGTAAAGAAGCTTGTGCGGAAGCAGGCGTGCTATTAAAAGTTATTATTGAAACGGGCGAGTTGAAAACAGCGGAATTAATTCGTAAAGCATCTGAAATCTCGATTAACGCAGGCGCTGATTTTATTAAAACATCAACGGGTAAAGTACCTATTAATGCAACGCTGGAAAGCGCTGAGATCATGATCCAAGTTATTCATGATATGGGTGTTGGTAAAACTGTCGGTTTCAAACCAGCGGGTGGTGTGCGTACAGCTGAAGAAGCGGCTCAATATTTAGCATTGGCAGACAGAATTATGGGCGAAGGCTGGGCTGATGCACGTCATTTCCGCTTTGGTGCATCAAGTTTACTGGGTAGTTTACTCAGCACGTTGGGATTTGCGGGACAAAAGCAAAATAGCGGTTATTAATCTCGGAGAAATCCGCAGATTGAGTTTCCTCTCTGATTGAATTTCAAGGAGTATATTTTGTTTTTAGCACAAGAAATTATCCGTAAAAAACGTGATGGCAAACAACTCAGCGAAGAAGAAATTCGTTTCTTTATTAACGGTGTTCGCGACAACTCGGTGTCTGAAGGTCAAATTGCCGCTTTAGCAATGACTATCTATTTTAATGATATGGTTATGGACGAGCGCGTTGCATTAACTTTGGCTATGCGTGATTCAGGCAGCGTATTAAATTGGAAATCACTTAATCTTAACGGCCCAATTGTAGACAAACATTCTACCGGTGGCGTCGGTGACGTGACTTCGCTAATGCTGGGTCCAATGGTTGCTGCATGTGGTGGTTATGTGCCGATGATTTCTGGTCGTGGCTTGGGCCATACCGGTGGGACCTTGGATAAACTCGAAGCAATTCCTGGTTTTGATATTTTTCCTGATGATGCGCGTTTCCGCGATATTATCAGAAATGTTGGCGTCGCAATTATTGGTCAAACCAATTCTTTAGCACCTGCTGACAAGCGTTTTTATGCGACTAGAGATATTACAGCAACGGTTGATGCTATCCCATTAATTACGGCTTCTATTTTAGGTAAAAAATTAGCTGAAGGGCTTGATGCCTTAGTCATGGACGTTAAAGTTGGTTCTGGTGCATTTATGCCAACGTATGAAAAATCGACTGAATTGGCTGAATCTATTGTGCAAGTTGCTAATGGTGCCGGTTGTAAAACAACCGCACTATTAACCGATATGAACGAGGTTTTAGCTTCAAGTGCAGGTAACGCAGTTGAAGTTCGTGAAGCAGTTCGATTCTTAACCGGTGAATATCGGAATCCACGTCTGTTTGAAATTACCATGGCATTGTGTGTTGAAATGCTGGTTTCTGCTAATTTAGCATCTGACCGTCAACAAGCGCGTGAAAAACTGCAAGCAGTATTAGATAACGGTAAAGCGGCTGAAGTGTTTGGCCGTATGGTTGCGGCGCAAAAAGGCCCAACAGATTTTGTTGAAAATTATGCTAAGTATCTGCCAACTGCGGTATTAAGCAAACCTGTCTATAGCCAAGCTGAAGGTATCATTACTGCAATGGATACCCGTGCACTAGGCATGTCTGTGGTGACTTTAGGTGGCGGTCGACGTAAAGCGACTGATGCGATTGATTACAGTGTTGGTCTAAGTGATATTGCTGCACTTGGTACTAAAATTGATAGCAAAACACCATTAGCGATGATCCATGCTAACGATGAAAAATCATGGGAGGCAGCAGCACAAGAAGTTCGTGATGCAATAACTCTGGGACAGCAGGCTGCGCCAGCTAATCCAATGATTTATCGTCAGATTAGTGAATAATATTGCCTAGTTATGTTCGAAAATAGAGTTGTAGTAGGCAAATAGTGGTATTGCAACTCTATAATATTTAACCTCGAGTATAATAGGTAAGACGTATTGAATTTATCAGCGAAATGCTTTTGATGTTCAAGAAGATGATGTTCATAAAAGTATAGCGCAGGAGAGTATTATGAAACGTACATTTATTATGGTACTGGATTCTTTTGGTATTGGTGCCGCAGGTGATGCCGACAAATTTGGTGATATTGGCGCAAATACACTAGGCCACATTGCAGATGCGTGTGCGCGTGGCGACGCTGATATTGGCCGTAAGGGTCCATTAAACCTACCTAATTTAACTAAATTAGGTTTAGGTAAAGCCGCAGAAGAATCATGTGGTCAGTTCCCAGCAGGTTTAGATGCTAATGCTGAAGTTATTGGTGCCTATGGCTACGCGAGTGAGCTCTCTTCAGGTAAAGATACACCATCAGGCCACTGGGAAATTGCAGGTGTTCCGGTGCTGTTTGAGTGGGGTTATTTTAAAGACGAAGAAAATAGCTTCCCACAAGAATTACTGGATGTTTTAGTTAAACGCGCTAATCTGCCAGGTTATTTAGGAAACTGTCATTCATCGGGTACGGTTATTCTGGATGCTTTGGGTGAAGAGCACATGAAAACCGGTAAACCAATTTTCTACACCTCTGCTGACTCCGTATTCCAAATTGCATGCCATGAAGAAACTTATGGTTTAGATAAACTGTATGAACTGTGTGAAATTGCCCGTGAAGAGCTGACCAAAGGTGGCTATAACATCGGCCGTGTAATTGCACGTCCATTTATTGGTGATAAAGCAGGTAACTTCGCTCGTACGGGTAATCGTCATGACTATGCGGTTAAACCACCGGCACCAACTATGTTACAAAAACTGGTTGAAGAGAAACAAGGTGAAGTGGTTTCTATCGGTAAAATTGCTGATATCTATGCCCATGTAGGTATCACTAAAAAAGTCAAAGCGACTGGATTAGATCAATTATTTGACGCCACCGTAGAAGAAATGAAATTAGCTGGCGATAAAACGATCGTCTTTACTAACTTTGTCGATTTTGATTCTGCTTATGGTCATCGTCGCGATGTTGCGGGTTATGCGGCAGCACTTGAATTATTTGACCGTCGTTTACCTGAATTGATGGCGCAGCTAAAAGACGAAGATATGCTGATTTTGACCGCAGATCATGGTTGTGATCCAACATGGCCGGGCACCGATCATACTCGCGAGCATATTCCAGTATTAGTTTATGGTCCGAAAATCAAAGCTGGCTCTCTCGGCCACCGTGAAAGCTTTGCTGATATAGGTCAAACGGTAGCTAATTATTTTGACCTATCTCCGATGGATTATGGCAAAGTAATGTTTTAATTTGTGCTAAATAATTTCATTAAGCATGCGATTGATTATTATTAGTCGCATGCTTTTGTCATCATTATCAGAACGGCTGCAACGCAAGGCTATGCCAAGTTATGCAGTGTTAATTGATTAAATAATAAGGAATAATAATGGCTACCCCACATATTAATGCAGAAATGGGTGATTTTGCAGATGTTGTCTTGATGCCAGGCGATCCACTGCGCGCAAAATATATTGCTGAAACCTTTTTAGATGATGTTCGCCAGGTTAATAATGTTCGCGGTATGCTTGGTTTTACCGGCAGCTATAAAGGCCGTAAAATTTCAGTAATGGGGCATGGTATGGGTATTGCTTCATGCTCTATTTATGCAACTGAATTAATTAAAGATTTTGGTGTTAAAGTTATCATTCGTGTGGGCTCATGTGGCGCGGTAATGGATGATGTTAAGTTACGTGATGTCGTTATTGGTATGGGTGCATGTACTGATTCTAACGTTAACCGTCAACGTTTTAAAAATCATGATTTCGCGGCTATTGCTGATTATGGTTTAGTACATAATGCAGTTGAAGCGGCAAAAGCTAGAAATATCAAGGTGCGCGTTGGTAACTTATTCTCAGCAGATTTATTCTATTCTCCAGATCCTGATATGTTCAAAGTGATGGAAAAATACGGTATTCTGGGTGTGGAAATGGAAGCTGCAGGCATTTATGGCGTTGCAGCAGAGTATGGTGCGAAGGCATTAACTATCTGTACGGTTTCTGATCATATTAAAACCGGTGAACAAACAACTGCCGAAGAGCGTCAAACTACGTTCAATGAAATGATTGAAATTGCATTAGATTCTGTTTTATTGGGTGATAAATAATTTCTAGTCTCAAGACACATATTTGATGCAAAGACCCTGACTTTTGTTGGGGTTTTTTATAGAAAAAATAGGAAAAAAAAGCAGAGGAATAAAAAGGTAGGTAGAGAGTACGTCCTTGTTTATACATCCTTGTATGGCTTCCTAGCCTAATTCATTAAATCCTATAATGGATAATGAATTAAATCGCATCATCCTCTCTGTTAAGTAGCATAAACAATAATATATTCTTTGTTAAGCAAATATTTTCGTAGGATTAATTTTGGGTTTTACTTTGTTAAGAATAAAAAATTAAAATAGTTAAATTTATAGCATAATAACTTAAAACTAACACATTTAATAAGTTAACCCAGTGATAAATCTGAGTGAAAAAATATCACATTAATACCTTGGTCTTTTTTTTATTGTAATTAATTGATTTAAATGTTTATTTTTATCTTGTTGTGACAAGTGGATTTATCTTATTTGATTTTGTTTTTTTAAGATAAATCCTTATATATTTTGTCTCTATTGATAGATTGTCGAAAAGATAGAATTACTACTCCACTTTTTTCACATTTGGTTTCTTGGGCTTATGTTTTGCCGCATGATGGTATTTATCACGATGAGCCCGTGATTTCTTTGATTCTTTTTTTATTTTTTTCATAGCCATTTTTTGTTCACTATTAGCTTGTGGCTCTAGGTGGTTTTCAGTCAGATCGTCATCTTCCATCAATGGGAAAGGTAATTTTTGTCCTTTTTTATGTTTTAAACGGAATAATGTATTAGCCAAAACAAATCCAGTAGCAAAAGTTAACAGCATAAACATACGTAAAACATTAGTGGTATTATCTGCTTGCTGGGCTTCGGTTGATAATTGTTGAGTATCGATGGTCATACGCATATATCCTTTGGGATGAACTGCATCAGGGATAGGCACAACCAATTGATATTGAAATGGATGTTGATTATTTGCATTATCAATAGCTAAACGCGATTTGATTGGAACGTTTTCCCCTGATTCAGCGATAAGAGTCCCATTATTAAGATAAACACTGGCATCGAGGATCCGACTATTGGAGGTCATTTTATCCAGATTAGCGATAATCACCTCACGATTAAAATCTTTACTGCCGTCGACAATATAATCGGATAAGCTAAACGCCACTTGTTCAGCAAGTGTATGAGACAGCTGTTTAAACTGATCGATTCGCGCCTGATAATGAATACGGCTGATATAGGATACGCTTTGCATTAATAGCGCGATAAGCGCAATACAGGTAATAATAATTACTGATTTATGCAGTCGAAAAGACAATTTTGTCTGGATCATCATTCACATTTTCACTGTTGTTTTGCCATTATAGCCGCTATCGACAATGAGCCCATAGCGTGAAGTATCACGGGTATATGTTGCCAGAGGTTAGATAGATAGGGTAGTTTGAAGCGCAGTTTTATTAATGGCTAACCACCATTTTCCTAAAATAGGGCAGTGAGGATTACAGGAGCAAGTTTTCATGTCAACAAGTTTAACCTATTGTTATTTACCCGACGAGATCCAAAAATGGCCAGGATTACCTCTGTCACTCACTGGGGAAGAGGTTATGCCATTGGATTATCGCGCAGGCGACAGTGGTTGGCTATTATATGGCCGTGGGCTAGATAAAACTCGAATCAGTAATTTTCAACAACGTCTAGGCGCTGCAATTGTGATTGTATCTTCTTGGCGAATTGATGATTATCAAGTGGTTAGAATTGCCGGAAGCCTAAATAGCCGAATTAAAAAATTAGCCGATGAATGCCAATTGGATGTGGTTCCATTAGGGAAAATTCCACGTTTACGTTCCCCAGGTTTATTAGTTATGGATATGGATTCAACGGCGATTCAGATTGAATGTATTGATGAAATCGCACGCTTAGCGGGTGTTGGTGAACAAGTTGCCGAAGTAACAGAACGCGCTATGTTAGGCGAATTAGATTTTACTGAAAGTTTACGCGCTCGGGTAGCTTTATTAGAAGGTGCTGATGCCAATATCTTACATCAAGTCTTAGAAACACTGCCTTTGATGCCCGGCTTAACCAGCTTAGTACGTAAATTACAAGCTATGGACTGGCATGTAGCAATAGCTTCGGGGGGATTTACCTTTTTTGCCGATGATTTGCGTCAACGATTAAAATTAGTGGCGGCAGTGGCTAATCAGCTTGACGTAAAAGCTGGCAAGCTAACTGGAAAAGTGAAAGGACCAATTATCGATGCCAAATATAAAGCCCAAACGCTGATTAAATTGGCCGAGCAGCTCAACATTCCGCTAGAACAAACGGTCGCGATAGGTGATGGTGCAAATGATTTAAAAATGATCCGCAAAGCTGGATTAGGTATCGCCTACCATGCTAAGCCAAAAGTCTATGCACGTGCCGCAGTCGCTATCCGTCATGCCGATTTAATGGGCGTATTATGTGTGCTCAGTGGTGGACTAAAACACGAAGAACGTTAAGCTAATTTTATAAAAAATAGGAGCAGGTTGTGGCAAAAGGTGCAAAACGAGCATTTGTCTGTAATGAATGCGGTGCAGATTATCCTCGATGGCAGGGGCAATGCACTGCCTGTAATGCGTGGAATACCATTACAGAAATCCGTTTAGCGGCCAGCCCAGCAGCGGCTCGTAATGATCGATTTACTGGCTACGCGGGTAATAGCGGTATCAGTAAAGTACAAAAGCTTTCTGAAATTAGCTTAGAAGAAGTCCCTCGCTTTTCGACTGGATTTAAAGAGTTTGACCGCGTGTTAGGGGGAGGGGTTGTCCCCGGGAGTGCCATATTGATCGGTGGAAATCCTGGTGCAGGGAAAAGTACGTTATTGTTACAGACGATGTGTCAGTTATCGGCACAAATGAAAACTCTGTATGTCACTGGTGAAGAATCCTTGCAGCAAGTGGCGATGCGAGCCCATCGTTTAGGGTTACCGACCGATAATTTGAATATGTTATCGGAAACCAGTATCGAACAAATCTGCTTAACAGCAGAACAAGAAAACCCTAAATTAATGGTTATCGACTCGATTCAAGTCATGCATATGGCTGATATTCAATCCTCCCCGGGGAGCGTGGCGCAGGTCAGAGAAACAGCTGCTTATTTAACACGCTTTGCCAAAACCCGAGGTGTAGCAATCGTTATGGTCGGGCATGTCACCAAAGATGGTTCATTAGCTGGCCCTAAAGTATTGGAGCACTGCATCGATTGCTCAGTAATGCTCGATGGCGATGGTGATTCACGGTTCAGAACTTTACGTAGCCATAAAAATCGTTTTGGGGCGGTGAATGAGCTGGGGGTCTTTGCCATGACAGAGCAAGGACTTAAAGAGGTTAGCAATCCTTCTGCTATATTTTTGAGTCGCGGCGAAGAAATTACTTCTGGCAGTTCGGTCATGGTAGTTTGGGAAGGCACGCGACCTTTATTGGTTGAGATCCAAGCGCTAGTGGATCATTCAATGATGTCTAATCCGCGTCGTGTTGCTGTTGGCTTAGAACAAAATCGCTTAGCTATTTTATTGGCCGTGCTGCATCGTCACGGTGGATTATTGATGGCGGATCAAGACGTATTCGTCAATGTCGTTGGTGGGGTAAAAGTCACTGAAACTAGTGCGGATTTAGCTTTATTACTCTCTTTAGTGTCTAGTTTTCGTGATAGACCTCTACCACGGGATTTAGTGGTATTTGGCGAAGTTGGTTTAGCCGGTGAAATTCGCCCCGTTCCTAGTGGACAAGAACGTATTTCTGAAGCGGCTAAACATGGGTTCAAACGCGCCATCGTGCCTTATGCTAATATGCCTAAAAAGCCCTTACCGAACATGAAAGTGTACGGCGTAAAAAAACTTGCTGATGCACTCAGCGTAATGGAAGAATTTGACTGAATCGGAGGGACTGATGGCAGAGTTTGATTATTTAAAAGATGCGATTAGGCAGACAGGTTATACCTTACAACAAGTTGCCGATGCTAGCGAGATGACTAAAGGTTATTTGAGTCAGCTAATTAATAATAAAATCAAAAGTCCAAGCGCCCAAAAAATAGCTGCTTTGCACCGTTTTCTTGGTTTGGAATACCCACAAAAAGAGAAAGTGGTCGGAGTGGTTTTTGGTAAATTTTATCCTTTACATACGGGCCATATTTATCTGATACAACGTGCTTGTAGTCAGGTCGATGAATTACATGTAATCCTTTGCCATGATGAGCCGCGGGATAAAAATCTGTTCCTTAACAGCTCGATGTCACAGCAGCCAACAGTGAGCGATCGCTTACGTTGGTTATTACAAACTTTTAAATATCAGAAAAATATTCATATCCATTTATTTGATGAAAAAGGTATTGAACCCTATCCGCACGGTTGGCAAGTGTGGAGCGAAGGAATGCATAAGTTTCTTAAGCAGAAAAATATTCGCCCAAGTTATATTTATTCGGGCGAAAAAAACGATGCGCCACGCTATAAAAAATACTTGGGTATTGAAACCACGTTGATAGATCCTGAACGTAGTTTTATGAATATTAGTGGCCACCAAATCCGGCAGGCGCCGTTTAAATATTGGGAATACATTCCAACTGAAGTTAAGCCATTCTTTGTGCGAAAAGTAGCGATTTTAGGTGGAGAATCGAGTGGAAAATCAACTTTAGTCAATAAATTAGCCAATATTTTCAATACTACCAGTGCGTGGGAATTCGGTCGGGATTATGTTTTTTCTCACCTTGGCGGTGATGAAATGGCATTGCAATACTCAGATTACGATAAAATTGCATTGGGTCACGCTCAATATATTGATTTTGCAGTTAAATATGCAAATAAAGTTGCTTTTATTGATACTGATTTTATTACCACACAGGCTTTCTGCAAACGCTATGAAGGTAAAGAACATCCGTTTGTTCAAGCACTCATTGATGAGTATCGTTTTGATTTGGTTATTTTATTAGAGAATAATACTCCGTGGGTGGCAGATGGATTACGCAGCTTAGGAAGCGATCAAGATCGCCAGACATTTCAAACCTTACTGATTGAAATGCTAAATAAAAATAATGTCGATTTTGTGCATGTGGACTCTCCTGATTATGATACGCGTTTTTTACGTTGTGTAGAGTTAGTCCAACAGCTATTAATGATGGAAAATTAAGTTATTTTGAATCAACAAACGGCACCCAGAAGGTGCCGTTTTAATTATATTTATCAACAAGATGTCAAAATAATAATTATTTGATCATTTTTTTGTATTTAATGCGATGTGGTTGAAGTGCTTCCGCGCCCAGAGTGCGTTTTTTGAAGTCTTCATATTCGGTGAAGTTACCTTCGAAGAACGCGACTTTACCTTCATCTTGATAATCAATAATGTGCGTTGCGATACGGTCAAGGAACCAACGGTCATGGGAAATGACCATTGCACAGCCCGGGAATTCTAATAAGGCGTTTTCCAGCGCACGCAGAGTTTCGATATCTAGGTCATTGGTTGGCTCATCTAATAACAGCATGTTACCGCCAACTTGTAACAGTTTGGCGAGATGCAGACGACCCCGTTCACCTCCGGAGAGTTCTCCTACGCGCTTACCCTGGTCTGTTCCTTTAAAGTTAAATCGACCGACATAAGCGCGGCTTGGCAGTTCGAAATTGCCAATACGCATAATATCTTGGCCGTTAGATACTTCTTCCCAGACGGTTTTGCTGTCGTCCATCTCATCACGGAACTGATCAACTGACGCGACTTTAACCGTGTCACCTAAACTGATGGTTCCTGAATCTGGTTGTTCTTGACCGGAGATCATGCGAAACAATGTTGATTTACCCGCTCCGTTCGGACCGATAATACCGACAATCGCTCCTTTAGGAATAGCAAAGCTCAGGTTATCGATCAGCATACGATCGTCATACGATTTGCTCAGATTCTCAACTTCGAGAACTTTATCGCCTAAACGTGGACCTGGTGGAATAAACAGCTCGCTAGTTTCGTTACGTTTTTGATACTCAACGTTATTAAGTTCTTCGAAACGAGCTAAACGGGCTTTGCCTTTGGCTTGGCGGCCTTTTGGATTTTGACGGATCCATTCAAGTTCTTTCTCGATAGATTTACGGCGAGCCGCTTCTGAAGAGGCTTCTTGCGCCAAGCGATTATCTTTTTGCTCTAACCAAGAAGAATAGTTACCTTCCCATGGAATACCTTCACCACGGTCAAGCTCTAAGATCCAACCAGCGACATTGTCTAAGAAGTAACGGTCATGGGTAATTGCCACAACAGTACCTTCATAATCATGTAAGAAGCGTTCTAACCAAGCGACGGATTCAGCATCCAAGTGGTTAGTTGGTTCATCGAGCAGCAGCATGTCTGGTTTTTCTAACAGTAAACGACAAATTGCTACGCGACGGCGTTCACCCCCAGATAAATGTTTAATTTGGGCATCCCAAGCAGGTAAGCGAAGTGCATCTGCCGCGCGCTCTAACTGGTTATCCAGATTATGGCCATCGTGTGATTGAATAATGGCTTCTAATTGACCTTGTTCTTTGGCTAATTGATCAAAATCAGCATCAGGATCTGCATAAGCCGCATACACTTCATCCAGACGATTCAGCGCATTTTTAACTTCGCTAACGCCTTCTTCGACCGCTTCACGTACGGTATGTTCTAAATTAAGTTTAGGTTCCTGTGGCAGGTAACCAATTTTAATTCCTGGTTGCGGGCGCGCTTCACCTTCAATATCTGTATCGATACCCGCCATAATGCGCAGTAAGGTGGATTTACCTGCCCCGTTAAGACCTAAAACACCGATCTTTGCTCCCGGAAAAAAGCTTAAAGAGATGTTCTTTAAAATATGCCGCTTAGGTGGGACAACTTTCCCCACGCGGTGCATAGAATAAACGTATTGAGCCAATTTTATATACCCTATGATTTCTAAAAGTTATCGTTTTTGCTATCGCTAATTAAATGAATTATATGATTTTTATCAGTTCTTTCTTTAACTTATAACTATTCTAAGTCAGCAGAATACTGATTAACCAATATCAGCTATCAGCAATAACCTGATTATCACTAATTGGATAAACTTGTTTGCTTGATAGTTTAGCCTTTTTTATTCTTTTATCCTATCTATCATGCTGGGTTTAGTCGTTTGTTTATGATTGTGCTTAAACTTATTTAAGAACTGATTATGAGCTGATGATGGGAGATGTGGTATTTTATTGTTATTAGCTAAATTATTCTGGTTAAACGCCGTAAACTTAGAGTGAGCAGTGTTAATCATCGTCTTAAAGTATTGAATAATCACATGCAAATAGATAAATATTTGATAAAGTGATGGATAATTATTGTTGTTAGCGAAAAAATTAAAATCATTTTCAGGTTAACGGTATAAATATCAAGGTAATAAGGAGCGGTGCTTCATGAATAAGTGGTGGATAGCAGCGATACCTGCTGCGGTAATGCTGGTATCAGCAGCCAGTTGGGCAGACAGTCTTTCGCAACAACGTGAACGTTATCAGGCGATTAAACAGGCTTGGGATGCTAAAAATATGGATGAAGTTGAGCGATTAATGCCAACTTTACAGGACTATCCATTATATCCTTATTTAGAGTATCGCGAATTATCCCAAGATATGGATATTGTCTCCGCCAAGCAAGTGAATGATTTTATTGCAACGCATCCTAATTTACCGCCAGCACGCTCGCTTAAAGCTCGATTTGTCAATGAATTAGCACGCCGTCAAGAATGGTCTGCATTATTGGCTTTTAGCCCCGAAGCGCCCAAGCCAGCAGAAGCAAGATGCAATTATTACTATGCTAACTGGGTAACAGGGCAACAACAAATTGCTTGGCAGGGCGCTGAAGAAGCTTGGCTGAATGGAAATTCAATGCCATCAAGTTGCGATAAGTTATTTGACGCTTGGGAAAAAGAAGGCCAATTAACCCCCGAATTGATCTTACAGCGTATTAGCTTAGCAATTAAAAGTGGAAATACCTCAATTGCGAGTTATTTGGCCAAGCGCTTACCTGCGAGTTATAAAACTATTTCTGATGCTTTAATTAAATTGCAAAATAATCCGGCATCGGTGACTGAATTCGCGCGCGAAACTGCAGCGACTGATTTTACTCGCGAAGCTACGTTAGCTGCGTTTAGCCGCTTTGCTCGTCAATCGCCAGATCAGGCGAGAGAAGCGATTAATACTATTGCTCGTGCGCAAAAAATGAATGCTAAAGAGCGTCAACAAATGAGTGAATCTGTCGCTTGGCAATATATGGGCGAGGTGACTCCTGAGCAGCAAAAATGGCGCGATGAGGTGATTAATAATTCTGATTCTGCATCATTATTGGAGCGTCGAGTTCGTTTATCATTAGGTTTAAATGATAAACCGGGCGTGGCTCAATGGCTGAAAAGACTGCCTGAAGAAAGTAAAACCAAAGAGGAATGGCAGTATTGGTTGGCGATGACGTTGATTGATCAAGGTAAAAAAGCTGAAGGTGAGGCTATTTTACGTAAGTTGATGGAGTCAAGAGGCTTTTATCCTATGGTTGCTGCACAGCAACTTAATCTAACATATCCTTTATATATCAAGGCTGCTGAACAACCTGATAGCAGTATAGCTTCATTGCCTGAAATTAATCGTATTCGTGAATTGATGTATTGGGAAATGGATAATCAGGCAAGAAATGAATGGATTAATTTAGTTTCAACTCAGCCAGCCAATAAACAAGAGCAACTTGCCCGCTATGCATTGCAACAAAATTGGGCCGATTTAAGCGTTCAGGCTACGATTAGTGCCAAACTTTGGGATCATCTAGAAGAGCGATTTCCATTAGCTTGGGGATCTGAATTTGATCGTTATACTAAAAATAAAAGTATCGATAAAAGTTATGCGATGGCGATTGCTCGCCAAGAAAGTGCTTGGAATCCTCAGGCACGTTCACCGGTTGGAGCAACAGGTTTAATGCAAATTATGCCAGCTACTGCAAAGCATACTGTTGATACTCAAGGGATTAGCGGCTATGTGAATAGTAGTCAGTTAGTTGATCCGATTAAAAATATCGAAATTGGTACTGCTTATTTAGAGTCGGTTTATCAACAGTTTGGTAATAACCGTATCTTAGCTAGCGCGGCGTATAATGCCGGTCCATCGCGAGTGAATCGTTGGCTTAATAATAGTGCAGGGCGTTTGGACGCCGTGGCATTTATTGAAAGTATTCCGTTCTCTGAAACCCGAGGCTATGTTAAAAATGTATTAGCTTACGATTTGTTTTATAAGAATTTTTTGCATCAAAAAGCGAATGTTCTGACTAATTCAGAGTGGTTAATGCGTTATTAAAGTAGGAAATGCGGTGATTTGTGTGCTTTTATGTTATGATTTGTACTAGTTGAATAGTATGGCGGAATAACATGGCAGCAAATCACCTTAATGATCCAGCGCTGATGGTTGATGAAAACGATGACTGGCAACGCTTTGTCCGGTTACTTCAGCATGCTTTTGAGCAAGATCTACAGCATCCAGTTCTGCAACTGTTATTAACTCCTGATGAACGTACGGCATTAGCAACTCGCGTACGTATTATTCAGGAATTAATGCGTGGAGAAATGAGCCAGCGGGAGTTAAAATCTGAGCTTGGTGTCGGGATTGCAACGATAACTCGTGGTTCAAATAGCTTGAAATCAGCACCGACAGACGTGAAAAACTGGTTAGAAGAACAGTTGCTTAAATAATTAGTTTTATCAATAAATTAAGCTAAATTTTACGAGAAAGGGGCAAACAATGCCCCTTTTAGTTTATTTTTTGGGTATAATCAATCTTCTATCTGGTTAAGCTCTTTATAAATTTCATGCTTGATGGGAACCAGTGCAAGTATCAGCGCTTGTTGGTATACGCTTGTGCGGGTTAATAAACCATTGGTGAAGAACCCTATTGCGCCACCTTGCTGTTTGATATTATCAATTCCGGTTAAATCTGCCATTTCATCACCTAGCTCGCGACCTTCACGAATTCCTGCTAGGATTTTCTCCGGTATCATTAAACTTGCAGAACGTGATTCTCCTCGAATTTGTTTATGTTCGACGACAATCCAAGCAAAAGTCATATCTTCATCAACCCCTGCTTCAATTCCCACCCAGAAGTCAGCTTCAGGGCGAACTTGACGTGACGCCATTACGCGTTGTCTTGCGCCTGTGCGTGTTTCATTATTACCGAGAGGTTGTTGTGGAACGCTGCTATCGACGTTGATGTCTTCAATTTGATAGTTGCCTGGTCCAAATACAGCATCGAAAGCAAGGGTAATCGCTTTTATTTTGGCAGGATTAGTCGTTGCAGCTATAACTTGATACATTAATTATTTTTCCTTTGAACATATATCGCGAAGTAATTACGGAACAAATCTATGTTACAGGTTTATCTTGTTCGCCATGGCGAAACCGAATGGAACGTGGCTCGCCGTATTCAGGGTCAGTCCGACAGTCCTTTAACTGAAACCGGGAAACAACAGGCCAGGCAGGTTGCGGAAAGAGTAAAATCCGAAGGTATAACGCATATTATCACTAGTGATATGGGGCGCACACGCGAAACTGCACAAATAATTGCACAACAATGTGATTGCCAAGTGATTGCCGATCCTCGTTTACGTGAATTAAACATGGGAGTACTAGAGCAACGCGATATCGATTCTCTTACTGAAACCGAAGAATTATGGCGTAAAAGCCTGATTGATGGTACGCCTGACGGACGAATTCCTGAAGGTGAATCAATGAATGAGTTGGCTACTCGTATGTTTGCGGCATTAGAAAACTGCCGTAATTTACCCGAGGGAAGTCGCCCATTATTGGTTAGTCATGGAATTGCATTAAGCGCATTACTTAGCCGAATTCTCGGAGTTCCAGCTCATTCGGAACGTCGTTTGCGTTTACGTAACTGTTCAATATCGCGGGTTGATTATCAAAATAGTCCGTGGTTAGCAAATGGTTGGATTGTTGAAACTGCTGGTGAAGTGACACATTTAACCCAGCCAGCACTGGATGAACAGCAAGCGTAAATTATATTTTATCTGCTAATGTGATGTTTCAGGCCGATTTCAATTGATAGAACTCGGCCTGAAATATCAGTAGTTGATGATATTATTGATATTTTAACTACGCTACTTTTGAATGGATGTCTATTTTATACGCGTTATTTCTAGATAATGGTATTTTCATCGATATATTTTCATTCTACTATAACCGCTTTATTAGAACTGTTTTTTAATTAGTACTGTTTTATTGGCACGTAGTAATCAAAAGCCGCGATATGATGTTTAGGATCAGCATTCTCCATATCTTCAGGAGACAGTGGTTTTAAAATATAATGTTCAATATCATAGCCCGATCGACGAGTTAATTTTAGTTGTGGCAAATACACACCGTAGATCATATGCAAAAATTCTTGCAGATTCTGGCGTGTAGGTTCCCCTCTAAAACCAAATTTCACATAATCACCGCCCGGTAAATTAATTTCTCGGTATTTATCATTATTCAAATCTGCATTTTTAGGCTCTACCGCTGTGGTATAAAATACTGTTTGATCATCGTCATGCTCTGAATTATGCACTACATGATGTAAACCAAAAACTTCTGTAGGAACGACGGTAGTATGACTTAAATAATAATGCCAAAAATCATGGCGCATTTTAGAGCAGGCTGTCGACCATTCTTCCAGGGCATAACTGCAACTTTGTTCGAAACCAAGTAATTGTTTTTCAGGTAAATTAACAAACTCAGGTTCAGCATGAGGGCGCTCATCGAGAATTATCGGCGGGCAAATACCCGTGGCACACCACTCTTCATTACGGCGGTATAATGCTGGTGTAATATTAAATTGTTTTTTAAAAGCACGCGTAAAGGTTTGTTGTGAATCAAAACGATACTGCAAAGCAATATCCAAAATTGGGCGACTAGTAAGCCTTAACGCAACAGCCGCACGAGAAAGACGCCTAGCACGAATATAGGAACCAATCGCTTGATTAGTGATCTCTTTGAACATTCGTTGCAAATGCCATTTGGAATATCCCGCTTTAGCGGCGACATTATCTAGCGAAAGGGGTTTGTCTAGATTTTCATCCAACCAGCGGAGAAGATCACGAATAATATTGGTCTGATCCATATATATTCCTAGTCAATTAGACCTGAAAAATTGATATAGGTGATTAACAATCCGCTATTCTATATCAAGTTAGCTTTTTCGTTTATAGTAAATACGTTTAATTCTATACTATTGTTCAGTAGGTTATTATTCACTACGTTATTTATCTGCTGGATATTCGGCTAAAAAATATTTAGAGAGAAAACAGTATGCGATTGCTTCATGTAAAAAACTTATTTTTAGCAGTGATATTAAGTGCTCTGCCAGCTATTTCTCATGCTGAAGTTGTTGGCTCTGTTGATACTGTTTTTAAAGTATTTGGGCCAGACCATAAGATTGTAGTCGAAGCATTTGATGATCCTGATGTTGAGAATGTCACGTGTTATATTAGTCGAGCCAAGACCGGTGGTATAAAAGGCGGGCTTGGTTTAGCCGAAGATACTGCAGATGCAGCGATTTCTTGTCAGCAGGTTGGGCCGATTACATTAACTGATCGGATTAAACGCTCGCCTAAAAAAGGACAAGTGGTATTTCAAAAACGGACATCCTTAGTTTTCAAAAAATTGCAGGTAGTGCGTTTTTATGATGATAAACGCAATGCTCTGATTTACCTTACTTATTCAGATAAAGTTATTGAAGGCTCCCCGGATAACGCATTAAGTGCCGTACCGATCATTCCTTGGCATTAAACCTGAATAAAAAAATAACCGACGCTGGTCATATCAGCGTCGGTTATTTTTATATCAAAATGATTTAGACTAATATTATTCGACTAAATCACCACAGAAACGATAGCCTTCACCGTGAATAGTCGCGATGATTTCTGGTGTGTCTGGTGTCGATTCAAAATGCTTACGGATGCGACGAATAGTCACATCAACTGTACGATCATGAGGTTTAAGCTCACGGCCAGTCATTTTTTTCAGCAGTTCTTCACGGGTTTGAATTTTGCCCGGATTTTCACAGAAATGCAGCATGGCACGGAACTCACTGCGTGGCAGCTTGTAGTGCTCGCCAGCTGGGCTAACTAATGAACGGCTGTTAATGTCTAATTCCCAGCCATTAAACTTATAGCTTTCTACTTGGCGACGCTCTTCGCTATTACCTGCTAAATTCATCGTACGAGAAAGCAAGTTACGTGCACGAATAGTTAATTCGCGAGGATTAAACGGCTTAGTAATGTAATCATCAGCACCAATTTCTAGGCCGAGAATTTTATCAACTTCGTTATCACGGCCAGTTAAAAACATTAATGCAATACTTTCTTGTTCACGTAATTCACGAGCCAGTAATAAACCATTTTTACCGGGTAAATTAATATCCATAATGACCAGATTAATATCATGGTCAGATAATACATTGTGCATTTCAGCGCCATCAGTAGCTTCGTGAACAATATATCCTTCTGCTTCAAAAATGCTTTTGAGTGTATTGCGTGTGACAATCTCGTCTTCAACAATTAAAATGTGAGGGGTTTGCATAGTTGCTACCTAAATATTTAAAAATAGAAATCGTAGACTTAAGTTATGTTTTTAGTGAATGAGTTATTTATTCTTTTTGGGAACCAAAAACCTGACATAAGTTATTAATCTTGTATTACAAAACACCAATGCATTGAATACTACTATATTTTATTCTATAGGAAGTAAGGATAAATATAGATATTTTATGGCATGGTTTTGTTAACAGCAATATAACAGCTAATACTGCATTTACCACCTAAAAAAATAACTTTTATTGATACATATCAAAATTAATTGTAGCACGTTAACAAAGTTTTCGATGTGTAAATTATGATAAATAAATATAAATTTTATCATAAAAGTAGAGCTAACGAGTGTGAAATTTAGGTTTTTTGGTTCTCTTTTCGGGGACTATTTCATGGTTATTTATTGAACATTAATGTGCTTAAGTTATCAACATTTAAATTAAAGTTAAATATTTTTGTTATTTAAGCTAACTTAGTTGTTTATATTGGTTTTTTAGTATATTACCGACGATGAATATTTTTTAAAATCAGAAGTTGGTATATTTACTGTAATTTGTCGATTGATATTGAGCTTGAAAATAGCTAACAATTTGACAATTTATGCTGATTGCTTTAACCAGTATAGGGTAGAAGTTAACGACTCAATAGACAGACAGGAATTTATGCGCACAATCGGCCTGACAACCATTATTATTACAACCACCACCGAAACCACAGGTAACGGGGCGGGCTGACGCATCTTAAAAAACAAATGAAAAAAGCCCGCATCCAATAAGATGCGGGCTTTTTTTTGAGGCAAGGATCAGGAGATAAATACCATGCGAGTATTAAAATTTGGCGGAACTTCAGTCGCAAATGATCAACGGGTATTAAACGTTGCTGAGATTGCGGAAAGTAAACTTGAAGATGGACAGGTCGCGTTGGTGCTTTCTGCACCGGCAAAAATTACCAATCATTTGGTGGCAATGATTGAAAAAACAGTAGAAGGTAAAGATGTCATTACTCATGTGAATGATGCTGAGCAGATCTTCGATACGTTATTAACAGGTTTACGCGATAAGCAGCCTGGTTTTGATTACGAACGACTCAAAAAACTCACTGAAAACGAATTCGCCCAAATTAAACAAGTACTGCATGGTATTTCTCTTCTAGGTCAATGCCCAGACAGCATCAATGCTACTATTATTTGCCGTGGTGAAAAACTATCTATCGCTATTATGGAATCAGTATTAACTGCCCGTGGCCATAAAGTAACTGTAATAGATCCGGTGAAAAGTTTACTCGCGAAAGGGCATTATTTAGAATCGGCAGTGGATATAAGTGAATCAACACAACGTATTTCTGCATTAAATATTCCTTCTGATCATATAATTTTAATGGCAGGATTTACTGCAGGAAATGAGAAAAACGAATTAGTTGTTCTTGGCCGTAATGGTTCAGATTATTCGGCCGCAGTATTAGCAACTTGCTTGCGTGCTGATTGCTGTGAAATATGGACGGATGTTGATGGAGTCTATACTTGTGACCCACGAGTTGTTGCTGATGCCCGATTATTAAAGGGCATGTCTTATCAAGAAGCAATGGAACTTTCTTATTTTGGCGCTAAAGTTTTACATCCCCGCACTATTGCTCCAATTGCTCAATTCCAAATTCCTTGTCTGATCAAAAATACTACTAATCCATCCGCTCCTGGAACATTAATTGGAGATGGACAAAAAGATGACAGTACGCCAGTTAAAGGGATTACTAATCTCAGTAATATGGCGATGATCAACGTATCTGGGCCGGGTATGAAAGGCATGGTCGGTATGGCTGCGCGTATTTTTTCTGTCATGTCACGTAAAGGCATCTCAGTCGTGTTAATTACGCAATCATCTTCTGAATATAGCATCAGTTTTTGTGTGCCACAAAATGAATTGAAACGTGCGCGTTTAGCGTTGGAAGAAGAATTTTATCTGGAGCTAAAAGACGGTCTATTAGACGAGCTGGATGTTATGGAACAGCTGTCGATCATTTCGGTTGTTGGTGACGGAATGCGTACTTTGAAAGGAATTTCAGCCCGTTTCTTTGCGGCATTAACTCGCGGTAATATTAATATTGTGGCGATAGCTCAAGGGTCATCAGAGCGTTCTATTTCTGCGGTTATTGCTAATGAAGCGGGAACGACTGCGGTACGCTTATGTCATCAGATGCTGTTCAATACAGCGCAAGTAGTTGAAGTCTTTATTGTTGGTGTCGGTGGCGTGGGTAGCGCATTGATTGAACAAATTCATCGTCAGCAGCAATGGTTACGCCAAAAACATATCGATTTGCGTGTTTGTGGGATTGCTAATTCAAAAGCTATGCTAACAGATATGCAAGGGATAGATTTGAGTCACTGGGCATCTGCGCTGACAGAAGCTTCTGAGCCATTTAGTTTAAGCCGTTTAATTCGTTTAGAGCGTGAATATCACTTCTTGAACCCTGTTATTGTTGATTGTACTTCTAATCAGGCGATTGCTGAGCAGTACGTTAACTTCTTGCAAGATGGCTTTAATGTCGTTACTCCAAACAAGAAAGCCAATACTCTGAGCATGGATTATTATCATCAATTGCGCGTAGCAGCTGAACATTCAAAACGTAAGTTCCTTTATGATACTAACGTCGGTGCGGGATTACCGGTGATTGAAAACTTACAAAATTTATTAAATGCCGGGGATGAATTAGTCCATTTTAGTGGAATACTATCAGGATCATTATCCTTTATTTTTGGTAAGTTAGATGAAGGCATGTCGTTATCTGAAGCTACGTTATTAGCTAAAGAAAAAGGATTTACTGAGCCCGATCCTCGTGATGATCTTTCGGGAATGGATGTGGCGCGTAAATTACTTATCCTCGCCCGTGAAGCGGGTTATAAATTAGAATTAGACGATATTAATATCGAACCGGTATTACCGGCTGATTTCGATAGCAGTGGCGATGTTGCTGAATTTATGACCCGTTTGCCTTCATTAGATCAACAGTTTGCAGACAAACTTCACCAAGCAGCAGTGGATGAGAAAGTGCTGCGTTATGTTGGTATGATTGAAGAAGGGCGTTGTCAGGTTAAAATGGTTGCTGTAGATGGCAACGATCCACTGTTTAAAGTTAAAAACGGTGAGAATGCCTTAGCCTTCTATACACGCTATTATCAACCCATCCCGTTAGTGCTGAGAGGCTATGGTGCGGGTAATGATGTCACAGCAGCCGGTGTTTTTGCTGATGTATTACGTACTTTATCGTGGAAACTGGGGGTTTAAAAGTGGTTAAAGTTTATGCGCCAGCATCAATTGGGAATGTCAGTGTCGGATTCGATGTGCTGGGTGCAGCAGTTTCTCCGATTGATGGCACGTTATTAGGTGACTGTGTTACCGTCAAATCAGCCGATGGATTCTCACTAAAAAATGAAGGGCGCTTTGTTAGTAAACTCCCTAAAAAACCTGAACACAATATCGTTTATCAATGCTGGCAATTATTTTGTGAGCGGCTTGGCAACACATTGAATGTTGAAATGATATTAGAAAAAAATATGCCAATCGGCTCGGGATTAGGATCAAGTGCTTGTTCCGTTGTTGCTGGATTAATGGCATTAAATGAATATGCGGGAAAGCCGTTTAACGAAACCACACTGTTAGAAATGATGGGTGAACTTGAAGGGCGAATTTCAGGCAGCGTTCATTACGATAATGTGGCTCCATGTTATTTGGGCGGTTTACAGCTGATCCTCGAACAAAATGGAATTATTTCACAACCTGTACCCGCCTTCGAACAGTGGTTCTGGGTTATGGCTTATCCTGGAATTAAAGTTTCCACGGCAGAGGCGCGTGCAATTTTACCAGACAGCTATTCGCGTAAAGATATTATTAATCATGGGCGTTATTTATCCGGTTTTATTCATGCTTGTCATACTCAGCAGCCAGAATTAGCCGTAAGCATGATTAAAGATGTGGTTGCCGAGCCATACCGAACTCAATTATTGCCAAGGTTTGCACAAGCAAGAGAAGCCGCACGTGAAATTGGTGCATTGGCTTGTGGGATTTCTGGTTCAGGGCCGACATTATTTGCTATTTGTAATGATCAACAAACCGCTGAAACAATGGCTGAGTGGCTGGAACAAAATTACGTTCAAAATGATGAAGGATTTGTGCATATCTGCCGTCTGGATCTCGCAGGCGCAAGGACAATAGGGTAAATAATGAAACTGTATAATTTAAAAGATAATAGTGAACAAGTCAGTTTTGCGCAGGCGGTTAAACAAGGGTTAGGCAGACAACAAGGGCTGTTTTTTCCTCAAGATCTGCCAGAATTTAGCCGTGATGAAATTAATCAATTATTAAAATTAGATTTTGTCACACGCAGTAGCCGCATTCTATCTGCTTTTATTGGCGATGAAATTCCTGCGGAGCAATTAGCTGAGCGAGTTAAAACTGCGTTTGCTTTTCCTGCGCCAGTGGTTGAAGTTGAGAATGATGTGGCGAGTCTAGAGCTATATCATGGACCTACATTAGCATTTAAAGATTTTGGTGGCCGTTTCATGGCTCAAATGCTGACACAAGTTGCGGGTAATGAGCCGGTAACAATTTTAACCGCCACATCAGGTGATACTGGAGCCGCGGTAGCACATGCGTTTTATCGTTTAAATAACGTTCGTGTTGTTATCCTTTACCCAGAGGGCAAAATTAGCCCATTACAGGAAAAATTATTCTGCACGCTGGGTGAAAACATCCACACCGTAGCAGTTAAAGATGATTTTGATGCTTGCCAAGCGTTAGTAAAACAAGCGTTCGATGATGAAGAATTAAAAAAAGCGGTACATCTAAACTCAGCTAACTCTATTAACATCAGTCGTTTATTAGCACAAATTTGTTATTACTTTGAAGCTGTCTCACAAATAGCTGAAGATAAACGTGAACAGTTAGTTATTTCAGTTCCAAGTGGTAATTTTGGTGATTTAACCGCGGGCTTATTGGCTAAAGCCATGGGTTTACCTGTTAAACGCTTTATTGCAGCGACTAACGTTAATGATACTGTGCCGCGTTATTTAGAAAATGGAAAATGGCTGCCACATCAAACCATAGCGACATTATCTAATGCCATGGATGTTAGCCAGCCGAACAACTGGCCGCGTATTGAAGAGTTATTCCAGCGCAAAGGCTGGTCATTGAGTGAGTTAGCTCATGGCGCAGTTACTGATGAAGTAACAAAAGAAACGGTACGTGAATTAGATAAAAAAGGTTATCTTTCTGAGCCACATGCTGCGGTCGCTTATCATGTTCTGCGTAATCAACTGCAAGCTGGCGAATATGGGTTATTCTTAGGAACAGCTCATCCAGCCAAGTTTAAAGAGAGCGTAGAAGCTATTTTGCAAAAAACATTACCGCTGCCACAGGCATTGGCGGAGCGCGCTGAATTGCCATTGTTGTCACATTATTTACCGGCTGATTTTAGCCAGTTACGTGATTTTTTGATGAAAGTTGCGAATAAATAATCAGTAAAAACGGAAGCTAAATGCTTCCGTTTTTTTATGGTTTATAGCATATAGTGTATTGTGCATACCTTATAGCCTATAGTACGAGATAGGATTGGTCAGATAGCGTGATTTGCTGAAATTAAAACTGCTCAGCGCGTTTAAACACTAATTCATTATCTTGTGATGCAGACTCGGCAAAAACATAGCCCTCAAGATTGAATTCAGTCAGCTGATCTACGGTAGTTAACTGATTTTGAATAATAAAGCGGCTCATCAACCCTCGAGCTTTTTTAGCGTAGAAGCTGATGACTTTAAATTGTCCATTTTTCTCGTCAAGAAAAACAGGCTTGATAATTGTGGCTTCCAGTTGTTTTTGGTTAACGGCTTTAAAATATTCATCTGAGGCTAAATTAATTAAGATATTATCACCTTGCTGTCTAATAGCTTGGTTTAGTTGCTGTGTAATAATATCGCCCCAAAATTCGTACAGATCTTTACCACGGTGATTTTTAAGCCGCGTTCCCATTTCTAGACGGTAAGGTTGCATTAAATCTAGTGGACGTAAAACACCATATAGGCCAGATAGCATTCTTAAATGCTGCTGTGCAAAGGTAAAATCTGCAGAACTAAAAGTTTCAGCTTGCATACCCGTATAAACATCGCCTTTAAAAGCCAGAATAGCTTGGCGAGCGTTTTCTGGTGTAAAATTAGGCTGCCATTCGCCAAAGCGAGCTGCATTTAATCCGGCAATTTTATCACTCACTTTCATTAAACGGCTGATATCGGCAGGTGTTAGCTGTCGGCATATATCAATAAGCTGCTGTGACTGTTCGAGTAATTCAGGTTGTGTAAACTCTTTTGTCACTAAAGGTGTTTCATAATCCAATGTTTTTGCAGGCGAAATAGTAATCAGCATAAAAATTAATCCCTGTAAGACAATATTGTATTTACTGTAACAAAATTTAATGCAAAAAGGTTAATAGCTGAAATAAGAAAAAATGATTAACATTTTAATCATATTCGTCTTATTCTATTATGATGGCTTAATGGATTCAGTTTTAATTTCACTAGCGAAATCGTTTGCTAATCAAATAGTTGAGTTTGAAATGATTAAGCTCCTTGCAGCTAACTACGTCCGTGTTATTATCAATGAACGGTACGGCATTTGCCTCAACTCCATCTATAACAACGAGATTATAAGAAATGACCGATAAATTAACCTCCTTACGTAAATTAACCACCGTAGTTGCAGATACTGGCGATATTGAAGCGATGAAGCTTTATAAACCTGAAGATGCGACAACTAACCCATCTCTTATCCTTAATGCTGCACAAATTCCTGAATACCGTAAACTTATCGATGAAGCGGTAGAATGGGCACGTAAGCAAAGTGATAATCGTGCTCAACAAATTATTGATGCGTGCGACAAACTTGCAGTCAATATTGGTTTAGAAATCCTAAAATTAGTTCCTGGTCGTGTTTCAACTGAAGTGGATGCGCGTCTGTCATACGATACCGAAGCGTGTATCGCTAAAGCTCGTCGTTTAATTAAACTGTATAATGAAGCGGGTATTAGCAACGACCGTATTCTGATCAAATTGGCCTCAACTTGGCAGGGTATTCGTGCTGCAGAACAACTGGAAAAAGAAGGTATCAACTGTAATCTGACCTTATTGTTCTCCTTTGCTCAAGCGCGTGCTTGTGCAGAAGCCGGTGTTTTCCTGATCTCTCCATTCGTTGGCCGTATTTTGGATTGGCATAAAGCTAACAGTGATAAAAAAGAATACGCACCACAGGAAGATCCAGGTGTTATTTCTGTAACTGAAATTTATAATTTCTATAAAGAACATGGCTTTAAAACGGTTGTTATGGGCGCAAGCTTCCGTAACAGCGGTGAAATTTTAGAGCTAGCGGGCTGTGACCGCTTGACTATTGCTCCAGCATTGCTCAAAGAATTGTCAGAAAGCCAAGGTGAAGTGGTACGTAAATTGACTGATGCTGGCAAAACCAAGCAGCTTCCTGCACCATTAACTGAAGCGGAATTCTATTGGGATCATAATCAAGATCCAATGGCGATTGATAAACTAGCGGAAGGTATCCGTAAATTTGCTATCGACCAAGAAAAACTGGAAAAAATGATCGCTGATTTACTGTAAGTAACTAGAGATTATTTTTAATAATATCTTACAGATAAGATATTAATTGATAAAAAGACTGCACCTGAGAAGGGCGGTCTTTTTTACGTTTAGCGAGTGTTGATAATAGTCTAATTTAATTATCAGCCATATGAATGTGAATTTAGGGTGATCACCGGTTTATTTTTATATCATTGTTAAACCAGAGTTAGCGTTAAATAAAAATTCACGTTAATTTATGGGGGTATAAATCCTGACAAATAATCGGGGGAAGTTATACGATAACATAGGATAACGCTGCAACTTTAATAACCCTCATGATACTATTTAGTTCATAGAAAAGCGGTGAGACGAGAGTACTTGCCTTTGAATATCTTTTGAATTTGAGCTATCCCGCGAGTTAATTAGAGGTTGGTATGAATGAGTTGCGCATAGGTCTGGTTTCGGTTTCCGATCGTGCTTCTAATGGTATTTATGAAGATAAAGGGATCCCTGCACTAGAAAATTGGTTATTTACGGTGATAACGACACCATTTAGTGTAGAAACCCGTTTAATCCCAGATGAGCAATCGCTGATTGAACAAACATTATGTGAGTTGGTTGATGAATTTGGCTGTCATTTAGTATTAACTACTGGGGGAACCGGGCCAGCGAGGCGGGATGTCACTCCTGATGCAACTTTGGCTGTTGCTGATCGTGAAATGCCTGGATTCGGTGAACAAATGCGGCAAATTAGCTTGCAGTTTGTTCCGACGGCTATTTTATCTCGTCAGGTTGGCGTTATTCGTCATCAATCATTGATATTGAATTTGCCTGGACAACCTAAAGCTATTGCGGAAACACTGGAAGGATTGAAAAATCAGCAAGGTGAGGTGATTGTAGCTGGTATTTTTGCTAGCGTTCCTTATTGCATTCAATTACTCGATGGCCCTTATGTAGAAACTAATCCAAAGATTGTAACAGCCTTTCGACCAAAATCTGCGATTCGTTAATTTAGGCATAAAAATTAATCAGGTGATTGAATTCACCTGATTAATCCAAATATATAACTAGCGTTGACCAATAGGCAGTACTGTACGCCCATATTGTTCATTTAATACTTCAGCCATTGCTAAATAAAATGCACTTGCTCCGCAAATAATTCCAACATAGCCAGCGATTTTTAATAATGACTCACTGCCGGTAAAATTAGCAATCGCCAGCAGAGCAAACAGAACAGTTAAGCTCCCAAAGACAAATTGCAAAGCGGTGTTAGCTTTAAGTGTGCCAACAAACATAAACAGAGTGAAAATTCCCCAAATTAGCAAATAGACTGCTAAAAATGCAGGCTCAGTCGGCTCTGCTAGCCCCATTGTAGGTAAAAATAGTAAGCCAACTAAAGTGAGCCAGAACATACCGTAAGAGGTAAAAGCCGTCGCAGCAAAAGTATTTCCTTTTTTATATTCGAAAATACCTGCGATAACTTGAGCTATACCACCGTAAAAAATTCCCATGCTCAAAATAACAGAGGCAAGGGGGAAAAAACCTGCATTATGAATATTTAATAGGATGGTTGTCATACCAAAACCTAGTAATCCTAATGGACCGGGATTCGCAAGCGTACTTGAGTGCATATAACCTCTGAAAAAGAATAATAATTTCAAATATATAATTAAAATAAAAAACCACGAGATTGACCGTGGCCGCGCATCATACGTACAATTAATCGTGCAGACAATGATCATGAGCTGTATTTTTTGATAAAAAATCTGAAAAATTTTTAATTTTCCCCTTGATGAATTAATTTATGCCCCCATCTTTTATATCAACCACAGTTATCGGTCTCATTCACTGTTATAGACAGAAATTTTTTTTGAGGTTGGAGAAAAAACTCCCTTGAAAATGAAATATTGAGCCTCATATAGATTGGTAACGAGATTTAATAAAAAGAATTCCTTTGGAGGCGTTTAGAATGGGTAAAATTATTGGTATCGACTTGGGTACTACTAACTCATGTGTAGCAATTATGGATGGCGCAAATGCGCGCGTATTAGAAAATGCTGAAGGCGATCGTACTACCCCTTCAATAATTGCTTATACACAGGACGGTGAAATTTTAGTAGGTCAGCCAGCAAAACGTCAGGCTGTAACTAATCCACAAAATACACTGTTTGCAATCAAACGTCTGATCGGTCGTCGTTTCCAAGACGAAGAAGTTCAGCGTGACGAATCAATCATGCCATTCAAAATTATCTCTGCTGATAATGGTGATGCATGGATTGATGTTAAAGGTCAAAAATTAGCTCCACCACAGATTTCTGCTGAAATCCTGAAAAAAATGAAGAAAACAGCAGAAGATTATTTAGGTGAGCCAGTGACTGAAGCAGTGATTACTGTTCCAGCTTACTTTAACGATGCTCAGCGCCAAGCAACTAAAGATGCTGGTCGTATTGCAGGTTTAGATGTTAAACGTATCATCAACGAACCAACAGCGGCTGCATTGGCTTACGGTTTAGATAAAGAAATCGGTAATCGTACTATTGCGGTTTATGACTTAGGTGGTGGTACATTCGACCTGTCAATTATTGAAATTGATGAAGTTGATGGCGAAAAAACTTATGAAGTTTTAGCAACCAATGGTGATACTCACTTAGGCGGTGAAGACTTTGATAACCGTCTGATTAACTATCTGGTTGACGAATTTAAGAAAGAACAAGGTGTTGATCTGCATAACGATCCACTGGCAATGCAACGTCTGAAAGAAGCCGCGGAGAAAGCTAAAATTGAGCTATCATCTGCACAGCAAACGGATGTTAACTTACCATACATCACTGCAGATGCATCAGGTCCTAAACATATGAATATTAAAGTGACTCGTGCAAAATTAGAGTCACTGGTAGAAGATTTAATCAAACGCTCTATGGAGCCAGTAAAAGTTGCTCTGAAAGATGCAAACTTAAGCGTAAACGAAATCAACGACGTTATTTTAGTCGGTGGTCAGACTCGTATGCCACTGGTACAGAAAGTTGTTGCTGATTTCTTTGGTAAAGAACCACGTAAAGACGTCAACCCTGACGAAGCAGTTGCGATTGGTGCTGCGGTTCAAGGTGGTGTGTTAGCGGGTGATGTTAAAGATGTGCTGTTACTTGACGTAACTCCATTGTCTTTAGGTATTGAAACTATGGGCGGTGTTATGACTGCTCTGATTGCTAAAAATACCACGATCCCAACTAAACACAGCCAAGTGTTCTCTACCGCTGAAGATAATCAATCAGCAGTAACAATTCACGTGCTGCAAGGTGAACGTAAACGTGCAAGTGATAACAAATCACTGGGCCAGTTTAATCTGGATGGTATCCAGGCTGCGCCTCGTGGGATGCCTCAAATCGAAGTTACTTTCGATATTGATGCTGATGGTATCTTGCATGTTTCTGCGAAAGATAAAAATAGTGGTCGTGAGCAACAAATTACCATTAAAGCATCTTCTGGTCTGAACGAAGAAGAAATCGCGAAAATGGTTAATGAAGCGGAAGCCAATGCTGAAGCTGACCGTAAATTTGAAGAATTGGTTCAAACGCGTAACCAAGCTGACCAACTGGTTCATGGTACACGTAAACAAATTCAAGAAGCCGGTGAGCAATTGCCAGCAGAAGATAAAGAGAAAATCGAAAAAGCTTTATCTGAACTGGAAGCCTCTCTAAAAGGTGAAGATAAAGCAGAAATCGAAGCGAAAATTCAAGCGCTGGTAGAAGCTTCATCTAAACTGATGGAAATGGCTCAGCAGCAAGCTCAAGCGGGTGCAGCAAATGCAGGCGCAGAAGCTAAAAAAGATGATGATGTTGTTGACGCAGAGTTTGAAGAAGTTAACGACAAAGACAAAAAATAAGGCCCTTAGCGGGCGCAGTGACCCGATAGGGAATAATCTTATCAGTTGCTGAATTCCGGACACGGGCGTTGAGGAAACTCTTCGCCCGTGTGCGTATGTTAAGGGTAAATTAAATGGCAAAAATAGATTTTTACGAAGTTTTAGGTCTTTCTAAAACCGCAACAGATCAAGAGATCAAAAAAGCGTATAAGCGCTTAGCGATGAAATACCATCCTGATCGTAATCAGGGCAATAAAGACGAATCTGAAAAAAAATTCAAAGAAATCAAGGAAGCATACGAAGTCCTTTCTGACGAGCAAAAACGTGCCGCTTATGACCAATATGGTCATGCAGCCTTTGAGCAAGGTGGAATGGGCGGAGGCGGCGGTGGCGGCTTCGGTGGTGGTTTCGGCGGTGGCGCTGATTTCAGCGATGTTTTTGGTGACGTCTTCGGCGATATATTCGGCGGAGGACGCCGTCAGCAACGCTCTAGTCGTGGATCTGATCTTCAGTACAACATCGACTTAACACTAGAAGAAGCTGTTCGTGGGGTGACCAAAGAGATCCGTATTCCTACATTACAAACTTGTGATGTTTGTCATGGTAATGGAGCGAAACCGGGTACTGATGTTGAGACTTGTTCTACCTGTCATGGTGCAGGCCAAGTTCATATGCGCCAAGGATTTTTCTCGGTTCAGCAGCCTTGTCCAACTTGTCATGGTCGTGGAAAAATTATTAAAGAGCCGTGCAACAAATGTCATGGGCATGGCCGAGTTGAGAAATATAAAACCTTATCCGTTAAGATCCCAGCGGGCGTTGATACTGGAGATAGAGTTCGCTTAAGTGGCGAAGGTGAAGCCGGAGATAATGGCGCACCAGCGGGTGATTTATATGTACAGGTAAGAGTTTTACCTCATCATATTTTTGAGCGAGATGATAATAACCTGCATTGCGAAGTGCCGATTAATTTCACCGTGGCTGCATTAGGCGGTGAAATTGAAGTGCCAACGCTGGATGGTCGAGTAAAACTTAAGATCCCAGCAGAAACGCAAACAGGCAAAATCTTCCGTATGAAGAATAAAGGTGTGAAATCTGTCCGTGGTGGACATCAGGGAGATTTGATGTGCCATATCGTGGTAGAAACACCGGTTAAACTCAACGAAAAACAGAAAGAATTATTACGAGAATTAGGCGAATCTTTAGGCGGGACTAGTGGCGAAAAAAATAGCCCGCGTTCAAAACGCTTTTTAGATAGCGTGAAAAAATTCTTTGATGATTTGACCAATAAATAATTTTTCTGTCGTTTATCATCATAGCTTAGCTGTATTCTAGTTAAAAATAACGCCCATATTATGAGAGTAATATGGGCGTTATTATTTTTAATAGAAAGGCGATTAGGAGGAGAAATGATCAGTGGCTCATTTTAGCTAGTAATACACCGCCTAGAATAACCACGCAGGCGATTATGCGTGTACGGTTAAAATGTTCTTTCAGAAAGACGATAGATAAAAACATCGCAAATAACACACTGGTTTCTCTTAAAGCGGCAACTAAAACAATTGACGATTTACTCATAGCCCAAATAACAATGCCATAACTCATTAATTGCATTAATCCACCGAATATCCCTATTTTCCAATAACGGCGACATCCCTTCAGTAGTGTGGTTCGGTATTTAATTATTGCTGGAATAATCAAAACTAGTCCATTGATAAAAAATAGCCACAGTGTATAGCTAAGTGGCGAATCGCCTGCTCTCGCACCTTGTCCATCGGCTAATGTATAGCAGGCGGTAAATAAGGCGGTAATTAGAGCATAAATTAATGCTTTTCCTTTAATATTCAGTTGTCGCTCTTTACCTACTAAAGCAATCAACAATACGCCGGTGATAATCAATAAAATACCGGCCAATTCGTTTAGAGATAGAGGATGATTAAAAATAATGATACTCAGAGCTGCCACCATAAGTGGTGCGGTACCGCGCGATATTGGATAAATTTGACTTAAATCGCCAGTTGAATAGGCTTTGCTCAGAAAAAAAGTATAACCAATATGAAATAAAGTGGATAAAGCTAGCCAAGGAATTGATTCAGATGGGGGAAACCCGACCCACAATAGTGCAGGCGCTGATAGTAAGCCTGAAAAGAAAGCAATGATAAGCAGACCAAACAATCGATCATTACCAAATTTAACTAGCGCATTCCAACTGGCATGGCAAAAAGCAGCAAATAATACGGCAAGTAATACAGAAATAGTCATAAGTTAATGTTGTCGCTCCGTATCTTAGAATCAGTCATGTGATGAGTTTCCACTGTATATTCCCACGTAATATGATGATGTTATGCGATCTGAATGGTTATCTTACAGTTTCTATTGTTATTTTTTCATCCTAACCTACGAAAAAAACAGCTTACCGCCGATAACATTAATATTAATGACTCTCGTACTAAATTTTGATAACTCACAAAATATAGTGTATTGAATATTAAGGTAACAATTAATTAACTGTATTTAGATTATTTAATCATGATAATCCTATAGCGTTGGTTTTTCCGAGTTATTATTCATAAATAAACGATTTTTTTCGAGTTGATTGTTAGCATAATATTAACAATCAAATCAATTTATAAGGTTAGTAAATATGACAGCAATTATACGTCAATTTCTCAGGTTAGAAGCAGCGGGTGGTTTGTTGCTTATTATTGCTGCCATTATCGCTTTGGTTATGGCAAATACACCATTACAGGCGATATATCAGCAATTTTTAGATATCCCAGTGGCAGTGAAAGTTGCTGCATTAGAGATTGATAAGCCACTTATATTGTGGATTAACGATTTTCTTATGGCGATCTTCTTTTTAGTGGTGGGCTTGGAAGTTAAAAGAGAATTATTGGAAGGCTCTTTGGCTGGGCGTGATAAAGCTATTTTCCCGGCGATTGCTGCGTTAGGCGGCATGATTGCGCCTGCGCTTATCTATCTAGTATTTAATGGTGCAGACGAGGTGACTCGACAAGGGTGGGCGATTCCTGCCGCAACGGATATTGCTTTTGCACTGGGTGTTATGGCGTTATTAGGTAAGCGTGTCCCTACAGAGCTTAAAGTTTTCTTGTTAGCACTAGCGATTATTGACGATTTGGGCGTGATTGTCATTATTGCGTTCTTCTATACTAAGTCGGTGTCACTCGTTGCATTAGGGTTAGCTGCCGTATGTATCTTATTGTTAATTTTGATGAACTGGCGCCGAGTGGAAAACTCATCAGCTTATTTAGTGGTTGGCTTAATCTTGTGGGTCTGTATTTTAAAATCAGGCGTACATGCGACGTTAGCCGGTGTCGTGGTCGGTTTCTTAATTCCGCTACGTGGTACCAGTAATACCAAACCCTCTGAAGAGTTGGAGCATGTTTTGCACCCGTGGGTTGCTTATTTAATTTTACCTCTGTTTGCTTTTGCAAATGCAGGCGTTCAACTTCAGGGTGTGACATTCGATGGATTAATTAGCACCTTGCCTTTAGGGGTAGCTGCTGGATTATTTATTGGTAAGCCATTAGGGATTTTTCTCTTTAGCGTGGTTTCGGTAAAACTAGGGTTGGCTAAGCTACCCGGTGAGATTAACCTGAAGCAAATTTTTGCTGTATCGGTACTTTGTGGGATCGGTTTTACTATGTCTATCTTTATTGCCGGTTTAGCCTTTGATGGGTTAGCTGAAAGCTACAGTACTTACTCGCGCCTAGGTATTTTAATTGGTTCGACGGTAGCTGCGGTGATCGGTTTTATCTTGTTAAAGTTATCCTTACCGAAACGAGCAACAATACAATCTTAGACTAAACTTTATAATTGTAATAAGATTTAACGTCAGAATTTCCGAATTAATCTTCAATTATGTGCTTGCAGTATGATTATTTTTTTCATACTGCAAGTATTTTATTGTTTTAGCTCCTTAGAATGGAGAACAGATAGAGGCTACTGAGTCTGTATTTGTTATTACTATTGTTGGCAGTACAGAAGGAATTGATATGCAGGTGTCACATTTAAACTTTAACCATCTTTATTATTTTTGGCATGTTTGTAAGGAAGGTTCGGTAGTTGGAGCCGCAGAAGCCTTGTATTTGACGCCACAAACCATTACAGGCCAAATTAAAGCACTGGAAGAACGGTTAGGGGGTAAATTATTTAAACGACAAGGACGAGGTTTAGTGCCTTCAGAATTGGGGCAGCTTATTTTCCGTTATGCGGATAAAATGTTTATGCTGAGCCAAGAAATGCTAGATATTGTGAATTATAGCCGTGAGTCAAATTTATTATTTGATGTTGGTGTGGCAGATGCATTATCTAAACGTTTAGTCAGTCGGGTACTTGAAACTGCGGTTGTGGAGCATGAACAAATTCATTTACGTTGTTTTGAATCGACTCATGAAATGTTATTAGAGCAGTTGAGTCAGCATAAATTGGATATGATCTTATCCGATTGCCCGGTTGATTCATCGCAACAAGAAGGATTGTTTTCGGTTAAATTAGGCGAATGTAGCGTAAGCTTTTTTTGCCGTCAGCCTGCACCTAAGAAACCATTTCCTGAATGTTTAGAAGAACGCCGTTTACTGATCCCGGGAAGACGTTCAATGCTAGGTCGTCATCTATTAACTTGGATCCGTAATAAAAATTTACAAGTTGAAGTGCTTGGCGAGTTTGATGATGCGGCATTAATGAAAGCGTTTGGTATGTATCATAATGCAATTTTTGTGGCACCATCATTGTATGCTAAGGATATTTTTTCCGATGATGAAGTAGTTGAGATAGGCACATTAGACAGCGTAAAAGAAGAGTATTATGTTATTTTTGCCGAACGTATGATCCAACACCCAGCGGTTCAACGAGTCTGCAATAAAGATTTTTCTGAATTATTTAATACACCGTTTAATCGATTAGAACAAAAAGTGTAATGACAGATATTTTATAGCAGATATAAAAAAACCGGCAGAGCCGGTTTTTTTAATTTAATCAAAAGCAAAAAATTACATTGCTTTGATTTGAGCTGCTAAACTGCTCTTATGACGTGCTGCTTTATTTTTGTGGATCAGGCCTTTAGTAGCGTGACGATCAACAATTGGTTGCATGTCATTGAATGCTTTCTGAGCAGCTTCTTTATCGCCAGAAGCGATAGCAACGTATACTTTCTTGATAAAAGTACGCACCATAGAACGACGGCTAGCGTTATGCTGACGACGTTTTTCTGACTGAATGGCGCGTTTCTTAGCTGATTTGATATTAGCCAAGGTCAAACTCCCAAATATATTCTTTCGAGGACATTCAAAGGTCGAGGAATATGCCCTGTCGCCCTTCATTTGTCAATGGATTTGTGCAAACAAGCGTCTTGTACATCGACACTATTGTTGCGTTGTGAATGGCGAAGGATTTTACCAGTTAACGCCACCAGAATACAGACTTTAACACGAAAAAATGTTAATTGATTAATCTGAAATGAAAACATTGTCACTAATCGGCATTTTTGTTCATAATTATCATAGAAAAGCATTTTATTTGTACAAATTATAACCGATAAAAAAATCACCTGTTTTTTGAGCGTGATAAAATGCAATAAATTTCATATTTTTCGAGACGTCAGGACAATTTTGTTGTATTGATCACTGATGTTAATGAAATCCTTTTACGATCTTGGGTTAACCTTGGGTCAAGTACAAGGTATAATCCAGTAATTTCCACGGTATTGAGCCTGTTATGGAGCTAATTCGCGGTATACAGAATATACGGGCGTGTCATCATGGTTGTGTATTAACAATCGGTAACTTTGATGGTGTGCATCGTGGACATCAAGCTTTATTGAAAAATTTAAAGCTTGAGGCACAAAGGTTGGGTTTACCTACTATGGTAATGATTTTTGAACCTCAGCCGTTAGAATTTTTTATGGGTGATAAAGCACCCGCACGTTTGACACGTTTGCGTGACAAAGTGAAATATCTTGCAGAAAATGGCCTTGATTATTTACTCTGTGTTGAGTTTAACGATCATTTCGCTTCACTGACGCCCGATGAATTTGTTTCACAATTACTGGTTAAAAAACTGGGTGTGAAATTTTTAGCCGTCGGTGATGATTTTCGTTTTGGTAAAAATCGTCAGGGCGACTTCAAATTCTTACAAGATGCGGGGAAGGCTTCTGGTTTTGAAGTGGCCAATACTGAAAGCTTTTGTGATTCAGGGCTGCGTATTAGCAGTACTGCAATACGCAAAGCAATCCAGCAAGATGACCTTTTATTAGCGGAAACGTTATTAGGTCACCCATATAGGATCAGTGGGCGAGTCGTTCACGGAAACCAACTCGGACGTACGATTGGCTTCCCAACCGCCAACCTACCGTTAAAGCGTTTGGTTGCCCCTGTAAAAGGGGTTTATGCGGTTGAAGTGTACGGACTAGACGAAAAACCGTTACCCGGTGTGGCGAATATTGGTACTCGGCCAACGGTCGCAGGCAAAGGTCAGCAACTAGAAGTTCATCTTATTGATACCTGCATGGACTTGTATGGTCGTCATATTGATGTTGTTTTGCGTAAAAAATTACGCGATGAGCAGCGATTTGCTTCACTCGATGCATTGAAGGAGCAGATCGCAAATGATGTGATCGCGGCAAGAAAATATCTGTCGCAATAAGTCATATAATTTAGCGGAAAATTGGAACTGAGAATCGAATGAGTGACTATAAAAACACCTTGAATCTACCTGAAACAGGGTTTCCTATGCGTGGTGATCTCGCTAAACGCGAGCCACAAATGTTAGATAACTGGTATAAAGAAGGCTTGTATCAGGCTATTCGTGAAGCAAAATCGGGCAAAAAAATGTTTATTTTGCACGATGGCCCTCCGTACGCCAACGGCAATATTCATATTGGTCACTCAGTCAACAAAATTCTCAAAGATATTATTATTAAATCCAAAGGGTTATCAGGTTTTGATTCACCGTATATCCCTGGTTGGGATTGCCATGGTTTACCAATCGAGCATAAAGTTGAGCAGATTGTCGGTAAACCGGGCGAAAAAGTTTCCGCCGCTGAATTCCGTGCCGAATGCCGTAAATATGCAAAAGAACAAATCGAAGGCCAGAAAGCTGATTTCATTCGTCTTGGTGTTTTAGGCGATTGGGAACATCCTTATCTGACCATGGATTTTAAAACAGAAGCTAACATTATTCGTGCACTCGCTAAAACTATCGCTAACGGTCACTTAGTGAAAGGCGCAAAACCGGTTCATTGGTGTACCGCATGTGGTTCATCACTGGCAGAAGCGGAAGTTGAATATTACGATAAAACATCGCCATCTATTTATGTCCGTTTCCCTGCGGTTGATAGCGCTGTTGTGGCTGAAAAATTTGCGTTTAACGCTGATGGTCAGTCCGTTTCAATGATTATTTGGACAACCACTCCATGGACGTTGCCAGCTAACCGTGCTATTTCATTGAATCCTGAATTTAATTATCAGCTATTAAAAGCTAATGGCGAGCTGATGATTTTGGCTGAGGATTTAGTCGAAGATGTGATGAAAACGGTCGGTATTTCTGAGTGGCAAGTTGTCGGTCAATGTACGGGCAGTGAACTTGAATTACTGCGCTTCAATCATCCATTTATGGGCTTCGATGTTCCCGTTATCTTAGGCGACCACGTCACGCTAGATGCAGGTACGGGCGCAGTGCATACTGCACCAGGCCACGGTCCTGAAGACTATGTCATTGGTCAAAAATATGATTTAGAAGTTGCTAATCCAGTCGGTCCAGATGGGTGCTTCTTAGCTAATACTTATCCGGAATTAGACGGCGTATTTATTTTCAAAGCGAATGATATTGTCGTTAATTTATTAGATGAAAAAGGCACACTGCTGTTTAAACAACCGATTCAGCATAGCTATCCATGCTGTTGGCGTCATAAAACACCGGTTATTTTCCGTGCGACTCCGCAATGGTTTATCGGTATGGATAAAAACGGTCTGCGTAAACAATCACTGAAAGAAATTGATGTCGTCGAGTGGATCCCTGGTTGGGGACGTGCACGTATCGAATCTATGGTTGAAAATCGCCCAGACTGGTGTATCTCTCGTCAGCGTACTTGGGGCACGCCAATGTCTCTCTTCGTACATAATGAAACCGAAGAATTGCATCCGCGTACGCTTGAGCTGATGGAAGAAGTGGCTAAACGTGTAGAAGTTGATGGGATTCAAGCGTGGTGGGATCTTGACCCGGCGGATTTATTAGGCGCAGATGCGGCTAATTACCGTAAAGTTCCAGATACACTGGATGTATGGTTTGACTCTGGCTCGACCCATTTTGCGGTGGTTGATGCGCGTCCTGAGTTTAAAGGTCATTCTGCTGATATCTATTTGGAAGGCTCAGACCAGCACCGTGGTTGGTTTATGTCATCGCTGATGTTATCTACCGCGATGAAAGGCAAAGCGCCTTACCGTCAGGTTCTGACTCACGGTTTCACCGTTGATGGCCAAGGCCGTAAAATGTCAAAATCACTGGGCAATACGGTAAGCCCACAAGATGTGATGAATAAACTGGGTGCCGATATTCTGCGCTTATGGGTAGCTTCAACCGATTACGCGGGTGAAATTGCTGTTTCTGATGAAATCTTGAAACGCGCTGCTGATTCATATCGCCGTATTCGTAATACTGCCCGTTTCTTGCTGGCGAACTTAAACGGTTTTAATCCAGAAACCGATCAGGTTAAACCAGAAGATATGGTCAGCCTTGATCGCTGGGCGGTAGGCCGTGCAAAAGTAGCACAAGAAGAAATCTTGAAACATTACGAAGAGTATGATTTCTTATCAGTGGTTCAGCGCCTGATGCATTTCTGTTCTATCGAAATGGGTTCTTTCTACCTCGATATAATTAAAGATCGTCAATATACGGCGAAAAGCGACAGTATTGCGCGTCGTAGCTGTCAAACCGCGTTGTACCATATATCAGAAGCTATGGTTCGTTGGATTGCGCCTATTCTGTCCTTTACCGCAGAAGAAATTTGGCAGCAGATGCCGGGCGAGCGCAGTAAATTTGTATTAACTGAAGAGTGGTACGAGCAGCTGTTTGGCTTAAAAGCCGATGAGCAAATGAATGATGATTTCTGGGCTGAATTGCTGATTATTCGTAGCGAAGTGAACAAAGTGCTTGAACAAGCACGTACTGATAAACATATCAGAAGTTCATTGGAAGCCGCTGTAACTCTGTATGTAGATAGCCAATTAGCGCAAAAACTGAATCAACTTGGTGATGAATTACGTTTTGCTCTGCTGACATCGCAAGCCAAAGTAGTCGATATCGCACAAGCACCAGCCGAAGCTCAAGACAGCGAGCTGAGCGGTCTGAAAATTGCCTTTAGCAAAGCCGAAGGTGAAAAATGCCCTCGTTGCTGGCATTACACGACCGATATCGGTAAAGATGCAGAGCATGCTGATTTGTGTGGCCGCTGTGTTACTAATGTCGCCGGTGACGGTGAAAAGCGTAAGTTTGCATAATGAAGACACCCATTTTTTCCACTGGTTTACGTTGGTTATGGTTAACTGTATTGGTCTTAATTCTGGATATTGCGATTAAACAATACGTTTATCAAAATTTCAGACTGTATGTACCGATTGAAGTTACGTCATTTTTTAATCTAATGTATGCGCAAAATTTTGGCGCTGCATTTAGCTTTTTAGCCGATAAAGGTGGCTGGCAGCGCTGGTTCTTTGCGGGAATAGCTATTGCTATTTCAGTGATTTTAATCGTCATGATGTATCGCCAAAGTGCCGCTAAAAGATTAAGTAACATAGCCTATGCCTTGATTATTGGTGGGGCGATTGGGAATTTAATTGATCGTCTAATGCATGGATTTGTGATCGACTATCTCGATTTTTATGTTGGGAATTGGCATTGGCCGACATTTAATCTTGCCGATATGGCAATTTGTGTCGGAGCGGCGTTAATTATTTTCGAAAGTTTTTTACCCGAAAATAAATCGCAGGCCAAGCAGGCTAAATAGTTGGTTGGATAGCCTGTAAGAGATCGGCCTTACCATGACACCTTATCAGCCCGGTTCGCCGGGCTGATTTTTATTTTTGCTAATAGGTTTTATACATGTCTACGCAGGTGCAGGAGCACAGTGCAGTTTTACTGCACTTTACGCTTAAACTGGAAGATGGCTCAACCGCTGATTCGTCACTCAGTCAGGGAAAACCGACCTTATTTCGTCTCGGGGATAACTCACTGTCTCCAGAATTAGAAGCTGAACTTCTTGGGTTGACTGTGGGGGAGAAAAAACAGTTTACTCTGCCCGGTGATACCGTTTTTGGTAAAAGTAATCCTGATTTAGTTCAGTATTTTCATTTACGTGATTTTATTGATTCTGGGATCCCAGAAATTGGGACTATTATTCTGTTTACGGCCATTAATGGCAGTGAAATGCCAGGTGTTGTAAAATCAATCGATGGTGAATCAATCACCGTTGATTTTAATCATCCTCTCGCCGAACAAAATATCACTTTCGATATTGAAGTGCTTGAGATTGACCCGCAAATGGAGAGTCAAAATGCAGATATTGCTGGCTAATCCTCGTGGATTTTGCGCGGGTGTTGATCGCGCAATTAGTATTGTCGAGCGTGCGTTAGAAATGTATGGCGCACCTATTTATGTACGCCATGAAGTAGTACATAACCGCTACGTAGTAAATAATCTGCGTGAACGCGGTGCGATTTTCATCGAAGAAATATCTGATGTCCCTGATGGCGCTATTCTGATTTTCTCAGCCCATGGTGTGTCACAGGCTATTCGTCAAGAAGCCCGAGAACGTAATTTAACTATGCTATTTGATGCGACCTGTCCGTTGGTCACTAAAGTGCATATGGAAGTCGCTCGCGCGAGCCGTAAAGGCAAAGAAGCCATTTTAATTGGCCATGCTGGGCACCCTGAAGTTGAAGGCACGATGGGGCAGTATAACAACCCTGAAGGCGGGATGTACTTGGTCGAAAATCCACAAGATGTATTGAAACTCCAAGTTAAAGATGAAGATAATCTGAGTTTTATGACCCAGACTACGCTGTCTGTAGATGATACTTCGGATGTTATTGATGCTTTGGTTAAGCGATTCCCTAAAATTGTCGGACCACGTAAAGATGATATCTGTTATGCCACAACTAATCGTCAAGAAGCGGCTCGTGATTTAGCCCAGCAGGCAGATATTGTACTGGTGGTGGGGTCAAAAAACTCGTCCAATTCAAATCGATTAGCTGAACTTGCATCGCGTATGGATAAACCTGCTTATTTGATTGATTCTGCTGACGATATTCAAACTGAATGGCTAGAAAATAAACAGATTATTGGGTTGACTGCGGGGGCTTCAGCGCCTGATATTTTAGTGCGCCAAGTGATTGAGCGTTTACAGCAGTTAGGCGCCGGTGAGGTGACTGATTTGCAGGGGCGCGAAGAAAACATTGTTTTTGAAGTGCCTAAAGAACTGCGCGTCGATGTTAAACAAGTGATTTAAAAAATGGCTTCATCGTCTTTTTTGTCATTGTTTAGCAATAATATCATTCTAAGTTAGTAGAGTGGCTGCCTATTTTTAATGCCATCTTAAGCGTATAAAGATGGCATCTCTCCCTATTTTTTCCTTTTTTTAGTCATACTTTTCCCTCTTCATGTTTTATTACAAGTTTTTCTGATAATTCCATGGCTTTATAGGCTTTTGTTAATAACTGTCGTTTAACACTGGCACAGCTCAACGATGATCGCTAATCTGTTATTAATTTCTTTAAATCATATTTTAAGTAAGGGAAAACATGACAGATTCATTAGTGCGAGTTGCTATTGTTGGGGCTGGTGGGCGCATGGGACGTCAATTGATCCAAGCGACAGCACAACTGGATGGCGTCTGCCTTGGTGCAGCAATCGAACGTGTTGGTTCATCTTTGGTAGATGTCGATGCGGGTGAAATGGCAGGAATAGGCTGTAATGGCGTGCTGATTCAAGATGATTTGGCGAAAATTACGGATAATTTTGATGTGGTTATCGATTTTACTCGCCCAGAAGCCACACTTAATTATCTATCAATTTGCTGTGCACATCATAAAGCCATGGTTATTGGCACTACCGGATTTGATGATGCGGGTAAACAAGCCATTGCTGATGCGGCGCACTCTATTCCAATTGTTTTTGCTGCCAATTTTAGCGTTGGAGTGAACTTAGTGCTGAAATTGCTAGAAAAAGCGGCAAAAATCATGGGCGATTATAGCGATATTGAAATTATTGAAGCTCATCATCGCCATAAAGTAGATGCGCCTTCAGGCACTGCATTGGCCATGGGAGAATCAATCGCCCACGCATTAGGCCGCTCACTGAAAGATTGTGCGGTTTATACGCGTGAAGGCTATACCGGAGAACGCAAACCACACACTATTGGTTTTGCGACAGTGAGAGCTGGCGATATAGTCGGCGAGCATACCGCAATGTTTGCTGATATCGGCGAGCGAGTTGAAATAACTCATAAGGCTTCGAGTCGAATGACCTTTGCAAATGGCGCTGTTAAGGCTTCTGTTTGGTTAAAGTCTAAAAATAAAGGATTATTTGATATGAAAGATGTGCTTAATCTTGATTCACTTTAATTTAATTGTTTTTTAATTAATTGATAAATCACAATAATAATAACTTTATTGTGATTTATCTCTTTGTAATTATCAATTATTATTTATTTGGTTGTTTTTGTTGTTTATCTTTGTTTTTAACTGCCGTTGTGATTAATAATTCACCGCTATAAGCGTGATGGCTGTTTTTCTATAACGCTTTTTAATTATCTTCTATTGCAATCGTTTACTTTACTCATATGAGACTTTGTTTTACTGTTTATAGGGACTTAATAGGGTCAAAGAAAGAAAAAAGTAATAAATATAATGATTTTTCTAGACAACTGCCCTTTGCATCATTAGAATGCGCGCAATTTGCCAAATTTTTGCTTAAAAAAGCAATTTGGCATTGATTTAGATCCTCAAATCTGAATTAATATGCACAAACCGTGATTTATTATTCCCTGGAGGGTGTTTTGATAAAGTCAGCTATATTGGTTCTGGAAGACGGAACCCAATTCCATGGCCGCGCTATCGGTGCTGTCGGTGCCGCCGTTGGAGAAGTCGTTTTCAATACGTCAATGACCGGATACCAAGAAATTCTTACAGACCCTTCCTATTCCCGCCAAATTGTTACTCTCACTTATCCCCATATCGGTAATGTCGGCACCAACGCTGATGATGAAGAGTCACCTCGCGTGCATGCTCAAGGGTTAGTTATTCGTGATTTACCTTTGGTGTATAGTAATTTCCGTGGACAAGAAAGTTTGTCTGATTATTTGAAGCGCCAGCAGATTGTTGCTATCGCCGATATAGATACGAGGAAATTGACGCGCATACTAAGAGAGAAAGGCGCACAGAACGGTTGCATTATTGCCGGTGATAATTTAGATCCCGCAGTTGCTTTAGAAAAAGCTAAAGCTTTTGGCGGATTAAATGGTTTAGATTTAGCTAAAGAAGTCACAACGCGTGAAGCGTATCCATGGTCACAAGGTTCATGGACCTTACAAGACGGTCAGCAAGCTGCGAAAGATCCGGCTGAGTTACCGTATCATGTTGTCGCTTACGATTTTGGGGCTAAGCGTAATATTTTACGGATGTTAGTGGATAGAGGCTGTCGTTTGACCGTTGTTCCTGCTGATACCTCTGCTGAAGACGTTTTAAAAATGGCACCAGACGGTATTTTCTTATCCAATGGCCCTGGCGACCCAGCCCCATGTGACTACGCGATTAACGCTATTAAACAATTTTTAACCACCGACATTCCTGTTTTTGGTATCTGTTTAGGGCACCAGTTATTAGCCTTAGCCAGTGGTGCACGTACGATAAAAATGAAATTTGGTCACCACGGTGCCAATCATCCAGTTAAAGATATCGATAACGATGTGGTGATGATCACCGCACAGAATCACGGTTTTGCTGTAGATGAGACGACATTACCCGCTAACTTGCGTGTGACGCACAAATCATTATTTGATGGCACATTGCAAGGTATTCATCGCACTGACAAACCGGCATTTAGTTTTCAAGGACACCCAGAAGCCAGCTCAGGGCCACATGATGCAGCGAAACTGTTCGATCACTTTATCGAGTTGATCACCGCATATCGTCAAGAAAATCCACGTAGCACAGCTGAATAATTGGGAGCGGAAAATGGCAAAACGTACAGATATTAAAAGCATCCTGATCCTTGGAGCAGGGCCTATTGTTATTGGTCAGGCATGTGAATTCGATTATTCAGGTGCTCAAGCATGTAAAGCATTGCGGGAAGAAGGCTATCGGGTGATTCTGGTGAACTCTAACCCAGCGACCATTATGACTGATCCTGAAATGGCGGATGCCACGTATATTGAGCCGATCCACTGGGAAGTTGTGCGTAAGATCATCGAAAAAGAACGCCCAGATGCTGTTTTACCTACGATGGGTGGACAAACTGCACTTAACTGCGCATTAGAACTTGAACGCAAAGGCGTACTAAAAGAATTTGGCGTCACCATGATTGGTGCAACTGCCGATGCTATCGATAAAGCTGAAGACCGCCAGCGTTTTGATAAAGCGATGAAAAAAATCGGTCTTGAAACTGCCCGTTCTGGTATTGCGCATACCATGGAAGAAGCTTATGCGGTTGCCGATGATGTTGGTTTTCCTTGTATTATTCGTCCGTCATTTACCATGGGTGGCAGCGGTGGTGGTATCGCTTATAACCGTGAAGAATTCGAAGAAATATGTACCCGCGGTTTAGATTTATCACCGACCAATGAATTATTGATTGATGAATCATTAATTGGTTGGAAAGAGTATGAAATGGAAGTTGTGCGCGATAAAAATGATAACTGCATTATCGTGTGCTCAATCGAAAACTTTGATGCCATGGGTATTCATACCGGCGACTCAATCACTGTTGCTCCGGCACAAACATTAACTGATAAAGAATACCAAATCATGCGAGATGCCTCGATGGCAGTATTGCGTGAAATTGGCGTGGAAACCGGCGGTTCAAACGTTCAGTTCTCGGTAAACCCTAAGAATGGCCGTTTGATTGTTATCGAAATGAACCCGCGTGTTTCGCGTTCTTCAGCTTTAGCTTCAAAAGCGACCGGCTTCCCGATTGCCAAAATTGCGGCAAAATTAGCGGTCGGTTATACCCTTGATGAGTTGATGAATGATATCACAGGTGGATTAACGCCAGCCTCTTTCGAGCCATCAATTGACTATGTCGTCACTAAAATTCCACGTTTTAACTTTGAAAAATTCGCTGGAACTAACGATCGTCTGACAACACAAATGAAATCTGTGGGCGAAGTGATGGCGATTGGCCGTACATTCCAAGAATCAATGCAAAAAGCATTGCGCGGTCTGGAAGTTGGCGCGACCGGATTTGATCCAAAAGTCAGCTTAGATGATCCTGAATCCTTGACACGTATTCGCCGTGAGCTTAAAGATGCCGGCGCTGAGCGTGCTTGGTATATCGCCGATGCTTTTCGCGCGGGATTATCTATCGATGGCGTGTTTAATTTGACTAACATCGACCGCTGGTTCTTAGTGCAAATTGAAGAACTAGTCCGTCTCGAAGAGCAAGTTGCAGAGCTGGGCATTAACGGATTAACTAAAGAATTCTTGTACCATTTGAAACGCAAAGGATTTGCAGATGCTCGTTTAGCCAGCCTAGTCGGTGTTTCTGAAGCCGAAGTGCGTAAATTACGCCAAGGTTATGGTTTGCATCCCGTTTATAAACGTGTCGATACCTGTGCAGCGGAGTTCTCTACGGATACCGCTTACATGTATTCAACTTATGAAGAAGAGTGCGAATCTAATCCGAGCGACGCCAAACCAAAAATTATGGTTCTGGGGGGCGGGCCTAACCGTATCGGACAAGGGATTGAATTTGACTATTGCTGTGTTCATGCAGCATTGGCTTTGCGTGAAGATGGTTATGAAACCATTATGGTCAATTGCAACCCTGAAACAGTTTCAACCGACTATGATACCTCCGACCGTCTTTATTTTGAACCTGTTACTTTAGAAGATGTGTTAGAAATTGTACGTATTGAACAGCCGAAAGGCGTTATTGTTCAATATGGCGGTCAAACGCCACTGAAATTAGCACGTGCACTTGAAGCTGCGGGTGTTCCTGTTATCGGTACTAGCCCAGATGCTATCGACCGAGCGGAAGATAGGGAGCGTTTCCAGCAAGCAGTAAACCGCTTAAACCTGAAACAGCCAGAAAATGCGACGGTAACAGCGATTGAACAGGCGGTAGAAAAAGCCAATTTGATTGGCTATCCATTGGTTGTGCGCCCATCTTATGTGCTTGGTGGTCGAGCGATGGAGATTGTTAACGATGAGATAGATTTACGTCGCTATTTCCAGACGGCGGTTAGCGTTTCAAACGATGCACCGGTACTTCTTGATCGCTTCTTAGATGATGCTGTTGAAGTCGATGTTGATGCCATTTGTGACGGTGAAATGGTCTTTATTGGTGGAATTATGGAGCATATCGAACAAGCGGGAGTTCACTCTGGTGACTCAGCATGTTCATTGCCTGCCTATACATTAAGCCAAGAAATTCAAGATGTGATGCGTGAGCAAGTCAGAAAACTGGCATTCGAATTACGTGTTCGTGGGTTGATGAATGTCCAATTTGCGGTAAAAGGCAACGAAGTTTATCTGATTGAAGTTAATCCGCGTGCAGCAAGAACCGTCCCTTTTGTATCTAAAGCGACTGGTGTGCCGTTAGCCAAAGTAGCCGCGCGCGTGATGGTAGGACAAACCTTAGCAGAACAAGGTGTGACAGAGGAAGTCATTCCACCTTATTATTCGGTGAAAGAAGTGGTGCTGCCGTTTAACAAATTCCTCGGTGTTGACCCTATCTTAGGGCCAGAAATGCGCTCGACTGGTGAGGTTATGGGAGTTGGCCGTACATTCGCCGAAGCGTTCGCCAAAGCGATGTTGGGCAGCAGTTCGACCATGAAAAAATCAGGCCGTGCCTTATTATCAGTGCGTGAAGGTGATAAAACGCGTGTGGTCGATTTAGCCGCTAAATTATTAAAACATGGCTTTGAACTCGATGCGACTCACGGTACAGCTATCGTGTTAGGGGAAGCGGGGATCAATCCACGTTTGGTTAATAAGGTACATGAAGGACGCCCACATATTCAGGATAGAATTAAGAATGGTGAATATGACTATATCGTTAATACAACGGCAGGTCGCCAGGCTATCGAAGATTCTAAACTGATGCGTCGCAGTGCGCTGCAATATAAAGTGCATTACGATACTACGCTAAATGGCGGTTTTGCGACAACGATGTCATTAAGTGCCGATCCTACTGAAACCGTGATTTCAGTGCAGGAAATGCATGCGCTAATTAATGCTAAAAATTGACAGTATAAAAGCTAATGATATAAAAAATTAATTAGTTTGTTCAATGAAAATAGCCCGGTGGTCATACCGGGCTATTTATTTTTTGAGCCAATTAAAAATTAATCTGCGCGGCTAAAGGTATAAGGATTTGGGCCAAGTCGTTTACCTTGATCCAGTAAATTAATCGCTAAAACTTCACTTTTGTCTAATTTAAAATCAAAGACAGCTAAGTTTTCTATAATTCGTGATTCAGTGACAGATTTAGGGATAACGACTAAGCCGCGATCGATATGCCAGCGGATCACAATCTGTGCTGGTGTTTTTGCATATTTTTTACTTAATGCTTGAATAATTTCGCTATCGAAGACCCCATTACCGCCTTGAGCCAGAGGGCTCCAAGATTCGGTCACTATATCATGACATTTTTGCCAGCACGCCAGCTCAAGTTGAGCGTGCAGTGGGTGAATTTCTACCTGATTGATCACCGGCTTAACACCAGTTTCTGCTTCTAAGCGCAGTAAATGTGCTGGTTGGAAGTTACATACACCGATACTTTTAGCGAGGCCCGATTTTTGTAATTCAATCATTTGCTGCCAAGCATCAACATAATGCCCTTGTTCTGGGACTGGCCAGTGCATCAAATACAGATCAACATAGTCCAATTGCAATTTTTTTAAGCTATCGGTCAATGCTTTACGTGCATGTTGTTGGTCTGTATTCCATAACTTGGTGGTGATAAACAGAGATTCTCTAGGCACTGACGTGGTACTCAATGCTTTTCCTACGCCTTCTTCATTCTGATAAATTGCTGCGGTATCGATGGAACGATAGCCGTTATCAAGCGCGGTGTGTACTGCATTCTCGGCCTGATCATTTGTCGCTTGCCAAACACCTAATCCTAATTGCGGCATGCGATTCCCATCAGCTAGCGTGATGTAAGTTTGCTTATCCATGATTATCTCCTTAATAGTGAGTATCAATCTGTATTAAACATAGCACGAGTGAATTGCATTGAAAGGCTATTTGATGCGGTATACGTATATTTACTTTATAGAAATATTTAGCAAAGAGATGATTTTAGCCGAGGTCAAAATACTGAAAATAATGAGTCGGCATTTGGTGCGGCTTATATATAAAATTAAGCTCGCACCTATTTGGCACCTACAGTATCAATGTGGTGAGTCGTATCTATTTATCGACTAATTAATGGCTTGAGCGATTTTTTCGGTGCTTCCAGTACATAACTATTGAGCCGATAAGCCCAGCAACCAGCAATAAAATCGGTAATATCATTAATGCGCTCATAACCAATTGTTCGTGTTGCTTAATAAATGGAATTTGATTTAGAGCATAGCCGAGAGTCACTATGAGGCCGACCCATAATAATCCACTTAACCAGTTAAATAGCTGGAAACGACGATGACTTAGCTCGGATAATCCGGCTAATACTGGTAACAAGGTGCGAACAAATGCCAGAAAACGCCCGATTAATAGCGCATATAATCCTTGATTATGAAACAAATGATTGGCTTTGTGATGATATTCTTGCGGCAATTGTTCTAGCCAGCGTTTGACCACCTTGGTATCACTTAGCCATCGCCCTTGCAGAAAACCTAGCCAACAGCCGAGGCTAGCGGCGACCGTCAAGATTAATATCGTAGGGATAAAATGTAAAACCCCTTTAGCAATCAAGGCACCGGAGAGGATTAACAGTGTATCTCCCGGTAAGAATGCCGCCGGTAACACACCATTCTCTAAAACGATAACGATAAAAAGAACCCCATAAATAACCCAAAGGATATCGGGATTGGAGAGTTTCATGAAATCGTGATCCCAAAGGGCACGCACAATTTCGTGTAATACTTCCATAATCGTTCCTGTTATTTGCTGATAAATTATATTTATTAGCTATTTTACAATAAAAAAAACCTTCCGTTTTGATTTGTTTACGTTAAAAGGCCGAAGGAGCAATGATCTAGATAAATATACTGAGTATTGTTTTTTCACTGCTCCGGTATTTGCAATTAAAGTCGTGCAAATGCGGCGGCTAAATCGGCAATTAAATCGGTACTATCTTCTAAACCAACATGCAGGCGGAATAGGGTTCCTGCGGCTGGAGTATAATCATATTGTCGCATCGCTCGGAGATCTTCGGGTTGATAACCTAAAATGAGTGATTCATAGCCGCCCCATGAAAATGCCATTTTAAAATGGGTAAAATAATCGAGAAAATTCTGGAACTGCTGGCCGGATAACGTCTGTTTTAAGCTAAAAGAGAACAAGCCATTACAGCCACTAAAATCGCGTTTAAATATTTCATGTCCAGGGCAACTCGCTAATGCGGGGTGATAAACACATTCAACTTCAGGGCGTTTCTCTAACCAATGTGCAATTTCGAGGCTACTTTTTTCATGCTGTTTTAAGCGTACTGCGAGTGTATGTAGACCACGTCCTGCCATATAAATACTATCGGGATCAGCCGTTTGCCCTAACAAATAAGAGTTTTCACGTAAGGTATCAATACAGCGTTGGTTAGCCACAGCAATACCCAGCATGCCATCAGAATGCCCATTAATATACTTAGTGGCTGATTGAATAGAAATATCAACATCATGATCCAGTGGTTTAAACAGCACTCCCGCAGCCCAAGTATTATCCATCATTATGATAATTTCGGGATTATAACTACGCACTGCTTGTACGATCGCCGGAATATCTTGGATCTCCATGGTAATAGAGCTGGGGGACTCAAGGAAAACCACCCGAGTATTTGGTTGCAGATAATCGGTAATATCTTCGCCTATAAGTGGATTTATATAGCTCGTTTTCACCTTCAGTTTACTGAGGATCTGATCGCAAAAATTCTGGGTTGGATCATAAACAGCACCACTCACTACGATATGAGAGTCGGCTTGGATAAATGCGAGGATAGAATTTGTGATAGCGGCTGCACCAGAAGGATACAATACACATCCCGCACCTTCTTCTAATTCAGTCATTGCCTGCTGAAAGGCAAAATGCGTTTGCGTACCTCGGCGGCCATAAAATAAGGCTTGTTTACTGCGATTAGTAGTGGCGTGTTGTTTATCCGCCAGCGAATCAAAGATAATGGAAGAGGAGCGTTGAATAATCGGATTTACGCCTTTTTGAGTATATTTGGCATCTCTGCCTATCTGGACTAACTGTGTGTATAATTTTTCGTTTGTCATATTGGCCTCTCGATCCCTAAATACTTCGAATTGCTATTAATCTAAAACTACATAGGCTGATTTTTTATTTAACAAAGCCTTGCTTTGACGTTAAATGATTTTGCTTGATAAGTACAAATAGAAATCTTGAACCTGATAATTATTCAATTTGATCGGGAAAATAGATAAAAAAAAGTTATCGACTATTTAATCAAGTTAGTTTTTTTGGGAAAATAACAAAAAAATGCTGAATAGTAATGATAATTACTATCAATTCATCTTGTGTCTGCTATTATTTGCCATGTTTTTCTAGCATATATTCAGCGTAGTTTGAATTATCAGCGACGGTAATGTTAAAACTGCGGTTATTTTCAGCACTTTTCTTATGCTCCAGAATAGCTTTAAGATAGCTTTATTGAACATCTCTCTGTATTCCAGAGGAGTATTAGCAAAGAAAAGTGGCGCATAGCATTTGCGGATGGATGTGTGCTTTGCGGGGTTAGTCGATGTAAAGGAAGTTCATCGCGACTAAATATTCATTAAATAGGTAAAAGAGAGTAATAGGCCAACTGATGCGTAAATTGACAGCTTCTATTCTATTGGCAATCGGCTTGTCGGGTTCTGCGGTTGCAGATACCACTCCCGCAACGCCAAATGCAGAACAATCAGCACCACTAAATTCAGTTTCATCTAATTCTAGCGCAGTAAATGGCCAAACAATCGCGGAATCTAAGCCTGATTCGGCAATACCTGCGATTACTGAGAATAATGCGTCTTTAGAAGGCAATGAAGGACGGCCAGTGGCGGTTGAAGAATTCGTCGCTGAACAACCCAAAGGTGGATTTAATGAAGACCTATCTGTTTGGGGAATGTATCAAAATGCCGATGTAGTGGTAAAAGTGGTTATGATCGGCTTAATTATTGCCTCAGTAATCACTTGGGCATTATTTTTCTCCAAAGGTGCCGAGCTAATAACTGCCCGTCGTCGATTGAAAAAAGAGCAACGGGCTTTAGCCGATGTAGCTTCGCTGGATGAAGCACTGTCAATTGCTGAAAAATTTAGCAAAACCAGTATCTCATATTTGCTATTAAATGAAGCGGCCTCAGAGCGTACTCTCTCATTAAATAGCACCGATCTTGCCGGTACAAAAGAGCGAACAACATTTCGTCTTGAGCGCGCTGTTGCGGCAATTAGTCGTTATATGGGACGAGGTAATGGCTATCTTGCAACTATCGGGGCTATTTCTCCATTTGTCGGGCTTTTTGGCACGGTATGGGGAATAATGAACAGTTTTATTGGTATCGCGCACTCACAAACAACTAATCTGGCGGTTGTGGCTCCTGGTATTGCTGAGGCATTGTTGGCAACGGCGATTGGTTTGATTGCGGCGATTCCAGCAGTAGTTATTTATAATATATTTGCTCGTATGATCAACAGCTATCGGGGGCAGGTCGGTGATATGGCAGCACAAGCTGCATTATTGCTAGGTCGTGATCTCGATTTAGAAAATAGCAAAGCAAGGTAATTATTATGGCAATGCGTTTAGGCGAAGAACTGGATGATAGCGGTGAAATGCATGAAATCAACGTCACGCCTTTTATCGACGTGATGCTGGTTTTATTGATTATCTTTATGGTTGCAGCCCCATTAGCTACGGTCGATATTAAAGTTGATTTACCTGCCTCAACGGCACAGCCACAGCCTCGACCAGAAAAACCGGTATTCTTGACGGTTAAGGCAGATAGTCAATTATTTGTTGGTGAGCAGGCAGTATCAAAAGAACAGTTGTCTAGTGTACTCGATGGTCTGACTAGTGCTAATAAAGAAACGACTATTTTCTTTCAAGCTGATAAGACGGTTGATTATGAAACGATGATGAATGTTATGAATGCGTTACGTCAAGCTGGTTATTTAAAGATTGGCTTAGTCGGGATGGAAACTGTTTCTAAGGCACCGTAAATCAATTTATTAATCATTAATTGAAATGTATTAAAACGGTCTCAATATAAATAGCTGAGGCCGTTTTTTTTTAAATTAAACATTATATTACCGTAGATTTTGACTATTTATGTTAGTCGCCATAGGCGCTGTTTCTGTTTATTTTTGTAGCAATTAACTAATAATTGATTACCTAATTTAAACCATTATAATAATGTGGTTTAAATTATTAGTGCTTTATTACTTTATCTAAATCCTACTTAGTTATCAATAATGTTAATTAAATGATAAATTGAATTGGTAATAAGTCACTTAATAATTTATTATTTATTTAATTAATTATATTTGAAATAACATTAGTTATTCATTTTAGCTATGGCTCATTCAATAAATTCATGATTATTTTTATCAATAATAAGATAAATTAATTAAAGGCTAATTAGCCTGATTAATTTAATGCGTATTTTTTGTGTTTAATACAGCAAACCAGCAGATGATATCAATACTTGTTAATATAATTTGTAACAGCGTAAAGCTGATGAAAATAACCTTTAATTAGAGTTATTACTGTGTTTTTAATTATATGTAAATTTCAAGATATTGTTTTTATTGGTATAATTTTGTTGTTATTGGTTAATTTGATTTAAATCAAAAAAATACTTGCGCTAGTCAGTTGTTGGGTTATAATGCAGTTAGATAACACTTTGAAACATTTTTGAATACTTTTTAATTTAAGCCAGTAAATTTTTATACACCAGGACGCTATCAAAAAGATAATTTTTCAATACTGATCAAAACCAGCGAATAATATTAAGTCATTTTTTGAAGTATTAAATTATTCAAACCTAGTTAATTGAACATCTATTTTTCAATTAAACTTATAATTAAGTTACATCAGTTTTATCTTTTATTCTCGTTTCTTAAATTAAATAAGTATTGTTTCTGTCGTGTTATTAATGAAAGTTAGATGGGCTGACTTTTACTACGCATAGCAAGCAATAAGCCGTTTTACGGTGAATTTTTCATATATATTTACCCCTCTATCGATACAATGAAGCTATATATTTAGCAGCGTTATCTTTGATAACGCTTTTTTTTGCTTTATTTTTAGCTATAACAGTTTTTTAATAAATCCCCTCTATATTGTACTGTTGAAAATATTTAATCGTAGTAAGATACCGCGATCAAACCTGCTGTGCGCAAATTTGGCGATAGTAGCATTCTCTGTCAGGTGCCTGACGTGAATATTGTGGAATTTATTATGAATTGGTCTGAATTTAAATCACTCTATCTGGTGCGCTTTTGGAAACCGCTGCCAGCGGTCATTGCCGCCGGTATCTTATCAACCTATTATTTTGGATTAACAGGCACCTTTTGGGCTGTGACTGGTGAGTTTACTCGTTGGGGCGGACACATTATGCAGTTGTTTGGTGCGTATCCAGAGCAGTGGGGATATTTTAAAATTATTGGCTTTGAAGGCACACCATTAGACAGAATCGACGGTGTGATGATTATTGGTATGTTTGCTGGTTGTATTGCAGCGGCATTATGGGCCAATAATGTGAAATTACGCCAGCCACAACATCGTATCCGTATTTTTCAAGCTATTCTTGGTGGTATTATTGCAGGATTTGGTGCGCGTTTAGCCATGGGCTGTAACTTAGCCGCATTTTTTACGGGTATCCCTCAGTTCTCATTACATGCTTGGTTCTTTGCTGTGGCGACGGCTATTGGCTCTTACTTCGGGGCTAAATTTACCTTATTACCGATGTTCCGTATTCCGGTTAAACTCAAAAAAGTCACTGCAGCTTCGCCGTTAACTCAGCGCCATGATGTTGCGCGTAGACGCTTTAGGCTCGGCATGGTTATTTTTGCGCTTTCTTTAGCGGGCGCTTTCTATTATTTGTTAAAATCGCCAGTTATGGGCTTTGCTATGCTGTGCGGTATTGGGTTTGGTTTATTAATTGAACGGGCTCAAATCTGCTTTACCTCTGCATTTCGCGATTTGTGGATTACTGGGCGTACTCATATGGCTAAAGCGATTATTATCGGAATGGCGGTCAGTACGATAGGCATTTTTAGTTATGTTCAATTAGGTGCATCACCCAAAATCTTCTGGGCCGGGCCGAATGCTATTCTTGGTGGGATCTTATTTGGTTTTGGTATTGTGCTGGCGGGAGGCTGTGAAACAGGTTGGATGTATCGCGCGGTCGAAGGGCAAGTCCATTATTGGTGGGTTGGATTCGGTAATATCATCGGCGCCACAATATTAGCTTATTACTGGGATGATTTTGCTCCGTGGTTAGCGACCGATTTCGATAAAGTTAATTTATTAAAAACTTTTGGCCCGATGGGCGGATTAGGAGTGACTTATCTGTTACTTGCTCTTTCGTTTATTTTGATGCTGGTATGGGAAAAACATTTTTTCCGTAAAAGAATCCAAACTATGCCATTGGCTGTTAAGGAGTCTGTATGAGCCAGAAAAATATTATTCCTGATTATAGTTTGGATATGGTGGGTGAACCTTGTCCATATCCTGCCGTGGCGACGCTTGAAGCTATGCCATCGTTAAAGGCTGGAGAAATATTAGAGGTAATTAGTGATTGTCCACAATCCATCAATAATATTCCGCTTGATGCCGCTAATTATGGCTATAAAGTATTAGATATTCAGCAAGATGGTCCAACAATTCGTTATTTGATTCAAAAATAGAATGATGGAATATCGAGTTTGAGCCATCACATCGATAAATAATTATAGCCAGCCGGAAGAGCGATGATCTTCCGGCTGATTTTTTATGTAAGTTTTTATATGTACCTTAGCATGTATCTAAAAAAGGCAGCGAGATAAAGCGAGTAGACAAGGTGAGATGGTGTATAAAATCGCCCGTATATGAGGCTGATGATAGAATTTGAAATAAAAAAAGAGAGTATATAAATACTCTCTTTTAAAATTAATGACGAGTTAGCTACTGCATAGATTACTGGGCTTGGGCTTCAGTAACCGCAGATGAGGATTGCTCCGCATTAGCAGGTGTCATTGGGGTATAATTTAAGCCCAGTACACGGCTAGTATATTGACGTGTTTGGTCCAGAAGTTGTGGATCTTCTTCTAAATTTTTACCGTATGAAGGAATGATTTCATGCAGTTTTTCATTCCATTGATTTTCCACTTTTGTTGGGAACGCTTTATTTAACAGAGTCAGCATAATGTAAGGAGAAGTCGAAGCACCTGGTGATGCGCCTAATAATGCAGAAACTGTTTTATCATCAGAAACAAATACTTCTGTACCAAATTGCAGTGCAGCAGGTTTGCCTTCAGGTTGTTTGATTATCTGAACACGTTGTCCTGCAGTGATTAGCTTCCAGTCTTCTTTCTTAGCGTCAGGATAATAATCTTGCAGTGATTGGAATCGTTCTTCATCGTTTAACATGACCTGACTTATCAGGTATTTAACCAAATCAAAGTTTTCTGCACCGACAGCAATCATACCGAATAAGTTGTTATTATTGACGGTATTGACTAAGTCTAATTGGCTTCCATATTTCAAGAATTTATTTGAATAGGTAGCAAATGGACCAAACAGAACATATTTTTTACCGTCTAAGTAGCGGGTATCGATATGTGGAACGGACATTGGAGGTGCACCTACCGAGGCTTTACCATACACTTTTGCTGTATGCTGTTTTACCACTTCAGGATTATCAGAAACTAAGAATTGTCCACCGACAGGGAAGCCAGCATACTGCTTAGATTCTTCTAAGCCAGTGTATTGCAATAATTTAATGGCAGCACCGCCCGCACCGATAAAGACGAAGCGAGTTTTAACATGGCTTTCGGCTCCAGTTTTAACATTTTTAAAACTGACACTCCACGTTCCATCGTCATTACGGCTAATCCCATTTACTTCGGTCGATGTTTCAAGTTTGAAATTATCGTTTTTAGCTAAATTAGTAATTAACTGGCGAGTAATTTCACCATAGTTAACATCTGCGCCGACATCCATGCGGGTCGCGGCAACTTTTTCATCAGCTGGACGCCCTTCTATAATCAGTGGTGCCCATGTTTTGATCTCTTCTGGCGAATCTGAATATTTCATGCCATAGAACATCGGGTTTTTGATCATCGCTTGATAGCGTTTTGATAAGAAATCAACATTATCGCCCCAAACGAACGCAATATGAGGAACCGGATTAATGAAGGTATTTGGTGCGCCCAAAATATCTTGCTGTACTTGATAAGACCAAAATTGTTTTGAAATCTCAAATTGTTGGGCAATAGCCGCCGCTTTAGAGACTTCTACTTTGCCATTTTTTTCCGGTGTATAGTTCATTTCCATAAAACCAGAGTGGCCAGTACCGGCATTATTCCAGCCATTTGAGCTATCTTCAGCCACATTATCTAAGCGCTCATACATGCGGATCTGCCAATCTGGTTCTAGCTCAGCCAGATACGTTCCTAATGTACCGCTCATGACCCCGCCGCCGATAAGGACGACATCTACCACTGGCTCGTCTGCGGTAGTTTTAACCTGAGATGAAGTTATTGGTCTAAAAAGAAAAATTAATGTAGCAACAATTATAAGAATGATGATCCCTATAATATATTTTAAAAGCTTTTTCATATCCCCGAACCTTGTTTGTTAACAAAAAGTAGTCTTCTTTGCCAATTATAGACAATTGTTTGCTGATGTTTAAATTTTTTAGCATTTTACGATAATCCAAATGACCACAATGGTAAATGAAAAATAGTTTAATATTTCCAATTTAGTTAAAAATTCACTTAAAAAGTTGAATTTATCAATAATTGTTGTTTGTTTTTTAAACCCATTATCGCCAGGTGTTCAAAAAATAATCGTTTAATAGTAATTGAAATGATTGTTTCATATTAGCGGTAAAAAAGATTGGAATAATCGGCAGATAGTTTATGAGAGAATCTCAAACAACAGCGGGATGTTATTTTTACAGGACTAAATATAAGAGTATTGAAATTGGCACACCGATACCATTTAGTAGACGTCTATGGCTGAGGTTATACGGTGTGCGCTGATAGTATTATTTTTATCAATAGGGATGAGACAACATAGTAAATATAGCGATATATTTAACTTTGTAGATTTTGCCAGTTATTAAGATCTAACATTAATTCACATTCATCATCAACATAAGCTCCAGTCGGGACAAATCCCAGTTTTTGATAAAATTCAAAGGGACTCTCTTCGCCTTCGCCACAGCTATTATATAGGCGTGGGTAGCCTTTATTTTTCAAATAATTAATAACTTGCAGCAAAGCTTCGCGCCCAAAACCGAGTTTTTGATAAGGTTCTGCTATCATAAAACGCCACAGCATAATACCTTGATATTCGAGCTCATCATCATCTAATCCTGAATGTAGCATGATGAATCCAACAGGAACATTATCAGCATAAATACCGCGATACCAAGCACAATCAGAAAACTGAGCTTCTACTATCGAGTAAGCATTATCTGCAACCATTGAGCGTTGAGCTTCACCCAGAGTGTGGCTCAGTAGGCAAATTTCAGAGAAGTTTTCTGCGGTGATTTTTTGCAGACTAACTACTGAGCTTGGATCTAATATTGTTTCGGTCACGATACTCATGTTGTCTCCTCGATAATGGAATATGGATAATGTGAGCTAGGTAGTACGACTGAGGGAAGTTAACTTTTAATCAACCAGAGTTTTTGTATCCCGTCAATAAGCGGGTTATCAGGATGTTAACTGAGTGAAAAAATAGCAGATAGCTGTCATGGGAGTCGTATTTTAGCTTGCAAAGGAGTGGATATTTTTCAGTAAATTGAATGCTAGAGCGATTAGTTTAGCTTTAGTGATACTCAACGGGGATTAATGGATAGTAATTATCGAGAAAGGAAGGTGAAATTGCGCATGGTAGCTATTTCCATACGCAATATTTGATTATTGGCTAATTAACTTTCAGCTTCGCCGCCAAGAACATCAATTAATCGCAAAATAAGCGCACTTAGCTCGCCTGTCATCAAGGCATAATCAGCATCAAAACGTTGAGCAAAATCTTCTTTGCCTATATCTTCATTCTGATCTTTTAATGTTTCACTGAATTTTAAACGTTTTAATGACCCGTCATCGGCGAGCATAAATTGGATCCGTTCCTCCCAATCGAGTGAAAGTTTGGTAACCAATTTCCCCGCTTCAATATGTACAGCAATTTCATCAGAGACTAAATCTTGTTTTTTACAGCGAATAATACCGCCTTCTTCCAGAATTGCTTTAAGTTCTGCTTCTTCCATTAAAGCAAAACCTTGCGGTAAATCACCCGCCCGTACCCATTCGGTTAGAGTCAACTCAATTGGATTTTTAAAGCTCAGAGGAACTACCGGCAGAGAGCCTAGGCTTTTTCGCAACAGTGCTAAATTATCCTCTGCACGTTTCGCACTTGCGGCATCAACAATCACCAGTTGATTTACGGTATCTATCCAAATATAGGTTTTACTAAATTTACTGAATGCGCGCGGTAATAAGGTGTGTACCACTTCATCTTTTAATGAATCTTTTTCAGTTTTTTTGAGTTTTCTTCCTTGCTCACTTTCAAGACGTTCAATTTTGTCTTGCAACTCCTGCTTGATCACTGGAGATGGCAACATTTTATCTTCTTTTTTTGCACAAATAAGAATTTGATTACCTGAAACATGAGTGAGCGCATCGCTGTGATGTCCCATTGGCGGTACCCAACCGACTTTCATCATATCTTGGCTGCCACAAGGATGATAAGCCAGTGGGGCAAGCTGTTGTTCTAAATCATCGGCGGATAATGCTAAATCTCGATTTAGACGATAAATAATTAAATTCTTGAACCACATGACACAACCTACCTTTTTTATTCCAAGATTGAACTGGCTCAATGATAGCGAATTGTCCGGTGATTAGCGAAAAAAATGATGGTTAAAAACATTAAGTGCCAAAGTAATTTTAACTCAGCAATAATTGATTAATTGAGAAAGTTGCTGGGTAGATCACCCTATGTTTGTAATGTGATTGAGGTAAACATGACAAATGTGATAACACTCACGAAAAAATATACCTTTTTTGATAGTATCGCGGAATAATTAAATAATTGAAATTCATTGTTTTTTCTGTGTATTTTATTGGTGTGTTATTTACTAATGTACTAGTAATGTAACGATGATTGCTTAAATTTTTCGCTGAAATCCATGCTTTTTTAGTGCAATAAAGTGTTTTTTAGCGAGCTAGTCGTCGCGGTTATATGACGATGAATGGCTTTATCTTGAATGGCATTCCCTGAGTTAACTCCGGGAAAGTAAAACTCGCGTATCCCCTTGATATAACCTATAAATGAGGTGTAATTATGGTGAAGCATATGTTGAAAATTTCAACATTAGCTCTATTGATCGCTGCAAATGTTAATGCGGCGACAGTTGATTTACGTGTTATGGAAACCTCTGATATTCATAGCAATTTAATTGATTTTGATTATTTTAAGGATAAATCAACGGAGCAATTTGGCTTAGTACGTACCGCCAGTTTGATCAAAGCTGCGAAAGGCGAAGTAACTAATGCGATATTGGTCGATAATGGGGATCTGATCCAAGGTAGCCCTCTTGCTGACTATATGGCAGCCAAAGGGCTGGCTGAGGGAGAATCTCATCCGGCGCATATGCTGATGAATACTATGGGTTATACCGTGGGTAATTTTGGTAATCACGAATTCAATTTTGGGCTCGATTATCTTAAACAAGCGATTGCTGGCGCTAAATTCCCTTATATTAATGCCAACATCATGGATGCTAAAAGTGGCAAAAATTATTTTACGCCATATATTATCGTCGATACTGCGGTGAAAGATCGCGAGGGGAATAGCCATACAATTAAAATTGGCTATATTGGCTTTGTTCCACCACAAATTGCCATTTGGGACAAAGCTAATTTAGACGGCAAAGTGGTGGTTAATGATATTACCGAAACTGCCAACAAATTTGTGCCTCAAATGAAAAAAGAAGGCGCCGATTTAATTGTTGCTATTCCGCATTCGGGTTTCTCACAAGATCCTTATAAAGCCATGGCAGAAAACTCTGTTTATTATCTCAGCGAAGTCGCTGGTATAGATGCCATTATGTTTGGCCATGCTCACGGAGTGTTCCCCAGCCAAGAATTTGCCAATATCAAGGGCGTTGATATTGAAAAAGGTACCGTAAATGGTGTTCCTGCTGTGATGCCGGGTCAATGGGGCGATCATTTAGGAGTCGTCGATATGGTATTGAATAACGACAGTGGCAGCTGGAAAGTCACGGAAGCCAAGGCCGAAGCGCGTCCTATTTATGATAAAACCAACAAAAAACCGCTCGTTGAACGCGATGCTCAATTAGCACAAATTATTGAACAGCAGCACCGGGGAACCCGTGATTTTGTCGGCAAATTTATCGGTAAAGCGTCTGAAAATATGTACAGCTATTTAGCCTTAGTACAAAGTGATCCGACCGTTCAAATAGTTAATGATGCACAGGCTGATTATACACGCCAGTTTATTCAAGGTGATCCAGATTTGGCTGATTTGCCAGTATTAGCGGCAGCAGCACCGTTTAAAGCTGGTGGTCGTAAAAATGCTCCCGCAGATTTTGTTGAAGTTGAAAAAGGCGATTTAACATTTCGTAATGCTGCCGATTTGTATCTTTATCCCAACACCTTAGTGGTAGTAAAAGCCAGTGGTGCCGAGGTTATTGAATGGCTTGAATGCTCGGCAGGAATGTATAACCAAATTGATGTGACTTCCAGTAAACCGCAATCATTGCTTAATTGGGACGGCTTTCGAACCTATAATTTTGATACCATCAGCGGCATAAATTATAAAGTCGATGTGACACAACCAGCTAAATATGATACCGACTGCCAGTTGCTGAATAAACAAGCCAATCGCATTAAAGACGTTACATATCAAGGTAAACCAATCGATCCACAAGCGATTTTCTTAGTGGCAACCAATAACTATCGGGGCTATGGCGGTAAATTTGCCGGCACCGGTGATGATCATATCGCTTTTGCCTCCCCAGATGAAAACCGGACTATTTTAGCCAATTATATTGCCAAAGTGTCAAAACAACAGGGACAAGTTGCGACTCAAGCAGAAAATAATTGGTCCTTTATGCCAATTCATAGCGATAAAAAATTAGATATTCGTATTGAAACGTCACCGAGCGATAAAGCCGCTAATTTTATTCAGCAGCATGGCCAATATCCAATGACTTATATTGGAAATGATGATATTGGTTTCGCCGTTTATCAATTAGATTTGATGGCAAAATAATAATAGAATGCCTGCCCTTTAGGGTGGGCCTATTACTGTTACCTAATTTTATTATTAATCCAAAAATAAACTATAAAAACAATTCAAAGATAAAATATCGAGTCAGGGAATTTTAAGATGCGTTCATTAAAACGATTATCAGTGGTGCTGATTTTACTCGCTGCAGGTTGTGTGACGTCAGAAAGTCAACTTACATCCACGCTTAAGCCGCAAGACAGATTAATTGAAGGTGTCTCTTGTCAGGTCCCTGCGACTACATCGATTGATTATAATTTTAAGGCGAAGCACGATAAATATGGGCGTAATGATCAGGCTAAAACTGATTATTTTAAGTTAGCTATTAACTATTCGCCGACATTTTGTGATTCTAAAAGACGCAGTATTGAACAGCTTAAGTATAAAAATAAGGCAAACAAAGCTCAGCAGGAATATAAAAAATTTGAACTGCAATGTTTTTCAGATAATAAATTTGGTTGGATTGTACATGGTTTATGGGCACAAACGTGTGATGGTAAATCGATGGAACAGTGCCGCGATTGGTCTGATATTAGTAAGCATCCGCGTTTATGTCGAGGTGATTTAGCGCCCGTGGATTATTCGTTATTGAAACCGTATCTTTGTGCTTCGCCGGGGGCAGATTTACTGCAAGGTGAATGGGAAAAACACGGAGCTTGTGATTTTGAGCAGCCACAACAATATTTTGCTAAACAGCAGGCGCTATTTAATAGTTTGGTTTTACCGGCTGACAGATTGCCGAATAAGCAGTTGATTGAATTTTTACAGCAATATAATCCCCAATTAAAAAATAAGCATATCCAAATTAATCGCGACGAATTTTATATTTGTTATAGCACCGATTTTAAGGTGATTGATTGCCCAGCGCGCGAGCATTAAGTGAGCATTTGCTAGACAGTATAAATAACGCCTCCTAATTTAAATAAGCTAGGAGGCGTTTGTATAATATGGCTAATATTTTATATAGTGTGGTTTGTGACCACTCACTATTGTAGATGCGCTATTTTGTGGCCACTAAAAATTTTATTGATAGATTCTGAAACGTTGTTCATCATCCATAAAGTCTTTGTCACCCGCAGGCGCATTAATTGAGCCAAACACCATTTGTGCACGCAGTAACCAATGTTCTGGGATGTGCCATTCTTTAGCCACAAAGTTATCAATCAGTGGGTTATAGTGCTGTAACGATGCGCCGATGTTTTCTTCAGCCAATGCACTCCATACGGCTAATTGCGCCATACCACTGGATTGCTCAGACCAAATTGGGAAATTATCCGCATAGGCAGCAAATTTTTCTTGCAGACCTTTAACTACATTAAGATCTTCAAAAAATAGAATTGAACCGGCACCGGCGGCAAAACTGTCGATTTTTTGTTCAGTGGCAGCAAAGGATCCTGCGGGAACGATAGCGCGCAAAGTTTCTTTAGTTAGATCCCACAGTTTTTTATGTTGTTCGCCGAACAAAATGACCACACGTGAGGTTTGTGAATTAAAAGAAGACGGTGAGTGCTTCACGGCATCTTTAACTAACTGACTGATATGGTCATGAGAGACTGACAGTGAATCGCCTAGATTATAAATAGTACGGCGGTTTTTTAGCATTTCAATAAAGGCGTTAGACATGTGTGTCTCCTTAGGTCATTAGGTAGATGCGGCATAGATTAAAAATTTTAGTATTTTATCTAGGCGCTTCTATAAGGTAATTCAATAACTTATATTTTATATGTCAATAAATTAACGATTATTTATGCGGAGTAAGGCGCGCTCGTTAATTTATGATTTTTGACGTTTATTCAAACAATTTATTATTATCCAGTAAGTAATTACCTGATAAATAACTCTTGTAACTACTATAACGGTAGCCACTAAAAATCATAGAAAAAATTTTTAACCTTTAGGTTCAAATTTTTACGTGTTAATCGCAGAATTAGGCCAAAAAATCAGTTATAAAGTTAAGATAACAAATATAATTCATTGAATTATTTTGATATTTTATATTTCCCTGGTAACTCACTATAGCCCAGTCCATTAATTTTTTTTACCTCGATTTGCAGTGGAATTCGTTCTTTCATTGCTTCAACATGGCTGATTACTCCGATAGTTTTACCACTGGCATTCAAATGATCGAGTGCATCAAGCGCGATATCTAAGGTTTCAGGATCTAAAGTACCAAAGCCTTCGTCCAGAAACAGAGATTCAAGCTGTGTTTTGTGGCTGACTAAATCGGATAATGCCAGTGCCAGAGATAAACTGACTAGGAAGCTTTCGCCGCCTGAGAGAGTTTTAATATCGCGCACACTGTCTGCTTGCCAACTGTCGATCACTTGTAATTCTAAGGTTCCTGAATTATTACGTTGTAATAAATAGCGCCCATGTAGCTTATTTAAGCGCAGATTAGCCAAACTAACGAGATGATCTAAGGTTAATCCCTGAGCATAGCGGCGGAATTTATCACCCTCGGCAGAGCCAATTAATTCATTTAGATAGCTCCAATCATCATATTGTTGCTGTTGCTTTTCTATTTGCTGTAATAGCGCATGCTGTTGTTGGCGCAATTGCTTATCTGTGGCTAATTGGCTGAGAATTTGCCCTTGCTGTAGCGTAATATTTCTAATTTCCAGATCATATTGTTCAATCTGTGTTTTTAGTGCTTCGATAGCGTTTCGTTTTGCGGGATCGGGTTGATTATTCTCATGCTCTTTGAGCGATTGTTCTATGCTCTGGCTACGATTATCTGCGTGCCATAATGCGTGCTGTAGTTGTTGTTTTAATTGCTGTAATCGCAGGCTTTCTTCTTCGGTAATTAGCGCAGATAGAAAATCTTGACGAGTCGCAAATGGGCAATGCTTTAATGCTAGTTCAAAGTCGTTTTGTGCTTTTACTTGAGCGGCGGTAGCTTCTTTATGTGCAGTTTCAATCTCGTTGGCTTGACCTTGTAGCGAGGAAATTTTCCGCTCAGCCAGTAATAACTCCGCATCTATTTCTTGCAGTGTACGCTCTAGCTGTTGCTGTTTTTGCTGTGCTTGAGTTTGTACTTGCGATATTAGCTGCTGACCAAATAGCGCAACGCGCAACGCGTGTTTGGTATTAATTAATTGGCGATGTTCAGCAACTTGTTGTTGAATTTTATCAAGTTGTTGGCTTAGCGTTATCTGTTGTTCATACAATGACTGGCGCTGAGTTTTTTGCAATTCAATCGACTGGGCAAGCTGTTGTAGACGTTGCTGCTGTTGCTCAAATAGGTGACAACGCTGCTCTAATTGTTGCAGCCAAGATTGTCGTTCTTCTATGGCAGGTAAACACAGTTGATATTCAGCTAACTGATTATTTAGTTCGGCTTCGATATCTTGTTGTTGCTGATGTAGTGCATACCGTTGCTGCTCAAGGGCTGCTATGGTCTGCACGCTATGGAGATTACGCTCATTAGCTAATTGTAATGCTGCTGATTGTTGTTGATAGTATTCTTGTTTTGTTGTCAGTATTTTTTCTGCATGCTTATGATTTTCAATTAAAATATCTAATTCGGCTAGCCATTGGGTATTCTCAGTTAATTGTGTGCTTAGGCTGTGTTGCCGCTGCTCAATGGCCTCTAAACTATAAGGTAATACTGTTTCTGTGGCTTTCTCACTGGTTGTTTGCCATTGCTGTGCGACGATTTTTTGCTGCTTAATTAAGTTCTCACGCTGTTTTTGTTGCTCGACGAGACGTTCATTATCCAGCGCAATATGACTATTGATCGTGATGAGTTGCTGTTTATCTTGTTCTAATTGTTGATTTAATTGAGCTAATTGTTGTTCAGTCTGGCTAGATGACAGTTGTTGATAAGCTTCAACGGCAGGGTGATCTTGCGAGCCGCACAAGGGACAAGGCGCGCCTGCGATTAATAATTGGCGTTGCTGTTCTAAGCTGACGATTTGCTTTTCGAGTGCTAATTTTGCTGTTAAATCATCTAGATGAGGCTGGCGTAACGCAATATTATTCTCACAGGTCACTTTTTGCTGCGCTAATTGATTTAACGATGTTGATAAATCAATAATTTGCTGTTCAGCTAACGATAGCGACTGCTGATTATCGTTGTGCTGTTGTAATAAATAGGGCAGCAGATTAAGCGTGTGTAATCGCTGCTGCAGTTGCTCTATATGCTGCTTTAGCTGATCAGTATTATGCTGTTGCTGCCATTGAGCGATGGCTTGCTGACTAAGGTGATATTGTTGCTGTGCTTGTTGTTTTTCTTGCTCGGCATAATGCAGGCTATTACTCAGCGTCTGCTGGGTTTTCTGGATTTCTTGCTGCTCAATTTGTAATTTTTCAGCCTGCTGTTGCTGTGTGGCATGTTGTTGATATAACCCTGATAATAAAGCAATATTTTGTCGCCAGCCGCTAAGTTTAGGTGCGATAGCTGTACACTGCTGGTTGTGTTGCAGTTCACCGGCTAATTGTTGTTGCTGCTGAATATCTTGGGCTAACTGTGTATCCACTTTTGCTAGTTGAGTGGCTTTTTGTTGCTGTTGTTGCTGAATATCGGTGGTCTGTTGCTCTGCGCCCGATAATTGCTTACGCAGGTGATCGATATCTATATCCAGAGGACGAATTTGAGTTTCTATGAGTTCGTTTTGTTGGTAAGTTTGCGTTATATGCTGTTTTAATTGAGTTTCTAGTTGTTTTTTCTGCTGCTCAAGTGGTTGATAACGAGCCTGCTCTGCGATGAGTTGCTGTTGGGTTTGTTGTTGTTTTTGTGCCTGCTGCTCCAGAGTTTTTTCACTGCGCTGGAGCTCATTCCATAATGGGCGCAGTTTTTCTGCTGGCTCGCTGTTGGCTAAAATCTGCAACTGGGGGGCGGCATCAGTGACGGCTTTTTCTGCCGCGATTTTTTGGACTTGTTGAACCTTTTGCTGTTCAAGCAATTGCTGTTGTTTAAGATGCCACTGTTCTGCGAGTTGCAGTTGCTGCCGCTGTTGAGATAACTGTTGTTCTTGCTCTGTCAGTAATTGCTGCTGATTAAGCAAAGATTGATGTTGCTCTGGGGTTAGCACATCAATATTACCGGCTTGTGCCTTGAGTAACTCGAGCGAATTGCGGACGAGTTTATGTTGTTGGAAAATATATTTAGATAGCTGGCTATAAATTTCGGTACCCGTAATTTCTTCCAGTAAATCTGCCCGATCTTTTTCTGAGGCATTTAAGAAGGCGGCAAATTCCCCTTGTGATAGCAAGATAGATTTAGTAAAACGACCAAAATCTAAACCAGTTAACTGAGTAACTAATTCTAATTTATCTTTAACTTTTTCCGCCAAGATTTTTCCATCGGCTATGTATGCTAGTTCACCTTTCGGCGCTTGTAATTTTCCGCCGGCTTTGCCGCCTGCTCGACGTTGGCTCCAAAAAGCTCGGTAACCGATACCTTTAACTTCAAATTCAACTTCAGCTAAACATTCTCCGGTATGGCGAGTCATCAGCTCATTTTGACTCTGTGAAATCGTTCCTAAGCGCGGTGTTTGGTGATAAAGCGCGAGGCAAATGGCATCCAGCAACGAGGTCTTCCCTGCGCCTGTTGGGCCTGTTATTGCAAATAATCCCTGGCTAGCGAATGGCTCCTGAGTGAAATCAATTTTCCATTCACCTTTGAGTGAATTAATATTTTTCAATCGTAGGCTTAAAATTTTCACGCTTGATCCTCCCCAGTAGACTGAAATGCTTCGTAGGATTGGCGAAATAATAATGTCAGTCGCTGTTGATATTGAGGGTCTTCCAGCTCGGCATCGGCTAAGCGTCGCAGAAAAACTTCTTCGACAGTTAGTTCATTCAAGGTCTCATTATTGGCAGTGGCACTGAGCGTTTGATTCTGGCGACGAGCACGACGTAATAAAATCACTTCAACCGGTAATCCGGCGGTCATTTGTTCAACTCGCTGTTGTATATCGGCTAAATAATCTTGCGAGGCAACTTCAATGTCCAGCCATACCGGACGTTCAGCGTGATAATTTTGATATGGGCTTAATTGCTGCTGAATATCGTTAAGTGTACCTTTAAGGGTTGCCATCGGCTGAAACTGGGGGATACTGAGGCATTCGATAGTGGTTAATTTATCCTGTGTAAACTCGATTAAACACAGTGTTTTATCTTGACCATTTTCATCGAAACTTAGCGGAATAGGTGAGCCACTATAGCGAATATGGGCTTGCCCACCAATCACTTGTGGACGATGGATATGCCCCAAAGCAATGTAATCCGCGGGAGGAAAAGCATCGGCGGGGAAAGCCTCTAAACTGCCAATATAAATATCCCGAACCGAATCACTGGTGCTGGCACCGACTGCGGTTAAATGCCCGGTCGCAATAATCGGCAAAGCTTTGCCGAGCTGGTGGCGTAATTGCTCAGCATATTGATAACTTTGATGATAATACTCGGTGATTGCCTCAAGTAGTGATTGTTGTTTTTCACTGCTGTTTTGCCCAGCCAGGCTTTTTATCATATCGCGAGGGCGTAAAAAAGGGATTGCACACAGCAACGCGCCCGGTTTTCCTTGGCTATCGTTTAATACAATTACTGATTGTTCAATCGATTGATTATTAGCGTTGGCGATAACATGGATATTTAAATATGAAAGCAGTTGTTTAGATTCATTTAGCATCGCTACCGAATCGTGATTTCCCCCAAGAATAACTAATTGGCAGCCTGTTTTATGCAATTCAACAATAAAACGATTATAAATTTCGCGTGCATAGCTCGGTGGTGAACCGGTATCGAAAATATCACCGGCGACAATCACAGCATCAACTTGATAATGTTTAACTTGCTCTATCAGCCAATGTAAAAAATATTGATGTTCAGGAGCACGGGTTTTGGTGAAAAAATATTGCCCCAAATGCCAGTCCGATGTGTGAATTATACGCATAATGATCCGCCTAAAAGAGAGATAACACGGTATTTTTAAGTTATTGTGGCTATTGTGAACGTTGAAATAAAAAAACCAACAAAATGATAGTAATAATCGCAGCAATATATCAACGGTAAGCGCGAAAAGATCTAAATTAACGAAAGTATGTCAGAATCGAGAGTGTAAATTCATAATTCTGTCATAAAAGTGACGCATAATCGGCAAAATCGCAAATAATCTAACCTTATTCACAGGATCACCCATGGCAAGACGTATTCTGGTTGTTGAAGATGAAGCGCCCATCCGAGAAATGGTTTGTTTTGTATTAGAACAAAATGGTTTTCAGCCTATCGAAGCCGATGATTATGATTCAGCATTAGGGCAGTTGGTCGATCCATATCCTGATTTAGTTTTGTTGGATTGGATGATCCCCGGTGGCTCGGGTATCCAAGTGATTAAATATATGAAACGAGACAGTGAGATGCGGGATATTCCAGTTATGATGCTCACTGCTAGAGGCGAAGAAGAAGATAGAGTAAAGGGATTAGAAGTCGGCGCCGATGATTATTTGACTAAACCTTTTTCACCGAAAGAATTAATTGCGCGAGTTAAAGCTATTTTACGCCGTATTTCTCCAATGGCGGCTGAAGATGTTATTGATATGAATGGATTAGCTCTCGATCCGACTTCCCACCGTGTTACTAGCAACGATATCCCGATTGACATGGGGCCGACAGAATATAAATTACTGCATTTTTTTATGACCCATCCTGAAAGAGTGTATAGCCGCGAGCAACTGCTTAATTATGTGTGGGGGGCGAATGTCTATGTGGAGGATAGAACCGTTGATGTACATATTCGTCGCTTACGTAAAGCCTTAGAAATTGGGGGGCATGAAAAAATGGTGCAAACTGTACGTGGTACTGGCTATCGTTTTTCTGTTCGTTACTGATTAATCCATAGGGAGAGCTTACGTGCTCGAGCGTTTATCATGGAAACAACTGGTTTGGGGGCTAATTTTATTTTGTTTACCCGCCTTTATTTTAGCTATTTTTGTTGGTCACTTAGCATGGCTATTGGTGATATCACTGTTAGCCGCCTTAATATGGCACAGCTATAATTTACTCAAACTCTCTTATTGGTTATGGCTTGATCGCAGCATGATAGCGCCAGAAGGTAAAGGGGGCTGGGAGCCAATATTCTATGGAATTAATCAGTTACAGCGGCGTAATCGTAAACGTCGTCGCGAATTAGGCCAATTAATTAAGCGCTTTCGTAGCGGTGCTGAATCTTTGCCTGATGCGATAGTGATGCTGACCGAAGAAGGCATTATTTTTTGGTGTAATCGCCATGCTCAGCATTTACTCGGGTTTCGTTGGCCAGAAGATAGCGGGCAACATATTATTAATTTATTGCGTTATCCTGATTTTAATCGCTATTTTAGTGCTAAAAACTATACTCAAGCCCTGACGCTAGAGCTGAATAATGGCTCGGTTGTGGAATTTCGTATTTTACCTTATACCGATGATCAGTTGTTAATGGTCGCCAGAGATATCACCGAGAAACGTCGACTAGAAAAAGCACGGCGTGACTTTTTTGCCAATGTTAGCCATGAGTTACGCACCCCATTGACGGTGATTCAAGGGTATTTAGAAGTGATGGATGATCAGCCCGATGTTTCTCCAATCAATAAAAAAGTACTGACATTAATGCAAGAGCAAGCGTTCCGAATGGATAATTTGGTCAAGCAGCTTCTCCAACTCTCTCGTATTGAAGTTGCACCACAAATTAACTTAAATGAACAAGTCAATATTCCGTCAATTCTCAACATTTTAGCGCAGGAAGCCCATAGCCTTAGTCAAGGAAAACAACAGATTACTTTTAATATCGATGAAAATCTGTTGGTGTATGGCAATCAAGAACAGCTACGCAGCGCAATGGCTAATCTCGTTTATAATGCGATTAACCATACTCCAGACGGTACTTTAATCAACGTGAGCTGGCAGCAGACGCGACAAGGGGCTACGTTTTCGGTGGTGGATAATGGGCCGGGAATTTCTGTCGAGCACTTACCACGGCTGACGGAACGTTTTTATCGGGTGGATAAAGCGCGCTCTCGCCAAAGTGGCGGAGGTACAGGGCTTGGTCTAGCGATTGTTAAACATGCATTACAGCATCATAACAGCCAATTATTCATCAATAGTATGCTTGGTAAAGGCAGTGAATTTAGTTTTGTTTTGCCACCAGCGTTGATTGTTATTGAGAGAAAGTCACCTAAGTGATTATATTTGTTTCGATTCTTTCGCTATAGAGCGTTTTATTTTTTAATTTTTACTCGTAATATCGATACTTGTTTGTTTTTTATACACATCATATAGTGCATATTCTTTGATTATTAATAGTAATCACTGGTTTGGAAAAATAGTTTGGTATTTTATTCTTGTCTGTACTATTTGGCTTGCCTTTTTGCCCTATAAAAGTTTTACTTGTCGCCAGTTGTTGGCGATTTTTCCTGTTTTTTAATATTTTTGACTCATAAGATTTAATATCGCTGTATATTATTCTGTTAAGGATATTTTAAAATAGCACTCAGTGTCGCCAGTTAATTTTCAATAGGTTAAGAGCTAACAGCTCTCATCTTCCTTTAATTCAAACAAAAATTTAACAAAATTATGGCTCATCGTTTAACATCAAGAGATATTTTAGCCCTAGGGTTCATGACCTTTGCGCTGTTTGTCGGTGCAGGGAACATTATTTTTCCACCAATGGTTGGTTTGCAGGCAGGTGATCAAGTTTGGACTGCCGCAATTGGCTTTCTAATTACCGGGGTTGGATTACCGGTATTAACAGTGGTGGCATTAGCTAAAGTCGGCGGTGGGGTTGAGGCCCTAAGTTCGCCGATTGGTAAAACTGCGGGCTTATTGCTGGCTGTTATTGCGTATTTATCTGTCGGCCCGCTGTTTGCTACCCCACGTACCGCAACGGTATCTTACAAAGTGGGTATTGCCCCTTTAGTTGGCGGTGAATCTGATATTTCTTTGCTGATTTATAGCGCAGTATATTTCGTTTTGGTCATTGGTATTTCGCTTTATCCTGGCCGTTTACTCGATAGCGTTGGGCACATTTTAGCGCCAGTCAAAATGTTAGCTCTGGCTGTATTGGGGATTGCTGCGGTCATGTGGCCGGCAGGCGATCCGATGCCAGCCATGAATGGTTATCATGATATGGCATTCTCAAATGGCTTTATTAATGGCTATTTGACCATGGATACTTTGGGCGCGATGGTGTTTGGTATCGTCATTGTGAATGCCGCTCGCTCGCGTGGGGTAGAGAATTCATCATTATTGACTCGTTATACCATGTGGGCTGGATTGATTGCTGGCGTTCTGTTAACACTCGTTTATTTATCACTGTTTAAACTGGGCGAAAATAGTGGCACGTTGATCCCTGAAGCGGCTGATGGCGCGGATATTTTACATGCCTACGTACAGTATACCTTTGGTAATTACGGCAGCTTTTTCCTTGCGGTACTGATTTTTGTTGCTTGTATGGTCACTGCAGTAGGCCTGACTTGTGCGTGTGCTGAGTTCTTTAGCCGTTATATTTCAATATCATATCGAAAATTGGTATTAATTTTGGGGGTCTTCTCAATGTTAGTTTCCAATTTAGGGCTAAGCAAACTGATAGCTTTCTCTTTACCGGTGCTGGTGGCTATTTATCCTCCATGTATCGTATTGATTTTGCTTAGCTTCACATTGAAATGGTGGAAGAATGCGCCAGCGGTGGTTTCTCCAACCATGTTAGCCAGTGTAATTTTCGGCTTAATCGGTGCGGCAAAAGCGTCAGATCATTTAAAGGATTGGATCCCGCTGTGGATGACTAAAATGCCTTTATATGATCAGGATTTAGCGTGGCTATTGCCTACTGCTATCGTTCTGGTGGCTGCAATTATTTATGATTTATTATTTGCTTCTGCAAATCATAAGCACAAACAAGCATAGTTAAATCAATCAAGCCGCTCAATGTAGAGTAAACACTCAGGGTTTTTCGGCAAAAAGATGAGATTATCTATCAAATTTAAAACCTTAGCTCATTTGGGCTAAGGTTTTTTTTATGGCTTATATTTACTGTTAATTTGATTAATCCTCAGTAACTGCATAGCTTGATTAATCAAGAGTGGAATGAAAAAGGGGGGGGGGGAGAAATAAAGCATCAAACAGATATATCGCCAAAAATAAGTATAAAAAAGCCAGCAATTACGCTGGCTTATGAGACAGTACTCGTTAATCTAGTCGATTATAGTTTGCTTGAGTTCTGTTTCAGATATTTTGCAACGCCATCTGGAGATGCATTCATGCCTTCTTGGCCTTTAGCCCACTGTGCAGGACACACTTCGCCGTGCTCTTCATGGAACTGCAGAGCATCAACCATACGCAGCATTTCATCGATGTTACGGCCTAATGGGAGGTCGTTAACTACTTGGTGACGAACAACACCATTTTTGTCGATCAGGAATGAACCACGCAGAGCAACACCTGCTTCTGGGTGTTCGATACCGTATGCTTTAATGATTTCGTGTTTAACATCAGCAACCATAGGATATTGAACTTCACCAATACCACCGTTGTCGATAGGGGTTTTACGCCATGCGTTATGTACGAACTCTGAGTCCATTGAAACACCGATAACTTCAAAGCCACGAGCTTGGAAATCTTTATAACGGTGATCAAAAGCGATCAGCTCTGAAGGACAAACAAAAGTGAAGTCCATTGGCCAGAAGAAAATAACTGCTGGGCGGCCGTTCAGGTGTGCTTTCAGGTTGAAATCATTGACGATTTCGCCATTGCCCATAACGGCAGCGGCGGTAAAATCAGGGGCTTGACGTGTTACCAGAACCATAATTTACTCCTGTGAGTGTGAATTAAAGTTTTTTTAATACTTAGGGATAATAAGGAATTTATTATCCAGATTAAAGGTCAAAATACCGATTAATAAGATAGATTTTGTCTATCAATGATTGGCGTTCTGACGTGTTACTCCAATAAGATAAGGTTATTTTGCTAAAGTTCAAGCAGTAAATTCTTATGTTTATGGTTTGATATGCTCAGAGATAAATTGTTTTTTTATCGCTTTTTGCATCATTTGTGGGTAAAACTGCCAAAAGATCTGCTCAAACTGTGCATATTCAGCGCTAAAATCATCATATGAACCGGCTAAATCGCTTAGTTTTGGGCGTCTACGTGCCATGCCTCTAAGGGATGCACCGATATATTCAGGCTCCGCATAGCGTATTAGCCAATTTTGTGGCCATAAATGTTCATTTAACGACTGAAATCTTTCTGGGGTAACAGATAATTGAGGTTCAATTTGCTGGCGTGCTTGACGTACAAACTCGGTCAATGGCAATTCGGGTTCGATCTTTGACCAGTGTAATGACAAAAAGTGATCCCAGATTAAATCCAACGTAATCGGAGCAACTCGCCGATAGGCAGGACGAAAAAACCTTTTTGCTCCAACAACTAGCGGATGTTTATCCGTTTCAACATCGATTCTGCGATGCATACGGATCCCGCTCACGATGTCGGCGCTGAAAAGCTCCGTAGGATCGCCCCGGACAAAGTCAGCCATAATATTGCCTAATAGCGAGCTTTCGGCAAGGTGGGCGAGATGGAGATGCGCAAGAAAATTCATTGGCTTAGTATATACTGCTTATCACGTAAGTTACAGTCAGTGATATTTAGTATCGTAATACATTGATCATTGTTTAGTTTATTCAAGCGCCAGCTATTTAATCGAAGATAGAGGCTTTTTTTCATCGACGACTATCACTATTTTTGACTTATTTGTTCGATATTCAGCCTTTTTTATCCTAAAGCACGCTTATTTCTTGCGCCTTTTGTTGCTCAGCACTAGACTAGTACGCCTATTTTTTCAGAATGATGTCAATACAATGCGTGTCTCAGATTTTACTTTTGAACTACCTGAAGGGCTGATTGCTCACTATCCACAATCCCAACGCAGTGCTTGTCGCTTGCTGAGCTTGGATGGCACCACAGGACAACTCACGCACGGTATTTTTACTGATGTTCTTGAGAAACTGGAACCTGGCGATCTCTTGGTATTCAATAACACTCGCGTTATTCCTGCACGGTTATTTGGCCGTAAGGCATCAGGCGGTAAAATTGAAGTACTGGTTGAACGTATGCTGGATGATAACCGTGTTCTGGCGCATGTCAGAGCATCGAAAGCACCAAAAGAAGGCGCTGAGCTGTTACTGGGTGACGATGAAAGCGTGAAAGCCACAATGCTGGCAAGGCATGGGGCATTGTTTGAGCTCCGCTTTGATGATAGCCGTGATATTTTGACTATCCTTAATCAGATCGGACATATGCCACTGCCGCCTTATATTGATCGCCCAGATGAAGAAGCGGATAAAGAGCTGTATCAAACCGTTTATAGCCAACGTCCTGGCGCAGTCGCTGCGCCAACAGCAGGGCTACATTTTGATGAACCCTTACTTGCAGCACTGCGAGAAAAAGGCATTGAAATGGCGTTTGTGACTCTACATGTTGGGGCGGGGACGTTTCAGCCTGTGCGAGTTGATACCATCGAAGACCACATTATGCATTCTGAATATGCAGAGATCTCTCAGGATGTAGTGGATGCCGTGTTAGCGTGTAAAGCGCGAGGAAATCGCGTTGTTGCTGTAGGGACAACCTCGGTTCGATCGCTAGAAAGCGCGGCTCAGGCCAGTAAAGAACAGTTAATTGCGCCGTTTTTCGATGATACACAAATCTTTATATATCCAGGATATAACTATCAGGTCGTCGATGCATTAATTACTAATTTTCATCTACCTGAATCAACTTTGATTATGCTGGTTTCTGCTTTCGCAGGATATCAAAATACTATGCGGGCTTATCGCGAAGCGGTTGAACAACAATACCGTTTCTTTAGTTATGGCGATGCCATGTTTATTACGCGTAATTTACAAGCGCCAGCCGAACAGGTTGGGCAATTGGACGTGAGCGAATAAACGGTCATGTATAACTAGCAAACTCTTATCAGCTTCTGCTTCGCAGGTGGCTGATATTTTTTAGCATAGCATCAGACTGTTTTTCTGGTGCCTGGAGGCAAACTTGAAATATGAATTACAGACTACAGACGGCAATGCTCGTCGTGGTCGCTTGATTTTTGAACGCGGAACGGTTGAGACTCCCGCATTTATGCCGGTAGGAACCTACGGCACAGTAAAAGGCATGACGCCAGAGGAAGTCAAAGAGACAGGCGCAGAGATTCTACTGGGCAATACTTTCCATCTTTGGTTACGTCCAGGTCAGGAGATCATGAAGTTACATGGCGATCTGCACGATTTCATGCAATGGCAAGGTCCTATCCTGACCGATTCCGGCGGCTTTCAGGTCTTTAGCTTAGGGGCAACCCGCAAGATAAAAGAAGAAGGTGTACATTTCCGCAATCCGATTAATGGTGAGAAAATTTTTCTTAGCCCAGAAAAATCGATGGAAATTCAGTATGACCTCGGTTCTGACATTGTCATGATTTTTGATGAATGTACGCCATATCCCGCTGATTGGGATTATGCGAAGAATTCAATGGAAATGTCATTACGCTGGGCGGCTCGTAGCCGTCAACGCTTTGATGAACTGAAGAATAAAAATTCATTATTCGGTATTATTCAGGGCGGAATTTACGAAGATTTACGTGATATTTCAGTCAAAGGTCTGGTTGAAATCGGTTTTGATGGTTACGCTGTAGGCGGCTTAGCGGTCGGTGAACCTAAAGAAGACATGCACCGTATTTTGGAACATGTTTGCCCTCAAATTCCACAGGATAAACCTCGTTATTTAATGGGGGTGGGTAAACCTGAAGATCTAGTGGAAGGCGTACGCCGTGGGATAGACATGTTTGACTGCGTTATGCCAACACGCAATGCACGTAACGGGCATTTATTTGTTACTACTGGCGTGGTTAAAATTCGTAATGCTAAATATAAATCGGACACTGCAACGTTGGATGACGAGTGCGATTGCTATACTTGTCGTCATTATAGCCGTGCCTATTTGCATCATCTTGACCGTTGTAACGAAATCCTTGGCGCGAGATTAAATACCATTCATAATCTGCGTTACTATCAACGCTTAATGTCGGGAATTCGCTCGGCGATTGAAGCGGGTAATTTCGATCAATTTGTACAAGATTTCTACCAACGGATTGGTAAACCTGTACCGCCGATAAAAGGCGAATGAATTTGAGTGCCAATTTGTCTTAATCTGTGTAGCATATCGGGCTTGTTGGCACTTAGTGTTTTAAATTGCGTTCAATAACAATGAGGAAAGTTGAATGAGTTTTTTTATTTCTGAAGCAGCGGCATCAGCTGGCGCGCCAGGTCAGGGTAGCCCTTATTCTTTAGTTATCATGTTAGTTGTATTTGCATTGATCTTTTATTTTATGATCCTGCGTCCACAACAAAAACGTGCTAAAGACCATAAAAAATTGATGGATTCTATTGCTAAAGGCGATGAAGTCCTGACAACTGGTGGTCTGATTGGTCGTGTAAGTAAAGTTTCTGATACCGGTTATGTGGTTATCGCGCTGAACGAAACGACTGAAGTAACTATCAAACGTGATTTCGTTGCTGCTGTATTGCCTAAAGGCACAATGAAAGCTATTTAATTTCTGATTTTCCCGAAGGGAACTAGCCGTGCTAAACCGTTATCCTTTGTGGAAGTATCTGATGCTGATCGCTGCGATCCTCATCGGTCTGCTATATGCACTTCCCAACCTGTATGGTGAGGATCCGGCTGTTCAGATCACTGGCGTGCGGGGAACCGCCGCCAATGAACAAACGCTGGTCCAAGTCCGTAAAATATTAGATAAAGAGAATATACAGAGCAAATCTATTGCTCTGGAGAATGGGGCTATTTTAGCGCGTTTTAATAACCCTGATATTCAATTGCATGCCCGTGAATCCTTAATGGAAGCACTGGGTGATCAATACGTTGTCGCATTAAACTTAGCGCCTGCAACCCCAAGTTGGTTAGAGACTTTAGGGGCCGAGCCGATGAAATTGGGGCTTGATCTGCGTGGTGGTGTCCACTTCCTGATGGAAGTTGATATGGATACTGCATTAAGTAAATTGCAGGAACAAAATATGGATGGCTTACGCAGTGACTTGCGTGATCAAGGTATTCCATATTCTTCTATTCGTAAAATTAATGATTATGGCGTCGAAGTTCGATTCCGTAATACAGATGACCGCTCTAAAGCGGAGAGTTATCTGACCCGTCGCTATCCTGATTTAGTGCTCACTAATGGCAGTGGTAATACCATGACAGCCATTATGACTGATGAGCGCTTACGTGAAGCGCGTAATTATGCTGTTTCTCAGAATATCAATATCCTGCGTAACCGTGTAAACCAGTTAGGCGTTGCAGAACCATTAGTTCAACGTCAAGGTGCGGATCGCATCGTGGTTGAATTACCGGGGATTCAAGATACGGCACGAGCAAAAGAAATTTTGGGCGCAACTGCAACTTTAGAGTTTCGTTTAGTTAACAGTGGCGTAGATAGTTCTGCGGCTGCATCTGGTCGTATTCCAGGTGACTCTGAAGTGAAATATACCCGTGAAGATGAGCCTGTCGTGTTGTTTAAACGCGTTATCCTCACCGGCGACCATATTACTGATTCAACCTCAGAAAATGACGAAATGGGCGCACCACAGGTCAGTATTGGCTTGGACAGCTCGGGCGGTACCATCATGTCTGATTTCACTCGTGATAATCAGGATAAATTGATGGCAGCGCTATTTGTCGAATATAAAGACAGCGGTAAAAAAGATGCAGCGGGTCGCTCGATTCTGGTTAAAGATGAGAAAGTGATCAACGTAGCTCGTATTTCTGCACGCTTTGGGAGTAAATTCCGGATTACCGGTATTTCAAACCCAGCAGAAGCACGTCAATTATCTTTACTATTGCGTGCCGGGGCATTGATTGCACCTATCCAAATTGTTGAAGAACGGACGATTGGTCCGACACTGGGCTTACAGAATATTGAACAAGGTCTGAAAGCATGTCTGGCTGGTCTGATAGCATCGATTCTATTTATGATGATTTACTATCGTAAATTTGGTCTGATTGCTAGTACAGCATTGCTTGCAAACTTAGTGATGATTGTCGGGATAATGTCTCTATTACCGGGGGCGACACTCACCATGCCGGGTATTGCCGGGATCGTGCTGACACTGGCCGTTGCTGTTGATGCTAACGTACTGATAAATGAGCGTATCAAAGAAGAGTTGCGGAATGGGCGATCTGTCCAGCAAGCAATTCATGAAGGGTATAAAGGCGCTTTCTCAAGTATTATCGATGCAAACTTAACTACCTTAATCACCGCAATTATTTTGTATGCTGTGGGGACTGGGTCGATTAAAGGCTTTGCGATTACGACAGCAATTGGTGTCGCCACCTCAATGTTTACTGCAATCATAGGAACACGCGCTATCGTGAACCTGCTGTATGGTGGTAAACGTATTAAGAAGCTGTCAATTTAAGGAGCACGTTGTGGCACAGGATTATACTGTTGAACAATTAAACCATGGCCGTAAAGTCTATGACTTTATGCGCTGGGACAACGTTGCCTTTACGATTTCTATCATATTGTTGATCGCTTCGATTGTGGTTATTGGGGTTAAAGGCTTTAACTGGGGATTAGATTTCACTGGCGGAACCGTCATTGAGATTAGCCTCAGCCAGCCAGCTGATTTGGATAAGATCCGCGATAGCTTATCTAATTCAGATCATCGAGATCCGCTTATCCAGAATTTCGGCAGTAGCCGTGACATCATGATCCGTTTACCGCCGATTGAAGGCGTTGCGGGTCAAGAAGTGGGTAAAGAGATTATTACCATTATCAACAATAATGTGGATGATAAGGCGACAGTAAAACGCATCGAGTTTGTTGGGCCGAGTGTGGGTGCTGAATTGGCACAAACGGGGGCTTTAGCGCTTGTTGCGGCATTAATCTGTATTTTGATTTATGTCGGGTGTCGTTTTGAATGGCGTTTGGCTGCAGGTGCGGTTATAGCGCTTGCCCATGACGTGATAATTACTTTAGGTATTTTATCACTATTCAAAATTGAAATTGATATGACTATTGTGGCGTCTTTGATGTCGGTTATCGGGTATTCACTGAATGACAGTATCGTGGTTTCTGACCGTATTCGTGAAAACTTCCGTAAAATCCGCCGCGGAACGCCTTATGAGATTATGAACGTCTCACTAACGCAAACATTAAGCCGTACGATTATGACTTCAGCAACGACCTTATTGGTGGTTCTGATGCTGTACATCTTCGGTGGTGCGATGTTAGAAGGCTTCTCTTTAGTTATGTTGATTGGTGTGACCATCGGGACTGTCTCCTCTATTTATGTGGCTTCTGCATTAGCACTGAAAATGGGCATGAAACGTGAACATCTGATCCAAACTAAAGTCGAAAAAGAAGGTGCAGATCAAGATTCCCTGTTACCTTAATTTGCGCGTAGCTTCGCAAATATAGCTACATAAATGTAGCTGCGAAGTTACGATAAAAAATAAGATAACGACGGCAAAGGGTGAAAGTGATAATGACAGTGAAATATTTTTCAGACGCAATAATTAACAGAGTTATTTTATTGAGTTAGTTAAAAAACTCATCACTTTTCGCTAATCTTGTGCTCTCCGGCTAATAGTCTGCCGATAAAACACCCTGACAGTATTCACTGTCAGGGTGTTTTTCATGGCAGTCTGAGGTACACTATTCTCCCGTAATCTGAATCAGGAACTGCTATGCATTGCCCATTTTGCGCTGCCGTAGATACCAAAGTGATCGACTCCCGCCTGGTTGCCGACGGATCTCAGGTTCGCAGGCGTCGACAATGCTTGGAATGCCACGAGCGTTTTACCACTTTTGAAGTCGCCGAACTTGTTATGCCTCGAGTGATTAAAAGTGACGATATTCGTGAGCCTTTTGACGAAGAAAAACTGCGTCGAGGTTTACTAAAAGCGCTAGAAAAACGTCCCGTAAGCTCTGATGATGTTGAAATGGCTATCAATGTGATTAAGTCGCAACTGCGAGCGACCGGTGAACGTGAAGTTGCCTCGAAAATGATCGGCAATTTGGTGATGGATGAACTGAAAAAGTTGGATAAAGTCGCCTATATCCGTTTTGCATCTGTTTATCGTAGTTTTGAAGATATTCGTGAGTTTGGCGAAGAGATTGCGCGGCTACAGGACTAAATTATGCAACAATCAACGCAAAAATCCATACCGCAAACGCTGCAACAGCAAGATGCCCAATATATGGCACAAGCTATCGAGTTAGCTCAATTAGGCCGATTTACTACTTCTCCCAATCCCAATGTCGGCTGTGTTATTGTCCTTGATAATCAAGTCGTTGGTACAGGGTATCATCAAAAAGCAGGTGAGCCACACGCCGAGGTTCATGCCTTAAAAATGGCAGGTGAACGTGCTAAAGGTGCAACTGCTTACGTTACGTTAGAGCCTTGTAGCCACCATGGCCGTACACCGCCTTGTGCAGAAGCATTAATTAAAGCCGGTGTTAGCCGAGTCGTTGCGGCGATGCAAGATCCTAATCCGCAAGTGGCGGGACGGGGGTTATTTATGCTGCAACAGGCAGGTATTGAGGTTGAAAGTGGCGTATTGATGGCGGAAGCCGAAGCGATTAATCGGGGTTTCTTTAAGCGAATGCGTACAGCATTCCCATATATTCAATTAAAATTAGCCGCCTCATTAGACGGTAAAACTGCATTGGCCTCCGGTGAAAGTAAATGGATAACTTCGCCAGCGGCGCGTCAAGATGTACAGAATTTCCGTGCTCAAGCTAGCGCTATTTTAACTACTAGTAGCACTGTTTTAGCCGACGATCCTGCATTGACAGTACGTTGGGAACAGTTATCAACGGATATTCAAGCTATTTATCCGCAAGCGTCTGTACGTCAACCTACCCGAATTATTTTAGACCGTCATAATCGAGTGACTTCACAACATCAAGTGACTCAACTCGACGGAGCATGCTGGTTAGTGCGTCCTCAGCCACAGGCGACAGAATTTGCTGGTGATGTAGAGCAACTGGCGATCCCTGAGCATGCAGAAGGCATCGACTTAGTCATTTTGATGATGCAGTTAGCTAAGCGCAATATCAATAGTATCTGGGTTGAAAGTGGCCCCAAACTGGCGGGATCTTTACTTAAATTGGGCTTAGTCGATGAACTTATCCTGTATATTGCACCAAAACTTTTAGGCGATACGGCCCGCGGGTTGATTAACTTACCCGAATTAGCTCATCTTAGTGATGCGCCAAAATTTGAATTTACCGAGGTCACTAAAGTCGGTGACGATGTGCGTTTACGATTACGCCCACTTTGGTAACTGGCGATAAATAGCACCAAATATAACTTTTTTGCCTCTTTGCTAAAATTGAAAGACGCAGTAAATGAAAGAATGTGATAAAATCCGCGCCCCGCGGATCTAAATTGATATTTTAAGGAAGGCTATGAACGTAATCAAAGGTGTTGTTGCTGCTCCTGAAGCTCGTATAGCAATTGTTATCGCTCGTTTTAACAACTTCATTAATGACAGCCTGCTGGAAGGTGCTATTGATGCGTTAGATCGCATTGGCCAAGTTCCTTCAGACAATATCACTGTGGTTTGGGTACCCGGTGCCTATGAATTACCACTGGCAGTAAAAGTACTGGTAGAAACCAACAAATATGATGCAGTGGTTGCATTGGGTACAGTTATCCGTGGTGGCACAGCCCATTTCGAGTACGTTGCCGGTGAATGCAGTTCAGGTCTTTCTCATGTTGCATTGAATAGTAATATTCCGGTGACTTTCGGTGTTTTGACCACTGAAAATATAGAACAGGCTATTGAACGAGCAGGAACAAAGGCAGGTAATAAAGGCGCCGAAGCTGCGCTGACTGCACTTGAAATGATTAATGTAATTAAAGCTTTAAAAAGCTGATTTAGTTCTTATTTAAGGGGGATCTTGTGAAACCTGCTGCTCGTCGTCGCGCCCGTGAATGTGCTGTTCAGGCCATTTATTCATGGCAGTTATCCGGTAATAATATCGCAGATGTGGAATTAGAATTTTTATCTGAACAGGACATGTCTGGTGTCGATGTGGCATATTTTCGTGAACTGCTGTCGGGTGTTGCTACCAACGCAGCCAAACTTGACCAATTGATGAATCCATATTTGTCTCGTCAGTTAGAAGAGTTGGGTCAAGTTGAAAAAGCCATTCTGCGTATTTCTATGTATGAACTGAGCTATCGTCAAGATGTGCCTTTTAAAGTTGCAATCAACGAAGGTATCGAACTGGCTAAAGTATTTGGCGCTGAAGACAGCCATAAGTTTGTCAACGGTGTGTTAGATAAAGCTGCTCCGGCCGTACGTAAAAAGAAATAATTGTTTACCGGGGTTCCCCCTGACAAAACGGTAGTAATGCATAATAAGGCCGGCTGACCGGCCTTATATACATCAGCATTACAAATTTGGGATGATACATAATGTCATATGGCGAATTTGACCTCATCGCACGTTACTTTAACCGCCAGACAATTAACCGCCATGATGTTAATATTGGTATTGGTGATGACTGTGCGTTAATGACTATCCCTGAAAAACAGCAACTGGCTGTGAGTACAGACACCTTGGTCTCCGGTATTCATTTTTTGTCGGATATCTCGCCTGCCGATCTGGCATATAAATCTTTAGCGGTAAATATTAGCGATCTTGCTGCTATGGGTGCTGATCCGGCTTGGGTCTCTTTAGCATTAACCCTTCCCTCTGTTGATACTGCATGGTTATCTCAATTTAGCGACTCATTATTTGAGCAATTAAATTATTATGGAATTCAACTAATAGGTGGAGATACAACTCGCGGACCGATGAGTTTAACCTATACTATTCATGGACTAGTACCTACGGGTAAAGCATTAACGCGATCTGGTGCACGTATTGGTGATTGGATTTATGTTACTGGTACATTGGGCGATAGTGCTGCCGGCTTAGCAATATTACAGCAACGTTTACAAGTTGATGATCTTTCACAACGCGAGTGGTTAGTTCAGCGTCATTTACGCCCTCAGCCTCGCGTTTTACAAGGCCAAGCTTTACGTAATTTGGCGTCATCCGCGATTGATATTTCAGACGGTTTAATTTCTGATTTAGCCCATATTTTAAAAATAAGTGGTACAGGTGCACGGATTAATCTCGACAAATTGCCGTTATCATCTGCATTAACCCAATGTTATTTAGATCAATCTTGCACCGAAGAACAAGCTCATATTTGGTCATTAAGCGGTGGGGAAGATTATGAACTGTGCTTTACTGTTCCTGAGATTAATCGCGGTGCATTGGAAATGGCTTTAGCGCATACTGGCTCCGGCTTTACTTGTATCGGTCAAATTCGTCCTGAATCGGAAGGTGTTCGCTATTTTAAAGGCGAACAGGAAATATCTGTTTCCTTACAGGGATTTGATCATTTTAATTTGGAAGGTACACATGAGTGAAGCAACAGATCGACTAAAAATGCGTAATCCATGGCATTTACTGGCGACCGGATTTGGCAGCGGATTGTCACCTATTGTACCTGGAACCATGGGCTCATTAGTGGCTATTCCATTTTGGTTACTGATGGCCCGGATGCCAATATGGAGTTGCTGGGTAATTATTGTGGCTGGTTTTTTTATTGGCTGTTTGATTTGCCAGCGTACCTCAGATGATATGAAAGTTCACGATCACGGCAGTATTGTGTGGGATGAATTTATCGGCATGTGGATAACTTTAATGGCTATCCCTACAGTAAGTTGGGAATGGATATTAACCGGCTTCTTTATTTTCCGCATTTTTGATATGTGGAAGCCATGGCCAATCCGTTGGTTTGATAGGCGTGTCAGTGGTGGTTTTGGTATTATGATCGACGATGTGATCGCGGCAATTTTTGCATATGTTACCGTGTGGTTATTGGCGTTTTATAATCTCATGCCATTCTCTGCTAATTAGAATACTGCTGATACGGCATATGATAATTTGATTATCACTAATTAATACAAGTGAATTTTGATGTTTAAATATGGGCTATTTGCTGCGGCAGATAGCCCATTTTGCGTTATAGCCGTAAATAAAAGTAGTTTGTTGGTGATAATGTAGACGAGCGGTAATTAATATAAATACAATAAAAGAAAGCTGCCCAAAGGCAGCTTAAATAGAGGCGTAGGTTATTGTAATATAGTTAAAATAAGTGATTTTAACTATATAATATAAATTAAAAAGAATTACTGAGGATAATAAATAATATGATGTAATTATATTGAGCTTTATTTTTTATAATTGCAATATGCTGGTATATATTTTATGGCTTAATTTTATTATTTATCTCTAATCCTATTATTTAGCGAAGTTTTTATTGAGGCTGAAGGATTGATGACCTATTCCATGAGAATATCACCAGGTAGTTTATCACTCTAGGATTTCTTTATCTTTGTTGTAGTTAACCTATCTCTAGTCGGTATCTTTGACCACTCACTGGCAGACAAACTAAGTTAAATAAGGAAAGATAAAGAGGACAGCGTTACTTATCGAAGGGCATTAATTAAATAATACCAATTTATAACATAATGATAACATTTAAGGCTCATTTACTCTTAGGTTGCATTTGAAAATCATTATAATCGGCTTGGTTATTCTAGATAGGATAGTCGAGAGTGGTTAGTTAAAGTAGATTAATAGCTAATGCAGACTGATAAAAATCGGTGAATCGTAATAGAGATAATCAATATTAGTTATTTAAGCTGAATAAATTAGTGAAAGATTTAATTAATCAGATTAAACAGCACGGTATTAATCAATCGCCGTGCTGTTTTGAAATTTAATAAACTTATTTAGCCAGATAGTGTTTAATTGAGTTCTCTATACCCGCGCTATCTAAGCCTAAATCCGCTTGTATTTCTGTTTGGTTACCTTGTGGAATGAAAAAGTCTGGTAATCCAAGGTTCAGCAGCGGAATAAGAATTTTTTCGCGCATTAATAGTTCATTTACGCCACTGCCTGCGCCGCCCATAATGGCATTTTCTTCCAGAGTTACCAGAATTTCATGCGATGCGGCGAGTTCGAGGATCATCGCTTCATCGAGAGGCTTGATAAAGCGCATGTCTACTACGGTAGCATTCAGTGACTCAGCAGCTATTAAGGCTTCTGATAATAACGTGCCGAAGTTCAAAATAGCAATTTTTTCACCTTGGCGACGAACAATAGCTTTACCTATCGGTAATGGCGATAAAGGCGTTAATTGCGCGCCTGTTCCTGCACCTCGAGGATAACGTACGGCGACAGGCCCTTGATCATATTGATAGCCCGTATGTAGCATTTGGCGGCATTCGTTTTCATCGCTTGGTGCCATAATGATTAGATCAGGAATACAGCGTAAGAACGAAAGGTCAAATGCGCCTTGATGTGTTTGACCGTCAGCACCGACTATCCCCGCGCGGTCGATAGCAAATAACACCGGTAATTTTTGAATAGCTACATCGTGGATCACTTGATCGTAAGCACGTTGTAAAAATGTGGAATAAATTGCGACAATAGGTTTGTAGCCACCTACGGCTAATCCCGCGGCAAATGTGACGGCATGTTGCTCTGCAATCGCGACATCAAAATATTGGTCTGGATATTCTTTGGAGAATCGAACCATGCCAGAGCCTTCGCGCATGGCGGGAGTCACTGCCATTAATTTTTCATCAGTTGCTGCTTCTTCACATAGCCAGTCGCCAAATATTTTAGAGAATGTCGGGCGAGTATCCTTACTTTTTGGCAGCGTAAAGGTCGATGGATCAAATTTAGGCACCGCATGCCAACTAATGGGGTCTTTCTCTGCGGGCTCATAACCACGACCTTTTTTGGTCATAATGTGTAGAAATTGCGGGCCTTTTAGATCACGCATATTGCGTAGCGTTTGAACTAACGCTAATACATCATGGCCATCGACCGGGCCAATATAATTGAAGCCTAATTCTTCGAACATGGTGCCCGGCACAACCATGCCTTTGATATGCTCTTCGGTTTTTTTCAGTAGTTCTTTAATTGGCGGCAGATTAGAGAAGACTTTTTTTCCGCCTTCTCTAAGCGTGGTATATAATTTTCCTGATAATAAATGAGCTAAGTGATTATTTAACGCACCGACATTTTCAGAAATCGACATCTCATTATCATTCAGGACGACCAGCATATCCGGCGCGATATCACCAGCGTGATTCATTGCTTCAAAGGCCATACCCGCAGTTATTGCACCGTCGCCAATTACACATACGGTTTTACGTCCGTGATCTTCCCGCTGCGCAGCCACCGCCATCCCTAAGCCAGCACTGATAGACGTTGAAGAATGGCCTACACTCAGCACATCATATTCACTTTCTGCGCGCCATGGGAAAGGGTGTAATCCATTCTTTTGTCGAATAGTATCGATTCGATCACGGCGCCCAGTCAGAATTTTATGGGGGTACGCCTGATGACCCACATCCCAGATAAGATTATCAAAGGGCGTTTTATAAACGTAGTGCAGAGCCACAGTCAGTTCGATTGTGCCAAGCCCGGAAGCAAAATGTCCACTAGAACGGCTGACGCTGTTAAGCAAAAATTGCCTTAACTCATCACATAGTTTAGGCAGGCTTTCTTTTGGCAGCATGCGCAACTCTTCTGGAGTTGCTGCCAGCGCTAAGGTTGGGTACTTGGCAATATCAATACTCATTATGATGCCCACTACATTTTTTATTGTTAATTCGGAAAATCGCTGCCTCAGAAAGAGGCTGCGTTTAAGTTTACTTAGCCATGTCGCTTGTTAATCAAAAGCGTAAACTGATTGCGTTAACTGGAACTGATCGTGTCTCTTCGAATAATCGATCGACTGTTCAGATTAGTTTTTACGCTCAATAACGAAATTGGCTAGGGCTTTTAATGTTTCGATATTATAACCTTGTTGGGCTATAGTTTCTAAAGCATTAAGCGCATCAGCGTATAGCTCGAGGGCTTTTTGCTGTGCTTGCTTTAATCCTAATAGTGAGGGATAGGTACTTTTATCTAGCTGGAGGTCAGCGCCTTGACGCTTGCCTGTCACCTCGGTCTCACCGATAACATCAAGAATGTCATCTTGTACTTGAAATGCTAAGCCAATGGCTTCGGCATATTTATCCAAAGCCGGCATGATTTTCCGGCCTTTATCGCCAGCGGCATAGGCCCCAAGTCGGATAGCTGCTTTAATTAATGCGCCCGTTTTATGCTGATGAATTCGCTCTAAAGACGGTAAATCAATATTTTTACCTTCAGCTTCGAGATCAAGCGCTTGCCCACCACACATTCCGGTTAAACCACTGGCAATCGCAAGTTCAGCTATCATGGCAATGCGGTCTTTATCTGCCACATCGGGCATCGATGATGTCGATAAAATTTGAAAAGCTAAGGTCTGCAAAGCATCTCCGGCCAAAATAGCATTGGCTTCGCCAAATTTTATATGGCACGTCGGTTGGCCTCTGCGTAAATCGTCATTATCCATCGCCGGAAGATCATCATGAATTAATGAATAGGCGTGAATAGATTCTACCGCGGCGGCTGGGGCATCTAAATTATTTTCGCTGACACCTAACATACCGCCAACGGCATAAGTCAAGAAAGGGCGTAGGCGTTTGCCACCCAGCAATGCCCCGTGTTGCATCGTATTAGCTAAGGGGGATCCGGCAAAAGGCTGTGATTTCAGTACGGATAACAAAAAGCTATCCACACGAATTTGAGCCTGTTGCTGTAATTGGATAAATGATAAATGCGTTTGTTCAGGCATAATTTATTCGGTATCAGGAGAAAAATCTGTAAGTGATTGAGCGTGAGCAGGCGTTTCCTGATCGTTTTCATCATCACGCAGCAGGATTTGGACACGCTGCTCGGCTTGCTGCAAAACTTTTTGCCCTTGTTTGGCAATCTGAATTCCACGTTCAAATTCATTTAATGCGTCTTCGAGAGGAAGTTCACCAGATTCTAATTTTGCGACGATTTGTTCCAGTTCTTGCAGTGAGTTTTCGAAGCTGACAGAAGGAACGCGCTGAGATTTTTCTTTAGCCATAATATTTGCTTTTTATAAAAGTCGGGTCAGTCTATATGAATTGGAGACTATCCTAGTATAACAAAGGATACAATTTATTCTTCGTGTTTTTAGGCGCATTCCACAAGATGATGTTATAATCCGCCACCTTATTGACACTCGGAAAGTTAACGCTTCTTTCTATCATTCATTGCGTTAATTTATCTCCCCAAACTTTTAGATGCAGAGCGGCAGCGAACCGAATTAGATACGTTACGCTGCGGCATGGTTTAGCATAAACCAGTCTGTGCTTTAAGGGAAACGGGGGATATAACCGCCTAAATTATAAATTAACTGTACAGCCAATTATGAAGTTTATCATTAAGTTATTCCCAGAAATTACTATTAAAAGCCAGTCAGTAAGACTGCGTTTTATTAAAATACTAACCAGCAATATTCGTAATGTACTTAAATCCTTCGGCGATGATATCGCAGTTGTTCGTCATTGGGATAACATTGCGGTACGGGTTAAAAGTGAGATTCGTCACGATGAAATTTGTGACGCATTAACGCGTATTCCCGGTATTCATCATATTTTAGAAGTTGAAGAACATCCATTTACTAGTCTGCATCATATCTATGAAATGACTCATCAGGCTTATGCGCCGGCGCTGGAAAATAAAACCTTTTGTGTTCGTGTAAAACGTAAAGGGAAACATGAGTTTAGTTCAATTGATGCCGAACGTTATATCGGCGGTGGATTAAACCAAAATATAGCATCAGCCAAAGTTAAATTAACTAAACCTGAGGTTACTGTTCATCTTGAAATTGAAGATGAAAAATTAATTTTAGTTAAAGCACGCTATGAAGGTATCGGTGGTTTCCCAATTGGTACTCAAGAAGATGTTTTATCATTAATTTCGGGCGGATTTGACTCTGGCGTATCCAGCTATATGCTGATGCGTCGCGGTTGTCGTGTGCATTACTGTTTCTTTAATTTAGGCGGTGCAGCCCATGAAATCGGCGTAAAACAAGTGGCTCATTATTTATGGAGCCGTTTTGGTAGCTCCCATAAAGTGCGCTTTGTTGCTATTGACTTTGAACCAGTTGTTGCTGAAATTCTTGAAAAAGTAGACGATGGGCAAATGGGCGTTGTGCTCAAACGCATGATGGTACGTGCCGCCTCTAAAGTTGCAGAGCGTTATGGCGTTCAGGCGCTGGTCACTGGTGAAGCATTAGGCCAAGTTTCTAGCCAAACATTGACCAACCTGCGTTTGATCGATAATGCGACCGATACCTTAATTTTAAGGCCTTTAATCTCGCACGATAAAGAAACTATTATTAATCTGGCCAGACAGATCGGTACGGAAGATTTAGCTCGTACCATGCCAGAATTCTGCGGTGTTATTTCAAAAAGCCCGACCGTAAAAGCTATTAAAGAAAAAATTGAAGCAGAAGAAGCTCATTTCAATTTCGAGGTATTAGAGAACGCGGTATCTCAAGCGCAAAATCTGGATATCCGTCAAATTGCGACTGAAAGTAAACAGCAAGTGACAGAAGTTGAAACGGTGAGTGAAATAGCTGCTCAGGATGAAATCATCGTTGATATTCGTTCTAATGATGAAGCTGAAGTTAAACCACTGCATATCGACAATGTGGAAGTGATCCATATCCCATTCTACAAATTAACGACACAATTTGCAGAGTTAGGGAAAGATAAAACCTACATGTTGTACTGTGACCGAGGCGTAATGAGTCGTCTGCAAGCGCTGTATTTGCATGAGCAGGGATACACCAACGTTAAAGTGTATCGTCCTTAATTCTGCTAGGCTTCACAGGGTGATTTTTCTGGCGAGACTTATTGATATTATTTAGCTATTTTCATCATTTACTAAGAGCAGCTCAGCGGCTTGTAAGTTAATTGATGAATACGCTAGCTGATTAATAAACAGATTAATTCATATACAAATTGATTTATAAGCTCGGCAATATAAAAAGTTGGAGACAATTGAGGAGATCCATTCTCAATATCTCCGACTTTTTTATCGAATATAGCCTTATGGTAAGCTAATTATTAATTTTCAAATAACCACTGATTATCGACATAGTTATTGATCCCCGGCGGTAATATTAATTCAGCGGCGATTTCAGCGGCTTTTGATTTATCAATTAATAACTCAATTAATTTCAACGCAAAATCAATCGCGGTAGCCGGCCCTTGACTGGTTAATAAATTGACCCGCTCGTCAAAATAGACACGTTTATCGACCCATTTGTTGCTTGCAATTTTATCTTTTAAACTCGGATAGCCGGTCATATTGCCAATCGGAAATAATTGATGGTATTCCAATACAACCGCTGGAGAAGCACAAATAGCCGCAATAATATGACCTTCATGATGCATACGGCGAATTTTTTCAATCACTAACGGGCTGTCACGGAAGGTTTCTGCACCGGATAATCCACCGGGCAACACTAGCGCATCAAAAGGCTCATCGGCAATTTTAACGAGCGGATAATCGGCGATAAGCTTGACGCCACGCGAGCAAGTAATCTGGGTTGAGCCATCATTAGTCACACTGGCCGTCGTAACGTTTATACCGGCTCTTACCAATATGTCGATAGTTGTTACCGCCTCCATTTCTTCACTGCCGTTAGCCAGACAGACCAGTACCGAAACTGTCATAGTGTTGTTCCCTATATTTAATAAGATGATAAATGCGATCATTCTCGGGGGTATTAATACCGTAAAGTCGCGCTCGTTTGAGGAGATAACCCGTAATATAATCGATTTCTGTACGGCGTTGATTTCTGACATCCTGTAACATCGATGAAAAATTTTGATGGGTATCGGTGATCACGCGATTAATATGATGAGATAAAGATTGTTCTTCGGTATAGAGCCCTTCTGCGACCATAACTTGATAGATTTCATGGATTAAAAGCTGAATTTGATCGCTATAATTGAGAAGCTCACCATTATGACAATCATACAGTACCGTTAATGGATTTATCACGCAGTTAACCGCCAGTTTTTGCCAGCAAGTAGTGATAATTTGGTTATGCCATGCGACATCTGGTAGGGCTTGATGCAGAATATCGGCAATATAGCTGTAATTTTGGGCAGGTTGATTGACGGCGCCAATATGTGTAATTCCTTGAGCAACATGGAAAACTTGGTGGTTATCTTGCCAAGCCGCATGAGTGGTTGTTCCTGCCAACAGCGGATGCTGATTAAATTGCAGCTCATCGAGGGTACCCATACCATTGTGCAGCAATAAAATAGGACAATCAGTTGCGATAAGATCACTGAGCGGGTTTAACGCGGCTGAGACCTGCCAGGCTTTTAGACAAACAATAATTAACTGACTGGCTTTCAAGTGCGCCAAATCATTGCTCGCAATAACCTGGTTAAATGTATCGCCATTCACATTATTGATATATAAAGACAATTCCTCTTTTGGAAGTCGTAGCCAGCCTTGCACCTCATGTTGCTGTTGATGCAGAGCCGCAAGCCACAGTTTGCCGATAGAACCACAACCAATTAGCGTAATTTTCAATTGTTCTCCCTGCTATCTACGATTTGTTGTTTCCTATTTTTGCTATATGAGGAGATTATAGCGTCTATATTGAGGAGATAAACCAAAGCTATTTTTTATCTCTCTCTTATTTCACGGTGATCTCACGGGTTGGTATATAAAAGCATAAATCGAGTTTATTATCCTCCGGGTCGGCTCTTTTCCTTGTAATAGAAAGAGGCTATCATTCCATCCTATTGATTATCAGGAGGTCATAGAGCATGCCATCATTTGATATTGTTTCTGAAGTTGAATTGCATGAAGTTCGTAATGCGGTCGAAAACGCTCAAAGAGAACTGACCAGTCGCTGGGATTTCCGTAACGTGACCGCCAGTATTGAGCTGAATGAAAAAAATGAATCGATTAAGTTGACCAGTGAATCTGATTTTCAGGTTAACCAACTGGTTGATATTCTACGCGAAAAAATGTCTAAACGCGGTATTGATGGTGCCGTATTAACGGTACCCAGTGAGATGCTACACAGCGGTAAAATGTACAGCGTAGAAGCGACATTGCAGCAGGGGATCGATACTGCACAAGCTAAGAAAATCGTTAAGTTGATTAAAGATAGCAAGTTAAAAGTACAGGCTCAAATTCAAGGTGAGCAAGTACGAGTGACTGGAAAATCGCGCGATGATTTACAGGCAGTGATGAATTTGGTTCGTCAGAGCGATTTGGGGCAGCCGTTTCAGTTTAATAACTTCCGCGATTAAGATTACTTGCCGGTCTTTATTTCGTTTTTCTATTAAATGCTTTTTATTGAGTAAGTTAATGACAGCCCAATCGAGCTTCGGGCTGTCATTACGTTGATTGAATTTAACTATTGCGCTCATTATTCAAAGAGCTATTTATTCAACCAACTATTCGGCGTTAACAATAGATTCTAACTGCTCGCGAGACGTGAGTTTTTTATCGACTTTGACATACACGCTCATTTCATCGACGACAATAACGACTTCGCTGACGCCCGGTTGCTGTGAAAGTTTAGCCTGTAGCGCTGGAATAGCTTTAAATCGATGGGGCATTACCAGACGAATACTGCTGGTATAAGGGGGCTGCTTCATTGTTAAGCTGACAATGAACCACAGCGAAGCAACAATTAATCCACCGATAAATACGCCAGATGCGCCTTGATGTTGATATAGCCAGCCACCAAAAATCCCCCCGATAGCTACGCCTAAAAACTGACAGGTGGAATATATTCCCATCGCAGTGCCTTTATAACCGGCGGGTGCTTCTTTGCTGATCAGTGAAGGTAAAATGGCTTCCATAACATTAAAGGCGATAAAGAATAGTTGAATCCCGAGGAAAATAATCCATAAATTATCGCCAGAAAGCCACAGAACAATCTCGGCAATAAACAATAGCGCGATACAGAACAAGAAAACTTGTTTCATTCGACGCTGTTTTTCAGCATAAATAATAAAAGGCAGAACGGCTACAAAGGCGACTAACATAGTGATTAGATAGGCTTTCCAATGCTGCTCTGCGGCAAATCCGGCATGGGTCATTATTAATGGCAGGGCGACAAAGCTAGACATCAGTAATGTATGCAGACAAAGAATACCAAAATTAAGTTTAAGCAATTGCGGGTGAGTTAAAACAGCACGTAAATGGCCTTTAACAAATCCTGATTCGCGGTTTAAGCTATGATGCTGGCTATTTGGTACCGCAAATAGAGTGATGAGGATCCCGCCAATCGCTAGCAGGGTGATCCCCCAAAATAATCCTTGGATACCTATAGCATGGGTTAGAATTGGGCCTAAAACTAAGGCGATAGCGAAGGTTAGACCAAAGCTAATTCCGATAAATGCCATCGCTTTAGTTCGATTCTGTTCGCGAGTCAAATCTGAGAGTAAGGCCATTACGGCGGCTGAAATAGCCCCGGCACCTTGTAATGCTCGGCCGATAATAATTCCCCAAATAGAGTCACTTAACGCAGCTAATATACTGCCGGCAATAAAAATGAGCAGTCCAAAAACAATTATCGGCTTACGACCGAATCGATCGGATAAAAAGCCAAAAGGAATTTGAAAAATAGCCTGACTTAACCCATAGATACCAATAGCCAGTCCGAGCAGAAATTCAGTTGCTCCTTTGAGTTCTAAGCCATAGCTGGTGAGGATGGGCAAAACCATAAACATTCCCAGCATTCGCAAGGAAAAAACCGATCCTAAACCCCACGTGGCTCTGAGTTCCCGCGGTGTCATTTTATTATCGTTCATGGTGTTACCTCAAAAAATATAAACACGTAATTCTAGGGACATTCCTAGAAATAAACATGCGATTTGGCTGGTGGTTAAGGTTGATGCTGTCAATGTGCGGGTTATTCAATGAATGTTATTTGATAACCGCTATTTGATAAAGACAATAATGGCAGGATTTACCTGCCATTATCAACTATCTTTTATTTTGCTAGCGATTATTCAGCAGATTACCGGACATAAGTCAGTACCGTATCAGCGGAAACTGTTGGGTCAACAGACATCATTACGCTCAGAGAGGTTATCGTAATAATGGAAAAGATAAACAGTTTGCGTGCCCAGACACGATCATCATTAGTGGTTTTAAATCCTGAAATAGCCATACCTAGCCACCATAGGCTAACCGCAGCTGCAACAACTAAATATTTGTAACCCGCGTAACCGCTGAGCGCCAACATTACTGTTGCAATCATAAAGGCCAGAATATAGAGGATAATATGCGTTTTAGCGACTGAAATTCCTTTGATGACCGGCAAAACGGGAATATTAGCTGCTTGATAGTCTTTAAAACGGAAAATTGCAATGGCGTATGAATGCGGCATTTGCCATAAGCTGAAAATTAATAACAAGATCAATGCGCCAGCATCAAATTCATTAGTGACAGCGCAATAACCAATAACCGGAGGCGCAGCACCTGACAAACTACCGATTAAAGTACCATAGACGGATTTACGCTTCATATATAAGCTGTAAACCCCGACATAGACAATAAAACCGGCAACCGCGATAAGCATTGCCAAGGCATTGGCTGCTACAAGTAGCAGCACCATGCCAGCAATACCGAGAGCAGCGGCATAAATCAGGCTAACTTTCGGGTCAATCAGCCCTTTAACTAAAGGGCGATTTTTGGTTCTTTCCATGATCCTGTCGATATCACGGTCGATATAGTTGTTAAATACACAACCAGATGCCACAACCAGTGATACACCCAGCAAAGTCGCAATGAACAGGGGATAGTCAATCACGCCTTTCGACGCGAGCAGAAAACCGCCGATCACAGAAATTAAATTTCCGAAAATAATTCCTGGTTTGGTCACTTGCAGGTATTGCTTAAACATATTGGCGACTCTTTAGTCGAGCATCATATTGATGTTCAGGTTGTACATAATCCACAGAGAGCCAATAACAACGATACCGATGATTAGCAAAGTGAACAGGAATGCAATCAGGTTCCAGCGTTCATCTGATGATGTATTCATATGGAGGAAACACACCAGATGTACTAGGATCTGAACCACTGCCATACCAACCACAACCGCTAAAATCGTGGATTGAGACGCAGTGCCTTCCATTACCATCCAGAATGGGATGACTGTCAAGATAACTGACAGTATAAAGCCAATCATGTATGTTTTGGCACTACCGTGGCTCGCTCCTGTATGAGCATCTTTAACATGACTCATTATATTGCCCCCAGCAGATAAACAACGGTAAATACACAGATCCAAACCACATCTAAGAAGTGCCAGAACAGGCTCAAGCAGTTAAGACGTGTTTGATTTACTTGGGTTAAACCACGGCATGAAACTTGGATCATCATGATGATAATCCACACCAGACCTGCGGTAACGTGCAGGCCGTGAGTAGCAACCAAAGCAAAGAACGCAGATAAAAAGCCGCTACGATCTGGACCATAACCTTCTGAAATCAATTCATGGAATTCGTAAACTTCCATGATAACGAAGCCAAGACCTAGCAGGAAAGTCACGAATAACCAGAGGTTAACGGTAGCAACTTTTCCTTTATGCATCGCCAGCATTGCAAAACCATAAGTAATGCTACTGAACAACAATAAGAAAGTTTCGCCTAGGACAAACTTCAGGCTGAAGATGTCTTTACCGCTCGGACCGCCTGCCGTACCGCCGGATAACACAACATAGGTTGCGAACAGGCTGGCAAACAGAATTAAGTCGCTCATCAGGTAGATCCAGAAACCGAAGACTTTGGTAGCTCCTGCATCGTGGTGCCCATGCTCTGCATGGGCCTCATTCTGATTAGTCATTGTATTAGTTGACATTTTTTACACCTGCCTTGTCTAAATCTTCAAAATGCTTAGTCTCGATTTTTTCGATTTCAGCCACAGGTACATAGAAATCAACGTCTGTGTCAAAGCTTTTCACAATCCAGGTGACAATCATACCTGCGAAACCAATAATCGCTAGCCACCAGATATGCCATATCATGGCAAAACCGAACACCAGACTGAATCCGGCAATAATCACGCCAGCACCTGTATTTTTCGGCATATGGATCTCTTCATATCCCGCAGGGCGCTGATGTGCAGTACCTTTTTCTTTCATATCCCACCACGCATCACGGGTTTGAACATTGGGTTCAATCGCGAAATTATAGAATGGAGGTGGTGAAGATGTTGACCATTCCAGCGTACGTCCTCCCCACGGGTCACCGGTTAAATCACGGTTTTCGTGGCGATCACGGATACTGACAACGATTTGGATAACTTGGCACAGAATACCGATAGCTATTAGGAGTGCACCAAAAGATGCGACTAGCAGCATGGTATGGTACTGAGGGTCGATGTTCTGGCTAATACGGCGTGTCATTCCCATAAAGCCAAGAACGTACAGTGGCATAAAGGCAAAGAAGAAGCCGATGATCCAGAACCAGAATGCACGAACGCCCCATTTCTCATTTAGCGTAAAGCCAAATGCTTTCGGGAACCAATAAGTCATACCCGCGAAACAACCGAAGACTACACCGCCGATAATTACGTTATGGAAGTGAGCAATCAGGAATAAGCTGTTATGCAGGACAAAGTTAGCCCCTGGAACCGCTAACAGAACGCCGGTCATCCCACCGATAGAGAAGGTGATGATAAAGCCAATTGTCCACAGCATTGGGGATTTAAATTCGATACGGCCTTGATACATGGTAAATAGCCAGTTGAAGATTTTAACCCCGGTTGGGATTGAAATAATCATGGTGGCAATACCGAAGAACGCGTTGACGTTAGCGCCTGATCCCATGGTGAAGAAGTGGTGTAACCAAACGATGAACGACAGTACAGTAATGGCGATAGTTGCCCATACCAGCGAGGTATAGCCAAACAGGCGTTTTTTGGAGAAGGTTGCAGTAACCTCAGAGAACACACCAAATACTGGCAAGACTAGAATATAAACTTCAGGATGACCCCAAGCCCAAATCAGGTTGATGTACATCATCATGTTGCCGCCCATATCATTGGTAAAGAAATGGGTACCGAGATAACGGTCAAGGGTCAACAGAGTAATAGTCACTGTTAGGATAGGGAATGCGGCGATAATTAGGATGTTGGTACAGAATGCCGCCCAAGTAAAGACTGGCATTTTCATCATCGACATACCAGGCGCACGCATACGGATAATGGTAGCGAAGAAGTTAACCCCAGTCAGTAAAGTACCGATACCTGAGATTTGCAGACTCCATATCCAATAATCGACCCCGACACCCGGATTATATTCTTTGCCGGATAATGGTGGATACGCTAACCAACCGGTTTGTGCGAATTCGCCAACACCTAAAGAGATATTAATCAGAACGACACCGACAACGAAGAACCAGAAGCTCAACGAGTTCAGGAATGGGAACGCAACATCACGCGCACCAATCTGAAGGGGAACGACTAAGTTCATCAAACCGACCACAAACGGTGTCGCCATGAAGAAAATCATGATAACGCCGTGCGCGGTAAAGATTTGATCGTAATGGTGAGGTGGCAAGAATCCTGCTTCACCGGCAGAGGCCAGTGCTTGCTGACTACGCATCATGATTGCATCCGCAAATCCACGGAACAACATGACCATCGCCACGATGATATACATAATACCAATTTTTTTATGGTCAACGGTGGTTAACCATTCGCCCCATAACCATTTCCATTTACGGAAATAAGTAATCGCGCCGACTACACTTAAACCACCAATAATAATAGCTAATAGGGTGATTACGATAATTGGCTCGTGGAGCGGGACTGCATCAAGTGTTAATTTTCCCAACATGCCCTTATTCCTCAACGCCTGCATGAGCTGAATGGCTCATATTCATAGAGTGATCCGCAGACTGTTCTTTGTGATCCATAGACGTCATACCCGCGTGATGCTCATGACCGAATTTCATCACGATATCTGCATACAGATTAGGTTTTACGCTTGAGAAGTAGGTAACTGGAACTTTTTGGCTAGGTTTAGCTAACTCATCAAATGCTTGCATAGTATCAAGCGTTTTTGGTGAAGCTTTTACCTTCTGAACCCACTCATCAAAGCCTTCCTGCGTCGGTGTTGCAATCGCATTAAACTTCATGTCAGAGAATCCAGCACCACTGTAGCTTGAAGAGATACCTTTATAGGTACCCGGTTCGTTAGCAATCAGGTGCAATTTAGTTTGCATACCTGCCATGGCGTAAATTTGTCCACCCAGAGCAGGAATGAAGAAAGAGTTCATTACAGAATCTGAAGTGATTTTGAAGTTAACAGGAACACCCGTCGGGAAAGCAATTTCATTGACGGTGGCAATGCCTTGTTCAGGATAGATAAATACCCATTTCCAGTCGGTAGAAATAACTTCGATAGTTATTGGTTTTTGGTCGCTCACTAATGGCTGATAAGGATCCAGCTCATGGGTTGTTTTCCACGTGATTGTCCCAAGGATAATAATAATAATGATAGGAATGGTCCAAACTACTAATTCAATTTTATTTGAATGACCCCAGTTAGGACGGTAAGTAGCTGACTTGTTTGATTGACGATATTTCACAGCAAATGCAATTGCCATGATAATTACCGGGATCACAACTATCAGCATGAGGCCAATCGCAGTTAGGATTAGCTTTTTCTGCTCGACACCAACGGCGCCTTTAGGATCCATCAACACCATATCGCAACCGCCTAATAATAAGGAAGCCACTAACAGTGAGATTGCTCCAATACTTTTTTTGTAGTTCATAAGTCTCATCCACGACCCCAAATGACAAAAATTCTATTGTCGTTTCATCAGTGTGGGCATTTTACGGTAAGGTTATAGTAGTGTAAACAATTGTAAGGTAAAGAAATCGAAATGTTGGCTCTTTATGTAGATGTGATCACATGTGAAAGCATCATTAGCTAAAAGTTAAATTTATAGCTTAGGATTTAACGATCCTTTGATAAAGCGCGCTTAATCTTAAAATATCTTTGTAATTTTTAAAAGAAAAAAGAAACAAAAAAAGATTAGTTTAAACATCGACGACTATATATCGGTTTTATTAGGTAAAAAGATGAGGCTTATTTAATAATAAAGAACGACTGATGGGCAGTCGTTCTTATCGATAAGGGCGTATTAGGGATCCTCAAACCAAATAATAGCGAGATATCTTCGTTATTATTGGTGATTAATTCGACACCTTAGAAATTATATTTTAATGTATAAACAATCGCATCCTGATAGAAGTCTTCACCTAATTTATTATCAGCGTAACGATATTGTACACCAGCCGCTAAATTAGGCGTTGCATTCCACCATAAAGCGACTGCACCATTAATACCGTGACTGCCACCATTTCCGTAGCGTTCATTGCGGTTGAATTCCATTTCATGCCAGTTGGTGATGGCGAAATCTTCTTTTAATACTTTGAAGTTATAGCCAGCTACCCAGCCGACAACATAGCCGTTATTGCCAGAATAATAGGTTTGATCAACATAATGTAGTGCAACAAAAGGTTTGAACCATAGATTACCAATACCGGTATTATAACCAACCCCATACAGTGTATTGACTTCATGGAAGTTACCACCATAGCGTGCACCTGGCATTGACCAAGTACCATAAATATGTCCGTACAAGTTAAAACCCGTTTCGCCTAAATAAATACGGCTGGTGGTTTTTACCGTATAGCGTTGATTACGGCTTGGCTCAGTTCTTCTTTTGTGGAATGGATTTTCTAGATCGAAGAAACCATACAGTTCACCCCACTTAAAGTTTGCTCCGCCTTCTAATTCAATATAAGCAAAGTCTTGTTTACGTGAGCCATCTTTTGATTTGTTTTCTGTGTGGCGAGACCAATCTAAATAATTGACGTTGAGATCGGCAAAACCATTCTGATAGCCTAAAAAATCAGCGTGTGCAGCACTAGATAAAGAGGCTAGGGCGGTTAGACATAGCAATTGTTTTTTCATTTTTTATATTATTATCATCATTTAATTATTAAGTGATTACATTCATATTCAGCCAATGCTGACTTGCCTAAAACTGTGATATTTTAGACTTTTATAGTGTAAATAAAAAATAGATTTCATTGGCTAAGTGATCTGCGTCACTTAATAGGGCGGAGAATGGTTAAATTTACTGAGCGACTTCAAGTTGTTTATTTTTATTAATAATCGATTAATTAATAAAATGCTGGGTTGTTATCCAGCATTTTAGCTAAATATAGGATTAGTGGCTCTGCTCAACGGCTTTTTTCACTGCAAAGAAATCGAGACATCCGCCAAGAATTAAGCTAATACAGCCAATCGATATTCCAGTATTAAATAAAATATCCTGATATGCGTTTAGGTTTAACCAAAGATCTAATTGTTGGATAAACATGTAGATTTTAATAGTAGAAAAACTGAAAATTAATATTGATAGCAACCATAACCCTAAAAGTATTACGCTTACTAATAATATTTTAACGGCAATTTTATAAGCAGCTGGAAACAATACTCGGCGCTGGAACATCCCGGTAACTTGGGTATATAACAGCGAGTTACGGCAGGCTAATAACAGTATTATGCCCGGGAAAGCTACACCGATAGAAATAAGATAAAACAGTGGCCAGCCGTAATTACTGACTAATACGCTAGCGACAGGGCCAATATAAACGCGACCAACGGCAGAGAGTGCCGATAATAAAGCAAATTGAGTGGCGGATAGCGATTTATTACACAGCGTCATTAATAATGCGACAAAGGCCGCGGTTCCCATACCGGAAAATATATTTTCTAGGAAAATAATTGAGCCCATCGAATAAATATTCGCCGGAGTTACTGCCAAGAACCAATAACCAATATTAGAGACACCTTGCAGAATACCAAAGACCAGTAACGCCTTAAATAGACTCATCTCTTTCATCAAATAGCCGCCCAGTAATGCGCCAACAATGGTTGCTGTCATCCCGACAGTTTTATTGACCGCCCCGACTTCACTGAGACTAAAACCTAAGCCATTTAATAAAAAGTTGGTATTTAATGCCATTACAAAGGCATCACCCATTTTATAAAAAATCAGTAATAATAAAATCAACCATGCATTATTACGGCTAAAAAATTCGGCTAATGGTTCATAAATAGCGTCTTTTAATGAAGCGGGCGGGGCGCAATTATCTTCGGGTTCTTTAGCGAATAAAGTAGTGACAACCCCTATGAGCATTAATGCGGCCATTAATAAATACAGTTGCTTCCAGCTTAAAAAGGTATCAGCCATCCATAAAGAGAGCCCACCAGACACTAACATACTGATTCGATAGCCCATGACTGACACAGCGGCACCAACACCGCGTTCTTCTGCACTCAATAAATCAGTTTTATAGGCATCGAAGACGATATCTTGTGATGCTGAGCAGAAGGCGACGATAACGGCAAATGAGGCTAGCCACCATAGATGCTGTGACGGATTCATAAAGGCCATCCCCGCAATACTGGCAACCAGTAAAATCTGTGTGGTGACTAACCAGCCACGACGACGGCCTAAAAACGGAGGCGTATACCTATCCATCATCGGCGACCACAGAAATTTTAAAACATAAGCTTGCCCGACTAAGGAGAAAAAGCCGATGGTTTTAATATCAACATTTTCAACGGTTAACCACGCTTGGAGAGTACCGCCGGTTAGAGCAAGCGGGAGGCCTGACACAAAACCTAATAGGATCAGGGCGATTGAATTAGGCAATAAAGGGCGACTCATAGTAATCCTGTGGCTCTGCTACGCGACGAAGCCTTTGTATATACCGCTTATATTTCAAGAAGAACAAGTAACAACGCTAACGATATTTTTACCGTGAGCTTGCTATATTCTGCTATCTGAGTATGTATTGAGGTATAGATGATGAAAAATTAATTCGAATTTTGTTTAATAAATTGGCTAAGATCCTGATCATTAGCCATATCAGCAATAATATCGGTTAGCGCGGTATTAATGGCACTTTCAATTTTAGCATTGCTAGCACCCATCGGTCCTTGCTCATTATAATTACGATTGAAGGTTCGTGTCGTCTTGGCACCATTTGGCGCTTGAGCATCAATGGTTACGCTAGTTTGTGCGGTAATATTATGTCGTAAGCTGCCTTCCTGAACGTTAGCATTCAGACTATTCAATTGAATAACTAAATTAATATTTGCGGGTGAGCTAACAGTAAAACCGCGTGCACTCATTTGTTTTTCGACCGCTTCTTGCAATAAGTAACGAGGTTCTCGTGAAGGTATTAATTGTACTAATTTTCCATCACGATTAATTTCCGCTAACGATTTTGAACTGCGATTATCCACGCTAGTAATACTAATCGAGTGTGTTCCTTGTGCTTGATTTTGTGCTGGTAGCGTAATTTTAGGCTCTAAAGATAAGGTATTATTTGGTGCTGCGCAGCCAGCCAGCAACAAAATAGCGAAGAGTGGAAAACAGAGTCTTTTCAGCATAATTTTTTTCCGGTTAATCTTTCTTAATTAAATGTGTTCCGTTAATGTGCATCTTTATTCGGGGGATACCCAACGATTTAATTCTATCGTTATAGATGGCATCATAAAATATAAAATCGTAGATAATTCAGTTAAATTATAGCATTACACACAACAATGCCTGCGTTGAGTTACCCTTATCCGGGTAACAAAATCTACAGCGATTATTATAACACTGCCTTGGCATTCTCAGATATCCCTATCATTGGCGATGATAATAAAAATCTCGACTATCTTGTAATATGAGGTTATTCGATTATCGTAATGATGGCAATTATGATATTTGTAAAAAATATAGCTAAAAAAAGACCGTTTACCAAGAGGTTACCTTATGTCTAAACAGCAAGCAGAGAATCTACAGCAACACATTATGGATAAATTACAGCAAAAATTTTCGCCAACGTTTATCGATGTTATTAATGAAAGCCATCAACATAATGTGGCGCCCGGTGCAGAAAGCCATTTTAAAGTTATTATTGTCACTGAGCGCTTTGCCGAACAGCGTATGATCGCCCGCCATCGGGCGATTTATGCGCTTCTTGCTGAAGAACTGGCGGGCAGTGTTCATGCTTTGGCTCTCCATACGTATACACCGCAAGAATGGCATGAATTACAAGATACGAAGTTATCATCGCCTGCATGTCGCGGTGGCGGTAAGCATTAATCCTACCGTAGATAAGATAATTCTAGCGTAGGGTGTTGACTCTGTTGGACTATCCGGCACACTTAATACGTCAATTTATCAGCCATAGTCTTCTGCATGCCGGACATTATTTAAGGTATAGTTGTAGAAGTTATAGTTTTATAAAATATAGTTGTATAAAGCTTAGTGGTATAAAGCTTAGTTGCATAAGACAAAGCAGTAGAAATCTATCCATATAAAATAGGGTTGTAGAAAACCTAAGTTATCGAAGACATTGCAGTTAATATGTCGTTAAGGATAAATAAAATAACTAATTTGCCGATAATGTGGTGATTTTCTTTTCTCGGTGAAAGGTGTTTTATTTATATTTATCGCGATCGAATACCGGACTGGTTGTTTTTTCTCCAGGTAAGTGAGGGGTTTTAGCGCATATAAGTCAGAAAAGTCACAAAAAACAGGAATAATTGCCTCTTTTATCGGCTTTTCTCGACTCAACCCTCATGCATCGGTATAATGTTGCGTCTAATTTTCAGTAAGGTTTCGGGATGCTTCTGATACAGGGATTATCGTTCGTCAATATGGCGGCCCCGGTTCTGGAAGGGAGATTGTTATCGGTTTATACCGTTGACATAACTCTGGAGTTGACCGAGCACTAAGATTTTTTTTTGAGGTAACAAGATGCAAGTTTCTGTTGAAACGACTCAAGGCCTTGGGCGTCGTGTAACAATCACCGTTCCTGCTGCCGATATTGAAAAAGCAGTAAATAGCGAATTAGTGAATGCTGCGAAAAAAGTTCGCATTGATGGCTTCCGTAAAGGGAAAGTACCAATGCACATCGTTAAACAGCGTTATGGCGCATCTGTACTTCAGGATGTTCTAGGTGACGTTATGCAACGTAACTTTATCAATGCAATCATTGAAAACAAAGTTAATCCAGCCGGCGCACCGAGCTATAAACCTGAGCAGTTTGAAGACGGTAAAGACTTCACTTATTCTGTAGAATTTGAAGTTTACCCAGAAATCGAACTACAAGGTTTAGATACCATTGAAGTTGAAAAACCAGCGGTTGAAGTTAAAGAAGAAGACGTTGATAACATGCTGGATACTCTGCGTAAACAACAAGCAGAGTGGAAAGAAACTGACGAAGCCGCTGCGGCTGATTCTCGTGTTACTGTTAACTTCTCTGGTTCTATCGATGGCGAAGAATTCGAAGGCGGAAAAGCTGAAGATTTCGCGCTGGTTATGGGCGAAGGCCGCATGATCCCAGGTTTTGAAGAAGGTGTTGTTGGTCATAAAGCTGGTGAAGAATTCGATATCGATGTTAACTTCCCAGAAGATTACCATGCTGAAAACCTGAAAGGTAAAGCGGCTAAGTTTGCAATCGTTCTGAAAAAAGTAGAACAACGCGAACTGCCAGAATTTACTGAAGAATTCATCAAACGTTTCGGTATCGCTGATGGTACTTTAGACGGTCTGCGTGCTGAAGTTCGTAAAAACATGCAACGTGAATTGAAAAATGCAATTCGCAGCCGTGTTAAAGCTCAGGTTCTTGATGGCCTGGTTAAAGCGAATGACATCGATGTTCCTGTTGCAGTTATCGATGGTGAAATCGATGTTCTGCGTCGTCAAGCTGCACAACGCTTCGGTGGCGATGAAAAACAAGCGATGGAACTGCCTCGTGAATTGTTTGAAGAACAGGCTAAACGTCGCGTCGTTATCGGTCTGCTGTTAGGTGAAGTTATTCGCACTAATGAGCTGAAAGCTGATGAAGATCGTGTCAAAGTTCTGATCGAAGAAATGGCATCTGCTTATGAAGATCCTGCTGAAGTTATCGAATACTACAGCAAGAACAATGAGTTGATGGATAGCGTTCGCAACTTAGCTCTTGAAGAGCAAGCAGTAGAGAAATTACTGGAAGCGGCGAAAGTTACAGAAAAAGAAACTAATTTCACTGAGCTGATGAATCAAGTTCAGATGGGTTAATCCTTTCTTTTCTGAGATGTTCTTAAGTAAGAAACCCGTAGTGATTAGCTACGGGTTTTTTGTCTATTAAGTGGCAAGAATATTGATAGACCTTGAAAAAAAATAATTAACCCCAAGATATTTTAAGTCATACTAAAAGTCGTTTGTACATCGTTCGTACAGAGTTTGTATATAGCTCGAGCATAGATACTTTTTATTGATCTAAAAATAACCAGAGCAGTTTTGGATTTTTTTTATTTATAATAAGTCGGCTGTTTGCTGACGCGCGAGAAGTCGGTGTATCCCAGTTCACTTGTGTTAAACTATTTTAGATGACGCTAAATTATTTTCGCCTGTAATAACACCAATAATAACTACTGCGGTAGTTATAGGCCGCTCGCTTGTTAGTTATATGTTTGTCGATAACGCCGAGTAAATAGCACCTTGTAAATAATGCGTTGTACAAGCTATAAATAAACAGCGAATGATAAAATAGGCGAGTAAAACGCATTATTTAATTAAAAAATCGCCATTTTTTAGCGTGACGAGTGTCATTCTAGATTAAATTATTAAGCTCAAGCACCAGTAAGATTTAAATAGGAGATAGAAATGTCACATTTTGACAGTCAGGATCACTTAGCACCCCATATGGCATTGGTGCCAATGGTCATTGAGCAGACCTCTCGGGGTGAACGTTCGTATGATATTTACTCTCGTTTATTAAAAGAACGTATTATCTTCCTGACGGGTCAGGTGGAAGATCATATGGCCAATCTGGTGGTTGCTCAGATGTTATTCTTAGAAGCTGAAAATCCAGAAAAGGATATTCATCTTTACATAAACTCGCCTGGTGGTGTTATCACCGCAGGGATGTCTATTTATGACACAATGCAATTTATCAAACCTGACGTAAGTACCATTTGTATGGGGCAGGCTTGCTCAATGGGCGCATTTTTATTGACCGCTGGCGCGAAAGGTAAACGTTTCTGTTTGCCGAACTCTCGCGTTATGATCCACCAACCATTAGGTGGATATCAAGGTCAGGCAACGGATATTGAAATCCATGCTCAAGAAATATTAAAAGTTAAAGCGCGTATGAACCAGCTAATGGCTCACCATACAGGTAGAACATTAGAAGAAATTAATCGTGATACCGAGCGTGATCGCTTCTTGTCTGCATCAGAAGCAAAAGATTACGGTCTGGTCGATCATATTTATACTAACCGTGGATAATCGAGCTTGATGAATGATTGAATTACCGATTACTCCTGTGAAATAACGCTAGGATATTGGTAGTTTCAATCTTCCATGCTATCGATAGTAGCGCGATGAAATTTTCCTATCTGCTCTAAATAAAAGCAAGATAGTCGCATATAAGTGAGGTCAACTGATGACAGATAAGCGCAAAGAGGGTTCAGGGAAACTGTTGTACTGCTCTTTCTGCGGCAAGAGTCAGCATGAAGTGCGTAAGCTGATAGCCGGCCCGTCAGTATATGTTTGTAATGAGTGTGTCGATCTTTGCAATGATATTATTCGTGAAGAGATCAAAGAATTAGCGCCTCATCGTGAGCGCAGTGCTTTGCCAACGCCGCATGAAATTCGTCAACATTTAGACGATTATGTTATTGGTCAAGAAAAAGCCAAAAAAGTTCTGGCCGTCGCGGTTTATAACCACTATAAACGTCTGCGTAATGGCGATAAAACCAGTGAGGGCATTGAGCTTGGTAAAAGTAATATCTTGCTAATTGGTCCAACAGGTAGCGGTAAAACATTACTGGCAGAAACATTAGCGCGTTATTTGGATGTGCCGTTTACTATGGCAGATGCAACAACGCTGACAGAAGCCGGCTATGTCGGTGAAGATGTCGAAAATATTATTCAGAAATTATTGCAAAAATGCGACTACGATGTTGAGAAAGCACAACGTGGTATCGTATATATTGATGAAATTGATAAAATTTCTCGTAAATCAGATAATCCATCGATTACCCGAGATGTTTCTGGTGAAGGTGTTCAGCAGGCGCTGCTGAAACTGATTGAAGGAACAGTAGCTGCAGTTCCACCTCAAGGTGGACGTAAGCATCCACAACAGGAATTTTTACAGGTAGATACCTCTAAAATTCTATTTATTTGTGGTGGTGCATTTGCTGGATTAGATAAAGTTATCGGCCAACGTATCAATACTCGTTCTGGTATTGGTTTTGCGGCAGAAGTGAAAGGTGAGTCAGAAAAAGCCACAGAAGGTGAATTACTGTCTCAAGCAGAGCCTGAAGATTTGATTAAATTTGGACTGATCCCTGAGTTCATTGGTCGTTTGCCAGTGGTTGCAACATTGACTGAACTGAGTGAAGAAGCCTTAATTCAAATTCTTAAAGAGCCAAAAAATGCACTGACTAAACAATATCAGGCATTATTTAATTTAGAAGGCGTTGAGCTTGAGTTTCGCGATGATGCGTTAAAAGCAATTGCTAAGAAAGCCATGGCCCGTAAAACTGGGGCACGTGGTTTACGTTCTATCGTTGAAGGTGTTCTGTTAAATACAATGTATGACTTACCTTCCATGAACGATGTAGCGACTGTTATCGTTGATGAAAATGTAATTAATGAGCAGTCAGAGCCATTGTTGATTTACAGTAAACCTGATGCTCAAGCTTCTGGTGATAATTAACACTTAGGATTTTCCATCAATAGCGCATTATGCAAAATGAGGGGTATCCCCTCATTTTGTTTTTAATCGCTTTATTACTATTGAATGTCAAAATCTTGTCCCCATATAGTTTATATTCTGAGGTGCGGTTTCGATCACTTTGTGCCTTGAAACCCTTAAATTGGCGTAAGCTAAACGAAGAGAGAGCTTTATGAATCCTGAGCGTTCCGAACGCATTGAAATACCCGTATTGCCTCTGCGTGATGTAGTGGTATACCCACATATGGTGATCCCACTGTTTGTTGGACGTGAAAAATCCATTCACAGTCTGGAAGCAGCGATGGATCATGACAAGCAGGTAATGCTGGTTGCCCAAAAAGAAGCCTCAACTGATGAGCCAGGGGTAAATGATCTTTTTTCTGTCGGTACCGTAGCTTCCGTTCTACAAATGTTGAAACTGCCCGATGGGACAGTCAAAGTACTGGTAGAAGGTTTAAAACGTGCCCATATCAGCACACTGACAGATAATGGTGAATATTTCTTGGCTCAGGCTGAGTACCTAACGTCTGAAGCTGTTGATGAAAAAGAACAAGAAGCATTAATCCGTGTGGCGATTAATCAGTTTGAAGGCTATATCAAACTGAACAAAAAAATCCCACCAGAAGTTTTAACTTCACTAAATGCAATTGATGAAGTTGATAAATTAGCAGATACCATCGCTTCACATATGCCGTTGAAATTAGCGGATAAACAGCGTGTATTAGAAATGTCAGATGTAGGCGAGCGCCTAGAATATCTGATGGAAATGATGGAATCTGAAATCGATCTGCTGCAAGTTGAAAAACGCATTCGTAATCGCGTTAAAAAGCAGATGGAAAAAAGTCAGCGTGAATATTATCTGAACGAACAAATGAAAGCGATTCAGAAAGAATTAGGCGAGATGGATGATACGCCTGATGAATATGAATCTCTGAAACGTAAAATTGAAGAAGCCAAAATGCCGAAAGAGGCGCATGAAAAGGCGGAAGCAGAGTTACAAAAACTGAAAATGATGTCACCAATGTCAGCGGAAGCCACAGTGGTTCGCAGTTACATTGAGTGGATGATCCAAGTTCCATGGAATGCGCGCAGTAAAGTGAAAAAAGACCTGATTAAAGCGCAGGAAGTGTTAGATAGCGATCATTACGGTCTTGAGCGAGTTAAAGAACGTATTCTTGAGTATCTCGCGGTACAAAGCCGGGTTAGTAAAATTAAAGGGCCCATTCTCTGTTTGGTGGGGCCTCCAGGGGTAGGTAAAACCTCGTTAGGCCAATCTATTGCCAAAGCGACAGGCCGTAAATACGTGCGCATGGCCTTAGGTGGCGTACGAGATGAAGCTGAAATCCGTGGACATCGTCGTACCTATATTGGCTCTATGCCGGGTAAACTGATCCAGAAAATGGCTAAAGTTGGGGTTAAAAATCCATTATTCTTATTAGATGAAATCGATAAGATGTCATCCGATATGCGTGGTGATCCCGCTTCAGCTTTACTTGAGGTATTAGATCCAGAGCAAAATATTGCATTTAATGATCATTATTTAGAAGTCGATTATGATTTGTCTGATGTAATGTTTGTTGCGACCTCAAACTCGATGAATATTCCTGCGCCATTGCTTGACCGTATGGAAGTTATTCGTCTTTCCGGTTATACCGAAGATGAAAAACTGAATATCGCAATGCAGCATTTGTTGCCTAAACAGCTTCAGCGTAATGCATTGAAAAAAGGCGAATTAACCATCGATGAAAGCGCAATTATGGGGATTATTCGTTACTATACCCGTGAAGCTGGCGTACGTAGTCTCGAACGTGAAATTTCTAAATTGTGCCGTAAAGCTGTAAAAACGTTGCTGATGGATAAATCCCTTAAGCATATCGATATTACTGCTGACAATTTGAAAGATTTCTTAGGTGTACGTAAAGTCGATTACGGTCGTGCCGATACTGAAAACCGTGTGGGCCAAGTCACTGGATTAGCATGGACTGAAGTAGGCGGCGATCTGCTGACAATTGAAACCGCTTGTGTTCCTGGAAAAGGAAAATTAACTTACACCGGTTCACTGGGTGAAGTTATGCAAGAATCAATTCAGGCTGCATTAACCGTAGTCAGAGCGCGTGCGGACAAATTAGGTATCAATAGTGATTTCTATGAAAAACGTGATATCCATGTGCATGTGCCTGAAGGGGCAACACCAAAAGATGGTCCAAGCGCCGGTATTGCGATGTCAACCGCATTGGTTTCTTGTTTAACAGGTAATCCTGTACGCGCTGAAGTTGCTATGACCGGTGAAATAACGTTGAGGGGGCAAGTATTGCCAATTGGCGGGCTAAAAGAGAAATTATTAGCGGCGCATCGTGGTGGTATTAAAGTGGTTCTGATCCCTGAAGAAAATAAACGTGATTTGGAAGAAATTCCAGATAACGTGATTGCTGATTTAGAAATTCATCCAGTGAAAACTATTGAAGAGGTTTTGGCATTAGCATTGCAAAATCCACCGATGGGTATGGAAGTGGTAACTAAACAGTAATAACAGAGCGAGTTTAATCAACCACTCAGAATAAAAGACTGACAGTGCAATTGACGCTTGTCAGTCTTTTTTTTGTGAAATTAATCTAAACGAAGATTCTGATAATTATGTGTGGAGAATATGTTCTCTTGCCATTAATTATCAGTATTGATATAACGACAACATCACATTAAGGGCTATTTTAAAGCTTAAAGTGATAGCCAAACTAATTATGGGGATAATAAGCGTGAATAAATCACAATTAATTGATCAAATCGCAGCAGATGCAAATATTTCTAAAGCCGCAGCAGGTCGTGTTGTTGATACTTTCGTAGCATCAATTACAGACTCTTTAAAACAAGGTGACGATGTTGCATTAGTTGGATTCGGTACTTTTGCAGTGAGTGATCGCGCTGCCCGTACTGGTCGTAACCCACAGACAGGTGCGAAAATTGAGATAGCAGCGACCAAAGTGCCTAAATTCCGTCCAGGAAAAGCCTTAAAAGACGCTGTTAATTCATAATTATTCAGTATCAGGTTATTATTTCTGCTTATTTTAGAGAAACTGACACTGACTCATCAGCGCTGTTAGGATAATATAGAGTGCATCATGGAAATGATGCGCTTTTTTTTCTATTAAAGTTTAAGATAGCGTATCATTAGCTAATTGAAATCAACAAAGCGGAGTTAAGCCTTTTTATGATGGACAATCTACGCACGGCGGCGAACAGTCCTGTGCTTAAAATCGTGCTGGGTGTAATCATGGTGTCGTTTGTATTAACCGGCGTCGGTGGTTATCTGATTAGTGGATCTGCGAATGATGCAGCTGAAGTTAATGGCCAGCCAATTTCTCGCGCACAACTGCAACAGGCTTTTCAACAAGAAAGACAAACGATGCAGGAACGTCTGGGCGATAGATTTTCTGAAGTTGCTAGCAATGAACAAACGATGAATCAGTTGCGTCGTCAGGCACTTGAAAACTTAATTAATGTGTCTTTATTCAATCAATATGCTAACAAACTTGGTCTTTCTGCCAGCGATGCTCAGATTAAACAGAGCATTTTTGAAATGCCTATCTTCCAAGTTGATGGCCAATTCAATAGTGACAGATATCGCGCAGTACTCGCTCAATACAATATAAATGCTGATAATTTGGCACAACAAATTGGTCAGGATTTAGTCAGAGAACAGCTAGGAAATACATTTAGCGGAACCGAGTTTGCTTTACCTTCAGAAGTTAAAGCCTACGCTGAATTAATTATGCAGAAACGCGATATTCGTTCTGCAACCTTGTCTTTAATTGATATGCAGAAAAAACAGACAGTTACGGAACAAGAACTACAGGATTATTATCACTCCAATCAAAGTAGTTTCCTTTCTCCTGAAAAAGTTAAAGTTAGCTATATCAAATTAGATGCTGCGAATATGTCTTCTGATGTAAAAATTACGGATGAAGAAATTAAAACTTACTATGAGCAGAATCTTAAGAACTTTACTCAGCCTCAACAGCAACAATACAGTATGATCCAAGTTGCGACTCCAGAAGAGGCCGCTGAAATTGAATCAGCGTTAAAACAAGGTGCTGATTTTGCTACGCTTGCTAGCGAAAAATCTACTGATAAATTTAGTGCCGCGAATAAAGGTGTAATTGGTTGGATGGAAGCAACATCTACGCCGAGCGAAATTATTGATGCTAATCTGACAGAGAAAGGTCAACTTTCTGCACCGATTAAATCAACGGCGGGCTATATTATTTTCCGTTTAGACGATATTAAACCGGAAGTGATTAAGCCGCTGGATCAAGTGAAGTCACAAATTGAAACGACTTTACGTCAAGATTCTGAAATTAAACAATTTTATGACTTGCAACAAAAAGTCAGTGATGCAGCGACAAATGATAATGAATCATTGATTTCAGCAGAAGAAGCGGCAGGAATTAAAAAAGTCACCACCGATTGGTTTGATCGTAATAATCCGCCACAAGAACTGAATTTCAATAAAGTTATTGCTGAAATATTTAGTGATCGTTTAGTTGATGCCAATGGCACCACCGGATTAAACTCTGACGTTATTAATGTCGAAGGTGATCGTGCATTTGTTATTCGAGTGGATGAATATAAACCTGAAGCAGTACAACCATTTGATAGCGTTAAACAAGAGATTACCGATCTGGTGAAGCGTCAAAAAGCAGAAGTTGCATTACAAGCTGAGAGTGCCAAGCTGTTAGCGGCGTTAAAAGACGGTAAAGGCGAAGCGGCATTAACTGAAGCTGGCGTACATTTTGATGCATCTAAGACCGTGACTCGTCTTGAACAGCAAAATCCGATTGTAGATACGGCATTTTCAATGCCTGAACCACAGGAAGGCAAACCAACGTTTGCTAGCGCGCGTGATAGTTTAGGTAACGTGGTTATTATTCAGTTAGATAAAGTTATTGCCGGTCAGCCTGAAGATCAAGATTTACAAGGTTTTGCTCAGCAATATAAAGCATTAATGAGTGCAGCGATGCAGGAAACATTGATGATTAATTTGCGTGATAATGCAAAAGTTGAAGTTTTGAATTTAGAATAACAGCTTGAAGCTAACGCCTAACATAAAGAGCAGAAAGTGGAATAATAATTCTCGCAAAAATATGTACAGGCTCGCAAAATAAGATTATTTTGCTGTAACAGAAAGGCTACCTTTGGGTAGCCTTTCTTGTTTCTATCAATAACTAGCAGCTTGGATGATTTATTCAGGCATGATGAAAGCTCGCTCAAAGGAGAAATAAATCATGTTATGGAATAAACAACGAAAACTAGGAACAGCTTTGATATTTATTACATCATTGCTGTCAGTGGTACCCACATTAGTGCTGGCGGATAAAGCAAAAGCAGATACCAGCTCAGAGTTAGTGAGTAAATTAATTTCGAAAAATAAACCAGATAAGAGTGAAAGCGATACATTAACCAAAGGGTCAGCGGCAGTTTCTGCTACATCCAGTGATCTGGTTAATATTAATAAAGCGGATGCTGATGAGTTAGCCTTAAAGCTAAGTGGTATTGGTATTCGTAAGGCACAAGCCATTATTGATTACCGAGAAAAATTTGGTGATTTTAAATCTATTGAAAACTTACAAGAAGTTAATGGGATAGGACCTTTATTCATCGAAAATAACAGAGATAAACTCAAGTTATAAATAGCTTTAGCCACCATAACTAATTGTTTTGGTGGTTATTTTATCTTTATTAATTATTTTTGTTATTTATGTTTTATTATTGTGATGCACTTCGTAAGTTGGTAAAACTATCGAAAAATTAATTTAATATTTGTTATGTTATAACTAAATTTATAATAACTAGAGGTGGATATGGCATCACAAATTAAAGTTATTGGTTATCATATTGATGTTTTTGGTCATGTAAATAATGCTCGCTATCTTGAATTTTATGAAATGGAGCGCTGGGCATGGCTAGATAAAAACCAGCTTAAAGAATGGATGATGCAAAATAAAATAGCTATGGTGGCAGTTAATATTAATGTTAATTATCGCATTGGGGCTATATTAGGAGATCAATTAACGATCAGTTCTTCAATACAGAAAATAGGCCAAAAAAGTGCGATATGCTATCAGCAGATAACTCGCGAGAGAAATCAAACCAAAGAATTAGTTTCTGATGCGGCAATTACTTTTGTTTTTATTGATTTAATAACTAATAAGGCGTTACCGATTACGGATAAATTGAGGCAGATACTCGATCTGAATGATGAAAATTAGCGTAAATTTTAATTGTATTGAGTCGTCATCTTTACCTTACATAGTATAAAGATGACACTCGTTTAGCTCAGTCTATTTCAGTTTAGTTGATAAGGATTATGCTAAACCTACTTTTTGTTTCATTGACTGCATAATTGCTGATTTATTATCTTGATAACGCTCTAAACCATTTGCCCTAAGGTGGCAAGCAGCACATTCGCCACAGCCATCACCTTGAATACCGTTATAGCAAGTTAATGTGTCTTGGCGGATTGTTTCTAAATGTTCATAGTAGTCAGCTAGTGCCCAAGTTTCCGCTTTATCGAGCCACATTAATGGTGTTTCGAAACGAATATCACGAGCAAGGCCCGCAGAAACTGCTGTATTTAATGCTTTAACAAAATCATTCCTGCAATCAGGATAACCGGAAAAGTCTGTTTCACAGACCCCAGTGATAACGGCTTCTGCTTGAACTTGGTATGCATAAATAGCCGCGAGAGTAAGAAATAAAATATTGCGGCCAGGAACAAAAGTACTAGGGATCGCACTCTTTTCACTTTCAGAGAAATCGGGTACCGGAATATTATCCCGAGTTAAACTACTAATCGCGAGTTCATTGAGTAAAGTCACATCCAGCGTTTTATGTGCTGAAGCACCAAGATTTTTGCTCAGTCGTTGGGCAACTTGAATTTCCGCACGGTGGCGTTGTCCATAGTCAAAAGTGACACAATGGACATCATCATAATTTTTAAGTGCTTGAATTAGGCAAGTTGTTGAATCTTGACCACCACTGAACACTACAACTGCACGTTTCATTACTTATATCTCCCGATAAATATTTATCGGCTATTGGCTATTTTCAAGCCCTAGCCAGTTATCTGCTAATATATTACATCAATTTGCTATACGTCATTGTAAGCTGATTGATAGCTCTTTGCTTACTGAGTTTTGTTTATTAATGAAGAGTATTTTAAGCGATATATACTAGCCGAATAATTCGGCTGGATACTTACCTACTGAGAGTAATGCCAGTTGATTTTCTGTATTATTGTTGAAAATGAATCATATAATGTCTATATCGCTCAATCTAGATAAAATTTTTCTGAGTTTATTATAAAATATAAAAAATAATTTCCTGGCAGTGTTTAATCTAATACGCTTGATACTATCAGGGGAGCAAAATGAGTCTTCAAGTGGATTAATCAGATGTTAGATAAAATAGATAAAAAACTTCTTAGTCTCTTACAAGTTGATAGCAGTGTTTCGTTGAATACGTTAGCCGAAGCGGTTAATTTAACCTCAACGCCTTGCTGGAAAAGATTAAAACGTCTTGAAGATGAAGGGTATATTTTAGGTCGAGTGACCTTATTAGACAGTGAAAAGCTAGGTTTAGGATTAACTGTCATTGTAATGATCAGAACACAGCACCATAACAGTGAATGGTATGAACAATTCGTAACTTTTGTTAATCAAATGCCAGAAGTGATGGCATTCTATCGGATGGCCGGTGAATACGACTATTTGATGCAAGTTGAAGTCAGAGATATGAAATCATACGATTTATTTTATAAAAAGTTAGTCAATGGCGTGCAAGGATTGATTGATGTCACCTCCAGTTTTGCTATGGAACGAATAAAGTATACTACGGCATTGCCAATTCCAGACTAGTTGATAAATTTATAGATACTGCGATATTAAATATCGACTTATCTTATTCTTTGGTATTTTTTACTAACCATTCAAGGCAATAAAACGTGCGATTATTTTCTCAGCTACGCTGGTATTTTTTCAGTGAGTGGCGGCGTTATACCGGCGCTGTTTGCTTTTTGGTACTTATAGCAATATTACAAATAATACCCCCACGCCTTGTGGGACTGGTTATCGATGGTATCAGTCGCGGGACCATGAGTCGTCAGCAATTAGTGGTATGGGTTGCAGTAATGCTAGGAATTGCATTACTCGTTTATGGTTTACGTTATATTTGGCGTCTTTGGTTATTTGGTGCTTCCTATAAGCTAGCGATACAATTAAGGCAAAAAATTTATCAGCAACTTAGTCAGCAAGATCAGGTTTTTTATTTACGTCATCGTACGGGCGATCTTATTGCGCGTACAACCAATGATGTTGATCGTGTCGTTTTTGCGGCGGGTGAAGGTGTTTTAACGCTGGTGGATTCATTAGTTATGGGCTGCGCGGTGTTAATTATGATGAGCATAGATATTAGTTGGCAATTGACTCTTTTAGCTTTGGTTCCCATGCCAATTATGGCATTAGTGATAAAACGCTATGGTGATCAATTACATTACCGATTTAAACATGCGCAAGGGGCCTTCTCATTATTGAATAATCAGGCGCAAGAAAGCTTAACTAGTATTCGGATGATCAAAGCATTTGGTTTGGAAGATAATCAATCTAATCAATTTGAACAGGTCGCAACAGAGACCGGGCGCCGCAATATGCACGTGGCTGAAATTGATGCCCGATTTGATCCTACTATTTTTATTGCCATTGGTATGGCTAATTTATTGGCGATAGGCGGTGGAAGTTGGATGGTATTACATGACACGCTTACGCTAGGTGAATTAACAAGTTTTATCATGTATTTAGGTTTAATGATTTGGCCAATGCTAGCACTTGCATGGATGTTTAATATCGTTGAGAGAGGGAGCGCAGCTTATAGTCGCATACGTTCTTTACTCGATGAAACACCTAGTGTAAATGAAGGGCAAGAACTATTGAAGCCAATGAGAGGCCAATTGCACGTTGATATTGCTCGTTTCATTTATCCTGAAGCACAAAGAGCGTCATTACATAATATTCAATTTACTTTATCGCCGGGGGAATTATTGGGAATTTGTGGTCCTACGGGATCTGGAAAATCAACATTAATTGCTTTGTTACAACGTCAGTTTGATTTAAGCGAAGGGTCTATATTGTTCCAATCAATTGATCTACGAGAAATTAAGCTGGATAACTGGCGAGCTCGTTTGGCCGTAGTTAATCAAAATCCGTTTTTGTTTTCGGCCAGCATTGCTGAGAATATCGCCTTAGGAAAACCCGAAGCAACGGAAGATGAAATTATTACTGCGGCACGTTTAGCCAATGTGCATGATGATATTATGCGCCTACCAGAAGGTTATCATACAGAAGTTGGTGAGCGTGGGGTCATGTTATCAGGTGGGCAAAAACAGAGAATTTCTATTGCTCGCGCCTTATTATTAGATGCTGAGATATTGGTTTTAGATGATGCATTATCGGCCGTAGATGGCCAGACTGAATATCAAATTTTACAAAATCTGGCTCAATGGCGTACTGATCGTACCTTAATTATTAGTGCTCATCGTTTATCCGCATTAACTGAAGCAGATAATATCTTGGTATTATCTCAAGGGGCGATCGCTGCACAAGGCACCCATGCACAGTTAATATCATCAATGGGTTGGTATAAAGATATGTATCATTACCAGCAGATTGAAGCCGAATTGGATGATTACTAATGAGTCAAAAACGTCCTTTATGGCCAGCGCTTAAGCGGTTACTTTCTTACGGGAAAGCTCACCGAAAGCCGATGGTTATTGCAATTATTATGTTGTGGGTTGCGGCATTGGCTGAGGTTAGTGGCCCATTATTAGTAAGTTATTTTATTGATAATATGGTCGCGACCAAGACGGTTGAGTTATCAATGACGGTATTACTCGCCATTGCTTTTATTGTGCTGCAAATTACCGCAGCTGTGCTTCATTATTATCAAACTATTCTATTTAATCGCGCATCTGTTGGTGTTGTTCAGCAACTCCGGACAGATACGATGAGTGCAGCTATTCGTCAGCCTCTGAGTGCTTTTGATAATCAGCCCGTAGGTCAATTAATTTCAAGGGTAACTAATGATACCGAAGTGATTAAAGATTTATTTATCACTGTAGTTCCTACAGTATTTCGTAGTTTGGCTCTAGTTTGTGCCATGTTGATTGCGATGTATTCACTTGACTGGCGAATGGCATCGATCGCGATATTAATTTTTCCGGCGGTATTTGTGGTGATGGTTATTTATCAACGTTTGAGTACGCCGATTGTCAGACGAGTAAGATCTTATTTAGCGGATATTAATAATGGATTTAACGAAATTATTAATGGAATGACTGTTATACAACAGTTTCGTCAGCAGGCTAGATTTGGCGAAAAAATGTTTTCAGCCAGCCGAGATCACTATAATGCACGAATGCAGGCTCTTAAATTAGATGGTATTTTGCTGCGTCCATTATTAAGTCTATTTTCTGCCGCTATTTTATGTGGCCTCTTATTATTATTTGGTTTTGAAGGAACAGAAACGGTAGGTGTTGGTGTTTTATACGCGTTTATCAATTATTTAGGGCGTTTAAATCAACCACTAATAGAATTAACCTCTCAGCAATCTATGCTACAACAAGCGGTTGTGTCCGGTGAAAGAGTTTTTGAATTGATGGATAGCCCACAACAAGCATATGGACAAGAAATTGCACCATTAAACAGTGGTAAAATCGATATCAAAAATTTATCTTTCAGTTATAAAAAAGATCGCCCTGTGCTGCAAAATATTAATTTGCATGTCCCAGCCCATGGTTTTTTAGCACTAGTTGGGCATACGGGAAGTGGTAAAAGCACTATCGCTAATTTATTGATGGGTTATTACCCTTGGCAACAAGGTGATATTTATTTTGATAACCGTCCACTGCATACCTTATCCCATCAAGTTTTGCGTAATGGCATTGCTATGGTTCAGCAAGATCCAGTGGTTTTGGCTGTCTCATTTTTTGATAATATTGCTTTAGGTCGTGATATTTCTGAAGAAAGGGTCTGGCAAGTATTGGAGATGGTGCAATTAGCCGAACATGTAAGTTCTTTGCCTGATGGATTAGATTCAGTGTTAGGTGAGCAAGGAAATACTTTATCTGCAGGGCAAAAGCAATTATTAGCGATGGCTAGAGTATTAGTTCAAACCCCTAAAATATTGATATTAGATGAAGCGACGGCCAATATTGACTCTGGAACTGAGCAAGCAATTCAGAAAGCATTATATTTAATTCGCAAAAAGACGACGTTAGTTGTTATTGCTCATCGATTATCAACGATTGTTGAAGCCTCTCAAATTGTTGTGCTTCATCGTGGTGCAATAGTTGAGCAAGGAACTCATCAGCAATTATTGCAACGAAAAGGCCGCTATCACCAAATGTATCAACTTCAACAAGTGGGTGAATCGTTAAATGTATCGACTGATGATCCTTTATTAATTTAATGTCTTAATATCATAACGCACGAAAATAATGCAAATTCAATGGCGACAGTATAACTGTCGCCATTTTTTTTGCTATCTAATTGATAATCAAATAATTTTAATATTGGCATATAGATTGCTTTATATAAATTGTAGTTATTTATTTAGGCAATTAAAAGCAGGGGAAAGATGTTTATTACTAATTATCCAAAGCGCTAATTTTTATAATCATCGACCAATAAATTGAGATAGATAAGATATTATATTCACACGCGAGCGGAGAATAATATGAAATACATTATTGCAATTATTAAACCTTTCAAATTAGAGGATGTCCGCGAAGCGTTATCTGATATCGGTATTCAAGGATTAACTATTTCAGAGATTCGTGGTTTCGGTCGTCAAAAAGGTCATTCAGAACTTTACCGTGGTGCCGAGTATACCGTCGATTTCTTGCCCAAAGTAAAAATGGAAATAGCTGTCACAGAGGAGCAATTCGAGCCAGTAATTGAGGCAATTGAACAGGCCGCTAAAACTGGCAAGGTAGGTGACGGTAAAATTTTTGTATTAGATTTAGAGCAAGTGGTGCGGATCCGTACAGGTGAAAAAGCTGATGATGCTATTTAGGAGATGAATGATGAACAAGTTATTTTATAGAAGTTTAATGTTAGTACTTACTTGCTTACCGTTCATGGCTGTATCTGAGCCGGCGACATTAGATAAAGCAGATAATGCTTTTATGATGATTTGCACTGCATTAGTCTTATTTATGATCTTACCCGGGATAGCACTATTTTATGGCGGCTTACTAAGAGCGAAAAACGTATTATCCTTGATGGCTCAAGTGGTAGTTATTTTTGCTTTAGTTTCTGTTATTTGGATTGTATATGGCTACAGTATCGCTTTCAGTGAAGGTAATGATTTCTTTGGTGGTTTTGATCAAGTGATGCTGAAAAATATTACTTTAAGCAGTATGACAGGCTCTATTCCTCAATTTATTCATGTTGTTTTTCAGGGCGCATTTGCTAGCCTGACCGTTGCATTAGTCGCCGGCGCATTAAGTGAACGTATTAAGTTCTCTGCAGTACTTATTTTTAGTCTGATTTGGACGACATTTGCTTATTTACCGATGGCTCATATGGTTTGGGGGGGAGGTTGGCTATCTCAAGATGGTGCGTTAGATTTTGCGGGAGGAACGGTCGTTCATATTAATGCTGCAGTTGCAGGGTTAGTGGGGGCTTACTTTTTAGGCAAGCGTGCTGGTTTGGGCAAAGAAGCGATTAAACCGCATAACTTACCAATGGTATTTATTGGTGCGGCTATATTATTTATCGGTTGGTTTGGTTTCAATGCCGGATCTGCTGGTGCCGCAGATGAGGTCGCAGCCTTAGCATTTATTAATACAGTTGTTGCAACATCGGGGGCGATATTGTCATGGGCACTCTCTGAATGGTTATTCCGCGGTCAGCCTTCATTATTAGGTGCATCATCAGGGTGCCTTGCTGGATTAGTTGGGATTACACCTGCTGCAGGAACAGTCGGTATTGGCGGCGCATTAATTATTGGATTACTCTGCGGTGCTGCTGGTTTATGGGGAGTTGTGGTATTAAAACGTTGGCTGAAAGCAGATGATGTCTGTGATGTCTTTGGTGTACACGGTGTCTGTGGAATTATAGGCTGCTTACTAACCGGTATTTTAACCGCATCGGTGTTTGGTGGAACCGGTTATGCAGAAGGCATGACCATGGCTAAGCAAGCAGGAGTGCAGGCATTAAGTATTGTAATATGTATCGTTTGGACAGCTATTGTTGCTGCATGCGCCTTTAAGTTTGCCGATATGACCGTGGGTTTAAGAGTCAGTATTGAACAAGAGCGTGAAGGTTTAGATGTCACATCACATGGCGAAAGTGCATATAATTAATTAGCTAATATATTAGAGCTTTAAGCTATTAATTGTAAGTGATTACTTACTACGACTATTATTAATAACGAGCTGTAACGAATGAGCAAATTTCAGAAATTAATCTTTTTTGAGACAGTTATAAAATAAAAGTTGAATGGCAGAATAATGCTCTGATATCGATGGGTTAAGAATAAAATAGAACGATACTCCAGTTCTGTAAATATCCGTAGTCTTCCTAAGATTACGGATTTTTTTATTATTTGATTAAGTTGTTGATATAATTTATTATTTTTATTAAGGAGGCTTCCACTTTTCCTGTTCTCCTTTCTACTGAACTCATCAAAGTATATTTGATCAATACTGATATTATTACTCTACATAAATATCGACTTCCGATGTAAATGATGGTTTGAGATGTTACTGGAATGTCGATTTTCAGGTCACTTTTTATAGCTCAGCTTGTCTCACATCTTTATATTGCTTTTACCTAGAAAATAGCACTATGTTATACAAAGTATGGTTATTCAGGTTCGACAGCGGCTGGATGAAGATATTATTCGCAAAGTATTTGAAAAAAATAAGGTAGCTCTGGTTAGAAACATTACCTTTGTTGAACGGGTGCGAATTAATTTTGGTGGCCATAGATGGATCGCTTTGGTGTATATCCTATCCCCCGAAAATGATACAGCGTTCGGGCAGATAGCAAATAAACACTGTTACTCTGATTGTCCTCAGCCACTCTCAGACAATATCCGATAAAAATTTTATACATTTGATATATTGTCTCATTGGTAAATATCAAATATAGAAAAACATGGAATGCCGGCTCAACGACAAAGACATGACTTCAGAGCAGTAAATAAAAAGCCGCAATGATATATATTGCGGCGTCATTAGATATTTAACTGGCAAGCATTACAGTATAATACTGTCATTATTTATAATATATTATCTATTTACAATCAGTTATCTGGTTGATCGTGAATGATTAATTATTACGTATCCGCATCAAACCTTCTTGCACCGCAGTTGCTATCAGGTTTCCTCTTTGGTCATAAATTTGTCCTTTTACAAACCCACGACCACCGGAGGCTGAAGGGCTTTCAATGGCATATAATAGCCATTCATCGAGCTTAAATGGACGATGAAACCACATAGAGTGATCTATTGTTGCTACTTGTAAGTTTCTTTCCATAAATCCGCGACCATGTGGCTGAAGTGCGGTTGGTAAAAAGTTATAGTCAGAAACATAGCCTAATAAATAATGATGCAAAGAAGGAATATCTGGTAATTCTCCTTGCGATTTAAACCAAATATAACGATTTGGTTCTTGTGGTTTATTGTCAAATGGGCTGTAAAATTCAATCGGTCTAAATTCAAAGGGATTCGGACGTAATGCGTATTTTCTTATTGCCTCAGGAAGATTAGCCGCTATTTTTTCAATAATTTTATCTTGAGAAATTAAGTTATCAGGTCCAGGAATATCAGGCATTAAATTTTGATGCTGATATCCATCTTCTTGGGTTTGAAATGAAGCGGTCATGTAAAAAATAGGTTTACCGTGCTGGATCGCACTAACACGACGCGCACTAAAACTACCGCCATCTCTTAGAATTTCAACATCATAGACAATTGGTCGGCGGCTATCTCCAGGGCGAAGAAAATAGCTATGAAATGAATTAATCATTCGTTCACTTGGTACAGTTTGTTCTGCCGCATACATTGCTTGCCCAACAACTTGACCGCCAAATACTTGTGGTAAACCAAGATCTTCACTTTGTCCTCGAAACAAACCTTCCTCAATTTTTTCGAGTTCCATTAATTCAATCAGATTTTTTAATGCTGGACTCATAATCAACTTTCACCTAATCATCATAACTCAATGTAAATATTCTCCCACTAAAAGAATTAAAGAGGTAGGAGATTTAATTTTTATTACGTTTAATTGAAAGGCATGTTTAGTATAGGAATAGCTATTATTAACTCGTTAACGATACCTGTTATTATGTTTATAATCACTATGTTATGTGTGGTTATTGAGTTTGTTTTTTATTATTTTACTGGCTTTAATTCTTATTTTTATCAGATTATAGAAGGTCATTTTTAGCAAAAACTAATTTTAATTGATGATTATCTAGCTATGCTAACTATAAATTTGTGTATAATTAATTAAATTAAGTAAAAAAGTGTGTATTTATATAACCAAGATAGTTTAAATTTAACAAAATTTGTCATCGGAAACGCGATATGAAGGTTTGTAATGTAATCATCGCCTTAGCATCTATTTTCGTATTATCTTCGTGTGAAGGTAACGGAAAAAATATAGAGTTCTTTGCACCGAAAGACGATGCTAGTAAGAATACTACGGATATTAGTACTGTAAATGGATCTATCATGGTATTACAACGCATTGCGTTGCCTAAAAATGCCATTATTACTGTAACTTTATCGGATGCCTCTTTGTTTGGCGTTCCTTCTGTTATCCTTTCTCAAAAATCCTATAATACAAAGGGGCATCAATCGCCGTTTCCCTTTGAGATTAAGTATAAAAAAAGCGAAGTTAGACCAGATGCAAAAGTTATTGTGAGTGCTACGATTTCAGTAGAAGGAAAATTATGGTATGTGACCGATTCCCTCTATGAAGTAGTAAATAATGGCGTGGATAATAATGTTGAGATAGTGCTGACAGCGGTTGATAACGGTAGCTGAGCGATAAATGGTTATGAATATACAATGGGTGTTTATTAAGTTAAATTAATGATATTCGCTATTAATTAGAACATCATTGTATAATAAATAAGCGATTGGTAGCTCGATTGTTGCTATTATTTTTTATATCACGCATAATGCCCTCGCTTTATTAGAAGCACTCAATGGGAACCCTGTTGGTTCTCCCGCAATGCTAACTTGTTAACTTGGTCAGGTCCGGAAGGAAGCAGCCATGGCAGGGGATGTGTGTGCCGGGATGTCGCTGGCAGGGTTCCCACCCAATCTAAATCTCATCGTTATATTTCTTTATACTCTTTCTCTAGTTGCTATCGGTATCATTTGACGTTGTATCTCATAGTTCAAATATCAATATCTTATTGGATCATTCTTAATGAGCTGATTTTAATGATATTTTTAATATAAAAAAGATAGATATTTGATGAAAATTGGTATTTTTATATTGTTTTGATTTTAAATATAGTCATTTTTTATTAAAAATAGAATAAATCGTATTATGGTAATAACTTATAATTATTGTTTAATAGGAATTACTCATATAAGGGGTTTTTTATGGCGAGCGCTAGCGATATGAACAATCTCATAGGCTAATAATTATTTTTATCAGTTCAATCTAACTGTAGCTTTAATTGATATAAATTATTTTAATAAATTATATCAAAGCATCTAGCCGATAGAAAAATTAACTTATCGGCTAAAACAAATGCTATCTGATATTAGGTACTGCTGCTTATCGAACATATTTCCAGACAGATGCTGGAATTTTGTCGTACAGTTTATTCATTGTTAGTTCTGCTAGACGGTGGTCTGCAGCGGAAAAAAATAGTTCGAGTTCATCATCAGATAGCTCATATTTATTTTTTTCAATAACACGCTCTAATGTTTCAATAGTCGTGCATTTTCTTAAACGCATCAGATAGTCTGTTTTAGTCATATTTTCCTGTCTTTCATTCATAATTTAAAACTTTTAAATTTCTTTGATCGTGGAGGGAGTAAATGCATCACAGTTTGGCTACTGAACACTTTAAATCATTATTTAATTCATCAATTAAGTGAGTGTTCATTTTTTGCCAATCTGAAAATTCATTTAATGTGATTAATGGACTACCAAATAAATTATAAGTTTCATCAAGATATTCATCAACTAGAGAGATGACTAAGCGTTCACTAGGATACTTTATCTTAAATTTCCAAAAAAATGCAGCCGCATGCTCTATTAACTCATTCAGATTCGCACTTTGCTGTGAACTCAAATCATTAATCCAATGCGTTTTAGTCTTATGTAACGATAATATCGCATCATTGTTAAGACTATCACATAAATACTTTAATTCAGCAGTATCGTAATATCTGGGTGAATATTCATCCATAGTCACCTCCGGTCAGTGGATTAGAAAAAACACTTACCAGTTTTATTATGATTAATAAATTGTATTATTAATCATAATAAATTTTCTGAATTAACCCAAAAAATACTATATCAAAAAATCACTTACAAAGTACTTAGAAAGCTATTGTAATAGTATACCTAATTATTTTGATGAATTTTGATAGTGTCATTTTGGATATAGAATTGATTGGTATCACTAGTGTTCAATACGCATTAATATAGCATTATTCTTGCATAAGTCACCACCCGTATGAAGGTTTTTTTGTCACCATTGATAGAGTTGCTTCAAAATAATACAATTTTAAGCTAAAAAATTTTTAAGATATAGTTATTTTTATTATTTTACCGATGTTTTTAAAATCTCTTTATGAAAAAAGTAGAAAAAATAGAGTGAAAGAAATAATGAATAAAAAATGCTTTTTTTATATAACTAATAAATTTCAGTGAAACAGTAATGCAATATTGTTAACGTACTAAAAATTAAAATAATAAAATAATTTTAGACTATTAAGAAAAAAGCCAGCTTTACTAAATTTAAGCTGGCTCTGATTAAATTACAGATAGAGTGAAAGAGTCACGCCTGGCTTTAAATCAGCCATTTTCACACCAGAGTTCCAATTCATTAGATCTTTTAGTTTGATTCCGTGGCGTTTAGCAATACTATAATAAGAATCTCCTCTTTTAACTTTATAGATAGAAGAAGGTGATTTTGATTTAGTATAATTTTCTAATCGCTGCTTGTCTGTAATTTTTAATATTTGACCAACCTTTATATTACTGGCTGTTTTTAAGCCATTAATTTGTTGGATTTTTTTCGGGTGAGTATTATAACGTTTAGCGATACTTGAAAGTGTATCTCCAGATTGGACTTTATAGCGAGTTATCGCTTGTTGTTGTATTTGCTGAGTACGTTGATTATTCTTATTTACTGCAGAACGAATATTGGCTAAAACAGATTGATCTGTTAATGCGAGTTTAAACCGCTCAGCTTTATTTGCCGGTAGCATAATATAATGAGGGCCGTCAGGAGATGTGATCCCTTTTTTATATCCCGAGTTATATGTTTTAAGCGATTCTATCGTTAATCCTGCGAGTTCAGCAGCTTGTGAAAGTGTAATTTGTTGGCCGACATCTACTTGAGTTAATGCTTTATTCTTATTTGAGCGCGGTAATCGTATTTGATAATTATCTTTATCACGCAATATTTTACTTAATGCCAAAATTTTAGGCACGTACAACATAGTTTCTTTGGGGAGTGATAAAGACCAAAAATCAGTAGGTAACCCTTGTGCCTCATTTTTCTTTATAGCATTTAGTACACAACCTTCACCACAATTATATGCGGCTAAAGTTAACTCCCAATCATGGCCAAACATGACATTTAAGTTTTCAAGCAGATCAAATGCCGCCGAAGTAGAGGCAGCTAAATTTCTTCGATCATCAACCCATTGATTTTGTTTTAAGCCATATGAGCGTGCAGTAATAGGCACGATTTGCCATAATCCCGCGGCTTGGGCTGATGAAGTTGCATTTGGATTAAATGAGCTTTCAATAATGGGAACCAGTGCCAGCTCCATAGGTAAATTGCGATCATTGATTTCATCAACAATCCAGTACATATAAGGCTCAGCCCGAACAGTCATGGTTTGAAGTTGATCTTTTTTTGATAAGAAATTATTCGCTTGTTCTTGGATACGCTCATTTTTTGGCACATTCATCTTCAGTTCATCACTGATATAGCCCCAGAGATCATTTTCTAACAATGGAGTTTGTCTACTTGCCGCCTGATTATGGGAAGCAACAGTTTCTATCGCGTGACTTGCTGAAGACACGTTCTGCTTGTTGTGTTTCGACGGTGATTGGCAACCAGCAAGCAGAACAATGGCGAATAGTATCGCTTTTGTCTTCATCGTTGTTATTCTTCATATCTAAAAGTTGAACAATAATACTGTCCTAAGCTAGATAACACAATGATCAAAGTTTAAAACTGATCTTTTAATTGACGAAGTAAGGTAAATGTTGCTCTTAGTGAAGGTTTATCGATCTTGATTGCTAACTTCTTCTGTAAATCGCTATTATTACATTGTAAGAATAAGTTAATTTTTCTTTCTGTTTTCAACGTGCTAGGTACTGTTGGTTCTAATTTTTGTCGTTTAGTATGAATTAGATGTAAATAATTAGTTATAGCTTCATTTTCAGGCCAAATATGATGTGCAAATTTAAGATTTGATTCTGTATATTCATGGGCACAACATATCAATGTGTCATCAGGTAAAGCTGAAATTCTCTCCAGAGATTGAAACATCTGTTCAGGCGTCCCTTCAAAAATCCGACCACAGCCGGCAGAAAATAATGTATCTCCACAAAATAGATAAGGCGCTTGATAAAAGCCAATGTGACCCAAAGTATGGCCAGGCAGGGCAATAACATTAAAATAGAACGAACCAATATTAATTGAATCACCATCTGTAACTAGGTGGTCTGTTCCTTTTTTAGCTGTTTCGGCCGGACCAAAAACGGGTAATTTTGCATAATGAGTTAATAATTGAGGAACGCCACCCACATGGTCGTTATGATGATGAGTTAATAGAATAGCCACAGGGGTGAGTTTTTTTTGGTTAATAATTTTGATAACTGGTTCTGACTCCGAAGGATCAACAATGATACACTGATGATCAGCATCTGCGAGTAGCCAAATATAATTATCATTCAGGGCAGGTATCCGTATAAGCTCCATTATTACCTCTGTAAGTCGATGAAAGGGGAAATTCATGAAGTCAGCGCGCATAAAGAAAAAAATTAAGATGCCAGTAAGCTGGTCAGATATCTATTTTGGTGAACAATATCGCCTAGCTCTGGAATATCAATTACAGCCTTGGTTAGCAAAAATTTATGGTTTTCATTTACTTAAGCTAGGGCATTTGAGCACTGAAATTCATACTGAGGAGTGTATGATAGCCCATCAGTTTAGTATGGGGAATAATGATCCACGTTTTAATGTGATCGGTGATCCTTATGCGTTACCTTTTGACAACAAGTCGATCGATGCTTGTTTAATGGTAAATATGCTTTCATACAGCGAGGATCCTCATTGGTTATTACGCGGAGCAGATCGAGTTTTGGTTGATGATGGTTGGTTAATAATTTCTGAATTTAACCCTTTTAGCTTAATAGGGATGGCTAAATGTATCCCTATATTAAGAAAGCAGCCGCCTTTTAATAGTCGAATGTTTCCCTCTTGGCGTATTTATGATTGGTTGAGTGTCCTAAATTATGAAATTTTCTATTTAACTCATTGTCAATTACTCCCTTGGCACCATCCGAAGTCTTGGCTTAATCATCATATTAGGGGAATTGGGACATTGAGCATTCTCGTCGCACGTAAACGAACCTGCCCACTGACCCCAACATGTTTGAAGTTCAGCCGGTCAAATATGAAAATAGGTAATGCACTTGGAGTTACTAAATCAATGAAAAAACGTAATTAAATTTAATTTGCTGGTTTATATCCGCTATCTTCTTCGGTTGGTGAATTAGCAGCTTGACGAGCGAGTTCATCACATTTTTCATTTTCTGCATGCCCAGCATGACCTTTAACCCAGCGCCAATCAATTTTATGTCGAATAATGGCTTCATCAAGTCGCTTCCACAGATCAACATTAATCACAGGCGATTTATCCGCTTTGCGCCATTGCTTACGTTTCCAGTTATGGATCCATTGAGTGATCCCCTGGCGTACATACTGGCTATCTGTGGTTAAAATAATATTACACGGTCTCTTTAAGGACTCTAATGCTACAATTGCAGCTAGAAGTTCCATTCGATTATTGGTTGTTAAGAAAAATCCTTGGCTTAGTTCCTTAGTATGACCTTGATACCTAAGAAGAACTCCATAGCCACCGGGACCTGGATTACCTAAGCATGAACCATCAGTGAAAATCTCTACCTGTTTAATCATTTCTGGTAGACTTACCTTATATTATTAAAAACCTTAGTCTGACATAAAAAACTATTATGAGCACGGCGATAAAACGACAAATTGTACTTGATACCGAAACAACCGGTATGAACAAACTTGGTGTTCATTATGAAGGCCATAATATTATAGAGATCGGTGCGGTAGAAGTGATTAATCGTCGATTAACAGGGCGAAATTTTCACATCTATATCAAACCAGATCGCTTAGTTGATCCTGAAGCTTTTGGTATCCATGGAATTAGTGATGAATTCTTAATGGATAAACCTGTATTTGCTGACATAGCTGATGAATTTATCGAATTTATTCGCGGGGCAGAATTAGTTATCCATAATGCGTCGTTTGATATTGGATTTATGGATTATGAATTTAGAAAGCTTAATCGAGGGATCCCCCCAACTGCTGAGTTTTGTCAGATAACCGATAGTCTGGCGTTAGCAAGAACGTTATTCCCGGGGAAACGCAATAACTTAGATGCATTATGTGATCGATACATGATTGATAACTCCAAACGCCAGTTACACGGGGCGTTACTAGATGCTGAAATATTATCTGATGTTTACTTAGCCATGACTGGCGGGCAGACCTCTTTAGCATTTTCATTGGAAATGGAATCATCAAATGAAAATTCGATTCAGGAGATTCAGCGGGTAGAACGACCTGTCTCGGGGCTAAAAGTTATTTATGCCAACGCGACTGAATTGATAGAACATGAGTCTCGTCTTGATCTCGTTGATAAAAAGTCTGGAAAATCTTGCTTATGGCGACTAGAAAAAGATGAAAATCAGATCGTTCACTAGTATTAAATAGAATTAAGGCTAAAAACTGCTCAAACGAATCATTTTGAAAGAAAAATGATTGACGGGAGTGTCTAGTATCCGTAATATTCGCCTTGTTCTGAAGCAAGGACAAAGAGTGGAGCGGTAGTTCAGTTGGTTAGAATACCTGCCTGTCACGCAGGGGGTCGCGGGTTCGAGTCCCGTCCGTTCCGCCAACAAATTTGAAGCCCTGAGTATTTATACTCAGGGCTTTTTGCTGTTTGTATTTGTGATGATCAGCGTACATTAGTTAGTTTTAGTTCTAGCCAAAAAATATTGGCTTTATTATTTATATAGCGTGAAGGCCAAATATCCATGGGTGATATCCCGAGTTGATGTGCGATAATTGCTTCCCCTTTTGGCCATGGACGTTGTAAAGCATTTGATAATGTTGAAGAAGCAAGGCCTGCCCTCCGTGATACTTGTGATAGACACGTACCCTGTTTTTTTATTGCTGCAATAATATCTGCGGGATGCCAATCATATTTATCCAGTATATTCATATAATCATCTCCATAATAAATTCATTTATATATTATTAATATATCGTGATTGATATATCGAGTAACTACTAAAATATTAGAATTTAAATAAACTAAGTTATAAAATACAGTTATAATTGTTATTTTGATAACTAATTTTTAACTCCAACTTTTAGTCGTTCAGTGTTGTATCATAGATGATATTTTTTTATAAAGAAGAGGGTTAAATACTTAGTGTTAGATAATAAGATAACTGAGGCTATTTAAATATGCTTTAGGAATATAAAGATCATAGTGATACTTCTTACATAAAATTCTGAGTTCTATTGGTGAACTTACTGTTAGTTTTTCATAAATTAGGCATAAATTATTTTCCAGTGTTTTTTGTGAAATACCGATTTCATTTGAAATTGATTTATTAGAAATTCCACGACAAAAAAGAAATAAAATTTTCCATTCTCTTGATGTTAATAATTTATTTGGATTGTTAGTATAAATAGATAAGAAACTAGTGTTATTTAAATAATCCAATGCATTAAAATAAATAGTTTCTCTAACATGAGATAAAATCCCAATACAAAAATTGTTTGCATTAATCATTGGCATTTTATCAAAATATAATAATTTGTTTTTATTATTTATTTTACATTTAAAATTTCCTATAGATGATATTCTATGTAAATTTTTCATTACATTAATTTCATGTTGTTCAATTAGATAACTGTATTTTCTAAATAATGATGTTATTTCATTTTCTGTATATCCAAGTAAATTATCATTCTCAATTAGCTCTTTATATGGACTGTTTGCATAAATATATTTTAATTTGGTATCTTTTATATACCAAGGATCTGTATTATTATCTAATGTATTTATTATTTCTGCTGATAATAAGTCTTTATTTTTCACATGCATTATATATACTATTTTTTAGAGTGATCTATTATTTTTAATTTGAAGATTTATTTGAAGATACTTTGATTTTATTTATATACCATTTGTATTTTTCGAATTACTTAAAAAATAAAATGAAATCATATTATGTTTACTCTTTAAACAGTAAGCAACTACTAGATTTAACAAAATGCTCTGGAACGTATAAATCAAAATGATGTTCATAACAATATTCTAAAAATTGAGCAGCTTTATGAACACCTATTTTTCGATAAATTCCTACGAAATTATTTTCGATAGTACGGTAGGAAATTTTCAAAATTCGACTTATTTGTTTACGGGTATAGTGATGAATAAATAAGAAAATAATATCCCATTCTATTGAGGAGATGCTTTCAACTGGTGGAGTAAATATTAATGAACTTGGGATTTTTCCGCGAAATAAATGATACAGACAATACGAGTTAGCTTTACGAGCATGAAAGATAATGCCTTGGCATTCTTGATTTTTATCAAAAAATGGAATTTTTTCAGTTAAGTAGGAGGATAAATAATTTTCATAAGAGAATTTATGGGTTTCTAAAGATATAATGGTTTTATTTCTGCTCATGACTATTTTATCATGGAGCATAAATTCTTGGTAGTATTCAGCCCCATCCCATGGAATTTCATTATCATAATGGCCTTTTAAAGTAAATTTTTTATCAAGAGAAAGTAAGCTGTTAACGGCATTATTGCCATAAATAAAGCAGGAATTTTTATCTTTAATCGCCCAAGCATCTTGGCTCATTTCAAAAGTATTGATTATATCTGCTGGCAGATTATTCATAATATTATTCCTTAAATAATAAGCGACTACCGGATTTAACAAAATGTTCTGGGACGTACAAATCAAAATCGTGCTCGTAGCAATATTCTAAAAATTGAGAAGCTTTATGAATACCAATTTTTTGATAAATAGCGGCGAAATGGTTTTCGACCGTGCGGTAGGAGATATTTAAAATATTACCGATTTGTTTACTGGTATAGCGATGAATAAATAAGAAAATAACATCCCATTCTCGAGAAGATATCGTTTCTACCGGCGGAGTAAACATTAATGAACCGGGAAGTTTGCCACGAAACAGACGATTGAGACAATATGAGTGAGCTTGGCGGGCATGAAAGATAAGCCCTTGGCAGATACCATTTTCATCATAGAAAGGCATTTTTTCACATAGGTATGACGATAGATTATTTTCTTTAGAAAAATGATGAGTTTCTAATGATGTTACATTAATATTCTTTTTTATTGTTGTTTGGTCATGTAATATATGTTCTTTATAATATGTAGAGCCATTCCACGGTATATCTCCATCAGACAAACCCTCATAATCGAATTCATTAGATAAGCTATGTAAGTTTTTTAGTTTAGTATTAACATAAGCAAAATTTGAATTTTTATCTTTAATTCCCCAAGCATCTTCACTCATTTCAAAAGTATTGATCATATCTGCTGGCAGATTATTAATATTGAAATTATTCATAGTTGTTCCCGATAATAAATTATAGACATAAAGATGGTGTGTGTTTAATGGTTGAATTAATTATGGTTAGGTTAATTCATGTGTGCCTTGCGGCATAAGTTTATCAGGAACATTGCTATTAAATTGATGTTTTTGGCAATACTCGGATAATTCATCAAGCGATGAGGCTTTTAATTTAAAACATATATTTGTTAAATATTGAGATACATCTTCATTGTCTAAGTCTAAAAGAGTGGCTATTTCTTCAGGAGTCATTAAATGAGAAAATAATGTTAGAGTTGCTATTTCTTCAGATGTCATATTTATTTCAGGATCAGGGGCTTGAATATTTATCATGCTAGGAAGTTGGTTATCAATATAGTAATTAGAAGAAAAATTACTATAAAGAGAGAAATGAAAGCTTACTGCAAATAATTTATGCTCATTATCAAATAATGGTGTTCTATCACAGATATAAATTTCTCTTGGATTATTTGAGTGGAATATATGTGATTCAACGGATGATACACGCCTTAACTCTTTATGTACTTTTTTTTCTAATTTTATATAGTCTTGATGTAAAAATAGCTCACTGAACTGATATCAGCATCGGTTAGTCCAATAATATCAATGTGGTCGGGTAAATTAATTAGTTTACGAAATGCATTATTTAAATATAAGTATTTAGAATTAATATCTTTTACTGAGTACGGTTCTTGATTATTATTCCATGTATTAATTAATTGTTGGCTAATTACTGATAAATTAATATTTTTAGTCATAAGTGAATCTCCATTTAAATTATTTTTCGTCCGTTGACTAATTAAGATAATTGTATTCCTGATAAGATCAATTGAGTTGGCTGTAATTAAGATAAAGTTTTTTATTGCTTCAGGTAAATAATCATGCCATGTGCTAGGTTGAATCGATGATTAGATTATCTAAAAAGGCTCATTTTCTATTAAAATGTTGGTATTTTGCACAAAATTAAGATTATTGTGACTTTCTACGCTTTATCAGCAAATTACCTTGATTATAGGTATTAATCTCAGGTCTAATATCCCGATGGTTTGCGCAAAACAGCCGATGAAATTAGCGTGTTGCGCAATAAGGCATTTTTATTTGAGGTGATACTTTATCTGTATAATATAGTGTTAGCTGAGAAGCAAATAATTGCTGTCTGCGACGATTTGCGTTAGTTTCATAGCATGAGTTTTTAACCGACAGCAACTGCCTTGCAGTAACCGCTGAGCTATATGGTAAACTATACGCAAAACTATACGCAAAACTATGCGCTGACTATATGCTGAACTACGCTGTAATAAATTGGTTTAAGTACGCTTTTATCCGACCTGGAGTATAATAATGACTAGTCGTAAAACCCTTGCTAATGCTATCCGTTTTCTCAGTATGGACGCGGTACAAAAAGCAAAATCAGGGCATCCTGGCGCGCCTATGGGCATGGCAGATATTGCAGAAGTATTGTGGCGTGATTATATGAATCATAATCCAGCCGATCCACATTGGGCCAATCGCGATCGCTTTGTTTTATCTAATGGTCATGGCTCTATGCTGATTTATAGCTTGTTGCATCTGACAGGTTATGATCTTTCTATCGAAGAATTGAAAAACTTCCGCCAATTACATTCTAAAACTCCCGGCCATCCAGAATATGGTTATACTCCAGGCGTTGAGACAACTACTGGCCCATTAGGTCAAGGTATTGCTAATGCTATTGGCTTCGCTATTGCTGAGCGTACCCTAGCTGCCCAATTTAACCGTCCGGGCCATGATATCGTTAATCATCACACTTACGCCTTCATGGGCGACGGTTGTATGATGGAAGGTATCTCTCATGAAGTTTGCTCTTTAGCGGGTACCTTAAAGCTGGGCAAATTGACCGCATTTTATGATGACAATGGTATTTCCATTGATGGTCATGTTCAGGGTTGGTTTACTGACGATACCGCAGCGCGTTTTGAAGCGTATAACTGGCATGTTATTCGTGATATTGATGGGCATGATGCTGATCAAATTAAAGCGGCAATTACTGAAGCGCACGGCGTTACTGATAAACCAACATTGATTATGTGTAAAACCGTTATCGGTTTTGGTTCACCTCATAAAGCAGGTACTGAGGCCGTTCATGGTGCGCCTTTAGGTGATGATGAAATTGCGGCAACGCGCAAAGCGTTAGACTGGCCGTATGCACCATTTGAAATCCCACAAGAAATTTATACAGAGTGGGATGCGCGTGAAGCAGGAAAAGCTAAACAAGCCGCATGGGAAACGAAATTTGCCGCCTATGCAAAAGAATTCCCTGAGTTAGCCAGTGAATTTACACGTCGTATGGCAGGTGAACTGCCGGCTGATTTTGAGAAAGAAGCTCAGAAATTTATCGACAACTTACAAGCTAATCCAGCCAATATCGCTAGCCGTAAAGCATCTCAAAACACCTTAGAAGCTTTTGGTAAAATTTTACCAGAATTTCTTGGTGGCTCTGCCGATTTAGCGCCAAGTAACTTGACTATGTGGTCAGGTTCTAAGCCATTGAATGAAGATATCGCGGGTAACTATATTCATTATGGTGTGCGTGAATTTGGTATGTCTGCGATCATGAATGGTATTGCTCTGCATGGCGGTTTTGTTCCTTACGGTGCAACGTTCTTAATGTTTGTTGAATATGCACGTAATGCTGTGCGTATGGCTGCATTAATGAAAATTCGTAGTATTTTTGTTTATACTCACGATTCTATCGGTCTGGGTGAAGATGGTCCAACTCACCAACCGGTTGAGCAATTGGCTAGCCTGCGCGTGACACCAAATATGAGCACCTGGCGTCCTTGTGACCAAGTTGAGTCGGCAGTGGCTTGGAAATATGCCGTTGAACGTAAAGATGGTCCTAGCGCATTAATTTTCTCTCGTCAGAACTTAGCTCAGCAGCCTCGTACTACCCAGCAATTGGCTGATATTGAGAAAGGTGCTTATGTATTGAAAGATTGTGAAGGTCAGCCAGAACTCATTTTCATTGCGACCGGTTCTGAAGTTGAGCTGGCGGTTAAAGCCAGTGAACAACTGAGTGCAGAAGGACGTAAAGTGCGTGTTGTTTCTATGCCATCTACCGATGCATTTGATAAACAAGATGCAGCATACCGTGAGTCTGTTCTGCCTTCTGCAGTCTCTGCACGTGTTGCTATCGAAGCAGGCATTGCTGATTACTGGTTTAAATATACCGGTTTGAACGGTGCTATCATCGGAATGCACAGCTTCGGTGAATCTGCTCCTGCTGAATTGTTGTTTAAAGAATTCGGTTTCTCTGTTGAAAACGTGGTTACTCAAGCGAAATCTCTGCTGAAATAACCTCTGTTTTTTACTGAAAAAAGCCTCCGTGTCAGTTTGAACGGGGGCTTTTTTATTCTCATACTATTATTATCTCATTCTTATACTATTATATATATTATTGTTACTTTTCTTCTTTCTGCGTCTTTCAATAATTGCCATCGATGATGTTTATCATTATTTTGTCTTTATTTTAATCAGACGGTTTTTTTACTATTGCGTTATCCCATCATATCCCTTAAGCTATTTTTATACCTGCTGAACCGTTTCAGTTTCTGGCAAGAAAATATAAAAACACCAGAAATGTTGAAATATAAATGTCAAAAATGTCGAGTGAAGCACACTTTTGTTATTTCACCGATGAAATCAGCAGTACAGTTTGATTGAGTCAGTTATCCTTAGCATCCGTAGGTTTTTATTCTATTTTAAGGTGTGACATGGCAATTCGAGTGGCAATTAACGGTTTTGGTCGTATTGGACGAAGTGTGTTAAGAGCCCTATATGAATCAGGCCGAAGAGCTGAAATTTCTGTGATTGCAATCAATGAATTAGCAGAGCCCGAAGGGATCGCTCATTTGCTTAAATATGATTCAAGCCATGGTCGATTTGCATGGGATGTTCGCCTTAATAATGATTTACTTTTGGTGGGTGATGATCAAATTCGTTTGTTCCACCGGCCTGAAATAGCGCAACTTCCTTGGAAAGAGTTAGGCATTGATATTGTGCTAGATTGCAGTGGAGTCTATGGCAGCCGCGAAGACGGTTTAGCTCATTTAGCCTCCGGTGCAAAAAAGGTGTTATTTTCTCATCCTGGCAGCGATGATTTAGATGCAACGGTGGTGTATGGAGTCAATCATCAAACGCTAACTTCAAATGATAAATTGGTTTCTAATGCATCTTGCACCACCAATTGTATTATTCCAGTGATTAAATTGTTGGACGACGCTTTTGGCATTGAATCGGGGACAGTGACAACTATCCACGCGTCGATGAATGATCAACCCGTGATTGATGCTTATCATAAAGATTTACGCAGAACGCGTGCTGCAAGTCAGTCAATTATTCCGGTTGATACGCGATTAGCGGCAGGAATATCGCGTATTTTCCCACAATTTAAAGATCATTTCGAAGCGATTTCTGTTCGTGTACCAACGATAAATGTGACTGCCATTGATTTGAGTGTGACTGTGCGAGATGATGTGAGTGTTGAGGAAGTGAATCGTTTACTTCGCGGCGCCGCAGCTGATAGATTTCGTGGTATAATAGATTATACAGAACTCCCTCTGGTATCGATGGATTTTAATCATGATCCCCACAGTGCCATCGTTGATGGAACGCAAACCAGAGTGAGCGGTAAGCACCTGATAAAAACCTTAGTTTGGTGCGATAATGAGTGGGGATTCGCTAACCGTATGCTCGATACAACATTGGCAATGGTAGCGACAGATTTAAACTAATTATCTGCTGTTAGACCACATGGCTCACGCCAATCAAGGCTCAGCAGAGAAGATCAATTTATATAGAGAATCAACAAGAGGATTCACCATGTCTGTAATTAAGATGACCGATTTGGATCTAGCGGGTAAACGTGTATTCATCCGTGCTGACCTGAACGTTCCTGTGAAAGATGGCAAAGTTACCTCTGATGCGCGTATTCGCGCTTCATTACCAACAATTGAAAATGCTCTTAAGCAAGGTGCAAAAGTAATGGTCACTTCTCACTTAGGTCGTCCGACCGAAGGTGAGTACAATGAAGAATTCTCCCTGCAGCCTGTTGTTGACTATCTGGCCGATAAAATTGATTACCCCGTTCGTTTGGTCAAAGATTATCTGAACGGTGTTGATATCGCAGAAGGTGAATTAGTTGTTCTGGAAAACGTTCGCTTTAATAAAGGCGAGAAAAAAGACGACGAAACATTATCAAAACAGTATGCAGCACTGTGTGATGTTTATGTGATGGATGCGTTTGGTACTGCTCACCGTGCACAAGCGTCAACTCATGGTGTGGCTAAATTTGCACCTATCGCCTGTTCTGGCCCATTATTGAGTGCAGAATTAGAAGCTTTAGGGAAAGCATTAGGCAATCCAGCTCGCCCAATGGTGGCAATTGTTGGCGGTTCTAAAGTATCGACCAAACTGACTGTGTTAGATTCACTGTCTAAAATCGCTGATCAGCTGATTGTTGGTGGCGGTATCGCTAATACCTTTATTGCCGCAGAAGGTAATAACGTAGGTCGTTCTTTATATGAAGCAGATTTAATTCCAGAAGCCAAAAAATTACTGATTAACTGCCATATTCCTGTGCCTACAGACGTCCGTGTTGCAACCGAGTTCTCAGAAACTGCAGAAGCAACTTTAAAATCATCGACTGAAATTAAAGACGATGAACAAATTTTGGATTTAGGTGATGAATCTGCTGAGCGTTTAGCTGAAATTCTGAAAAATGCGAAAACTATTCTGTGGAATGGCCCAGTAGGTGTTTTCGAATTCCCTAATTTCCGTAAAGGTACTGAAGTAATTGCTAAAGCTATCGCAGATAGCGAAGCTTTCTCAATTGCTGGTGGCGGCGATACATTAGCGGCTATCGATCTGTTCGGTATTGCAGATAAAATTTCATACATTTCAACTGGCGGTGGTGCATTCCTTGAATTCGTTGAAGGTAAAAAATTGCCAGCAGTTGTGATGCTAGAAGAACGTGCTAAAGCGTAATTATGTCATGAAACAACAGGCAGTATTGGCTGCTTGTTAACTACAGGACCCTGTCATATGTCTAAGATTTTTGATTTCGTAAAACCAGGTGTAATTACTGGCGATGATGTTCAGAAAGTTTTCGCAGTTGCTAAGGAAAATAATTTTGCCCTGCCAGCTGTTAACTGTGTTGGTACAGATTCTATCAATGCGGTAATGGAAGCGGCTGCAAAAGTACGTTCGCCAGTTATTGTTCAGTTCTCTAATGGTGGTGCAGCATTTATCGCCGGTAAAGGTCTGAAAGCAGAAGGTCAACAAGCTGCAGTTCTCGGTGCAATTTCTGGTGCTCATCATGTGCATCAAATGGCTGAATACTACGGTGTCCCTGTTATCCTGCATACTGACCATTGTGCACGCAAATTGCTGCCTTGGATTGATGGCTTACTGGATGCTGGCGAAAAACATTACGCTAAAACGGGTAAACCACTGTTCTCTTCTCACATGATTGATCTATCAGAAGAATCACTGGAAGAAAATATCGCGACTTGTGCTAAATATCTTGCGCGCATGGCGAAAATCGATATGACTCTGGAAATCGAGCTGGGTTGCACTGGTGGTGAAGAAGACGGTGTTGATAACAGCGGTATGGATAGCTCAGCGCTATACACTCAGCCAGAAGACGTTGCATACGCTTACGAAAAACTGAATGCAGTTAGCCCACGTTTCACTATCGCAGCATCTTTCGGTAACGTACACGGTGTTTATAAACCAGGTAACGTACAGTTAACGCCAAAAATTCTGCGTAACTCTCAAGACTTTGTTTCTGAAAAATTTAATCTGCCACACAACAGCCTAAATTTCGTGTTCCATGGCGGTTCAGGTTCTACAGCAGAAGAAATAAAAGAAGCAGTAGGTTACGGTGTGGTTAAAATGAATATCGATACTGATACCCAATGGGCCACTTGGGAAGGTATCCTGAATTACTACAAAAAGAATGAAGGTTATTTACAAGCTCAGCTGGGTAATCCAGAAGGTGCTGATAAACCAAACAAAAAATACTATGATCCACGTGCTTGGTTACGTAAAGCTCAGGATTCTATGGTTGTTCGTTTGGAACAAGCATTTAAAGAGCTTAACAGCGTAGATGTACTGTAAGTTATTCTTTTATAAAACAAACAATCGTGTTGTCACTCTGAATAAGTAACAATTATTGTTGTTGATATAAGCCCTCGGCAGTGATCTGTCGGGGGTTTTTTAGTATTAATCGACGCTATATATCGGGGCTATATTTCAGCGCTATATTTTGATTTTGCTAATGCACTGGTACTAAGCTTCGGTGCTAAAAAAGCGCCTATTAAGGCGCTTATAAAGTAAGATGTTGGCTATAGTGATGTAGATTATATGGCAACTTGCAGCTGTTGATGTATAACCGGATGGAATTTTCGTTTAAAGTAAATTAACCCATGCCCTTCATCTCGCACAATAATTTGTTTCATCTCAACCAAATAAACATAGTGAGTCCCAACTTCTTGTACTTGGGTAATTTCACCTTCAAGATTGGCCAGTGCTTCTTTTAGCAAGGGTTGATTGAGAATACCTTGGCTCCAAATGTCCCAACTAAAGCGTTCTTCCATACTGGTGCCAGTCATTCCGGCAAAGTGGCAAGCCATTTCTTCTTGTTGATGATTAAGAATATTGACACACAGGCGGCCATTTTCCTGAAACACCGCATTCATGCTGCTATTGCGATTAATACATACCATTAATGTCGGTGGTGTATCAGTTACAGAGCAGACTGCTGTTGCGGTGATACCGCAGCAACCTGCATCCCCGTCGGTAGTGACAATATTCACCGCTGCCGATAGGCTCGACATAGCATCTCTAAAACGCAGACGATGTTCGTTTTCTAGGGACATTTTTGGCCTCCTGCTGCTAATTATTTAAGCAGCGAATCTAACATGTTAATATCGTTATTATTGTGTAGATGCGGTCGAGTCCAGCCATGCTGATCGTAATCAGATAGGCAACGGTCAACCATATCGGTCATTGCTTTCATATTTCCTGAGCCATAAGCATGACGTAAGCATTGCAGGCGAATTTCATCCTGGCTACCCGCATAGTTTATTTCATATAGCTCATGGCGCCCGCCGAATTCACTGCCTATCGCATCCCACATTAATTTCAAAACTTTAATTCGTTCAACGTGATCCATGCCATTTGAGCCGCGAACATATTTAGCCAGGTATTTATCAATCTCCGGATTATTCATATCGCGTACACTTGATGGTAAATAAATCAGACCACTAGCGACGTTACTTTCAATAATATTCTTAATTTTGGTGTAGGCCATTGGTGCCATTACGCGGTATGTCTGAATCGCTTGGGTATCTGGTAAATAAGAGCCGCCTTCCCATTGCTGCGCTTCTGAACACATAGCATCGCTCAATGACCAAAATAAGTTACGCCATGCGACGACTTCGCCTAACGATGCTTGTACACCGCGGAAATCGATAACGCCAGTGCACTCTAAGCTTTTTTGCAATAGCCCGGTGATGAAGTCTAACTTTACCGCCAAGCGTACACAGGCTTGCAGTGGGAATAAGCGAGCAAATCCCCCTTGAACTGCCCAGTTTCTCGCCCGATCAAAATCACGATAAATCAGGACATTTTCCCATGGTATCAGCACATGATCCATTACCAGTATCGCGTCATTCTCGTCGAAACGGCTAGAAAGTGGGTAATCAAATGGTGCTCCCGTAGCGCCAGCGACTAATTCATAGGATGCTCGCGAGATTAATTTAACCCCGTCAGCATCCATAGGTGCCACAAACATGAGGGCAAAATCAGGATTATCGCCCATCACTTGCGCTGAGCCAAAACCGATAAAATTATAGTGAGTCAGTGCCGAGTTAGTGGCGACTACTTTTGCGCCGCTGACGATAATACCTGCATCTGTTTCTTTTTCCAGTTTGATATAAACGTCTTTTACTTCATCCGCGGATTTATGGCGATCGATAGGGGGGTTAACGATAGCGTGGTTGAAGTACAGTCCGCTCTCTTGAATGCGTTTATACCAAGTGCGCGCATTATCCGCAAATTGACCATAATATTCAGGATTAGCCCCTAAAACGCTGGCGAATGCCGCCTTATAATCGGGAGTGCGTCCCATCCATCCGTAGCTTTGGCGTGACCAGTCGGCGATCGCGTCACGTTGTTGGCGCAATTCGTCTTTTCCTGTCGCATAGCGGAAGAATTTGTGGGTATAACCGCCGTTGCCGGTATCAGTATTCCAGCAGAGTGAATTGTGTGTTTTTTCATCATGAAGTGCATCATATAATTGCCCTATCGACGCTGCTGAATTACGAAAAGCTGGGTGGGTAGTGACATCTTTAACTCGCTCACCATAAATATAAATCTCACGACCATCTTGGAGGCTCTTCAGATATTCCTGACTATTAAAAGGGCGTTTAGCATCGGAACGAAAATCTTCTGGCTTCATGTCTACCTCGTTATCGGAAAGCATATTAGGCAATAATGACCAATATTAAATGTTAAATTTATGTTTGTTTTATGTGTCACCATTGAAGCGTCTTTTCTTGAGAGAGAACAGAGATTTTACAGAGGATAACCGGTACTTTTCGTTGGAAGTGATTATTTGTTATGGAATTGTGATCTGCAATATACTTTTATAATAATAAATTAATTTTACATTATTTTATTGTTTTTATTCATACGGATAGAGTTGTTTTATAATTATACCACCCATGATGGGAAGTGATATTTTTAATATTGAATATCACTATTTGTGATTTTGTTAGCCAGTATTAATGTAGATTAAAATAAAATAACAAAGAATTAAAATGTTTTTAATTTGTAAAATTATAATTAATTAGATAAATCAGAAACTCCGCACTGATAAGAAAACGGGTTAGCAAATAATTGTTTATAGAGACGATAAAATTATAATAAAAGAAAAAATCGATGAGGAAAATAGGGCGCTAACGGGTAGCCTCAAATTAGAGAGGAGACATCAGTTATAGAGGAGACATCAGTTATAATGACGGAGAATGAAGATTATTATCTCGCCATACGCTGGGTGAGCTGCCGACAGAACGATTAAAAAAGCGGGCGAAATATGCCGGATCTTTAAACCCGAGCCGATAGGCGATTTCAAATACAGGGCTATCGCTGAACAATAATAAACGCTTAGCCTCGCGTAATATACGGTCTAAAATCAATCGCTTAGGTGGTCGATTGGCAAATCTGCGACACATATCTTTTAAGCGAGATTCAGTAATGCCTAATTTATCGGCGTATTCTGGTACCGATAAATGCTGGTGATAATGATGGTCAATAAGCTGGTTAAATCTTTGAAATAACTTAAGTTCACCTCGCATTCCACAAATATGGTGATCATCGAGCGGAATGCTGCGAAGTAAAAAAGTAAACATCGCTTGTGCAAGGTTCGAGAGTGCTTGATCGCGGCCAGCATATTGATGGGATGATTCTCTTTCAATCAATGCCCAATAGTGATTAAAAGTAGCTAAATCAGCCGGTTTATCAGCCACAGATAAGCAAATAGCTGGAATATCGATAATATCAGGCTGGGTAGGATACAGCGAATGTAACAATGGCGAGATCAGTTCCTGACGTACTGTGAGCACGTAGCCGTCGGTATCTTCCTGAGTAAAAAAAGTATGGGGTACCGAGGGCGGAGTCAAAATAAATAACGGTGCTTGAACAGAATAACGCTGCTCATCAAGCTGTAAAGTGATATGCCCAGTGACTAAATAATGCAGTTGGAAAAACCCATCATGACGATGGGCTTGCATATCACGACCAAAAAAAGCCGCCATTTTACCGAATGTCTGATAATGAACGTCATCAGTGCCCTGAGTTTCGTCATAATCTTTACTGATATCAATGTTGGTGATTGTCGATAAAGAAACATCAGACATAACGCAGGACTCCATGGATAATAACGATCAATCTTCGCTAAGGTGTTGCTCTTGGGCGTGAGCTTTTCATCGGGATGAATAGCACAATTATAGCCCCAACAACCAATAGCCCTGCGACAAAATACAGCCCTGAGTTAAAGCTGCCGGTAGTATCTTTAAACCAACCTATTAATAATGGGCTAACGGCGGAGCCAATATTACCGGTTGCATTGATAACCGCAATACCTACAGCACGGGCGCGCAGGCTAATGGATTGATCTGGCGTAGTCCAAAAGACAGCCATTGCCGTAAATGAGCCTGTCGATGCCATGATAATACCGAGCAACTGCACAAGTGGATGACTGGTAAGTGATGCAAGGATCCAACCTGCGGCCGCGAATAAGAACGGCAAAGCGGTATGCATTTTTCGTTCTTGTAATCGGTCAGAGCGTCGACTCCAATAGATCATACCAAAGATAGTACAGAATTGAGGTATGGCGGTGAGCAAGCCAATCATGGCGTTACTGCTGCCCTGATTAAAGCTTTGCATTATCTGTGGTGTCCAGATATTAATTGCGCTCAATGTATTGGTTAAACAAAAATAGGCCACGGTATACATTAAGATTGCAGGAGTGAATATTTCTTTCCATAAGCTGGTGGTTTGTAATGCGCTCTGGCTTTTAGCCCCGTGAGGCTGAACTAATTGCAGATTATCTTGCTCCATCATCTCTTTGAGGCAGGCTTTATCCTCTGAAGTCAGCCACTTGGCTTTTGATGGAGAATCATCAAGATAAAACCAAACTAATACGCCCAATAATACCGATGGAAAGCCTTCTAGCAAGAATAGCCATTGCCAGCCATGTAAGTTAAGTATTCCATCCATTTCGAGAATATAGCCCGAAGCTAAAGAGCCAAAAGCCATAGTGACCGGCATTGCAACCATAAATAATGCGTTGGCGCGAGCTCGGAAATAGGCGGGAAACCAGTAGGTGAGATAAACTAAAATGCCGGGCAAGAAACCCGCTTCGGCGATACCGACCAGCATGCGCAAAATATATAAACTGGTAGGGCCGGTTGCGAACATGGTGGCAGTGGAGGCAAATCCCCACAGCACCATAATGGTGGCAATCCAACGGCGAGCGCCCACAATCCCAAGCATAATATTACTAGGAATACCGAAAATAACGTAAGTGACATAAAATAGGGTTGCGGCTAAGCCAAACATCGTGGATGAAAGGCCGAGATCTTTACCCATGGTTAAACCTGCAAAGCCAATATTAATGCGATCTAAAAATGAGAAAATAAATAGAACAAATAAAAATACAATTAAACGACGAAACAGTTTTTTTATTACTCGTTGTTGAGGTTCAGTTAAATTTTTATGTTGGTCTGCGGGATTGCTCGCCGTAATATCCGCGGTATTTTTCATTATTATTCTCTCATTTATAGGTATAAGAGGCTATTAGGCAGATAACGTGCATCTGCCCAGTTGGCTATTCCGACTGATTTTATACGCGAGGTTTATTATTCTTTAACCATTTAATTATAAACAGTTTAATTCTTATTCTGATTATTTTTGATGGTTTATAAGCACCAATAAACGCTGAAATAAATCAGGCATATATTTCATCGGTATATTTTATTTATAATAATTTTTAAAATTTAATATTTTTTTATATATGACTTTATCTATAGTGAGTTAATTATTAATAAACACTAGATGCAGCCACTGATATTTGACGATTAGATTTAAATTTTGCGGCTAATGATTCCGCACTGCGGGCTAATAAAGTGGTATCAACGCCGACAGCAACAAATAAGGTACCCAATTTTAAATAATGTTCAGCTACGTCAGGTGCAGCCATTAATATGCCTGAAGCTTTACCGGCTTGTTTGATTAATAAAATCGCCTGTTCGATAGCGGTTCTAACTTCAGGGTGATTAGGATTGCCCGCAAATCCCATGTCTGCGCTGAGATCGGCAGGACCGATAAATACGCCATCCACGCCATCAACCTGTAAAATTTGAGGTAAGTTTATTAAGGCTTCACGCGTTTCAACTTGCACAATCACACACATTTCATCGTTAGCTTGATGAATATAATCTGCGACCCGATTCCAGCGTGAGGCACGAGCTAGTGCGCTACCAACACCCCGGATCCCCGCGGGAGGATAACGAGTCGCTTTAACGGCTTGCTCGGCTTGCTGAGCATTTTGGATCATCGGGATCAATAATGTCTGTGCGCCAATATCTAATAATTGTTTGATAATTACTGGATCATTCCACGGCGGCCGGACTACTGGCTGTGATGGGTATGGGGCGATAGCTTGTAATTGAGATAAAATAGTCGGGATTGTATTTGGTGCATGTTCACCGTCAATCAATAACCAGTCAAATCCGGCTCCTGCGACCAATTCGGCGCTGTATGCGCTACTCAGGCCCAGCCATAGACCAATTTGTGGTTGGCCTGCTTTTAGGGCGCGCTTAAAGCTATTTTTTGGCATTTTCATGAGAGCCTCTTTAGACAAAATGGCAGCTGATTGATCCCATTACCCCATAGTCGGCGTGGAAAGTATCTCCACGACGAACAGGCACAGGACGGGTGAAGGAGCCCGCGAGAATAATTTGTCCCGCGTCTAATTCAACATTATGAGGTGCCAGTTTGTTCGCCAACCAAGCCACACCATTTGCTGGGTGATTCAGTACTGCGGCAGCAACACCTGACTCCTCAATAACGCCATTGCGGTACAGAAGGGCGCTTATCCAACGTAAGTCGAGATCTCTCGGTTTAATTGGACGTCCGCCCATGATAACGGCTGCGTTAGCGGCGTTATCAGAAATCGTATCGAACACTTTGCGTGGACGTTGAGTCTCAGGATCGATGTTATGACAACGAGCATCAATCAACTCCAACGCAGGAATAACATAGTCTGTCGCATTATAAACATCGAACAAGGTACAATTTGGGCCACGGAGTGGCTTTGCCAGTATAAATGCCAGTTCAACTTCAATGCGAGGAACAATAAAACGGTCAAAAGGGATCTCGCTACCATCAGCGAAAAACATATCATCCAGTAATGCACCGTAATCGGGTTCATCAATTTGCGAGCTAGCTTGCATCGCTTTCGAGGTTAACCCAATTTTATGCCCTTTCAGTATTCGCCCTTCAGACATTTTTAAACCTACCCATTCACGTTGAATCGCATATGCATCTTCAATCGTAATTTCTGGATGATCTAAAGAGATCTGGCGGATTTGCTCACCTTTTTTTTCTGCGTTATTCAGACGCTGTGCAACCTGCGATACGATATCTTTCTGTAACATATGGGTTTGGCTCCTATTCCTCTATGCCACCAAAGCAGAGGTATTTCACTTCCTGATAGTCTTCGATTCCGTAACGTGAACCTTCACGCCCAAGTCCCGATTGTTTTATACCGCCGAATGGCGCGGCTTCGTTTGAAATAATCCCTTCGTTGATCCCCACCATGCCACTTTCTAGCGCTTCAGCCACTCGATAAATACGCCCGATATCGCGAGAGTAGAAGTACGACGCTAAACCAAATTCAGTATCGTTAGCCAGTTTGATAGCTTCTGCTTCATCACGGAATTTGAACAGCGGGGCAACAGGGCCGAAAGTTTCTTCATAAGATACTTTCATCGATTTATCGACATCCACCAGCACGGTTGGTTCAAAGAACAGTCCACCGAGAGAGGCGGATTTCCCTCCGGCAATAACACGCGCCCCGTGGGAGACCGCATCGGCAATATGTTGTTTAACTTTATCAATCGCGGCTTGGTTAATTAATGGGCCTTGTTGAGAATCACTTTGTGTCGCCGGGCCAACTTTCAGTGCTTTTACAGCGGTGGCTAAACGCGCCGCAAATTCATCGTACACGCCTTCTTGCACTAAGATGCGGTTGGCACATACACAAGTTTGCCCACTGTTACGGAATTTCGCGACTAGTACACCTTCAACGGCGGCGTCTAAATCGGCGTCATCAAAGATAATAAATGGCGCATTCCCTCCCAGCTCTAATGACATTTTTTTCACTGTATCAGCACATTGTGCCATTAACAGCTTGCCGACACGCGTTGAGCCCGTGAAGGTTAATTTGCGCACAATGGCGCTTGAGGTCAGTACTTCACCGATAGATTTAGCATCGGTACCTGGAACAATATTAAATACGCCAGCGGGGATCCCTGCTTCTTGCGCCAATACCGCTAGGGCTAATGCAGATAACGGTGTTTCTGCGGCAGGTTTTAATACCATGGTACAGCCAGCCGCTAAGGCGGGGCCCGCTTTGCGGGTGATCATAGCATTAGGGAAATTCCACGGGGTAATCGCGGCAACTACCCCAATTGGCTGTTTAATGGTCGCAATTCGACGGCCTGGCAGCGGAGAAGGAATGGTTTCGCCATAAGTTCGTTTACCTTCTTCGGCAAACCATTCAATAAAGCTAGCACCGTAAGCGATTTCACCCATGGCTTCAGCATGAGATTTTCCTTGCTCTAAGCTGAGGATCTCGGCTAATTCCTGCTGGTTTTCCATCATCAGACGGAACCATTTATTCAGAATTTGGCTGCGTTGTTTTGCCGTCATGGCTTTCCATGCCGGTAACGCTTGTTCTGCCGCTTGAATAGCCCGCTGAGTTTCCGCGGTGCCAACATCGCTGATGTTAGCTATCACTTCTCCGGTTGCTGGATTAGTCACTTCAAAAACGTGGTGGTTATCTGCATCAACCCATTGACCGTTGATATAAGCTTGCTGGCGATAAAGTGGGGAAGAGGTGATCATAGTCATTTTATTTTGTCTCCGAAGACAGGGATTGCAGTTGTGTCGAAGCATGTTTTGCAGAAAAGCGTTGGCTTATCCAGCTTAAAGCGGCACAGACTGCCATAACCAGTGTCATAGCAAATGGGGAACCATCTTGTAGAACAGAAACTGCAACACTCGCCAGCGCCGCCATGGCAAATTGCACTGAAATGGCCAGTGCACTTGCGCTGCCAGCCAGACTCGCTCGATGTTGCAATAAGAGTGATAGGCTGTTTGTTCCAATCGCATTAACCAGCGACAAAAACAGCACTATTAGTACTACAATAACAGGAAGACTTTGCTGATAACAAATAACGAGTAGCAAACCGAATACTAATTGAGCTGTTGTTTGCATAAATAGCAGTTTTGGCAAATTATAGCGACGTAATGCTCGTACATTAACTAATAACATCAGCATCATGCCGAGAATATTGCAGCCAAATAGTAGCCCATAATATTGCGCTGAAATATTAAAATAGTTGATATAAATAAAAGGCGATCCGCTTATAAAGGCAAACATCGCCGCAAATGAAAAAGCCAGAGTCCCGATAATACCGAGAGTATATTTGTCAGCGATTAATTGTTTATAGTTATCAAATGCTGACCCAATAAGATGCTTTACAGAGGGAGATAAGCCAGGTGATACATTGGAGATTCGTTTTGACGCCAATGTCTCCGGCAAAAAACAGAAAACTACTAGCATGCTTAATAATCCCATCCCGCACAGCAACATGAAAATTGATGGCCAATTAAAATGCAGCAGTAAAAATCCCCCCAATAATGGTGCGATTAGCGGCGCTATCATGGTAACCAAAGTCATTAACGATAAAACGCGAGGCAATTCATGATTGGCATAAATATCGCGGGCAATGGCGCGAGCCATAACAATAGCGGCTCCGCTACCAAAAGCTTGCAGAGCGCGCAATAAAATCAGTTGTTCAACTTGTGTTGAAAAACTACACAGTAGGCTGGCGAGTGAAAATAATGCTAATCCCGCGAGCAATATTTTACGCCGGCCTAAAGTATCGCTCAGGGGACCATACAGTAGCATGCCAACACAAAATCCGATAAAAAAAGCCCCAAGCGTATATTGCATCTGTCCCGGTGATGCCTGCAACTCTGAGCCCATTTGTGGTAACGCAGGCAGATACATATCAATCGATAAAGGACCGAATGCCACCAACGAGCCCAACAAGGGGATCAGCCATTTAGGTGGCTGTTGTGGAGATTGAGGTAACGCGAGCAGAGGCTGAGGCATCGGCATGTTACTCCTTGGCAAACAGAGCGTGAACGTTGTTTTGTTTAAAGTTGAGGATCGGGTCTAACTCTTCCATTGTGAATGACAACGCCAGATAACGCTGTGCCATTAAGGCAGAAAAATGCGTTTTGATCAGCGCAAAGAGCATGTCACCGGTCTGTTTACGCTGTTCAATGCTGCGTCCTGCGCCAATTTTTAAGGTAAAATGCACAAAAGCGTAATCATGTTTACCGTCTGCCATTTGCCAGGTATCCAGCCAAATAGCTCGGCTACGAATACCTGCCAGCGGAAAGATCCCAGTATTCGCTAAAGCCGTATTAACTTTTGCAAATAGCTCGGGCAGTTTGGCTTGATGTTTAATATTCTCGGTACATTCAGCGTAGAAATGCGGCATGAATCGACTCCTTAAGCTGTAGCAGCTTGGCGCTGAGTTATTGACTCGGGCAGCGGAAATATCGCATTAATTTGTCCGGTGCCGGAGCTTGGAAAGAGATCAGTTAATATCTCGACGGGCTCAGCGTATTGATCCCAACCCAGCATACCAAGCAGCATTACGGTGTCATGCATATGGCCTTCGCCATAGCAATAATCAGCATATTCCGGCAACATTTTACAGAACTCATTGAAGCGGCCTTCAGACCATAATTTCACCACTCGTTTATCCATTTGCTCGTCAAATTCACGGGTATAATTATTCATGCCTTCTTCAGCACGAGTATCATCAATAAAGCGGTGGGACAATGAGCCACTGGCTAAGACGGCTACGGTACCGTCATATTTTTCAATTGCCGTTAATACGGCTTCACCCAGTTTTCGGCTATTTTCAAAGGTATGAGAGGTACAAAATGCAGAAATAGAAATCACTTTAAAATGGCGATCGCTATTCATGTAGCGCATCGGAACTAATGTGGCATATTCCAGTGTTAGGCTAGGAATTTCATGTGATTGCGCTCTAACACCCAGTTTTCTGGCCTCTTCGCCTATCATACGACCTAGGGTTGAATTACCATCGTATTCATATTCCATATCACGAATAAAATGCGGTAATTCGTTGCTGGTATAAATGCCTTTAAAGTGATCGGCACAATTAATGTGATAGGCGCTATTTACCAGCCAGTGAGTATCAAATACAATCAGGGTATCTACGCCTAATTCACGGCAGCGTCGACTAATTTCTTTGTGTCCGTCGATAGCCCCTTGACGACACCCCTGATGTTTACCCGGTAATTCAGACAGGTACATCGAAGGAACATGTGTAATTTTTGCTGCTAGCGCTAATTTGCCCATAAATCCTCACTGTAAAATCTATCTTTTTTGCACTGTCCTGCGGTCATTTAAAGCGACACCGAGGATAGCGGCACTGGCTGTGACGCGATATTTAAGCTAATCCCGTGGCGTGTATTAACGTTAAATGCCCCAACGTGGAATTGAGTGGTCACCCAATGAAATACAGACGTTTTTTATTTCAGCGAAAACATCAAAGCTATATTCCCCACCTTCACGTCCTACACCGGAGGCTTTTACCCCACCGAAAGGTTGGCGTAAATCACGAACGTTTTGGGTATTAACAAACACCATACCGGCTTCAATGCTGCGCGATAGACGCAGTATTTTGCTGACATCTTGAGTCCAAATATAAGACGCTAGACCGTATTCAATGTCATTGGCCATACGCAGACCCTCTTCTTCGGTTTTGAAGGGGATCAAGCAGGCTACAGGGCCAAAGATTTCTTCTTGGGCAACGCGCATTTGATTATTAACATCGGCTAGCACAGTAGGACGCAAGAAGTTACCGTTTTTCAAATGAGGAGGTAGATCGCTTGGTTTATCAGGACCGCCAGCTAATAATGTTGCGCCTTCTTCGATACCTAAACGAATATATCCCGATACTTTATCCCAATGTTGTTGGCTAATTAGCGCGCCAATTTGAGTTTGAGGATCATTCGGATCGCCCACTTTTAGACGATTAGCTCTCTCGGCAAAGCGTTTTACAAATTCGGGATAAATGCTTTCTTGAATGAAGATGCGCGATCCTGCGGTGCAGCGTTCACCATTAATGGAGAAAATAGTAAATAAAGCCGCATCTAGAGCGCGTTCGACATCCGCATCTTCAAAAATAAGCACTGGCGATTTTCCGCCTAATTCCATTGAATATTTTTTTAGGCCAGCATTTTGCATGATCATACGGCCTGTGGCGGTTCCGCCAGTGAATGAAACCGCACGCACATCGTTATGTTTAACCAATGCATCGCCTGCGGTGCTGCCATAACCTTGAACCACGTTTAATACGCCTGCCGGAATACCCGCTTCAAGCGCTAATTCGCCTAAACGATTAGCCGACAGCGGGGAGAGTTCAGACATTTTTAACACCGCTGTATTCCCTAACGCTAAGCAGGGAGCGGTTTTCCACGTTGCGGTCATAAATGGCACGTTCCAAGGTGAAACCAGTGCACATACGCCAACGGGTTGGATAAGCGTATAGTTCATCATTTTATCGTCGACAGGATAGGTTCTGCCGTTCATTTGCTGACATACTTCGGCAAAGAATTCAAAGTTATGCGAGGCGCGAGGGATCAATACATTTTTAGTCTGATGGATAGGTAAACCGGTATCGTTGGTTTCCATCTCGGCGATTTGCGGGACATGTTGATCAATTAATTCGCCAAGGCGACGCATTAAACGTGCGCGCTCTTTCATTGGCGTATTTGCCCATTTAGGGAAAGCCGCTTTGGCTGCTGCAACGGCTTGATTAACTTCATCTTGCCCACCAGAAGCGACCTCTGCAAGTACGTCACCAGTGGCGGGATTTGTTGTCGTAAAATAGTTTTTACTGGCGACATTTTTACCGTTGATCCAATGATTAATCTTAGTCATTACAGGCGCTCCTTTCAGTATTGTCACACGCGGGGGGATTATCTTGGCGGGCAATCACTTGGCGATAATCGTCTTCACTGATAATGTGGTTGAATAGGCGGCCAACGCCTTCGACTTCAACGATAACTTCATCGCCAGGTACGACGTCAGAAAGCCCTTTTGGGGTACCGGTAGCTATCATGTCACCCGGTTGTAATGTCATAAATTCGCTTAAATAAGCGATTAAAAAAGGAATATTAAAAATTAAATCAGCAGTAGTCCCACGTTGGCGTAATTCCCCATTAACATAAGTACTTAAGACTAAATTATGCGGATCGTTAATGTATTTTTTATCAATAATTACTGGGCCGATAGGGGTCAGCGTATCTCGGCTTTTGACGCGTAAGTTAGGGCGGTAATAGTTTTCCAAATAGTCGCGTATTGCATAGTCGTTACATAAGGTATAGCCAGCGACATAATCCATGGCATCGGCTTGTGAAACATTGCGGGCTGTTTTACCGATAACGACAACTAATTCGGATTCGTAGTGCATATATTCAATATTATCTGGGCGAACAGAAACTTGACGATGCCCAGTAAGTGAATTATCAGCTTTGATAAAAATTAGCGGCTCGACGGGGGAATTGAATGCTAATTCAGCTGCGTGATCGGCATAATTTAAACCTAAAGCAAATAAGGTGCCGCGTACCGGGGGCAAAAATTCTAACTGAGGATCATCGGCAGCGATTTGTTGCCCTGTTGGCAGAGTAATCGCGTCATTTTCTTCAACGGTGACCGTATATTCAGTTCCTTGGTAGCGAATTTTAGCTTGCCCAATCAGTACTGAGGGATCATCTTTTGGAGCATGTTTTTGTGTCGATTGTGCTATCACGTTATTGGTTAGGGTCGGAAAACCAGCTGCTTTAATTTGAATATTATCACCGGGGTGGATTGCTATACGTTGCTGTGGTGTGCCGATTAAAATCATATCGCCCGGTTTTAAGGTCGCAAAATCACTGAGTGCAGCCACTAATTGATTCACCGAACGAAGTAAATCTTTTGTGGACCAGCGATCGACTTCTTGTCCATTGATTTCAGTTACTATTTCTAATGTTTCTGGGAACGAAATATCGGCTATTTCCCCAATGGGACAAAAACCATCACGACATTTAGCGTTTATAGCTGGGCGATAAAAACTGGTCTCTGGTAGACTAACCTCGTTAGCTAGTGCATAGCCTGCGATGTAATCAGAAGCGTCATTAACACTGACTTTGCGGGCATTTTTGCCAATCACAATCGCGACAGTCGCACCACTTAAAACCTCTTCACCTGCAGGGTAAGGGATAACCTCGCCTGATTGGATAACGGTATTACGCGGTTTAATAAACCATACCGGTGTTTTTGGTAGGTTTTTATAAGGGGCTTGTTCAAAGGCATCATGCCAAAAATCAATTTGGCTTTGATGATTGAGAGCAACGGCAAAAACAGTGCCTTTCATTGACGACTCCTAATGCATGGTATGAGACTAGCCTCAAAAGTTATTAACATATTAATAAAGTAAATAATCGTGATTGGCAACAGATTAACTGATTTGTTAATTCTAATTGTGATCTCATTAACATTTCGCCAGCATCAAAAATAAATACAATTAAAAAACATTGAGTTATGATTATTTTGTATTTATTTTATTTTTTTATTTTAACTTTTCATTAATTAATATATTGATTTTAACTATTATTTATTCATTAATATTAAAGGCTTTATTCTTGGTGGTTGTTTATTGTGTATGCTAATCTCAGCACGATGAGGATCATTAAATCATCAGTATCTATACAGGGGCGCAAAATACTTAACGGGGGCGTAATATGCTTAAATTGCTGTGGAAATTTCAATGCAGCGGCGATTTGAAGTAACATGCTATAGATATTGAATGAGTCACTCTTTACACCTGATAGGCTATTAACTTATGCATGAATCATTGACCATTGCTTTACTTCAAGCCCGTGAAACCGCGATGAGTTTTTTTCGTCCGATCCTGAAATCCTATAATTTGACCGAACAGCAATGGAGAATTATTCGCGTACTCGCTGATAGTCGTTCAATTGATTTTCATGATTTATCGGTTAAAACCTGTATTTTACGGCCAAGTTTGACTGGAATATTAACGCGAATGGAACGTGATGGGCTTATTTTTCGTCTTAAGCCATTGAATGATCAACGTAAGCTATATGTATCCCTTACGCCGCAGGGGCAAGATTTGTATGATCATGCTCGGCAAGAAGTCGAAGCGGGTTATCAGTCTATCGAACAGGCTTTTTCTAGTGAGAAAATGCAGCAGTTGACTCAGCTACTCGATGAATTAATTACTTTGGATCGTGTTAATGATCAGCATGAAATAGAAAAAAATAATTGTGCATAATATGTGTAAAATAGAGGCAAAAAAATGCCGATGAATTAATCATCGGCATTTATAGTTTAACGTGGACAGCACAAATAATAGTAGTTATTTGCCCAGTATATGTAAGAAGTGAATATGTTTTTCATATTGGTCCAGGATATCATGAATAATTTGTTCTTTATTCCATCCCATAATATCGTAATCCTGACCACCTTCTTTTAAATGGATTTCAGCGCGATAGTATTTTTGTTCCTCATTTTTCTCATCATCGGTGTCATTCATTCCACTTAAGGCAAATGACGGCTGAATATAGTAGCGTAAGCGTACTTCATATAAGAAGTTCATATCATCGCCTAAGTCTACTTCCAGACCGATGCGCCCGTCGTCCTCATGATGAATGATGCACTCAGTTCCCTGTTTTTCTAGCTCTTGTGATACCAGTTCCATTGACGGCTGAACCACTTCATCAACAAAGCGTTTCACTTGTGAGCGTTTCGGGAAATAGACAATATTTCTTAGTCGACGCTGCCAAGGTATTGGTGTTCGACTACTGGTTGGTGCAATTGTTGCCAATTGTTGGCTATCACGTTTATAAGCATCGACACGCAGTGCTTTAAACAGACCATAAATGGAGGCTAATAGCACCATTGAGAACGGTAAAGCACTGGCGATTGTTAACGTTTGTAGGGCTTGCAGACCGCCCGCCAGTAACATCGTTATTGCGACTACCCCCATCAACGCTGCCCAGAAGATACGTTGCCAAATAGGCGTATTTGAATCACCGCCTGAAGCTAATGTATCAACAACCATCGCACCAGAGTCGGCAGAGGTCACGAAGAATACAACCACCATTATCATCGCCACGAAAGACAGGACGGTGGAGAATGGGAAATAGGTTAAAAAATCAAATAATGCAAGAGAAACATCCGTTTGAACAGTTTCGGCCAGTTGGGTGGCGCCTTTATTCATTATCAGATTGATTGCGCTATTACCGAAGATAGTCATCCATAAAAGCGTGAAACCTGCCGGAACGAATAATACACCTGTTACGAATTCACGAATGGTGCGGCCGCGCGAAATACGAGCAATGAACATCCCAACAAAAGGAGACCAAGATAACCACCATCCCCAATACAACAGTGTCCATCCCCCTAACCAATCGTTAGATTTTGGCTCATAGGCATATAAATTAAATGTTTTGCTAACTATTTCAGAAAGATAGCCGCCGGTATTTTCAACAAATGATTTCAGTAGCAGAACTGTCGGACCCAAAATTAGTACTAATACTAGTAATAAGAAGGCTAATCCGAGATTAAGTTCGGACAGAATTCTGATCCCTTTATCTAAACCAGACACTACCGATAGCGTGGCTAATGCGGTAAATAAGATAATCAAAGACACTTGAACCGTTGGAGTAACAGGTAAGCCAAATAGATGATTTAGTCCTGAGTTAACCTGTAATACACCGAATCCGAGAGAGGTAGCGACACCGAATACGGTACCAACGACGGCAAATACATCGACAGCATGCCCAATCGGTCCATAAATACGGTCACCAATAATAGGATACAGTGCCGATCGTAACGTCAGAGGTAAGCCATGGCGATAACTGAAGAAAGCTAATATAAGCGCAACTATGGCGTAAATAGCCCAGGCATGCAGTCCCCAGTGGAAAAAGGTCAGGCGCATAGCCTCTTTTGCAGCTTGTATAGTTTGTGCGTCGCCAGTTGGTGGATTAAGGTAGTGCATCACTGGCTCAGCAACACCGAAGAACATCAAGCCGATCCCCATACCTGCGGAAAATAACATGGCGAACCAGGAGATATAACTAAAATTAGGTTGCGCATGATCAGGGCCTAATTTAATTTGGCCATATCGGGAGAGTCCCAGATAAGTCACACTCAATAAGATGATAGCAACAGCCAGAATGTAAAACCAACTTGCATTCATGAACAGGTTTTGCTGAAGATGACTTAGATGAGATTCTGCTAATTCAGGTAGCAGTGCGGCGAACCCAACAATCAATAAAATAACGATAGCTGAGGAGTAAAAAACGGGGGGACTAATTTTTGAGCGTACTTTTTTTTCGTCAGTAGCATGTTGACTCATAAAATTTTTCTCTTTTTCTTGTTTTATTTACATATCAAACATATTGATATGAGAAACCCTTCTTAAATACGAATATCAGCTCACTTGTATATCAGTAAGATGATTTATTCGTAGACTCATGGTGGATATAGCATTATAAATAAGAATTATAAAATTTATTTATAATAATTAAGCTGCTCAAGAACTCTATATTCATACTATTGAGCGGGTAACGCAAAGAGTAAACAATAGTGTAGACTAATTAATTACTCTGTCAAAACGCGATGCATATTGCCATTTTATGCTGTAAAAATCAACTTTTAGTATTTTAGATGCTGAGTTGTTGTTTTATCATAATATATGATAAATAATATATTATAGAATTAATATTATTTACGTTGTTTTATATGTTAATATGATTATATATATAAGGATTAATCTAGTATTTAAGTTTAAATAGGGGCATAAGTAATATTGGTTATTAATGAAATTTATTTATGATAAGTTTATTTTGGCTAAACAATTGACAATAACTTTATATTATTGTTCATAATTAATATTACATTAATGTACAATTAAACGTATTAGCTATTTTGATTAATTGAACAGCCTATACCATAAAACTAGGCTGTTTATTGATGAATATGGGGATGAACACTATTCAGTTTATAGTGTAAATACAGTAGAAAAATAGCTATAATATGAGGCTCATTTTTATATGTTCCACTCCCTCTTCCAAATAGACCTCCCCATGGACTTGATAACCTAGACTTTCATAGAAAGCTTTTGCTGAACATTGAGCAGACAGTATCAGCTGATTAAAATTATTATTTCGAGCATAATTAGCAATGAAATCCATCAACATACTGCCAACGCCTTTGCCTCGATATTCAGCTAAAACGGCAACTCGACCAATTTTTAATTTACCATCTTGTTGATCCATTGCTCGGAGAACAGCGATAGGATTATTATTATCAAATAGAACCACATGCACAGCGGTCTCATCATATTGGTCAACATCGATTTCAGCAGAAAAACCCTGTTCGTCACTGAAAACAACACGGCGTAAATAAAATGCCTGCTGGATTAGCTCTGCTGATTGATAGCCTATACTGTATTTTATTTCCATTGGATGCCCTGAATAGAATGATGATGGTATAAATTGTAGCGGTTAGATTAACATAGTGAATTAAAAATAAAAAAGCGAATTGAAGTTATTCAATTCGCTTACTAGTAGAGATTAATTTAAAGAGTAAATTTATTATTTATTTTCTGATTTCAACTCTTCAGTTTTCTTTTTAGCGTCATCAGTTAGCTGGTCAGCTTTATTAATTGCATCCGTTTTAACATCCTGCGCTTTGTTAGATAATTCTGCACTTAGCTTGCTGGTGTCTTGTTTGATAGCGTCAGCCTTTTTTTCTGCATCTTTTTTAAGATCAGCTGCAGTATCTTTAGCGGAGTCAGTTAATTCATTGGCTTTAACTGATAGTTCATCGGCTTTTTTATCTGCACTATCTTTTAATTCGGTAGCTTTGTCCGCTATCTCATCAGCTTTTTTGTCAGCACTATCTTTTAATTCAGCTGATTTATCAGAAAGTTCATCGGCTTTTTTATCAGCGCTATCTTTTATTTCAGCCGCTTTATCTTTAGCACTATCCGTTAATTCAGCTGCCTTTTTTTCACCCGCATCTTTTACTTGTTCCGCATTTTCTTTAGCTTGCTGAACAGCATCATCGGCTTTATTTTTTGTTGTATCATCACAACCAGCGGCCATCGTGAACACACCTGCTAAAATTAAAGAACTTAAAATTTTCTTATTCATAGATAAACCCTTTCTATTTAAAATGATTTAACGAACTAAGCTATTTCAATATGTCAGACAATCACTTATTGCTGTCATTGGCTAAAAACTATAACCAATTAAGCACGATAAATATAGTCTATATTAGCAAAATCTGGCAAGCACACACTTTGGCGATTGCGATAAAGCAAGCTAAACTGATTGATTTTTCTTGTTATTGTCATAAATAGAGAAACTATTTATACTTAGTTACTGCTTTGATATATTATATATTTTGTTGTTTTTATATCAGTATTTTGATAAATAGTTCCATATAATAAAGACTAGATAATTGAATATACTCTATAATAGATTAAGATAATAGTTATACTAATATAATAGACTAATGGATGAGGTAAAATGACATATTATTATGCGCTAGTCATTGTTAAATTCTTTATCGGATTTACTATCGTGATAACACACATGAATTTATCCGGTAAAACTCAGTTATCCCAAATGACTCCGATTGATTTTATTGGTAACTTTGTTCTGGGGGGAATTATTGGTGGAGTTATTTATAGTGACAGTATCCCATTATATCAATATATTATCTTATTGTTTATTGGTGTGATTTTCATATCGTTACTTAATTATTTAACTAAAAAATTTAATTTTTTCCGTTCGGTTACCATTGGCGATCCAATTCCAATTATAAAGAATGGTAATTTTTTAATGGATAATATTTTAGAGAAAAGTAACAAAATAGATATTCTTAATCTAATTTCTCGCCTTCATGCTCAAGGGATCCACGCTTTTCAAGAAATATACTATGCTCAAATTGAGCCAGATGGTCAGTTAACGGTTATCTGTGATAAATCAAAAATGCCTTCAATTATTTTAATGAAAGATGGTGAGATCAGAGTCTCTGCATTAGATAATATAGGCAAAGATAAAGAATGGATGCAGCAGCAAATTAAAAAGCATAATATCCAAAAAACAGAAGACATATTTTTAGCTGAATATTGGAATGATAAAGTGAATTTTATTTTAACTGATGGGAAAATAAATCGAGTTAAAGAATAATAATCTATTTTGTGGTTGGTTATAACTGGTTGTCTTAACTCAATTTCAATGATGTATAATAATATTGCTACTCGACGAAATCCGCCGAGTAGCTTTAATAATTATTTATTCAATATAGATTTTTACGATGATATAACTATTTTGTGAGATCATCATATAGTCTCAGATTTTGTTTTTTACTCGGATCCCCAATATAGCGAGGTTGAGGCTGATAGTTATCATTGAGTAAACTCTTCTCAGGGATAAATCCATCGTAATTAAACCCAGCTAAATCACTCCATGTATAAATAAAATTCATATTGCTATATGGGCGCTGAGTTTTATTATCTAGATTGATATTATGATTTTCGAGCCATGCAGGCGAGCGCCAAATAATGAAAGGAATATTATACATTGGCTTAGTCGGTGAACCTTCATTTCTACCTAAAGTTTTATGGGGTTCAGTATCAAAAACTTCTTCTCCATGATCAGAAAAGTAAACTAGAAAACCATTGTCCTTTGTATTATCAAAATCTTTGATTAAACTTGATACTATATAGTCATTATAATGTTGGGCATTATCATAGGCATTATAGTCATCAAGATTTTCACCGCTTAAATTAGCTGGAACCGCATTATCTTTACCAGTAAAAATTTCTTTTTCCGGTGGATAACGGAATTGATATTTCATATGCGTACCTAGCAGATGAACTACAATAAATTTACGTTCTGCAGGATCGGCTAATGCTTCTTTAAACGGTGCAAATACAGCATCATCATAACTTCTGGAGCTTTGTGCCATATCGTTATTCAGATAATATTGTTTATCTGTTTGCCGTGAAAATGCCGTTAACATGGTATTTCTTTCGGTCATTGTCTGCTGATTAGTAATCCAAAATGTTTTAAACCCTGCCTGCTTCATTATATTCATTAACGAAGGACGAGTTTGATATAAATCAGGCTCTAGCTGATCGGCAAATGTTAGGGTCTGCTGTAATGTTTCAATGGTATAAGGGCGAGGAGTAACAACATCAGTAAATGCGGTTAAATTTTGTGGATAATCACTTTTTAATTTGTCTAATTCAGGTGTAGTTTGGCGTGCATAGCCATATAAGCTCATTCTATCACGGCTGGTTGATTCACCAATTACTAATACTAATGTCTCAGATTGGTTAGCATTATTATCAATGAAATTAGTTAATGGAGGTATTTTACTATTATCATTGATAAGCTCTTCCATATTAGCCAGTTGATGCTTATAAAGATAGTAACCACTAATAAATTGCCATGGGGTTGCATAGGCCAATTTACTGTTTACATATGCAACAACTCTACTCAGCGGTTGGTTGTTTTTTATTCCTTTATTATAATAAGGAATACCAAAAAGTACGCTAAGAATTAATATCGAGCTAATCCATTTTCCTGATGTTGGTAAATAGACCGGTTTTATTTTTCGCCAAAGTAATAATGCGCCTAGAGCATATATCAATAATATGCCTATAACTTTAAAGCTGAGATATTGAGTTAAGAACTCACCGGCCTCATTGGTATTAGTTTCAAAGATGATAAACAACACACTTTGTGAAAATTGTTGTCCATAAACGATGTAATAAGCTAATGCAACTGATGATGCTAGCCATAATATGATGCCTATAATACCGGTAACTAGTTTTATGCGTTGAGGGAACAGTAACGCTGGAATTAACCATAATGTACTATAAAGCAATGAATCTCTTAATCCGATAGAATTACTTTGTCCACTGATGACAATATAAATCTGGATCAAAGATGAAAAATACCAGAAAAAAATCAGTAGCCATATTAGGCTAGACCAGCTGAATTTTTGCTTTTGATAAGAGTTAACCATAATATCCTAGCTTAAATTAATCTTCAATTTTATCTGAGGGTTAAGATCATTAACTTCATGTGCTTCATGTGGCTCACATTGAAGTTTCACTGATCTAGCTTAGTTTGATTTATTTACATAAAGCTAAATAAGCTAGCCATAATACAACTTGACGTATCATTGTGATAGTTTTTTATCATCGTACTCTTAGAGGAAAAATCCTAATAATTATTTTTAAATAATCTTGACTCTCGTTATTTTTAATTTTTATTTTTTTACTGTTTGAAACTAAATAAATTATTATCTTATGCTATTTAACTACTAGTTATATTATTTGTATTTTATAATGTAAATTAATATGTTTTTTAATTTACTTGTTTTCCATGTTATATAGTATTACTTTTGGATAAAGCATTTAAAGTAATAATTATTTTTTTATATTCAAAGTATTTATTATTTTTATTTTTTAAATATGTTTAAATTGATTATTTAAAATATCTTTTTATTTTAATAAAATTAATGTTTAATTTTTTTCATAGATTAATCCTATCAATAATTGATAATTATATGGTATAAGTGATTTTACTTAATTATTAGGTATGTATAGTATCGCAAATAGCTCTAAAATTATTATTTCATCTGTTATGTAATTGAAAATATTAATTTAAATTAATATATCTATTATCTGTTCTATTTATAAGTAGTTATTAGTAAATTTTATTTTCATCAGAAATTGAAGGGATTTATGATTAAAAATGAAAATACTTTGTATCGACATATCTCTTGTTTAATTAGAAACGCGCGTAAGGAAAAGAAAATTTCTGGTGCCGATATGGCAAAAAAATTAGGGATTAGCCAACAACAATATTCACGTTATGAACGTGGCGTTAATAATTTAAAATTATGGAATTTATTAAGAATAATTAAAATTCTTAATATTGAAATAAAAGAAATTATCGATCACATAGATAATGATGAATTAGATAAATAGATAATTTATTATAATGTTAATTTTTTATTATTGTTCGTAATAAATACAATCATAAAAAGAAGAGTGAATCAGATTTCATTTTATCTCTGATTACGGTAACGTAACGACTACATTTAGTGAAATTTAGTGTTGTAACTAGCAGCAAAGGCTAGATTTATAGATGTGTATCCTAATGCTGCATTTAACATTGAGTAAGTTTTTTTCATGTAGTGCTACGAGTCGCTGTACTGGCTGTTCTTTTTATGAGCATAAATTATGTTATCTAATCCTATTATTATATTTTTTAAGCGTTTTGTTAGTATTCGATTATTGCTATCAGTATTGATTATTGCTGATGGTTTTTTAATTATCAATCCGATACTTAATACTTATACTGCATATATTGATTGGCGAGCTAGTGGATTTACAGAATGGCTTAAATCATTAGGTATCATGAAACTACTTGATATACCTAGATTTATTCTCGGTATTTCATTAATTTTCCTTTCTTTCTTTATGTTAACTGGAGCCAGAGTTGCCTGGTTATTTGCAGCTTTCTTGTTAGCCATAATGACCTTTTTAGATCTTAGAGTTGCTCAGGAGCATATTGCTCAAGGTTGGTTTTCTTTAGCCTTATTTATATCTTTAGGCATATTCTGGAAAAAATATCCCCATCATAGTTTAACCAGCGCCGGTTTTGTTGCGGTTATCTGTATTGTTGCATTACTTATTTATTCTATTTTTGGTACGCTTTATATAGGGACTGAGTTTTCTCCAAATATTAAAGATGTTCCTACCGCCTTATATTTTGCTTTAGTCTGTATGACGACGGTTGGATTTGGCGATATTGTACCGATATCCGTTGATGCCCGAATGTTTACTGTTACGGTGATTATTTTTGGAATTACTATATTCACCACCTCGGTGGTTTATGTCGTTGGTGTTGTGGCAAAAGGTACGCAAGAAATTGTACGTAAAAGGTTATCTCATATGAAAGATCATTATGTCGTTATCGGTAGCACGCCCTTGGCTATTCATCTTTATAACGGATTAAAACAACGTGGTTTACCGGTCGCGGTATTATGCCGAGAAGAATATCGTCGTGATTTTCCAGAAAAAGATAATATTATTACTGGGGATCCTTCTAATACGGATATTTTAAATGCGGCTTATATAAAAACGGCGAAAAGTATTTTGATCATGACCGATAATGATGCGTTAAATACGTTTACTTTTCTTGCTACTAAAGAACTAGCTTTGCCAACAGCTAAGATCATGGTAATGGTCAATCAAGATGATAATATGGATAAAATTCGTCGTTTACATCCGGATATGATGTTTTCATTATCTTCACTAAGCGCACAAATATTAATGAAAATGCTCTGTGGTGAAACTATTACTAATAGCGTCATCGATGATTTTTTGATTAATAATGTGGTTGAAAAATAGATAATAAAAACTAAATCATAAAAAAATAAAATAAGCTCAGGTAGAAAATGTTTAATATGATAATAGCAGTCTCTATTGGTTCGGTTATCGGGGGATTGGGGCGTTGGTTTTTAAGTTTAAAATTGAATTCTTTGATTACCTTATTACCTTTAGGGACTTATTTATCCAATGTTATTGCCGGATATATTATTGGTTTTTCTTTTGCTTTTTTTTCTCAACAAACCACACTCACTCCTGAGTGGCGTTTATTAATAATGACCGGATTGTGTGGTGGGCTCTCGACATTTTCAACATTTTCTCTTGAGGTGATGCTGTCTTTCCAAGAGGGAAAAGTAGCTCAGGGAATATTTGAGATATTTATACATTTATCGAGTTCATTATTAATGACTTATTTAGGGATATTAAGCTATAACCTATTTCAAAGTAAGTAATTGATATTAAATGTGTATTATTAATAAAGTCTTCATTAATTGACATTCTTCCGCTTGAATTTATCTTCTATTATTATCACCTTCTAAAAATATAATTTGGCATATAATTATACTATCGTGAGCTATCGAATTTAAATCGAGTCTTATATCGCATATCGCAAGGAAAAGAATGAAAATTATAATTGCTCCTGATTCATTCAAAGAAAGTATGAGCGCTAAGCAGGCAGCTCAAGCGATTGAACGTGGATTTCGTCGAGTTTATCCGGACGCTGACTATTTTTGTTTTCCTATTGCAGATGGCGGTGAAGGCACAGTGGATGCCTTAATTTCGGCCAATAATGGGCAAAGAGTCGAGATCCAAGTTACAGGACCGCTAAATAAACCAGTAGATGCCTATTATGGTATTTTGCACAAAGGAACCTTAGCTGTCATTGAAATGGCTGCGGCGAGTGGATTAATGTTAGCACCTGCGGCGCAACGGAATCCATTAGTGACGACGAGTTTCGGAACGGGTGAGTTAATCAAACATGCGCTTTCTCTTGGTGTTCAGCAGATTATATTGTGTGTCGGTGGTAGTGCTACAGTAGATGGTGGGATGGGCATGATGCAGGCGCTGGGAATAAAATTTTATGATGCTGAGCATAATCAGCTAGGATTAGGCGGACAATATTTACAATTAATTGATTATATTGATGACTCCCAGCTTGATCCTCGATTGAAAAAGATACAGATTCAGCTTGCCTGTGATGTCAATAATCCCCTGGTCGGCCCACAAGGAGCGGTTAATATATTTGGTCCTCAAAAAGGTGCGTCCCCAGCGATGGTCGATCAATTAGAACAGGGAATGAATAATTTCGCTGATGTTATCGAAAAAATAACGGGTGTCGATTATCGGGCTTATCCTGGAGGGGGGGCCGCGGGCGGATTAGCTATGGCAGCGATTGCTTTTATGAATGCTTTGGTTACCTCGGGTATTGAGTTGGTTATGCAGGCATCAGGTCTTGCTACCGCATTGGCTAACGCAGATTTAGTTATTGTTGGTGAGGGGAGTATGGATGGTCAGTCAGTAGCAGGAAAAGCACCGATTGGCGTTGCTCTTGAGGCTAAAAAGTACGCTATTCCGGTGATTGCATTAAGCGGTATGCTTGGTGATGATATTGAGGGTTTATCTCAGCATGGTATCGATGTGGCATTAAGTATTTTGCCCCGATTAAGTTCCTTACCTAATGCATTGATTGCAGGGGAAATTAATCTGGAGTATGCGGCGCAGCAAGTAGCGCAGTTATTACGCCTTGGCAGTATGTTAGGTGGCGCTACAAAGGTATTGATGGACTGATAAATATTGCGAAAAAGTGGACAGATTGCAGAGAGATAATTTGCTCAGCTGCAATCTTATATCGATATTAATTTTTTAGGCATCAATGACTTGAGGATTAACACAATTCTCATGTAGCTGACCGGCAAAAGCTTTAATTAAATTATCAACCGCGCATTCTTCCATCGCATAGCGGGTTTCATGGGTTGCAGACCCAATATGTGGTAGGCAAACTACATTGTCTAATTGCAACAGCTCAGACGATTTATCTAAGGGCTCTTGAGCGAACACATCTAACCCAGCGGCTTGTATTTGATGCGTTTTTAACGCTTCAATTAATGCAGCTTCGTCAACCGTTTTTCCTCGCCCTGTATTGATCAGAATGGCACTTTTTTTCATTAATGCGAGCTGCTGACGACCAATTAAATGTTCTGTTTTTGCGGTTAATGGCACGGTTATGCATACAAAATCAGACTGTGCCAGTAAATCCGCTAGCTCACAGTAATGCGCATCCATCTGTTGCTCTATTGGCAGGGATTGATGATTGGAATAATAGAGTATTGGCATTCCAAATCCATGATATGCACGCTTGGCTATCGCTTTACCGATTCGACCCATGCCGATAATTCCTAGCGTTTTATGGTGAACATCACAACCAAACCAATCTGCATCAATGTTATCTGTCCATTCCCCTTTGTTGACACGCTCAGCAACGGTTAGCGCGTTGCGTGCAGCCATTAGCATCAGCATTATGGTGGTATCAGCCACAGTTTCTGTGAGTACGGTAGGGGTATGGGTGAGCAAAATTTTATTATTGTTTAGAGCATCGACATCAAAATTATCGTAACCAACGGAAATTGTTGATGCGACTTTTAAATGAGGCGCTATTGCTAACAGATTTTTATCCACGTTTTGGCCAGAACCAAGTAGTCCTTGGGCATTAGCCAGAACTTGGATGACCTTTGGATCGCTTAAATCTAAGTTATCTAAGAGTTGTACATCAAAATGTTGCTGTAGCCGTTTAATTAGATTATCGGGTAATTTTTTGTACAGAGCGATTATCGGTTTCATTTGATGCTCCAATTTATGGTTTTTAAGTCTGAATTTTCTCAAGGATTAATTATGATCCATTGTATTATTATTTCATTGATTCAGTTTAGCTTTCTTTGGTTAATTATTTTTGGCTGGTTGCCGCAAACAAGTTCTCAGCTAGCGAGTTTTTCACACTCTCAATCCCTGGTAATACAAAATAATAACCGCCTCCAAAAGGTTTAATATAACGCTCTAGAGGTTCACCATTTAGACGTTTTTGGGTATCAATAAAACCAGTTTTAAGATTTTTTTGATAAGAAACAAAAATCAAACCCATATCTAATAAGCCACTGTTAGTGAGACCGAGAGAATAACTGTAGCTGCGACGGCGCAATTTAGCACTATGCCGATGTGGATTACGAGGCTCTGCTCGGCGCATGTGAGAATCAAATAAAATGCGATCACCGTGAGGATCCTGTTCAAATTCTGGCGGATCCATCTCATGTTTCATTCCAATCGGTGCGCCGGTAGTTTTATGGCGGCCAAAATCATTTTCCTGATCTTCAAGCGGTGTTCTATCCCAAAATTCTAAATTAAAGCGGATCAGTCGGATAGCCTGATAAGTTCCCCCAGTACACCACGTCGGTTCTTTGCTACCGGAGGTTATCCAAATAAGATCATCCATCAATTGATTATCAGAAGAAGGGGCATTGCCAGTTCCATCTTTAAAGCCAAATAAATTAATCGGTGTACTCTTATTTTCAATATCTCGCGCTGGTAAGAAGCCATCTATTTTCCATAATGGAGCTGCATAAGGCGTGATATATTTTAATATATCCCTTAAAGCATACAGAGTACTTTCTTTGCTGTTGGCGCAAATCTGTAACACGATATCGCCACCACACCACTGTTTTTCTAGACGATCGTTGGGAAAGCTGGTCATTTCAGTCAAGTAATATGGTTTTTGAGATTGAAATCCGAAACGATCGTCAAATATAGAATTTCCTAAAGACACGGTGATGGTTAAAGAATCAGGCTGTAAATATGAGCCTAAAATGCCAGACTCGGCAGGGGGCATTTTATCATTCAGATCAGCAGGAAGCTGCTGAGTTTGCGTCAAAAATGCAATTCGTTGGGTGAGTAGCTGAAACAGTCGTTTAACTTCATCGCGGTGTTTTGTCGTAATATTTAATGCAATGAAAATCGCCTCTTTTTGTTCGGGCGTGATAACTCCCGCTTGATGCTGCCCTTGATAGTTAATTTGTTGATCGAACCGGGCGGTTTTATTGGTTTCTGAGGTTTTTTCTGGTTCACTGGTTTTAGCCAGTAATGATGGGCTAGCAATGGCTAATCCACCTAGCGCCAGTGTTTTAAGTGCTTGACGACGCGAAGTATTGATAGGCTGCTGGAGCTCCAAACGGTGCTGGTGGGATATTTTAGATAATTTATTGGGTAGCATAAGTCAATGTCCTAATATTTATAATATACATCAACATCCATTTGCGCCCTAAGCTCAGCTAATCGTTCCGCTTGTTGTGAAATAAGCGAAAAAAGATCCATTTTATCGTGCTGTGAAAGTTTAGAGTAAAGCTGGTATGTATTATTTGTTAATCGATAATTATCGAGTATTCTATTGATAGCTGCATAATTACGAGTCAATGAAGTTAAGGTATCTTTATTAATAAAAGGGGTTATAAGCCCAATTATTTTTTCTGAACCCGCAATATTTGCCGCAATATCGGTGATGTCTGATTGGCTATAGAGTTGCTCTTTACCGGCTAATTTAGTTTCGAGTATCATTTCCATAAAATCAGCCGAAGCTTGAACTAATTTTGGTATTTCAATGCTCTCAGTAGCCATGCGTTTTCTTAAATCTTTGGCTTTGGTGAGTAATTCTTCTGTCGATGGGCTTGCTAACGTAAGATTTTTTTGGTCGAATAAAAAATATTCAACACGATGAAAACCAATAAAACGATAATCTTGCTCACGTTGTAAATAATAGTCAGCGGTCGAGTTCATTACTCGGTCGGTATTACCAAATAACATAATAATTGGGCGTATTGTTTCATAATATTGATGTGCCGAAATATACGCTATTTGCGCATCCATCAGTTGTTGCTGATTAATTGCCCGTTGTAAAATATCTAATTGTTGGATCATGAGATCTAACTGAGCAATTACATAGCTCATATAATGGCTAATAATGGATTGATATTTGATAGGCGTTGGAATATCGCCTTTGGCAATAATAATTTCATCGCCAGTTTGCACTGGCGATCTAAGCGCTTTACTGTTGGCTGTTGTTGATAACAGACTCAATAAAATGACCGAACTAATTGTTTTCACTATTTTATTATTCATACTCTTACCGCATTATCGACTATCTAATTTATCTCATTAACTTAAATTGTTAGCTTACTGGACTGATTTATTGCGAGGTTGGCTGCGATAAAATAGCCAGCTAATAATAACCCAGTAAAGGATAAAAGTAATAACACTTAAACCAATAGGTTGGGCGCGATAGGCAAAGAATGAAGCGATAAAATTGCCGCTGATAGTTGAATCATCGAGAATATTAGTAGTGTCCCAGACGGGATAAATTAAGAAGTCAGGTAAGACTATATCGTATTCCAATAGCAGGTTAGCTATTCCTTCCATACCTCTTAATAACAGCGATAATGCGAGGAATAATAAGATAATTCCGGTAATATTAAAAAATATTTTCCAAGAAATTAATCGATAAGTCAGCAAGAAAATATACAGTGTTAACGCTGCAATGATAATCCCGCCGATGACCTCCGTGAAGAAAGAGGGGGCGGTTTCGGCATTTAATCCCATGATAAAGCTAGAAAGGAACACAACTATCTCGCTGCCTTCTCTTGCAATCGCGATGGCAATAATAAATAGCGCTCCCCACCATGAATGTCGCTCTGCATTTCGGCTAATACCTGCCTCAATACTGGATTGCATTGAACGTCCGTTTTTATTCATCCAGTAAACCATTTGTACGATCAAAATAGCGGCAAAAATTTCCATAAAGATCATAAAAAAGGATTGGCCTGTATCATCTAATACATTGAATACGCCATAAATTAACAGCGCGAGTATAATCGATAATACGATGCCAAGCGCTACACCACCCCATAAAAATTTTATTCCGGTACCAGCATCTGGATGACGTTTAATCCACGCATAAATAATGCCGATAACAAGTAGCGCTTCAAAGCTTTCGCGCCATACTACAAACAGGATTTGACCCATAACTGTTCCTACTTACTTTGGTGAGTTCTTATTATGTTATTTAGCAATGATCTCGCCTTTAGGATGCGATAAATGAAAATCATCGAAGAAGGAGTAAGTCCCTGGTTTCAAAGGGGCAATGACTACAACTGAACTTGCACCTGGGGCGAGAACTTTTTCTTTTCTAAGTTGGGTACTTTCAAATTCAGCGGGTTCAGTGCCTGTATTGGTAATTTTTATCCGAATAATTGTTTTGGCTGGGACTTCGAGCACTCTGGGGATTAGATCACCGTTTTTCATTTCTAATTCGACGGTATATTTTTCAGCGGCAATTGCTTGGCATGCCATAAAAAATGATATGAATAACAATAGATAAGGTACTGATTTTCTCATTTTACACGTCCGAGAAATGAGGAAGGGAAAAACATTATAGTTATTTATCAAGCTGATTCTGAATAGAAACACCCATCGTTATCAATAAAATAAACGACGGGTATTATCTAACTTAATACAAAATATGATCAATAACTGCCTTTACGACCTACGCCTGCATAGTCAAATTCCCAAGAGGTTTCAAAGGGTTTAAACCATGGAGCGACACCTGTTTCTTTATCAATATGGCGACCAAAGGCGACATTCTTGTTATAAGAAGGCGGTAAGATTTTATAAGTTACGCGATATTTACCGAAACCATTTAATTTAACGTTTTCACCATAATGAGGGCCGTCACTTGCCACCATCGGCATAAAGGTACCGGATTGCGTTTCTGGTTTGTCGCCTAACTTAGTAACGGTGTATTCAATGGTCAGATAAGGGATCCAATCGCCTTCTGCGAAACCGTTAGGATTATCTTCAACAGCATGAATATCTGCTTCTAAATGGACATCAGCTTTATCAGCCGCAAGGTGTGCAGCTGCATGATGTCCTTCTTCTGTATCCATAGTAATCGGTTGTAAATAGACGCCTTGGATTTCCATGCCATCTTTGATAACAGGTTGACCCATAGGGTATTCTTGTGCAAAGACCGATGCAGAAAAGAACACGAGACTTGAAACAGCAACTTGATAAGCAGGTTTCATAATTATTCCTTGCAATATGATTTTTATATTTTGGAATGGCAATGATAATCATTATTATTGCTAAATATCAAGATGAAATTCACATATTTTAATTATTGTTAAATAACTGATATTAATTAGTTAGTTAACTTTCTTTAATAATTAAGCCAATAGATATTATATGAAAAGGTAATATTATATTTATTGGCTATTTGTAGGGAGAGATTGCATTAAACTATCGCTTATTCGTTTATTGCTAGCTAAAAGTAATTATGAACGAATACTGAGCGATAATTTTTGTAGGTTGATGATTAATTGCCTATTATTTTGAATCGACAATATTTTATCCCCTAAATTTACCAGTATTGGTATCCCCATTTTTTGGGCGATAATTGCGGTATGTGCATAGGGTGAGCTATCACTTAGTGCTATACCTATAATATTAGAGCAAGCTAACTGAATGATCTCTGAAGGATAAAGTGTGTCTGAAATTAGAAGAGTAGGATGTTCGAAAGGGGGAAACTGTGTTTTTTGTCCGGTTAAACTCAATAATAATTGCCGTCTTAAATCATCAATATCAAGATATCTGGCTTGTAGATAATTATCGTTAATTTGTCGATATTGCGCAGAGATATCAGCAAATACTTTATCTATTGCGGTATACGCGTTGGCTTGATGTTGTTCTATATATTGATTAAGTTGCTGGATAATTTCCTCATCAGATAATAAGGCAATATGGCCGTGAAAGATTTCAGCAATTGACGTTCCATACATCTTCTTCGCATGTTGCGCTATTAAATTTAAGTTGTGGCTAACGCGAGTTAGTGCCGTCGTCAGTTGCTGCTTCGCTAATTTACTTTGCTGATCGACTATTGTACTGATAGATGATGGTTTAGAACGTGTCCACTGAAAAGATAGCCCGGAGACTATAGGCTCGATAGCTTTTTGACCATAAAATAGGGTGGTTGAATTATCTAATGATTCTCCAAAATTGTTGGCAGCTAATATTTTGAAGGCGTTAATCGCCTCCTCAGATTGATTGCCGCTGGCGATTAAATTAATTTGATCACCTTGGCGTATCTGCAATAAAGCAATTTGATTCATATTCTTAGGATTAACTTGTTGCGATCCTTTTTCTAAAATTAATTGAGCATCAAATGGCGTTAATACAGCAGCAATTTTTGCCGCTGGTCGAGCATGTAATCCGTTAATATTTCGCACTACCCATAGATAATTAACACTATTCTTAATATCTATATTTTGAGTATTGATATTATCAACACAAAGGGGAGCGATGTTTGAATGTATTGTGAGATCACCTAATTGAGCTTGCTTAGCGATTAATGAATTTTCAGCATCAGACAAAAGTGTATCGATAGAGATATTTATCTTGGAAGATGCGGCAACGGTGATAGCAATAGCACCTTCAACAATCGGGGCAGCACAGAAATACGTTTTTGCTGCCAGATCTGTAGACAATAATTCTACTGCTGTTTGAGCACTGAGAACCGCACTGCCTAAATCCATTAATAAAATAATCGCATTAGCATCAGACAATGCTTCTATAGCCTCCATGACTCGTAT
>NZ_LGAA01000011.1 GCF_001294465.1 Moellerella wisconsensis ATCC 35017
GGCGTCAGTACCTATAGGATAGGTAGGATCATCAATACCGGCGGCAATTTTTATCTGGCAATATGCACTATTTTGCATTTCAGCAGCTAACTCTTCTATCCCTGATGCGAGTTTTTCGCTATGTGAAACAATGACTAAGCCTATCATTACTACCTCTCAACATTGGAATAATCTCTAAAGAGATAAACAATATACTTCAATAGCGTTTGAGGGGCAGGTAGGATGATGATTAATGTTAACTATCTCCCGATTTAGTCAATAAGTTAATCAAAAAATCATTCGATCGTGCAAAGGATATCTCGATAAAGATAAATAAATTAATACTAAAGGAGTGGGTATTAAAAAAGTATTATAGGGCACTAATCTTTAATCATTGCACAATAAAATTGGCATATAATTTATACAAAAATACGCCAAGTTAGTAAAGTTTTATATTTAATACCTTACTTATCAATTAATATGAAATTAACAACAAATCAAAATTAAAAGTTAAATCTCATAGCTATTTTTACTTAAAAAAATACTAAAACAACTAAATTTATTAAATTATAAAGAATGAAGTTCTAGTTATATATTTTCAGCATAAGTCATTATATAGTTATATTCATTAACTAGTTGTGGCAATGATTTTATTTTTAGCTTGGTATATATGTTGGAACGATGAACTTCAATTGTTCTCGGTGATAGGGATAATTTCTCAGCGGCTTCTTTGCTAGTATTACCATCAAATATCATTTCCATCACTTCTTTTTCTCTATTTGATAATTTTTTGAATTTTTCTGATAAAAAAGTAAATAATTGATAACGCTCAAATGATCTCTTAAATACATCCAATGCATTATTAATCGCATCTTGAAGTTCAACGTCTTTTAGTGGAAGACTAAAATATTCAAAAGCTCCATTTTTAAATGATTCACGGCATATCTCAATCGATGGGTTTTCAGTGATAATAATTACAGGTATGATATTATCTATATTATTCAATGGATTAATTCCTGATGTTGATTGGTGTTCCTCATTGTTTATATATTTAATAATACATTCTTGAGTAACGTTAGTTGCTGGATAAGTATAATTACTAATAAAGGCTTGTTCATCTTTATAAAATCTAAATTTTCCACTAATAGACCCCATTATTAATTTAAACTTATTTTTATTGACATTGTCATCGTGCATAATTATATGAATGATCTTTTCCATTATTATCTCCTTTGGTATAAACTTTTAATTTATAAGACTTAATTAAAATTAATATACATATCGACATGTAAATTGTAATTTAACAGATATTACTTAATCTTTTTTGTGTTTTATAATTAAATGTATTGATTATTTACATAAGGCAAATTTGTTATGTTGTAATGAAAAAATCAGCTAAATATACTTTTGATTAATTGTATGAAAAATGATCTTCGAATATTTTTTTGTTTATTATCAATTAATTGTGGTTTTTTATTTTTACTCGCATTTTAAACTAAGATATTGAATATTTATTATATGATAATTTTCTTTGAAGTATATTAGAATATCTAAAAGTAACAGTCATAAAAAGTAATAATTGGTTTTATATGTGTCGAATTATGTCTTACAAGCGATAGGCCTAAGCTTTTGAAATTATTTTCATGCGTATTATCGTTAACATGCTAAAATCAAAACCATATTCGATCACTGCTAACTGGTAAAAGTAGATAGACTCCATGGCTTCTTTAAAAGATGTTGCACGACTGGCATCGGTCTCATTAATGACGGTATCCCGTGCAATAAATAACCCTGAGATGCTTAAACCAGAGACCTTAAAACTGGTACAAAAAGCAATTGATGAACTTAACTATGTTCCAGATTTTTCAGCACGAAAAATTAGAGGAAAAAACTCCCGTATATCAACGTTAGGTGTACTCGCTCTTGATACTGCTACCACGCCATTCTCGGTAGAAATTATATTGTCGATAGAACAAACAGCGAGGAAATATGGATGGAGTAGTTTTGTGGTTAATATTACTTCAGGAGATTCGCCAGAAAGGGCAGTGAAACAAATTATCTCTCAACGCCCAGATGGTATTATATTTACTACGATGGGATTGAGAGAAGTTATTATTCCAGATAGCTTAAACCATACACCTTTAGTATTAGCCAATTGTGTAGATAAAGAAAAACAATATCCGGCTTATATTCCTGATGATTATCATGGGCAATACCAAGCAATAGAAATGTTGATCAAAAAAGGTTATCGCCGGCCACTTTGTTTATATATTCCACAGCAAACGATGGCGGGACTGGTGCGCCGACAAGCCGCAGAACAAGCGTGGCAAGACGCAGGGCTTTCTCTGGATGGATTAAAGCAATATCATCTTGAATGGGGTGATGAGCACTATTTAGATGTGATTGAATTGATTAACAATCATTGTCATGATAATCAAGCTGATTTTGATGTCGTAGTATGTGGGAATGATCGAATTGCTTTTTTAGCTTATCAAGTGTTGTTGAGTAAAGGCTTCAAGATCCCAGAAGATGTTGCGGTGCTCGGGTATGATAATATGATCGGTGTTGGTAAGTTATTTTATCCGGCATTAACCACAGTAGAGTTACCTCATTATCAATTAGGTAAAGAAGCAGCTTTGCATATTATTCAGCAGCGTCAATTGCAAGGTATCCAATATATTAGCTGTGATGTATTAGAGCGGGACTCTTTATAGTCGCTGATATCAGCACGTATACAGCTGCTTAGTTAGTTTAATCGCATTTATACGTGGATATTGGCATGGGAATATTTTTAGATAAAAGAGATCATAATTAATACAGTCGAATTCCTCGGATCGATAGATAAGATCCGAGGTAAAATTAGTTGCTTAGTCTCTATATCGTTACTAGCTGATGCTTACTAGTTTTTGATCATTAGCTTGGTCATTTAATTGAACCGGCTAATTCCCAGATATTCCCACTTTCTAATTTTGCTGGGCCATTAATTGCAAATATTTTTAGTGCGCGTTGATCTTTTTTAGGATAAATACGGCTTGAGAAGGTTAACTCGCCGTCATTGATGAAAATCTCGATACTTGAACGATCAATATAAGCACGAATTTTAAGTTTATCCGTTGCAGGTAATTCAGCACTACGATAATCACTAATTACATTATCAGGATAATGTCTTTCAAGGATCAAGCGATGGGATTGCCCATCAACATAGAATTGTAATCCTTGGCCAAGCCAGAAACCAAATTTCTCGGTGGTGTTATCTTTTAAATCCCATAGTAGCTCAACCTCGCAAGACTCACAATTATCTTTGAGAAGCTGTGCCGTATTTTTAGGTAATTCGATGGAATTCACAGATTGATGTTCTTGACGTAAAGTGTCTAATTCAACCACCGGCGTCATAATAACTTTATTATCTTTGGTCAGCGTTAGCTGGCGCGGCACAGTAAAGCACCCAGCCCAATTATCAGCTTTTGATGGCATACTACTTTCCCACATATCCATCCATGCTATGGCGATACGTCGACCATCTGCGGCTTCAAAGGTTTGAGGCGCATAGAAATCATGCCCATGGTCAATTTCTTGGAACGATTGTTCAATGTTATACGCTTGTCCCGGAGCCCATTGTCCAATAATATATCCACTTTGGAACATGTTACGGAATTGATAATTCTCTGGTTTTTTACCTTGAGGCGAGAATAAGGTGATAAATTTATCGCCAAGAGGGAAGAAGTCAGGGCACTCCCACATATATACATTATTATCATCAGTTTTTGCGATAACTTGATAATCAGAACTCCAATTAAGCAGATCTTCAGTATTAAATAGTAGAACTTGGCCTAGGTCATTTTTATCCCGCGCACCAACGATCATCCACCAACGACCATCCTGATACCATACTTTAGGATCACGAAAATGCATATATTCTTCAGGTGAAGGGATCACTACGCCTTTTTTCTCAAAATGAATTCCATCTTCACTGATGGCTAAACATTGAGCCTGATAGATTGCACTGTCATCATGTTCTTTTTTAAGCCAAATATGACCGGTATAAAATAGATAGAGTTTTCCATCATGGCTAACCGCAGAGCCTGAGAAACAGCCGTCACGGTCATAATCATCACCCGGTGCTAATGCGATAGGTTGATGTTGCCAATGCACCATATCGCTACTAGTTGCATGGCCCCAATGCATCGGCCCCCAGTTTTCACTGAATGGATGATGCTGATAAAACGCATGATATGTCCCATTGTGATAAATCAAACCATTAGGATCATTTAACCAACCAGCAAAAGGGGCTATGTGATAATTGGGATAAAAATTAATATCTAATGTTTTTCTTAACTCATTAAGGGCAACTGTTGCCTTTTCAATACGCTGTTTCATAATCACGCCTCTGTCTCTTCAGGGGGATCTAACTAAGAGCTGACTTAATGAATAAGACGAAGAATCCATTCATTACTCTATGTTATCATTTAGATAGTCTGTATTCGCCAGTCAGTGAATGAAATATCGATTTATTTCTCAATAAATGTTAACGTTAACAGATCGTTTTGGCTAGTGTTATTTTTATTCATTTATTTAAGATAAATAGCCATAATTTTAGTCTCGATCCGTTGATTATTTAACCGTCATGCTACTCAGTTTATGATAATAACTGAGGCGTAAGTGCATTAGAGCCTTCGTTTGCTGGCTTTCTATACCTCGGATCAATTTACTATCGTTTGAATTAAGTATAATTTTAATTCTAGTTTTGGTTTGTTCTATATATAAGAGAATAATCTCTGGGGGAATTTATGAAAGTCTGGACGTTAGGTGATGCTGTTGTCGATCTGATCCCATTGCAAAATATGCAATATGAGGCTTGTGCAGGTGGAGCGCCGGTTAATGTCGCGGCAGGAATTGCTAGGTTAGGCCAGCAAAGTGGTTTTATTGGGCGGGTCGGTGAAGATGCCTTCGGTCATTTCATGCAAAAAACGATGTTTGATATGGGCGTCGATACTAGTGCGATGGAATTTGATGAGCAATATCGCACCAGTACGGTTTTGGTTTCATTGCATGAAAATGGTGAGCGCGAGTTCTCCTTTTTAGTTTCTCCCTCAGCAGACCAGTTTTTAACGGCAAAAAACTTGCCTGTTTTTGGTAAAGATATTTTACATTTCTGTTCGTTAGCTTTGGTTCATTCAGTGTGTCGTGGTTCTTTAAGTCGTTCGATCGAGGAAATGCGTAAGTCAGAAGGGTTGATCAGTTTTGATGTGAATATTCGCCCTCAAATGTGGTCCGATCCAGTATTAATGCATCAAACCGTTGATGCTTTTGCGCGTCAGTGCGATATTCTGAAATTATCAGAAGAAGAATTATTGTGGTTAACACAATGTCCGACGTTATCTGAAGCCGTTGAAAAATTGAATCAATATCCTGCGAGTTTAAAAGTCGTCACTCAAGGTTCAAAAGGTTGTTTAGTCATTACCAAGCAACAGCGTGTTGCTATCAGTGCGTATTTAGTTGAAAGCGTAGACACCACAGGCGCAGGCGATGCTTTTATGGCTGGATTATTGGCGGCTATTGCTGAATATGGCGTGGCTAATGAGGCTGCATACTTTATGAAAATAATCACTCAAGCTTCAGCTTGTGGTGCATTAGCGACGACTAAAAAAGGAGCGATCGCGGCGGCGCCATCCCATGAAGAATTGGCTGATTTTATTCGCCAACAACCGCCACTGCATCAGCGCGAAATTTAATCTTATTATTACTGGAGATCATGATGTTATTATCTTGATCTCCAGCACTAATTTTTAGTCTATCTTTTGTTTTTTCCATTCTTATTCAAATGTTATCTGCTTAATTACTATTAGTTTATTCTCGCGGATAATTATTTATTTTATTTGTTACTCTTATCATTCTAATCATAAATAGAAAGTGTCTCTTTTAGTCAGAACAGAGTATTATGATCAGACAATTCTGTTATTAATTCATCTATTTCTGGATATCTAAATATGTTGTACCGCTCAGGGGTCGCACTGGCTATATTTTCTTATATTCTGTGGGGGATCACTCCGCTTTATTATCGATTAATGCCTGGCGCACAACCGCTTGAGTTATTAGCTCAACGTATTATCTGGTCAATTCCATTGTTGTTGATAATTCGATATTTAATAAAAAACAAAACACTTTGGCCGCAAGTTTGGCAAGACAAGCGCTCGATTATTTTATGCTTATTCAGTTCTGCTGTGATGGCGATTTCATGGAGCGCCTTTACTTACGCTTTAACTCATGGACAAGTTTTAGCCGCTAGTTTAGGCTATTTTATTAATCCATTATTTTCTATTTTGCTTGGGATGTTATTTTTACATGAGCGCTTAGCTATCGCAGAAAAAATGGCAGTCATATTTATTTTAGCCGGGGTGAGCTATCAAATATTACAATATGGTGAGTTGCCGTTATTAGCACTCGTGATGGGCAGTGCATTTGCAATTTATGGTTTAATTCGTAAATTTATTCGTTTTGATGTGATTACCTCATTGTTTCTCGAGGCATTATGGTTATTGCCTTTAGCAATCATTATTATGTTTTGGCTCGATAGGCAAGGTGAAAGCGCAGTTCTTAGTGGCGGCTTTGAGATTAAATTACTTTATATGTTGACCGCGCCAGTGACTATTTTGCCACTACTGTTCTTTACGGCAGCGATAAAACGTACCACCTTAACTGTTATCGGTCTCGCCCAATATATAGAACCTACAATTCAATTTTTATTAGCAATATTCTTATTCAATGAACTATTCGATAGTGTTAAAGGTGTGAGTTTCTCGCTAATTTGGATCGGGCTATTATTTTGTATTTTATCTTTATTCCATAAACGCTACATCGAGCATCATAAAAATCCGCCGTTTATTACTGGGCGCGATAAAACCCTTTAGATTATTTATAACAGAGAGTTAAAAACCAACAGTTTATGGAAGAATAGCTAGCGTAAATAGATTTTTGGTTGGCTTTTTAGACAAAGTTTTCTGTGCTAATAGCCAAGGCAAACGATTGCCTTTATACTCGGGCTATTATTTTGAGCATGGGGAAATAAGACAAAATGGTTAAACTCGGAACTGCATTGTGTCCATCTGCGACAAAAGTCATGTTATTAGGCTCTGGTGAATTAGGCAAAGAAGTGGCGATTGAATGCCAGCGTTTAGGAATTGAGGTAATTGCGGTAGACCGTTATGAGCATGCGCCTGCAATGCATATCGCTCATCGCAGTTATAACATAAATATGTTGGATGGTGATGCGCTACGTGAGTTAGTTGCGCAGGAAAGGCCTGATTTTATCGTGCCTGAAATTGAAGCTATAGCGACTAAAACCTTGTTCGCGTTGGAGCAAGCAGGGCAAAAAGTCGTACCGAGTGCTAAAGCTGTTTTATTGACTATGGATCGCGAAGGTATTCGTCGTTTAGCCGCCGAAGAATTAGGATTACTGACTTCAGAGTATCGTTTTGTTGATAGTGACGTAGAATTTGTTGCCGCCGCTAAGCAGATTGGTTTTCCTTGCATTGTTAAACCGGTGATGAGCTCGTCTGGTAAGGGGCAGAGTATTATTCGTAGCGAAAGTGAATTAGCTGTCGCATGGGCTTATTCTCAGGAAGGTGGACGTTCTGGGCAAGGGCGAGTGATTGTCGAAAAAATGGTTAATTTTGATTTTGAGATAACCTTACTGACCATCAATGCTGTGGATGGTATTCATTTTTGTGCTCCGGTCGGGCATCGTCAGGAAAAAGGCGATTACCGTTGTTCATGGCAACCGCAGAAAATGAGCGATAAAGCTTGGGATAATGCCCAGCAAATGGCTGAAAAAATTGTTCGCGCATTAGGCGGTTATGGCCTATTTGGGGTTGAGTTATTTGTGTGCGGTGATGAAGTGATTTTTAATGAAGTCTCCCCGCGACCGCATGATACCGGTATGGTGACTTTGATTTCTCAGAATTTATCTGAGTTTGCACTGCATGTACGTGCTTTTTTAGGTTTACCAATTGGTCAAATTCGTCAATATGGACCGAGCGCTTCAGCGGTTATTTTACCGCAATTACATAGTCGAGATGTGACTTTCTCGGGAGTGGATAGTGCATTAAAAAATAATGTTCAATTGCGTTTATTTGGCAAGCCTGAAATTGCCGGTTCCCGCCGTTTAGGCGTGACATTGGCAACGGCTGATTCGATAGATGACGCATTATCCAGTGCAATAAATGCCGCGTCTCAAGTCGTGGTTGAAGGATAAATATTTTGAAATCCGTCGAAAGATAATATCGGCGGATATGAGCGTGTGTGAAGATAATAAATGCTCAACGATTAATCGCTGAGCATTTATGACTACTACGATGATGATTAACTTCGATTAATTTTAATGCGCTTGATCTTCAATAATCATCGCTGCTGCACGCTCGGCAATCATAATAGTCGGTGCATTGGTGTTTCCACTGGTTATTTCGGGAATAACTGAGCCATCGACTACTCGTAGCTGATGTATTCCATGTACACGTAAACGCAAATCAGTCACGGATGTTTGTGGATCAGTCCCCATGCGGCAAGTCCCGACGGGGTGGTAAACTGTTTTGCAAAAATTACGTACAAACTCATCTAACGCCGCTTCATCTTGCTGTGCTTCGATCGGCGGCATTAATATTTCTGCACTCACTGATTTTAATGATGGTGATTGTAATAATGCTAAGCCAAATTTTACGGCGCGCTTACAGCCTGCTAAATCCTCGGGATCCGCTAAATAATTGGCATGAATTTTTAACGGCGCTGCTGGATCACGGCTGCGTAATTGAATGTGCCCGCGAGATTTAGGCTGCAAATAGCCTACTTTTAAGCTAAAGCCATGAATTGCAGGTAATGGTTCTCCGGGGACATCATCCCAGCTATCTAGAATTGGCAAGAAATGAACTTGGACATCAGGGCGACCTTGATTATTGGTATCAATAAATGCCGCGCCTTCTAGAATATTTGATGATAATACGCCGGTACGAAATGCTAGCCACTGTGCACCATGGCGTAATGCATTCAGTCCTTGATCTGCACCATATAGACTAATCGGCTGTTTGGTGCTCACATTGATTGACATATGTAGATGATCATGAAAATTTTTACCGACCGGAAGATCGATAAGAGGATGAATATCAAGCTCAGAAAGATGATTTTTCGGCCCAATCCCCGACAGCATTAATAATTTAGCCGATCCCATAGCTCCGGCACAGAGAATAACTTCTTGTTGTGCGATGGCTTGGACTTTTTTCCCATCAGCGCCCTGATAAATCACGCCGATTGCAATACCATCGTTGATAATAATCTGATTTACTTGGGTATTTAATTTGAGAGTCAGTCGTGGGCTATTGCTGACGCTTTTTAGATAGCTCCGAGAGGTGCTGGCTCGCTCACCGTTATGAGTGGTCGTTTGGTAATATCCCACTCCTTGCTGATTTTCAGCATTGAAATCAATTGAATAATTTAGGCCATATTCTTGCCCGGCGCGAATAAACGCCATTGATAATGGATGCCGATAGCGATTCTCACTTACGGGTAATTGTCCATTATTACCATGATAGTTATTACTTAGGCTTTCATTATTCTCGGCATGTTTAAACCATGGCAGAACATCTTGATAGCTCCAGCCTTTACAGCCATATAGTTTTTCCCAGTTATCATAATCTTGTGATTGCCCGCGTAAATAAATCATTCCATTAACTGAACTGCTGCCGCCGAGAACTTTACCTTGTGCGATTTGCATTTGGCGATTATTGGCATGAGGTTCAGGTTCTGTTTGATAGGGCCAACTTTTTTTCTCAATAATTTTGGCGACACCAGCTGGCATTTTTATAAATAGATGATTATCGCTACCACCCGCCTCGATCAGCAAGACTCGAGCTGATGTTTGTTGAATTAACTGTGCGGCAACGACGCAACCGGCGGATCCTGCGCCAACAATAATATAGTCATAGCTATTTACATTCATTGTTATTCTCAGTCTATTTTGTGTTGTTGGTATTATGTTTCCTATATGTTACATATTTTATTTATTAAGTTGTGAATAAAAATTGTAATTTGTGATTGAGTCAGCGTAAATTTGCTCACTATCATGCCAATATTCAATCATGATAGGGGCAATTATTTAGCCATAAACTGAAAGTAAAGGCGATTTTTCGCTGAAAATAGATAAGTGAGCTATTTGATTTATTAATTATTAAGTAGTTAATGAATTATGAAATAGAGAGAATGAAAGAATAACTGTCGAACTAATACTGAAATGTCCCTTCGACTGATATACCGAGCAGGAGATTAATCAAAATTAAATATATAATCACCGAATATTTTTGACTAAAAATAAACAATAAATTAACGAACATCGGTATTTTGTTAACAAAACAACATATTGAAAACAAACAAGAAATGATACCTACATCACAGTTCCACCTCCGTTAGTGAGAGTAGAAAACCATTCATCAGTTAAAAATGACCGCTTAATATTATATGTAACCGTTCAGGCAGGCTCTGCGCTTTTTTAGCCTGGATGTTTCTATCATACGCACCATGGCAGAAACTCAATCTGATCTCAGAACACATACTAACTGAACTGCCAATACTGACATTAATTCACATGTTCGTTTTACCTCAGAAGGGTGTTATATGAACAAAAATGGTATCTTGAAGCACGTTCCCTGGATGATTTTAGGGATTATAGGTGCGGTGTGTCTGGGAGTAGTTGCACTCAGACGCGGAGAACATATTAGCGCACTATGGATTGTGGTTGCATCTGTTGCGGTTTACCTTATCGCATATCGTTATTACAGCTTATATATCGCTAAAAAAGTAATGAAGCTGGATGAAACGCGTGCGACACCTGCCGTTATTAATAATGATGGCTTGAATTATGTTCCAACCAACAAAAATGTATTGTTTGGGCATCACTTTGCAGCAATCGCAGGGGCGGGTCCGTTAGTTGGGCCGGTGTTAGCTGCTCAGGTCGGCTATTTACCGGGGACATTATGGCTGCTAGCGGGTGTGGTATTAGCCGGTGCGGTGCAGGACTTTATGGTGTTGTTTATTTCTTCTCGTCGTAATGGCGCCTCATTAGGTGAAATTATTAAAGAAGAATTAGGTCCAATTCCCGGAACATTAGCTCTGTTTGGCTGTTTCCTTATCATGATCATTATTCTTGCCGTGTTGGCGCTGATCGTGGTTAAAGCCTTGGCAGAAAGCCCATGGGGTGTGTTTACTGTATGTTCTACTGTGCCTATTGCGCTGTTCATGGGGGTATACATGCGTTATATCCGGCCGGGACGCGTGGGAGAAATCTCAGTTATCGGTATTGTGTTACTGATTATGGCAATTTGGTTCGGTGGTGTGATTGCACATGACCCATACTGGGGCCCAGCATTAACCTTTAAAGATACTACAATTACTTATGTATTAGTGGGTTATGCGTTTATTTCTGCACTGTTACCAGTCTGGCTAATTTTAGCGCCTCGTGACTATTTGGCAACCTTCCTGAAAATCGGTGTTATCGTCGGTTTAGCTGTTGGTATCGTTATTCTGAACCCTGAGCTGAAAATGCCTGCGGTAACTCAGTATATCGACGGTACTGGCCCAGTATGGAAAGGTACGTTATTCCCGTTCTTATTTATCACCATTGCTTGTGGTGCGGTCTCTGGCTTCCATGCGTTAATCGCTTCAGGAACCACACCAAAACTGCTGGCAAATGAAAAAGATGCACGTTATATCGGTTATGGTGCGATGTTGATGGAATCATTCGTCGCTATCATGGCTTTAGTTGCAGCTTCAATTATTGAACCAGGTTTGTATTTTGCGATGAATACCCCTCCAGCCGCATTAGGTATCACTATGCCTAATCTGCATGAGCTGGGAGGTCCTGATGGCGCAATGATTATGGCGCAGCTGAAAGATGTGACTGTTCATGCAGCTGCAACGGTTAGTTCTTGGGGCTTTGTTATTTCGCCTGAGCAAATTCTGCAAACTGCGAAAGATATCGGTGAGCCTTCTGTACTGAATCGTGCAGGTGGTGCGCCCACTCTGGCTGTAGGGATTGCTTATGTGTTCCATGAAATTATGCCTGCGGCAAATATGGGCTTCTGGTATCACTTCGGTATTTTATTCGAAGCGCTGTTTATCTTGACGGCATTGGATGCTGGTACACGTTCTGGCCGCTTTATGCTGCAAGATCTATTAGGTAACTTTGTTCCATTCTTGAAGAAAACAGACTCTCTGGTTGCGGGTATTATCGGAACAGCGGGCTGTGTGGGTCTTTGGGGATACTTATTGTATCAAGGCGTTGTTGATCCTCTGGGCGGTGTTAAGAGCTTGTGGCCACTGTTCGGTATCTCCAACCAGATGCTGGCTGCGGTAGCCTTAGTTCTGAGTACCGTGGTATTAATCAAAATGAAACGCGGAAAATACGTCTTAGTCACTATTTTACCGGCGGTTTGGTTATTGATTTGTACGACATGGGCATTAGGACTGAAACTGTTCAGTGATAATCCACAACTTGAAGGTTTCTTATACTTAGCCAATGTATATAAAGAGAAAATTGCAGCGGGTGGTACAGATCTATCTGCACAGCAAGTTATCGATATGAACCATATTATTATCAATAACTACACCAATGCGGGCTTAAGTATTCTGTTCTTAGTCGTGGTTTATGGCATCATTTTCTTCGGTATTAAAACAGCAATGAAAGCGCTGAAAAATCCGAATCGTACAGACGCAGAGACGCCTTATGTACCAGTACCAAAAGAAGGTGTAAAAACTTCTTCACATTAATATTTGGTATTGATTAGTCAATGATAAATGCCCTACATGCTGAGTTATCACTGTGTGGGGCATTTTTTATGGGTTATCTTGATGAAACTGTTTTATTTACACAGAAAGAGTGAGCACCGCTAAGGTCGTGATCTGTTTAATAGGATACAGTTATTTCATCATAATCAATCGGCGGGTTGAGCCAAGCCAAAAAAGAAGAGAGCTGAGGATAAGCGATGAAACCAATTTCTGTCACAATTTTAACCGGTTTTTTAGGCGCGGGAAAAACCACGCTATTACGTCATATTTTAAATGAACAGCATGGATATAAAATTGCGGTTATTGAAAATGAATTTGGCGAAGTCCCGATAGATGATGAATTAATCGGCGATCGCGCGACGCAAATAAAAACATTAAGCAATGGCTGTATCTGTTGCAGTCGTTCCAGTGAATTAGAAGATGCACTGTTAGATTTATTGGACAGTGTTGATAGCGGCAAGATTGAATTTGACCGTTTATTGATTGAATGTACCGGCATGGCCGACCCAGGGCCTATTACGCAGACTTTTTTCTCGCATGAAACATTATGTGAGCGTTTTTTATTAGACGGTATTATTACCTTAGTTGATGCGGTTCATGCTGAAAAACAACTGAATGATTTTGCGATAGCACAAGCACAAATAGGATACGCAGACCGTATTTTACTGACTAAAACGGATATAAACTCAGACAACACGGTATTAATTGAACGTTTACAGCGTATTAATGCCAGAGCACCGGTTTATTCAGTAACGCATGGAGCCATTGATGTTGGTTTACTCTTTGATGTACAAGGTTTTATTTTAAATGATCAATTGAATATCAGCCAACCCAAATTACGCTTTGTACCCAAACAACAAAATGAAGTGCAATCAATAGTGGTCGAGCTCGATTATCCGGTTGAATTAATGGCGGTATCGCAGGTGATGGAAGAATTATTGCTAAGTTTTGCTGATAATCTATTACGTTATAAAGGAATTTTATCGATTGTTGATCAGCCTTGTCGGTTATTATTTCAAGGCGTTCAGCGTTTATACAGCGCTGATTGGGATCGTGAATGGCAAGAAAATGAGCCGCGTAATAGCGTGATGGTTTTTATTGGGGTTTCTTTGCCAGAGTCGCTAATTCGTCAGAAATTTGCCAGTTTAAAATTAGCTGAGCATTGATTCTAACAGTAATTGAGATCGTCATTATTAAGCCCAACAAGAAGGCGCTAAACCCGCACTTCTTGTTGTTTTTTATGGCTTTATACGGCGAATAAATGGCTATTACGCGTATTTAGCTTTGCTAGCCATAATTTCTATAATTTGCACATCTGTATGACGCATTGACCCTTTAGCAAGAGCACACAAATTAGCAATTGACTGATCGACATCATCAGAGACAATACCATCAGAGCCTCTTACGCAGCTATTATCTAACGCCATTAGTACGGCTTTATAGGCGGCACTAGCGCTGGTGGAGACTTTCATCGCGCAGCTATTAGAGGCGCCATCACAAATCATTCCACTGACATCGCCTATCATGCTAGAGATTGCCATGGCGACTACTTCGTAACGCGCTTCGAGTAGCCACGCAATTCCTGCTGCTGCCCCCATTGCTGCTGTGGTTGCTGCACAGAGTGCCGAAAGCGGCGGTAATTGACTGTGAATATAAATGGCCATTAAATGCGATAACATCAGTGCTCGAGCGAGCTGCTCCTCGCTAGCATTTAAATGATCGGCAGCCACTAATACTGGCATGGTCGCTGCAATTCCTTGATTTCCAGACCCCGAATTACTCATCGCCGGCAATACCGCACCGCCCATACGTGCATCGGAGGCGGCCGAGGTACGGATCATGATTTCTGACAGTAAATCTTTAGATAACAGTCCGCGTTCACGCTGCGCCTGTAATGTCCTGCCAATGTGCAGTCCATAGACATTTTTGAGCCCCTCTTGCGAAAGTGCATCATTGAGGGATGCAGCGTGTAAAATAAAGCTAATATCCTCAAAAGGCGCCTCGGTGGCAAAATGATAGACTTGTTTGGCAGTCACTTTTGGCAATGGAATATCTGCGGCGCAATCGATAGGCGTATCGATATCTGTCTTTGCGGCAGTTAAATCCAGTACGGTTATTCCATTATGGATAATTTTCACCACGCGAGTGTGTGTGCCGGCAATCACTACCGTCGCGGAGCCAGTAGCACTAAAAACGCTGGCTTCAGAATAGATAATATCTTCGCATGGGAATTTAATATCAACGGTCACTTGGCCTTGAGCTAACATTTTTTTACAGTGTTCAATCGAGTGAGGAGAGGCTGATTTTAATACTTCGAGTCCTGCATCAGCATCTCCGGCAATTGCACCCAATGCTGCGGCGATAGGTAATCCAACCATGCCGGTCCCTGGAACGGTTACACCCATGCCATTTTTCATCAGATTCGGCGAGACAAAAGCATTGATACGAATAATTTCGCCATCCAGATATGCAGCAGCTTTAGCCGCGGCTAAAGCGAGAGAAATCGGTTCTGTACACCCTAACGCAGGTTTTACTTCTTGCTTTACGGCACGAATAAAATATTGCCACAGTGCTGAATGTGTATGATTGTCCATGTCGATAACTTAGCCCCAAAAAATACCATTAGAATCTATCTGTATTTTAATCAATTATTGAGAGAAAAGTTTTACCAAGTTTGTTGTCTTTAATCTATTTAATAGAATTTATTTCTCTTTTATTTCACTGAAATGGATTATTTTTCTTTGTAATGGTGTATTTGCATTATCTCTAGCCTAATATTGGCATAAAAAAGCCCAGCACGAATAAAGCGATGTATCAGCAATTTACTCGGCTAGGCTATGACGGTATTTACGCCATTATTTATATTTACTGGCTGTGGTTAACTAGTTCAGGAGCACTGAAAATTACTAATCCTGGCAGTGGATTAGCTTTCAAGATCTAAACGTTTAGTTTGCCATTTCTTCGAGCGCCAGCGCCAAGCATTGGTGAGCCCTCGTAGCCATTCGTCGGCAAAGAAACCGAGCCAAATACCGAGCAGACCCATTTCCATTTTAATCCCGAGGAAATAGCCCAGTGGAATAGCGACTCCCCACATAAAGATGATGGCAGTAAACAGTGGGAAACGTGCATCACCCGCGGCGCGTAGAGCATTTACCATGATAATATTGATGGTACGACCGGGCTCTAAAAATACCGATAATAAGAACAACGGTAATAATAGCTCAGCGATACTTTTATCTTCAGTTAGAGCGTCTAAAATCGGATGACGCAATGACCAGAATACCAACACGATACCGATGGTGACAAAAAAGCCCATTTTCAGGCTTTTAACGCCGCGAGAAAACGCATCTTGAAAACGTTTAGCGCCGACTAAATGGCCGACCATAATTTCATTACCGATGCTTATCGAGATACCGAACAGCATAATAAATAACGATAATTGGAAATATAGCGTTTGAGCGGCTAACGAGGTTTCGCCCATTAGACCAATGAAGGCCGATGCGGTCATGAAGTGTAGGATCCAGACTAAATTCTCACCGGCAGAAGGCAAGCCAATATGCAGGATTTTACCCAGCATTGATTTCGACCACAGCAGCAACAGAGAAAAGGAGAATTTAATACGTAATCCGAGGAATAATAAGCAGAAAAGCAAGATGACAGCGACAATACGTCCAACGACTGTTGACCATGCGACTCCTTCTAATCCGTACTGTGGTAATCCAAAGAAGCCATATAAAACAATCATATTACCGATAACGGTGATTATATTCGCTATTAAGGTAACCCACATGGCGGGTTGAGCTTTGCCGTGAACTCGTAAGCAAGCCGCGAGAATAATACTGATGGCTTCTGGAATTAAACAAATACCTAAAATATGCAAATAAGCATATCCATCATCCATTAAATGGGCAGGGGTATTCATTATACTTAGTATTTTGTAGCCAAAAAATAAGGCGACGAGTGCACTTAAGAAGCCTAATAATAAGTTAAAGGCAATCGAGATATGAATAGCTTGACTGGCTTTATCGCGTTTTCCTGCCCCTAGATATTGAGCGATAACCACACTGCATCCAACACTGATAAAGTTGAAAATGGTAATGAATAGATCAAAAACCTGATTACCCACCCCCATGGCAGCAAGATACGCCGTAGAGACATGGCTGACCATATAAGTATTGATAAGCAGAGTGGCCAGATGAAGAAAAATATCGATAAATATCGGCCAGCTCAGGGAATAGAGCGAGCGCTCAGTGACATCTGACTGATGCATTTAAAACCTTCATTAATTAAATTTATCCCTATAGGTCGAGTTGAAAGCGCGTTATTTCTCTCGGCGAACCACAACGTAAACTCGAATTATCTAGGATATTGAGTGAGATAGAATATAAAAAGTTTGCGGATTTTACACGGATTAATCATTGCTTAACAGTATTAAAAACAAACAATCTTATTAAGTTGATTTTTTGCTTAATTATCACTGGCTTGATGGCTCCATTTTTTGCATGATGGTGACCTATTTTAGGGGATTTAATGATTTATATATTGCGTTATTGTGCAATTATCCAAGAGATCGTCAAGCTTGATTATGAACGATACGAAATAAATATTAATTTAATTAATGTGCATGCATAACATGTATAAATAGGAGCGCGGAGTGAAAAAAATAAAAGCGGCTATTGTGGGTTATGGCAATATTGGCCGATATGCCCTTGAAGCCTTACAAGCCGCCAGTGATTTTGAAATCGTGGGGGTTGTACGCCGTAATACAAGCGAGATCCCTGTAGAATTAGCTGATTATCCTGTCGTTAATGAGATTGAAAAGCTGGGTATGGTCGATGTTGCTCTGCTGTGCTCACCGACGCGAGCTATTCAACCACTGGCAGAGAAAATACTAAAACTGGGTATTAATACTGTCGACAGCTTTGATGTTCATTCCGATATTGTGGCGTTAAAACATGCTCTTGATGCCGTGGCTAAAGCGCATAATAGTGTCGCTATTTGTTCCGCGGGTTGGGATCCAGGCTCTGATTCAATTATCCGTACATTGATGCTGGCAATGGCGCCTAAAGGTGTGACATTTACTAACTTTGGTCCCGGTATGAGTATGGGGCACAGTGTGGCTGCTAAGGCAGTTACTGGCGTTAAAGATGCATTATCGGTCACTATCCCTTTGGGGACCGGAGTGCATCGTCGTATGGTGTATATCGAGCTAGCGCCAGAGGCTGATTTTGAGACTGTAGCTACGGCGATTAAAGCGGATAGCTATTTTGCCTCAGATGAAACACATGTGCGTCAAGTTGATAGTGTTGATGCGTTGAAAGATGTGGGACATGGGGTACAAATGAGCCATAAAGGTGTTTCTGGCGGCACACATAATCAATTATTTGAATATTCTATGCGCATTAATAATCCAGCGTTAACCTCTCAATTTATGGTTTCCGCGGCGAGAGCTAGTATTAAACAACCGGCGGGGGCATATACTGTAATTGAGATCCCACCCGTGAATTTTTTACAGGGTGATTTAGCTACGCTGATCGCGAAATTGGTATAAATTACGATAGGTATAAATAAAAGGTTGTGTGGATAAAAAACGCCTACAATAAATATGTAAGGCGTTTGGTCTGGTGTTGTTTAAAAATATTGCTTTAAATATATTGTTTTAAAAATAGAATAATAAATATTATAAATAGCTTTTTATTTTAGTCGCGCTTAAGCGCTTTAAACTCAGTGGTGGTTTGGGTTAATGCAACTTCTGTTGGTAAACGTTCCATTGAACTAGCGCCATAAAAACCATGGCAATCAGGGCAATTATCCAGAATATACTGAGCATCTTCCGGCGTAGCGATAGGTCCACCGTGGCATAGCACAATAATGTCTTCTCTAATGGATTTTGCGGCATTAGCCCAATCATTAATTAAGGGCACGCAATCTTTCAGCGTTAATGCGGTATCTGCACCAATATTACCGCCGGTAGTTAATCCCATATGTGGAACAATGATATCGGCTCCGGCTTCTGTCATGGCTATCGCATTCTCACGATTAAATACATAAGGCGTAGTGAATAAGCCTTTTTCATGAGCGAGACGGATCATATCGACTTCTAAACTATAGCCCATGCCCGTTTCTTCTAAATTCGCGCGGAAAACGCCATCAATCAGCCCGACGGTCGGGAAGTTCTGAACGCCAGAAAAACCAATAGCTTTAACGGCATCTAAAAACTGATCAAATTGACAGAAGGGATCGGTACCATTCACGCCCGCTAATACCGGCGTATGTTTCACCACCGGCAAAACTTCTTTGGCCATATCCATCACAATTTCATTGGCGTTTCCGTAGGCTAATAACCCCGCCAATGATCCTCGACCCGCCATACGGTAGCGCCCCGAGTTATAGATAACGATGAGATCAATACCGCCTGCCTCTTCACATTTTGCAGATAAACCGGTGCCTGCACCGCCCCCGATAATCGGTTCTTTACGCGCTATCATCGATCTGAATTTGCTGAGTAATTGATCACGGCTATGCTTCATGTTATTGAACTCCGTTTGGCTGAAATATCTCTCATTTTTAATTGGGATCTTTCACATTTTTAGAATCTAGCTGACCAATAATGCTGATTTGTTTTGGTCGTCATGTAAACTGAGGAGCTGCTGATTAAATTCGACTGAGTTAATGTGGTAAGGACTCAAAACTAATTTTCGCTTGGTAGTCAGTTTATAGTGTTGGGTAAAAGAATTGATAAATGCTTGATTAGCCTCTGGTAACCAAAATGGGCCCCCTTCAATATCTAGCGCGGAAAAACCAGCCGTAGGAATAATAAATGTGATATCCCCCGTGCAGCGATTGAGTTTTTCAGCGATCCAAATACCCATTTTATGATTTTCTTCTTTGTTGGTACGCATCAAGGTAACTTGAGAATTATGGTTGTAAAATAATCTGTCTTGGTGTGCCACTGGGATAGTTTCCGGACGACCAAAATTGATCATATCTAAGGCACCACAAGAAATTATACTTGGAGTCTGAGTGCGGGCTATTGCACCAAAACGATCGTCATCACAGGCTAAAACGCCTCCAAAGAGATAATCGCAGACTTCGGTCGTCGTGATATCTAATACCGAATGTAATAAATGACTATCAATTAGTTTTTCCATTGCTTTGCCGCCACTGCCAGTGGCATGAAACACTAAGCAATCAAAATTACTTTCTAGCTGTTGGGTCAAAAGCTGGACGCAAGGAGTAGTAACTCCGAACATAGTCAATGCCACCGCAGGTTTGCTTTTAGTGAGCTGTTCTTGGTGCAGATTAAAATAGATTGAACCTGCAATCATATAGGCGGCATTTTTTAAAACTTTACGAGAAATAATATTTAGCCCAGAAATATCGGTTACTGAATACATCATCGAAATATCACTCGCGCCGATATACCCTGAAATATCACCAGAAGCCATAGTTGATACCATTAATTTAGGAATACCAACCGGTAGGGCTTGCATGGCCGGGGTTATCAATGCGGTTCCCCCTGAGCCCCCTAGCCCTAAAATGGCAAGGAGATCATCTTGTTGCAATAAATAATGCTCAAAAGCCAGTGCCATAGCAGCAATTGCATTGCCTCTATCGTTGCAAAAAACTGCATCTTTTCCTTCGGGATGATAAGCGGCGATGGTATCCGCATTAACATCAACAGTAGGAGGGATAACACTAGGTTTGGTGGTTAAATCAACAATTTTTACTGGTAATCCAGCATCTTGTATTAATTGGCTAAGATAAAAAATCTCAGCACTTTTAGTATCTAACGTCGAGGCTAGATAAATGAAACCCTGGTGTTTGCTCAGAAGATAATCCTCATTGATAAGATCAATTCGTGAATGGATTATAACCACAATGAGACTATAGTATCATTTGAAATTTGTCAAATATGAGATGTTTGTCTCATTAAACTTGATGTTTGGTAATTAATAATCGTAAAATGACGTTAGAAGTCATAAAACGATTGTTGATTTAATGTGATAAAAAATAAAAATAAAGATTATTTAAATTAACGATGAATATAATGAGATATAAGCAATTAATGTGCTACTTTATATCTGATAAGGTGCAGAATATATATTTATAATGATTTATCGCTGCAAATGCCTATTAAAATTTTAAAATTGAGTGATAAATCAACGATTACTTATAATATTAACTATATGAATATGTTAGGTAGACGTTTATATAGTGAATTACCAAGATTAAAATGAAGCCTAGGATTAATATTATATTTATTAGCATATGGACTAATATAATTAGTAAAAAAGACACGCCAATAGTTTAATGATATTAATCAATTGATACGATTAATGAGAAATAAACTATAAATAGTTTAAACACTGAGCAGGATTTTATTTATGCTACAAGATAAGCCAACCCATAATTATACCGGTACACGTAAACGGACCTATCATTTACTTATCGGAACGGCAATGGCGATGTTTGAGCAGGGGGTCATGCCATCGATTTCTGAATTAGCTACCGAGGCTGGAGTATCAAGAGCCACCGCGTATCGTTATTTTCCCACCCAAAGCGATTTAATTACAGCAACAGTCAATGAAAGTCTCGGACCTATTTTAACTTGGCGCCCAAAAAGTGATAAAACAGAAGAGCGTATTAGCGAATTAATTAATTATTCGTATCCACGTATGTTTGAACACGAAGGTGCCTTGCGTGCTGCGTTGCAAGTTTCACTGCAACAATGGGCTGACACTCGATCACAACATAATCATAACGATCTCAAGGAAAAGCACTTTCAGCGCGGAAATCGTAAAAAGATATTATCGATGGTTACTGAGCCAATGGAATCCGAATTCTCGCCAGATATTATTGATAAAACGATAAAAGCTTTTTCTGTTATTTATGGCTCAGAAATTTTATTAGTATTGAAAGATATTTGGAAAATGGATAATGCGCAAGTTATGAGCATGATACAATGGATGGCTAAAGCGATTTTAAATCAATCAATTATTGATAATCAGAAAGCCAAAAAAGCTGAAAAATAAGAAAAAATAAGTTTCGAAAACTGCACATATTAACTGCCTATATTGGTTATGACATATTGGTTGTGCAGTTTTAAGGCAACAATTTAAAAAGTATTTTAAAGAGCAGGCACATAATGGTTATTATAACTGCAAGCTGCCCAGCCAATATATCATCGGTATATAAGATAATTATTTAACATAGGCAAATAATCCCAGAGAATCGCGTGCTAGAGACTGGCATTTAAATTCACTAGAGAGTGGAATATCTTTTAAATCAGTATAACTTTCTTTATTGAGTTTCGACATATCCAGAGAATTATAATTAGTCAGATCCCATTTATTAGTTTGGGCGAAATAGATAATCGCACGTTCAATTTCTCGATCAGGAATTTGTGAATAACCACAGTCATATTTAAGATAAACGAATACCGCTGTTAGATCGGCGAGATCTTCAGCTTCGCTAGGTGATAGTGCTTTCGCAACACCACTAAAACTGAGTAGTGAAACTATGTATGAAAATAAGATAATTTTGTGCATTCAGTATTCTATACCGTTTTTATGTCAAGTTACGTGAACATAATAATAGAATTGTTAGTAACCTACAGTTTTATCGTTATCGGAAAATAACCACAATAATTTATCCGATATTCCAGATCTATCAATGAGTTAGCGCAAAGATTTGGTGGAATATTTATTAAAATCATCATGTTATTACTAATATATTTAAATTGAATTAAGTTTATCTGTACAGATTAAATCATGTTTTTGAAGAAAATGATATTGTTCTATCGGTTAGATAGGACTTAGATTATTTTGTAACTATATGATTTATATTCAATATTTAATTCAGTTTGTCATTATTGGCAATATTATCGCGTCTGCATGCGGCCTATGTTAAAATGTCATGCTTTCCATTTCCTATAGATACCAATAGATCATGAAACATATTTTAGAAGTGATGATCTCTGAAGAAGAGATTGACCAGCGCGTGAGTGAGTTAGCCGAAAAAATTACGGCTCATTATCAAGATGTTGACGGTGACTTAGTCTTAGTTGGTCTGTTAAAAGGATCGTTTGTTTTTATGGCTGATTTATGCCGTAAAATCCAAGCGCCGCATGAAGTCGATTTTATGACCGTATCTAGCTATGGCAATGCGATGAACTCTAGTCGTGACGTTAAAATTGTCAAAGATCTGGATGAAGATATCCGTAATAAGCACGTATTAATCGTAGAAGATATCATTGATTCCGGTAATACGCTGAATAAAGTTCGTGAAATTCTGGCTTTACGTGGACCAAAATCTGTAGCTATCTGTACTTTATTAGATAAGCCATCACGCCGCGAAGTCGATGTTCCTGTAGAGTGGATTGGCTACTCTATCGAAGATAAATTCGTTGTTGGTTATGGTATTGATTATGCTCAACAATACCGTCACTTACCGTATATTGGGCATGTGACTCTGTTGGACGAATAATTTTTACACACTAATAGCGATAAAAAAAGGCCGCAATTCAATGATTAGCGGCCTTTTTGTTGGGTTGCATTCATCTAATGGGATGCGTGGAGCAGTACCAACAGAGAGTGGGTATTTATTTTTTCTGGGTTAAGTTAGCAATTGATTCACGATAACGTAACTCTAATTTTTCACGGCTATCCGCTGTCACATATAAATCATGTAAACGACCATTATTGATGCCGTAAACCCAGCCGTGGATCATGATTTTTTGCCCACGTTTCCAGGCGGATTGCATGATAGTTGAATGGCCAAGATTATATACCTGTTCAACGACATTAAGCTCACATAGCCGATTCAAACGTTCACACGGTTTCAGTTCCCCGAGCATTGAGCTGTGTCGATACCAAATATCGCGAATATGTAATAGCCAGTTATTAATTAAACCGAGCTCGGTATTATCAACAGCAGCTTCGATACCACCACAACCATAGTGACCACAAACGATAATATGCTCAACTTGTAATACATCTACCGCATATTGAATAACTGAAAGGCAGTTAAGGTCTGTATGGATCACTAAATTAGCGACATTACGGTGAACAAATAGATCACCCGGTGCTGCATTAATTAATTTTTCTGCGGGAACACGGCTATCTGAGCAGCCGATCCATAAGAAACGCGGATTTTGAGCCTTGGATAATTCTTTGAAAAATTCAGGACTTTCTTCGTTTACAGAGGCTGACCACTTTTCATTGTTAGCGAACAGCTCTTCGATTTTCTTCATCATGATCTATGCCTGGTTATAATTCTTAGCGTTAAAATTATTTTATTAATCATACTGCAAGTTGCATAATTGTTAACTAATTTTAGCGATAAAAATAGTCTACTTGAATCTGCATATCAACCAATTATTAACAATTGTTGGCAGCTAATTGTAAACAATTAGCATATACAAGATTAATTGATTAATTAATAATTTGTTGCGAAATTTTTTATATTTACTGTAAGTTATTAATTTATAATTAATTTTTAATATACTTAACTTATCGATATTGGTCAATATTTGGCTTTAACCTTTTTCGGCATAACAAATGTAGTAAAAAAATGGCATCATTCATACATATTTTTTTTAAATCAGTTCAAGAATAAAAGGTGTTTTTATATATATGACATATGCACTTGAATTATCGCAGCTGACAAAAACCTATGCTGGTGGCGTGAAAGCATTGCGTGGCATTGATTTGTGCGTAGAAGATGGTGACTTTTATGCATTGTTAGGCCCTAATGGCGCTGGAAAATCGACCACCATTGGCATTATTAGTTCATTGGTTAATAAGACTAGCGGCTCGGTTAAAGTGTTTGGTTACGATCTCGATAAAGAGGTGGTTAATGCCAAACGACAATTAGGGTTAGTCCCGCAAGAATTTAATTTTAATCCATTTGAAACGGTACTACAGATTGTTCTGAATCAAGCGGGTTATTACGGCGTTACTCGGTCGATTGCGCACCAACGCGCCGAATTATATTTAACACAATTAGATTTATGGGAAAAGCGTAATGAACGTGCGCGTAACTTGTCTGGCGGTATGAAACGCCGTTTGATGATTGCTCGTGCACTAATGCATGAACCGCGATTATTGATCCTTGATGAGCCGACAGCAGGGGTCGATATTGAATTGCGTCGTTCAATGTGGGGTTTCTTAAAAAATCTGAATGATCAAGGTACAACAATTATTTTGACCACTCATTATCTGGAAGAAGCCGAAATGCTATGCCGTAATATTGGTATTATCCAGCACGGTGATTTGGTTGAAAATACTAGTATGAAACAACTACTTAGTCAGTTGGAATCAGAAACATTTATTTTTGATTTAGGCGCTAAAAGTGCGATCCCGCAATTAAAAGGTTATGCTTCCCGTTTGTTAGACACCTCGACTTTAGAAGTCGATGTTAAGCGTGAGCAAGGACTTAATGGGTTATTTTCCCAGTTAGGGGAGCAAGGTATCCAAATTTTGAGTATGCGTAATAAAGCGAATCGCTTGGAAGAATTATTTGTGAATTTAGTTAAAAAAGAATCAGATTCAGTACAGAAGGAGGCGCAATGAACGCCTTGTATTGGGTAGCATTAAAAACTATCTGGATAAGAGAAATTACACGATTTGGTCGAATTTGGATACAGACATTACTGCCTCCTGTGATAACTATGTCTTTGTATTTTATAATTTTTGGTAATTTAATCGGTTCACGAATTGGTGATATGGGGGGCGTAGATTATATGCAATTCATCGTCCCCGGGCTTATCATGATGGCGGTGATAACCAACTCTTATTCCAATGTATGTTCTTCGTTTTTTGGTTCGAAATTTCAGAAAAATATTGAAGAACTGCTCGTGGCACCGGTACCGACCCATGTGATCATCGCTGGATTTGTTGGCGGTGGAGTAGCTCGTGGTATTTTGGTTGGCTTTTTCGTTACTCTAGTATCACTATTTTTCGTGCCATTACAGATACATTCGTGGCCAATGATCATCATTACTTTGTTATTAACCGCAATTGTTTTCTCTCTAGCGGGTCTATTAAATGCGATTTTTGCCAGAACATTTGATGATATCAGCATTGTCCCGACGTTTGTGTTAACACCATTAACTTATCTTGGAGGAGTATTCTATTCTCTAAGTTTATTGCCTCCATTCTGGTTAGCGGTGTCAAAACTGAATCCGATAGTCTATATGATAAGCGGTTTCCGTTACGGCTTTTTAGGTATTGCTGATGTATCGTTAACTGTGACGTTAAGTGTGCTTATGGGCTTTTTAGTGGTTTTTTATCTGTTAACTTGGTATTTAATTGAGAAGGGTCGTGGCCTACGCAGCTAATCGATTGTTCTTATTAAGATAAGCTAGCGTTTTAACACCATAATATTAACGCCATGGGGAAGTCTGTGGCGTTAATTTTTATGGCAGGTAAAAGACAAAAAATTCCCCGTAATATTGATTAACGGGGGAGATTGCAGATAACGGAGCGAATCAATGTATATTGCGTTGATTAAGCGACCTGTACTGGTACCGCTTTAGCTATTCGGCTCATGGTATTATCCGCATCAAAATAAGCGACTTTCGGTTTATGTGTCCGCGCTGCGCTGTCTTCCATTTGAACGTAAGAGCAGATAATTAATTTATCACCAACGGCTGCCAGTCGAGCCGCCGCCCCATTGACTGAAATTATTTTTGAGCCGCGTTCAGCCGCAATTGCATAGGTTGAAAAACGCTGGCCATTATCCACATTATAGATATCAATGGCTTCATATTCGAGTATCCCTGCCGCTTCCATAAAATTGAGATCAATGGCACAAGAACCTTCATAGTGCAGGTCGGCTTGAGTCACGTTAACACGATGTAATTTACCTTGGAGTACGGTACGTAGCATGTATTTCCCCTAATAACTTATTGAATAATATAGCCATAGCTCGGCAAATCTATGATCGGTAGTCCGATTGATAGCCCCACCGACTAATAAATGCAAATCAATGCAGTAACAGTTTTTTTAGTCTATTTGCGGCGGAAGAGAGACTGATAAATTATCAATTAGACGGGTTTGTCCTAACCAAGCTGCCATTAATATGACTGCAGTGCCGCTGGTGGCAGTTAATGGGGCTAACGTTTGTGCATCGCGAATAAATAATTCATCGGGAGTAAAGCCAACGGCACGTAATTTATCTTCAGCTTCAGTCAGTAACGAGGGAATATCTGCCGTAGAGGATTGCAGTTTTAAGCCGATTTCTTGCATAATTTCATACAATTTTGGCGCTATTTTTTTTTGGTCAGCAGAAAGATTATTATTGCGAGAACTTAAGGCTAATCCATTTTTTGCTCTGACTGTTGGCACAGAGACGATAGAAATATCCCATGACAGATCAGCGACCATCTTGCGAATTAATTGCAATTGTTGGTAATCTTTTTCGCCGAAAAAGGCAATATCTGGCTGAACTAAGTTAAATAGCTTAGTAACTACTGTGGCGACACCGCGAAAATGACCAGGGCGGCTAGCACCTTCTAATATTTCCGACAGCTCAGGCACTTCAACGTAGGTTTGTTTCTCCATCCCTGTGGGATAAATATCTTTGGCTGAAGGAGCAAAAACTAAATCAATATTGCGACGTTTAAGTTTCTCACAATCTTCTTGCAGTGTTCTTGGATAATTATCTAAATCAGACGCATTGTTAAATTGTAGCGGATTAACAAAAATACTGGCAATCACAATATCCGCGTGCTGTTTCGCTTCATCGATTAGATTTAAATGCCCATCGTGGAGATTCCCCATGGTAGGGACAAGCGCAATACGTTTACCTTCTTGTTTCCAGCGGCGAATTTCACGGCGTAAAATTAGCGAAGTCTCAACGATAAGCATATTCAAGTTCCTTTTCTCGTGTCATAACTGAAATTATCTGAACTATAAGAAGACCACAAATAACTACACTCATAGTGTATTAGCATAGTGCATTAGCGAGCGCAGTCAGTAACCGTAATAAATCAATTATTCGAATGAATGTTCAGCATCAGGATAACTGCCGTTTTCGACTTGCTCGATATATAAGTGAATAGCATCACGAATATTACCGGCTTCAGCCAAAAAGTTTTTAGCAAATGTCGGGGCTTTCGGCGTGATCCCTAGCGCATCGTGCATGACTAAAATTTGTCCATCGGTCCCACTACCAGCACCAATTCCGATAACCGGAAGCAGTAATTCTTCGGTGATCAGTGATGCCAACGCACTTGGGATACATTCTAAAACCAATAATTGAATACCCGAGTTTTCAAGAGCGATCGCATCTTTTATCAGCTGGTTAGCGGTAACTTCATCACGACCTTGAACTTTATAGCCGCCAAGAACATTCACAGCTTGCGGGGTTAAGCCAAGGTGGCCGCAAACCGGTACCGAGCGTTCGCTGAGCATTTTAACTGTATCACACAACCAGCTACCGCCTTCCACTTTGACCATGTTTGCACCAGCTTGCATTAAGATGGCTGCATTTTGGCAGGCTTGCTCTGGGCTTGAGTAACTCATAAAGGGCATATCTGCAATAATAAATGCTTCAGGTGCTCCTTTACGAACACAACGAGTATGATACGCAATGTGTTCAACAGTGACCGGGAGCGTAGAGTTTTCGCCTTGCAGTGTCATTCCTAAAGAATCGCCAACCAGCATCACTTGAATGCCTTGTTCTGCAAATAATTGGGCAAAACTTGAATCGTAGGCTGTTATGGTGGCAAATTTACGTTTTTCTTTTTTTAACTGACTTAGATAGGCCAGAGTGATTGGTTTCATGCTAATAACCTCCGTAAGTTACGTCTAAAACAGCCACAGTGGTCGAACGTTGACGGGGGCTGTTAGGATGATTGGTGCCAGAGCATCAATCCGTTGCGGGGCACAAGAGAGAGTCTTTTTGACAGCGGTTCACCATCAGGAAAAATTAAATCAGGGGCGATTTCAGCTAAGGGATAAAGCATGAATTCGCGTTCTTTTAGGCCATAATGTGGAACGATTAAACGTGGTGTGGCAATGGTTTGGGTACCAAATAACATAATATCGAGATCGAGCGTTCGCGGTCCCCAGCGTTCATCTTTGCGTACACGCCCATGTTCGAGCTCAATACGCTGTGTTTGTGAAAGTAGTTCTTCAGGCTGTAGCGCCGTGATTAATAGCGCTACAGCATTGAGATAATCCGGTTGATCCTGCGGTCCGAGGGGCTTGGTCCGATAAAAGGAAGAAACCGTTACAAGTTCACTGTGAGGAATTGTTTTTAGCGCTTCAATAGCCGCATTAATCTGTTGAAGCGGGTCATTTAAATTACTGCCAAGCGCAATATAAACAGATTCCATAGTGATTACTCATTATCCTGTGGTTTATTACGCGGTTTACGTGGAGCACCAGAATGCGATTTTTTAGGACGAGTCCGGCGACGTGCTGGCGTTTGTCCTAGCTCAGTGATCATCTCGCGTTGTTGGCTATTATTAGCCACTTGGAACTCATCCCACCAGCGTGCGAGTTCAACCAATTCTTTGCGATGCGGTTCGGCATTAGCCCGCAGTTCCAGTAAATCAAACGCTGCCCTAAACTTAGGGTGCTCCATTAATTTATTGGCTCTACGTCCTTGACGGCGCGGCAGACGCAGTTGTAATTGCCAGATATCTCTCATGGTACTGGTGATACGTTTCGGGATAGCAATCGAGCGGCATTGTTCGTCAAGAATATCATTCATCGCCAAAGCAAAGGCTTCATAATAGGCTAATCCACCTTCTTGAGATAGTTTTTCAGCGTGTTCAGCGAGGGGATACCATAACATGACCGAAAACAAGAATGCTGGATTAACGCGTTGGTTATTGGCCAGTCGAGAATCGGTATTTTTTAGTACCTGATCAATAATATATTCCATCGGTGAATCACTGTGTTCAGTGAAGTTTTGCTGTAAAAGAGGGAATAATTGCTTGAACAGGCCATATTGGCACAGCATTTTATAGGTCGCATACCCCTGGCCAGCTTGCAGCAGTTTTAGTGATTCTTCAAACAGACGCGCAGAAGGAATATCTTTTAACAGTGGTGCTAAACGAGGGATCGGCTCTGCGGTTAACGGCTCTATTTTCATATCCAGTTTACTGGCGAAACGTACCGCTCGTAACATGCGAACTGGATCTTCGCGGTAACGAGTTTCTGGGTCGCCTATCATACGGATAACACCGTCTTTTAAATCTTGTAAGCCGTGAACATAGTCGCGAACGGTAAAATCAGCGATATTGTAATATAAGCTATTGATTGTAAAATCACGTCGGATAGCATCGTCTTCAATTGAGCCGAAAATATTATCGCGCAGCAGCATGCCACTTTTGGCTTGCTGAGACAGATTTTTATCTTCTTGCTCTTCGATTGTCTGAGGATCATGATGCCCACGGAAAGTGGCCACCTCAATAACTTCAGGACCAAACATAATATGTGCCAAACGGAAACGACGCCCGACTAAGCGGCAATTACGGAATAATTTACGAATTTGTTCGGGGGTGGCGTTGGTCGTAATATCAAAGTCTTTTGGCTTTTTGCCTAATAATAAATCGCGAACGCCTCCGCCAACGAGATACGCCTCGAAGCCCGAATTACTCAGACGATAGAGGACTTTCAGCGCATTATTGCTGATATCATTGCGTGAAATACAGTGTGCAGCCCGTGGAATGACTGTCATCGGTTCATCCTCGACTGGCGTATCAGCTTGCTTATGACGACGAGTCACTTCTGGCGTCGATGCTTTCGTCGGTCTATCTGCCGATCTCTGTGGGCGTTTTTTAGTTTTCTGCCTTTCAGAATATCTATCGTCAGACTGCCTATTTGGCTGGCGCTCAGGCTGCTCATTAGGCTGTTTTTCCGCTGTAGTCAGTCGGTCAGAATTAGTGACTGGCCTTTCACTGGCTGCCTGTAGTTCACGTTGAGCTTTATCGTCACGTGCTAATAAGTTACGGCAGAAATTTGCTACTCGGTTAAAAATAGTACACCTCGATTTAATCACTAATGTCAAAAAATAAAAATAAGCGGCTAATCATAGCCTACAGAACTTTTTTTGAGAATGGTCAATCTCATAAAAGTGACTGATTACTGAAATTTTGTCGTGACAGAGTCATAATCCGGGACTAATGATAAGTCCCAATTTTTTATTGCCAGTGCCAATAACTGTTCAATGCTTATTTCTTGCCAGCCATCTATATACGGTTGTTGCAGAAAATTCAGCGCTTCAATCAATACCGGCCGTGGGTCTGAGACGGGTATTGGCTGAGCATGATTCTGCTTCGATAGCTTATTATTATCTATATTCAATGCCAGAGGCAAATGGGCATAAGTTGGCTCTGGCAGCGATAAATGTCGATACAGCGATATCTGATGCGATGTCGGGGCAATTAAATCGGCACCACGCACTATCTCAGTCACTCCCTGATAATGATCGTCAATTACCACCACCAGATTATAAGCAAATAGCCCATCTTTTCTATGAATAATAAAATCTTCTTCAGCGATTGCCGGTTCAGTATGCACGGTCCCCCGGATCCTATCATTAAAATCATAAATAGGATGGCATTGGCTAATTCGCAATGCGGCATTGGTTGCCGGTAAATTCAGCCAGCGGCAACGACCATTATACAGCCCTCCCATCTCATGGATACAATGGCGTGTGCATCGGCAATAATAACATTGATTATTATGGATAAGCTCAGCCAAAATTTCACGATAAGCGGCATGACGTTGAGATTGATAAACCACCGGACCGTCCCAGTATAAACCGTAGCATTCTAAGGTAGCGAGAATACTGTCTGCGGCGCCGGGAACTTCACGTGGCGGATCAATATCATCGATGCGTAGTCGCCATTGGCCATGTTGAGATTTAGCTTGTAGGTAACTACCAAGAGCAGTAACTAGCGATCCAAAATGGAGATCATCTGAAGGAGAGGGGGCAAAGCGGCCAATGTAGGGTTTTGAAGATGAATTAGCGGTTTTCATGGCGGTGTAAATATTCCTATAACGGCGCATAACCACAGTATGCGCCGTCGAGGACTCCATAAGTCAGTAATTAGCCAGCCATTTGCTTTTCACGAATTTCTGCTAATGTCTTACAGTCAATACATAAATCAGCTGTAGGGCGAGCTTCTAAGCGGCGAATGCCAATCTCAACCCCACAAGACTCGCAGAAACCGAAGTCATCATCTTCAACTTTCTTTAAGGTCTTCTCGATTTTTTTAATCAACTTACGTTCACGATCTCGGTTACGTAATTCAAGACTGAATTCTTCTTCCTGAGCGGCTCTATCAACAGGATCTGGAAAGTTAGCGGCCTCATCTTGCATATGAGTAACTGTCCGGTCGACTTCATCCCTGAGTTGATTGCGCCATGCTTCGAGAATGAGCTTAAAATGAGCCAACTGAGCGTCGTTCATATATTCTTCGCCAGCTTTTTCTTGATAGGGCTGAACCCCAGCAATGGCGAGAATGCTTAAGGACGAGGTCTTACGTTTTTGCCCTTCTTGCATAATACTTCTCCTACACACGCAATTTAACACTAACCCCAATGGGGAAAAATAAAGGTCGCTATAAATAGCAGAAGCCCGCCTTCTTGGCAATCGTTCCTGCTATGAGTTTTGCAATGCTGTGAACAGACGCGTGTTTGTCTTTTTCTTAGCCACAACGCTCAGCTACCATTATATTGATGAATTAACTACTCTTTTATCATCGAAACAAAGTCAATTTTCTTAGCCAGCAAAAGTTCCTTTTCTGATATATCTGCTTGATAACAAATGACTTCAACACCACACTCAATCGCTTGCTGCAATAATGATGCATATTGCTTATCAATATGCGCTGCCGCTGATACTTGCTGAATACCCGAATGCATTACAGCGAACAACAGTATGGCCTTTTTTCCTTCTTTAGCAATAATTGTTAGCTCACGTAGGTGTTTCTGTCCTCTTTGGGTAATGGCGTCGGGAAAATATCCTTGACCATTCTGTAGCAAAGTCACTGATTTTACTTCAATATAACATGCTGGCAGTTTGTCTCCGGTCAATAAAAAATCAATCCTACTATTCTCATCTCCATATTTAATTTCTCTTTGGACAAATTTATATTCAGATAATTCTGGAATGATCTTTTTTGTTAGAGCCTCGGCAACTAATTCATTGGCGCGTAGCGTGTTAACCACTATCCAATCGCCGGTTTGTGTTTGGGTTAATTCCCAACTGTGAGGGTATTTACGTTTAGGGTTATCGGACGTTGAATACCAAACTTTATCGCCCTCGGTAGCACAACCTGTCATTGCGCCGGTATTTGCACAATGAATCGTTATTAATTGACCTTCTGGCGTAACGATATCTGCTAAAAATCGTTTGTAGCGTTTGACTAATATCGCCGGTTGCAAAGGAGGAATGAATTCCATGAAGGCTCCGCTATTGGATAGAGTTAATAAACTGGCGGGCAATGCTACAATGTCGGCCATTAAAAGTTAATCATTTTGCCATGATGGTGAGTGAAAAGAGAACAATTATGAGGAATAATAGTGTCATTATTACCTATATATCAAGTAAGTAACTCTTTACTTGCCGCATTAAAAAATAGCAATCAAGTACTATTACATGCGCCAACAGGTGCGGGTAAGTCGACGGCACTGCCATTAGAAATTTTAAAGAGTGGGGTCATTGAGGGGCGAATTATCCTGCTGGAGCCTCGGCGTATTGCAGCGCGAAATGTCGCTTACCGTTTGGCCGAGCAATATGGCGAACCCATCGGAGAGACAATTGGCTACCGTATGAGAGCCGAGAGTCGAATCAGTGCGAATACGCGCCTTGAGGTGGTAACCGAAGGCATATTAACCCGCATGTTGCAGCAAGACCCATTATTAGAAGGTGTGGGGTTAATTATTCTGGACGAGTTCCATGAACGTAGTTTACAGGCTGATCTTGGTTTAGCGCTATTATTGGATATTCAGCAAGGATTACGCGAAGACCTACGTATTTTATTGATGTCAGCGACATTAGACAGCAAGCGTTTAACCAGCTTGTTCCCAGATGCTCCAGTGATTGTTTCTCAAGGGCGCTCTTTTCCGGTAGAACGGCATTTTCAGCGTTTGAATCCGCATAGACCCTTTGCGGCTGAAGTTGCTTCGGCTGTTTGGCAATTGATGTGCTCGCACTCGGGATCGCTGTTGTTATTTTTACCGGGAATTGGCGAAATTCAGCGGACATTAACCGAGCTTTCGGCGCGTGTAACACCAGATATTTTGCTTTGTCCCTTATATGGCGCGTTATCGATACAAGCGCAGCAGCAAGCTATTCTGCCAGCGCCTGTCGGACAGCGAAAAATTGTGTTAGCCACGAATATTGCTGAAACCAGTTTGACCATTGAAGGTATTCGGCTGGTGGTCGATAGCGGTTTGGAACGCATAGCCCAGTTTAATCCGCGTAATGGTTTAACGAAATTAACTAAACAGCAAATTAGCCAAGCGTCGATGATCCAGCGGGCGGGGCGTGCCGGGCGTTTAGAGCCGGGAGTTTGTTGGCATCTTTTCAGTCGCGAACAGGCGGAGAGAGCCCCTGAGCATAGCCAACCCGAGATTTTACACAGTGATTTGAGCGCGTTATGGCTATCGATTTTACAGTGGGGATGCCAAACCCCCCAACAATTATCGTGGTTAGATTATCCACCAGAAATGCATATTCGGGCGGCGAATAAATTACTGGCGCAATTAGGCGCCGTAACAAGCACCGCTCGAGGTCAGGATAATCATCGTGCCTACGATTTATTGAGTCATAAAGTGACACTGACGCCGAAAGGGCAAAAAATGGCTGCGGCTGGAAGCGATCCCCGGTTATCCGCCATACTGTTTTATGCACAACAAACAGATGATAACGCATTGATTAAATTGGCTGGATTAATAATCGCTATATTAGAAGATCCGCCGCGCAGCAAAGGTTTGTCTGATATAGCAATTTGGCTAGCAACGCCAATCGACAAATGGTGTCACCGTGCCTCACAAATCTGTGGTCTTAAAGTAACGGGGCAAGATAGCCGACAATTGGCGAGCCATCCCGCATTGGCCTTATTATTGGCGCAAGGATTTGCCGATAGAATCGCTAAAAATCGTAATAATCAGTCACGTTTTCAATTAGCTAATGGTTCTGGAGCACAAATTGAGCCACAGGATAGTTTGGCGGATCAAGCGTGGGTGATTGCCGCTCAATTATGGCAAGGAGACTACAGCGCGGATGCCAGCATTGGGCTGGCTGTGACCGTTGATATTGAGCAATTAGAGCATCACTGCCCGGCGTTATTTAACCAGCAAGCAGCGGTAGAATGGGATGAAAAACGTGGAACCTTAATTGCTTGGCGGCGTACTTTGTGCGGTGAATTAATTGTCCGCTCGGAGCGTTTAGCTAATCCCTCAGCGAAGGAGATAACTCAAGCGCTATTATACTGGGTAAAAAATAATGGATTACAAGGCTTTGTCTGGAGTGATGCCGCCTTGCAGTTGCGTATTCGTTTACAATTAGCGGCTCAATGGTTCCCTGAGATGGATTTGCCTGCGGTCGATGATGAATCGCTATTAGCTTCCCTCGATGAGTGGCTATTGCCATTTTTATCGGGAGTAAAAGATTTAGCCGCATTACGCGCAATTAACTTACAACAAGCGCTAACTCAGCGGTTAGATTGGCAACAAAAGCAATGGCTTGAAACTATGTTACCGACACATTATCTCACACCGACTGGAAATAATGTACGCATTGAATATTCATTGGATAAACCGCCAGTTATTGCGGTACGCATGCAAGAAATGTATGGTGAGTCGCATAATCCAACCGTTGCGGGCGGAAGAATAATCGTGACATTGGCTTTATTATCACCCGCAATGCGCCCGTTGCAGATTACCCAAGATTTAAATGCGTTCTGGAAAGGTAGCTATCGTGAAATTCAAAAAGAGATGAAAGGTCGTTATCCGAAACATTTATGGCCTGATGATCCCGTAAAAACTTTGCCGACGCCAAAAACTAAAAAAGCACTGGATCGGCGTAATGAGTCGATTTAATCTAGAAAGTAATAGGCTATTGATTATTAGGTAATTAATTGAATTAATTTGATATTATTTGATTTTTAGGTGGGACTTTCACTGTAAGCACCCCACGGTTTATTAGAGTTTTGTGTCTATTTGGGAGCTTTCCTCTGTGAATTAAGGGGCAATGTAAGCCAAAATCGTCAATAAGTTAAGATTACTTCAACCAAAGACTGAATAGATTAAAAATCAAGCCGATGCAGAGCCCGTAATAATCAGTGCAAAACATTTATTTTAAGCCGGTTAAATAATTGTACCCTATAGCTTAAAAAGATAGTTGAATATGAACGGTTAAACGTGAAAAAACGTAAAAAATTGAATATGATAGGTGCAAATGTCAGGTAAAGATTTTGAACCCATAGGCAAGCGTAAAAAAACACGCCCAACTAAAAAACCAGCGAATTCTCGTCGCCGTCAGCGGCGGGATGATTATGATGAATCTCCATTCGATGATGAACAATTTAATGAACATACAGAGTATCAGCAAGAGGACGAACTGATGGCGAAGAAAAGCAAAAAAGGGCGTCCGAATAAGCAAAAAAGTAAATGGCGTTGGTTTTGGCTATTGGTCAAAATCGCCTTGGTTATTACGCTGTTAGTCGGCATTTATGGGGTTTATTTATACCAAAAAGTCAGTGAACGCCTTGACGGCAAAGTGTGGGATCTTCCTGCCGCGGTGTATGGCCGTATGGTCAACCTCGAGCCAGGCATGGATTATAGTCAAGCCGAAATGGTACGCTTGTTGAATGGCATGCAGTATCGACAAGTCAATAAAATCACCCGCGCTGGGGAATTTGTGGTGAAAGGCAACACCATTGAGATGTTGCGTCGGCCATTTAATTTCCCTGATCAAAAAGAAGATCAGATCCTTGCTCGTTTATATTTTGAAAAAGGGCGCTTAGTTAAAATTGAGAATATGGAAAATAACCGTATTTTTGGTTTCTTCCGTCTCGATCCAAAATTAATCACGATGTTACAGTCGCCAAATAATGAACAGCGATTAGTACTACCGATTGAAGATTTTCCTGAATCGTTAATTAAGGTGCTATTAGAAACTGAAGATCGCCGATTCTATGAGCACGACGGTGTCAGCATTTATTCTATTGGCCGTGCAGTGATAGCCAACTTAACCGCTGGACGTGCCGTGCAGGGGGGCAGTACCTTAACGCAGCAATTAGTCAAAAACTTATTTTTAACGAACGAACGCACACTTACCCGTAAAGCCAACGAAGCCTATATGGCGGTACTGATGGACTACGGTTATAGCAAACAACGTATTTTAGAATTGTATCTCAATGAGGTGTATTTAGGCCAAAGTGGCGATGATCAAATTCGTGGTTTCCCATTGGCGAGCTTATATTACTTCGGTCGCCCGGTTGATGAACTCAGTCTTGATCAGCAGGCTTTATTGGTCGGCATGGTCAAAGGTGCCTCATTATATAACCCGTGGCGCAATCCTAAATCTGCCTTAGAACGCCGCAATGTAGTCTTGAAATTATTGGAATCGCGCGGTGTTATTGATCAGGCAATGTACGATGTTCTTAGTGCTCGCCCACTGGGCGTTAAAGCCAAAAGTGGCGTGATTACTCCACAGCCGGCATTTATGCAAATGGTTCGCCAAGAACTAAGCGAAAAGCTGGGGGATAAATTTGATAATTTATCTGGGGCTAAAATATTTACTACTCTCGACCCTGTTTCGCAGGATGCAGCCGAAAACGCGGTAGAAAAAGGTGTAGAAAATTTAAGAGAAACACGAAAAATTAATGATTTAGAAGGCGCCATTGTTGTCGTTGATCGAATTAATGGTGAAGTTCGGGCTATGGTCGGAGGTTCTCAGCCGCAATATTCAGGCTTTAATCGTGCTCTGAATGCTCGTCGCTCGATTGGTTCATTGGCCAAACCTCCGGTCTATTTAGCCGCATTAAGTGAGCCTGATCGCTTCCGTTTAAATACTTGGCTATCCGACGAGCCATTAGCATTGAAAGTGGGTAATCAAACATGGAAACCAAACAATTATGATCGCCAATTCCGTGGCCGAGTGATGTTGGTTGATGCGTTAGCTAAATCGCTAAATATTCCAACCGTTAACCTCGGTTTAGAAGTAGGGCTTGATCAAGTGGTTAATATTTTTGTGCGCTTAGGTGCACCGGCCAATGTATTAGAAAAAGTCCCGGCCATGCTACTTGGCGCGATAAACTTAACCCCTATTGAAACAGCGCAGGTGTATCAAACCATTGGTGGTAACGGTAATCGCGCGAAGTTATCGGCATTACGCTCAGTTATTGATGGTGATGGTAATGAGATTTATCAAAGTTACCCTTCCGCGGAGCGAGCTGTTCCTGCTCAGGCTGCCTATTTGGCATTATATGGTATGCAGCAAGTGGTCGATCAAGGAACTTCGCGTGCATTAAAAACTAAGTTTGCAAAATATAACTTAGCTGCCAAAACCGGAACAACCAATGACTTACGTGATAGTTGGTTTGCGGGAATTGATGGTAAGGAAGTTACCATTGTTTGGGTAGGCCGTGATAATAATGGTCCAACTAACCTGACGGGCTCTACAGGCGCTCTGAAGATTTATCAACGCTATTTAGATAATCAAACGCCTTTAGAACTGATTAATCGTCCGCCAGAAGGTATCGTTGAGATGCGCGTTAATGCTGATGGACAATTTAATTGTTCAGAATTTGGCGGAGGGCGTGTGTTGCCAGTGTGGACTGAAAATCCACAATATTTATGTGAAACACAGTCCTCACAACAACCAAATTGGAATTTAAATAATAATACTAATCCACCACAAGAAAATGATGCACCGGATTGGGTTAAAGAGATGTTTGGCGGTAATAATTAACCTTGTGGCTTACGCTGTATTGAACAAGTAACAGTGGGTTAATTATTAACCTGAAAATAGAGAGTTAGGTTATTTGTAACTCTCTAAAATCAGTTATTTGATAGCCATAAAAATGCCGCGTTGTATAAATACAGAGCGCGGCATTTTTTTATGGGCTGTACTGATGCCGATTAATGAGCATCAGTAAAAACGATTATTTGTCCATTTTGGCGAATGCTTCGCGTGCTGCCTCAAGAGTTTTATCAATATCTTCATCGCTATGAGCAATCGACATAAAACCTGCCTCGAAGGCTGAAGGGGCTAAATAAATCCCTTTTTGCAGCATTAAATGGAAGAACTGTTTAAAGCGTTCGGTATTACACTGCATCACATCTTGATAGCAAGTTACGCGTTTGGCATCGGTGAAGAAAATACCAAACATGCCGCCAACATGATTGACGACCAGCGGGATCCCTTCTTCTTCGGCTACTTTTTCTAATCCACGCGCCAGTTTGTCGGTTAATTCCGCGAGTCGAGCATGTACGCCAGGTTGAGCGACTTCATTTAAACAGGCTAATCCCGCCGCCATCGCGACAGGGTTACCGGATAAAGTCCCTGCTTGATAAACTGGGCCAATAGGAGCCAGTTTTTGCATTACATCAAAACGCCCACCAAATGCGCCGACAGGCATACCGCCGCCAATAATTTTACCTAGGCAGGTTAAATCTGGCACTACGCCGTAGTAGTCTTGAGCTCCACCTAGGGCAACGCGGAAGCCTGTCATGACTTCATCAATGATAAGCAAGGCACCGAATTCATCACACAGTGCGCGTAGGCCCGGTAAAAAGTCTTGATTTGGCGGAATGCAATTCATGTTACCTGCGACCGGCTCGACAATAATACAAGCAATGTCCTCAGGGTAGTTTTCAAACGCTTGACGCACTGAAGATAAGTCATTATAAGTACAGGTCAGCGTATGTTTTACAAAATCTTCTGGCACGCCCGGAGAATTAGGCTCACCCATGGTTAGCGCGCCTGAGCCCGCTTTAACTAGCAAGCAATCCGCGTGACCATGATAGCAGCCTTCAAATTTAATGATTTTGTCACGTTCGGTATAACCACGGGCTAAGCGGATTGCGCTCATAGTCGCTTCGGTTCCCGAGTTAACCATACGTATCATATCAATGGATGGCATTAATTCGCAGACTAAATCTGCCATTTGTACTTCAGCTGCGGTTGGTGCACCAAAGCTCAGGCCTTTATTAACCGCTTTTAGTACGGCATCACGAATGGCTGGGTGATTATGACCTAAGACCATCGGGCCCCATGAACCGACATAATCAATATAAGATTTACCATCTACATCATAGATATAGGCACCATCAGCCCGCTCAATAAATAGAGGGGTACCGCCGACACCGTTAAAGGCACGTACCGGTGAATTTACGCCGCCGGGGATAAGTTGTTGTGCTTTGTCATAAAGTGTTTGAGAATGGCTCATTCAGGGCTCCAAGTAAGAAGGTGAGCTAATTAATACCGCCATTCTAATGCACTGTAGGGGTTAAGCCAAATACTCCGCAGCACTGTTTTCCAAAAGTGCCAAAAAGTGTCACAATAGTTGAACCCATTGGTCGGGTATTAGATAATTACGATACTCGCCATACTTTAGGTTGCAGGTGTGCTCAGCATAAGGCGATGAATAAAGAGGGCTCAAATAGAAATAACAAAAAATTCAAATTGATGTTATTTCATTAGATTACCTTGGGTTTTACCGGGCTATCTTGTCGGACTATTGTGAATTTTTCATGTTCTGCAACTGCGCCAGTTTAAGGGCAGTATTTAGAGTAGAGACAGATCAGAGTAAGCCTTGCTGGCTTCTGAATGAGATTACCGGTTTCCGGTTTGGAGTAATGAAATGAGTGATAATGTAGCACTGCCTCTGCAATTTACCGATGCAGCAGCGATTAAAGTTAAAGACTTGGTTTCTGATGAAGAGAATCCAAATCTGCGTTTACGTGTCTATATCACCGGCGGCGGATGCAGTGGTTTTCAGTATGGGTTTACCTTTGACGATAAAGTCAATGAAGGTGATTTAACAATCGAGAAACAAGGCGTTGAACTGGTTGTTGATCCGATGAGCTTACAATATTTAGTCGGTGGCTGTGTTGATTATACCGAAGGTCTTGAGGGCTCTCGTTTTATTGTAACCAACCCGAATGCTAAAACGACGTGTGGCTGTGGTTCATCTTTCAGTATCTGATACGGGTGAAAATTCGATTAGAATCCCCCTTATTTCACTATATTCAGCCCACTAATCTTCGTGGTACTGAATGCTTAGTTGTCAGCGAGCTACAAAATGACCAAGGGGATGAGCTCCGCCCCTTGGTTTTTTATCGCCATTAAATTTGGTTTATTGGTTGATAGAATTGATTTGCGCGCACAATTGCTGAGCGGCTAGTAGACTTCTCGGACCGGCTCGGTGAAACCAATCTTGATTTAATGAGATAATTTTGGCCTTCATTTGAGGTTGCCAAAACCGCTCAATAATTGATTTTTGATCTTCAGAACCTGCGATAATAATATATTCCGGCTGACGGACTAAAACTTGTTCGCGGCTCACTTGCGGCCAAGGAATTTGGCTGTTGGCAAAAATATTCTGTCCCCCACATAAAGCCACAATTTCATTTTGTAAGGTTTTCCCTCCGGCGGTAAACAGTGGCTGCGTTCCTAGCTGAATAAATACCGGTTTATTTAGAGTGTTATTTTGATATTTCTGATGTAAATCATCTAATTGCTGTTGCAATAATTGTGTGGATTTTTTAGCGATATCAGGATGTGGGCTATATTCTGCTAGCGTATTTATTGCCGCAATAATTTCATTGATTGAATTGGGATCAAAATAGATCACCGGAATACCCAAGGCTGCGATTTGGTCGAGCGGCCGCTGCGGATTCCCTCCGCGCCATGCGAGAATTAAATCAGGTTTTAAGGCAATAATACGTTCTAAGTTAATCCCTTGCCAATCAGCAACTTGTTCTAGTTTTTTGGCTTCAGGGGGATAATCGGAATAGGCACTAACTGCAATTAAACTATCTCCCATGCCTGCGGCGTAGGCTAGCTCTGTATTAGCGGGTGATAAACTAATAATACGTTGTTTTACCTCTGCATAACTTACTGTGATTGAAAATATACTGGTAAATAACAGGGTGAAAATAACGGCTGCGATTGGGGGAATTCTAACGTGTATTTTATGCATCGCGCGCGATCCGTGATAGGTAAAATTAGCGACAGTTAATAAAACCAATAATTCACTGTGTTATCAATAACGCCTATTATTTTTATCGCGCAAATTAATAGCACAGTGATTAGTATGATGATTAATTAAGCTCAGTGAGCATCGCAGTAATCATTAATGAAGATTGGCGTGCGGCTACAGGTAAGAACTCATCAAAACTGGTGTGAGATTGTTTATCTGCGACATCAGAAATTGCTCTAACCACCACAAATGGTACGTTAAATTGATGACAAACGTGGCCGACAGCTGCGGCTTCCATTTCTACCGCGGCCACTTGCGGGAAGATATGGCGAATACGTGCTAGCGGCTCAGAGCCATTAATAAAGGCATCGCCACTGCAAATTAAGCCACGAACCGCATTTAAATTTAATTGTTGGATGCATTTTTCTGCCAGTGCAATTAATTTTTCGTCAGCGATGAACGCGGGTGGACATTGTGCCATTTGGCCTGGTTCATAGCCGAAAGCAGTGACATCAGCGTCGTGATAGCGCACTTCAGTAGAAACCACAATATCGCCAACATTCAATGAGGCGTCTAATCCCCCGGCAGAGCCAGTATTGATAACAAAATCGGGTTTGAAGTGCTCAAGTAATAAAGTGGTGCCAATTGCCGCCGATACTTTACCAATACCTGATTTTAGTAGTGCGATATCAATCCCGTTTAATTTACCGCTGTAAATTTCACAGCCGCCAAGAGCCAGTGTTTGACATCCTTCAATTTGAGCGCGCAGAAGGGTCACTTCTTGCTCCATTGCACCTATAATACCGACTTTCATTATGTGATACTCTTTGTTGGTTAATTAAACACTTACGTCTGTATACTCGCTCAATTATGGTAGATTATTTAGCGGGGATGAGTAAATATAAAAACGAGTCATAAATTATGAAAATAATAAACAGCCTCCCGAACCATAATATGAGCCGTTACAGCGCTAATGCCATTAAGTGTAGCATTGAAAAGTCGGGTGGCTATAAGGTTTTATCATTAATTAAGTGATGATGAGATACCGCCAAATAAGCCAAGGGGAAATCAATGGCTGAGATTAATTTCAAACAAAAACTGAGTTACCAGCGCAGTTATAATAGCCAAAAAAATATTACGTTAATTCCAGATGATGAAGATTTAATTAATCGCCAATTTGAAAGCGATCGCGGTCGAATTATTAATTCCGCAGCTATTCGCCGTTTACAACAGAAAACCCAAGTCTTTCCACTAGAACAAAATGCAGCGGTAAGAAGTCGTTTAACTCATTCCCTTGAAGTTCAACAAGTTGGGCGCTATATCTCTAAAACTGTATTTGCTGAATTAAGAAAACGCGGTTTGATTGAACACTATGGATTAACTGATCGAATTGATGCTTTTGAAAGTTTAGTCGAAATGGCGTGTTTGATGCACGATATCGGTAATCCACCGTTTGGACATTTTGGTGAAGCGGCGATTCAGAGTTGGTTTAAACAGCTATTATCACCAGAATATCAATGGGATACCCAGCAATCCGACCCCTGTTTTATTGCGCCGCTAAAATTAACGGGTGAACCAAGGGGGGATTTATTTCGTCGCCAATTACGTCGCGATCTGTGTTTATTTGAAGGTAATGCGCAGGGACTACGTATGGCTCATCAATTACTTAAATTGAATTTGACCTATGCCCAGATTGGTTCCATTTTAAAATATACTCGAGGAGCTTATGATTTAGCGCCAGTCCCGGCTGAATTTAATTATCTAATGAAAAAACCCGGCTATTACTGGTCAGAATCTGCGTTTATTAGTGAATTATGCAAAGCGTTAAATATGGGTAAATATTGCCGCTTCCCATTGTCATATATTATGGAAGCTGCCGATGATATTTCGTATTGTATTGCTGATCTAGACGATGCAGTTGAAAAAGGCATATTTACCGTCGATCAGTTGAAGGATTATATTCGCCAAGAATGGGGCGACGTTACACCGGGTGATTTGTTTGAGCAAACAGTTATTCGAGCGTATAAAAATATTAGCAATAATCATACTCGGCGTATTCAGCAAGATCAGTTTTTTATGTATTTACGGGTCAATATTACGAGTAAATTAGCGCCTTATAGTGCCCAGAGATTTATCGATAATTTGCCAGATATTTATTCTGGACATTTTAACAGCGCATTATTAGAAGATAAAAGCCAAGAACATCGATTGTTATTGGCATTAAAACGCGTTGCTTCTCGTCATGTTTTTAGTCACCCTGAAGTTGAACAACTTGAATTGCAAGGTTACAAAATTATCAATGGGCTGCTGGATGCTTACCGTCCGTTATTATTGATGTCTCGCGTCGATTTTATGGCATTAGCTAAAGATGATCACCACCCAGATTATTTTATTGAAACTCGATTATTGCATAAGTTATCCAATAAGCATCGGCTCTCTTATCGAGAAGCTATTGAACAGATCGCTGCAACTGATGATAAAGAGAAAGATATGTTGGAATTTTATTATCGAGCACGATTAATTCAAGATTATATCAGCGGCATGACTGATCATTATGCATATGAAGAATATCGTAAATTTATGGTGAGCAATTAATTAAGGTTAATTATCAACTTAAAGTTTGGTTAATGGTTTCATTATGACTATTAATGATGGATTCCCCCTTTAATAAAGGTAAATCTGATGTGTTTTATTATGTTACCTCAATTTGACTCACAGTTTTTTAGTTAAAGTACTCGGGGTAAATGATACACTTAAGAAAAATATGACATTCTTAGATACGTTATTTTTAGTCAATAAATGAAAAATAATATTTCGATGATAATAGCGATAGAGCTGAGGCAAAATAGACTAATATCCGCCGTTGAGTATCGATCATGATGTATTAATTAATGCGCTGTTCTTACCGATGAATTATGTCTTTGCTTAACTAATTTACAGATTCTTTTTAAGAAGTTCGGTGCCAGAAAGTTAATTTCCCCTTATAATAGGGTTAACTTAAAATTTTATTCCTCGTAGTGACTAATATGGTGCAATTTTACTCGCCACATCGCCGTTCCATTCAGCGCCGTACTCTCACGGTTTGTGCAGATAATTTAGATGCCGCAGGGCAGGGAGTTGCTCGTGCTGAGGGTAAAACAATTTTTGTTGCCGGTCTCTTACCCGCAGAAGAAGCCAGGGTTGAATTAATCGAAGAAAAACGTCAATTTGGCAAAGCGAAAATCATTAAACGCTTTTCAGACAGCCCTTGGCGAGTGGTGCCTAAATGTCAGCATTTTGCTAAATGTGGCGGATGCCAGCAACAACATGCGGCAATTGCTTTACAACGAAAAAGTAAAGCCGATGTTTTATCTCGTTTAGTCGCCCGAGAAACCGGCGTTGAATTATCCGCTGAACCGGTAATTTGTGGTGCCGAATACGGTTATCGGCGCCGAGCACGTTTGGGGCTTCAATACCAAGCAAAACAACGGCATTTGGTGATGGGCTTTAGGCAAAGTCAGTCGAATACGCTAGTGGACATAAAAATGTGCCCAGTCATGCAGCCTGAGCTAGAAAATATTTTATTGCCATTATCAAAATGCCTAAATCAACTAAAATCCGCCCCGCGTTTGGGTCATGTTGAGCTAATCTATGCCGATAATGTGCTGATGGTGGTATTACGGCATCTCGATCCGCTTCCCAAAGCAGATAAACTACAATTGCATCAATTTGCATTGCAGCATAGTCTCAAGGTGTTACTAAACCAGGGGGATCGCCAGCTTGAAACGTTAGATAGCGCAGAAAATATTACGCCAATGTATCAGGTTGCGGATACCCTGCTGACCTTCAATCCGCTGAATTTTATTCAGGTTAACAGCCAAATTAATCAGCAGATGGTGGCTCAAGCGATTGAATGGTTAGCGCCACAACGTGATGATCGAGTTTTAGATCTGTTCTGTGGAATGGGGAATTTTACTTTGCCTCTGGCGCGTTATGCCGGTGAAGTGGTGGGCGTTGAGGGGGTTGAAACATTGGTGTTGAATGCTCAACATAATGCGCGGCTTAATGAATGCCATAACGCCACATTTTTTCATGAAAATCTTGAGGCCGATATTCAATCTCAACCTTGGGCGCAACAAGGTTTTAATAAGGTTCTGCTAGATCCCGCGCGGGCAGGAGCTGCGGGGGTTATGGCGCATATCGCTAAGCTGTTACCGGAAAAAGTAGTCTATGTTTCGTGTAACCCGACAACATTGGCACGTGATAGTAAAATTTTATTGGATGCCGGCTACAATTTAGTAAATTTACGGATGCTGGATATGTTTCCGCAGACCGGTCATTTAGAATCAATGGCATTATTTGTCCGTACTCCGACGATTTAATAGGTAGGGAGATATTATGGTTGCTGTAAGAAGTGCGCATTTAACCCCCGCAGGTGAGTTTGCTCCTGAGAAGTGGGTAAGCAGTCTAGGGTTAAATAATTCTCAATCAGAAGAAAAACTTATCCATACCTGGCAATATTGTCGCGATAAAACGCAAACGCAGGAAAATGGTGAGCTGCTGTTATGGCGTGGTATCGAAATGGTGGAGATTTTATCCACTTTAAGTATGGATATCGGTAGCCTACAAGCCGCAATGTTATTTCCTCTGGTGGAAGAAAAACACCTTACAGCGCCTACGGTGACTGAAGATTTTGGTCAGCCTATTTATGACTTGGTCAAAGGCGTATTGGAAATGGACGCAATACGCCAATTAAAAGCCACTCAATCGACAGAAACCAGCTCGATTCAAGTGGATAACGTTCGGCGCATGTTGTTATCCATGGTAGAAGATTTTCGCTGTGTGGTAATCAAGCTAGCAGAGCGTATTGCTCATTTGCGTGAAGTTAAAGACGCGACAGAAGATGAACGCGTTTTAGCCGCTAAAGAATGTTCAAATATTTACGCCCCACTGGCTAATCGCCTCGGTATTGGTCAGCTAAAATGGGAACTTGAGGATTTTTGTTTCCGCTATCTACACCCCGAAGAATATAAAAAAATCGCTAAATTACTGCATGAACGGCGTATTGATCGTGAAGGATATATTGATACTTTCGTCAGCACCGTGCGTAAATATATGCAGAAAGAAAATATTCAGGCAGATGTGTATGGACGACCAAAACATATTTACAGTATTTGGCGCAAAATGCAGAAAAAATCCTTGGCTTTTGATGAATTATTTGATGTTCGCGCCGTCAGGATTGTGGTTGAACGCTTGCAAGATTGCTATGCGGCTCTTGGTATTGTACATACCCATTATCGCCATATGCCTGATGAATTTGATGATTATGTGGCTAACCCAAAACCGAACGGTTATCAGTCTATTCATACCGTGGTATTAGGCCCCGGCGGTAAAACGATTGAAATCCAGATCCGTACCCGCCAAATGCATGAAGATTCGGAACTGGGGGTAGCTGCGCACTGGAAATATAAAGAAGGTGCAGCCGCGGTAGCAGGCCGTGGCAATAGCTATGAAAATCGAATTGCATGGCTGCGTAAATTAATTGCTTGGCAAGAAGAGATGTCAGATTCCGGCGAGATGCTGGATGAAGTGCGTAGCCAAGTTTTTGATGATCGTGTGTATGTGTTTACCCCGAAAGGCGATGTGGTTGATTTGCCAGCCGGTTCGACGCCTCTGGATTTTGCCTACCATATTCACAGTGATGTCGGCCATCGTTGCATCGGCGCGAAAATTGGTGGCCGTATTGTTCCGTTTAGCTACCAACTTCAAATGGGGGATCAAATTGAAATTATCACCCAAAAACACCCAAACCCAAGCCGTGACTGGTTAAATCCAAATCTGGGATACATTACTACTAGTCGTGGACGTGCCAAAGTACATAACTGGTTCCGTAAGCAAGACCGAGATAAAAATATTTTGGCCGGGCGTCAAATTCTCGACAACGAGATTGTGCATTTAGACATTAGCTTGAAAGAAGCCGAGAAACTGTTGATCGCGCGTTATAATGTACATTCGTTAGATGAAGTATTGGCAGGAATTGGTGGCGGCGATATTCGTATTAATCAATTGGTTAATTTCTTACAGAGCAAATTTAATAAAACCACCGCAGAAGAAGCTGACCGTGAGGCATTAAAAAGCCTAGAAAATAAAACCAGTGCCGTGCGTCAACCACCGAAAGACAGTGGTCGAATCGTGGTCGAAGGCGTTGGTAATTTAATGCATCATATCGCTAAATGCTGCCAGCCAATTCCGGGCGATGATATTGCCGGCTTCATTACTAAAGGTCGGGGCATTTCTATACATCAACTGGATTGTGAGCAGTTGGCCGAGCTTCAAAGCCATGCCCCTGAGCGGGTTATTGATGCCGTTTGGGGTGAAAATTATTCCAGTGGCTATTCATTAGTGGTGCGTGTGCAGGCCAACGATCGCAGCGGATTATTGCGTGATATCACCACAATATTAGCCAATGAAAAAGTCAATGTGCTGGGAGTTAGTAGCCGGAGCGATGTTAAGCAGCAGTTGGCGACTATTGATATGACGATTGAAATTTATAACTTACAGGTACTTGGCAGAGTATTAGCTAAACTGAATCAATTACCTGATGTTATTGAAGCCAAACGTTATTCCCAGTAATTGAACCTAACATATTGAATTTAATCCTGAGCTATAACCACCATATTGTGGGTTGCTATAAGGCCATAACTTTTGCCCTGATGATCGAAACTGATCAGGGGGCAGAAGGCCAAGCAGCTTAATTTAAGGCGGCGATACTCAGGATTTATTATTTTTATGGCTTATAAATAGAAAATATATACAGAGCTGAAAATTAAGAGCAAAAATTATGACAAAATCTGAAACACAGTTAACTCGATTATTGCAAATTATGGTGCAACTGCGTGATCCAGAATCAGGATGCCCGTGGGATAAACAACAAACGTTTGACACCATCGCTCCATATACCTTGGAAGAGACATATGAAGTTTTAGATGCGATTGAACGCAAAGATTTCAGTGACTTAAAAGGTGAGTTAGGGGACTTGTTATTCCAAGTGGTCTTTTATGCTCAAATGGCTCAGGAGCAAAATTTATTTGATTTTAATGATATTTGCCAAGCGGTTAGCGATAAATTAGAGCATCGTCATCCACATGTGTTTTCAGCGACAGCGACTGAATTAGATAAAGCACAAATATTAGCCGGTTGGGAGCAACGTAAAGGGCAAGAACGCGCATTGAAAGCGCAATTTTCAGTATTAGACGATATTCCTAACACGCTACCAGCATTGATGAAAGCCTATAAAATTCAAAAACGCTGCGCATCTGTAGGGTTCGATTGGGATACGCTTGGTCCAGTGCTGGATAAAGTGTACGAAGAAATAGACGAAGTGATGGATGAAGCGCAGCAAGCGGTGGTCGATCAGCAACATCTGGAAGAGGAGATTGGTGATTTATTATTTGCGACCGTTAATTTATCACGCCATTTAGGGCATAAACCTGAAATGGCGCTGCAAAAAGCCTGCGATAAATTCGAACGACGCTTTAGAAAAATCGAAACTATGATCTCTGACAAAGGACAAACGCTAGAAACTGCTACACTAGAAGATATGGAAGATTGCTGGCAGCAAATAAAACAGCAAGAACGCCAGTGAAACATAAGGCTGAAAGGATTTAGCTAAGAGTATTAAAATACGGGTTAAAGTGTGTTAATCTAAAAATAGATAATAAATGGGCTAATTAACCGGCGTAAATATTTTTACGTATAACTTTTTGATATTATTAGGGTATTGATGAAACTAAACCTTATTATGCTCAGATCATTTGTAGCGAATTTAAGGTTCGGGTATACTGTTTTCCCGTCCTGTTATATCCATCATCTTTTAAACCTAAACTTTCAGGTTCAGCATGAAAACTAATTATATTTTTGTGACCGGCGGGGTCGTATCCTCTCTGGGTAAAGGCATTGCCGCAGCCTCTTTGGCGGCTATACTCGAAGCCCGTGGACTCAATGTCACTATCATGAAACTGGATCCGTATATTAACGTCGATCCGGGGACCATGAGTCCAACCCAACACGGGGAAGTTTTCGTTACAGAAGACGGCGCTGAAACTGATCTTGATTTAGGTCATTATGAGCGTTTTATCCGTACTAAAATGACACGTCGTAATAACTTCACGACTGGGCGTGTTTATTCTGAAGTTCTGCGTAAAGAACGTCGTGGCGACTATCTGGGCGCCACTATTCAAGTTATTCCTCATATCACCAATGAAATTAAAGACCGCATTATTCGCGGCGGTGAAGGCCATGACGTAGTATTGGTTGAGATTGGTGGTACGGTCGGTGACATCGAATCACTGCCATTCCTCGAAGCGATTCGCCAAATGGCGGCAGAAGTGGGTCGTGAGCATACTTTATATATGCATTTGACTTTAGTTCCTTATTTGGCTGCGGCAGGTGAAGTAAAAACTAAACCTACTCAGCATTCAGTTAAAGAATTATTGTCTATTGGTATTCAGCCTGATGTATTGATTTGTCGTTCAGATAGGGTTATTCCAGCGAATGAACGTGCAAAAATTGCTTTGTTCTGTAATGTGCCAGAAAAAGCAGTTGTTTCACTCAAAGATGTTGATTCGATTTATAAAATTCCAAGCCTATTGAAATCACAAGGCTTAGATGAGTATATTTGTAAACGATTTAACTTAGATTGCCGTGAAGCTAATTTGTCTGAATGGGAACAAGTTATTTACGAAGAAGCTAATCCATCAGGTGAAGTAACTATCGGCATGGTCGGTAAATATGTTGAGTTACCAGATGCCTACAAATCAGTTATCGAAGCATTAAAACACGGTGGGTTGAAAAATCGCCTGACAGTCAATATCAAGCTGATTGATTCTCAGGATATCGAAACCCGTGGTGTAGAATTATTAAAAGGATTAGATGCCATCCTGGTTCCGGGCGGCTTCGGTCAACGCGGTATCGAAGGCAAAATTATGACTGCCAAGTATGCGCGTGAAAACAACATTCCATATTTAGGAATTTGTTTAGGTATGCAGGTAGCCCTGATTGAATATGCGCGAAATGTTGCCGGTATGGAAGGCGCGAATTCGACTGAGTTTGATCCAAACTGTAAATTCCCTGTCGTTGCGCTGATTACTGAATGGCGTGATGAAGAAGGGAATATTGAAGTTCGCAGTGAAGAAAGCGATCTGGGTGGCACTATGCGTGTGGGTGGTCAACCATGCCATCTCGTCAATGACAGCCTAGTACGCGAAATGTATGGCAATAGCACGATTATTGAACGTCATCGCCATCGTTATGAAGTGAATAACATGATGCTAAAACGCATCGAAGATGCTGGTCTAAAAGTCGCTGGTCGTTCAGTTGATAACAAACTGGTGGAAATTATTGAGAACCCGAATCATCCATGGTTTGTGGCATGTCAATTCCACCCTGAATTTACCTCGACACCAAGAGATGGGCATCCATTGTTTGCAGGTTTTGTAAAAGCCGCTGGTAACTACCAGAAAGGCCAGTTGAAATAAGATATGGGAGGGCTAGCAACGGTTGCTAACCTTCCGAAATTTAACTTGTACTGAGGAAAACCTAATGTCCAAAATCGTAAAAGTGATCGGTCGCGAAATTATTGACTCTCGTGGTAACCCAACAGTTGAAGCAGAAGTTCATCTGGAAGGTGGTTTTGTTGGTTTAGCGGCTGCTCCATCAGGCGCATCAACAGGTTCTCGTGAAGCGTTAGAATTGCGTGATGGTGATAAATCACGTTTTCTGGGCAAAGGCGTACTGAAAGCAGTTGGCGCGGTTAACGGCCCAATCGCTGAAGCGCTGATTGGTCAGGATGCTAAAGATCAAGCTAACATCGATAAAATCATGATCGAGTTAGATGGTACTGAAAACAAAGCAAAATTCGGTGCTAATGCGATTCTGGCAGTTTCTCTTGCTAACGCAAAAGCAGCGGCAGCAGCGAAAGGTATGCCTCTGTATGAGCATATCTCTGACCTGAACGGTACACACGGCAAATACTCTATGCCTCTGCCAATGATGAACATCCTGAACGGTGGTGAGCATGCGGATAATAACGTCGATATCCAAGAGTTTATGATCCAGCCAGTTGGTGCTAAATCACTGAAAGAAGCTGTTCGTATGGGTTCTGAAGTTTTCCATTACTTAGCTAAAGAACTGAAAGCGAAAGGCATGAGCACTGCAGTAGGCGACGAAGGGGGTTATGCACCAAACTTAGCCTCTAACGCAGAAGCGTTAAGCGTTATCAAAACTGCAGTAGAAAAAGCGGGTTATGTTTTAGGTAAAGACATCACTTTAGCTATGGACTGTGCAGCTTCTGAGTTCTACAACAAAGAAACAGGTAACTATGAGCTGAAAGGTGAAGGCCGTACATTCACTTCTCACGAATTCTCAGATTATTTAGCAGAACTGACCACTCAGTATCCTATCGTTTCTATCGAAGATGGCCTGAATGAATCAGATTGGGATGGCTTTGCTTACCAGACTAAAATTCTGGGTGATAAAATCCAATTGGTGGGGGACGATCTGTTCGTAACTAATACCAAAATCCTGAAAGAAGGTATCGATAAAGGTATCGCTAACTCTATCCTGATTAAATTTAACCAAATTGGTACACTGACAGAAACTCTGGCAGCAATCAAAATGGCTAAAGATGCAGGTTATACTGCGGTTATCTCTCACCGCTCTGGTGAAACAGAAGACGCCACTATCGCGGATCTGGCCGTAGGTACAGCAGCAGGCCAAATTAAAACAGGTTCTATGAGCCGTTCTGACCGTGTAGCTAAATATAACCAGCTGATCCGTATTGAAGAAGCTCTGGGTGAACGTGCCCCTTTCAATGGTCTGAAAGAAGTTAAAGGCCAAGCATAATTGCTGATGCTTTAAATGCTGAATAATTGATTGAACGGGAAGGTATTTTACCTTCCCGTTTTTTATATTTAATCGTTAATTTTTGCTTAACTAAATCCCTCGTTATGTCAGATCCCCTCGGAGTATTTTCCTTTATTTCCATTAATAAATGTTATCATTTTGTTGATTTTTGGACTCTAAATTGATGGCTTTTTCTTTCACGCTGATGACTGATTTTTTTAGCTGATGACTCTTTTATGTGATGTGAATCCAATAAAGCGGATTATCTTTTGAGTTTTAAACATTAGATAAGCTAAATCTAGAGGCATAGATCGCACTTTTCATTTTTGTACATTTAATTTTCATAGATTTAACTCTATATTTCCACGGACATAATTTTAATTAACATAAAATACTTGGGTAATAGTCACTTGTGATGATTAACCTAAGTTAATGGAGTCATCATGGACGCTTCTGAAACTCTAACACCTGCAGTTGGGCCTGCTCTGTCAAATAAACGAGGTTGGGCTATTTTAGCTGTTGATATTTTGGTGTTGTTTTTACTATTAAACTATCTACCATTTGACGATAAAGCCAATGCGGGGCTGGCATTAATGGTGTTTATCGGCGTGCTGTGGTTGACGGAAGCTATTCACGTAACCATTACTGCGTTATGTATCCCTATTCTGGCGGTGTTGTTAGGGTTAATGAATACCGGGGATGCGCTCAAATCTTTTGCTAATCCGATTATCTTCTTGTTCTTCGGGGGATTTGCATTGGCGACAGCCTTGCATATTCAGGGTATTGATAGGCTGATTGCCAACCGTTTATTAATGATCGCCCGTGGTCGATTATCTGTTGCGGTAATTTTATTATTTAGCGTAACCGCACTGCTTTCAATGTGGATCAGTAACACAGCAACCGCGGCGATGATGTTGCCTTTAGTGTTAGGTATTTTATCTAATCTTGATATCCGTCACGAACGTAATACCTTTGTTTTCGTCTTATTGGGCGTTGCATACAGTGCCAGTATTGGAGGTTTAGGAACCATTGTTGGCAGTCCACCGAATGCGATTGCCGCTGCGGCGTTGCAGTTAGACTTCTTAACGTGGATGAAATACGGTATTCCGATGGTGGTAGTATTACTGCCGATGATGTTCGCATTGATGTATATGATGTTACGTCCAAATTTAAAGCACCGCTTTGAGCTAGAACTGGAACATATTAAATGGACTGGGCATCGTATTACCGCGATGATTATTTTCTTATTGGCGGTAGGTTGTTGGATCACTAGCACATTCATTAGTTCGGCTTTTGGTGGTGTTAAAGATCTAGATACTATTATCGCTATCAGCGCGGCTATTTTGATTTGTATTACCGGCGTTGCGAGCTGGGCACAAATTCAAAAAAATACCGAGTGGGGTGTATTAATGCTGTTTGGTGGGGGGCTAACACTAAGCGCGATTTTACAAACTTCAGGGGCGAGCGGCATTATGGCCGATTGGATGAAGGATACTTTTGGGCAAAGTCATTGGTTTATTATTATTCTTGCGGTGACTACGTTTATCATTATTTTGACCGAATTTACCAGTAATACCGCCAGTGCGGCTTTGTTAGTGCCTATTTTTGCTACCGTCGCAGAAGCGTTGGGCATGCCAGTTATGGTGCTGACCATGATTATTGGTATCGGCGCCTCTTGTGCCTTCATGCTCCCGGTCGCCACCCCGCCAAATGCGATTGTATTTGGCTCCGGTTATATTCGCCAAATTGAGATGGTGCGCGTTGGCGGCGTATTAAACTTAGCCTGTATTTTGGTTATCTCACTATTTGCTTGGTTCTTTTGGATGTAACCGTAGCGATAGAGTTTAACTCTTAATTGTTTAAATAACGGCTTCGATTGGAGCCGTTATTTTTATATATTAGAGCCATTCTTTGTCGCCTATCTGTGGCCTAACAAGTTTTGCCACCGTGCCTCTCGTTATATTCAAATGGTTTTATTTAACGAGTTACTTGTCGGTGACACTGTCTATTTAACTAAAGCTTTAATTAAAGCGCTATGAGTTGTAGTGATATATCAGGGCGCGATACTTTTCTATCGGTTCAAATGCACACTAGACAATAATCTAATATTCAGCATGCCAAAAAAAGGGCCACATAATGTGGCCCTTTAGCGTTTACAGATACAACTTATTGTACTGGATGGTTATGTTCGATATCTTCAGTTTTCTTACTGAAGCGGCGACGGATAACCACAAAGAACACTGGAACAAAGAAGATAGCCAGTGAGGTCGCTGCAATCATACCGCCAAGAACCCCTGTACCGACAGAGTTCTGTGCGCCAGAGCCTGCGCCATTACTGATAACTAATGGTAATACCCCAAGCATAAAGGCCAGTGAGGTCATTAGAATTGGTCTGAGACGCATCTTCACGGCATCAAGTGTCGCTTCGACTAAGCCTTTTCCTTCTTTATCCATTAGGTCTTTGGCAAACTCAACAATTAGGATGGCGTTTTTCGCCGACAACCCAATGGTGGTGAGTAGGCCCACCTTAAAGTAAACGTCGTTGTCTAAGCCACGGATTGAGGTAAACAGCAATGCCCCAATGATCCCGAGCGGAACAACTAACATAACTGAGAATGGAATTGACCAGCTCTCATACAATGCCGCCAAGCATAAGAAGACGACAATCAGTGAGATAGCGTATAACGCCGGTGCTTGGTTACCAGACAGACGTTCTTGATACGACATTCCTGTCCATTCGTAGCCAATACCTGCTGGCAGCTCTGCGGTGAGTTTTTCCATCAGCAGCATAGCCTCACCAGTACTTTTACCCGGTGCAGCATCCCCTTGGATCTCCATTGAAGGCACACCGTTATAACGTTCTAAACGTGGTGACCCGAAAGTCCAAGGATCTTGTGATGTATCAACAAAGGCAGAGAACGGCACCATTTGTGCTTGGTTATTACGAACGTACAGCGTAGAAATATCCGAAGGTAACATACGGCTATTTGCCTCACCTTGAATATACACTTTCTTCACGCGGCCACGGTCAATAAAGTCATTGACGTAATTACCACCAAACATAGTACTCAGCGTGCTATTGATATCACTGATTGAAACACCTAGCGCTTCGGCTTTTTGTTGATCAATCCGTAAACGGTACTGCGATGTATCATTTTGACCATTAGGGCGGACGTTTTGCAATAATTCAGGATGCTGAGCTGCTAACCCAAGTAACTGATTACGTGCTTCCGCCAGTTGCTCATGGCCTAAACCACCACGGTCAACCAACTCAAAGTCAAAGCCACTGGCTGTACCTAACTCAACAATCGCTGGAATATTAAAGGCGAAAATAATTGCTTCTTGCTTTTTAGACAATGCAATATTGGCACGTTGAACAATCGCACTAACGTGGTTTTCATCCCCTTGACGCTCACTCCAGTTTTTCAGAACCACGAACGCGAGACCCATATTTTGCCCCTGACCGGCGAAGCCAAAGCCATTAACGGTAAATACAGATTGTACGTTGCGCTCTTCATCAGTTCTAAAGTAATCGCTGACTTCGGACAGTACTTCTTGAGTTTGTTCTTGTGTTGAGCCTGAAGGTAACTGCACCATGGCTAAGAATACCCCCTGATCTTCCTCGGGTAAGAAAGATGACGGTAAACGTAAGAACATAAACGCCATTCCCGCGACCAATACTACATAAATCAATAGGTAGCGGCCGGTACCATTCAGCATGCGAGCTACGCTGTCGGTATAATGATGCGCTTGTTTTTCAAAAGTACGGTTAAACCAGCCAAAGAAGCCTTTAGTTTGACCATGATCGCCTTTTTTGATCGGTTTCAGCATGGTTGCGCACAATGCTGGTGTCAAAATCATGGCTACCAGAACCGAAAGTACCATTGCAGCAACGATAGTTACCGAGAATTGACGATAAATAGCACCGGTAGAACCTCCGAAGAAGGCCATTGGGATAAATACGGCTGATAGCACCAGCGCAATCCCCACCAAGGCTCCTTGGATTTGTTCCATGGATTTTTTGGTTGCCTCTTTCGGGGGCAACCCTTCTTCTTGCATCACACGCTCAACGTTTTCAACCACCACGATGGCATCATCCACCAGAAGACCGATGGCGAGCACCATGGCGAACATCGTCAAGGTATTGATGGAATAACCGAGCATCGCCAGTATGGCGAAAGTCCCTAAGAGCACCACTGGCACGGCAATTGTTGGGATAAGTGTGGCACGGATGTTCTGTAAGAACAGATACATGACCACGACCACCAACATGATGGCTTCAACCAGAGTTTTCACCACTTCGTTAATTGAAATTTTAACGAATGGGGTAGTATCGTATGGATAAACCACTTCCAGCCCTTGCGGGAAGAACGGTTCCATATCTGACAGCGTTGTACGCACAGCTTTCGCTGTATCCAGTGCGTTAGCCCCAGTGGCTAGCTTGATCCCGATACCGGCAGAAGGTTTACCATTATAGCGAGCTAAGATGTTGTAGTTTTCTGCACCTAGTTCGACAACGGCCACATCTTTCAGGCGAACTTGAGAGCCGTCTTGATTAACCCGCAGTAAAATATTAGAAAACTCATCCGCATTATTCAGACGGGTCTGCGCAATGATAGACACATTCAATCGTTGATTAGCTACCGATGGAGCACCACCAATTTGCCCAGCAGCAACCTGATTATTTTGGACTTTTATCGCATTGATAACATCCAAAGTACTCATGTTGTATTTGACTAATTTATCCGGATCGAGCCAGATGCGCATGGCATACTGTGAACCAAATAACTGCGTCTCACCGACACCGGTTACACGGCTGAGGGGATCCTTAATACTCGATCCCACATAGTCGGCGATATCATCCTGGTCCATAGAACCATCATTGGAGATAAACCCAGCAACCATCAAGAAGGAGCTGGTGGATTTATCTACGCTAATCCCTTGCTGCTGTACTTCTTGTGGCAGCAACGGCATCGCTAATTGCAGTTTGTTCTGTACCTGTACTTGTGCAATATCGGCATCAGTATCCGCATCAAAAGTCAGCGAGATATTCATGTTACCGGAAGAGTCACTGGTCGATGACATATACACCAAGTTATCGATACCGTTCATGTTCTGTTCGATAACCTGAGTTACTGTATTTTGTACCGTTGTGGCATCAGCACCTGGATAGCTAGCGGAGATAGAAATCGCCGGCGGTGCAATGGTCGGGTATTGAGATACAGGTAACTTGATAATTGCCAGCAGACCAGCAAGCATAGTAATAATCGCTATTACCCATGCAAATATTGGTCTATCTATAAAAAACTTAGGCATTAATCACCCACTCCTTGTTAAGACTTTTTCTCAGGGGTTGCCTGATTGTCTATGGATTGCGTTTCCAAATTAGCTTCTTTGGCTACGACTTTAGCGCCCGGTTTGATTTTTTGCAGGCCGATAACCACAACTTGATCGCCCGGCTGTAAGCCTTCCGTGATCAGCCATTGGTTACCAATGGCTTGAGATGCAGTAACTTGACGCGCCTCAACTTGATTATCTTTATTCACCACCATAACCTGGGCTTGTCCACGAGGTGTACGAGTCACCCCTTGTTGTGGTACCAGAATGGCATTTTCAATCACCCCATCTTCAAGAATTGCGCGGACAAACATTCCTGGCAATAACTCTTTTTCAGGATTAGGGAAAACAGCGCGCATGGTGATTGAACCGGTAGTTTCATCGACAGTCACATCAGAGAATTCTAAGTAACCCTCTTGACCATAAACTTTACCGCCATTCATAACCAAACTAACTGGCGCTTTACCGGGTTCTTTTTGCAATGAACCTTGAGCAATTTCATTTTTCAGACGAATAAAGTCATCACTGGATTGAGTGACATCCACATAGATTGGATCTAATTGTTGAATGACAGTCAATGGCGTTGTTTGGCCAGTAGCGACTAAAGCACCTTCCGTCACGCTTGATTTACCGGTACGACCTGAGATTGGTGCTGTCACTTTGGTATAATTTAGATTAATACGCGCTGTTTCAACCGCAGATTCAGCTGCTTTAACCGCAGCAACGGCCTGCGCATAGGTTGAGGTCGCCGTATCGTATTCTTGTTTACTGATATAGTTAGTACCCAATAGCGGTTTATAGCGATTGACCGTTAAACGGGCCATATCGGCATTTGCTTTGGCTTTAGCTAAATCAGCTTGTGCACTATTATAAGCAGCCTTGAAAGGTGCTGGATCAATTTGGTACAAAGAAGTTCCAGCGTCGATATCGCTGCCTTCTTTATAGTTTCTAGTTAAAATAATTCCACCCACTTGTGGGCGTACTTCGGCAATCCGATAGGCGGAAGTTCGGCCTGGTAATTCAGTCTTAACCGTCAGAGGTTCTGCTTTCAGCGTTACGATACCTACTTCAGGCGCCGGACGCTCTCCGCCACCTTGAGTGTCATCGTTACATCCTGATAAAGCTAAGCTACCTGAAAGTACCAATATAGCCAGAGGTAATACCCCTCTGTTAGTTCGCATAAGTCAACCTCAATTAATCAATATGACTATACCCACGATGCATTGAGCGGCAATTATTCTGCCCCGTATCGATATCCCGTTCCGTTATTTTTATCTGAAGAACAGGCACACTACTTTGCAGATTATCTGCGCTCAAGTTATTTTAGGTAACTATTAAGAAAATTATGACAGAATAAAATTTATCACGTGCTATAGTACAAACATACACGAATGTATGTAAATCAGCTTTCGACAAAAACAAAGAGCAATGGCACGAAAAACTAAACAACAAGCCGAGATAACCCGCCAAGAAATAATAGATGCCGCAATAAAGACGTTTTCAGAGCGGGGTGTATCTACCACATCTTTAGCTGATATAGCCAAAGCCGCGGGAGTCACTCGTGGCGCTATTTATTGGCACTTTAAAAATAAAGCGGATTTGTTTTATCAAGCTTGTGAATTCAGTGATAGCCAAATTCTCCTCGCTGAAAGAAATTATCGATTAAAATATATCAATGATCCACTCTCAAGCCTAAGAGAATTGTTAATATATATTTTAACCGAATTTATTGATAATCCTAAAAACCGTGCATTGATGGAAATATTCTTCCATAAGTGTGAAATGGTAGGCGAAATGGCGGCGGTAGTGGACTTTAAAAGAGAAAACTATATGGCAAGCCACAGTCGGATTGTAGATCAACTTCAATTATGTATCGACGCAGGACAACTCCCCGCTAATCTTAATGTCGAATGCGCTTCAATTATGGTGCATTCGATGATTTCTGGCATCTTAGAAAACTGGTTATTCCAACCTGAGAGTTTTAATATCTATCAACATACTGTTACCTTAGTCGATAGCCTGATTGAAATGATGCGATCATCTCCTTCGATAAGGCGACAACCTGCACCATCGGAATAACGGAGATCATTATGAGTTCTATCTTAATCATTGCAAATGGCGCACCATACGGTAGCGAGACTTTATTTAACTCACTGCGTTTAGCGATTACCTTAAAAGAAAATCATCCTCAAACCGAGTTGAAAGTTTTTTTGATGTCAGATGCTGTTACGGCAGGGTTAGCCGCTCAACATCCTAAAGAAGGCTATAATTTACAGCAAATGCTGGAAATTCTAACTGCTCAACAGGTGCCCGTTAAGTTGTGTAAAACCTGTACCGACGCCCGAGGTATCAGTGGATTAACTTTAGCCGAAGGCGTATCAGTGGGAACGTTAGTCGAACTGGCTGAATGGACCTTGGCGGCAGACAAGGTACTGACATTCTAACGCTATCAGATGCGTATTTTTATTGCGTCGGTTGTTTTGACTGGCGCAATGCTAATACATAATCTGACCAGTATAATTCGGATATATTTACCATGCACACATCAATTGATAATTATAAACTGCGTCGTTCATCATTTATTTTTCCTGTTATTTTATTCTTCTTAGTTTTTTTTATTGCCGCTGAGGCAAGGGCCTTAACTACCGGCACGATCCCTTCTCGTGATGATATACAGAACGAACTTAGCTTATTAAGCAAACGAAGTAATTTGACCGAAGAAGAGAAATTATCGGTTAACGACATAGAAAAAGCGTTAGTTTTTTATGATGGTATTGAAAAGCTCAATAAAGCCTCAGACGATCTGCAAAAAAAAATTAATCGAGCAGATTCAGAATCCAAACAAGCAATTAATAGTTTAAAACGGATTAAATCCCGGGGGCCTCAAGTTCAGGCGGAGTTTATCGCCCATTTAAAAACCTTGTCATTAGCGCAATTAGAAGCTGAGTTAAATAGCTTATTAGCTAAACTACAAACGGAACAAGCTGATTTAGCCAGTTTTAGTGCCCAGTTGGTTGGGTTACAGACTCAGCCCGAACGTGCACAATCAATTATGATGGAAAATGCACGCCGCTTACAAGAAATCCGTGATGAGCTAAACGGTACCTTAAATCGACCGGCCAATTTGCGCCCGACACAGACTGAATTATTACAAATAGAACAATATTACTTACAGCAACAAAATGATTTCCAAAAAAAGGTATTGCAAGCCAATACCCAGTTACAAGATGTATTACAAAAACAGCGAGATTACAGCGCTGAATTTATTGAAGTATTAAATGAGCAGATCCAGCAAGTTCAAGCCACTATTAGTGACAAACGGCTAGATAACTCCGAAGAAACTGCGCGTGAAGTGCAAAGCTCTCCCTCAGCCAATTTGAACGCCAGTAATAATCCGTTAGTGCAAAAAGAGATTGCGATTAATAAACAGTTGAGCGAGCGCTTGATCTCGGTCACCCAAGAAAATAATCTCATGGTGCAAAAGGGCATCAAAGTACAATCGTGGCTGGAAAGGGTGACACAAACTGAACGCAATTTAAAAGAGCAAATTAATGTGCTGCGCGGAAGTTTGCTATTATCGCGCATTTTGTTTCAAGAGCAGGTTAATCTTCCCCCCGATATCTTAACTAAGAATTTACCCAATACGATTGCCGACCTGCGCCTGGAACAGTTTGATATTAATAAACAGCGCGACGCCTTATATTTAACCTCAGATTATATTAATGAGCTGGTGGCTAAACAGTATGAAAATAATCTGGATGAAGCTGAAAAAAATGTGATTACCCCGGAGTTAAAAAATTCACTATCTGAGTTACTCGAGGTACGGCGTGATTTGCTCGATCAGCTTAATATCCAGTTAGGCGGGCAGATATCTCAAGCGATTAATTTGCAACTTGAACAAAAACAGCTGTTGAGTGTGATTAGTTCTTTAGAAAACACCTTAGCTCAGCAAATTTTTTGGGTAAATAGTAATAAACCGATGGATTTAACTTGGCTGCAAAGTTTCCCTGAGGCGGCTAAGAATGAACTGAAATCATTGGATTTTAGCTTATCGTGGAGTAGTTTGCAGAAAGGTTTAGTCAACGCATTACCAATAAGTCTGCCATTGTGGATATTAGCGATAGCTTTTCTGTGGCTTTCTAAAAAAGTAACGATACGCTTGCAGCAAATCAGTACCCAAGTGAATCGATTGTCCCAAGATAGCCAATTTAATACACCGTTGGCATTGTTACTTACCTTGTCGCAAACCTTACCAGCCTCAATGATAGCCATTGCTTGCGGTTATTGGTTTTTAAAAACGGGTAATGCACAAGGCGAATTTATTTGGGCTATTTTTCAACAATTTGCGCTATTCTGGGTACTGTTCGAATTCTGTTATCGCTTGTTAAAGCCGGAAGGTATCGCCGAGCAACATTTTGGTATTGATAAAGCAGTGATTGCACGCACACGCCGTCAGATTGCTAATTTATCTTTACCGTTACTGCCTCTTATTTATTGGTCGACTTACGGGGTTAACTATCCTTTACGGCTTGCTAATGACGTAATTGGACAGTTGGTGGTATTGATTTCGTTGCTGATGGTATTTTTGTTTACTTTACCATTCTGCCGCCACGTTTGGAAAGAAAATGGCAGTCATTTAACCCGTTCGATAGTGGTAACGCTGTTAACTTTCTCGCCATTAATTCTCATTGGGCTGATGATGGCGGGGTATTATTATACCACGCTGAGGCTGGCAAACCGCTGGATTGATAGCCTGTATCTGCTGTTACTCTGGTATATCGTGTATAACACCTGTCTCCGTGCATTGACTTTGGCAGCGCGAAAATTAGCGTATAAACGTGCGATTGAGCGGCGAAAAAGCCTAGGCCAGCCAGAAGATCCAGAAGGTGATCCGGTCAAAGAGCCACCGATGTCGATTGATTTAATCAGCCAGCAATCATTACGTTTAACCACCATGGCGTTATTTTTTATCTTTGTGCTGGCGTTTTATACCATTTGGTCTGATTTTATTACAATTTTTTCGTTCCTCGACAGCGTGACCTTGTGGCACACCACCGTACCTACTATCGCGGGTGAAAATGCATTACAAGCCGTCACGTTAGCTGATTTATTCTTAGCATTAATTATTATGGTCGTTGCTTGGGTCATGACCCGTAACTTGCCCGGATTATTAGAAGTCCTGGTATTGTCTCGGCTCAAACTGCGCCAAGGGTCAACTTACGCTATCACTACGTTATTGACCTACATTATTATTGGTATCGGCACCATTGCTTCTCTCGGAACCTTAGGGGTGACATGGAACCAGCTACAATGGTTAGCGGCGGCATTAACTTTTGGTTTAGGTTTTGGTTTACAAGAAATTTTTGCCAACTTTGTTTCGGGGATTATTTTGTTGTTTGAACGCCCGATCCGTATTGGTGATACCGTGACTATCGGTAATTTTTCGGGCACGGTGAGCAAAATTCGTATTCGTGCGACCACTATCATTGATTTTGATCGCAAAGAAGTGATTATTCCCAATAAAGCTTTTGTTACCGAACGACTGATTAACTGGTCGTTATCAGATACCGTTACGCGGATCACTATCGGATTAGGCGTAGCTTATGGTTCAGATTTAGACAAAGTAAAACAGGTGTTATTACAAGCGGCGACCAGTAATAGCAAAGTGATGACCGATCCTGCGCCAGGGGCCTATTTTACTGGCTTTGGAGCCAGTACGTTAGATCACGAATTACGTTTTTATGTGCGTCAAATTGGTGACCGTGGCGTGACTACCGATGAAGTGAATCGTACTATTGATAAATTGTGCCGAGAAAACGACATTAATATTGCGTTTAACCAGCTTGAGGTTCATCTGCATAATGAGAAAGGCGATCAAATTGAAGAAATTAAAACGCTGAAACCAAATTCTGATAACTCACCCGATAAGCCAACAGAGAATTAAGCTAACACGTTGATTATTTTGATAGATTAGCCGATGGGGGAAGAGTCAATACTAGGCTTTCCCCCTGTTTGTTGTTGGCTTTTTTTGCGTTGATAATCCATTTTAACGATATCTAATGCCTTCAAAACAACATCATTATCAATATGATGGCTTTCTAATAAATAAATTAAATCTACTGCCAGTTTTATTTCGGCAGGGGCATTATCGATATTATGACTCATTTATACAGTCCATGTTTATTATTCACCAAAATAGAAAGTTATTCACCAAAATAGAAAGTATTTATCGAAAATAGAAAGTTACCCCTCGAAAATAGATAGCTATTCACGAAATAGATTTTCTTGCTGCTCGATAGATTTATCAATTCGTAATAATGCTTGCCGGCAGCGGTAAAGTCGGCCAGCTAAAGCGGCTAATTCTTGTTGTAACTTGTGACGTGCCGCGTGATTAGTTTGCTTATCTAACACCAATTCACGATCGTTTATCATGGCGACCAATCGGCGTTCAAAATCTTGATGTTGAGATAGCCGCGCATATAAATCTACCTGCGCTTTTTTCTGGCTATAATTATCTTCTTTTTTGCGCAATGATTGAGTCGACACCTCGCGTGCTAGTGCTTGGATTTGACACACAATTTTTTCGGTTAAAAAGCCCACTTGCTGCTCATGTCCGAGAGAAACCGAATGGCATAGCTGGGCATAATAGTGGTTGAGTTCGGCCAAACAGTCGCCTAATTTTTGGCTTTTCCGATTAAATAAATTTTTATCGAAGCGCGCTTGACTAAAAATGTGCTCTGACAGCGGCGCAACTTGAGTTTCAAGATTATCAATTTGCGCTTTTAGTGCGGCCAACAGTGTTGATATTTTCATTTTAAACCTGAGTTAACCGGTTAAATAGTGGATTATTGATAAAAATCATGCCAAAGATACGGCTTTATGTTGCATTTTTATGGGACTTTGCATAGATTCTATCGTTTAGTGTTTATTAAATTGGCACCGATTATGACTGCAAAAGAGCAAGAACTGCAATTAATTAAAGACAGTATCGCCACCATCGTTGATTATCCGAAGGAAGGCATTCTATTTAGAGATATTACCACGCTATTAGATAATCCGACGGCGTATCAGGCCACTATTCGCCTGTTAGCTGAACGCTACCGTGATAAAGGCGTCACTAAAATTGTCGGTACAGAAGCCCGTGGATTTTTATTTGGTGCGCCCGTGGCATTAACTTTAGGTGTAGGTTTTGTGCCTGTGCGTAAAAAAGGTAAATTGCCGCGCGAAGTATTGAGTATGACATACGATCTTGAATATGGTACCGATACGTTGGAAATTCATAAAGATAGCATTAAGCCAGGAGATAACGTACTGGTTATCGATGATCTGCTCGCAACCGGTGGTACTATCGAAGCGACAGTGAAAATGATCGAACAGCTCGGTGGTAACATTGTTGAGGCCGCATTTATTATTTCTCTGCCTGATTTAGGTGGACAGGAACGTTTAGAAAAAGAAGGTATTCATACCTTTAGCCTGATTGAGTTCCCTGGTCACTAATTAGCCTCTACCTGACATTTTTAATCATAGCCTCGCCGTAATGTGTGAGGCTGTGGTAGCATGGTCATTATTATCATGTTTAATCGCTGCGGAATTCATGAGCTATCAGGTACTTGCCCGTAAGTGGCGCCCCCAAAAATTTTCAGATGTCGTGGGTCAGCAACATGTGCTGACAGCATTAGCTAACGGTCTTGAACACCAGCGGCTGCATCACGCTTATTTGTTTTCTGGCACTCGTGGTGTCGGAAAAACTACTATCGCCCGTTTATTCGCTAAAGGCCTTAATTGCGAACAAGGAATAACGGCTACCCCGTGCGGAAAATGCGTAAATTGCCTTGAAATAGAACAGGGCAGATTTGTCGATCTGATTGAAATCGATGCAGCTTCACGTACAAAAGTTGAAGATACCCGCGAATTGCTAGATAACGTGCAATACGCCCCTGCGCGCGGTCGGTTTAAAGTTTATCTTATTGACGAAGTGCATATGCTTTCTCGTCACAGTTTTAACGCGTTGCTTAAAACCTTAGAAGAGCCGCCTGAACATGTGAAATTCTTGCTGGCAACGACTGATCCACAAAAATTACCGGTGACAATATTGTCCCGCTGTTTGCAGTTCCATCTTAAAGCCCTCGATATTGATCAAATTAGCCAGCAGCTCGCGCATGTGCTTAACGAAGAACATATCGAAAGCGACAATCGGGCAAGGCAACTCTTATCCCGTGCAGCCGATGGCAGTATGCGCGATGCGTTGAGTTTAGCGGACCAAGCTATCGCCATGGGCCAAGGTAAAGTGACTACTGACATCGTTAGCCAAATGCTCGGGACATTGGACGATGAACAGCCTTTAGCTATTATCGAAGCACTAAACCGAGCTGATGGTCCGGCCGTGATGTCATTAGTTGATAATGCAGCGACTCGCGGTGCGGATTGGGAAAATCTACTGGTTGAAATGCTGGCGTTATTGCACCGTATTGCGATGATCCAATTATTACCTGCCGCTCAAGGATCAGATCCCTCATCGATAGATGGGCGCTTACGTCTGTTGGCGCGCGCTATTTCTCCGGCAGATTTGCAGCTGTATTACCAGATTTTACTGGTGGGACGCAAAGAGTTAGCCTATGCGCCGGAATTGCGCATGGGGGTTGAAATGACTTTGTTGAGAGCACTGGCTTTTCATCCGAAAAGTATTATTGAACAGCCACCTGCGGCGCCGCTAATTGCGCCTCAAATGGCAGCAGCACCGTCGTCGGGCGGTTCACCAATGAATACTGTGGCGCGTCAGCATCCTGCGCAGTCAGCGATGCCAACAGGGCAGTTGTCACAAGAGAGTTCTCCGGCGCTAGAAAATAGCCCGACGTTGCAATTGTTGAAAGCTCGGCAATCCTTACAGATGCCTCCTGATGAGGGCTCTGCGTCAAAAAAGGATAAACCGGCTAAGCCACAGGCTAAGCCGGCAATGTCAGCGCTAGAGCGACTGGCAGCGGTGTCTACACAGCGTCAGCAGAATGCCCAGAAAAAAAATACTGAACAGCCACAAAATAAGCCAGAAAAACCTGTACCTTATCAGTGGCGTTCGCAAAATAAACAGATTGCTGAGCCACAAGTCACCACGACTGCAGAAATAAAACAAGCGCTGGAATATGAAAAAACCCCGGAGCTGGCAGCAAAAATCGCACAACAAGCTCGAGAGCGTGATCCGTGGTCAGCACAAATTTTTCAATTAAAAATTCCTAAGCTGGTTGAACAATTGGCTTTGAATTCATATATAGAACAGATAAGTGATACGCAAATTAATCTTCATTTGCGTTCGACTCAGCGTCATTTGAATCTTGCTTCTGCCCATAAAACATTACAAGATGCGTTGAGTGAACATTGTGGTCGGTTGATTGAACTGAATATTATTCAGGATGATAATCCCGCACAAAAAACGCCGTTGGAATGGCGACAAATCATTTATGAAGAAAAACTGGCACAAGCGCGCCAGTCAATTATTGCGGATAAAACTATTGTTAAGTTGCTTAGTTTGTTTGATGCGCAGCTTGACGAAGAAAGTATTCGTCCCGTTTAACCGCTACAGGGCGCTGTAGCCATTGCTATGAGAGATTAATATGTTTGGTAAAAGTGGTTTGGGTAATCTGATGAAGCAAGCCCAGCAAATGCAGGATAAAATGCAAAAGGTTCAGGAAGAAATTGCTAGCCTAGAAGCAACGGGTGAATCAGGCGCAGGTTTGGTTAAAGTGACTATCAACGGTTCACATAATTGCCGTCGTGTCGAAATCGACCCAAGCTTGATGGAAGACGATAAAGAAATGCTGGAAGATTTGATTGCGGCAGCATTTAATGACGCCGCTCGTCGTATCGATGAAACCCAAAAAGAAAAAATGGCCAGTGTTTCTAACGGAATGCAATTGCCTCCGGGCTTTAAGATGCCATTCTAATGCAGACCAGTCCACTTCTGGAGTCGCTGATGGAGGCACTGCGCTGTTTGCCGGGGGTCGGTCCTAAATCAGCTCAGCGTATGGCTTTTCAGTTACTACAGCGTGATCGCAGTGGCGGAATGCGCTTAGCTCAAGCACTGACGCGTGCAATGTCTGAAATTGGCCATTGTCAGGATTGCCGGACATTTACCGAGCAAACTGTGTGCAATATTTGTGCTAATCCTCGCCGTCAGCAGAATGGACAAATTTGCATTGTCGAAAGCCCTGCGGATATTCATGCTATTGAGCAGACAGGTCAATTTGCCGGTCGTTATTTTGTCTTAATGGGGCATCTATCGCCTCTAGACGGTATCGGTCCGATGGATATTGGTTTAGATAGACTGGAAGAACGTTTATCGAGTGAATCGATAACAGAAGTTATTCTCGCGACTAATCCAACCGTTGAAGGCGAAGCTACCGCCAACTATATCGCCGAAATGTGTGGCCAATATAATGTGATGGCCAGCCGTATTGCCCACGGTGTGCCAGTGGGTGGCGAGTTAGAAATGGTGGATGGCACTACCTTGTCTCATTCCTTGGCGGGGCGTCAGAGACTGCATTATTAATTAATCCGTTTACGTTCTATCGCCGATATTATTATCGGCGATAGTCTTTTCCTCTACAGATGCTGCCATTTTACTGCCAGTCTTCCCTTTTCAGTGTATTTATTTCCCTTTCTAGTTAGATTTATTTATTGATCGTCGCTTGAAATTTTGCTTTTAACCCCCAAATATTGTTCATCGAAACAAAAAATTTTCCTTATTGGATTTGAATAGAGGTCATTAATGAGTATGAAAGGACAGGAAACACGTGGATTCCAATCAGAAGTTAAACAACTGCTTCAGTTGATGATCCACTCACTTTACTCGAATAAAGAAATTTTCCTTCGCGAGCTTATTTCAAATGCGTCAGATGCTGCTGATAAACTGCGTTTTCGTGCACTTTCTAAGCCAGAGCTGTATGAGAATGATGGCGAGTTACGCGTACGTATTTCGACAGATAAAGATAATCGCACCCTGACCATTAGTGATAACGGTATTGGTATGAGCCGCGACGAAGTGATAGACAATTTAGGGACTATCGCAAAATCAGGCACCAAAGCTTTCTTAGAATCATTAGGTACCGATAACGCCAAAGACAGCCAATTAATTGGTCAGTTTGGTGTGGGTTTCTATTCTGCATTTATCGTGGCAGATAAAGTCACCGTACGTAGCCGCGCAGCAGGACAAGCCGCAGACCAAGGGGTATATTGGGAATCTGCCGGTGAAGGTGAATATACCATCGCGGATATTGAAAAAGCCGATCGCGGGACTGAAATTACTCTGCATTTACGCGAAGATGAAACCGAGTTTTTAGATGACTGGCGTTTACGTTCAATCATTAGTAAATATTCAGACCATATTGCTTTGCCCGTTGAAATTGAAACTAAAAATGAAGAAGACGGCACAGTAACATGGGAAAAAATCAATAAAGCCAAAGCGTTATGGACTCGCAGCAAATCAGACATTAGCGACGAAGAATATGTTGAATTTTATAAACACATTTCGCATGACTTTGCTGACCCATTAGCATGGAGCCATAACCGCGTTGAAGGTAAACAAGAATATACTAGCTTGTTGTATATTCCGTCGAAAGCTCCATTTGATTTATGGAATCGTGACCAAAGCCACGGGTTAAAATTATATGTTCAGCGTGTATTTATTATGGATGACGCTGAACAATTTATGCCGAATTATCTGCGTTTCGTGCGCGGTTTGTTGGATTCCAACGATCTGCCATTAAACGTGTCGCGTGAAATTTTGCAAGACAGTTCATTGACCCGTAATCTGCGCAGCGCACTGACCAAACGTGTTCTGCAAATGCTGGAAAAAATGGCTAAAAATGAGCCTGAAAAATACCAAACTTTCTGGCAGCAATTTGGCTTGGTGATGAAAGAAGGCCCAGCCGAAGATATGGGCAACAGCGAAACCATTGCTAAGTTACTGCGTTTTGCTAGCACGCATAATGACAGCGATTTACAGAATGTCTCGCTGGAAGACTATGTTAGCCGCATGATTGAAGGTCAGGATAAAATCTATTACATCACCGCAGATAGCTACGCAGCGGCTAAAAATAGCCCACATTTAGAGCTGTTCCGTAAAAAAGGCATAGAAGTGCTGTTGTTATCCGATCGCATTGATGAATGGATGATGAATTATCTTTCTGAGTTCGATGGTAAAGCTTTCCAATCGGTCAGCAAAGCCGACGAATCATTGGATAAACTGGCTGATGAAAATCAACCAGAGCAGCAAGAAGCCGAAAAACAGTTAGAACCCTTTGTGGAACGGGTTAAAAAACTTTTAGGTGAACGCGTTAAAGAAGTGAAATTAACTCATCGTTTAACCGACACGCCAGCGATTGTGACCACAAGTGCAGATGAAATGAGCACCCAAATGGCCAAATTATTTGCGGCGGCAGGGCAACCGGTACCTGAAGTTAAATATAACTTTGAAATCAACCCAGCGCATCCATTAGTCAAATTGGCCTCTGAAGTTGAAGATGACGCTCAATTTGCGGATTGGATTGATGTTTTGTTTGATCAAGCCTTATTGGCTGAGCGCGGAACCTTAGAAGATCCGAACCAATTTATACGTAAAATGAATCAGTTATTAGTAAAATAATTAAACTAATGAATGTTCGTTTTTAAACAAAAACCACGCTTTAATGTATTTTTAAGCGTGGTTTTTTTCTTTTACGAAATAAGATAAATACTGAAACGGTTACCTACGTTCTTGAGTAATATGCTGGCATAATGGTAAGGTAGCGCGATTTCTTTCAAATTATAAAAAACAAATAGCAAGGGGTTTACGCAATGCGTATCATTCTTCTGGGCGCTCCGGGCGCTGGTAAGGGCACACAAGCTCAATTTATCATGGAGAAATTTGGGATCCCTCAGATTTCTACAGGTGACATGCTGCGTGCCGCAGTGAAATCCGGTTCAGAACTGGGATTAAAAGCTAAAGAATTGATGGATAACGGAAAACTGGTGACTGACGAATTAGTTATCGCACTGGTTAAAGAGCGCATCAAACAAGAGGATTGCCGCAATGGATTCTTGTTGGATGGGTTCCCGCGGACAATTCCACAAGCGGATGCAATGAAAGAAGCCGGCATTAACGTCGATTTCGTTCTTGAGTTTGATGTACCAGACGATATTATCGTTGATCGTATCGTTGGTCGTCGCGTGCATGCGCCATCAGGCCGCGTTTATCATATCAGCTATAATCCACCTAAAGTTGAGAATAAAGATGACGTTACCGGTGAAGAACTGACTATTCGTAAAGATGATCAGGAAGAAACTGTCCGTAAACGTTTAGTCGAATATCATGCATTAACAGCGCCTTTGGTGGCTTATTATGAGCAAGATGCCGCAGCAGGAAATACTAAATATTTCAAACTGGATGGCACACGCAAAGTGACTGAAGTGAGTGCTGAATTAGCTAAAATCTTAGGCTAACATATTAAGTATTCTATGATTAAGGCAGCTTATTTAGCTGCCTTATTTTTAGGGTAGTCATCAGTTAAGTTATTACAGGAACAGGTAGAGCTGTTATTGATTTATGTTATAGTTGGGAATAATTATCAATAAGGAGTAATCAACCATGGCGCTCAACACCTCGGTGAAGAAATACGGTATTTTATTAGTCAATTTAGGTACGCCTGATGCGCCTACTACGGCAGCCGTAAAACGCTATCTGGCCGAGTTTTTAACCGATCCACGAGTGATTGATGTCTCGCCGTTGATTTGGAAACCGATACTGTATGGCGCGATTTTGCCTTTTCGTTCGCCAAAAGTGGCTAAATTATACCAATCCGTCTGGATGGAAGGCGGCTCTCCTTTATTGGTGTATAGCCAAAGACAGCAACAGAAATTAGCCGCATTGTTGCCAGAGACGCCGGTTGAATTGGGAATGAGTTATGGTTCTCCTTCGATAGCCAGCGCAGTTAATAATTTATTAGCTAAGCAAGTGACTGATTTTATTATCTTGCCGTTGTATCCTCAATATTCATGCTCAACCACTGCTGCGGTCTATGAGGGGATTAGCCACGCATTTTCAACCCATCGCACTATTCCTAGCGTGAATTTTATTCGCAGCTATGCCGAGCATCCCGATTATATTCAAAGCTTGGTCAATTCCATTGAAGCCAGTTTTGCTAAATATGGTGAACCGGACCGATTATTGCTGTCGTTTCATGGTATCCCTCAGCGTTATGCTGATACTGGGGATATTTATCCGCAACAGTGCGAAGCAACTACTCAGCGGTTAAAAGAGGCGTTAAATTTCCCGACAGAAAAAATTATCATGACTTATCAGTCACGTTTTGGACGTGAGCCTTGGTTGATGCCGTATACTGATAAAACGATGGAAAAATTACCTGCTGAAGGGGTAAAACATGTGCAAGTTATTTGCCCCGGTTTTGCGGCTGATTGCTTAGAAACTTTAGAAGAAATTAGTGAACAGAATAAAGAATTCTTTCTGGAAAATGGGGGAGAGCAATTCCACTATATTCCAGCGTTAAATGATAATGACGATCATATAAAACTTTTTGCGGCTTTAGCGGCACCCTTTATAAACAATCATCATTCCGCCAACGGTGATTGATAAAATCGATATACGTAGACGGATATATTTTAGACGAAAATGATTGATATTCCTCATTGGAATGGCCAATATCCGACAGCTAAGCTGTCGGTTTTTTTTTATCATGCTAAAATGAACAATTGAACCACACATCAGTCAATTAATTATGAAATTCCCCGGTCAACGAAAATCAAAACATTATTTTCCTGTCAGTCATAGAGATCCATTATTACAGCCCATCAAAGAAATGATGGATTCTGAAAATAATAAAGCTTATATCGTCGGTATTGATCAAACGCTGGTTGATATTGAAGCTAAAGTAGATGACGAATTTATTGAACGTTATCAACTAAGTAAAGGGCATTCTTTAGTTATTGAAGATGAAGCCGCTGAAGCGCTATACCGTGAACTGACTGAAAAAAACTTAATCAGCCATGAATTTGCAGGGGGAACCATCGGCAATACACTGCATAATTACTCGGTATTGGCTGATGACCGCTCGGTACTGTTAGGCGCAATGTGTAACAATATTCAAATTGGTAGCTACGCTTACCGCTATCTTTGCCATACCTCGAGCCGTATGGATCTCAATTATTTACAGAGCGTCGATGGCCCTATAGGGCGCTGTTTTACCTTGATTACTGAAAACGGTGAACGTACATTCGCTATCAGCCCCGGTCATATGAACCAATTGCGCCCTGAGAGCATCCCTGAACAGATTATTGCTGAAGCTTCAGCCTTAGTCTTAACGGCATATTTGGTGCGCTGTAAGCCCGGTGAACCGATGCCTGAAGCGACGATGCAAGCGATCCACTATGCGAAAAAACACAATGTGCCGGTGGTACTGACACTAGGTACCAAATATGTTATCGCACAGGATCCTCAATTTTGGCGTGAATTTTTGGCCAATTATGTCTCCGTCGTCGCAATGAATGAAGATGAAGCCTTTGAACTTACTGGGTTTAATGATCCCCTCTTAGCGGCAGATATGGCGTTAAATTGGGTGGATTTAGTACTGTGTACCGCAGGACCGGCAGGGCTTTATATGGCGGCGTATACCGAGGAAGACGGTAAACGTAAAACTCAGCACCCCTTATTACCGGGGGCGATTGCCGAATTTAATCTGTATGAATTTAGCCGCGCCATGCGTAAACAGGATTGTGAGCATCCACTGCGTATTTATTCGCATATCGAGCCTTATATGGGTGGGCCAGAAAAGATCATGAACACCAATGGTGCGGGCGATGGTGCATTATCTGCTTTGCTGCATGATATTACTGCCAATAGCTATCACCGTATGAATGTGCCTAATTCCAGTAAACACGGGCGCTCGTATTTGTGTTATTCATCGTTGGCTCAAGTCTGTAAATATGCTAACCGCGTGAGTTATCAGGTATTAACCCAACATTCGCCACGTTTAACCCGAGGTCTACCCGAGAAAGAAGACAGTTTAGAAGAGTCTTATTGGGAACGCTAAACCTCGGCTGATTGCCGCTTTAGGGTCTATTTAAACAAATAGCAGTCAAATAAAAGGGAAGCCTTAGCTTCCCTTTTTTAAGGCCACTAATGTGGCATTATATCGGGTATATTAATGTTTAATTTGAAGGTTTTAGATATTCATCTAAATTGATGCCGTTATCTTTATGATGTACAGCGGCAGTATTTTCATTTTCAATACTACAGCCAAACTCATCGACTTCATCGTTCATGATAGCGGCCATGGCTTTAGCGATTTCATGCTCGCCAATAATGATATGATCTGCGCCACGCTCTTTGATATAGCTAACTTCATCATCATAATGCGCTCGGACAATCACTGACAGCCCCGGATTTAGCTCTTTGGCGTTTGCCACGATTTCCCCGGCTTCATAGCCATTAGGAATAGTCAGTAACAGTGTTTTAGCACATTCAACTCTGGCTAATGCAATGATATCTTTATTTGCCCCATTACCAAGGATGGCACTAAAACCGTTCTCTGCCAGCTCTTCAAATTTTGCGCGAGTATCTTCAACTACCACTAGCGGAATATTTTTGCGGCGCAGTTTATCCGCTAACATGGCGCCCACACGACCGTAACCGACAATCACTGCATGACCACAGATATCGACCGGGATTTGGGTTTCCTCTTCTAGCGTCTCTTCAAGCAGCTGTTCTTCGATAGTTTCGGTTCTTTCCAGATATTTATCCAACAAGCTGAATAAGAGTGGATTAAGCATAATCGAAGCGATAGCTCCTGCGAGTACCAGATTTTGTGCTTCTTTATCCAGAACCCCGAGAGTAAGGCCCATGCCGGCAAGAATAAAGGCAAATTCACCGATTTGCGCCAAGCTAACAGAAATTGTTAACGCGGTACGTCGAGAATGCCCAAATAACTTCACTATTCCTAGCGCGGCTAAAGATTTACCAACAATGATAATCGCTAAAACGGCAAGAACAGCAAGTGGCTGTTGTATCAGAATAATAGGATCAAACAACATACCTACAGAGACAAAGAACAGCACGGCAAACGCATCGCGCAGCGGTAAGGTATCCTGAGCGGCACGGTGGCTTAGTTCGGATTCATTTAATACCATTCCGGCGAAGAAGGCACCTAATGCAAATGAAGCATCAAAAATAGTCACTGCGGCGTAAGCGATACCAAGAGCCAAAACTAGCACACATAGGGTAAACAGTTCGCGTGAACCGGTAGACGCGGTACGCGATAAGATCCAAGGGATCACACGGCGACCGATAATAATCATGATTAGAATGAAAGCAATAACTTTACCGATAGTTAAGCCCAGTTCTAACAGTAATTGGCTGATACTGGCGTCATTATTTCCCATAATACCAGCGGCGGCAGGTAATAGAACCAGCGCTAATACCATCGCCAAATCTTCAACAATCAGCCAGCCGATAGCAATTTGCCCGCGCTGACTATCAATTAATTGCCGTTCTTCCATCGCCCTGAGTAGCACGACGGTACTGGCCGTCGATAAACACAGACCAAAAACGATGCCGGAGAAAATGCTCCAGCCAAAGATCATCGAAAGACCTAATCCGAGTAAGGTGGCGGCTGCAATTTGTACGATAGCACCGGGAATAGCAATGGCTTTAACTGCCAATAAATCTTTCAGTGAGAAATGTAAACCTACACCGAACATCAGTAAGATGACGCCAATCTCAGCTAATTCAGGGGCGAGGTTAGTATCTGCTACAAAGCCGGGAGTAAATGGACCAGCAAGTACGCCAGCGGCCAAATAACCGACTAAAGGGGAAATTTTTAATCGTTGAGCGATCATGCCTAGCAGATACGCTAGGACAAGACCGCCAACAATTGTAGTAATTAAGGGTGTCGAATGCTCCATTTAATCTCCTCTCGGTTATTGGGATAGTGAATGGTAAGAAGTGCGGGATAAATATATTTTATCTTTTTTATATAAAAATTGCGCGAAAAAATAACCAAAATAGCAAAAAAAAATGGATTTAAGCCTAGCTCTAGCTAAATTCAGGCTATTTATATGAATTATAGAACAGAAATTTACGTTAAAATATGAAGAATCCCCATACTTACATAATGGTAAGTATGGGTAAAATAAGGTTTTTAATGTTATTTTCTTTCAATATTGGGCAAAAGAATAGTAAATATTCCGAGTAATGGTAAAAATGCACAAAGTTGATAAACCAACTCAATACTGGTTTGATCAGCAATATAGCCTAATACCGCAGCACCCACCCCGCCCATACCAAAAGCTAAACCAAAGAATAACCCTGAAACCATTCCTGTTTTTCCCGGGATCAGCTCTTGGGCATACACCAATATCGCCGAGAATGCCGACGCTAAAATTAAGCCAATAATTACGGTTAGTACACTGGTCCAATATAATGAAACGTAGGGTAGCGCTAGCGTAAAGGGGGCAACGCCCAAAATCGAGAACCAAATAACGTATTTACGGCCAATTTTATCGCCGATAGGCCCGCCAATCATGGTGCCTGCAGCGACGGCAAATAAGAAGATAAACAAATGAATTTGTGCGTTTTGTATTGAGACGCCAAATTTGTCGATCAGATAGAAGGTATAGTAGCTGCTGATGCTAGCCAGATAAAAATATTTAGAGAAAATTAAAATCAGCAATACCGATAGAGAGCCGATGACCGTTTTTCGTGGCAAGCGTTTTACCACTGCCTCGGCTTGTGCGCTTTTTTTAAAGTTGATATGTTGCTGTTTATACCAGCGGCTGACTTGCAGCAAGACGATAATGGCAAGCAGTGCCGCGAAAGAGAACCAACCAACGTTACCTTTGCCGTAAGGCTCGATAATCAAGGCGGCTAATAGTGGGCCCAAAGATGAACCGAGGTTTCCGCCAACTTGGAAAAAGGATTGCGCTAAGCCATGACGTCCTCCGGAGGCCATACGTGCGACGCGCGATGATTCCGGATGAAATACTGATGATCCTGTACCGACTAAAGCGGCGGCTACTAATATCATTGGGAAGCTTTCAGCCATCGCTAACAGCAACAAGCCAGTTAACGTAAAGCCCATACCGATAGGCAGTGAGTAAGGTTGGGGATATTTATCGGTATAGTAACCAATAATCGGTTGCAGTATTGACGCTGCCATTTGATAAGTGAGTGTGATCATCCCTATTTGTACGAAGCTCAGCGAAAAATCAGCTTGTAACAAGGGATAAATGGCTAATATCAATGATTGGATCATATCATTGAGCAAATGTGAAAAACTGATCGCGGTCAGAATACTGAACACGGTTTTTCCGGTTTTAACGTTAGCAGGCGGCGGTGAACCCGCTTTATCTGTGGGCGTTGTTTGTTCAATCATAGTGAATAACCGTGCATATTGAATAAAATTAGTAAGTTGTCATTCAATATATATGATTTAGATTAGATTTAAATGAATAAATTCTATACGTGATAATTACTCAGGTTAAAATATCAAAATAGGACACTTTACCTGATAGGTATCTCAATTTAATGAAACAAAACATGATTTAATACAAAAAAATACGACAACGCAGTAATATTCCAGTCTCTGGTAAAAAACTTTTATATACATAATCCCCGATGGAGAAAAACCATGAAGTTTACATTTAAGGCATCGGTTTGTGCATTAACCGTCTCTTTGGCATTGATCCCCGCTAGCATGGCGAATGCATGGCAAAAAGATCAAACTTATAATATTACTATCCTGCACACCAATGACCACCATGGACGCTTTTGGCATAATAATCAGGGGGAGTATGGATTAGCGGCACAAAAAACCGTAGTAGATCAAATTCGCAATGAAGTCGAAAAACAAGGTGGCAGTGTATTATTACTCTCGGGGGGCGATATAAACACTGGCGTGCCTGAATCTGATTTACAAGATGCCGAACCCGATTTCAAAGGGATGAATTTGGTCGGCTATGATGCCATGGCGCTGGGTAATCATGAATTTGATAATCCGCTAGAGGTGCTGCGTATGCAGGAAAAATGGGCTAAATTCCCGTTCTTGTCAGCTAATATCTATGATACTCAAAGTGGCAAACGTCTGTTTAAACCCTATCAAATCTTTGATAAACAAGGGGTTAAAATTGCAGTGATGGGATTGACCACCGACGATACTGTGCGTATTGGTAATCCGGCTAATTTTCCGGGCGTAGAGTTCCGTATTCCGGCACAGGAAGCTAAAAAAGTGGTTGAAGAACTGCGTGCTAACGAGCAACCGGATATTGTTATTGCTGCTACTCATATGGGACATTATGACAATGGAGAGCACGGCTCCAATGCCTCAGGTGATGTTGAAATGGCTCGTAGCTTGCCCGCAGGTTATTTGGATATGATTGTTGGTGGCCATTCACAAGACCCAGTATGTATGTCGGCAGAGAATAAAAATTATAAGCAGGCAGATTATATCCCTGGGACACCGTGTGCGCCCGATCAGCAAAATGGTACTTGGATTGTACAGGCACATGAATGGGGTAAATATGTTGGGCGTGCTGATTTTGAATTTAAAAATGGCAAATTTACCTTGAAACACTATCAGCTTATTCCGGTTAATTTAAATAAACAAGTCACCAAAGAAGATGGCTCTTCTGAGCGGGTTTATTATACCCAGCAGATTGAGCAGGATCCTATCATGATGAAATTACTGACGCCTTATCAAGAGAAAGGCAATCAGCAATTAAATATTAACGTCGGATCTGTCGATGGTAAGTTGGTTGGCGATCGTAATAAAGTACGCTTTGAGCAAACCAATATGGCGCATTTACTATTGGCAGCCCAGAAAGAACGAGCGAATGCGGATTTTGCTATCATGAGTGGCGGTGGGGTACGTGATTCTATCGAACCGGGGGATATCACGTACAAAGATGTATTAAAAGTTCAGCCATTTGGTAATGAATTAGTCTATATCGATTTTAAAGGCCAAGAAGTGGCTGAATATTTAACGGCAGTTGCCAATATGAAGCCAGATTCTGGAGCTTATGCACAATTTTATAATGTTAGCTTAACGGTTAATCCTGACGGCAGCATTAGCCAAGTTAAAATTGAGGGTAAACCACTAGAGGCTGATAAAACCTACCGTATGGCAACACTGAATTTTAATGCCATTGGTGGCGACGGTTATCCAAAAATTGATAGCCATCCGGGATATGTGAATACTGGATTTGTCGATGCCGAGGTCTTGAAAGGCTATATTGAAGCTCATTCGCCATTAAAAGTGGCAGATTATCAGCCTAAAGGCGAAATTATTTATAATAATCAATAACCGCCAGATATCGCCATAGCTCATATCACGGATATAACGTGTCTATCCGTGATATGAGTCTTTGCTGAGGCAGGCATGGGTGACTACGCTTTTTTGATCTCGGCAAATGTCGCTTGTAACACGCGGGCTAAATCTTCAGGCGCGAGTTCAATATCTAATCCGCGCTTACCGCCCGAAATAAACATTGAGCTAAATTCCTGAGCTTGGCTATCAATGACGGTTGGCAGGCGTTTTTTTTGCCCCAGTGGACTGATGCCACCGACTAAATACCCGGTCACTTTTTGCGCTATTTGCGGATCAGCCATTTCGACTTTTTTCACTTTAAACACTTTAGCTACATGTTTTAAATCCAATTGACCAGAGACGGGCGTGACGGCAACCGCTAAGGTTTTTTGGTCGCCATTCAGCGCAACCAAGAGCGTTTTAAATACTTGGCGTGCATCCAGCCCCAGTTTGGTCACCGCCTCATCACCGAAATTACTGACGCTCGGATCATGTGAATACGGATGCAATGTGAAATTAATTTTTTGTTTTTCGAGTAACTTAATTGCGGGAGTCATTCTGATTACCTAGTAAATTTTAATCGGCTAAAACCGATCGTTATTATTTCAGTGCCGTAGCAATTCGACAAGGTTTCCTTCACCATAAAGATGCAGCGCGCCAACCGCGACGACATATTTACCCGCCGGCAGCGCCATGAGTTTTTTCTGCCACAGCAGATTACGTTGGCGCATTAGGATATCGTACATATCTTGGCTGAATGTCATCGGTAATTTATCTTCTTGCCGAGGTCGAAAATTGAGCCACCAGCTGAGCATTAATTGCAGCGAACGTGCATTAGTTCGCCAGTGCAGTAAGGTGTCTCGCAATAAATCTATACCATGCTCAGGCATTTGTAATAATAATTCTACTTGTGAATCAATCCCTTCCAGTTCAATGACGGGTTTTGCATGCCCATGTGCGACGCGTAACAATTGATAATCAATGCCATATTCGGGGAGTAAACCGAGTCGTTGGGCTTGGGTTGCTTGCAATATTAAGGCAATTTGCCACGCCGGCAGCAGATCAAAGGAGTCGCTAGGCTGTTGCAGTTCTTTACAGCAGGCCATAAAGCGTGCGTAGTCATCCGCGCTTAGACGTTGTTGCATGGGCGGAAACTGTATATCGCTATTAGGACGAAAAGGTGAGCGATTGTCGGTGACATCGGCTTCAACAATCAGCGCGTCAGCGGCGGCGAGTTTGTCCAACAACGGTTGTGGCAGTGGTGCCATATTTTCACTGCCCATATGAATACTGCCGACTAAATGTAGACTTAAATCAGTCGAGATATCGATATCCATCGCAGGATAGGGGTAATGGGGAGTTGCTTGTTGTCGAAACCAACGTTTAACCCCATCGAGCAGTTTTGCCATCATAAATATCCTATCGTTGCACGCTTATGTCTGGTTACAGTAAACAATTTAGGCCAAAGATTCGAGCTATCCTAACAATAAAATAGCCAAGCTCGCCGAATAAACGGCGATAACTTGGCAGTAAGCTACTATTATTTTATTTTTATGACGGATTATTCTTATGGCAGATTATTAGCGCTGATTTTATCCCTCAATTTTAATGACTTCTGTTTATCGTTGGTCTTGATGAACGATAATTTATGGCTTAGGTTTAAAGCGCAATAAACGATTAGCATTGCTAACCACAGTAATCGACGACAACGCCATAGCTGCACCCGCGACAACCGGATTTAGTAAAGTACCCGTGAACGGATATAAAATACCTGCCGCAATCGGAATGCCCAGAGCATTATAAACAAAGGCGCCAAACAGATTCTGTTTCATATTGCGCAGCGTGCCTTTGGCGATGGACAATCCATCCGCCACCCCATGTAAGCTAGAGCGCATCAACGTTATTGAAGCCGTTTCAATGGCGATATCACTGCCGCCACCCATGGCGATACCAACATCAGCGCGTGCTAATGCGGGCGCATCATTAATACCATCACCGACCATCGCCACTTTGTGCCCCGCAGCTTGCAGTTGTTCAATCGCGGCAGATTTGCCTTCGGGCATGACACCGGCAATCACTTGGTCGATTCCCGCTTCTTTGGCAATTGCATTTGCCGTGATGGGATTATCTCCAGTCAGCATAATCAAACGATAGCCTTGGTTATGTAAACGTGTTAATGCATTAACGGTATCGGTTCTCAAGGGGTCGCGAATCGATAATAAACCGGCAACCTGTCCATCAATAGCCAATAGCACCGGGGTGATCCCTTTGGCAGCTTGTTGTACCACGGTATCGGAAACCGCCTGAATATCGATTTTATGCTGTTCGAGCAGTTTTTGATTACCCAGCAACACCGTTTTGCCTTCGACTATGGCACTGACGCCTAATCCGGCTAAGGTACGAAATTGTTGCGGTGCCGGCAGGGTTAGATGCTCGGCTTTACTGACGATAGCGCGAGCCAGGGGATGATTAGAACCCATTTCTAATGCAGCGGCATAACGCAAGATATCGTGATGGCTATTCTGATCAGCATAGCTATTAAAACCATGGATTTCAGTCACCTGAGGCATGCCTTCGGTCAATGTTCCGGTTTTATCGAACACGACGGTATCAAGTTGGCTCGCTTGCTGTAGTGCATCAGCGTCACGCACCAATACCCCGTATTCGGCGGCACGCCCAACGCCAGAAATAATCGACATCGGGGTGGCTAAACCTAGGGCACAAGGGCAGGCGATAATCAGCACCGTGGTGGTGATCACCAGTGCGTACATAATTTGTGGTGCAGGGCCGACAAAATACCAAATAGCCCCAGAAATTAAAGCAATAGCCACGACGACCGGTACGAATATTGCTGAGATCCGGTCGGCTAATTGCCCTATCTGCGGCTTACTGCTTTGTGCTTGACGCACTAAGCGAATAATCCGAGCCAATGTGGTTTGGCTGCCGACAGCAGCTGCGCGGAATAACACGCTGCCATCTTGAACCACCGTGCCTGCATGAACTTGAGCGCCCACGGTTTTTTGTTGCGGGATAGGTTCTCCCGTGAGCATGGCTTCATCAAGCCAGACTTCGCCTTCAATAATTTCACCATCCACCGGTACACGATCGCCCGTTGCTAAGCGTAAAATCATACCTTGGGTCACTTGAGATAACGGAATATCGTGTTCGCCTTGCTCATCGACGACTCTGGCAGTCGGCGGGGTTAAATCTAACAAACGCTCTAACGCTTTGGATGAGCGCTGACGTGCCCGTTGTTCCAAGGCATGCCCCAGATTGATTAAACCGATAATCATCGCACTGGCTTCATAATACAGATGCCGTGCTTGTGGCGGAAACATATCAGGCCAAAGATTGACAGTTATTGAATATAGCCATGCTGCGCCTGTTCCTACCGCGACCAATGTATCCATAGTGGCACTGCCATTTTTCAAGCTCTGCCATGCATTGCGATAAAAATGTCCGCCGGCGAAGACCATAACCGCCAAGGTCACCAGTCCAATAGTCAGCCAAATATTGTGATTCGCCGAGGTTAAGTGCATATTGTCGCCGATCATTCCCCAAACCATGACCGGAATACCCACGGCTAAGGCGACGGCAGACTGCCAGCGAAAACGACGCATATTGTGATCAGCAACTTGCTGCTGACGTTCACGGCGTTTAGTTTCATCTTGGATAATTTCAGCCCCATAACCGGCATTTTGTACCGCGCTGATTAAGGCTTCTGGCTGCATAGTGCCCGTAACTAACGCGCTACGTTCAGCCAGATTAACGCGTGCATTTTCAACGCCATCGACGCTCATCAGGGCTTTTTGTACTCGGTTAACACAGCTGGCGCAGGTCATGCCATCGAGCAGCAATTGCAGGCTGCCGTCATCGTCGATAACCGGGGCTTGCGTCGTTATATTGCGAGTTTCAGCGCGATCAGCTACAGCTGCTGGTGGCTCAATGACTGTATTGGATTGGCGATTATCCTGATGTTGTAAAGTCATCGCCTCTGCTATCGGTGCAGCGCTTGCCGCCGGCGTGGTTTCGCTATCCACAACCTGAGCCTGATAACCAAGCTGTTCAACGGCAGCTATCAGAGTCTCGGCGGTGGCTGAACCATAAACTTTGGCGCTGTGGGTATCGACGTCGGCAGAAATCACTCCCTCAACAGCTAACAGAGCTGTTTGGGTTTTTGCCGCACATTTCATGCAATGTAAACCAGAGAGCGCTAAGTCTATTGTTTTAGCGCATATTGCTTTAGCGCCCGGTAATTCAGCCTGATAACCAAGCTGTTCAACGGCAGCTATCAGAGTCTCAGCGGTGGCTGAACCATAAACTTTGGCGCTGTGAGTATCGACGTCGGCAGAAATTACCCCCTCAACAGCTAACAGAGCTGTTTGGGTTTTTGCCGCACATTTCATGCAATGTAAGCCAGATAAAACTAAAACAAGATCGGGTTGGGTGGCGAGTTGAGCATGATATCCGGCATCTTCGATGGTCTTAATCAGTGCCTCTGCCTCGGCATCCCCGTCAATCACCGCATAATTAAGGGTGACATTAACCTGGGAAATATCGGGACGCGCTTTTAGCGCGTCTGTCACTGTATTGACACAATGCATGCAACTTAGCCCGTGCAGTGAGAGTATTATTTTATTAGCCATCAGGTTTCCTTAGTATTTATTACTGTGTGTCACCGTTATTATTAGTATGAATGCTCGCGGTTTATGTTCTCTTTTTATTTATGCTGACTTATCGTCAGCAGTACGCTAGGAGCTATTGCTGACCGAGGGCGCTAATTTTATCTTACCAGTGAAATTGCTAACGCGTTATTGTGTTGCAGAGCGCTATATGTATTAATAATAATCTAACGCATTATATTATTGTTTGAGGTTAAACCCTCCCACAAGGGGAAGGTCAAGGGGGAGAAAGTCAGATTGATGAATATTAGTCAAATAGGCGCTAAAATCGGTTTAACACCAAAAGCGATTCGATTTTATGAAGATAAAGGATTAATTACTCCGCCATTACGTGGAGATAATGGCTATCGCTATTATCAGGATAAACATATCGATGAGCTAACGTTATTGCGTCAAGCCCGAGAGGTAGGTTTTACGGTCGAAGAGTGTCGTGAGCTAATGTCGTTATTTCATAATCCATTACGCCACAGTGCCGATGTAAAATCAGCGACCTTAAATAAGATCGCTGAGATTGAACAAACCATGCAAAAATTGGCACAAATACGCGATAAATTAACTCAATTGGCTGAATCATGCCCGGGCGATGATAGTGCAGATTGTCCGATTATAGATCATTTAACCGGGGGATGTTGTCATCAGACACGGCGCTAACTTTGAGAGTAATACCATCAACGCTGATCACCACTACTTCGGTGCCGGCAGGTAAAGCCTGCTGTGCATAGACACGCCAACTGCCATCCGCGAGACGAATACGGCTATAGCCTTCATCGGTATCGGTTAGTAGCCGAGCTTTAATGCCTATCAGCTGGTGGCTTTTCTGATTTACGTTATCCAACCGCTCTGCACTGCGTTGACTGAGCCATTTGCGCCATATAACCACTGATGCCAGAGAAAATACCGCGAACAAAATTCCCTGCCATTGCCAATTTACTCCCGGGAAAAGCCAGGCTATCAGAGCCACGGCAATACCGGCAATCCCTGACCATAACAAATAACCGCCGGTACCTAATAATTCTGCGATAAGTAATAGCCCGCCAACACACAGCCAAAACCAGGCGGGCTGTGTGCTGATCAGTTCTATCATGATGACTGGCCTTTATCCACGGGAGCGGGATGATGTTGCTTACTGCTTTGAATCAGCTCGCTAATACCGCCGATTGCCCCCATTAAATTACTCGCTTCCAGCGGCATCATAATCACCTTGCTATTATTGGCGCTGCCGATACTGATCAGTGCGTCGGTATATTTTTGCGCCACAAAGTAGTTAATTGCCTGCATATCACCTTTAGCTATCGCTTCAGATACCATTTGGGTTGCTCGGGCTTCCGCTTCTGCTTCACGTTCACGGGCTTCAGCTTGTAAAAAAGCTGATTGTCGTTGCCCTTCGGCTTTGAGGATCTGCGATTGTTTTTCACCTTCGGCAGTTAAAATGGCCGCTTGGCGGATCCCTTCGGCTTCCAGAATATCAGCACGTTTTGTACGCTCAGCCTTCATTTGCGCGTTCATCGCATTGATCAGCTCTTTCGGTGGTCGCACATCACGAATTTCGATACGGGTGATTTTCACGCCCCATGGGTTGGTGGCTTCATCTACGATATGCAGCAGACGGGTATTAATCGAATCCCGTTGCGATAACATTTCGTCTAGCTCCATCGAGCCTAAAACGGTACGAATATTGGTCATCGTCAAGTTGAGAACTGAAAGCTCAAGATTACTGACCTCATACGCGGCACGTACCGGGTCGACTACCTGAATAAAACACACCGCATCGATAGTCACATTGGCGTTATCGCGCGAAATAATTTCTTGCGAAGGAATATCGAGAACCTGCTCCATCATATTGATGCGTCGCCCAATCCTATCCATAAATGGCACCAGAATATGTAATCCAGGCTGCAAAGTACGGGTATATCGACCAAAACGCTCTACCGTCCACTGGAAACCTTGTGGCACGGTTTTGACGCAGGTAAAAATAATCACCAAGGCGATAAAAATAATAATTGGGATGGCGCTTAGTGCGAACAGATCCATAACAATATTCCTTGTAAGTACCGCTGCGAATAAAACTAGTACAACAATGAATACATCTTACGGCGATATTGACTGGCTAATGCATCGCCGGTACCCATCGCAGACATAATATCCATCATGGTTTTTTTCATTGCTCCGTCGGCTACCGAGAGATCGGTTTTTAAGAAGCTGAATAATAAGGCTAAAGCTTCTTCGTTGCGGCTGACTTCATGCAATTTGAGGGCTAACTGAATAGCCAACGCGGTATTTTCAGGATCAGCAGCAAACGATTGTTGCAGTTGCTGAATCTCAGGGGTATCCGCCGCTTGGCGTTGTAAATCAATTTGCGATACTAAACCCTGATAGCGACTGTCTTTATCTTGCAATGGCACGCTATCTAGCAAGGTTTGTGCTTCATCTAATTGATTGAGCGCAATTAATGCTTCAGCATATAAAAGGGTAATATCACTGTTTTTCGGCGCTAGTTGATGGGCTTCTTTTAACAGCGGTAGAGCCTCTGCGGTTTTACCTTCAGCCATTAATTCCGCCGCTTGTGAGGCGCTAATTTCTTCAGGTTTCGGTAAGGCACGAGACAGCATATCACGTACGAATTCTTCCGGTTGCGGGCCTTGGAAACCGTCAACAGGTTGACCATTTTGCAATAAATATACCGTAGGAATAGCGCGTAAACCAAACTGAGCCGCCACGGAGGGTTGTTCATCACAATTGACTTTAGCGAGAACAAACAAACCAGCATATTCGTTTGCCAGTTTATCCAGTGTGCCAGTTAGTTCATGGCAATGAGGGCTTTGTGCGGACCAAAAATAAAATACCACGGGGATATTCATTGACTGTTCAACGAGTTGGGATAAATTACTTTCGTTTACATCGAAAATCTGTGCGGTAGCAAGCATAAACAATCTCTTTAATTAATTAGGTTGATTAACTTAAATATGAGGGCTGATGTTTAAAATTCAACTCGGCTTCTCTTGTTTTGCCAGAACGCGGTCGATTAAACCATCGGGCAATAGCCTTTTCAGGATTTTTACGCCATGAGTAAGTAGCGTCACCGCATAGCGGATCCGTGGGCGTGGGCTTTCTAAGGCGTGAATAACCTTGGCGACCACATCGTCTGGTGTAAGCGTAAAACGTTTGGCAATGCCGGGATTTTTCACCGGTTTATTTTTTTCTGTTTGGGTGACATTCGCACTAAAACGAGTGCTTATAGGCCCTGGTTCAATCAAACTAACACGCACACCGCTGCTTTTTAGCTCTAGCCGTAAGGCATCAGACCATGCCTCGAGAGCATATTTACTGGCGGCATAAGCACCGCGACCGGGAGTAGAGATAATCCCCATCACCGAACTGGTTTGAATAATGCGTCCTTCGCCGTGGGGCACAATAGCCGGCAATAAACGCAGCGTTAATTGATGAACCCCAAAAAAATTGCTGGAAAATTGATGCTCCATCTCTTCACGACTGATGGTATTTAATGGACCATAGACGCCAAATCCGGCATTGTTAAATAAGCCATAGAGCCGGCCTTGTGTTAGGGCAATCACTTGATCGGCGGCATTATCGACGCTGTGTTTATCGTCTAAATCGAGCAATACGGTTTCGAATCCAAGTGAGGTTAAGTGTTGTAAATCAGCTTGTTTACGGCAACTGGCGATAACCCTAAATCCCCGTTGGCGTAATTTTTCTGCGGCGCACAGACCAATTCCACTCGATGCCCCGGTGATAAATACCGATTTTTGCATAACTTTACCTATAGATAGATGATGTAACATATTTATACGCAGCAATTCTCGCTTAGCCCTAGGTTGCTGATTATATTAATGACGAATCGGGACTAGATTGTGCACCACGTGGCGTGCAAGGCGGTGCGCTCAAATAATCAGCGTCTTTGCCAAGATAGCATTATAAGGCTGCTAGAGAGCGGCTTTATTTTTTAACATAAGGTGACAATGCGCTGTCCATATAATCCGCAATAAAGGCTTGTGCTTCTTCAGTTGGATGAATACCATCGGCTTGTAGCCATTCGGGTTTTATCACCACCTGTTCCATATAAAAAGGCAATAAAGGAATCTCTGCCTCATGGGCCAGCGCCGGATAAATCTGTTCAAAGCTGCGAGTATATCGCTGCCCATAGTTAGGCGGAATGCGGATTTGCATTAATAGCGGTTGTGCTCCCGATTGCTTGATTAGGGTGATAATCTGTTGCAGATCGCGGTTTAATTGCTGAACGGCTAGCCCTTGTAGGCCGTCATTAGCGCCTAATTCAATCAGCACCCAATCCGGTTTATGTTGTTCAAGTAAGGCGGGCAGACGTGCTAAGCCTTGGGCCGCAGTATTACCGCTGATACTGGCATTGATTACGCTGATTTTTTGTGGCGATTGTTGCCATTTATCCGCCAATAACTTGGCCCACGCACTGTCAGCAGGCAGTCGGTAGCCCGCACTTAGGCTATCACCGAGGATCATCAATTTCGTCGCGGCTAGCACGTTGCCACTGGCGGTTAGCATTAATAAAAGGATCACTAAATGTCGGCAGAAAATATTCTTGAAGTTCATCATCTCATTAAACGTGTTGGTCAAGGGGAACATGAACTGACTATATTGCAGGGTGTTGAACTTATTGTCGAGCCCGGGCAGACCCTGGCGTTAATTGGTGAATCGGGTTCGGGTAAATCGACCTTGCTCGGAATTATCGCCGGTTTAGATGATGGTAGCAGCGGTGAAGTCAAGCTACTCGGGCACTCCCTAACAAGAATGGATGAAGAACAGAGAGCGCGTTTACGGGCAGAAAGCATCGGTTTTGTGTTTCAATCTTTTTTATTGATCCCCACTTTGAACGCTCTTGAAAACGTGCAACTCCCAGCTTTATTGCGTGGCGAGTCTGAAGCGGCTAGTACTCAGCAAGCGGTCGAATTGTTAACTGAACTTGGCTTAGGTCAACGGTTAAAACATATGCCAGCGCAATTATCCGGTGGCGAACAGCAGCGCGTTGCCTTAGCTCGTGCTTTCAATGGGCGTCCGCGTTTACTGTTTGCCGATGAACCGACCGGTAATCTGGACAGACAAACCGGGGATAAAATCGCCGATCTGTTATTTTCACTCAATCGCGATTACGGCACCACCCTGATTTTGGTCACCCATGACAGCCAATTAGCCGCACGCTGCCAGCGTAGGTTACGATTGGTAGATGGAAAATTGAGGGAGGAAGCATGATTTGGCGTTGGTTTTGGCGTGAATGGAAAACGCCTTCGCTATTGATAGTGTGGTTAGCATTAACTTTGGCGGTAGCCTGTGTGCTGGCGTTAGGGCGGATTAGTGATCGAATAGAAAACAGCATGAGTTATCAGAGCCGTGAATTATTAGCCGGTGATCTGGTGCTGCGATCTTCGCATCCAATCGATGAAACCTGGCTACAGCAGGCAAAAGAAGACGGTTTAACCGTCAGTCGGCAGTTGAGCTTTTCGACCATGACTTATGGATCATCGGCGCTGGATGCTGTGCCCCAATTGGCGTTAGTCAAAGCTGTCGATCACGCTTATCCACTGTATGGCGATTTAATCACCGATCCGCCGGGATTACGGCCGCAAAAAGGCCAGGTACTGGTTGCGCCTCGGTTATTGGATCTGCTCGAGGTTAAGGTGGGTGATACCATTGATGTGGGTGATAGCGCGTTGGTTATTTCAGGGGTGTTATTGCAAGAGCCGGACAGTGGATTTAACCCGTTTCAAATTGCGCCAAAAGTGTTAATTGATTGGCAAGATGCGCTGGCTACAGGGGCTATCCAGACGGGCAGTCGCTTAACCTATCGCGATATGTTTGCCGGCCCAACGGCTTCAATTGATGCCTTCGAGGCACGTTATAACCCCGAATTAAGAAGCGATCAGCGTTGGTATACGCTGAATCAAGACAGCGGTGCGGTCGCGAAAACGTTTCAACGTGCTCAGCAATTTTTACTGCTATCGGTGCTGTTGACTCTGTTGTTAGCCATTGCGGCGATTGCTATCTCAATGGCACATTATTGCCGCAGTCGCCATCAGTTGATTGCGGTCCTTAAAACTTTAGGTGCAGGGCGTAACGCCTTACGCCAATGGATTATTGGCCAATGGTTAGTGATTTTAGTTGCCGCCACTGCTGTAGGTTCATTGTTGGGGCTAGGATTTGAAGCTATTTTAATCCATATTTTAGGCGCGATGTTACCCAAAGAGCTACCGGCACCGGGGTATTGGCCATGGGGATGGGCCGTAGGCACTTTGTTTGCCATTGCCTTGCTGGTGGGATTACGCCCGTATCGTCAGTTAATGGCCACTCAGCCATCGCGAGTCCTGCGTAATGATATTTCGGCGCCGGTTTGGCGCTTATCGTTCTATTTACCCATCATGGGATCCATCGTGATTGGCGGCTTATTGTTGTTGGTCGGGGTTAAGCCGCTGTTATGGTCTATTTTAGCCGGAATAGTGATGGTTGCTGTGTTGTTGGCCCTGTTCGGTTGGCTCGGTTTATGGCTATTACGCCAATGTAAATTCCGTCAATTGAGTGTGCGTTTATCGGTGAATCGACTCTTACGCCAGCCACTACAGACTATTACTCAGATGAGTGCTTTCTCTTTATCCTTCATGCTATTAGCATTATTGATTTTAGTTCGGGGCGATTTATTAGACCGCTGGCAGCAACAATTACCGGCAGACAGCCCGAATTACTTCTTGATCAATATGAGCCAACCGCAGATCCCCCCGGTGACCGAATTATTGGCGCGCCATCAAGTTAAACCCACGGCATTTTATCCGGTGATATTGGCACGTTTAACTGAAATTAATGCAATCCCTGCGCTGCAATGGGCAGATGAAATTGCTCCTAATAGTAATACAGTACGGCGTGAGCTTAACCTAACATGGCAGCAGTCACTGCCGGAGGCTAATGTGCTGGATGTTGGTGTTTGGCCACCTAAAGCCGGTGAAGTCTCTATTGAACAAACCGTCGCCAAAGAATTACAGTTAAAACTGGGGGATAAATTAACATTCAATGCCGATACTCACCCGTTTACTGCCACGGTAAGCAGCATTCGAACTGTTGATTGGGAAAGTTTGCGACCTAACTTCTTCTTTATTTTCCCTGAATCGACTTTAGCCAACATGCCGACCACTTGGCTGAGCAGTTTCCATTATGACGGTGATGGTAAGTTACTTACTGAGATCAATCGTGCTTTCCCGACGATCAACGTGCTTGATACTGGCGCCATGATTTCGCAAATTCAGCAAATTTTACAACAGGTTAGCCAAGCATTAGAAGTCATGGTCGTGCTGGTTATTTTTTGTGGACTGTTGCTGTTATTAGCCCAAATTCAAGTAGGAATGAGCCAGCGTGAATTAGAGCTGGTCGTTTATCGTACCTTAGGGGCCAGTAAAAAACTGATGCGTCGTACTCTGTGGTGTGAGTTTGCACTGTTGGGATTAATGGCCGGTTTGGCAGCCGCTTTTGGGGCAGAGGTCGCTTTATGGTTATTACAGACCCAAGTTTTTGATTTCCCTTGGCAACCTGAATGGCGCATGTGGATTGGATTACCGCTGGGTGCGGCTTTGTTACTGTCAATGTGTGGCGGTTGGTTAGGGATTAGGTTATTGAATAATAACAATCAGCATCGGCGCTATTCGGCATAGTTATTAGTAATATAGCTATTGCCGCACAGCTATTACGGCACAGTTATTACAGTATCGTTATTGCCGTACCGTTATTAAAAAATAGCGTATATTGTGATGTTAACTGAGCATAAAACAGCCCGAATCAATAACACGGTTCGGGCTGTTTTTTTAGCGGTTTTTGCTAGTTAAATCGCTGGATTATTTCAATACTGGCGGGCGCATCAGTAAAGTGAAAATCAAGATAATCACTACAGGGGCGGCGATAACCAGAAAGGCCGGCGTAAAACTGTGAGTATAATCTTTGATTGCCCCGGCAAAGAAAGGCGCTAAACAGGCCAAGGTAGAAATAAGATTGACCACCGAGAATAGTTCCAGATAAGGGCCTCGGCCAAAATAGTTAGAGAGCAGTACACTGGAGGCCAAAAAGGTCATACCGTAGCCAATACCGACACACAGTGTAAACATCAGCAGCCAAAACCATGACGTAGCAATACTCAATGAAATCAAGCCAATAACGATTATCCCTAAGCTGCAAATTAACAGCTTTTTAGGATCCAGCCATTCCCCCGCCGCGCCACCCAGTAAGCGTGAAAAGGCGTTAACAAAAGCCATGGTGCTTAATAATGACACCGCAATCGTCAGGCTAAAGCCGCGATCTTCAATATGTGCCACTGCGAAGCTGTTAACGGTGATCCCACACCATAAAAATGCGGTATAGGTGGCGGCAATTAAATAGAATTGCCAAGTGCGTAACGCGCGTCGAGCGGTCCAAATATCTTTGGTACGATAAATCGCTTTAGGGGGTTCCGCCGCTTGTTTTTGCATAATGTTTTTAGCATGAGCCCGTTCTTTATCCCCCTCACGCAGAGTACACAAAGTGATAAAGGTGACCACAGAAAGATAAAGCGCGCACAGGATCCAATGTATTCGCCACGAGCCCATTTGATTCGAGGCGTAAAAGTAAATCCACGGCCCGGCCACGCCGCCCAATCCACCGATAGTAAAATACAACCCAAACGCCATCGATTGTTTTTCAAACAAGCGTGAAATAACGTAAGTCCCCGGCACGGTGGCTAAAAAAGTAAAGCCAATGCCTAATAAGGCGGTGCCTAAAAAATAGGTGCTGATATTTTGGGTAATATATAAGCTATAAAATCCGCCAATAAAGACCAATGTGCCAAACAATAAAGTCAGACGCACACCGATATTGCGAATAAAAATAGAGGGTAAAAAGCTGGATAACCCGCAGGTCAGCCCCAGTAAGGTGAATCCAAACCCGGCTTCTGTCCAACTCCATTTTAGTTCATCTATCATACCCGGCAGCACCACTCCCAGAGAGGTAAAGGTGGTCGCAGTAGCTAGAAAATAAATCGCGCCTAATAAAATCAGGATGCTCCACTGATAGAGAGCACTGAAGTGTGGGGACGGTTGTGATGTCATTAACGCTCCAAAACGTGACTCATCATACGTTGGTTGCCACTGGCTCGGGAGCGCGGCAGTTCAAGGTAGGTTGAGTAAAACTCGTCATGCTGTTCTTAAGATCTTTCATTGCCGCAGAAATCTTTATTGTTGGCCGCAATATTGACCAAGAAAATGCGATCCCTTCAAGAATAGAATAACGATAAAAAATAGCTTAATGCCCGAGAGTGCAGCTCGGGCAAAGTTGGTTCAAAATGGGGATTGGCCATTAAGATATGGCGCTATTTTGGCTGTTTATGGCGCAGACTACTAGCTTAATTTTATTTTTGCCCACTCAATGCCGCTTTGATACTCTGGCGGCAATAATGTCACCAAGACATCCAACGTAGCGGTGAGGGTATCATTGTCTGGATGCGAGAGATTAAGATGGCCAACTTTACGCGCTGGGCGCACCTCTTTTTGATACCAATGCAGATGAACTAATGATAAATCAAGCCATTGCAGATTAACCTCGGTACCGATTAAATTGACCATAACGGCCGGGCAATAGACTTCGGGCTCCGGCAGAGGCAGATTTAAAATCGCCCGCAGATGCAGTTCAAATTGACTGATAGTGGCGCCGTTTTGGGTCCAATGACCGCTATTGTGGACCCGAGGCGCTAACTCATTAATCAGTAACTGATCACCGACAATAAAGCATTCCATCGCCATTACGCCGACATAGTCTAAATTATTCATTACCGCCGTCAGCATAGATTCAGCTTGCTGTTGACGGTGGGAGAGATGTTTCGGGAAGGCGACACTGGTGCGTAAAATACCGTCTTGATGCAGATTATGAGTCATCGGATAAAACACGGTTTTTCCGCTGGCATTCCGAGCGCCAATAATCGACACCTCGCCATCGAAAGGGATCCCTTGTTCGACAATAGCTTGGCCGTAGATCTCTGGAGGTAAAGCGGCTTCATCACCGGGTTTAATCCGCCACTGGCCGCGGCCGTCATAACCGCCAGTTCTGCGTTTAACAATCAAAAAATTTCCTAGCGAGGCAAACAGCTCAGGCCATTGATCTGGCGATTCAAGCGCGACCCAAGGCGAAGTCGCGAGCGATAGCGAATCTAATAACTGTTTTTGCGGTAATCGGTCGGCTAACCGTGGGAAAATATCGCGATTAATAAACGCATTATGGCCCGCCAACTCTCGAGTTAACGGGGTTTCTGGCCAGCGTTCAATTTCAGCCGTAATCACGCTTTGCTGATAAGGAACTGACTCCGGCTCGGCATCGATACCAATCGGATAAACGGCTATTCCCAGCGGTTCACCTGCTTGGCGCAGCATTCGTCCTAATTGACCATTACCTAAGACACAGACTGGTTTCATTATGCCTCCCGCGGATCTGGATTATCGAGAACATCGTTAGTTTGCTTTTCACGCCACAGCGACAGACGACTAAATAGCGAAGCGTCATGGATAGCGAGAATTTGTGCGGCTAATAATGCGGCATTGCCCGCGCCAGCTTTACCAATTGCCAAGGTACCGACCGGGATCCCTTTAGGCATTTGAACTATCGAATATAAGCTATCGACGCCACTTAAGGCAGCGCTTTGGACCGGCACGCCTAATACCGGAACCAATGTTTTGGCAGCGATCATACCGGGTAAATGCGCGGCTCCCCCCGCTCCAGCAATAATAACCTCAAAACCTCGTTGTTTGGCCTGTTCAGCAAAAGAAAATAGTTTATCTGGCGTCCGGTGGGCCGAGACGATTTCAACATGAAAAGGTAAGTCTAACTCGGTCAGAATATCAGCGGCATGTTGCATGGTGGACCAGTCACTTTTAGATCCCATGACGATAGCAATTTTTGCTGCTGGGGGTACGGCGTGGGTGGTCATTGGGAAGAGGCTCCTTTATTGATCTCTGGCATATTTAATCAAATCATTTATAACGCCGATGATATCACGGTATAACAGTAAGGAAAACGTTTGCGTGAGGCTGATTTAGCCAAATTATGCCAATTTTTATTATTTATTGCCGCTCAATATTTTATGCCAAACTTTTTATCGCCAACATTTTATGCTACGAGTACGGCAAGCACGGCACCGGATAATCAGCATGAAAAATACATTGCTGAACCGCCAGTCAAACTGTGGACAGGTTTTGGAAATATCGTTGGGGATATGGTTAAGCTGACCGCTGAACAGGGTGGGGGGATTAGCAGCCGCCTAGCAGTTAAAAAGGAAACGAAATTAAGGTAATTCCTTGTGCATTAATCACAAATGCAGAGCCTTCGTGGTGCCATGCCCCGAGTACACCGCGAAAATAATGTTGATCATGATGGATAATTTCATGAATTGCAGGGCGATGAGTATGGCCGTGGATCATCCAATCGGCGTGATAGTGCTCTAATTGCTCAATCACCGCTTGTGGATTAACATCCATAATCGACTCCGCTTTCATACGGCTGGCTTGTCGGCTATTTTGACGCATTTTTTGTGCGATACGGCGGCGAATAAACAGTGGTAAGGCCAAAAATAAACGCTGGATCCACGGTGTATGCACTTTTTTGCGGTAATTTTGGTAGGCTTGATCATCAGTACATAGCGTATCGCCATGCAGTAAAAGTATTTTTTGACCGTACAATTCGATCAGATGCGATTGGGCTAAAATAGTCATTCCGCATTGCTTGGCATAGCGTTGGCCGAGCAAAAAATCACGATTACCGTGCATAAAATAGCATTTAACCCCTTGCTGTTGAAGGTAGTTTAGCGCCTCAGCAATTTGGGTATGCAACGGATTGGGATCATCATCGCCAATCCAATAATTAAAGAAATCACCCAGAATATACAGCTGCTCAGCATGAACCGCTTGCTGATAAATAAAATTAATAAAACCGGCGGTGATCGCCGGTTCATCTTCACTTAAGTGCAAATCTGCAATAATCAGTGTCGACATAAATTGTCTGAATTATTCGCTGATAGTTACGTTAGTGATAATAACGTCTTCGCGTGGCACATCTTGGTGTAAACCACTGCGACCGGTTGAAACAGATTTGATTTTATCTACCACATCCATGCCTTCAACCACTTCAGCAAATACACAGTAGCCCCAACCATCTGGGCGCTCTGAACGGAAGTTCAGGAAGTCATTATCAACCACGTTGATAAAAAACTGAGCAGTTGCAGAATGAGGATCGTTAGTACGCGCCATTGCCAGCGTACCACGGCTGTTTTTTAAGCCATTATTGGCTTCATTTTTAATCTCAGCCTTGGTTTCTTTTTGTTTCATGCCTGGTTCAAAACCACCGCCTTGGATCATGAAACCGTTAATAACACGGTGGAAAATAGTATTATTGTAGAAGCCTTCACGGCAGTAGTTTAAAAAGTTCTCTACAGTCACTGGTGCTTTATCATCAAAAGTTTTAATAACGATATCACCGTGATTGGTATGAAAAGTAACCATAATAGCATTCCTGAATAATTGTTATTTATTTGCCCTTTAATGGGCATTAAGATCACAAAGTTTATATCATAGATGAAGCTTGGCGTCAGCTATTCTGCAAACATAGCTGTGATATTAACGATTATTTATCAATGTTTATTCCGTCTATTTTTAGTGCCAGCTTATGCGCAATCCATTTGATCATCGGAATATGTTTGGCGATTAAGTTTATTGCTTAAAAGGGGGACATTAATTGATGATACTGCGAGCGAAATGGCTCATATGCAGATAGCGCGGGAGCAAATACCGGCAGTGCGGTCGGTGTTCAGGCAGGCATCTATATAAGAATAACATCCGTTGCAATCTGTATAAGATAAGGCTTCAATACCCACTGAGTTAGCATTTAATCCAGCATGATAGACCTAAGCCGGTATTAAACCACGCCAACTTAACTTATAATTCATTTTAATACCCGTCATACTTCAGGTTGTTGGCAGGTGGCAACTTCGGTTATTGTTAACTGAGTTTGTCTACCTTTAATTATTACTTTCCTGTCCACCGAATTATTTTGGGCATATATATTATGTGTACAGCTAAATAAACGGAATAATGTCGATGCTACAAATTTTTAATACACTCAGTCGTCAAAAAGAACAATTTAAACCTATCCATCCGGGAAAAATAGGGATGTACGTGTGTGGTATTACAATTTACGACTTATGTCATATTGGGCATGGGCGTACCTTTGTTGCATTCGACGCCATCAGCCGCTATTTACGTTATTTAGGTTATGATTTAACCTACATTCGCAATGTAACCGATATTGACGATAAAATTATTAAACGCGCCGCTGAAAATAATGAATCCGTCAGTGAATTAACCACCCGTATGCTGGCAGAGATGCACAAAGATTTTGATGCATTAAACATTCTGCGCCCAGACCATGAGCCTAAAGCTACAGAGCATATCGCAGAAATTATCGAGTTAACCGAGCAATTGATCGAACGTGGCCATGCCTATGTTGCCGATAATGGCGATGTTATGTTTGAAGTCAGTACCGATGCGGATTACGGCGTACTTTCACGCCAAGATTTAGAGCAATTACAAGCAGGTGCGCGAGTTGAAATCGCTAACGCAAAACGTAACCCAATGGATTTTGTGTTATGGAAAATGTCTAAGCCGGGCGAACCAAGTTGGCCATCCCCGTGGGGATTAGGTCGTCCAGGATGGCATATCGAGTGTTCTGCAATGAATGGCAAACAGCTTGGTCACCATTTTGATATTCATGGCGGTGGTTCAGATTTAATGTTCCCACACCATGAAAATGAAATCGCGCAATCAACCTGTGCCCATGACGGCCCTTATGTTAATTACTGGATGCACTCTGGCATGGTGATGATTGATAAAGAAAAAATGTCTAAATCATTGAACAATTTCTTTACCATTCGCGATGTTTTGGAATATTACGACGCCGAGACTATCCGTTATTTCTTACTTTCTGGCCATTATCGTAGCCAATTGAATTATACCGAAGATAATTTAAAACAGGCACGAACGGCATTAGAGCGTTTATACACCGCATTACGTGGCACCGATAAAACTGCGCAACCTGAAGGTGGCGAAGCCTTTAAAGCGCGTTTTATTGAGGCGATGAACGATGATTTTAATACGCCAGAAGCCTATTCTGTACTGTTCGATATGGCGCGTGAAATCAATCGCTTAAAAACAGAAGATAGCTCATTAGCTCATGGTTTAGCCGCGGAATTACGTATTTTAGCGGGGGTTTTAGGATTATTAGAACAAGATCCTGAGCAATTCTTGCAAAGTGGTGCACAGACTGAAAGTGATGAAGATGTGGCTAAAATTGAAGGGCTAATTAAACAACGTAACGATGCTCGTGCCAACAAACAGTGGGCATTAGCTGATTCCGCCCGTGACCAATTAACTGACATGGGAATTGTGCTAGAGGATGGGCCACAAGGTACGACTTGGCGCCGTAAATAATCCTTACTCGCGGATTTCTTTTGATTTAAGGGGGCTATTTTGTTGCCCCCTTTTTTATTTGATTGGCTTTAAAACGCTTATTTTATCGGGCGTTAGGCCGCTTTATGGTTAAATACTTGGCTGATGGCCAATTATTTACTCAAGCAGCATTGCTTATATTTTTTGCCACTGCCGCATGGGCAAGGGTCATTACGACCTATTTTTTCAGCCACGACTACCGGCACATTGAGCGCCTCTTGGTGTGCTATAACTCGCTGTGGTTGATAAAATTGGTGCAATTTAACAATGGCGGGTTGAATTGCATGAATGCTTTCGAGCAGTTGTTCTTCGTTCATTTCGCTCAGCAAAGGAAAGTTTTCTTCCCGGCCGTGCAGGGCGATGGCGTCAAAATCAGCTTGTCGTTCACTCGGTAATCCTGACCAATCTTGTAAGGCAGCACCGCGCATAAAGCCAAAACACCACTCTTCAACGATCAGATATTCTTTTTCTTGATCTTCGCGGTAATTAAACATGGGTTCGAATTGGTCAGGATAATCGATCAGCGTTTCTTCAATAATATTGCCTAATTCGAGAATTAAGGTGATAAAACGTTTTAATTCTGCATCAGATTGCCAATCCGGCGTATGCTCTTTACCGCCCCAGATTGCAGGCATCCATTCGTTAGGGGGCAAAATTGTCGGGCCGGTAATAATCGCCGTTAACATGCCATCAAGTTCAGACACATCTAGCACAGAGTCTTTATTACCATATTTGGTTAATATTCTGTTTAGCCAAACAAAATCTTTATCAGTTATTGTGCTCATGGTGAGTTACCTTTATTTTTAACGGCGATTTATCTTAATCTATCGATTCTTACCTTCAGAATTAATTTACATACTAAGTTAAACTGCCAAGGGCGCTGTAATATCGCTTGGATTAATGCCCAGAGTGTATAATAAAATTGGGCAAAATACTGATTATATCCATAAATATAGAGTGAATATTAAGCGCTAAAAAATCCACTGCGAGTTAATTCAGCGATCCCAGTAATAATAAATTGAACGCCCATACAAACTAATAAAAATCCCATGATCCTAGATATAGCATCAATACCATTTTTACCGAAAAATGACATAATCATTCCTGAACTGCGTAAACAGGCCCAGAGAATAATAGCAAATATGATAAAGACTAAAGGTGGGGCGATTAATAGAACCCAGTGCGGATAAATATCGGAATTAGAGATGGCTGAAGATGCCATACTGATGATCATGGCGATAGTTCCCGGGCCGGCAGTACTTGGCATCGCTAAGGGAACAAAGGCAATATTAGCTGCGTTTTCATTATGCTCTGTGGATGAATGTGCTTTATTAACCGTGGGTGCCGGAAATAACATCCGAAAACCAATATAAGCGACAATAATTCCTCCAGCTATTCTTAACCCCGGAATTGAGACGCCAAAAGTATTCATAATGGCTTGCCCCGCATACCAAGAGACAATCATAATAAAAAAGACATAAATTGGTGTTGATTTGGCGATTCTATTGCACTCTTCTTGAGTCATATTTCCGGATAAGCCAAGAAATAAAGCTACCGTAGTCAATGGATTCGATAATGGTAAAAGAACAGCTAAGCCAATACCAATAACAGTTAATAAATCAAACATATAAAGTCCTTAATCAAGATTGATACTGTGAGTATGAATAATAATATTTGATCGAACCTATGGCATATCGCAGATATTCATTATCTTGTGCTGATGAAGATAATGAACATTGGCTTATGGTCGCAATAATATCGTCTGTTGTATATTTTTCTATCATCATAGACATGGCTGTTAATAATAAATTTTTATGTTCGGAGGTTTCCATCAGCGCATGCAGACTAATTAACACATGTAACACGTAGAGAGTATTAAGATAATGATTATATTTATTTGGATAAGCATTAATTTTATTAATAGTAATTAAAATTGTATTATTTAATTTAGTTGGGTGTTGTGGTTTTTTAATAAAATCGGTAATTTTATTTAGAGTAAATAAGTATCTGTATTTTAAGAGGGTTTGTTCACTAGTGAAGGGAATTAGAAACAACAGCAAAATAACGATAATGATCGAAAGAAATATACCTAGTGATATATTAGCAAAAAAGAGAAAATCATAATTCATTGGATTAGTGAAGTTTATTAGAAAGATGATTGTAATAGACAGCACATGTGAAGCGAGAAAGAGTAATTTACTGCCTGATTTTAATAATCCAAGAATTAAAAATAGAGGAAAGAGGATCAACCATGCTTGTACTGGACTTTCTGCTTGGATTAAAAAGTAAAATTTTAAGATATAGCTGAAAGTGATCGCGATAATGGAAAGCCCCATGACGATAAAAGCCAGCATATTGACCTTGGGGAAACTAACCCCAAAAGTGAATGAAATGCTGACCAAAATCGGAAGGACAAAACCGTAGTCCCAGCCGCTGTTAAGCCAAAATAATAGGCTAATAAATAGGCCTATAAATAACCTAAGCATATTCAGTGCGGCGTTAGTCCAATCAATAAATATAAAGTAACTAGGCCGATGATTATTTTCATGATTAGCTTTACACGATGTAAAGATAAAATCTTTATATGCACGATAAGACAATATACTTCTGTTGGCTAAGGCGATAATAACAAAAGTAATTTGTGAGTTTATTTTATTGATGGGAAAAATGGGGTTATTTACAATGCTAAATTTATTTTCATAGGTATTGAACTCATCATAAGCAATAACATTAGCGATAATCTCGTTTAACTTATTTAATGTTTGGTTTTTATTTTTTTTAACTAAACTAGCCAATAATTGAGTTTTTAAATGAGTAATATCTTTTTTTATTTCATCAGTTTGCAGTTTTATACGATTATGCGGCGTTATTTTCATTATGAGGGAATAAACTAAAATACCAATCATAATTTCTATTAATCTTTCTTGTGATAAAGTAAATATAGTTGTCGGGGTTGGTGCTAATGAGGCACCAAAGGCGATAATTGCTGAAGTATAGCCAGATAATGAAAATAAATAAGGCATCATATATTTGGATATAGACGACAAAAATAGGCACAGAGATACCCAGAGGATAATTAATGAACTAAACCACCAATAATCATTTAAGCTAACATTCGCAATCACGGTTACCGCAATAACCCCAATCAAGCTACCTATTAAGCGCGCACCCATTTTAGCAAAACTTAATGATACGTTCGGGTAACTAATTATCGCTACGGTCATCATCGACCAATAAGGTTTATCAAAACCTAAATATGAGGGAATATACCAAGATAAAAATAGTGCTAACGTATATTTCAGTGCAAATTCCCAAGAATAAATTTTATTATTTGACATCATTTAATTTTCAATTATTACCGTGCATGTGGTCCCCGGAATTAAGATATGACTATCATAGTTATCTATTGAGATCTTAATTGGAACTCTTTGTGCCAGTCTGACCCAAGGATAGGTCGGCTCAACATTTTGTAGCAGCTGATTACCTGTAGTCGCGTTTTTATCTACAATCGCTCTGCCGATACTTTCTACTTTTCCTTCGAGAGATTGATCATTGCTATAAAGTTTTATAATTGCAGGCTTATTTACTGCAACATTCTTCATTTTTGTTTCTTCTAAATACGCGATAACGTAATAGGAATCTTTATCAATAATGGCAAACAGTGGGGTACCAGCATTGATATAATTACCTACCCTTAAACTAAAGTTAGTAATATAGCCATTAACTGGGGAAGTAATTTTAGTTCGACTAAGATCTAATTGTGCTTTTTCGATTTTTACTTTCGCTAAATCTATTTTCTTAGTAATTGAATCAAGTTTTGCTTTTGAATCTTCATATTCTTCTTTTGAAATAGCTTGCTTGGAGAGCTGAGAACGTCTGGCATATTGCTTTTGTACAAAATTATGCTGCACCATTAGATCATTTAACTCTAACTGAGCTTGCTTTAATTTTATTTCATAATCTATTTTCTCAATAGAGAATAAAATATCACCTTTTTTAACTTCTTGATTATCAACAATATAAAGATTATCTATTTTCCCGGATACCTCCGATGAGATTTCACTGATTTCAGCTCTCACTCGGCCGTCTCGAGTCCATGGGCTTAGCGCATAGTACTGCCATAGCATATAAATAGAGGTAATAATAAGTAATACAGAAATAACAATCAGGAGATACTTTTTTAAATTTATCATGTGGATAGCCAAAATTTTAGAGCTAAGTGTGTGATTAAAAAGCAAGTAAATAAAATGGAGATATCAAAAACATTACCCGCATAGTGTAATTTTTTTACTGATCCTACATAACAGATCCGCACTAATAACCAGAGGAAAAAACCAAAGAAAAAGACTAAGGTTATCCCCGGTAAATAAACGACTCCGCCCAAAAGAATATCTTTCATTTTAACTCACTATAAATTCACGCTATTTTTTAATTAATATATTATTTTTATACTAAAAAATAAAGTGTATTTTAAAATACTCGCATTTATTATATCGCAAATTGACTAATTTTGTTTTTTTAGTTGTAAACCAATGACGAGTAATTGTAACTATTCTATTCATTAGCTAGGTATGTTTACGTTGAGCAAAATAGCAGAAAGGTCGATTAAAAAAGCACGAAAAGAATAAAAGTATATCGATAAATAAAATAACACCAATAAATAAGAGGATAGCGGATAATAAAAGAATGACAATAGCCAAATAATGAGAATATATTGCAATAACGAAGAGAAAAGAGATTATATGATCAGATAACAATAAAGAGCTAAAAATAAAATCGACGGCATTTAAATTAAATACCGTCGATTAATATTGACAGGTTAACGGTTAGAAAGATTAAGCCATGCTAGCCATTTCTTTTTGCGCTTCCTGAGAACTGCGTTTTTTAATAACCGCATACAGAATACCGCTGACCGCTGTACCCGCAATAATTGCTAGCAGATACATCAACACGTGGTTGATAGCGCCTGGAATTAATAGCACGAACAGACCACCGTGAGGTGCCATTAACTGAATACCAAAGTACATAGACAGTGCGCCAGTTAACGCGCCACCGATAATACAACTTGGTAATACACGGATAGGATCTTTCGCGGCAAACGGGATTGCCCCTTCAGAGATAAAGCACAGACCGAGAACAAAAGAAGCTTTACCGGCTTCGCGCTCTGCGGGCACAAATTTATGGCGAGCTATTAAGGTGGCAACGCCCATCGCCAGTGGTGGAACCATACCGGCTGCCATAATTGCAGCCATAGGCGCATAGGTTTGTGAACTCAGCAAACCAACACCAAAAGCATACGCGGCTTTATTTAATGGACCACCCATATCGGTACACATCATCGCCCCCAATACTGCGCCAAGAATGACTGCATTGGTGGTTCCCATGGTATTCAGCCAGTGAGTTAACCAATCCATTAACCATGCGACTGGGCTACCGATGACATAAATCATCGCCAAACCTGTCACCAAGGTCGAAATTAATGGTACGATCAAGATAGGTTTTAGGGCTTCCATGGTTTGAGGCAGTTTCAACTTGGTGCTGACAAAGTGCGCACAGTAACCGGCTAAGAAACCCGAAATAATACCACCGAGGAAACCGGCACCTAAGGTTGTGGCTAACACACCGCCCACTAACCCCGGGGTGATCCCGGTACGATCTGCAATCGAATAAGCAATATATCCCGAGAGTACCGGCACCATTAATGCCAGCGCTGTGCCACCACCGATGAGTTTCAGCGCCCAAGCTAATGAACCTTCCACATTGGCCGCATCTAGCCCGAAAGCAAAAGACAGTGCCATACACAGACCACCGGCAACTACCATCGGCAGCATATAAGACACCCCGGTTAGCAGATGGCGATAAACACCGCGTTTTTCTCCCTTGCTGCTCGATGCCTCAGAAGAGGAGCCACCGGAGGCTTGGAACACACGAGCCTCTTTCAGCGCTTTATCCATTTCTTGCGCGGTTTTCTTCAATGCCGCACTGGTTGACGTACGATACATACGTTTGCCGGCAAATTTATCCACATTAACTTCAATATCGGCAGCCACGATCACCAAATCTGCCTGAGCAATTTCTTCGGCACTGATTTCGTTCCCTACACCGACAGAGCCGCGGGTTTCGACTTTAATTTGCCAGCCGCGTTTTTTGGCTTCGGCTTCTAACGCCTCGGCAGACATGTAAGTATGGGCAACACCTGTTGGGCAAGCTGTAACCGCTAATACCGACATTTTGCCTGAATTTGCGCTGTTTTCTGGCGCTTGAGCATTGGTGCTATTATTTTCAGGGCGATAAACAGCAGCTTGCGTTTTAGCATTGGCAATCATTGCCGCAGGGGTACGGATTGCCTCTTCGATAGCCGCAAAATAGACATTTTTTCCGTTTAAATCGATGCCGCTAGGTGCATGATTACCGGCAACTATCACTAACTCGGCTTGATTAATATCATCGACGACTACCAGCCCATTATCAGCGGCAACACTTTTTAATGCCTGACTAGCCATCATGGCCGCAGCAGGGCCTTGTGCGCTATTGGCGATAATAAATGTTTTCATAGGTCCTTTCCTTATTCGGCTTCTGCGTTGAAAGGTTGAAGATCAACTCGCGCCATCATTTTGGCTAGCTGTTCGCGATCAGAGAAACCCACATTCGGTTGTGAAACGGCCAACGCAGCAACTGCGGTGGCTAAACGTAAGGTATGTTCACTGGTTTGACGCATCATCAAGCCGTAAATCAATCCTCCCACCATTGAGTCGCCGGCACCTACAGTGCTGACTACTTCACATTTTGGTGGTTTGGCTAACCATGCACCGGAGGAGTTAACCCACATTGCGCCTTTTTCACCTAATGAGATAACCACGTGCGCAATACCTTGATTACGCAGTTGATTCGCCGCTGCAACCACATCTTTCAGGGTTGGCAGAGGTTTGCCTGCCCAAATTTCTAATTCACGGTGATTCGGTTTAACTAGCCATGGTGAAGCTTTCAAGCCGGCAACCAGTGCGTCGCGGCTGCTATCAAAAATAACACACATGCACTCGTTGCGTAGGCGTTCCATCCATTGAGTGAAGTCATTTAATGCCACGCCTGCCGGTAAGCTACCGCTGACACAGATCATATCAAATTGACCCGCCCAGCTTAGCGAATCACTGGCAAAACGTTGCCAATCGGCTTTTGTTACTTCGAATCCTGAAAAATTAAAGTCTGTGACAACTCCGTCACCTTCCGTCAATTTAACGTTGATGCGGGTGCGGCCTTCGACGACTTGGAAGCGATTAGCAATACCGGTTTCGCTGAATACTTTTTGGAATCCGTCTTGGTTTTCTTTCCCCAAGAAACCGCCCACAGTCACATCGATACCTAAGTTTTTCAGAACCTTGGCGACGTTAATTCCTTTACCAGCCGCGTGTAAACCGGCGGTTTTTACCAGATTAACTTCACCACGTTCGATTTCAGGCACTAAACCGACCAGATCATAGGCTGGATTTAGGGTAATTGTTGCAACTCTGCGGCTCATGCGACCTCCTCGCCAAGACCTTCGCGGATGGCATTACCGATAGTTTCCAAGGCGACTTGCGCATCCGGGCCTTCCACATTAATACGTAAACGGTGACCTTTTTTCACCCCAAGGCTGACGACTTTCATCAGGCTACGGCCATTAACCGGTACACCTGAGCCATCGAGATTAGTTACGGTCACCGCACTGTCGAATTTTTTAATTGTGCTCACCAGCATAGTGCTTGGACGAGTATGCAGACCGTGTGCATTGCGGATCACGAATTCTTCACTTAGCCCACTTTCAGGTTGTTGTGCGCCGCTATTTTCATTATTGAGTAAATTAACTAATGTTTCTGCATCAGTAATTTTTAGCATGTTGGCTGCGTGTTGCTGTAACAAAATTTGGCTTAAATTATTCAATACCGCTTCAGGCTGATTATCCGCCATCGCGACAGTAACTAACATAGCGACGGCATGTTCATCCTGCGTCGAGAAAATTTCTTGGGGGGTTGCAATGGCGATAGCACTGCCAAGATTCCCAACAGGGCTATCACTTAACCAAATACCTTGGCCTAAATGCAGCGGTTGATGGGTTAACGCGTGTGTAATGAACTCATTGGCGATCGCGCCAGTTTGTTGTAAGCGCGCAATATTCATCGCTTGCAACACGTTCAGGCTGTGCGCATCCATGCCTAAAGACAGAGTTTGCGGAGAAAAAGCCAAGGCTTGGCTAGTTTTTTCGCCCATTAATAAACTGCGTAATGTCTCGGCAGAGTCTGTTTTTGCCATTTCGGCAGCAATAGCTTCATCGCTCAGTACTTTAGTGAGCTGACGTAATAAAGATAAATGCTCGTTTGATTGCGCAGCGATACCGATAACGATATATGCGGTTTGATCATCACCCCAATTAACGCCCGCTGGAAATTGGAATACCGCCACACCGGTTTTTAATACTTGATCACGAGTATCAGTGGTCCCGTGCGGGATAGCGATACCATTACCCAGATAGGTCGGTGCCTGATTTTCTCGGTTTAGCATGCCTTGGACATAGCCATCTTTGACATATCCGGCTTCAGTCAGCGCAGCGGCGACCTGTTTAATGGCGCTTTCTTTATTCTGTGCTGTGGCTGCAAGATGGATATCTTGTGTTAACAGGTTAAACATAATATCTCCTGATCATTACTGATAAAGAATCGATTCAGCTTAATATTATGTTTAACAACGGCTTGTTGCATTGCGCTGCATTTGCCGTTCTCATCGAGACTGAATCGATTCAAATTACGTATACAATGTACTCGAACAAATAATGATCTGACTAATGAAGTGATTCGATAATGTGATCCGAATCGCATAAAAAGATAGTATCAGCCAGAGAGGCTGAAAGTTGCTGAAGTTTGTATTACGGCCAATATTTTAGCAGTAGATTTATAGAATTCAACCTCAAGCTGTGGGCAAAAGATAGCTGCGGTTATCCATTGTCTTTATTTGATAGGTTTATAGAGTAAAGTATATACTGAGGCACATTATACAACATAAGAGTGTTACCCGCAGAGAGCGTAAGGCATAACATCGAGAGTGGCTGAATTTTGATCAGATTAGCCTTGATCCTCACGACGCGCTGAATAGCGATTTAACGCGGATTTATTCGTAAGTAAAATAAAAAAGAGAATAAAATTATTGAGTTATGCTAATGTTCTCAAAGAAAATAATTGGTGAGGCAGATAGCTTTTAAGATAATCGCCGAGTTAACGGCTGATAATTTGCTGAAGTAGAGAAACAAAAAGCTGAAATAAATTTCAGCTTTTTTATTTCTCTTAGCACTTGCCAAATTAATCTTTATCACTTGCTACATTACAGGCTAATTACTGGCGACTGAATGCATCTTATCGCCTGACTTTATTGCCATTAAATATAGCGAGGCAATAGCCGCACAATATAGCGATAGACTGTAGCTACAGAGCCAGGCAATCATGCCATACAATATAGTGTAGCGAGATAATATAGTGTAGCGATACAGTGCAGCTACAGCCAGCGACAGAATTAAGCGTTGATCTCAATTTGTTGATCGCCCAAAGAAACCACTTTGCCCGCGGTAATTTTGCAACGTTTACGTGTTTCAATTTGCCCATCAACAGACACTAAGCCTTCTGCAATGATGGCTTTCGCCGCGGCACCGCTTTCTGCCCAGCCTTCTATTTTCAATAGGTCACAAAGTTCGATATGAGGGTGACCCTCAAGATGGAAGATATCCATGTTATTCCTTAGATTATTTATTATCAGTATCGTGATACTCTTCGCACGCTTGCAGAGTATTTTCAATCAATGTTGCGACGGTCATCGGGCCGACACCGCCAGGAACTGGCGTTATCCATGCAGCATGCTTCGCAGCCTGTTCGAAATCGATATCCCCGGTAACTTTACCGTTCTCTAAGCGGTTAATACCCACATCAATTACGATTGCTCCCGGTTTAATCCAGTCTCCCGGAATAAAATTCGGTTTACCCACAGCCACTACTAATAAATCGGCTTGTCTGACATGTTGTTCGAGATTTTTAGTAAAACGGTGTGTAACCGTAGTGGTACAGCCTGCCAGCAGCAGCTCCAAGCTCATCGGGCGACCAACAATATTGGACGCACCCACAATAACTGCGTTTAAGCCATAAGTATGAATACCACTGCGCTCTAGCAAAGTGACAATACCGCGCGGCGTGCAGGGACGTAAACGCGGTGCGCGTTGACACAGGCGGCCTACATTATAGGGATGAAAACCATCCACATCTTTATCTGGATGAATGCGTTCGATAACTTTTACATTATCAATCCCCGCGGGTAAGGGCAGTTGCACTAAAATTCCGTCGATTTCGCGATCGTTATTCAGTGTATCTATAAGCTTGAGCAATTCTGCTTCAGTAGTGGTGTCCGGTAAATCGTATGAACGCGAGATAAAACCCACTTCTTCACAGGCACGGCGTTTACTGCCGACATAGATCTGTGATGCGGGATTAGCACCGACTAAAATTACGGCCAAACCGGGAGCGCGTTTACCTTGAGCCAGACGCAGACTGACTTTCTCCGCAACTTCTTGCCTGATTGTCTGCGCAATCGATTTCCCATCTATAATTTTTGCTGACATCTATTATCTAATCCATTCGTGAAACATTGGTATGGTGACTATTTTGGCAGAACTCAGCGCATCTGTCAGTCTTAATAATATTACACAAAATGAGCAATCAATAATTTTAGGCAATAAAAGCGATTGACTACCGGCTCAGCAACCGTATAATCCAACGCTATCAGCCAGATAGGCTGAAGCCATCCTCAAGGCGCCCTTAGCTCAGTTGGATAGAGCAACGGCCTTCTAAGCCGTAGGTCGCAGGTTCGAATCCTGCAGGGCGTACCATTAAAAACAATGAGTTATACCTGTTTTAATTCCGCCTAATTCCCTACCTATATCGTTATCATTAAAAATGACGTCAATATGTCGTACGTGTTTACATAGATGATTAGACGTTAGGTGCTCATATCTTCTCACCATATCAACCGATCCCCAGCCGCCCATTTCTTGTAGAACTGAAAGTGGAACGCCAGCTAGTCTGTTATCAGCGATGAAAATTACAATTCTCAATGCTTGCTTTTTAATCCAGCACGGGGTGGATAAGGTGAAGGAATTAAAGGGGGCGAGGTGAGTATTATTCCCCCACGATGATAACGGGTACTCGTGTAACAAATAACAACACAGTAATAAATTATTTTATACTCAAATAGTTAAACCTAATTTACCCGTGATGTTTTTCTGGCTTTCGGGAATATTTATGCTGAATTTTACACAGTTAATAGTTAATTAATTTTGTACCAATTAAAGTTGCTTGCCCACCAACGCTAACTTGATTAATAACTTTTGCGTGTTCCTCAATCATCACTTGAATAGTTGATGAACATCCCATAGCTCGACCTTGTTCTAATACGAAGTGGCTTCCACTGGATGAAATATGGTTCACCAGATAGCACCCTAAAGCGCCACTGGCACTACCGGTTGCAGATTCTTCATTTATTCCGTACAGAGGGGCGAAATTACGGCAATGAGCCGTGATGTCAGCATGATTGCTCAGTTCAAAAACATGGAAACCGATAGCGTCAAATTTACGGCTCAGATCGGCGATTGCTGTATGATCGGGTTGCAACGTATCTAATATACCGGGTGGAACTGGAACAATAATATCGGATAATCCGGTGGAAATAATCTCGATCGGAAGGCCCGTACTCGCAATTACTTGGTGATGAATTCCAAGAGCAGCCGCAATATCTTCGATAGCCGGCCCTATTCGCCGAAGGGGTAAGGCTTGTTCCATGACTATATCGTCGGGGCTGACAATGACATTCAAAATTCCCGCTTTAGTTTTTTGCTTATACTGACCCGGAACAACTAGATTAAGTGACAATAAAGTAAAAAAAACCGCTAAAGTTGCATGTCCACAAAAATCGACCTCTCCTTCCGAGGTAAAAAAATCAACTTTAAAATCAGTATCTTCGCCACTATAGACAAATGCAGTTTCGGAAAATCCTACCTCTCGTGCGATAAATATTTTTTCTTTGGTGCTTAAATTGGGCGGAAAAAGCACCACACCAGCAGGATTACCGCCAGAATTATTCTGAGTAAATGCGTTTACAAGATAGACCTTGATATCATGCTTCATTTGACGCGTTGTATTATTTTGCATTCTGATTATCACTTTATCCCCAGCCGTTTAGCCAAACGGTGTAAATTGCCAACATCCAATTGTAATTGCCTTGCACTTGCCGCCCAATTTCCGTCATTGGCACGCAGCGTGGTGCGAATAATCTGGCGCTGATATTCATCGGTAGCGATACGCAAATTATTGACAACTGGTACCGATGTACTTGCTAAGTTGACAGGCCTAATATCAGCATCTGCCAATTGAAAATGTTGTGGCTGTAGCCAAATCTCACCTTCTGGATGGCCAGAACGCGCGAGTACAATAGCACGATATAGTGCATGTTCTAATTCTCGAATATTACCTGGCCAGTTATAATGCAGCAATAACTCACGTGCGGCATCGCTGAGTGCGACTTGTTTTAACCCCATTTTTACTCGGCTTTGCTCGCAGAAGAATCCGGCCAAAAGTGTGATATCGTCATCTCGCTCCCGCAGAGGGGGAACGTGCAGTGGAAATACACTCAAGCGATGGAAGAGATCTGCCCGAAATTCACCGGCCATAACCTGCTGTTTCAGATCACGATTAGTTGCTGCCAGTACCCGTACATTGACGCGATGACTACTATCATCCCCCACACGTTGGATATCACCGTATTGTAAAACACGCAATAATTTAGCTTGTAGGGTTAATGGCAATTCGCCTATTTCATCCAAAAAGAGTGTACCATTATCAGCCATTTCAAATTTACCGGTTCGATGATGGATAGCACCGGTAAATGCGCCTTTGACATGACCAAATAACTCACTTTCAGCCACGCTTTCCGGTAAAGCGGCGCAGTTTAAATAGACTAATGGTCGAGAGGCACGTGCTGATTTATTGTGTATTGCGCGTGCGACTAGCTCTTTACCTACCCCAGTTTCACCAGTAATTAAGACATTCAGGTCAGAGCTTGCCACGATATCAATCTCTTTTTTCAGCTGAATTATCCCTGCCGATAACCCTACCATATCCGTGTTTCCCGTTTTAGGAACGATAGAAAGAGTGGGAACGGTAGAGGTTTGATTTTCCAGCTGTTCCATTAATAGCGCATTATTTAGAGCCCCTGACACTAATACACTGATTAAACGTAGTTCTTCATCACTAAAATGGTCAAACTGCGCAGGATCCATTCCATCAACGGTCAATGCACCGATAAGATTTTGATCGGCAAAGAGTGGTAGCCCAAGGCATGCATGAACTTTTAATTCAGTATGATCGGGGATCAAGCCATCGTAAGGATCCGGTAATTGGCTATCGGCCGGAAAACGAACCACGTCTCCTGCTCGTGCAATGGCCTCTAGGCGAGGATGTGCTTTTAAATCAAAACGCCGCCCGAGTACATCTTGTGCTAAGCCATCGATAGCCAAAGGACGAAATCGCTGTGCTTCATAGCGCAGTAATGCCGTAGCATCGCCACCTAGCAATTGACGCAGCGTACGGATTAAACGAGAAAATCTATCTTGATGAGAAATACCGCGTTGTAGCTCAATGGCAATCTGAGCAAGCGAAGTCATTGATAGGCTCATAAGGGGCTCCATAAAGTGATTGAAATAAGCTAACGCGGCGCTGTCAAAAAGACAAGATGATTGTCAAAAAGACTTATTTTATATTTGTCATAATGACAATCTAAATATCGATTGTTTAACGTAATATTATATTAATCATGCACTTAAAAAGTTGGCATGTGATTTGCCTTATAAGAGTAGGCGCACCGTTTTTTTTAACTCTATTTAAGGTAATGACAAATGGCTATTTTAGTTAAGAATAATATTCAATGGGTTGGTCAGCGTGACTGGGAAGTCCGTGATTTCCACGGTACTGAATACAAAACATTGCGTGGCAGTAGCTATAACAGTTATCTAATTCAGGAAGAGAAAACCGTACTGATCGATACTGTCGATCATAAATTCAGTCGTGAATTTGTTCAAAATTTAAGCCGTGAAGTTGATCTGAAGGCTATTGACTATATTATCATCAACCATGCGGAAGAAGACCATGCAGGTGCACTTTCTGAACTGATGACACATATTCCGAATACCCCCATTTACTGCACCGCTAATGGAGTAGACTCTATTAATGGTCACCATCATCATCCAGAATGGGATTTTCATATTGTTAAAACAGGCGATAGTCTTGATATCGGTAATGATAAAAAATTAATTTTTGTAGAAACACCGATGCTGCATTGGCCTGACAGCATGATGACTTACCTTACTGGCGATGCGGTATTGTTTAGTAATGATGCTTTTGGTCAACACTACTGCGATGAGCATCTGTTTAATGATGAAGTCGATCAAACTGAGCTGTTCGAACAGTGCCAACGTTACTATGCCAATATTTTAACCCCATTTAGCCGTCTGGTGACGCCAAAAATAAATGAGATTTTAGGTTTTAACTTGCCTGTTGATATGATTGCGACTTCTCATGGGGTGGTATGGCGTGATAATCCCACTCAAATTGTTGAATTATATTTAAAATGGGCTGCAGATTACCAAGAAGATCGTATCACTATCTTCTACGATACTATGTCCAATAATACACGAATGATGGCTGATGCTATTGCTCAAGGGATCACTGAAGTTGATCCTCGTGTTGCAGTAAAAATCTTTAATATTGCCCGCAGTGATAAAAATGAAGTTCTGACCAATATCTTCCGTTCAAAAGGTATTTTAGCTGGGACTTCGACCATGAATAACGTCATGATGCCTAAAATTGCCGGTCTCGTCGAAGAGATCACCGGTCTGCGTTTCCGTAATAAACGCGGCAGTGCCTTTGGTTCACATGGCTGGAGTGGGGGGGCTGTAGACCGCCTATCTACCCGCTTACAAGATGCAGGTTTAGAAATGTCACTTAGCTTAAAAGTTAAATGGCGCCCAGATAGTGCAGCACGGGATCTTTGTCGTGAGCATGGTCGTGAAATTGCGCGTCAGTGGGCACTGACCCCAATACCAACAGCAAATGATAAAGTAGCCGCAGAAGATACCGCTCAAAAAGCCAATAGTGATGTTGATCTTGGGCCTCGAATGCAATGCAGTGTTTGCCAATGGATTTATGATCCAAAACTTGGTGAACCGATGCAAGGTGTAGAGCCTAACACCCCTTGGAGTGAAGTGCCTGATAATTTCCTGTGCCCTGAATGTTCACTAGGTAAAGATGTTTTTGACGTATATACGGAGGCAAAATGAGTCATGGTATTGTGATTATTGGTTCTGGTTTTGCTGCCCGACAACTGGTAAAAAATATCCGTAAGCATGATGAGCAGATCCCGATACGCCTAATCGCTGCTGACAGTATAGATGAATATAATAAACCTGATCTTAGTCATGTGATCAGCTTAAAACAGCGTGCGAGTGATCTCACCCGTCAAACCGCTGGAGAGTTTTCTGAGCAATTTAGTTTAATTTTACATGCGAATAGCCAAGTTACTGAAATTAATCCCAGTGAGCGTTTAGTTAAGTGTGAGCATCAATCATGGCCATACGACAAACTGGTGCTTGCTATGGGAGCACGTGCTGTGCTACCGCCAATACCCGGGAAAGAGCTTATGCTGACGCTCAATAGTCAGCAAGAATACCAAGCCAATGAACCTCAATTATATGGTGCTCGACGGATCATGATTTTAGGGGGCGGGCTGATTGGTACCGAGTTAGCAATGGACTTTTGCCGAGCTGGAAAACAGGTCATTGTGATTGATAATTCGGCCAGTCTACTGAGCTCGTTGATGCCTGTGGAGGTTAGTAGTCGGCTTCAACATTGTTTGATTCAAATGGGGGTGGAACTACTGTTCAACCAACGTTTAGAGTCCCTGAGTAAAACGCCTCAAGGGATTAACGCAATTTTAAGTAATGGTCGCAATATTGAGGTTGATGCCGTTGTCGCGGCGATTGGGCTTCGCCCAAATATTGAACTGGCTAAAAATGCAGGATTAGAGGTTAATCGTGGAATTCTGGCTAATCGCCAATTGCAGACCTCAGATGCTAACATTTATACCTTGGGAGACTGTGCTGAAATTGAAGGTAAAGTACAGCCGTTCTTACAGCCGATTCAATTTGGAGCCATAACATTAGCTAAAAATTTACTCGGCGGCAGTGAAAATCTCACGCTTCCAGGCATATTGGTTAAAGTTAAAACGCCAGAATTGCCGTACCAACTCGCAGGGCAAACTCAGCGAACAGACTTACATTGGCGTATTACGACTGATCCACTAGGTATAGTTGCAAAAGGTTTTGATGAAGCGCAGCAGCTACGCGCATTCATTGTCAGTGAAGATCATACTAAATTAGCCTTTGGATTATTACGGGAACTACAGATTTAGCGCCTTATTTTATTGAAATGCTTACGCCGCATTATGGGCGTAAGCGTTCTCAATAGATTTAGTCACGATATTTTATTGCAGAATACTCTGGATAAAAATTTAGTAGAATACGGAATAAAGTAAAAAATATTCATTGAGTATTTTAATAAACTGTTCTTTTACTGCTAAAACAAGATTATTTTCTTATCCAGAGCGAAATTAGGTTTTACACACATCAGCTGCGGCTATTAAGCGGCTATGAATTAAAAGATAAATATCTAAGCCTACATCTCTGTTACGAGGTAATAATATGAAACTAGTTATTCCTGCAAATTATGTTCATACACGTGCGACACAATTTTTTGATAAATCAAGTGTTCCTCCCGCTCTTTTAGAACACCATAATACTAAGGCTGGTGTTTATGGCCGGCTATCTGTTATGCGTGGTGCTGTTAAATATTTTGGTTTTCCTGATGCTGAAAGTAAAACTCCTGATTTAGAGCTAATCATTAAGGCGGGAAGTTTTGGAATTAGTCCGCCACAAAAATGGCACCGTATTGAACTTTTAACTGAGGATACCTATTTTAATATTGACTTTTTTGCGGAGCCTGAAGCCAAACTAACGGGTAAAGGTTTTGAGCAAGTGGTTAATACACATAAGGATTAATTAATGGAGCGGATCGCTATTCCATCACATTATATACATACACGCAGTACTCCTTTTTGGACCCGAGAAACTGCCCCTCCCGCCATTTGGCAACGCCACTTAGACACCGGGACACGTCAAGGAGTATACCCACGTTTATCTGTAATGTTTGGAGCGATCCGTTATTACAGTTTTGATGATCAATTCAGTCCCGAACCGGTAGAAACATTAATTATTGAAGCCGGTCATTTTGCCGTATTTCCTCCCGAAACCTGGCACTTAATTGAAGCTGTATCTGATGAAGTTGTGTTTAATGTGGATTTTTTTGTTGATCCACAAGTACTACTGGAAGAATAAGGTGACTACATGGCGACTACTAACGAAAATAGAGGCTATACATTAGCACTTTTAAGCCGAAAAACTGGGGCTGTTGTCCAAAAACTATATTTAAAACCGATGGCACTTTATGTTCCATCAGTCAGCTTTGATGCCGTGACCACATTAGTCGATTGTTTAGGGGAAACTGATGACGATATCTCGTGTGAAGCAGGTTACGCGTTATCAATGACTAACAATAACAATGGGGTTTCTGTTGATAGAGATTTTGAAAGCTTAGCGGCATTGGCGGATAAAGAAACGGTTGCAGATACAATTAAAGATCTTATTAATATTATTCGAGGTTATGATGATGATGACGAGAATAATGTGTGTGGTTGGTAGGCTAATAATTACTTTACTTAGAATATAAGCCACCTGAGTAACGAAAATGACCCAAGATTGACAGTATGTTTTAGGCGGTATTGAAGGTTGACCAGTGTAATGTTGCACTATAATTAGACACCGCTAGCAGATATCGGTGATTCGAATCGCCTCTTTGATTCATTAATATTACCGTACTGTAAAAGCCATTAATATTGAACCTAAAACCATGGGTGCCTATATTGAAAGCTGGATCCTTACGGATATTTAGGACAACCTAGCCTTATAATTCAATAAATATGCTTTTCGCTTTCAGTTACTAAAAAAAGAGCCCCAGAGAAGGGGCTTAAAGGGATGGTATCTAAGGATATATATGAAATATGCGTTAACTTGGTCATTATCATAACCCTTTCAATGTCATGTAACGAAATTAAGCTTAAAAAATAGTTAAGTTTCTCAAAGTTATGTAGGTTGCAGCTGAAACTTCAGATTCATTCTTGGTCATTCAGAGCGATAAATTAACTGTTTATGATAATTTTGAGTGTCTATTTGGGCTATTGATATCATCCGCACACCAAATCCCCGCAATAAAAAATAAAAATAAAAAAGTCACAATCATTAAATCCTGATATTTAATCTGTAGTTAATAATATATATACAGACTAAAAAGGGAAATTTAAATAAATAATCTGATAAAAACAATAATAAATAAATCATTAATTTTAGTAAAATAATTTATTCCAATAATAAACGATGACTATAACTAATTTATTTTCTTACTCAGTATATTTATTTAAATATACTGTTTTTTTTCATGTGATAATTAAATTAAATAAAACAACCAGTTATTAAATAGGTATGTGTGGTAAATTAATAATAGATTATTATATTTAGTGTGCTTTTGTATTTTTATCTATTTACTAAACTAAGAACCCTGTTATTGTTTGTATTAGTTTATTGTAAATATTAAATATGGACCCTTTAATAATAAGGAATTTAATTATTGAAAATACAATTTATTCTATAGTCATCGTTCTGTTTTTATTAATAGCTAGCCCATCTAGCTATAGTATTGAAAATAAAAACATCTCAAATCAAGATCTTATTCAATTTGAACAAAAACAATGGCTAGAGTCAGCGCAGCGACAGCGGCAAAATTTAAAACAGAAGCCTCGTATTGCCTCAGATAAGCCAATATTAATATCCGATGATGAAAATCGCTGTTTTACTATAGAGTCAATTAATTTAATAGGCATGACAGTATTTTTAGATAAACAAAAAAATAAGTTAATAGAAAATTATCTCGGTAAATGTTTAACAATAAATAATATCCAAAGCATTGCACAATTAATACAAAATTATTATATAAAAAAAGGATATATTACGGTACAAGTTAGCCTTCCTGAACAAGATCTCACACTGAAAATACTAACAATATTAATTATTGAAGGAATAATTGAATCAATTGAAATTCAGAATTCACCAACAAGAACTGTGAATATGATTTACCCTAATTTAATAGGGGAAATATTAAATTTACGAGATATAGAGCAAGGATTAGAGCAGTTAAATAGACTAAATAGCTATCATTATTCAATAGATATTCAAGCGGGCTCAAAAACAGGTTTATCTCATTTATTCATTTACCGTAAAGGAAAGAAAATCCCACTGGCCTCGCAATTACAATTAGATAATTCAGGCTCAAAATCTAACGGTGAAAAACAGCTAAACGCAGGATTAATATTTGATTCTCTATTGGGGTTGGGTGAGCAGTGGTCGGTCAGTGGAAATAGCGATACTGACTTTAGTACAACACATTTTAATCACCATTATATATTGGGCCTTAATGTTCCATATGGAAATTGGAATTATCGTTATCATTTATTTAATAGTCGCTCATTTCAGACTGATAAAGTTGATTATCAATCCTTTGATTATGAAGTGAAAAATAGTAATCAATACGTTGAAATTAGCCGTTTAATTTATCGAGATGCTAAACAAAGAGTATTAGTACATGGCGGATTAGAAAATAAGAGAGTAAGAATTAAATTTATGGAGCAGTTAATCGATATTAGTAGCCCAATACTAACATCAATAATTTTCACTGCTCAATATAATACAGTATTAAGCCACGGATATTTTACTTTTAGTCCCACATTTAAACAGGGAATTAATGCGTTTGGTGCATCACCAAATATAAACGTAGACGACTACCCATGTAGCCACTTTAATAAATTAAGTTTAAACAGCAGTTATCAATATTTTTTCTCGCCGAAATTATCTTTTCTTACCTCATTTCATGGGCAAATAACACGAGATAATTTATATAGCGTCGAACAAATACATCTTGGTGGTCAATATTCTGTACGGGGTTTCAAGGCCCAGATGTTATCTGGAAATCAGGGGTTTTATTGGCGTAATGATATTAATTACTTGTTGCCAAAACCTATTATTGGCGCCCTCACTTTAGTCGGTGCTTGGGATTTAGGTTATCAGGCCAAGGGAGACGAATTTATCTCAGGCGGTGCAATAGGTATTAATTTTAACCATAAATCCGGCATTAATTCACAGCTTATTGCTAGCATTCCCTTTTATTATCCTAAAAATTACCAACCAGATCATTGGTCTTTATATTGGTCTGTTTCTTTATCTTTGTAACCTATTTAACAAGGAGTGTTAATTATGTCACATAAATTACCTTCAGCAACAAAATGTATTTTGGGCTATGGGTTGATCTTATTAACCGCATTTTATCCTCTCCATCCTGCCTGGGGGAGTGCTTTAATAATAAATAAATCCACGCAATTAACCCAACAAAATAATATTCCTATTATTAATATTGCTACGCCCAATAATGCGGGAATTTCGCATAATAAATATCGACAGTTTAATATCAATAATCAAGGAATGATCCTCAATAATGCCACCAATAAGGTGACTTCTCAGTTAGCTGGACTAATTAATGCGAACAGTCAGTTAAGAGGTCAAGCGGCTGATTTAATCATTAATGAAGTGACCAGTAATCAGTTCTCTTATTTAAATGGAAAATTAGAAGTCGCTGGAAAAAAAGCAGCGGTATTTATTGCTAATCCGAATGGGATCACTTGTGATGGCTGTAGTTTTATTAATTCACACGTTGTTACTTTAACCACCGGAAAACCTATTTTCGATCCTCAAGGGGCATTAACCGCGCTTGATGTTAAGCGCGGAAGAGTGATTGTTGGTCGCGGTGGAATGGATGCTCTATCTACGGATTATACAGAAATTATTAGCCGTGCAACTGAATTGAATGGAAAAATAAAAGCACAACAGCTCTCTTTAATACAGGGAGTTAATAAAGTTGATTTTCAAAACGGAACTATTACGCAAATACCAAGTACACAAATACCGGCTAATTATAGAAAACCCGCCATCGCTATTGATACCAAAAACTTGGGGGGGATGTATGCTAATCAAATTCGGCTAGTCAGCAGCGAAGCGGGTGTTGGGGTTAATTTAGCTAATATCCACAGTAATCAAAAAGATATTACGATCACCGTTGACGGTAAAATAACTTTTAATGGCAATATTCAATCTACGACTGATTTAAATATCAGTAGTAAAGATATTGACGTTACTAGGAATAAACGACTGTATGCAGAAAAAGATATTACTTTAGCCTCAGATAATCTCAATAATTATGGTCAAATTATCGCTCAAAGAAATATACGATTATTCAGTAATCAACTGATAAATAGTGGCGATAAAGCACTTATTCAAGCAAATGATAATTTATGGATACAAAAAAATGCACAAGGAGATTTAAGTCATTTAGTTGAAAATAGAGCGGCAACACTAAAAACCGAGAAAGGCGATTTAATTATTCGTACTAAGCAATTAGAGAATAAAAATCCATTAACTTTAATTGAACAAAAAATATTGCCTGAAGAAGGAATGTTATTGATTAATGACTGGGGATTAATGTCAGCTAATAATCCCCGATGGCTTAATATTGCTTTTGTTGAATTAGGGCTTTCTGCCGATGATGATGCCAGTAAAATTCCGCGTAAATGGTTTGGTGTCACCCAAATACCTTATGATTTAGATAAACAAAATATGCACTTCCATGTGCAAAAAGGGACGTTTAAATTAGAAAATGCCAGTCAGCCTAGCTATATTGTGGGGGGTAACAATGTTTTTATTAATGCGAATATTATTAATAATTCACAAAGTGATATTAGTGCTGAAAATGATTTAATTATAACAGGCGGTGAATTCAATAATCCCAGTTTAACCACCGGCCAATATCACTTTTTTGATCACTATCAGCTTAATGGTGAATATCGAGAATTTGGTCTCAGAGAGTATCCAGTTAGAGTATATCAAAGACATAATTTATGGATGGATGATGAGGTTTATTCGGGAAATATTTCCGCTAAAAATAACCTCGTCGTTAATATGCTAAATAATTTTAATTTTGATATTAATCGAGGTGGGATAACAAATAATGACAGCTTTCATGAAATTATTACATCGCAAACACCACTGACTAACATTTCGGCCAATAATATTATATTAGACGTTAATAATCTTATTGGTGGACAAAATATAGTAGCAGAAAATGACCTTACCATAATAGCGAATGCCAGTATTAGATTAAATCAACCCTTATTACAGGCAGGTAAAAATTTAACACTCAATGCTGTTGAATTAATACAAGGAAATATTGTCAGCCTGATCGGTGAAAATGTATCTCTATTATCAAAAAACAACAGTATTATTTTCGATAACCCTCATTTTTCACTCTATGATGAAAATTCAGGGAAATACTTTAGCCGCATTGGCGCTTCAGGCATTAATACGTTGATCGCGGGAAAAGATATAACATTAAATAATCTCTCTATTTCTGATGCTGATAGCCTGCGTATTTCTGCTGGGAATAATATCTCCATCAGTAATCATAAAGATTACATGGAATCACTTTTTTTTCATCCCTATCCCTATCCTTATCTCGATAACATAAATTTAGATAATTATAATTTCAGACCTAAAACAAGCGTCGCTTCATATGATAATTTATTATCATTTATCAATAAGAAAGATATTACGTTAGCGGCAAATAATGACCTCACTTTACAGGGAGTCTCTTTCTTCGGTATTGATTCAATTAGTATAAGCGCAGGGCGTGATATTAATCTATTTTCTGAAGATAAAATATCCCTATATGAACTTATCGATAGTCCTGTAACTAATATAGTAAAGCGAATTGACTTCTATACGAATAAAGATCTGTTATTAAGTTCAGGTCGAGATATTAATCTTAATGGTGTCAACCTTCTTTCAAAAGAGCGCTTAACTCTGCTGGCAGGACGTAATATTGATTTAAATCCGCGAGCTTTCTCTTGGCATACGGATATTGATAGCGGAATTATAAACCAACTTAATATAGACACCTTTGTTCGTGGTGATAAAGGCGTAATACTCGCGGCAAATAATAGCATCACATCGAAAGGAAGTGCTCTTAGATCTCAAAGCGATATTTTATTGACCAGTGGTGGGGATATACGCTTAGAGTCATTTAAAAGCCACTTTCGGCGCCAAGATGGGAATACGCTAAAAGAATATCATAATCAATCGGTTACAGATATATGGAGCCGGGATAATCTCACCATTTTATCGGAAGGTAGTATTCTATTTCAAGCGACAAAAATGGAGGCAAAAGGCGCGATAGAAATTGCGGCTAAAGGTGGCTTTCTCTATGCACAAGCCGTAGAGGAAGTTTACAACCAATCAGGCAAAGATCGCAGTTGTAAACGTTTTTTAGGCTTTAAATCTTGTAATTTATTTGGTTCTAGTACCCGAGATTGGACAAAATATCAGGTAACAAATAAAGTCACAGAATTTACCGCTGAAGAGGATATTAACTTATGGGCGAGAGATGATATTACGCTCGAAGCCTCAAAAATTAGGACACTCAATAATGCCAAGATAACGAGCGAGCAAGGAAGCATTAATTTTAGGGCAGTAAGGGATCGTAATTTTGAGCAAGTAATTGGCAAGTCGTCCGGTTTTTTCCTTACTCATAACGACACCGGTTATATCGCAGATACTTGGGCATTACCGTCATTATATATCGGTGGTGAACTTTCGATTGAATCGAGCCATGCCATTTCAGCGGATATTAAAGCTAATAATAGGCAGTCGATAGATGATGTTTTGACCTCGTTAAGTAATAGCGAGGGAAGCGAATGGTTAGCTCAGCTAAAAGACAATGATAATGTCCACTGGGATCAGGTTTATGACGCCTATGACGATTGGGATCATGAAACCAAGCGGCTAAACCCAGTGGTCTCTGCCGTGATTGCTATCGCCGTTGCTGCCGCGACTTATGGCTCCGGTTTAGCCGCATCGGCGAGTGCATCAGCTGTAGCTGCTAGCGGCACAACAGGCGTCCCCGCCGCCGTGGTTTCTGGCATGGCGAGTGCGGGACTTGCCGGATTAACGTCACAAGCTGCTGTGGCGTTAGTTGAAAACGAAGGCAATCTTTCTGATACCTTCAAAGCCTTAGGCAATAGCGACACGGTTAAATCCCTTGTTAGCCAAATGATTATCGGCGGCGCATTAAATGGCCTCGATATCTATATGGGCTGGAAAGCCGATCCCTCTTTAGCCAGTTCCTCCTTCGATCCCGCTCAATTCAAAATTCCTTCATTAACCCATCGCCAATGGAACGATGTTGCCCGCCGAATTGCGGCACAATCGGCGATTATCACCACCACCCATAGCGCTATTCACGGCGGCAATTTTATTGATAATTTTAAAACCGCGTTGACTCACAGTATCGCCAACCAACTTCATGCCGATGGAGCTCAATATATTGGTGACAGTGCAGAATATCTGGGGCAAGGGGGGAAAATACTCAGCCACGCAACTGTTGCAGGTATAGCTGCCGAAATCAGGGGCGGCAATGTTAAAGGTGCGATGGTCGGTAGCTTGGCAGCGGAATTGGCAGCCGCATCTTTTGGCGAAAATATTGTGAAAGCCAGTGAGTGGGGACGGGTTTCAGAACTCCAAGCACAAGTTGCTCGCACTTTTGGCGGTATAGCGGGCGGTGTATTTACCGGAAAACCCGGCGGGGTCTATAGCGGAGCCGAATCGGCTGAAACTACCTTTCGCAATAATTACTTGTCTCACCATCAAAAAATATTGATGAACAGAGAGCTAGACGCTGAGACTAATTACGTTAAAAAAGCGGTAATTTATGCGCGTTGGGGATTGCTGAGTAGTTCGCAAGACGGTGCGCTAGCGGCGGGATTTGTCTCTGGTGTCCCCGTGGAGCTTTATGACACCGTAGTGACGATTGTGGGTGCCGCGGTTAATTATCGCGAAACACTACAAGCGATAAAAAACCTGATTAATAGCGGCGATGTTCTGGATACTGTCTATCAAGCTGAAAAAGCCGATTTGCTACAGCGTATCGACAAAATAGAACAAGCTTATGAACATGCTGGAGTTGATGGGGCTTTTAATGCGGGGCTGGAATCAGGAAAGTTAGTTACCAAAGCCATAGGTTATCTGGCCGCAGGTAAAGCTGCGACCAGTATCACTACAAAAACAGTGGATAGAGTTCGGCAATTATCGGACCCCAAAAATGGGCCACCGATAGTTGAAATCAAAGATATCTACCGTATCGAGAGTGATGGCAGTAAAACGGGCATGGCTTGGGGGGAGGGGGTTTATAAACAGGGTTATCCATTTGAGGATTTTGTGGGAAAAGAGTTAAAACTGCCGGAGAGTGCACGACTACCTTATGGATTTAAAACATTTGATTATTATGATATAGCTACAAGACAAGCGATCAGTGTTAAAACACTGAATACCTCAGCTAAGAGCTATCAGTCACCGAATAGTGTAAATAGAAAAATTAATCAGCATATTGATAAAATCGATGAATTTAAAACTGGCGGAAGAGGGAAATTTAAATTAACCAAAGATATGATCCAAATAAAAGATTTACATATTGCGGTTCCTAAAACAACGAGCTTAGCTCAGTGGCTCGAAATTAATAAATCGATCAACTATGCAACGGAAAGGAATATTACTGTAAAAGTCACTGTTGTGGCGGGAGAAACTCAATGATTGATAATTTTGGACAAGGACTCAATGCTTCCATTTATGCCACTGAAAAATTTTATTGTGTAGAAACATTATCTGGACATGGATTACTTATTGACGATAATTTAGTGAGCCCGATCTATTTTACCAAACAGGTCGCAGATGCCGAGTTCGGTCATGCCATTCGGCATGCATTATCCTTAAGCCGCCTGGTAGACCCCAAAGATCCTGATTTTTTTAATCATGATCAGATTGAGAAGCGATATAAATTATGGATTGCTGAAGCCATGGACATGTGGGGCTATAAAAACCGCAAAGCGTTATTTACAAAGATGCACACTTGTACGGTTAAGTTATTGAATAATGAAATAAAGATTATGCCATGGTCACACGAAAAGCTCGAAGCATGGGGCTCGCAGGGAATGAAGGAAGAGGATAATATTATTTTGCCTTCCAGTGTGTCAGATGAGGCGTTAGGAGCTGCAGTCAAAAAAGCCTTTTTACGCTGCAGAAATTATGTTTAATCTAACGCGGTAAATCTTTTTATCTATTAGTTTTCGATTAAAGGTGCTCAGCTCCATTCATCCAACCCAATGAAATCCTTAAAAAATAAACCCAAGGTAACACCAGATCCGCAAGGTGGCTCAGGGTACTATAAGTATGAAGCTGTCGAATTAGAAATTATTTATAATCCTACCACTGGGCAAATAGGTCATATTCAGCCAATTAAAACAAAATAAGGAAACTCTAAAATGGATATATGGGCACTGTTAGAAAATGAATTAATTCAGTACCGAGAATTAACGGCTCAGATTAGGCGAAAATTAATGCTGTATGAAACTGAATGTCTAGAGTTAATTTCACAAATTAATGGTAAAAAATTTAATGATTGCCAAGATATATTTGATTCGTTATATAATATTCAACAAAAAATAGCTACTGCTTTATATAAATATGAGTTTCCTTTAAATGAAAATTTAGCAAATTTCGTATATCATTTTGACCGAGATGACGTTTATTCAAGAAAATATTGGTATAAAAAAATTAATGAAGGATTAACATGGCCTAAAGAGTAATCTAATAAAATTGAGTTTTAAATAGCAAAACAAAATAAAAATTCAAAATAAATAGAATAGATATTATTTAAAAGCAATTATTAAGATTTGAATCCTAAGTGTACGATGATAAAAAGCTATCTCAATGATATTTCAAGTTATATTATGGCTAGCTTATTTATCTTTATCTAAATAAATTAAACTAGAATAGTAAAATTTCAATGTGAACCGATCTAACCTTCAGATAAAATTAAATAAATACGACCCTATAAATCTTTTTATCTATTAGTGTTCAATTTAAGGTGAGCGTCTAGGCGGTCATCTTATTTTAGTGTATTTATTTTAGTGTAATAGATATTCCAATAATAATTGTTCATCTAAATCATTATGCCCAAATAATCACAGCTAAATAATCACGGTAAAGAAACCAATTCTTCGCGGGTTAAATAAAAGTTTTTAATAATGATTTCAAGGTTAACCCCGCTTTTTAGTAGGTTACGGGCTAACTCTATTTGACGTTGATGTGCACGTAATCTTTCTTGTGCAATACCTAATTCAATACCTAATTCAATACCTAATTCAATACCTAGTTTAATACCTAGCTGTAATCCCTCTTGGCGACCTTTATCTTGTAAGCGCTGTGCAATACACATCAGGATATCCTTAAATAATCACGGTAAAGAAACCAATTCTTCGCGGGTTAATCCGGTATTTTTAATAAGCAGTTCAAGGTTAATCCCGCTTTTTAACAGGTTACGGGCTAACTCTACTTCACATTGACGTGCACGTAATCTTTCTTGCTCAATACCTTGTGCAATACCTTGCTGTAATCCCTCTTGGCGACCTTTATCTTGTAAGCGCTGTGCAATACACATCAGGATATCCTTAAATAATCACGGTAAAGAAATCAATTCTTCGCGGGTTAATCCGGTATTTTTAATAAGCAGTTCAAGGTTAATCCCGCTTTTTAACAGGTTACGGGCTAACTCTACTTGACGTTGATGTGCACGTAATCTTTCTTGCTCAATACCTTGCTGTAATCCCTCTTGGCGACCTTTATCTTGTAAGCGCTGTGCAATATTCACGATAACCTCCTGATGTTTATCTGCCTGTTGACTCAATTGTTCGACAATATGCTCAAAGTTAGGGGAGTCCAGTGCAATGAACAGATAATTGAGAATAGTGACGATGTCGTTGTCACTATTATAGTGTTGATTTAGCGCGTGCGCCAATAAGGGGATCACCTGTTCAAATTCATCGCGTAAATACTTGTGTTTCATCGCCAGTTCCATCACGGCCACTTTACGGTGATTGACTAGCTGATTATCATCAATGACGGTGACGTCTACTAGTGGGAAAGGTCGGGTATACAGGTGGTTAGCAATATCCGGTAAGGGAAAGCAATCGGTCCATAATTGAGAGAAAGGATAGGGTGAACGGCCACCGTGATAAAACAGAACTGGCACAACCAACGGCAATATTTTATGTCCCTGCTGAAGGTGCTGATTCATCGCTAAGAAAGCATAATGGATCAGCCGCCAAGCCATGAGTTTATCCGGGGAACTTTGATGCTCAACCAGTAAATAAATATATCCTTCACCTTGAGTCGTGTGCACCGAATACAACACATCCGACAATCGAGAGCGCAGTTGTTTATCAATAAAGGAAGAGTTAGTGAGCGCTAATGTACTGAAATCACATAGGGATTTGATATGCTCAGGCAAATGTATTTCAAAAAAATCTCTGGCGCTGTCAACTTGAGTCATAAACCCCTTAAATGCTGCATCATGTGCGGTAGATGTATGCTTCGGTTTCATTGTGTCCTTTCATTATTACAATTAAAGCGCCCAACTTTATGAGGTCACTTCAACCCTAGGGGATCTATCTCCGGTTCATTTTTCCATTACCGGCAGATTAAGTCATGAGAAAACCGTTTAGGCGGTCTTGAATGTTGACCAGGGTAATATTGCATAATAAGTAGACAGCGCATAGGCGATATCGGCGCTTCGGATCACCTCTTTGGTTCGTCAATATCACCGTGTTATAAAAGCTATTGATATTGGACGTAAAATTGCGGGCGCCAATATTGCAGGCAGGATCGTCGCTGATATTTAGGACAATTTACACAGATGCTGGGAGGCTTTTATTGCCTTGATTGCTACGACAAAGATATCGCTACTGTTCTGTGCAACGAAATCAAGACAGTTTGCTTACCCGATGGCATAGCATGCGTGAAACGACTTATCACGGGTCATTAGATACTGAGAAAATAACAAGTTTAGAGCCCTACCAGTAGCACATCGCACTTAAACTTTGAGACCATTTTTCTCATATCCGTACAAATTAATCCTACCTGATAAATACTCACCTAAATAGACTTCACTGATTTTACTGAAACCTTGCTCTGAGATTTTATCTTCTAACCACTCAATGTCTTTGTGAATAATTTCAAGCAAATCATGATTCGCTAAGCCATCCACTATAATGGGATAACGTATATTTTCATCGCCACTTTGGATAATCGTCAATTGCCCATTCTGTTCGAGAACGACGCGTTTTAGTTGCTCTACTTCATAAATACCATTTGCCCTTAATTTAAACATCAAATCATTGGCAGAAACCCCATTTTTTAAACACTCTTTAACATTAACGCTGCCATTATGGACCAAGGTAATAGGTTTTCCATCAATAATTCGTTTAATTAAGGGATTATTCTCTTTTAAAAATTTAAGAACAAAAACCAGCAAAGTCCAGATAATTAACACCAGTACAAACTGCAGTACGGTGATCGATTCATTATAAATAACACCGCCGATAATCCCGCCTAAAACATAGTTTTGAACCTGATCCATAGCGGACGAGGGGGCCAGATTGCCTTTTCCCATCAGGTTTATTTGGACAATCAAACACAGTATGCCCAACCCCAGCTTTATAATAATAGGTGTGTAAATAATCATTTTATTCCTCAATTTTTTATGATTGCTATTGTGGGATTAGTTAACCAAACTTCGACTAAACTGTAAGTCTGTTGATCCAGGCTTAAGTTAATACGGTAATAGCGATCATTGATTTTAACGATGACACCATCTGATAACTGCACGGAGTTGGAAAAGATAGAATTTATATTTACATCTTTTTCTTTTGATAATGCCCTTACAAAATTAACCATTTGTGATGATTTTGAGTGTATATTTTGGCTATCGGTATAATCCGCGTATTGAACTCCCGAAATGAAGAGTAAAAATAAAAAGGTGATAATTGTTAAATCCCGATATTTAGTCTGTAGGCGATGACGCATATACAGGACGAACAGCACGATTAAAATAAACAACGTGGCAAAAATAATAATATATTTTAAATAATCATTTATATTGGACTGCGTTTGTAAATAATCAATTCCATAAAACTTCATATCGACATGATCCCTGATTGTTTACGATTTTCATCTTTATTATAGTGATTTATTGTCATTTTCACTCTGATGTTAAACAACAATTAAGAATTATCAATTATCATCCGAGGCCTGTCATTGATTTTTACCAATGAGGTTACTGTGTTCCAAATAAACTCAATAAACTGGTACTTAACGAAAACAAATAACGCGATAGAAAAAATCTCCAAGTTAACCCCCTCTGTAGAGGATAAGGAATTACGATTCCAGTACAGCTGCTTAAAGAATCTATATTTTCCACTATTGATGACATGCGTGATAAGCAGGATCTTTTTACTCGTGATGAGAAGTACATCCATACGAAAATAACTGGAAAATTAGGGGCTGAAGGGAGGACGATCCTTACATACATGAGAGAGCTTAGAAATAGCGTTGTTCACCGAGGATTAGATATATCCGCTAGAGGTGATGTGGTTAAGGGAAGGATAGCTCTCCACGCTCCAACAGGTATCACTGACTGTAGTGGTTTTATAAGGGATCAACCCATCGTTATAAAGTTCATCATAGGTATCCCCTAAACGTTGCACTAACGCTTCAATATTCACACTCATTGGTATACCCGACCGCTACAGGCAGCCTGTTCAAAAAACAGGCTTGCCGTACAATAATTTTCGATATCCAAACTGACCCCCTAGTACCACATTGGGGCATTAGGATTTTATTTTCTTCATTTTTGACTCTAAACGCTCGTAAAGGAAAAAAGTAACACTCTTAATATTTACTTTTTTATAACCATAACGCATTGATAATGCTATTTTTTTATCTTGGTCTGGAAGAGTCATGGAAAAAACATCAATCTTTCCAAAATTAATTCCCATAACCGTCTGTTCAGGTTCACTTACAAGAGGAACCCCAAAGTGTTCTTGTAACCACGGTTCTGTCATCACTTGTTCTAACCCAAAGGGGATTTCATTCGGAAACTTCCACTGATTTCGCATATCATCAGGAATAAGCGTTATCGTGATTTCTCTTAACCTTTTCGACGGGTTATCAAAAGATAAAAAAACAGACTCTTTTTTCATATCTAACGTGACAACATCATCCCCCGAATTCCCTTGAGGCTTGGTTTTATAAGGGATCAACCCATCGTTATAAAGCTCATTATAGGTATCCCCTAAACGCTGCACTAACGCTTCAATATTCACACTCATTGGTATAATCCTTTTGCTTCATTTAGTTCATGAATTTTTTCTAATTTTTCATCTAAGTAAATAACCTGAGATAAAATGCCGAAGGTATCTTTGGGATAAATTGAGGGGGGCTGGCTTGGGTATTGCGATGGTGGACGAAGAAACTGGAATAGATTGCGCGGGAGCTAAAGACAATGCTCTGGGTTCCATAAAAAATCGTAACTTCGGCACGTTGACATAAACCGTCGTTGTTGACGTTCGGATATTTGTTCGACTTGTTGCACTTCCAATGTAATTATTTTCTGGCATCCCAGCGTCTCCGAATAAAAACAACCATAATGAGATATGAATTAAAACGTATTCGGTTTGTAACGAAATGAACTGATAATTCGATCCCAAATCTCGACTATTTGAGTATCACTGTATGTTGTTTTTTATTTCCCATTAGCATCTTTATAGAAAATCAGCGCAATAATAACCCGATCATTGCGCTGATTAAGTTTAGTACGCGTTTGGTCTAATCTTAAAGGACTGCAATACGC
>NZ_LGAA01000012.1 GCF_001294465.1 Moellerella wisconsensis ATCC 35017
ACACATCCCTTTTTCAGTTGGAATTTCATTCTTTGGGCGACCGTGTAAGCGAGAAATCAACGACTGCATGGCGGCTAGTTTTTGAGGTTTGTCGGTAATAGGGTAATCATCCGAAAAATATGATTTTTCTTTAGCATACTTATCTGATGTAAGATCATGGAATTTAGTTTTGATAATAAAAGCCACATTATCAATATAAACATGCGCTTCTAGCTCTCTGGCAAATCCTGGATAAGCATAACTTTCATTTTTATCAAAAATAACGCCCATTTCCAATCGGATAATATCTTTCAAGAATGGTCCATCCCGCTCCTCACTTACACTTTGTTTTTTTAATTCATCTTCACGCAATTCGATGCGTTGTTTAAATGCGGGAGGATAAAGAAACTGGCTTTCAATGGTCATATCATCGATAGTGATGACCGATGAAAGTTCTTGGGTTAACGCTTTGGGATAATTAAAGGTATAACGACCTAAACAATAGATGGGTGCATCATCAAACAGGGTATTAATCACGGCAGAATCCTTGTCATTAAGCGAAGTTGAATAGGTTTTATTGGGTACAGAGCACGCCGCTAAAGTGCCCATCAAGACCAAACTAAAAAAAACAATTAATCCTTTTTTCATCAGGGTTTCACTTCATCCGTCTGCAATATGCGACATAAGGAACGTAAGGTGAATTTTATCGCCGGTGATAATTCAGTTTCTCCGTATATGAGGGTACTGTTGATGCAGAACGAGAGCAATTCCGAATAAAAACAGACACAATACTTCACCTTATATTAAATTATAGCGATAAAACATGATTATCTATCCGATCCCAAATCTCGACTATTTGAGTATCACTGTATGTTGTTTTTTTATTTCCCATTAGCATCTTTATAGAAAATCAGCGCAATAATAACCCGATCATTGCGCTGATTAAGTTTAGTACGCGTTTGGTCTAATCTTAAAGGACTGCAATACCC
>NZ_LGAA01000013.1 GCF_001294465.1 Moellerella wisconsensis ATCC 35017
TTCATCATCCTGAATAAACCCGTAAGGAATGCAGATCCCTTTTTCAGTTGGAATTTCATTTTTTGGGCGACCATGCAAACGAGAAATCAACGACTGCATCGCGGCTAGTTTTGGTGCTCTATCTATAAATAATCTATTGTTTTTCTTGTATCTTTCTTGCCTATTTTTATATTTATCTTTAGTAATATCGTTATATTTTTAAGTGATGATAAAAGCCACATTATCAATATAAACATGCGCCTCTAATTCTCTAGCTGCATCTGGATAAGCATAGCTTTCATTTCTGTCAAAGATAACCCCATCATTTATTCTAATTATCTCTTTCAAAAATGGTCCATCCGAGTCATCACTTACACGATGTTTTTTCAACTCTTCTTCACGCAGCTCAATGCGTTGTTTAAACGCAGGTGGATAAATAAACTGACTTTCAATGGTCATATCATCGATAGTGATGACCGATGAAAGTTCTTGGGTTAACGCTTTGGGATAATTAAAGGTATAACGACCTAAACAGTAGGTGGGTGCATAATCAAATAGGGTGTTAATCACGGCAGAATCCTGCGAAGTTGAATAGGTTTTATTCGGTACAGAGCACGCCGCTAAAGCTGCTAATAAAACCAGGCCTAAAAAACCGATAAACTTATTTTTCATTAGGGTTTAACTTCATCCGATTGCAAGATTCGACACAAGGAGCGCAAGGTGAATTTTATCGCCGGTGATAATTCAGTTTCTCCATATATGAGGGTACTGTTGATGCAGAACGAGAGCAATTTCGAATAAAACAGACACAATACTTCACCTTATATTAAATTATAGCGATAAAACATGATTATCTATCCGATCCCAAATCTCGACTATTTGAGTATCACTGTATGTTGTTTTTTTATTTCCCATTAGCATCTTTATAGAAAATCAGCGCAATAATAACCCGATCATTGCGCTGATTAAGTTTAGTACGCGTTTGGTCTAACTTTAAAAGACTGCAAAACCC
>NZ_LGAA01000014.1 GCF_001294465.1 Moellerella wisconsensis ATCC 35017
GCAGATCCCTTTTTCAGTTGGAATTTCATTTTTTGGGCGACCGTGTAAGCGAGAAATTAACGACTGCATGGCGGCTAATTTTTGAGGTTTGTCAGTAATAGGGATACTGTATTTTTGATCCCTTATCTGCATGTTTTTATATTTAGGATTAGATACATCCCTTATTTCAGTTTTGATAATGAAGGCAACATTATCAATATAAACATGACCTTCTAAAATCCGACCAAAATCTGGTGTTGTAGAGTTTTCGTTACTATCGAATATAACTCCATTATCTAACTTAATTACTTCCTTTAAAAAAGGGGCATCAGATGAATCGATAACTCTTTTATTTTTTAACTCTTCTTCACGCAGCTCAATGCGTTGTTTAAATGCAGGGGGATAAAGAAATTGACTTTCAATGGTCATATCATCGATAGTGATGACCGATGAAAGTTCTTGGGTTAACGCTTTGGGATAATTAAAGGTATAACGACCTAAACAATAGGTGGGTGCATCATCAAATAGGGTGTTAATCACGGCAGAATCCTTGTCATTAAGCGAAGTTGAATAGGTTTTATTCGGTACAGAGCACGCTGCTAAAGCTGCGAATAAAACCAGGCCTAAAAAACCGATAAATTTATTTTTCATCAGGGTTTCACTTCATCCGATTGCAATATGCGACATAAGGAACGCAAGGTGAATTTAATAGCAGGAGACACATTTTTTGTTTTTTTGTACGTTTCAAACTCGGCATCCCCTTTTAATGGGACAAACTGATAAGCGTTCTGATGGTCAACGTTCATTTCTAAAATTTCTTTAAACAGTTCTTTTCTATCTAAATTTATGGAATATTTAGGAACTGTACCGTCACCGCGCCCGCCCTCATAATCCATTGTTGGCGTACTTTTCCATTTATTACTGGATTTGAGTAACGTATACTCACGCTTCTCGCCATACATTTCAGTGGCTCTGCTATCATCAGAGACCCATAACCACGAGGTTTTATCCCTTAATTTCCACGTTACAGTTTCATCTGAGCGGCGGGAGTCTTTTGGATCATCATCATCAAAATATGCTCCGTAAAACTGGTAAGTATTCGTATGATACTTATTGTCCATTTTTTGAATAAAAGGAGCGACTTTCCGTTCAATTATATTTTTATAGTTAATGAAATTTTTTTTGCTAGTAGCATCGTTTTTATCAAGAATGTCTGACTCATACATTCGCCACCACACATCATCTTTAAGATAGATTTCTTCGAACGGATCACCGTTTTGAGGCAATAACAAATCTGTTACGCCATCCGGACTGCCTTTTTCAATCCGTAAGCCACGGTTTCCCATGATTATATTTGGGAGAAGGCAAAAGCTGCATGGGGGCGGGTGATTGAGCCAAGACTGACATCAAGCGTGTGGCACTAGCGCCTAAAACAAGTGACATCGGGAATGAATGTTCTCCAATTTTCATCATTTTATAGGCGGTCGGCGAGCCTAAATCGGGCATCACACCATGCACGATCCCGAGAATTTTATCTTTGTAGGGGGTATCTAATAATTCAGAAGCATAGCGTGAAATCAATCCGCCCATTGAATGGGTCACTAGAATGACTTTTTCATGTCCTTCTTCAAACGCCAGTCCATGGCCAACCCCTCCATTTTCATTAGTGTTATACATCATCAACACGTTATCGATGTAATTTGCGAGTTCTTGCGCAGACTGAGCATTATCTTGTAGCCAGTTATAGCCAAAGACATGAAGTGGAAGCAACAGACTGCGGTAATGAGTTGTTTCTTTAATAGAAAGGGGGTTTTTATCATCATCTGAAAGTTTTTTGCCTAAAATATGCTGGAAAATAGATTTAGAACCCTTACCATTACCTTCAAAATATTCCGTTGCGGCAGCCGCAGAGCCAATACCATCCTTTCTTGCTTGGTTATAATAATCTTCCCATATTAACAACTCTTTTTGTAATTGTTCTAAAGGCTCAGCATAAGAGAATTCCAATGCGCTACCCCAACCCCGTTTTTGACGAGAATTAGCAAAATAAGTCGACTCGTTATCACTATTACTCACCTTTTGGTCAAAATCCGTCACAACCGCGTTAGGGTTTAATAGTTCACGGCGACGTTTTCCTCCGGTCAAGCCCCAACCTAGCGCATCCCATAATTTTAATGCCAGATTACTACGAATACGCCAGACAGATTCTCCCGAATCTTTATGTTTTAAGTTAGACCCCATAATGCCGGGTAAAAAAATAACAGGAACCACTTTGGTTGCAGGGGGATAAAGATGGGCTTTGGCGTTCCGTGATTTATGTTCCGTTGTACACTCCCACGCAACGCGTTTCTTCTCGTCAAACTCACAAAAACGGTGTTGGATATTTTCTATTTGTTCATCCTGATCCATCATATATCCTTTAAATTTTGGTTATGGATTGAAATATAACCTAAATTTTATGAGATAACACTCAAATAATAAAAAATTTACCATAAGACCAATTATATCAAAAACAGTAAATGCTCTGGGGAACCGCCAGAAAATAGACAGGGAGCGGGTGGTGTGTTTTATTGATGATTACACCCAGTCAATAGAATCTGGGCCAATTTTTAAAATCCTTTTTTTATTTGCAAGCATATCCGTATTCATTAACCCAATAATCATTAATGTAATAGAAGTAATAGATGCAATAGAAGCTACGATGCATGCAATAGAATAAACTTGAGTTGTTAAAATATGAGCCATTTTATTTTTAACTGTTCTTTATATGGATATAAATAAAATACTCTTAGCCAGAATATTGTGAAATAATATCTTTTTCATTCAACGGCCTGTCAGAACGCTAAAGCTCAGCAAAATAAACCCTAATACTGCCACTCACTGCAATCTAAGATATAAAATTATAAGATATAAAATTAAAAATATTAATATCGGAAATTCTTTATCAAATACCTTATTATCTGGCATCAAGCGCGCGTTCTTAAGCGGAATTAATGATGTCTTATATTTAACCGGCGGGTTTTAGTCACTTTTTTATCAGGCACATCTGATAATCGCGGGATAAATATAACGCGTTCAGCGCCTCTTGCCAGTAGTTAGACTATTTATGCTTCGCGCCGAACTATTTATGCTTCTCATGCTTCGTGAAATGTTTGGCGCCAGACTGTTTTGGCTGAGATTAGGACACATTCAGTCGTGATCGGGCACAGATCGCGAGCGATTGCGCATCATTGAGCTTGATTAGTGGTGTTGTTGGATGATTTATTGATGGTTTGGCGATCATTTGGGGGGTAACCTCCGCGATTTTTTCGCTGATCCACGCATTATTGACAAAAAATCACGATAAAGCCAAATAAAACGAGGCGAATCGAGGTGAAACGAGGCGAAACGAGGCGGATTGAGGCGAAACGAGGTGAAACGAGGTGAAACGAGGTGAAACGAGGCGGATTGAGGCGGATTGAGGCGAAACGAGGCGAATCAAAATAAAATAAAAGCCTATAAAATCATCGAGTTAAAAACCCCTCTCACGAACGTGCTCATTTTAGTCCGATCCACGGCCAATATGGTGCCATTATTAGCGCTCAGCCGTCGATTTTAATCACTCCGCTCGGTATTAAGCTATTTTTGAAGCCTATTGGGCTAATTAAGGGCTTATCTTGGCGCAATCGCGGTAACGTTCAGGGCAATGACTTATTCAATAGAGATTATCTGGATTTTTCAAGGGCAAGGGGTATCCCCCCTGCCAATCGCGACTTGTGATAAATTATGTATAAACGTAAACTTTAGTGTCTAAATTATTTATAACTAGGAATAATGATTAAAATGCGAACGTTTTTAATTCCGATGATGTGTGTTGCGACGTTGTCAGGCTGTGCGGCGACTGAATATAATTATACCCCCCAATCACATAAAATTAGTGAACCCAAAGTAGGCAGCGTGAATACCGTCACGGTGGGCGATACCTTAATTAAAGACGGCAATATCAGTGATATTGAAGGCATTAAAATCGCCAATCTGATCAAGATAGATATGGCGTATAAAATTATTCCGGGGTTGTTTAAAAAAGTTGGTTCTAATGATCAAGGCGATTTTTACATGCCGACCACCACCATGGATTCTGGATCGGTAGTGGTTGAAGTGCTCGGGCGGCCATGGACCTCGTTATTAGTCAAAAAAGAGGGCAAAACCAATGAGATTTGTGTAGTGAGTGATCTAAAAGTCGCGGTGTGCGGTGACGATGCGCAGATTGAAAAAGTGACTTTAAACGATCCGGACAGCAACTCATTTGAACAAGCACTGATTTTTAATGGTGTAAATGAAGATAAAGTTGATATTAGCTATCAACAAATCGGCTCTAATATTAAGAACCAAAACTTTGGCAATAACATTCAATATAACTTGAAAGAAAGTACTATTATTTCGTATAAAGGGGCGCAATTAGAGGTGCTCAACAGCACGGATACTTCGTTAACTTATAAAGTGATCAGCAATTTCTCAAATAACTAATCGTTATTAGGTGTTTTTTAATTGCGGTATTTAACGGCAAGGGTATTTGATCCACAGATACTTTTGAGATAATTAAATATTGGCGGGGATATTTTTTGGACTATGAAAGGCCGCAGGATAATACATTAGCGGCCTTTTGTAATTTGTTAATTCTGATGTGGATCTCGACATTGCTATCTATATTTATATCTATGTTTATGGTTCATGCCGAGATTAATAACGAAATTGATACTATGGCGCACCCGCCGCCGCATAATTTTAATCGGTAGAGATATTTTTCAGCGCATTTTTGGAGGCGATTTTAGCCGCCTCAATAGAGGCATGCAGCGCCTCATCATCAATCAAATTGGGTGCGCTGGCATCAAGCTCTGCCAGCAAGGTATTTTGCTCATGCAAATAATACAGCAAATCAAATTGTTGCTGTAAAACAAAGCTTAAGATCTCTTTAGCTTCTGGCGGCTCTAGCGTAACAATGGCGTAAATTAGGGCACGACAGTGATCGATCACTTCTTCCAACGTTATCGGGGTGTCGTCAAACATACATCACCCCCGAGAGCCGCGCGGTGGCGTGTAGGCGAGAGTGTACAGTGGTGAATATCGCGGTGAGTAATACGAATAGGCAGAAAAATAGGCAAGGGTAAGTAAGGCAAGGGCGGTACGTCTTCAGATCCATGATGACAACCTCTAATTGATGGTTTAATCTCACCGTCTAGAGCTGCTAATCTTAGAGGTGGTGAGCTGAGTAAGGTTAGCAGACCGGTCAACAGAGAACCCGGCGCATCTTTTCGATGCCCCTATCCAGCCCACCATTGCTTTATTTCAGGTGCCACTGTACCTGCACATAATCACCGCTTGTGCGGTTGTGCGCTCTGTTTTGTTTTTAAGCTGCTAAACTCAGCAACGGATGTGCCGCTGCAACTGCACTATATCCGTGGTATCTCAGTGGTTCAATCCACCGGAGGATAATTAGGATAAATATTTTTGTTTTCGGCGTGTGGTAGGGGGGAGAGATATCATAGAACCTATTAAGGCATGAGTGATATTCGGGGAATGAGAACATCGGGGAATTTTAATTAGGGGGATATTAATAGAGAAAATAAAACGTATTGCCAGTGAATGCGTTAGCATCCGTACTGGCAACAGAAATAGCGTTTTTATATTGACGACTCTTTAATCAGTGCAGCGAAAATAAAAAATATTATTTAAATTCATGCTGAACAGTATTGGCGATGCCTTTCTCCAACGTGACCGGAGGTGTAAAAGAGGTGCTTGCAATATAGTTTGATTTGAACTGGGTTCTAGCACAAAACTTTTTAACGCGAATACTACTAACAGGAAATTCTTTTCCGGTGACTTTAGATAAAATATCAAAACAATAACCGCCCATAATCCCGATAATATACGGGACACGGATATTAGATTTTGGTTTATCTAACGCATGACAAATCACCGTAGTCAGTTCATTCATAGTAAAGTCAGGTTTATCAATATAATTAAATACATGTTTACCTTGCGTAAAGGTGGTAGCAAAATTAATAAACGCTGCCACATTTTCTACATAGGCCATGGATTTTTTATTATTTCCGCTGCCGATCATTAAGAAACGACCAGAGGCAATTTGGCGGAACAGATTATATACATTGCCGCGGTTTCTTTCACCGAACACTACCGTTGGTCGAATGGTTACTAATACATTATCAGTAGATTTTGCTTGCCAAGCATCATAGACATGCTCGGCTTCCAATTTTGATTTTCCATAATCATTAAATGGATGATATTCGCCATCTTCGCCGGTTTCTTTTTCAACAAAACCATAAACAGCCACAGAAGATGTAAATACAATATGCTTTATGCCAAGTTGTTCCGCAACATCACAGACATTTTTAGCGCCACCGACATTAACATCATAATACAGGCTAATAGGATGAACATTATCTTTATGCTCAGCCGATAAGTTAATAATAACATCACTGCCTGTTAACGGCTCAATAAGCGTTTCAGGTTTTGTAACGTCACCAAATTCCCAATGTTCAGGATGGGCTTCACTTTTTCTAATATCGACTATTTTAAAGTCAATGTTTTGAGATTTTAATTGATAAGATAGACGCGTTCCGATAAAACCGGATCCACCGATAATTGTTAGCATAGTTTATCTTCTTTTTTTAAATGCGTTTAAGATATAGTGTGAAAAATAATAAGATGATTTTAATAAAGGTAACTTAAGCTCATTTCTGTATATAGACCATTGCCATGTAATTGCTTTTAATTTATTACCAGATAATGAATCGTCTGAGAGTCTATATTTAGCAAGTGGTTCTTGGATACAAAAAGCATGACGTGATTTTTGTATTATTTGTAGCCACATTACATAATCCTCATGACCAATATTTTTCTGAAAAAATACACCTAAATTTTCTCTATTATAAACACCCGTTAAATTACCTACAAAGTTTGATTTTAGCATATCAGAATATTTTATTACTTCAGAGGCTGTTCTTAATGATTTTATACCAGAGGAATCAAAAGTGGTATAATTTGAACAAACCACATCCCAACCTTCATTGAGTAATTTTAGTTGTGAAGATAGTTTATTAGGTAGCCAGAGATCATCACTATCCAGAAATGCAATATACTTACCATTTGCATTTTTTAAACCCTTATTTCTACTTTCTGCAACTCCTGAGTTTTTATCATTTTCAAGATATATAATTCTAGAGTCATTAAAAGAGAGTATTATCTCTTTAGTTTTATCTTGGGATGCATCATTAATAACATATAAATTAAATGATTTAAAATCCTGCTGAAGAACAGAGTTAATACTATCAATAATAGTTTTTTCTGCATTATATGCAGGCATAATTATAGAAACTAATTCTTGAGTAGTTATTTGAGGCATGTATGGGTTACCTAATTAATTACAGGCGTATGGGTTATCGGTCTTGTTTTCAGTCTGTTGGCAGTATACGATTTGCCAGAAGAATGTTACTGTCAGCTTTAAATGTATTAAGGTCACGATACACTTTTGAGTGGAATGATTCATTATCTTTAAGCACTGGTTTATATATGATGATGTCGATACTTTTTTAATTTATTTTATGGTGCATTGTATCTAGAATCGGCACATCTTTTTTAATAATGCTGTCTAACCACAAAAGTAAAGGCTTATGTGTGTTTAGAGTGCTCACCGACCACAATGTGAGAAGAGTAAAGATTGTCATACAATGCAGGGCCTTCGCGTAAAAACTCCGGCGAGAAAATCACATTGCATTGGTATAGTCAAACTCTTCACGCAGACGTTCGATAAAGTCGACCGGAATGGTTGATTTTACAATAATAGTGGCGTTAGGGGGACTTTTTTACACATCATGGATCACCGATTCAACCGACTGGGTATTAAAGTAGTTGGTTTTTAGGAGTATAATCGGCCGGGGTAGCAACAATCACATAGTCGGTACTAGTATAAGCTTCGATTTTATCTTCTATGGTGCGGAAATTGAGGTTTTTTTTCAGTTAATAACTGCTCAATTTCAGCGTCAATGATCGATGATTGTTTGTTATTCAGTATCGCGACTTTTTCAGCGATAATATCCACTGCCACAACTTCATGATGTTATGACAGTAACATGGCGTTAGATAAACCAACGTAGCCAGTACCTACAATTATAATTTTTTTAAATACTTATTAAATAAAAAATTAGTTATTAAAAGATGAGATGTAATTATTAAAGAAAAAATAATGAAAATATGGATATGTTTTTAATATCTAATATAAAAATATTTTTTATGCACTGTAATTATAGTAATCACTGCATATTTTTATTTTATAAAGAGTAGTTTCTTTATTATATATAGACTTTTTCTTTATAATAAAATACTATGTTTTTAATATAAAGATAGATTGATTTATTTTTTATTTTAATAATGATTTTTCTAAAACATATACAGACGTGATTATAAGTGAAACTATATCTATAAACTATCTTTGTGTTATATAATAATTTCATTTACCATTTGTGGTAACACTTTGATAAAATTGATAGAATACACATTCTTGAATTAAACATAAATTTATTTTTATGAATATATTTAAAATAGTCGTGTGCGTGAATTTGCTTTCTTAATATTCTGAGTAATGACATTTTACTTGAGTCGTTAGAACCATGGATTAGCCTAAAGATATATTCATTAAGATACTCAATATCCTCAGGCTTCAATAAACATGCTAACATATTCAATCTTGAATCTAACCAAACATCATCAAATCTCTCATCAAAGATATAGCTCTTATTGTTAAAAAGAAATTCGCCTGAAGTAATAATTGACGATGTTACTGATATGGAGGGAAATAAATTTTTACTTTCTAAAACAGTTCTTTTTATACTTAGATTACTCTCTAAACCTTCATTAGTTATATTCTTTACTTTTGTAAAACAAATTTTTTTTGATTTTATTTTTTTAAAGAATTCAGGACCTAAAGTAGAAAAATTACAATAATCATCAGCATCCATAAACCAATAATGATCTGACGTAGAGAAATATTTACTATTCATTATTTTATTCAAACTTTCAAGCTGGCCTTGATATGGTTTTTTTCGACCTAAATTAGGCTCTGTGCTTTCAAAAATAAATACATTTATTGCATTGAATTCAGAAATGAAATTTTTCATTAAATCTAGACTGCAGTCAGTTGAGCCATCATCACAAATAAGGATTCTAAATTCTGGCTTATTGACTATAGTTTTAATTTCATTTAATAATTTTTTCAAAAAATTGGCGTAATTCCAATTGAAAATCACTATATTTAACAATGTTAACCCTCTAGTTGAAGTTATAATTTATTTATAAAGATTACTTATTTATATATATTTTCAACTAAATTGCTACTACCAAGATTATTGATGTAGCGAATTCTTTTGAAGTGTATAAAACAAGGTGTAATAATTGTTGATGTAAACTGTTCCCATTTTGAAAGTTTATAGTTAAATTTTAGCTCTTCATATAACATTCCATCAACAAAATAAAAAGTTGAATCATTTTTGAATATATATTTCTCAAAAGATAGTTTCATGCCATATATTTCAATACCTTTAAATATAATGACTCGTCTTTTGTCACTAAGTTTATTTTGAATTTTTTTAAGCGCTAATGGTGTGTATAATAAATGAGCATCAGCTTTCATTACATAATCCGATGTAGCTTTAGAAAATGCAAATGTATAGTATGCTGCTAGTGAATTAGATTCAGATAAATTATTATGATAATTTTCACCAGCAATAGCCAGTCTATTATTGTAAGAGTAGATTTTTATATCACATATATCTCTAAGCTGCTCTTGTAATCTATAGCATATTTCTAAAGACTTATCAGATGAATTATTGTCTACAATAATAATTTCTGTACATATTGGAGCTATAGATGTAACAGAAATTTCTAAATACGTTTCAGCATTTTTAATTCTAAATACAGCAGATAATGTAGGTAAATTTTTTCTATTTAAAATTAAGTTATTTTGAAATTTTCCAACTTGGGAGTCAAACTTTAATCTTTTTTTTGTTTTTTTAAGTCCTAACTTGAATATATTTAAAAATGACATAAAAATCCTTTAATTAAATTTTCAGTTACTAATAAGATAATTTAGTATTTGAATATATACTACCATGATGATTTAATTTTTTTTCATTTAGTATTGAAATAGTGAATATTAATAGCCAAAAGACAGGTTGTAAGTAATCAAATTTACTTTGTAATATAATAAAAAAAATTAATAAATGTATATTATTCTTAATTTTTAATCTTGCCCAAAGTATAAATAACACAAATCCTATGAGACCAAATGAATAATAAAGATTTATAAAGAAACCACTATCTCTAAAACTATAATCGTAGACATCATAACCATCGATAACTATAGGAGAAGATAGTATATTTATACCATTACCAATTAGATGATTATACCAGCTCTGATTTTGTATGATATTTGCTACAACAGTTCTTGTAGCAACCATATTATACTCAGATGTGTTATTGATGCGTTCTAAACTAAATAAAATTGTATAAAAAATAAAAATCAAACATAGACTAATAATTAATGTCTTAAATAATATTGTTCTAAGTTTAGATTTATTGCTATAAAATAAAAGTGATATACCTAATGAAGCTGAACCAATTAAAACACCTGCTGTTGATAATGTTAAGATAGAAACAATAAATCCTAATATTACATAACGGTCAATTTTTTTTATTAAATACAGATAGCAAAAAGTTATCATCGTCATTATAGCACTAGCATTTGATGGCTCAGTAAAAAAAGCAGTTGGTCTTATGAGTCCAAGGGTTTTAAAAGTTAGACTAGTATATCTTGATTCGGACTCGCCAAATGAAAAGATTTTATTAAAATCAATGTAATCGTCAGTTAAAAAATAAGTTAACCACTGTAATAAAATTGTGGCCGCTAATATTATTAAATAATATCGAAATATTTTTACTATATAGTCATAATCAAACTCTCTCAATAGTGATATAAATATATATACTATTGATATATATATCATAGATACAAGATATGTATTTATTTTTAGGGAGTAAAGAGTATATGGTTTTAAAATAATTGTAATAATACCATAAAGAATAAGAATAAAAAGAAAGAAATAATCTCCTATATATAGTTTGGTATGAATAATTTCTTTATATGATAAAAGTAAGCAGAATAAAAACCAGATAATAACTATGCCTAACATGTATAAACCGGAGTTTATTAATGGTATAAGAAGAAGTAATATAAAAAAAGAAATTTTTTTCATGAAAGCTCTGAAATAGATAACTAATAAATTAAGCATTAAAATATTCGCAAAAAACATCATATTAATTAGTTGATTCTTTAATATAAATGATAATTAACCTTTATTTTATATGCATATATAATTTTTTGACTAATATTATTAATCTAAATGCTAGTTTAGGACTTATTGAAAATAGTAAAATTTTCATTTTAAGAGTAAGCGGAAACTCTCCAGTTATAAATTTAACATAATGTTTCCTAAGATAGGATGTGTATTCTTTAACTTCTTTATTATATGTTTTATTATTACTTGTAATATATATGGTGTGTAATGCTATATATGTTGTCATATACTTATGATAAATTATTGATAAATCAAAGTGTTTTGATTTTATGATTTTATTTTTATTTATATTATCTAGAGCACGTAATGCATTAATATATTTAGGTATATTGACAACAGTAGTGGCGCTTTGTTGATTATCTTTTCTATAGTTATAAACTTTTCTACTTCCTACACATATTTTATTGGCTTTTTGAGCTGCATTAATAATGAAATTAAGTCCTTCTCCCATATAGAGTGTTTCTGGAAATTTTATATTATTATCAATTATGAATGTTTTTAAGAATAATTTATTCCAACATCCTATTTCAATTTTACCTGGATAAAGTAATTCCGAAGCTGCTTTTTCAGCACTCCAAATTTCTATGTTATCTATTACTTCATCATGTTCTATGCTTTTACTGGGAAATAAACGACAGTTTTTCGACATTACAAATTCAGCATCACTTTGGATAGCCATGCTTATCATATAATCAACATAATCTGGAGATAAATAATCATCACTATCAACAAAAACTAAATAATCTCCTTTAGATAATTTAATTCCTAGGTTTCGAGCACTACTAACACCATTATTCTTAGTGCGGATAACTTTAATTCGTTTTTCTGTTATAGCAAGTTCTTCGGCAATATCACCCGATTTATCGGGTGAACCATCATCAATTAAAATTATTTCGATATTTTTGTATGTTTGTTCTATAACTGAGTTTACACATTTATGTATAAATAGCTCAACGTTATACATTGGTATTATAATTGAGACTAATTTAGTATTATTCATTATGTTTTTCGCTTATTAAATTTTTTAGTTATAATTAACAAAATTGAGCTGATTTCTTTTTTTTCTTGTTTGTTTAAACTAAGTAAGTAACACATTGGAATATATATAATAAAGCTCAAGATAATTATTAAAAATGTATTTTTATTTGGTATAAATAAGTTGATTGTTATATATAGTAAAATATTAGTTATTATAAATGGAAAAAACATTTTAATGATAACATTTTTTATATACCATAATTTTTTTACTGAAAGTATTTCACTGAAGAACCAAATTTTCATTATCCCAGTGATTATTTCAATGAATACAAGAAGGTATAATACATATAATATTGAAAAATTATAAATAAGTAAAATATATGATAATGGAAGAACAGTTAAAGCTGTAGTACCAATTACCATTTGAAATTTCTTTATGTTTCCTACAGCCTGTATTGCCGGAGTGATACCTACAGTTAGTTGATTTATTAAATTGCAAAATAAGAAAAAAATAGTAAATAACACTACATATTGAGGGATGACACCTAACCATAATTCTATTAGTTTAGGAAGTATATACAGACATGGTATAGTAACTAGAGATACTAGGAAAAAACCAATTTTGCTCGCAGCTACTGAAACATTAATAGCTCTTTCTCTATTAGATTTACCCTCACTTTTCATTATTTGAGGGTTCATGGCCGATAGTAAAGTTTGTGATAAATTTTTTACTTGGCCATTTATTTGAAAGGCTATTCCATAGGCTGCATTCATTTTTGCACCAAAAAATTTATTAATAACTACATTTATTCCTTGGGTATTTAGTACATAACATAAGTTAGTATATAGACTCCATAGTGCGAAATGAGTCATTTCTATTAATAATTTTTTTTCGAATGTTGCTCTCAAATTACATTCACTATATTTATTTTTGCAGTATATCAAGTAACATAAAAATATAAAAAAATTTATACTTGCAATAACTATAGAAAATGCAATTAATCGATACTCTTCTGCTATTATATCCAGAGCAAATGAAAATATTAAAAGTGAAAATGATTTAAAAACTAGAATGAGAGCATCAACTCTAAAGTTTTCATGTGAAATAAGTAAGGCATTAAAGGGAACAGTTAAAATAGTAAAAAATATTGATAATACAACTCCACTATATAAGTAGTAAGTACTAGTTATTAGTTTTTTGTCTATATTTAAAAAATCATCTATTAGATGGCCCATCGAGCTAAACAATATAATCATCATAAAAACACCAATAATAAGGTGTAATAATAAACTATTTTTAAATATTCTACTTAAATTTTCAATATCTCCAGTGCCTTGATGAAAAGATAAATATCGTTGCGTAGATACCGTCATCGCTGAGTTTAAAAAAGTAAGAATTGTAACAATTCCTGTTACTAAAGCGTATATACCATATTTTTCTATTCCTAATGCTTCTATTAAATATCTTACTGTCAGAAGGGAGAAAACGGTTGTACAGAATATTCGCATATAAGAAATTATTGAGTTAAATAAAATTTTTATATCTTCACGCTTAGTATTTTCCATTGGTATGCTTAGATTTTTATAAAACGAAAATATTAAATTTAAATTATAGCCTTTTATATTGGATGGTAATCAATCAATAATTAAAAATTAATTTAAGGCCACGTTTTTATATTAAAGGACAACTTTAGCTAGATAACGAGTTGTATAAATAACTTAATGAGCTGGCTCTCAATTTATCAAGATTGTGTTGTTCCTTTTCCATATTATATATTGGTTGTATTTCTTCGAAAGGCTTATTTAAGGGAACAATACATTGTTCAATATCTAGCTTTTGTAATAGAGATATTTGTCGGTCATCAGCTGTATATAAGCTATCAACTACAGAATATAGCGGTATACCAAAGTTTACTGCGAAAGCCGTTCCGTGGAAAGAGGATGTTACTACATATGATGATTTTTCAAATAATTCGATAAAATCTTCTGCACTTATATCAGCACAGCTTTCGTAGTTAATACCAAATGAACTAGGTATTTTACTGAAAGAATAAATTTTTAATTTTGTTTTTTCTTGAAGTTTTTTTAATATTTCATAAATATAAGGAGTTACATCAAAAGAATGAGTAATTAGATAGAATATAATATAGCCATTATTAGAATATCTGGATTTTCTATTCTTTGAAAATAAAGACCATTCATCTTTACTCATCATTAAGGTTGGATCTAATGTAACATCAGCTTCTTTACCAATAAGTTCTTTTATAATTTTATTACCGCCTGAGTCTCTTATTGATATATTATTATATTTTTTTAAGAGCTTTTTAAATGAAGGTTTATATTTTTCTTTTAATTCATTACCGGCGATACTGGCAGAGAATGATATTTTTTTAGCATTCTCCGGTGCGAAAGCCAGTAAAAATACATCATCTCCTTTTGTATGTTTAGGATTCCAGGTTTGATCGCTTCCTGTAATATAGATATCATAAGTAGGCGGGTTATTTTTAATTTCAGATGGGGTACTATATGTTTTAGATAAATTTAAATACTTATTAACAGCATGGTTTAACTTTATTTTTTTTCTATGTCCTGGTTTAATTCCTAATTTATGAACTATATCAGATATATTTTTTTTTACTCCACTTGTTCCAATGACTCCTTTTTCAAAATGCCATTTATTTGGGAATTCATAATCAATAATCTCGCATTCATATCCTAATTTTTCAATGATAAATTGGGTAGCATATGCTTGTAAGAATGATCCATAGTTAATTACTTTATGCATTGTAACAACACCAACTTTCTTTAATGCTTTATTTTTCATTTTTTTCTTCATGTTAATGCTAAGAATTTATCTTAGTAGGTTATTATTCTAAATAAAAATGGTAAATATATTATGGATGTCTTTTGATCTTATAGTGGATGTGATTTCCATATAAAAAGCGATAATAATGAATATTCAATATTATAAGATTATTTTAAGCAGAAAGATTTCATCTTATTAATCTTTTATAATCTAGCATTTTTTTAAAAAATTTATATAAGTTTTGAACATGAACCTAAGGCTTAAAATCAATTTAGGTACGCTACCGCCACAGGCTTTACAGCTACCTGAGCGCTGGGAGAAACATAAAATTTTATTTTTCTGCCGATTATCGGCATATAAAACAGCGCGGCAAGGATACAGCTTTTTGAAAAAAAATTCCACATTAATAAGCCGGAAATTGAATTTATTGTGTTTGAAAATATTGTTTTTGGTTTTAATATTTCTTTTAAATTCAATGGGTAATTAGTTGCTTGGTTCAAAATTTAGTCTTAAATGATTGATAATGAAAATTAATATTAATTAGGATTAAACTGATACGCAGAGAGAGATTGGCTTACGCCTTTTGGGTGTATTTTTTCGGGGGGATGTGATAGCTAATTGACTAAATGTAGATTTTATCGCTATCACGCGGAGCAGATTACGGCTTAGGTGATGTCAGTTAATTCCGCTCGCTTGGTTTAGCTAAAGCCAGGAGTGTGGGGTATAGATCATCGGATAAAGCTATTATTTGGCAATATCGAAGGTAAATATTATTTATTTGTCTTGAAGGGAAACAGCTAAATATTATTTTATAATATTGCAGTTAAATAGAGTTTTGGTCTATAAAGCGATACACGCATAAAAGGTATGTGTTTATAAAGGTTATGGTATTGTCTCTAATATCCAAGAGGTTGCTGGTTGAATATATTGACAGCGCTTCTGTCGCTCTTCTTTAGCTCTTATATAGAGAACCTTTACTTATTATCGTATCGCGATTATTGCGGGAATAAAAATATCTTTAATTGAGGGGATCGGTTATTGAGTTAAAATTCCAGTGTTTATAGATAGAATAAAATAGGTCTATTTGTACGAAATTATGATTATTATTTTTTATTCGAGTGAAAAGTTGAATTAATTATAATTATTACCGATTACCGATTACCGATTACCGATTACCGATTACCGATTACCGATTACCGATTACCGATTACCGATTACTGATTATTTATTATCCATTATCCATGACGGATTATTTGGTATTCATTATTTATGGCTATTGATTGATAATTGTTTATTTCAGGCTGTTTATGGATAAGCGGTTATGGTTTTTTATATCTGCCGGCGTCGAGGCTCGAGCCAGCAGTGGTGAGTTATTCGCCAAATGAGAGAATAGTGGTTGATAACAGTTTGATTATTTGGGTTGTCGTGGGAATATTTGGCACAGCGTTTAAGATTAAACATTGAATGGAGCAATTATGGCTATCTGGGTGGATGCGGATGCGTGTCCGAAAGTGATTAAAGACATTCTGTACCGCGCGGCGGAGCGCGAGAAAATCGTTGTCACCTTGGTGGCTAATCAACGGTTGAATATTCCGGCCTCGGCGTATTTACGCACCTTGCAAGTGGCGGCGGGGTTTGATGTGGCCGATAATGAAATCGTCAGTCGAGCGGCTGCCGGCGATTTAGTGATTACTGCGGATATTCCGCTGGCGGCGGAAGTGATCGAGAAAGGGGCGATTGCGCTCAATCCTCGGGGGGAGCGTTATACTGAGGCGACAATCCGTGAACGGCTGAATATCCGTGATTTTATGGATACTATGCGCGCCAGTGGTGTGCACACTGGGGGGCCTGCGACCCTGAACCAGCGTGATCGCCAGCAGTTTGCTAATGAGTTGGATAAATGGTTGCTGCAACAGCGGTTATTGCGTCAGAAAGCGTCACGCGAATGATCGGGGTGGCAGGAATTGCAGCATGATGTTTGATGTTTGATGCAATACAATATAATGCAGAGCGATACGCTACCAAACAGCAGGATGGTGAGCGAAAGCTAAAGCGCGGGCGGCTAAACGGTTAAAGCCAGCGGTATAAGCCGCCAGCGGTAGCAGCTCGGCGATAAAACTGAATGACATAACGTTAAGTTATCTACGCTAATCTATAGGCCAAGTTATATCAGTCATATCAGTTATAAAAGCTTATCTACACGCTCTTCTACACGTTCTTCTATATGTTCTTCTATATAAGAAGCAGAAGCAGAAGCAGAAGCAGAAGAATAAGCTTAGTGGTAAACGAAACCACAAAAGTCAGGGAGAAGCTAATTCGTGGAGAATGTATGGGCTGGAGAATAAGCGCTAGCAAGCCAAGTTGTAGCATATAGGTTGTGGAGAATAAGCGTTCTAACGCTAAATTACAGACGCTGGGCGACATAAATACGCGCGATTTTAGCCCTGACGATTAACCGGCGGACGCCCTGAGCGCGGTGTTATTCGGCACTTGGGACCTCTACCTGTTTGATCAATTCTACTTTATCTCACTTTATCTGTCTAATTCTGTTTGTTTAATTAACTCGGTCTGTGTGATTAACCACGGCGCGGCTGCCCCGTGGTGAGATAGTCATTGCCGGTTATGGCTACCAGAACAAGGCATACAGTACGCACAGAATAATTAAGATAGCGTAAGAAATCAGATTAAACGCTTTGCTGGTTTTAAAGGTTTCGGCTTCAAGAATGATCGCGCCTTGGCAATCATCGCCCGGTTCCGAGGTTAAACTGATTAAGCCAATCACTACGCAGGTAAATATAAAGGTGTACATCATCTGGTCGAGGAACGGCATGTTTAATGGCATTAATTTTAAGAACAGTGCAAATGGCAGGGACAATAACACCCCAATAATCGCACCTTTGGCATTGGTTTTTTTCCAGAACAAGCCCAGCAAGAAGACGGCTAAAATTCCCGGGCTGACTAAGCCGGTATATTCTTGAATATATTGGAATGCTTGACCAATGTTGCCTAATAATGGCGCAATAAAGCAGGCAATGATTAATGCCACGACCGCACTGATGCGTCCCACATTGACTAAACGGTGGTCGCTGGATGCCGGCGCGATGTAAACTTTATAGATATCCATGGTAAAGATAGTGGCGACCGAGTTAAGCATTGAGGCTAACGAAGATACAATCGCGGCGGCTAACGCGGCAAATACAATCCCTTTGGCGCCCACCGGTAAGAACTGGGTTAACCATGGGTAGGCTTTATCGGCTTGGGCTAAGGTCGGCATGTGTTCGCCGGCAATCTCGCCTAATCCGGCCATTAATTGTGGGTCGGAAGTGATCACATACGCCGCAATCCCCGGCACCACCACCAGCAGCGGTACAATTAATTTTAGGAATGCCGCAAAGACTAAGCCTTTTTGCGCTTCATTAATTGATTTGGCGGCCAGCGCACGCTGAATAATGTACTGGTTGAAGCCCCAGTAATATAAGTTGGCGACCCATAATCCACCGATTAATACTGCAATCCCTGGTAGATTGGTGAACTGGGGATTGTCGCTGCTTAAGATCATTTCAAAATGATGAGGCGCGGCATCGACCATGCGGCCAAAGCCGATTAAAAATCCGCCATCCCCGCCGATATAGCTGACCGCTAAAACGGTGGTAAATAAGCCCCCGAGGATCAGGAAAAATACTTGGACAACATCGGTCCATGCCACGGCAGCGAGGCCGCCATACAGGGAATAGATAACCGCAAACGCCGCCAGTCCAATAATCGCGTACATCATCGGGATGCCGAGAATAGTTTCTAGGGCGAGGGCGCCTAAATACAGTACCGACGTTAAGTTAACAAAGATAAATAGGGCGAGCCAGAAGATAGCCAGAATGGTTTTTAAATGGCGGTTGAATCTTTTTTCAACGAATTCTGGAATGGTATAAATGCCTTGGTCGATAAATACCGGCATAAAATATTTGGCGACGATAATCAAGGTGATGGCGGCCATCCATTCATAGGAGGCAATCGCCAAGCCGATAGAAAATCCGGAGCCGGACATGCCGATAAATTGCTCGGCAGAAATATTCGCGGCAATTAATGATGAGCCGATCGCCCACCATGGCAAGGTTTTTCCCGCCAGGAAGTAATCTTTGGTGCCTTTTTTGACTCCTTTTTTATCAGTGAGCGCCGTAAAACCCCGTCCTTTTAGGTCGGGGATATAAGGCGTGCAGTTGACTTTATCTGTAAATAATGCCAGTGTTTTACACAATATACTGTGAGAATGTAAGAATGAAGCGCGCATATAAATATCGGTTTTACCCAACATCTGAACAGGCTGAGCTTTTAGCTCAGACGTTCGGCTGTGTGCGTTTCGTCTATAACTCAATCCTGCGCTGGCGTACTACGACCGTCAAGAAAAAATCAGCTATACGCAAGCCAGTTCAAAACTCACCGCAATGAAAGAAAATACTGATTTTTCATGGCTTAATGACGTTAGTTCGGTTCCATTGCAACAAGCTCTGCGTCACCAACAATCAGCTTTTGCTAACTTCTTTGCTGGTCGCACCAAATACCCAACCTTCAAAAGTAAGCACCATAGGCAATCAGCGACCTTCATGAGTACGGCTTTCAAGTACCGCGACAGTAAGCTATACATGGCTAAAAGCAAAGAGCCGTTAGATATTCGTTGGAGTCGTGAATTGCCCTCCACGCCGTCAAGTATCACTATTTCCAAAGACTCGGCAGGGAGATACTTTGCATCGTGCCTTTGCGAGTTTGAACCTAAATCACTGCCTATTTCAGCAAAAACAGTTGGCATAGATGTAGGTTTAAAAGATTTGTTTGTCACTGACACTGGATTTAAAACAGGCAATCCCCGCCACACTGCAAAATATGCAAAACGTTTAGCCTTGCTACAGCGGCGATTGAGCAAAAAGAAAAAAGGCTCAAGTAATCGCGCTAAAGCAAAACTAAAAGTTGCAAAACTCCACGCAAAAATAGCCGATTGCCGCATGGATAACTTGCACAAGTTATCCCGTAGACTGATTAACGAAAACCAAGTTGTCTGCGTTGAATCTCTGAAAGTGAAAAATATGATCCGCAACCCTAAATTATCTAAAGCGATAGCAGACGCTAGTTGGAGTGAATTTGTGCGCCAACTTGAATATAAGGCTGAATGGTCTGGACGTTCCTTAGTTGCTATAGAGCAGTTCTTCCCATCTTCAAAGCGTTGCCATTGTTGCGGTTATACACTGTCTAAACTGGCGTTAAATACACGGTCTTGGGTATGCCCTGAGTGCAATACTGAGCATGACCGTGATATTAACGCTGCAAAAAACATCAAAGCCGCTGGTCTAGCGGTGTTAGCCCTTGGAGAGTTTGTAAATCCTAAATTGCATCACGCGGCCTAGGTTAGACTCTGTGAATTGGGAATCCCCTTCCTTTAGGGAGGGGAGCAGTCAACGCGGGAGACCCATAACCCGACACTAATGATAATGGCCACATATACGATGAAGATCGCATAATCTAATACGCTCAGCCCAATACCTTCAGTTTGCATTGCTACATACCTTTATGAATTGATAAACGGCGCCAGTGTAAACGTTTCCACTACCGAGGTGTGTATTATTTGTCACATTTTTAACTACGTTGACTAAATCTTTGTTAAAAGGAGGGATTGATCACAATTCGAGTCAGATTGAATCATTCAATGGGGGAGTCATTTATCGGCTGATTCGGTGGCTGAGGGGGGGATATTCGCTAGCGTCACCGTGTTATTATCGTGCTTTCATGCGGTTGCCATATTATTGCCATATTATTGCCATATTGCCGCCATAGTGTCGCCGTCGCCATATTGCCGCTTGGCATCAGTGGGGGAATGATCGGCTGGTGCACAACGGGCATAATATTCATTTCTCATTTCTCATTTCTCATTTCTCATTTCTCATTTCTCATTGAATCATTGAAAAAAGGGCCATTAGTCTCTATTATAATCGGTTCTAAAAAGGGCGCTTAATCAGAGGTGAAAAACCTAGGATTAAGATTTCCGAGATTTTACCATCCACCACTTTTGAATCGCAGCACTGATATCCATCATTGAGGTTGATTTAGAATAAAATAATAATGGATAATCAATAACATGCTAAATAATTATGTTTTACGTAGTGTTCGTTACATGCTGGATTTGAGCGATGCGAAGATGGTTCAGATTGTTAAACTGGCTGATTTAGACGTCACACAAGCCGAGATGGTCAGCTGGCTGAAGAAAGATAATGAAGAAGGTTACGCCCCGTGCGACGATAAAGTGATGGAGCATTTTTTAAATGGTCTGATCTTCTTCCGTCGCGGCAGAGATGAAAATCATCCGCTGCCTGAGCTAGAAACTCGCATGACTAACAATATTATCTTGAAAAAACTGCGAGTGGCTTTTGAACTGAAAGACACGGATATGCTTGAAATCTATGAAAAAGTTGATTTTCGCGTTTCCAAACCTGAGCTGAGCGCGGTGTTCCGTAAGCCGGGTCATAAAAATTACCGCGATTGTGGCGATCAATTATTACGCTACTTCCTGAAAGGTTTGACGGTGGTTATTCGTGGCGTTTCGCCTGATGACAAGAAAAAAAGTAAATAATATTAGCGTATCACAACAGCAGCGCGCCAAAAGTCGCGAGTTCTAAGCGGCACAAAATGAGCAGCACAAAATGAGCCGCATAGCATGAGCCACCGCTAAAAATTAGCCGCCCAAAATAAGCGTCTAAGAATAGATTAATACGCTAATGTGTTAATCCAGAACGACTAAAAAAAGCCATCATTCATGGCTGTTAGCCCGGTAATTTACGCCCGGCGAAACAGTGCAGGAAGATGGCTTTTTTGTTGGCTTAGCCTATACGTCGCGAAATGAACCCGGCTAGCGCGCTGATAGCTAAGCCGGTAATAGATTAACTGATTGATAGGTTAAGTGGCTGATAGCGTAGCGGTTAATAGGTTAAAGCCTATACGTCGTGAAATGAAACCGGCTAAAGCGCTGATAGCTAAGCCGGTAATAGCTCAACTGATTGATAGGCTAAGCCAGTAATAGATTAATTGATTGATAGGCTAAGTGGCTGATAGCTTAGCGGTCAATAGTCTAAACTATTAATCGCTTAACGCGGCGATAACGCCGCCATTAACGGCGGCGGTTGAGCAGCATTAATCCCAAGAAGTAACCGCCCCCCAGTATCGCCACCAGTGTTCCTGCCGCAATTTGACGCGGAAAAATCAGCGTTTGTCCGAGCCAATCTGCCCACACCATTAAACAGGCTCCGATTAGGCTGCCGATAATCAACTGGGCTTTAACCTGTTGTGCGCCCAGCAATACCGCCATGTGCGGTGCCACTAGGCCGATAAAGGCTAATGGGCCGACCGTTGAGGTGACTAACGCACAGAGTAATGCGACTAAAATCAGCAGGATCATACTGGCGCGTTCGGTGGCTAATCCGCGCGCTTGGGCAAAACTGCGACCGATAGATATTAATGTTAACCCGCGTGCCAGCAGCAAAACCACACCGGCGATAAGCCCAATCGCCAGGCTAAACAGCAGGGCATGCTGCTCGCTGACGCGATAAGTTGAGCCGGAAAGCCACAATAAAATTTTGTAGCTGCTAAGGGTGCCTTTGGCTAAAAAGAACTGTACAAAGGCTTCTAGACTGGCGGTCAGTGAGATACCGATTAAAATCAGGCTGGCAGGGGCAAATTTTTGGCGTTTGCCTAAGGCCAGCAAGAGCATCAGCACCATGCCGCTGCCCAGCAGGGCTATTCCCCATTGTGAGGTTTGGATCGTGCTGCCGACCAGCAGGCTGAAAAACACCAAGGCAAAGGTGGCGCCGGAAGATACGCCAAGAATATCTGGGCTGGCGAGGGGGTTATAAATCATTCGTTGTAAAATAGTGCCGGCTAGCGCTAAGGCGATACCGGAAAATATCGCGGCTAATAAGCGTGGCCAGCGTAATGACCATTGATAAGGTAATGGCCATTGCCAGCTTCCTTCCCAGAGCCAAGCGCTATCGGACTGATTTAATTGCATAAAGATGCTAACAGCTAAGCCAGCGATCAATACTAAGATGATTAAACTCAGGGTATAAACCGATAATTTTGGGGTCAGTGGCGTCAGCGAAACGCTCAGCTGATCTTGCGCTTGTGTTTTTTTGCGGCTAAACCAAATCAGTGCCGGTGCGCCGATAGCGGCGGCAGTTACTCCACTGGGGATCACGGTGTTAAGCCATACGCTGAGTAGCATCGATAGGCTGTCGGTGAGCAGTAATAGCGCTGAACCGAGCAAAAAACTGGCGAACAGTTCGTTGCGTGCGGTGCGGATACCGAAGGCGCGCACCATATTAGGTGCCAGTAAGCCGATAAAGCTGATCATGCCCACCGCGGTTATCGAAATGGAGACTAACCAGGTGGCGAGAATAATAAACAGTGAAAAAATCGGCAATACAGCCAAGCCACGGGCTTCTGCGCCTTGATGGCCTAATCTCAGCAGGGTGAGAATGCGAGGCGCAAAGAAAAAAATCGCCAGTACCGGAACCGCGCGCGGTAATAGCCATAAAACGGTGTCCCAGCCGTCTTGGGCGAGATCTCCGGCGCCCCACATAAAGATATTTTGGGCAAATTGTGAATTCAGCGTAATTAAGGCGGTCGCGATGGCGCCGAATAAAATGTTCACCACCATGCCAGAAACAATCAATGGCAGCCCAGTCATATTGCGTAGGCCGGCAATCATCACCACCAAACTAAAGGCAAATAATGCCCCCACCATGGCCGCCATCGCGCTGTAATCGGCTACCCAGTCAGTAAACCAGATATTGATCACCACGAGGGCTAACCAAGCGCCGGACGAGGTACCCAATGTGAGCGGTGAAGTTAAATTGTTTTGGGTCAGTTGCTGCATCAAGCTGCCGGTGACCCCCAATAAACCACCGATTAATAATGTGATAGCCAGTCGTGGTAACTGCGCCTGTTGCCAATATACGCTGGCAAAGCTGCCTTGAGCGGGATCTGCCGATGCTTGAGCGCCACCAAATTGCAGCCATAATTGTTGCCATACCGGCAGGGGGGATTCAATGTTTAAGCTCAATAGACTGAGTAAAACGATGGCGCCCAGACTGCCATAAGTGAGACCAAAAACACGGCCAATAGGAGATTGTTTTTTCATGGTTAATTATTCTGAGTCGATGCGGGGGCAACCGCCAGCAAGCTCTGAGTGATTGCTTCTGCCATCCGTTGTAATGAGGTTATGCCGCCATAATTCCATACCGGCGGCACCGAATGCATGCGGCCTTGGCGGACAAAAGGCATGGCTTGCCATAAAACGGAGTGCTGTAATTTGGCTTCATCGGGAAACGGCAAAATATATAACACATAGCCGTCGGTAATATTCTGTAATTGATTCATTCGTCGCTGCTCGGTTCCCCAAGGCTGGGGTGGCAAGGGGATAGCGGTAGTTAATCCTAAGCGGTCGAGAACATATTGAGTCGTGGAGTTTTGGTTATATAAAAACACCGTGGAGAGGTTCGAAAAACGCATGACTGCCACCTCGGGCATCACGGGAAAGGCGTGTTGCAGTTGGGCGTTGAGCTGCGCAAAATGCTGGTTTAACTCGGTGATTTTTTGTTCCGCTAGCGCGGATTTGCCAAATCGTTGGGCGAGCGTCTGGAAATGGGCAATAGCCACCGGACCGGCATCATCTTGTTGGGCAAAATTAGGCAGATAAAGCACCGGAGCAATCCGCTCAAGTATCGGCAGCAGATCCTGCTGTGAAGCTGAGGCGAGAATAATATCGGGCTTTAAGGCGGCAATTTTTTCCAGATTCGGCTCTGCTCGGGTACCGACCTCTTGGATCACCTCAGGGGCTGCGGGCTGTACCACCCACTGATTATAGCTGGCAATCTCGGTTGCCCCGACGGGAATAATGTCTAAGGTCAGGAGTTGTTCCAGCAGATCCCAATCTAATACCACGACTCGCTGAGGAAGGGGCTGATCGGCCGTCGTCTTAGAGGCTGTACTCGAGGATGCCAAGACGCGGGAGGAGGGTTGCTGGGCAGCGAACGCGGCGCTCAGAGTAAGCAAACATCCTAGCCATAAGGTCAAAATAGGAGGAATTATGCGCATACGATGGCCACCTTACGACCTTGTGTTTCGGCACTCAGGGCGTGGTCTGGATGATCAATCAGCTTAATCGGGGTGTCGTATAACGCGGATAAGCGCGGTTCATCATTTAACAGTTGCGCCGAGCCGGCAAAATCAACGCGACCTTTTTTTAACGCCACAATATGGGTGGCAAAGCGCAGGGCTAAGTTAAGATCATGCAAAATAACGATAATCCCTACGCCTTGGGTGCGTTGTAATTCGCTTAATAGCTGCATTAATTGGTATTGATGCTGGATATCTAAGGCGGAGGTCGGTTCGTCGAGGATCAGGATCGGCGATTGCTGGGCTAATAACATGGCCACCCATGCGCGTTGGCGTTCACCGCCGGATAAATGATCCGCTAATACCGAGGCAAACGCGCTGACGCCAGCGTGTTCCATGGCTTGGTCAACAATCTGATCGTCCGCTTTACGCCAGCGCCCCAGTGCACCGCGCCATGGAAAACGAGCCAGTTTAACCAGTTCTCTGACGGTAAGCCCTGCCGAGGCGGGTAATTTTTGCGGCAGAAATGCTATCTGCTTAGCCAGATCGCGCGGTTTATAGCCTGAAATATCATGGCCATTTAAACAAATGCTGCCGGTATCGGGGGTCATCTGTCCGGCTAATAAGCTAACCAGGGTTGATTTTCCTGAGCCATTATGGCCGAGGATCACCGTCAGTTCTGAATCGGGGATACTCAACTGATCAATGGCTAAAATGGTGCGTTCGCTGCGTATAATCTGTAGATCAGAAAGTTCAAACATAGTGACTCATAGCGATATATAGTGATTTATAGTGACTGCTAGTAACTTGTAGCGACTGATTGTCACTGTTCCGGGCAACAGCGCTCGGTTGATGTTATTCCATTCATTAACCCGGTTAGTTTTTCACCGGGTTAATTTTAAAGGCATAATTTTATGGCTAGGCGACAAGCTAAGCCCAAAGCCACGAGCGACCCCACCGATTACCAACGGTATTTGGCGTTCAATAATACGGAGCGCGATTGACCAAAATAGCAATAGTAATCGCAAGCAGAGACATAGTCTTTGTCCAGAATATTATTGATATTTAATTGCATTTGCCAGTGTTTATTCAGCTCATAGGTGGCGGCCATATCCCACAAGGTGGCACTAGGAACGGTCAGATTGCTGCTAGCCGGATTATCTTTGGAGGCGCCTAAATAGCGCACGCCAGTCCCCAAGGTTAAGCTTTGTTGTTCGGTCAGCGGTAACTTATAACTGGCCCAAACTGAGGCCATGTTTTTAGGAATTAACGCCGCCTGTTTATGGCCTTTTCCGCCACTATTATCGGTACGGGCATCGGTATAGGTATAATTAGCTTTAAGATTTAGCTGTTCAGTCAGTTGTACGGCACTTTCAATTTCAATCCCTGAGGAAGTAACTTCGCCTGTTTGGGTGGCGATTGAGGTTTTCGGATTCGTGACTAAGGCATTCTTTTGGGTAATATCAAACCAGGCAATATTGAAATAACCGTCGATAAAGTGAGGGGTGTATTTTACGCCGAGTTCAATTTGATCGCCTTTCAGCGGCTTATAAATTTGCTGCGTCGCCGGATCAATGGTGCTCATCACTTCGAAAGATTGGGAATAATTGGCGTAAGGCGAGAGCCCGTTATCGGCCAAATACATTACTCCACTATTTAGGCTCACTTCGCCGTCGTTGCGTGAACGATTATTATTTAGCTGGTGGGTTTTATTTTCGGTTTTAACCCAATCATAGCGTAAACCGGCAACGCCAACCCATTGGCTATCAAATTTTAATTGATACTGGGAGTAGAGGCTAGCTTGCGTTTTATCAATGGTACGATTGATATTTTTGGCCGGATCTAATGGGGTGTATTGGCCATAAATAGGGTGCCATGGATTAATCGGAGCAAAGCTGTAGCTATCTTGTTCATCGCCTTTGGTACGGTGGTATTGCAGCTCGACTCCGGCCAATAAGGTATGCTCTAGTCGTTCAGTATCCCATTCACCGACCAGATTATTATCCAAAGAAACACTTTGGTTATTACCCTCGCGGAATACGACCCCTCGATTAAGCTCGGTGGCGGTGATGTCGGCGTTAGGGAAGGCGTAAACACTGCGCAGTGTGAGGTCGTTGTAGCCATAATTTAACCGTTGTGCATAGCGCCACTCGGAATTAAGTTCATGTTCCAGCAAGTACCCTACAGACAGCTGGGTACGTCGATATTTATCGTAGCTGGGCTCCCCCAAGTTCGTGGACGGTTTTATTTTACCCAATGGCGAGTTAATTAGAGTGCCTGCCGCCGGGAAAAACGGATTGGTCGGCGTGCCATTGTCATGCAGATAACTGGCCATCAAGGTCAAATTAGTGGCTTCTGACAGTGGAATTTGTACGCTTGGGGCTAAATATACCCGTTTATTGTCGGTACCGGACAACTCGCCATCGGCTTCCTTGACGACGCCGACTAAACGGTAGCGGATTGGATCGCTACTGTCGGTCTGATCGGCGAAATCAAAACCGAGGGCACGTTGGTTATTATTACCAAATTCAACAAAGACTTCATTTTGTGGGGTGAGACGTGGTTTTTTTTGTACTACATTGACCGCACCGCCGGGAGCGGATTCGCCAAATAAAATCGCCGAAGCGCCTTTTACCACTTCGATGCTTTCGAAGCCGTAAGGTTCTAATAACCAAGTGTAATATCCGTCCCGGAATAATCGGCTGTTATCTAAATAGGTGGCCGCGTCAAAACCGCGCACTTTAAACCAGTCGGTATCATTATCCGCCCCGTAAGGTTGCGAGACGACACCTGAGGTATAACGTAGCGCTTCATCTAATTTTTGCGGGGCATGGGTCTCTAATTGTTGCTGCGAAATCACTGAGACCGACCGAGGCGTTTCCTGCAGATCTGTATTGACCTTAAGCGCTTGGGCGCTGACAACAATCGCTTCAGGATCTTTGTCTGACGGACTGGATTCGGCCAAGACGACAGGCGAGAATAAACCGAGATATACCGCTGAATTTAAACATAAAAGTTTGCGCAAGGTGAAATGTGTGATCTTTTCCACTGAAAATTCCATCAATCTAAATGATAACTGTAATTACTATTATTACCAATTGTAATTTTTGATGAAATAAAAATTATCGTTATTCAGCATTAATTCGCTTAACACCAGCCAGTTATAAAATTCTGTTGATAATAAAAATTAAAATTTATTGTTATTTTAAAACAGCTTAGATTTGATAATTAATTGGATTTGACTTAAATCGCGAGGTGAATTAAGCACAGAATAATTTGTTAGCAATTGTTTCAGTGCAAATAAACTTCGCTATTGGGGAGGATTACCGAGTTTTATTTCGCCGAAGCCAGAGCTCTCCTTGGCGCGAACGGGAATGCCAAGGAGAGCTTAAGGGAAGCGAACCCACCGCCAACAACCAAGTAAGGCGCGCCAAGACTAACGATTAATCATACAGGCGATATTTTTGGCGTATTTTAAGATAGTTATCGATACCTGGCTGCCAGCTGTTTTCAATTAACTCAATGGTTTGTTGCTCTGATAATCCGCGTTGTGTGGCGGTTTCCAGTAACGGAATTAATTGGTCATTACCAAGCACTTTGGCCAGCCAAGAGGGGCGGATCACAAAACAGTTATTTTGATAGTCCAAATAATTAGCTTCATTAGATTTATCAATCACTAACGGATAGCCAAGGCGGTGAAATTTAAACCACCAATTGACAAAATAGCCAATAGTTGGCGCTAAGTTTTGCTTCGATTGCGCGGTTATTCTTTCACCGTAAACCCTATTTCCCGCTTGTGGCCAGCCATAATTAGCTTGATTTGGCTCTACGGTATAGCGGGTATTAGTAAAAAATTGTGGATCGGAAAAGGCCAATTGTTCAAAGGGATGGTCGGAGCCACGCCCCATATTTACGCTGGTGGCTTCAAATAATACTAATGATGGATAAAGTGCAATTGATAGATCGCTGCGTAAGTTCGGTGATGGTCTTTTGGGCAGTCGATAATGGCTATTGCGTGAATAATTAGCCATTTTAATCACTTGTAGATTGTGCGTTGGGAATTGGTATTCTGGCTTACCGAAAGCGGCCCAATGAGTATCTTGATAATGGGTTAACCAGCCTTCATTGACGATCATTAAGGCAAATTCGCCGGAGGTTAATCCGTGCACGAGGGGGATGGGGTGCATCCCAATGCCGGAAATAAACGCTTCTTCTAATACGGGCCCATAAACGTTATCGCCGAGGGGGTTGGGGCGGTCGAAGACCATCAATTGTTTATTATGCTGTTGTAGACTTTCTAGCAAATGATGCATTGATAGGGTGTAAGTGAACGATCTTACGCCGACATCTTGTAAATCATAAATAACGATATCAACATCTTGCAGTTGTTCTGCGCTGGGGTGAGCGCGTGAGCGTCCGTTTTCATCTCGTCCGTACAGTGAAATAATCGGTAATCCGCTTTGTGCATCCCGATGGTCGTTATCCCCAAAGCCGGCATCTTCATTGCCGCGAATACCATGTTCAACCGAGAACAGTTGGGTAATTTTGAATTGGTATTTATCTTGCAGCGCTAATAGTTTATCCAGTGTGTGCGTTCCGTCGCTGGCGACCGAACTTTGATTCACCATTAATGCCACTTTTTTGTTTTTTAGTAATGGTCCATAAATAGCGTCTCGATCGACGCCTAATTGTAACTGTTCTGCCGGCAATGGGGCGGCCAGAGTGGTTGGGCTTAAACCGAGTAAAGTTAAAAATACCATGATGATCTTTGTCATGTCATGCTCTCTTTGTTTAGGGTAGGCGTCATGATTGTCACGCCTATCGAATATTCTGCGAGAATTCAGTTAAATGGCTGCAATAATATCGGCTGGATTATTATCAATCCACCTAAGCCAAGCTAAGCAGATAAGCCAAGCCGGGTAAGCCAAGCCAGTTTAAATCCGCCAGATTAAAAGGTGTGGCGTAATTCCAGTGCCCAAAACCAGAAATTATTCTTTTCTTGGCTCCCTTGGGTCCAAGTGACTTCCGGACGGTAGTAAACATCCCAGAAAACCGAGGTATTTTGACTGATAGGATACAGTAATTGGAGTCCATAACGACTGCGGTCTTTTTGTTTATATAAAGCTTGGTGATTGTCAGAATCGCGAAAACTTTGTTGGCCTTTGGTCAGCGCATAGCGGGTATATGGCATCACGGTTAATCCATTATCAAAGCGATAGCGATAAAGTGCCCATAAGAAATGCTCTTTATTATGCAGCGTATTAACCAGATTTTCGTCAATATACAAATAATTTACCCACAGGGAACTTTTACTATTAAAGGTATAGGTGGCGCCAATAAAATGTTCGTTAATCGAACTCCAATCGCGTTTATATACCCCATATTCCCCTTTAGCTCGGGCATAATCTAATTTGCGATCAATAAAGCGGAACGATAAGCTGGCATTTAAATTAATATTATCTGAGTATTTATAATTAAATTGAGGTCGTATCCATATTTCATGTCGTTCTTCCCCTTTTCTAATATCGCCTTTATAGGCGGGATCAGAGAGCGCCGGGTTATTAATCGACGGATAATGCCAATTATCATTACGGTAACCTAAACGGAGTTTAAAATTCCCCGGTTGGTTATGGTAGTTAAATGGAAAGGTGCGGGTCGCGCCTAATTGCCAGCGGGTTCGGTTATATTCAGAATTGTTATCTAAATAAGTTTTTAGAATTTGAACATCATACATCCATAGTGATTCATCTTGATAAATAAATGCACCAATATAGGGGGAGGTCGCCATGCTGCCTTTTAGAAATGTCCAGTTATCATCACTGTCAATTTCTTGCTCTGTGCCTACATACGCTTCTACATGCCATTTTTTCTCCTTAGGCATGGCTTCTAATTGGGCTTTCTTTTGTTCAAGTTGTTGGATTTTTTGATTGAGTCGATTAATTTCTTGTTGGTAATCGGTACTAAATTCATCCTCTAATTCTTCTGCACTCGCTGAACTTAGGCAACTCAAAGACAACGCAACTATCCCTGCCAATAAATAATGTTTATTTCGCATCATAGATACTCGGTGAGTTTATTAACTGCCGTTTTAATAACGGCAGTTAATAAATAGAGTTAAAAGTAGACGTTAAAATAAAATTTAATAAATAAAGTTAAAATTAAACGCTAATAAATAGAATTAATTATTTGCATTAATAATTAGTACTTAATAACTGGTATTTAATACTTAATAAGACAGTCCATGACCAAACGGATAGAGTATTTGTTGATTATCTGGCGTTTTTATATCGACAGGTAATTTCCCGCGTGGGGAATTAATCACTCCAGAGACAGGCGTAGAAAATAAGCTGTTTAATCCTCGGTTAATATTCGTTTCTAGACTGTTTCTGACATTATTCGTGACATCAAAACCGGTAATACCATAAATCGCAATATTGGCTTTCACATTTTTTAAGTACGCAATATCGTAAGGATTTCGGCTCGAAATAACCACCAACGGGATGGCTTTCTGATTAGCGACATCAATGATTTTCTGGGCATTTTTAGGCTGTTCAGTCAGATTATAGGTCACTAGAATAATAAAATCTTGCCCTTCAATGGCCTGCTCTATTTGTGATCCAGTGAGGTCGTCATTCATCATTTTAACCACCTGATCGCGGCTATTAATTGTCACCTGATGATCGGCGGCGATGTTATTTAATTGCTGTTTAATCAGTTCATTTCTTGGTTGTTCGTCAGAAAAAATAACGAAGTTATTATTTTTAGCTAAGGTGTAGGGTAAAATGTGCTGATTTTCAATTAATGTTATCGCGTGATCGGAGACGGTGTTTTCCAGATCTTTATTTTCTTTAGAGGCCACAATATGGCTGGCAATTTGAACATCTTTAGCCTCAGCAGAAATTCGATAAGCTAATTTTTTTTGTACAATTCGTTCAGCAGATTGATTAATTCGCTGATTTAACTCCCTGTTATTGGCGGCTTGATGTTTTAAATAAGCATATAAATCATCTAATTTAGCCGTGCTTTGGGGATTGGATATTTCTAATGGCATTAAAATAATATCGTTTCCGGCTAATATCGCCTGTTCAATCGCCCAATGGCTGGAAAAGTTCTTACTAATCGCGCCCATATCCATAGCGTCAGTAATAATCAACCCATCATAGTGTAGTTCGTCACGCAGAATATCGGTTAAAATAGGTTTGGATAAGGTGGCGGGAACCCCTATTTCTTCACCGGTGAGTGAGGTGATTTTTTGCTGGTCTAAGGCGGGAACCACCACATGCGCCGTCATAATCGCATCGGTCGCCTTCATGGTATTTATAAACGGTTTTAATTCAATATTACGCCAAGTGGCTTGATCAATATTAATGGTCGGGAGCGCAAAATGAGTATCTGAAGAGACATTGCCATGACCGGGAAAATGTTTTACCGCGCTCATTACCTGATATTGGTGGATCCCCTGAATATAGCTATTGGCTAATTGCTGCACCAACTCTGGGCGATCTGAATAAGAACGCACGCCAATTACTGGATTATTTTGGTTATTATTTACATCAACCACCGGGCCAAAATTAAAGTTAAAGCCTAAGTTTGATAATTCTTTGCCGTGAATGCGACCGGTTAATTCAGCCAATTCCGTGGAGCGTGTCGCGCCCAGTGCCATATTCCCTGGCATTTCAGTACCTTCACGTAAACGGGTTACATAGCCGCCTTCTTGGTCGGTACTAATAAATAATGGCAAGTTGCTTCGAGCTTGTTGAAAGGCATTAATTAATTTCACGGTTTGCGGAGTATTAATTAAGTTTTCACGAAATAAAATCACCGAGCCTAAATGATATTGATGAATAATTGCCGCAATCTCAGGATTAAATTCAGTCAGAGGGGTTTTGTTTGGTTGGTCAGCCGCTTGCCAATAACGAAAATCCAGCATCAATATTTGACCTAATTTTTCTTCCAAAGTCATTTGTTCAACCAGTTGTTTTGCCGAACTTTCTGGTTGCTGCCAATAGTGGGCTAATTGTGCGTTAGAAATAATATCTGCGTGACTCAAGCCGCTAAAAATCATCAGAGCGCATAATGTTTTCTTCATGGGGTGATTTCCTTTGAACCAGTAAGGTTGCTGTGAGCACTTAATTTTCACAGGATAATAAGTAATAGCGCCTATTTTATATGTGATGAAAATCGCATTAAAGCGATTCTAATTAATCCTATAATAGGAATATTTAGCATAAATTTTTATGCCATTAAATAGATAAGCTAATGTTTAACCAAATAATATTTACAGGAATATTTAATTTGTATTAATGAATAATTAGAATAAATAATCTAAATAAATAGTGATAATAAATATTATTAGATCAGTTAAAACATTATCTAATAGTTATTATCAAGAATAGAGAATAGAGAATAATAATTAAACGTAACCCATAAATAGAGTGAAAAGCTTAATAGTCAATCAGCTTAAAATATTATTATCCGAATAACTTAATTAATCGTTAATTCTATTTAAGCGGATATTTAGTCGTATATATCAGTCAGGTATTGGTTAAACCGCGACTGTCATTTACATTGTGTATTTGCCTTTCATTAAATGTGTTCGTCTAGGCGCTCACCGAACTCAATAATAAAACGGCTCATTGCTTGTTTCCAGTTTTGACTGGGCATGCGCCATTTTTTAGAGGCTGATTCAATCGCCAAGTAAGTGACTTGATGAACAGAATCATCAGTCGGGAACACCTTACGTTTCTTAATGGCATAACGAATAACACTATTTAGCGATTCGATAGCATTAGTTGTGTAAATTGCTTTGCGAATATCATCAGGATACGCGAAGAATGTATTTAAGTTTTCCCAATGCGTGTACCTGTAAGGGGCAACTAAAATTGGAGATTGTTTTAGGCTGTTTTTTGTAATTTATGCTCATATTGCGCTGGCGATATATTTCCCAATCTTAAATGTTTTCTTTTTTGATTATAGAACAGTACTGATAGATTGACTAACCAAGGTCAAAAGTTCATTGAGAGCCATCTTCAGCGTTTCCATATTACGGATACTAACTCGCTACTTACACTTGAAAATGGCGAAAAAGTCATTCCACCATATGAAACATATTAACTAAGAATCTATCTCAATAGGGCTTTATTCGAGACTGTCCTGATTTTTGTGTAAGTGCTTTTTTTAGATTATCTTATTGATTAAACTAAAGAAGGTACTTTAAGTCAAAACATCCCAAGATCTTCGTCTGTTATGCCAAGCTCCGCAGCCAGTCTGTTTAGCAAAAGGTTAACTTAGCCGTTATTGATGCTTCCTTCTGCTTCAAGCTCTTTGAAGATACAGGTGTGAAAGTAAAAGTCTTTACAATAGGTAAAGTGTAATGTATTGTTGCGTAATGTAATCAATTGTCGCAATGATTATCTACGACCTATTACATATTAAAGATTGATTGAGCTGATCGGCTAGAGGACAAAAATATATGGCAATTTCCGTAAGATTAGATGAAGACTTCGTGTCTAACGCTAAGGTTCATGCGGAGGCAAAAAGCAGATCTGTGCCTAAACAAATTGAACATTGGGCTAAAATTGGGCGTATAGCCGAGGATAACCCTGATCTGCCATACAGCTTTATCGAAGAACTTTTATTAGCGCAAGCAGAGGTCGGGAACAATAAGGTTACTCGATATGTCCGAACCACAAAACGAGATTGACGTTTATCAATCAGCTAGATTTGAAAAGGCAATGAAAAAGCTGTCTAGTTTTAATGTAAAAGTAGTTGAAAATGAAATTGATCGGATTATCGAAAACCCATTAATCGGTGAGTTAAAGAAAGGTGATTTAGCTCACATGAGAGTACACAAGTTTAGACTAAATGAGTTAATAGTTTTGTTAGGTTATTCATGGGGTTCAGATAAACTTGAGTTGTACCTTCTTCATATAGGTTCTCATGATAACTTCTATGAAGCACAAAAGAGGCAACGAAAAGCCGATTTGAAGATGATTAGATTGTAAGGGTCAACTAAAATAATCTCCAATTTTAGTTGACCCTTACCGTCGAGCCGAAACAAATGATCTGCTTTAATAAAACAGTCTTGCCTGCACTGAGCTTAAAAATAGCGGAGTCCACGAACTTCTCATTGTTTGCGTCGATGGTCTAAAAGGCTTTCCCGATGCGATAAATAGCGTTTATCCATAAGCGCTGTTTTGCCTATCCCGATGATATTCGCAAAGTCACTGATACAACCAATGTTATCGCATCGGTCGCTAAAAAATGGCGCATGCCCAGTCAATATTGGAAACAGGCAATCAGCCGGTTTATTATTGAATTTGATGACCGCCTAAACGGTCATCTTTAATGAAAAGCAAATATACCGAATTATTTATAGGGTTTTGATTTAAGATGAAAACCAGTGCAATGATGCCCGATAATTAACGACTTCGCCGACAATAATTAGCGCAGGGCTATGGCATTGCTGGGCTAAGTGCGCCAGATGTTGTAGCTCACCGGTGACTACTTTTTGGTTGGGCAAGGTGCCATTTTCAATAATCGCCACCGGGGTCGTCGGCGCCATGTTTTGGGCTAATAGCGAGGCTTCAATCAGCGGCGCTTTGGTTAATCCCATATAAAAAACTAAAGTTTGATTTTTAACCGCCAAGCAGCGCCATTCAGGCAGAGTAATATCTTTGCCGTGGCCAGTAATAAAGCGCACGCTTTGCGCGTGGTCGCGGTGAGTCAAGGGGATCCCGGCATAAGTCGAACACCCTGAGGCCGCAGTAATACCGGGCACCACTGAAAAATTAATTTGATGTTGCACCAGCAATGCTAGTTCTTCCGCTCCGCGGCCAAAAATAAAGGGATCGCCCCCTTTTAGGCGCACTACGCGCTTTCCTTGCTGTGCGTGTTGTAACAGTAATTGATTGATTTGCGTTTGGGGCACACAGTGGTCGCCAGCACGTTTGCCGACAAAAATACGCTCCGCATCTCGGCGTACTAATTGCATCACTGGCTCAGAAACCAGTCGGTCATAAATAACCACATCGGCTTGTTGGATATGTTGTAAGCCTTTTAATGTTAGCAAGCCGGGATCGCCCGGGCCTGCGCCGACCAATACTACGCTGCCTTGAGGCGTGGTGGTTGACGGTTGCGCGTCAAAGAGCTGATTTAAACTGGCTTGAATATGGGGCTGATGTTGGTCCGCCACTGATTGCGCTAAGTTGGGATGAGTAAAAAAACGTTCCCAAAATTGACGCCGTTGGCTCATTCGGCTAAATCGTGCTTTGACGGTATCGCGTAACGAACCGGCTAATTCAGCTAAGCGCCCCAAATGCTGCGGTAGGCTGACTTCGAGCTTTTCGCGTAAGATGCGCGCCAAAACAGGGGCTTTGCCCCCCGAGGAGATAGCTACCATGATAGGTGAACGGTCGATAATCGATGGCATAATAAAACTGGCTTGCTGCGGTGAATCGACGACATTGCAGAAGGTTTGGCGTGCATTTGCCGCTTGATAGACCTGTTGATTGACGGCGTCGTTATTGGTTGCGGCAATCACTAGCCATTGATGGTTGATTAACTCGTCGGTAAACGCGCGCTGGATTAAGCGGATTTTTTGCGCCTGTTGCCAGCTTAAGAACTGCGGTGTAAATGACAAAGCCACCACGGTGAGCTGTGCGCCAGCATCGATTAATAAGCGCGCTTTGCGTTCTGCGATTTCACCCCCGCCGACCACAAGGCAAGGTTTTTGAGCTAATTGGCAAAAAATTGGGAAATAATCCATAGAGATACGCCTCACATCACGCCTGATTTATCGAGCACAGTTTTTGATCATGGTTTTGAATATAGTTTTGAATATAACTTCGAGCATAGCTTCGAGCATAGCTTGGATCATGGCTGCGATCATGGCTGTGAGCATAGTGGGGAGCACAGCCATCGAACCGATTTTATAAATCGCAAATTACCGATTATCGCCCATAGCCCATTACCCATTACTCATCACCTGAGCAGTTACGATCATTAGCCGCAATCGCCACATGGATCATTCCAGACTCGACCTTGACGGAGTAACTAGCGATTGAATATTCAGCATCCTCTAAACAATAGCCGTCAGATAAGCGAAAATGCTGTTTTTTCAATGGGCTAACAATCCATAATTGTTGATTATGTTCAGCAATCAAACCGCGAGACAGCACACTGGCTTGGGCAAAAGGGTCGATATTGCTTAAAGCAAATATTTGCTGATCGGCATACGGGCGAAATAGCGCCACTTGTGCTTCACCGACTAAGGCGCAAACCCCGGTGCCGGGAATAATGTCATCAACATGACAAACCGCTAACCATGAGCTCATGCGTTTTTCTCCGTTATTAACTGAACCGCGATCCGCTCTTCTGGGCGGGCAAGGAAAAATAGCGCAGTGTGTGCTTCACCGGCCAAAGCGCTAATTTCTGTGCCGGGAATAATGTCATCAACATGACCAACCGCTAACCATGGGCTCATGCGTTTTTCTCCGTTATTAACTGAACCGCGATCCGCTCTTCTGGGCGGGCAGGGCGAAATTGCGCGCGTTCTGGCACCCTTTGCACATTGGCATCCGGCAGTGGGCTATTGATAAAATGTTGAAAACGTGGGCGACCGGCGGTGTCATTAACCGCTAATTGCCATTCGCAGGCAAATTTTTCGCGTAGGCGAGATAATTCGCTTTCAAGTTGCTGATTTAATCCTAATTTGTCGTCGATGATCACTTGTTTGAGATAATCGATACCGCCCTCTAAGCTCTCTAACCAAACCGAAGTACGTTGTAATTTATCGGCGGTACGCAGATAAAACATCATGAAACGGTCGATATATTGGATAAGTGTGGCTTTATCCAGTGAGGCCGCCAGTAAATCGGCATGGCGGGGCTTCATGCCTCCGTTACCGCAAACATACAGGTTCCAGCCCATATCGGTAGCGATAATCCCGACATCTTTCCCTTGTGCCTCAGCACATTCGCGGGTACAGCCGGAAACCCCAAACTTCATTTTATGCGGGGTACGGATCCCTTTGTAACGGTGTTCTAACTCTACGCCCAGCGCGGTGCTGTCGCCCACGCCGAAACGACACCATGTGCTGCCAACACAGGTTTTTGCCATGCGCAGTGCTTTGGCATAGGCGTGACCGGTTTCGAAACCCGCATCGATTAATTGTTGCCATATCGCCGGTAAATCTTGTTTTTGCGCCCCAAACATGGCGATACGCTGGGAACCCGTGATTTTGGTATATAACTGGTACTTTTCAGCGATAGCTCCGATAGTGATTAATTCTTGTGGCGTGATTTCCCCACCGGCAGAGCGCGGAATAATTGAATATGTACCGTCTTTTTGCATATTAGCCAAGAAGTTATCGTTGGTATCTTGCAAGCTAACCAGTTCGTCGCGCAGAATAAAATCGTTCCAGCAAGAAGCTAATAATGAACCAATTGTCGGTTTGCAGACTTCACAGCCGTAGCCTTGTCCGTATTTTTCTAACAGTTGCTCAAAGGTAGTGATGTGTTCTACACGGATCAGGTGATACAGTTCTTGGCGAGAATAGGCAAAATGCTCGCATAAATGATGATTGACTTCGATGCCTTGGCTGGCAAGTTCGGCATTCAGTACTTGAGTGATCAATGGGATACAGCCGCCACAACCGGTACCGGCTTTGGTCGCTGCTTTGATCGCCCCGACAGTATGGCAGCCATTTTGTACCGCTTGAATGATGTCGCCTTTGGTAACATCAAAACAGGAGCAAATTTGAGCGCTATCGGGTAATGCGCCTACGCCAATCGCTGGCTTACTGCCCGCATGCGAGGGTAAAATCAGCGAATCAGGATGTTCAGGCAGTTCAATGCGATTAAGGGCGATTTGTAATAAATTGCCGTAGTCTTCGGTATCGCCGACTAATACCGCACCAAGCAAATATTTATTGTCTTCACTGACGATCAGGCGTTTATAAATTTCTTTATTTTCATCAAGATAAATATAGCTTCGGCTACCAGGCTGGCGACCTTGAGCATCGCCTATTCCGCCGACATCTACCCCGAGTAATTTTAATTTAGCGCTCATATCGGCGCCTGAAAATTGATTTTCGTGCTCGAGCAGGTGGTCAACCGCGACTTGGGCCATTTTATAGCCGGGCGCCACTAAGCCGTAAGTTTTTCCGCGCCATGAGGCGCATTCACCAATCGCATAAATATCGGGATCGGAGGTTTGACACTGGTCATTGATGACGATCCCCCCGCGTTCAGCCACGGCCAGCGAGCATTGGCGCGCGAGTTTATCATTTGGACGGATACCGGTAGAAAAAACAACAAAATCAACTTCTAAAGAGGAGCCATCGGCAAAAAACAGTGTTTTGCGAGCGGCAGTCCCGGTTTGGCTGATTTCTAAGGTGTTTTTAGCGGTATGTACTTGAACCCCCATGCGTTCAATTTTTTGTCGCAGTTGTTCGCCACCTTGTGGGTCTAATTGTTCCGCCATTAATACGGGCGCGAATTCAATTACATGGGTTTCTATTCCCAAGTTTTTTAATGCGCCAGCGGCCTCTAAGCCGAGCAAGCCTCCGCCGATCACCGCGCCTTTAGTACTGCGCCGCGCACAGGCTTCAATCGCATTTAAATCTTCGATAGTGCGGTAAACAAAACAATCTGGGCCATCGTTACCTTGGATCGGCGGAACCCATGGATAAGAGCCGGTCGCTATGATTAATTTATCGTAATGCACTGTACGGCCGGTATTGGTGTGTAGCACTTTTTCTTGGCGATTGATGGTGATCACACGTTCGCCGACCAAGACATTGATAGCGTGCTTTTCATACAGGCCAGGTTTCACTAGCGAGAGTTCTTCGGCGGTATGATGAGAAAAATAAGAGGAAAGATGCACGCGGTCGTAGGCGACTCGCGGCTCTTCACAAAATACAGTAATATCAAAAGGTTGGTCTGGTGTTTTGTCGATCAGATCTTCGATAAAGCGATGCCCAACCATCCCATTACCTATGATTGCTAGCTTTATTTTGCTCATCATATGCCTCAGCGTTAATTCATTCTTACGTTAAAAATACGGCGCTGGGATATTTTCTCTTTGATGTATATCAAATGCAGCTTAATCAATTCAGCTATTAGTACTTAATGATTATTCTTTAGCTATCAATTACCTATAAAGTGGTAATTTGTGATCAGCGGATATTCTGTGGCGGTGGATGTTATTCTTTTTGTTCGGTTTTTATCCAGAAGCAGGACAGTTGGCATCGGGTTCGGCAGGGAATATGGCATCAAGCTTGGCGGAGAAAGAATAGCCGCCTAGCTGTGTCTCGCGGCTAATAATAGTTTGATGACAATAATTAAATGACAACAGTTTGATGATAGCCGTCTAATGATAACCGCTTAATCGCAATAATAAATTGTTGTTGGCGATTAATTTTCCTTTCATAAGGGCGTAGACTGATGACTGTACGCGACTAAAAGTGGCTAAATACCACCGTAGATGGGTGGATAATATGGGGTTGCTAGCGGATTGACGCTGGGCGCGATGAAGGCTTAACGCTATTGAGGTTTTTTAAAACTATGAGTACACAAGACACAAATTCCCATCAACCTTTTGGTGCGTTGTTGGGGTATGCCCCAGGAGGGGTCGCCATCTATTCGTCTGATTATGACACAGTTGATCCACAGCAGTATCCGGATGATGCCTCATTTCGCAGCTATATAGGCAATGAATACATGGGGTATAAGTGGCAGTGCGTTGAATTTGCTCGTCGTTTTTTATATCTCAATTATGGCGTGGTATTTACCGATGTGGGGATGGCGTATGAAATTTTTTCGTTACGCTTTCTTCGCCAAGTTATTAATGACGCTATTTTGCCATTACAGGCGTTTGCTAACGGCAGTAAACAGCCGCCGGTTGCGGGGGCCTTGCTGATTTGGCAACAAGGCGGTGAATTCAAACACACCGGTCATGTGGCGATTATTACCGAGGTCTTTGAGCATAAAGTACGGATAGTCGAACAAAACGTGATCCATCATCGTTTACCCGTCGGGCAGCAATGGACGCGAGAACTGGCACTGTCTCGCAGTGAAGACGGCGATTATTATTTGCACGATACGTTTGATGATACTGAAATTTTAGGCTGGATGATCTCTGGGGAAAATAGCCCTTATGGTTTGCCACAACCGATTATTTCGGCTGATCTTCTCGCCATTCATGCGGAGCGCGTCGCTATGCACGGCCAATTTGATCATGATTGGTTAGATCCGCAAGATCCCCTCGAACATGCCTATATTGAAGCGAATCATGGGCATATCATTACCGCTGACCCTTATCAGTATTTTAGTCTTTCTCACAGCGCAGAGCAGGAATTAATCAGAGCAACCAATGAACTGCATTTAATGTATCTGCATGCTACCGATAAAGTGCTGAAAGATGATGAATTATTAAAACTGTTTAATATTCCAGAAATTTTATGGCCACGTTTACGTTTATCTTGGCAAAATCGACGTCACCAAATGATCACCGGACGGCTGGATTTCTGTATGGATGAGCGCGGGCTCAAAGTGTATGAATATAATGCAGATTCCGCATCTTGCCATACTGAAACGGCGGTAATTTTGGCGAAATGGGCCAAACAAGCCGGGGTGAAACATGGGGAAGATCCGGGCCAGCATTTATTAGCGGCGCTGTCGGATAGCTGGAAACACAGCGATGCCAAACCTTTTGTGCATTTAATGCAGGATGTTGATAGTGAAGAGGATTATCACGCATTGTTTATGCAACGTACCTTAACTCATGCCGGGATCGACAGTAAAATTCTGCATGGATTAGACGAGTTGCATTGGAACACCTTGGGTCAATTGGTCGATGGTGATAACCGGGTCGTTAATTGTGTGTGGAAAACCTGGGCATGGGAAACCGCGTTAGATCAACTGCGGGCAGAGAGCGAAGCTGATTATGCGGCGCCGCCTATCCGTACTGGGCATGAAGCGAATCAAGTGCGTTTAATTGATGTGCTGCTGCGTCCCGAAGTCACGGTGTTTGAACCGCTATGGACCTTGATCCCCAGCAATAAAGCCATTTTACCGATACTGTGGTCTCTGTTCCCACACCATCGTTATTTGTTGGATACCGATTTTGAAATCAATGCTGAATTAGCTCAAACCGGCTATGCAATTAAACCGATCGCCGGGCGTTGTGGTAATAATATTGGTTTGGTTAACCATGATGAGCAGATGCTGGATGAAACTCATGGTAAATTTGCCCAGCAAGAAAATATTTATCAGCAATTGTGGTGTTTGCCGCAGGTGGCGGAGCGTTATCTGCAAGTCTGTACTTTTACCGTCGGTGGGCATTATGGTGGCGTCTGTTTACGCTCTGATCCGTCGTTAGTGATCAAAAAAGAAAGCGATATTGAGCCATTACGAATTTTAGACGATGATGATTTTATCCGTGCAGATTAATCGATTAATTCGGTAGTCATTGGCAGATTTATCCGTGTGTATTAATGAGTGTGTATTAACAGCTAGCGCTATTAATTAAGTTGTATTTACTAAGCGATATTAACCAAGCGATATTAACCATAAGGAAAGCATAATGAGTTCACACAATGCGGTTACCGTAGTGGCTTATATTACGGTCAATGATAAAAGTGACCTTGATATGATTGAGGCTACGTTAAAAACTACGGTGCAAGCGGTGAAGCAAGAGCCGGGTTGCGAAATGTATGCGCTGCATAGAAATAATGATCATCCACTGCAATTTATCATGATTGAAAAGTGGAGTTCGCCGCAAATGCTGGAGCAGCATAGTCAAGCGGCCGCGCTACAGAATTTAGGCCGGGTATTGGCCGGTAAAGCGCAGCTTGAAGTAAAAACCATGCAATTAATCGCATAATAGTGATTTAATCGTTATATGATAGCCGGATAATCGCTATCAAATAAATCAGGGGCACATTATGTGCCCCTGATTATTCATAACAGCTAATGAGTTATCACTAATCAGCTTTCAGTTAGTTATCTTACAATAATACCTAATAAAATCCCGATGGCACCAAAGTCCGCATCACTAAATGTGGTATTGGCAATGCCGATGTTACCCAGTACCGGTAATAAGAACACGGGCAAGAAGGTGATTAATAGGCCTTGAGCAAATGCGCCTAAAATCGCCCCGCGACGTCCACCGGTGGCATTACCAAATACCCCAGCCGCTGCACCCACAAAGAAGTGTGGAACTACGCCCGGAATGATAATAGTCATGTTTAAGGCATATAAAATGAACATGCCGATAACCCCTGCCGCAAAGCTGCTGAGGAAGCCAACTAGTACCGCATTCGGTGCGTAAGGGAAGACCACTGGGCAGTCCAGTGCCGGTTTGGCGTTCGGCACCAGTTTATCGGAGATACCTTTAAATGCGGGAACGATTTCAGCAATCACCATGCGTACACCTTGCAGGATGATATAGACCCCAGCCGCGAAGGTGATGGATTGCATTAGAGAGAACATGAACCAGCTTTTTCCGCCGCTGACTTCACGCACATAATCGCCGCCAGCGAATAGGCAGGTGATCACAAAGATAATCGCCATGGTGAACGAGATAGCCACAGGGGTATCTCGCAGGAATAATAGGCTTTTAGGCACATTCATTTCTTCGGTTGAATGGGCTTTATTACCAAATTTGCTTCCGATAAAGCCGGCTAAAACGTAAGAAATTGTCGAGAAGTGACCGATAGCCACATCGTCTGAACCGGTGACTTTTTTCATATAAGGGTGGGCGATCGCTGGGAAGAAGACCATGCAGAAGCCGACAACTAATGAGCCAATCACCACTAACATAGTGCCTTCAACGCCGGCTGTCGCTAAGATCACCGCCACCATCATTGACATGAATAATGTATGATGACCGGTTAAGAAAATGAATTTCCATGGCGTCAAGCGGGCAATCAGAATATTGATCACCATGGCAAAGAACATGATCATCGCCATTTCTTTACCGAAGCTTTTTTGAGCAATAGAAACAATCGCTTCGTTATTGGGGACTACACCGTGGATGCCAAAAGCATGCTGGAAGATAGCCGAGAAATCCCCTAGCGAACTGACTACCAGCCCGGCGCCGGCGCCTAAAATCACAAAACCCATGATGGTTTTGACCGTACCTTTAATGCACTCGGTAACCGGCTTTTTCTGGGCAATTAAGCCGATAAGGGCAATGAAACCGACTAAAATAGCCGGTTCGGATAACACATCTTGCATCAGGAAACGAAAAAATTCCATATTGCCTCCTACAGCGCACCAAGCTCAACTAAGGCGACAGAAAGGCGTTCTTTCATCGCAGCTTTATCAATCATATTGTTAAGCGCTACAATTTTACCGCCGACCGCTTGCGCCACTAATTGCTCTGCAATATCGTTAGTGCCGACAAAGATATCGCTCTGCGTCCCTTTTGCTGAGCCTAAATCCACATGATCAACCTCGGCAGTGACGCCCAGATCTTTCAGAATGGTTTTGATGCTCATTTCCATCATTAAACTTGTTCCTAAACCATTTCCACATACGACGGTGATTTTCATAATATTATCCTTGTCTTTCATTTATTAGGTTAAAAATAGCGGCTAGATCTAGCGGCTAAATAATCGCTGGTGGTTGTACTTTGTCATCGCGTCGCTTACCGCGCGCCAAGACAGTGTTAATCTTTAGAGTGAATATTCAGTGTCAATATTGATTAATACGGTGCAACTAGAGTCGCAGCAGTTAGTATTTACTGATCACCGCTAAAACATCATCGACAGTCGCGGCATTGATTAATTGGTCGATATCTTCTTGGTTATCAAATAATTCCGCTAACTGAGAGATAGCCCCCACATGGCTATCGCTATCGGTAGCGGCCAGCACAAATAACAGTTTGATGGGGTCGTTCTCATCGGCATCAAAATTAACCCCGTGTTGGATCACTGTCAGGCCGAGTGACAGCTTGTTAACCCCATTTTCAGGGCGTGCATGCGGCATCGCGATACCGGGACCTAACACATAATAAGGACCAATCGCTTCATGGGACTGAATAATCGCCTCAACATATTGTGGCTGAACTGAGCCATTATTAATTAATGGCTGGCAGGATTGAGTCACCGCATCTCGCCAGTTTGTCGCGCTGGGTAGAACTTGGATGACGTCGGCTGTTAGGAGTGTCTTTAGCATCTTCTTTTCCCGCAGTGATTCGGTGATTAGGTTAAATGATGATTTCCCATGATAGTAATCAGGAATGGTAGCGCTATCTAGAGTGATTTATTGAAATTGTGATAGCGCTATCATTCTGCGCTAATTTATTTGCTGGTTATCGATAAACCCGACACAGTGTCAGCTCTCTCTGCAAGGGTAAATACGCTATAATCCGCTTAATGGCTCACGATACGATGAAATGATTATTTTATGGAAAAAGTAAGAAAACGGCGCAATACAGGCAGGGTAACGTTACAAGACGTGGCTAAACATGCGGGAGTAGGCTCCATGACCGTCTCTCGGGCGTTGCGTACCCCGGAGTTAGTCTCAGATAAATTAAGGCAAAAGATAGAACAAGCGGTGGAAGAATTAGGCTATGTACCTAATTTGGCTGCGGGAATGTTGGCGTCAGGGGTCAGTCGCAATGTGGCGGTGCTGGTGCCTTCGTTAACCGATCATTCGAGCGCCACCTTTTTACAAGCGTTGCAGGAAATCCTTAACCAAAATAATTATCAGGTATTAATTGGCTGCCATGAATATAATCAACACAAAGAATTGGAAGTCTTAAATACGTTATTGCACGCCAATCCGGCGGCGTTAGTGATCTTTGGTAATTTGGTGTCAGAAAAATCAACGGTGGAACTATTAAATACCCATATTCCGATTATTAGTATTGCCGGTTATTACCATCAGCCATCGCTAAATATCGATAGCAATATCGAAGATGGCGCTTATTTTTTAGCGAAATATATGCTGGATAAAGGCTATAAAAATATTGGTTATATTGGCGCGCAAATGGATAATAAATTGCAAAATCAGCAATTAAGTGGCTGGGCGAAAGCCATGCTACATCATTATCATAGCGCCGAGCAGAGCATTACTACGCCGTATGCGGCCAGTATGCAATTTGGTCGGCAAGCGATTACTGAAATGTTAACCCGTCAGCCTGAATTAGATGGCGTAATTTGTAGCCATGAAGTGATTGCGTTGGGGATTATGTTTGAATGCCAACGGCGATTATTAAAAATTCCGGCCAGTTTAGCGGTGGCTTGTCTTGAGGGGACGGAGAATTGTGATCACATTCAGCCGACATTAACCTCGATCCGTATTGATTATCGTAAAATAGGGCGGGAAGCCGGTAAAAAATTGACCAAATGGTTAAGTCAGCCGGTAAATGAAGATGGCCCGACTTTGCGAGAAGAGATTATTTTTCCTTATCGGTTCGAACCCCGGCAAAGCGCCTGAGCCAGCTATTATCATCGGGTTATTAGTGATAATAGGCCATACGCTCAGGGGATCCGCCGGGTTCAATAGCGCGGGTGGCCGATAAGCGAAGCACCGCGAGACGATAAAAAATTATGCGTTATAGAAAGAATAATATTTACGCGGGATAATTATGGAATCCGAGTTTTTCAGAAATATTACGACACGCATTTTTTAGCATATCGACATAGTAATCTTGGTGTTGTTGATCATAGCGAATGGTGGGCAGAGAAATCGATAACCCGGCAATCGCACGACCAAACCTATCGTAAACGGGCGCAGCAATACATCTTAATCCCAGTTCTTGTTCTTCAATATCTTCAGCAAAATGTTGTTCACGGACTTGCGCTAATTGAGCGAGCAATTGATCAACATTTTCTAAGGTATTTGCAGTATTTTTAATAAAGGTGACATCTTTTATCGTATTAAGATAGCCGATTATTTTAATTAACTGATTTGGAGTAAAGAATGAAAATTGCATTAATGATGGAAAATAGCCAAGCCGCGAAAAACCCAATCATCATCAACCAATTAAAACAAGTTGCGACCCCATTAGGCCACCAAGTATTTAACGTAGGGATGAGTGATGAGCAAGATCATCATCTGACCTACATTCATTTAGGAATTATGGCGAGCCTGTTATTGAATTCTAAGGCGGTTGATTTTGTGGTGGCGGGGTGTGGTACCGGGCAAGGCGCATTGATGTCATTGAACATTCATCCGGGAGTGGTCTGTGGTTACTGTTTAGAGCCTTCCGATGCTTTCCTGTTTAATCAAATCAATAACGGTAATGCTATTTCTCTGGCTTTCGCGAAAGGTTTTGGTTGGGGCGCGGAATTGAATGTGCAGTATATCTTTGAAAAAGCCTTCACCGGTGAGCGCGGTCAAGGGTATCCGATTGAGCGTGCTGAGCCGCAACAATGCAATGCGGCTATTTTGAATCAAGTTAAAGCCGCGATAGTCAAAGATGATTATCTGGACAGTCTGCGTGCTATTGATCAGTCACTGGTTAAAACAGCGGTGTCTGGCGAGCGTTTCCAAGAATGTTTCTTTGCCCATTGCCAGAAACCAGAAATTGCCGACTATGTGCGTTCTTTATTAGCATAATCGCCTAATCATCGATGATTTGTTGTTTCTAGGTTGCCGCACTGGCCGCTTAGAAACACAGATAAACTGATTTGAAAACCGACTTTATGGGATAGATAACGTTTATCTAACTAGGTTGAATAAAAGCCCAAATAGGTGATTTAAATGAATATAAATCATATTGCTGTGATTGGTGAATGTATGGTTGAGCTACAGCAAGGCGAGGGGGGATATAGGCAAGGGTTTGGCGGTGATACGCTAAATACCGCGTTATATCTTTCTCGTTTGACCTCGGCTCACGGGGTAACCACCCGATATATCACGGGGTTGGGCGAAGATCCTTTCAGTCGCAAAATGCTCGAAAGCTGGCAGCAAGAAAATATTAATACCGATAATGTGTTTATTTTACAGGATAAACTGCCGGGGATTTATCTGATTGAAACCGCACAAGACGGTGAGCGCCGTTTCTTTTATTGGCGGGATAATTCGTCGGCCAAATATTGGTTAACCGCAGAGACAGCCGCGCAGACGGGCGAGCTTTTAAGCCAGCAGCATATGATTTATCTCAGTGGGATCAGCTTGGCGATTTTACCGCCAGCCCAACGAGACCTGTTGTTTAGCTTGCTTGCACAGGCAAAATTGTCCGGTGCAAAAATTGCGTTTGATAACAATTATCGGCCTAAATTATGGTCATCGATCGCTGAAGCTCAGCAGGCTTATGCCCGTATTTTGGCACTGACAGATATGGCTTTTTTAACTTTTGATGATGAAAAATTGTTGTACGGCGATCAACAAGAACAACAATCGATAGAACGCGCACGCGCGCTTGGCGTTGAAGAAATTGTGATTAAGCGGGGCTCTGAACCCTGCTATGTAATTATTAATAATAACAAATGGATCGTTGCGGCCAATAAAGTGGACAAAGTGGTTGATACCACGGCGGCCGGTGATTCTTTTAGCGCAGGCTATTTAGCCAAGCGGGTCACGGGCGGAACCCCAGAACAAGCGGCAAAAGCCGGGCATGATTTAGCCTCAGTGGTTATCCAACACCAGGGAGCCATTATTCCAACCGCAGCCATGCCTGAGATAACCCCCCATTAAGGAATCGAAAATGCATACCGCGTTATATGAAAAATTAAAACAAATTAAAGTGATCCCAGTTATTACGATTAACCATGCTGAGTATGCTGTTGCTTTAGCTCAAGTGCTGATTGAAAATGGTTTACCGTGCGCCGAAGTGACTTTCCGGACACCTGCTGCTGCGCAAGCGATTAAAAATATGCGTGCGGCATACCCGGATTTACTGATTTGTGCGGGCACGGTATTAACCCCCGCGCAGGTTGATCAAGCGATGGCAGCAGGGGCAGATTTTGTGGTCAGCCCAGGGTTTAATCCTAACGTTGTGGCGTATTGTCAGCAAAAAAATATATTAATTATTCCTGGTATTAATAGCCCGAGTTTGGTCGAACAGGCGATGGAATTTGATTTAAAAGTGTTTAAATTCTTCCCGGCGGAAGCTTCAGGCGGGTTACCGATGCTCAAAGCATTAAGCGCGGTGTATCCGGTCGAATTTATGCCAACTGGCGGCATTGATTTACATAATGTTAGAGCTTATTTTGCGTTTAAATCGGTGATTGCTTGTGGCGGTTCGTGGATGGTGCCGACGGCATTGATTGAAGCGCAGCAATGGGACGCATTGGCTAAATTAGTCACTGAAGCCGCTGCCGCGGTATAATCAGCTGGCGGTTTGGATGGTCGAGCGGTTTGGCGCTAATGGTATCATCGGCTTGTTGCTGAATATTTAAGGTTTGCCATTGGGCTAAATTTTTTTCTACCATTTCATGGCTGATTTTTTTATCTTTACTTGCGCCTGGGTAATCATCAAAGCGCCGATAAATCTTGGCGGTTTCAGGTTGGTCATCGCGAAATGCAACCTTGAAATTGAGTTGGGAATAATACTGCTGGAACATTTGATCGTACATTCGCAGCGCACGCCAGTTTTTGCTCACCATGGTGTTGACTGCATTATTGACGAACGGAATGGAATCATCGGAGATCGGCCAGCGCAGATCAACGGGTACGCTCATGATCAACTGATCAAAAAAACCGTTCCGGCGTGATCGCTTAAAATATCTCACGAGGCTAGAGTCGTATCATCTAAAATGCGAGCTTGCTCATGTTTTCATCATGTTTATCTATTTTATGAAAAGCTTTTCATATATCGTAATGTGAAAAGCTTTTCATAAATCAGAGAGTGCGTCAAAATGAATGAAAAAATCAGTAAACAGATCCTTGCGGCTATAGGTGGCAAAGACAATATTGTCGCCCTGGAACATTGTGCGACAAGGTTACGCATCGTGGTCAAAGATAATGACTTAGTTGCGGCTGATGTGATTAAAAATATTGATAAAGTGCGTGGTTATTTTTATCAATCAGGGCAACATCAAATTATTCTTGGTACCGGATTAGTCGATAAAATTTATGCTTTAATGACTGCCGATGCTCCGGCATCTAGCGCTTCGGTTAAGCAATCTGCCTATGAAAACATGAATTGGTTTCAAAAAAGTATCCGCGCTTTAGCGGATGTTTTTATTCCTTTAATTCCGGTATTAGTCGCGACTGGTTTGTTTATGGGGATCCGTGGATTTGCTGAGCAATTGGGTTTCGAATTTTCGCCAGATGTGCTGGTATTGACTCAAGTAGTTACTGATACGGTATTTATTTTCTTACCGGCACTGGTAGTTTGGTCGGCATTTAATCGTTTTGGTGGTACGCCGGTGGTGGGGATGGTGTTAGGTTTGATGTTAGTTGCCCCAATGCTGCCGAATGCATGGGATGTTGCCAGCGGCGGAACTGAAATGCTAAAAATTGGCTTTTTTAATATCCAAGGCTATCAAGGAACAATTATTCCTGCGCTGATTGTGGGTATTTTTGGCGCCAATGTTGAACGCTGGATCCGCCGTTGGATGCCGGCGGTGGTTGATTTAGTGTTTACCCCATTTTTAACTATCTTAATTGGTTCGATGACCGCATTATTTATCATTGGTCCGATTTTTACCTTAGTCGAGCACGGTATTATGAACTCGGCCAATGTGATTATTAATTTACCTTACGGTATTGGTGGAGGTATCCTAGGCGCGGCGCAGCAAGCATTAACCGTAACCGGTTTGCATCATTCATTAATGGTTGTGGAATTAAATTTATTAGCTAATGGCGGAGTTAACCCACTGAATGCCTTGATTACTGCATCGATGGCGGGTCAAGCAGGCGCCGCGATTGCTTATACGTTATCGTTAAAAGATAAAAAAGAGAAAGCCCTTAAATTTTCATCCATCGTACCTTGTTTCTTTGGGATCACTGAGCCATTACTGTTCGGTGTTACCTTGACTAACTCTAAAGTATTTTTATCTGGCATGATTGGCGGTGCGGTTGCCGGGGTATTTGCCATGTTAATGCATATAGCTCCGCCAATGATGGGAATTACCTTCTTACCTGCTATTCCTGGCTATTTAGGGCATGGAATGGCGTTATATCTCGCGATGATCGCGATAGCCATGATTGTTGGAATGATCTTCACTAAATTATTAGTTAAATCTCCAGCATCAGCAGAATAATCATTATTAGTGCCCCTTTGGGGTACTTTTTTCTTACTGCGCTAGTTTCCAGCCGATGGCTGGTCATCAATATTAGGTAATTAACATCGTGAATAAATGGTTAGCAAATACCCAGTTAGTGTTAGCAAAACAACAGGTTATTGATAACGATCCGTTTAGACCAAGCTATCATATTGCCCCTAAATTAGGGCTATTGAATGACCCTAACGGGTTAATTCAATTTAACGGCCAATATCATGTGTTTTATCAATGGAATCCTTTTGCTTGCGATCATAGCCAGAAATGCTGGGGACACTATATAAGTGATGATTTAGTCCATTGGCGCGAAGTCGCTCCGGCAATTACGCCAGATGCTAGTTATGATGCCAATGGATGTTATTCTGGGAGTGCGTTTGTTCATCATGACGAGTTATATTTATTTTATACTGGCAATTTAAAATATGGTGTGGATCAGCAACAAAGAGCCAGTCGCCAATGTTTAGCCAAAAGTAAAAACGGCATTGATTTCGAAAAAATAGGCATTGTTATTGATGGCGAACCCGAAGGGTATACCGCGCATTTTCGGGATCCTAAAATTTGGCGAGAGGGCGAACAATGGTTGGCAGTGATTGGTGCTCAGACGGAAAAATTACACGGACAAGTGCTGCTTTATCGCTCTGAAAATCTTACTGAATGGCACTGTTTAGGGCCGATAACAGGCAGTGGTATTTATCCTTTTGATGATTTTGGTTATATGTGGGAATGCCCCGATTTATTCCGCTTAGGCGAACAATGGGTAATGCTAGCATCTCCCCAAGGAATTGAACCGCAAGGTATGAAATACCAGAATATTTATCAATCTGGCTATTTATTAGGTCAACTTAGTTTAGCGCCTGCTCAGTTTGATACCCAACATTTTGAAGAATTAGACCGTGGTTTTGAGTTTTATGCACCGCAAAGTTTCCTCGACAATCAAGGCCGACGGATTATGTTGGCGTGGATGGGATTACCGGAGGAAAACGTTCAGCCTACGGTGGAATACGGCTGGTTACATCAAATGACTTTGCCCCGTGAGCTAAGTATCCGTGATGGAAAGTTATATCAAACGCCGGTAGCTGAATTAGTCGCTTTACGTCAATCGCATATTCATTATCAGTCAGTGGATTTTTCTGGGATATTGATGCTCGAGGGGGTGAAGGGTCGCTGTTATGAGTTACGGGCAGAATTTAGCGATTTAACATCGCCGTTATCATTAAAGCTACGCAGTAATGGCGCGGATCAATATACGTTATTGCATTTTGATCCTGAAAATCTGGTGATAACACTCGATAGGGATCATGCGGGAGCGGGCTTAGGGGGAATACGGCAATGCAAATTAGCCCAGTCTAACTCATTGGAGTTGGTTATTTTTGCCGATAATTCATCGCTAGAGATTTTTATTAATCAGGGAGAGGCGGTCTTTAGTGCGCGTATTTTCCCAGAGATGACATCAACTGAAATTTGTTTTGAAAGTACCACGCCATGCCATATAAACACAGTTGATTATTTTGAATTAAAAACTGATGGCGTAATTAGATAACAAATAAGAAATCCTAAATAAGAAACGTTAAGTGAATATTAAAGAAATTGCAAAGTTAGCTAAAACGTCAGCTTCTAGCGTATCGCGGGTGATAAATTCATCCGGCTATGTAAAAGAAGAGGTCAGGCAGCGAATTAATAAAGTATTAGAAGAAACCGGCTATCGGCCGAATGCTTTTGCTAAAGCGCTTCATTCTAAAAAGAGTCATACTATTGGGGTTATTTTACCTAAGATAAATGCCACATCATCCGGCGAATGTGTTGCTGGTATTGATGGTTTTTTTAGTGCCAAAGGCTACAGCATTTTGCTGGGAAATACTCATCATCAACTGAATAAAGAATTGGAATTTTTAGATATTTTTAAAGAAAAACAGGTTGATGGTGTCATTTTTATTGCTACCGTTTTAACCCCAGAACACCATAAAAAATTACAAAAATTGGCGATACCAACGGTGATTATTGGGCAAGAATCACCCAATAATATTCCATGTGTATTATTTGATGAATATCACGCAGCTAAAGAGATGACTCAGTATTTATTAACCACGGGCAAACAGAGGATCGCGTTTATTGGTGTGGATGAAAGTGATATTTCTGTGGGGGTTCACCGTCGCCAAGGATATTTAGATGCTTTGCGCGAGCAACATATTCCTATTGATGAGCATTTATTGGCTAAAGGTGATTTTACTCACCAAAGTGGTTTTGCCGCATGTCGTGCTATCTTTGAGAAAAATACACTTAAACCTGATGCCATTTTTGCGGCTAACGACAAAATGGCGATTGGTGCGATGAATTATTTATTTTCAATGGATCTACAAATTCCACGAGATATTAGTGTTTGTGGTGTCGGTGGCGGGACCTTAGCACAGTTTTATCATCCTCAATTAACGACGTTGATTTATGATTATAAACAAGCAGGAATTATTGCATCGGATTTATTATATCGACAGATTAATAAAGATCAGTCAGAGAGTATAACTGCACATAAAACTTGGGTTAATTATCAATTAATGATAGGCAAGAGTACTCAATAAGATTAAAAAAGCAAAATAGCCCAAGGAAATAAAGCTATTTTTTTGGGCTATTTTGTCTACACGAGTAGATGTCTACGCGTAGAGTTTATTCTAGACAATGACGGGGATATAATAATTAAGTTCTTGAATAAAGTTATGAGGCGTAGCCATAAACTCATCATAAGTTACACCCTCTTTTAATACATAGTTTTCCACATCACAGCTTTCCTTACGCATAATATCTAAATTAGGTAATACCTTTCCGTAGGCGGTATAAATGATATCATCATACTCTATTCCTGCCAGACTACCGCTAAATTTCAATTCGAGATAATCACCCGCGGGTAATTCAACGGTTTCAAGATCTGGCGGAATAACCTCAAAATTTTGTTTTTCTAAGCCAGTTGTATAATAAAAAGTTAAATCTTGTTCTTTTTTCTCATGACGTTTATCTAACCCATGAATAGCATAAAGATTATCTGAGATTTTTTTAGTTTTTTCTAAATAACGGCGCCAGTATTGCCTTCTTATTTCCAGAGTATTTATGTTTCTATCTGGAATGTCACGTGCATAACAATGTTTCATACCGATTAATTGTTTGGCTGGTAATTTAGTTAAACGAACCTCAACCTGCAAATCTGAACCCATTCTTATTGGCAAACAAAAACCCTGTACATTCCAACCGGATTGCTTACGGTATTCTGACGGAGTGGTTTTAAATTGCTTTTTAAAGGCGCGGCAAAAGGTTTGTTGTGAGTCAAAACGGTATCTTAATGAAATATCCATGACACTATCATGAGTTAGTCTTAAAGCGACGGCTGCACATGATAATCTTCTGGCGCGGATATAGGTTCCTAATGCGAGCCCAGTTTTAGATTTAAAAATACGTTGAAAATGCCATTTGGTGTAGCCTGCTTTCTCCGCAACAATATCGAGAGAAAGACGAGATTCAAGATTTTGCTCAATCCAGAGAATGATTTCTCTTATAACACTTTCCTGAAGCATAAATATCCTTTTAATTACTAAATTCCCACGATCCTGATTATTCATATTAAATTGAAGGAGCGAGAAAAATACTAGGGAATTGTTTCAATAGTATACTGAATTAGAGGGGGAGAGCAAAATATTCTACGATAAAAACTATTATTTATTTACAGTCAAGATATGTTTATATACGTAAAGATTTTAGTATTCTCCATCTTATCTGAGATTAGATAAATTGAGAGGGATGCTTAACTTAGTCACTCTTACTATGTTATGAATAAAGTTAATTGTAATATTTAATAATTATCATTAACAAATAGAATTATTATTTTTCAATAATTCATTGAAGGGGGTGCTATTACAAGTAATTACTATGCTTATGTTTTTATTGTATAAAAAAATTAATTGATTTTATTTGCTTCGTGGTTTTTACTTTACTCCATTTTTACTAAAATATAATATTATATTCTAATTATTATCTTATTATGATGTTTATATTTTATTGGTTGTTGATATAGATTCTTAATGTTTTATTTTATTTTAGTTGTCAAAATTATTTGTTGTGTTTTTATTGATTTATTTTTTATGTTTTGGTCTTTTTAGCTTAAAAATATTTCATTCATAATGACTTTGTATCATAATGTATTATATTATTAATTAAAGTTAGCTAGATGTGGATTAATCAAGAATAGTCAGTATGGTATAGACACTCTATTTATTAGCAAAGAAACTGATTAGCATGATGTTTTTGTCAGTTTTTATGGTGTGGTTTTTTTATGTCAAATTAGAATAATTATTTATAGTTATTCTTTATTGGATTATTAGTTTTTAAATTTTTTATATATATCAATGATTACTGGATTTTAAAGTGAAATTTTATACTCGCAGTTTAATTGGTTTTTATATTAATATGGAGATATAACGATGAAAAACATTCAAATTTCGAAGTTAATTGGGGTGAAAATCCGTGAGGAGCGTGAAAATCATAAAATGAGCCTACGCCAAATTGCCACTTTAATTGGAGTAACCGAAGAAGAGTTATATCAATTTGAGTGTGGTAATACATGTATTGATGTTGATTCATTATTTGTATTTGCTCGTTTATTTAATTTAGATCCTATATCTTTTATGCATGGAATAGTTAACGTTAACATTGGAGCAGGGAATACGATTCATTAAATCAATAAACACCATTTAATTTATTTGTAATGTTTTAATTAACAATGTATTTTTGGTAATGTATTTTCATTATCGAAGATGCTATTCATCTGTATTAAGCTATTTATTGAGCTATGTTATTATTAGTATGAGTTATTTTATTAATTAGAAAAATGTGATAAGTAAATTTAACTATCACATCTTTCATATTTTGAATAAATAATAAATTATAGTGAAAGTAACTTTGGTTATAATAAGTTAAGTTGGAATATTTTCATTTATCATTAAAAGACAATATATAGATAACGATAAATTATTTTATTTCGATGACGATGTATTGTTTTCTAGATATCATTTTTATTGTTTTATTATTCTATCCTATAGTGTTTTAAACATATACTAGTTACTATTGCAATGGTCCCTCCAAGGCAAGTCTCTAATACGCGATCGAAAAATAGGATATAAGCGGGATGGCGCCAATACTCAACTTGCTCAATTACAGATAGTATTAAGCAGGTAGTGATAAATGTCATAAATGTGTAATTTTTATGTCCACTCATAGGATATAAAAATGCGAAAACTAAAATTGAAATTACACCAATATATGGCATCAAAGGTGTGTTAAATAATAAATATAGACATAGTACCGCTAATATACTGCCTAAAACTCGTTGGCTGGTAAGTAAAATAATACTTTTTGATTTAGGATGAAGAACAAAAACAAATGTTAAAAGTGTCCAATAAAAATGTCCGAAGTCTAACAATCTAGGGATGTAGAGCGTCAATAATAAACCAGAAACATAAATTAGTGATCGAGGAAGGATATTTTTTCTTAATGTAAATAAGTTTTTTTCTATTTGGCTATTGCCAAAGTTAATTTTTTTATGCGCTTTATTGCTGAGATAATTACAGACAAAAATAGTAATACTGCTGCCAATAAAAAATCCTATCGGCAAGTCTATAGAGATATTAGGAATAGCGGTACCAATTGTTGACATTATAATGATAAACTTCATTGATAAGTCAATAACAGGATCTGAACCATATATTTGATAATAAATAAAAGAAAAAATAATTAAGAATAGATAAAATGGATCGCCTAAACGTAATATGTTTCCTAAATAAATAGAAAAAACAATAACTAACAGCCAGAATCCAGTGTAATAATGATTTTTGTAATCCTTTGCAGCATTAAATAATAGAAAGGCATACAAGGTTGAGAATGTACTCCACATTGCGGTTTGTACACCGGAAAAAATCAATGAAATAATAGCCCCAGTGAGCATGCAGCCACTGAAAATAAGCCCGTCATCTATTGCTGGAATTCTTCTCATAATAAGACACTCGAAATAAAATATTAATATTATATTGTACAGATAATAACTTATTGATTTTTATATTATCATTTAGCCTGTCTGTGTGGAATGAAAAACTATCTTTGTCGTTAGTTAGAAATTATTTTAATTGTATAGTTGTCTATATTTTTATCTATTAACTATGTTTTTTAATAACGATTTTTATAGTAAGTTTTATTGCATTAATTTAACCTCAAATTTATTTTTATTAATGATTTTTGTAATATGAAGAACAGCTACCTATGGCTTGTGATAACATGGAACCCGCGATTTAAGTCATTTTTTATGTATATACTAGCCATGTAAATTATACGATTGTTCACCATAAGGAATACCGCAATATGCAGCTTAACCCTCATGATTTTGTTTGGATTAATGATGCCAGTGAAATTATTTCAGAGCAGCCATTACCTGAATGGGTAAGTATGCAGTGGAACTCATCATTGCCGTTAATTGTGCTTAGAAAACAGCAATATGATGGAAAAATTGTTGTAGGATTGCGGGGAATAAAGCGCAGTGAAAGGTTCGATGTGCTTATTGATAAATCATCAATTACTCATATGATGAATATTGAATCGTTAGTTTCTAATCCTATCGAGTTACAGCGCTCAATGTTTATTGCTTTACCTCAGGTTCAGGTATTACTGTTAATTTCTCAGCATCAATGGCCATGGAAGTGGGGAGTAATCGGTAGCTGTGCTTATACATTGGTTACTGATATTCAGTCTATGTATTCAGATAGTGATCTAGATATACTAATCCGCTGTCCTACTTTGCAGCAGAAAGAAGATTTTGCCCAATTTGCTATCAAAGCTAATACACCATTGTGTCGCATTGATATTTATGTAGAAACACCAAAAGGTGAGTTTTCATTATCTGAATGGTTTAAAAATGATCAGGTTAGCTTAAAGACAGCAACAGGAACGATTTTAACTGCATTTCCTTGGGGTGAGAATATTTAACTAAGTAAGTGGGTTTATTATAACTAAACAAAAATTAGCGCTATAATAATTTTGATGTTCGAGTGGGTGATTTAATTTTATTCATATTAATTAATACCGCGCTTAAATAAACGTTAGGCGCGGCAGATAATACTTATGGTTAATGCTCGATCAGTTCTTCGTTGCTGGCGGCCTGATACCATTCTTGCATCGCGCTTAACGTTAATGTTTGTTCAACCCACTGTTGGACGAGGTCATTGACGGGGAGTTGATAACTTTGAATTCTAAAAGCAATGGGTGCGAAAAAAGCATCCACAGCGGTAAATTGCCTACCTGCTAACCAAGGACCGCCAAATTTATCTAATCCTTCTTGCCACAGTGTCTCTAGGCGCATGATATTTTTTTTAAGTTCGTTAGATATCTCGGGCATGACGAGGCGAGTCGTACATTCCATCGGACAATTTTGGCGTAGCGCTAGAAAGCCTGAGTGCATTTCTGCGGCAGCGCTTCTGGCCCATGCTCTTGCCTGTCTATTTTGTGGCCATACATGGGGATGATCTTCGGCGATATATTCACATATAGCGAGTGAATCCCAAATAATCTGTTGATCATCAATTAGGCAGGGAACTTGACCTGTGGGTGAAAATACGGTGAATTTTTCATAGCTGCTGCCGCCTGAATTAAACAAAGCTTGATGTTCTTTAAACGGAATATTTAAAACTTTGAGCAAAACCCAAGGGCGTAGAGACCAGGAGGAGTAATTTTTATTGGCTATCCACAGGGAGTACATTTTTTTTCCTACAACATGTTGTCGTACTAATAAATATAGTTTTTTTGACAGACGTTATCTAGTGAAGATTCTTTTGAATACCAATTTATATGGAATAATTTTACATTTGCTAAAAATAAGTCTCTCAGAAATTCACTAATATCATCGTATTGACGATTCTTGTTATAATATTTTATTATTTCTTATAGCTAAAGATAATTAATTTATAACTTTAATCAGATAAATTAATTTAAAACTAAGCTGATAAATTAATTTATTTATCCTTTGTCTTATTGACTTTTATAAAGATTAATTAAATTTAACTGAGTTGATGGAATTTGAATATCTTCAACAAAATATTTGTTGAAGAAAACGATATATAAAAATGAAAAATAGATTATGATTAACCTAAGTTAAATATTTACTCGATGATTAATATAAAAAGGTTATGATATGCAATGGAAGAATACTTCCACTCGCTATGGACATGTGTCACTTTTAATTCATTGGCTGGTGGCAATAACGGTATACGGCATGTTTGCTTTAGGCCTATGGATGGTATCGTTAGGTTATTATGATAGCTGGTATCACCAAGCTCCGGAGATACATAAAAGTATTGGCATTATCTTATTTATCGTGATGTTATTTAGAGTGATTTGGCGTTTTATTTCTCCGCCACCGAAGCCACTCCCAAGTTACAGTCGAGTAACTAAAATTAGTGCAGCCATAGTTCAAATACTTATTTATATATTGTTATTTAGTATTTTAATTAGTGGTTATTTAATTTCAACGGCTGATGGTCAAGCGATCAATGTGTTTGATTGGTTTAGTATTCCGGCTATTTTTACCGGGCAAGCCGCTCAGGCAGATACTGCCGGAGAAATACATCTTTATTTAGCTTGGTCTGTAGTTTTACTTTCTGTATTACATGCACTGGCTGCTTTTAAACATCATTTTTTTGATGCTGATTTTACCTTAAAAAGAATATTAGGATTTAATCCTAATAAATAAAACGTGGAGATAAATATGTTGAAGAAAACGGTTCTTAGCCTTGCAACAGGTGCACTATTATTAACCGCCGGTTCTGCGCTGGCAGCAACCTATAAATTTGATAAGCCAGGACAACATGCGTTTATTGAATTTCGTATTCAGCATTTAGGTTATAGTTGGGTATACGGAAGTTTTAAAGATTTTGATGGTAGCTTTACTTATGATGAAAAAGATCCGGCAAAAGACCGTGTTGATGTACTGATTAAAACTAACAGTATTGATACTAATCATGCTGAGCGAGATAAACATTTACGCAGTGCTGATTTCTTAAATGCAGCAAAATTCCCAGAAGCAAAATTTGTTTCAACCAACGTAAAAAAAGAGGGTGACAAATACCTCGTTAGCGGTGACTTCACCCTAAACGGTGTAACTAAACCGCTGACATTAAATGCTAAGATTCTGGGTGAAGGTAAAGATCCTTGGGGCGGTTACCGAGCAGGATTTGAAGCTTATGGTAATATTAAGCTGAAAGACTTTAACATCAAATCTGATTTAGGCCCTAAATCACAAGAAGTTGAGTTAATGATTTCTGTTGAAGGTGTACAGCAGAAATAAATTTTTAGATTTATATTCTTATTTCGAGACCCGCTTAATCACAATAAGATTAAGCGGGTTTTTTATTGTTTATATGTCACTTGAATAGTATAAAATCACAAATTAATAGATAAATAGCGATATACCATAAATAACATAATGTTACTTCAATTAAGTATCGGAAGTTATTATCATTCTTATTTTGTATTTAGTGTTTTGATGATTGGAAGAATTGATCTTTGTATAAACTCACTTACACTTATTCTTACTATAAAAGTATTATTTTCTGTATGCTGGAACCGCAGTTTATATAACGCAGTTTATATAAATAGTTGAGTGCAATTAACTAGATTATCGAGATACTGGCTAAATAGAATCGATAAATAATCTATCGATAATTTTAACCAAACCGGGAGGTTTGATGTCAATATTAAAGAAATGCATAGTGGCAGGGCTAACATTAGCCGCAACATCGATGACGGCGATAGTCAGCCAAGCATGTACTAGAATTGTTTATCTTGGTGAAAATCAACAAATTATGACCACCAGAACCATGGACTGGAAATATGATATTGGTACCAATTTATGGATATTTCCTCGAGGGATGGAACGCAATGGCGTCGCAGGGGAAAACTCCTTAAAGTGGCATTCTAAATATGGCAGTGTCGTTGCCTCAGGCTATGATATTTCTACCACTGATGGAGTGAATGAAAAAGGATTAGTCACCAATTTATTATGGTTAGCAGAATCGGAATATCCTAAAGAAGGCGATAAAAATCCGGCATTATCTATTTCAGTTTGGGCGCAGTATATGTTGGATAATTACGCCACGGTGGCTGAAGCTGTGGCTAGTTTAGAAAAATCCCCCTTATCGGTTGTCACAGATAACGTTCCTGGGCAAACTCGATTAGCGACACTGCATTTGGCTTTATCTGATGCTAGTGGTGACAGTGCTATTATTGAATATATCGATGGTAAGCAGGTTATTCATCATGGTAAGCAATATCAAGTGATGACTAATTCACCAACATTTGAAAAACAGTTAGCTATGGAAGAATACTGGCAAGGGATTGGTGGAACCGTCATGTTGCCCGGCACAAATCGTTCTGCAGATAGATTTGCTCGTGCCAGTTTTTATATCAATGCTATTCCACAAAACACGACAGCTAATAAAGCGGTTGCTAGTGTTTTCAGTGTGATCCGTAATGTTTCCGTACCTTATGGTTTAAATACTACGGATGCACCGGAGATATCATCAACTCGCTGGCGTACCTTAGTTGACCATAAGCGTCAGCTCTATTTTTTTGAATCCGCATTGACGCCTAATATCTTTTGGACCGATTTGAAGAAAATTGATTTTTCTGCTGAAACTGGCAAGGTGCAAAAATTAGATCTCGGTGTAGAGCAAAGCAATATTTTTTCTGGGGATGCGACTGCACTCTATAAAGAAAGTAAACCTTTTATATTCCAAGGGCTGACAGAAAAAGAGCTAGGGTATTAAGTTTTTATTTAGCTCAAATTTAGAGGGTATAATTCCTGAGTGAGTTTAATCAATCTCCCGATATAGCACGGCTATTAGTACGACCATAGTTCGGCATAGTTCGGAATAGTGAAATAGTGCTGAATACGTAGTACGGGAGATTGATATTTATCAAGCCCAATTAATTTGAGTAGATTACTCTTTGCAGAGTAACTTAATTAGCTATAAGATGTATTTAAAATGCAACTTAAGGTGATGATATGACAGATTTAGTATGTTATAAAATAATGCCTACTTGGAATAAAAGTACGCTTCCTTTGATGTTCCAACAGCGCCATAATACCCAAGAGGGCAGTTATGCTCAGTTGGTTATTCTGCAAGGTAGTTTAGATTTTGTTAGTTTTGAAGAAGATGGTCGCGAACAGTTGTTTCATTTTGATACACAACATCAGCCACCAATGATTGAACCACAAAAATGGCATCGCATTGCTGATTTTAGTGATGATATGCAATGCCAACTTTCTTTCTTTTGTCATCCTGATGTTAAGTTTTATAAGCAGTATGGGCTGTCATTACCGCATTCTGAAGTGCGATTTATGGTTGAACAGCAGATTATTAAGCCGTGTAAAGTATTAGATTTAGGCTCGGGAAGAGGTAGAAATAGCTTCTTTTTGGCCCAGCAGGGGTATGATGTGACTGCGGTGGATATCAATCCTCAGCATATACAGGCCATTGAGTTGGTTAAAAAAGATGCCAATTTAGACAACATAAAAACTGCCATTTATGATATTAATAGCCATCAAATCAAAGAAGAATATGATTTGATTATTTCAACAGTGGTATTAATGTTCTTAAAACGCGAAAATATTGCTGATATTATTAAAAATATGCAGCAACAGACACGAGCGAATGGGGTAAATTTAATTGTTTGCCCGGTAGAATCTCCAGATGTTCCTTATGATGAAGTCCCCTTTAAGTGTTTTTTACAACCCGGTGAATTAGAACAATATTATCACGATTGGGAAGTCATTAAATACAATGAAGATGCTGGGTATCTGCATAAAAAAGATCAACACGGTAATCCAATTAAATTAAATTTTGCGACCCTAATCGCCCAGAAAAAGGCAGTTTAAATCCGGTTAAACAGACAACGGATAAGTAATAAATAGTCCGTTGTCTGTTAATTATCACTTTGCTATTCTTCGTCTATTCCGCTGGCTTTTCTACCACCGGCATTTTATTCTCAGTCGTTTTATTTTGCTGTGCATTTTGTTGGAGTTTACGCTCTAATAGTACGCTATACAGCGGTCTTCCGCCTAATGCCTGTGCGAGCATGGTTGCCCCAAGACAGGTAATAATCATGGGTAAAATCAGCTGGTAATTATCGGTCATTTCTAATACTAAAATAATACCTGTCAGCGGTGCTCTGACGGTAGATGCAAATAATGCGCCCATACCCGCAATGGCAAAAGTACCAATTTCTATCGTATATTCAGGGAATAAATTTAATGCGATGTAGCCAAAGGCGGTGCCAAATAAAGTGCCTAAGGCTAACAATGGAGAAAAAACACCACCAGCAGCACCAGAACTAAAGCTGAGTGTTGAGGTTAAAAAGCGTAAAGCAAAAAATACTAAAATCATGGCGAGACTAAAAGTACCCGCGGTTGATTGGTGGATAACATTGAAACCACCTCCAACAATTTCGGGCATTAAAATACCAATTGCGCCACAACTGCCGCCAATTAATCCGCCCATTAATACAAAGCGTGACAGTTTGCCTTGATAAAATTGCAGAAATTTATCTTGTAGATAAAGTAATAAATTATTAAAGGCGATACCTAATACACCGAATATCATACCGAGAATGAGATACAGCCATAATGTATTTAAGGGCGCTGATGAGAACTGCCCAATATCAAGTATTGCACTTTGTCCGCTAATCAATCTAAATACAATGGTAGCCATAATTGCACCGATAAATACTGCTTTAATCGAAATTAGGCTATATTTAAATTGTGGGCGCATCTCTTCAATAATAAATAAAATACCGGCTAATGGTGCATTAAATGCAGCAGATAACCCAGCGGCAGCCCCGGCTGCTAATAAAGTATGGCGCGATTCTTTATCTTTTATACGGAAGATATCATTGATCATCTGGCTGATATTTGCGCCTAATTGCACCGTAGGCCCTTCTCGTCCTAGCACCATGCCAGAGCCTAATGTTCCTAAGCCGCCAAAAAATTTGACCGGCAATACTCGCCACCAGCGCACTGGGCGTAAATCTTGTAATGCACCTTCGATCTCAGGAATACCAGAGCCTCCTGCCTCGGGAGCGAAGCGATTAACGAGATAATAGCCAATCATCGCCAGTATGGCTGAAATAACAAACATTGCAGGGATCATCAGCCATTTATCACTGAAATAAGCACTTACGGCGTCGGTTCGTTGGTTTGAAATCCACGTAGTACCGATTTCAAATAATACTCCGACTAATCCTGCGAGCGAGCCAATAATCGCTGACAGTAATAAGATAATTAGTGGTGTTTTATCTTTTTCTTTTAATCGTTTCAGTACTCCAAATCGGTATTTTATTTCATTGGCGCTAACTGAGTTTTTGTCTGCCATTGTATCTGCCATTTTGTCTGCCATATTGTTATGACTCTCTTGCTCTTGAACGATCTAATCAATCAGTATATAGCATCAACTATACCAAGGAGTTTGCTTCTTGATATAAAAAAGGGTCTATTTAGCCGCAATCATTTTATCACAAATATTTTATAAAGCAGCGTAGTGATGATTAAGGTTAAATAATTAGGGTTACTCTAAAAAAGAAATAAAATTTTTTTTCATTCTTAATAAGACAATAAATATTGAATTTAATGAGCTTAGAATATAAGGATTAATAACTAAATAACCTATAGTTGAAATAAAAAAATCCCGATAAACGTGGTGTCAGTTTATCGGGACAAATTAACTATTTATTTTAATTAACTATTGATAGAAATTCTGGATATAATTTATTCACTGGTACTGATGATAATGTTTTTCACTTCAGTATAAGCGTCTAACATCATTTTATGCGTTTCACGGCCTAATCCGGATTTTTTATAGCCACCGAAAGGTGCATGAGCCGGTAATTCATGGTAGGTATTAACCCACATACGACCTGTCCTGACGGCTTTCGAGACGCGGATTGCTCGGTTAATATCTTGTGTCCATACCGCGCCGCCTAAGCCATATTCGGAGTCATTGGCTAAATCAATAACTTCTTGTTCATCTTTAAATTTAATCACGCACAATACCGGACCAAAAATTTCTTCGATAGCTACCTGCATATCATTGGTCACGTCAGAAATTATGGTTGGCTGCATAAAGAAGCCTTTATCTAGACCATTCTCGGTAAGGCGTTTGCCCCCAGTAAGAATGGTTGCACCTTCTTTTTTGGCGATATCGACATAATTTAAAATGGTATTTAATTGCGCCTCACTAACTTGGCTGCCCATTTGGGTATCAGTAGCCATTGGATCGCCCACTTTTACTGATTCAAAGCGAGTTTTTAATGCCGCTAAGAACGAATCGTAGATATCTTCGTGTAGGAACAAGCGAGAGCCCGATTCGCAAGCTTGGCCTTGGTTCATCAAGATGGCGATGGCGGCATATTTGACCGCTTTTTCCATATTGGCATCAGGGAATACGATATTAGCCGATTTCCCCCCCAGTTCGAGTGTAGCGGGGATCAGTTTTTTGGCTGCCGCTGCGGCAACGGTGTAACCCACGCTAGTTGAACCAGTAAAGGCTAATTTATCAATGCCAGGATGTTCTAAAATAGCTTGACCAACCACAGATCCGCGCCCAGTTACGATATTAACCACACCAGCAGGCACGAATGCATTGATAATACGACCGAGTTCTAACAGGCTGATTGGGGTTAGGCTAGCAGGATTGATAACGACAGTATCACCGGCAGCAATAACCGGAGCGAGCTTCCACGCTGCCATTAATAATGGGAAGTTCCAAGGAATAATTTGGCCGACAACACCTAAAGGTTCGCGAATAGCTAAGCTAATAGTATTGGCATCGATAATTGATGTTTCATCAGTATGTGAACGGATCACGCCAGCAAAATAGCGGAAGTGATCAATCGCTGCCGGTAAGTCTATTTTAGATGATTCATTGTAAGGTTTACCGTTATCGAGAGATTCTAATACGGCAAAACGTTGTTGTTCTTGTTCGAGCTTATCTGCAATTTTAAGCAAAATATTTTGACGTTCAACTGGCGTACTGTGCTGCCAGCTGACAAAGGCTTTTTGCGCAGCGGCAACGGCTAAATCAACATCTTCTGCTGAACCTTCTTGATATTCGGTTAATAATTCACCCGTGGCTGGATTGTAACTTTGGTTAGTTTTGTGCGAAACGCTATCAGTCCATTGTCCATCGATCAGTAATTGGTAACATTTTTTAGGTTGGTTCTCGGGAGCGATGTCTTTTAATGTGATCATGGTAATTCTCCAATAGTAGGGCCTGTAAGTCGGAGTTTGTTATTAACTATTAACTAACCATCAAATAATTAGTTAGCTAATAGTTAATCATAGTACATACAGCCAATAAATGTTATCGGTCAGTGCTATAGGTAATACCTATCGAAAAGTATTAATTTAATGTTTGTACCGATTAAATAAGCCATAAATAGTTATCATTACGTTTTATTTTTGCGGCAGATCAATAACAAATTAAGTTGTAGATAAAACACCTGTTATAAATTTAGGAAAGTACTAACCTTATTGGTGTATTTAAAATGCAACTTATAAGGGTAATATTCATGTACTGTGTGCAATGTGAACAAACAATGAGAACACCAGTGGGTAATGGCTGTGCATACGCACAGGGCATGTGCGGTAAAACTGCTGAAACCTCCGATCTACAAGATTTATTAGTTGCCGTTCTGCAAGGATTATCAGCTTGGGCAGTTACCGCGCGCGCGCTAGAAATTATCGATCATGATATTGACAGTTTTGTTCCTCGAGCGTTTTTCGCCACATTAACTAATGTGAATTTTGATTCAGATAGAATTATTGGTTATGCCCGTGAAGCGATTTATTTACGCCAACAATTAGTTAAACGTTGCCAGGCCAAGAACAGCCTAGTTCAGGTCGATCATCCGATGGCAAATTTGCAGTTACAGGGCTCGGATTTACCGGCTTTGTTAGCACAAGCCACTGAATTTGCATTAAATCGTGATTTACAGCAGGTTGGTGAGGATATTCATGGCTTACGTATGTTGTGCCTATATGGTTTAAAAGGTGCGGCGGCCTATATGGAGCATGCCCATGTTTTAGGTCAGTATGACAATGATGTTTATGGTCAATTCCATCAAATAATGGCATGGCTTGGAACATTACCAACAGAGATAGATGCGCTGCTTGAACAATCAATGGCTATCGGGATGATGAATTTCCGTATCATGGAATTACTTGATGCTGGGGAGACCAAAAAATTTGGTGATCCGATCCCTACGCAGGTTAATGTGCGTCCTGTAGCAGGCAAATGTATTCTTATTTCTGGGCATGATCTGAAAGATCTCCAATTGTTGTTAGAGCAAACAGCAGGAACCGGAATTAATATTTATACCCATGGTGAAATGTTACCGGCTCATGGTTATCCTGAATTAAAAAAATACCCACATTTAGTCGGTAATTATGGCAGTGGATGGCAAAATCAGCAGATTGAATTTGCTAAATTCCCTGGACCAATCTTAATGACCTCAAACTGTATTATTGATCCTGATGTTGGTCAGTATAAAGAGCGTATTTGGACGCGCAGCATTGTCGGTTGGCCGGGTGCGAAGCATGTTAATGGTGATGATTTTTCAGCCATTATTGCACAAGCACAAGCGCTTAGTGGTTTTCCTTATACCGAAATCGAACATAAAATTACGGTAGGATTTGGGCGTAAAACCTTGCTAAGTGCCTCCGACGCAGTCATTGATTTGGTGGCTCAAGGTAAATTACGCCATGTATTTTTAGTTGGTGGTTGTGATGGTAGCCGAGATGAGCGCAGCTATTACACTGATTTTGCGCGTAGCGTACCTCAAGATTGCTTAATAATGACCTTGGCGTGCGGTAAATATCGTTTTAATAAACTGGATTTTGGCACCATTGAAGGTTTACCGCGTCTGCTTGATGTAGGTCAGTGTAATGATGCCTATTCCGCTATTATGCTGGCGGTTAATCTGGCAGAGAAATTAGGCTGTGGTGTGAATGACTTACCGCTAAGTTTAATTTTGTCGTGGTTTGAACAGAAAGCGATAGTTATTTTATTAACGCTATTGTCTCTGGGCGTCAAAAATATTTACACTGGGCCAACGGCCCCGGCCTTTTTGACTGAAAATTTACTGAATATACTGAATGAAAAATTTGGTATGCGCAGTATTACTACTGTTGAACAGGATCTGGCAACTATTTTGCCGGCATAAATTCGTGCAGGGGAGAGCTTATTCTCCCTATTGAGGACTTTTTTTATGACCATGCCAACAACCTTATGCCCGAATCGTATGCAGGTACATTCGGTATATCAGGAAACCCCCGATGTTTGGACGATTAATCTAATTAATCATGATTTTTATACTTATGATCCGGGACAGTTTGCGTTAGTCAGTATTGAAAATAGCGGTGATACCCTGCGCGCATATACACTTTCATCTTCGCCGGGATTAAGCCCGTTTATAACCATAACCGTGAGACGTCTCGATAATGGTATGGGTTCCAATTGGTTGACTCAATCGGTAAAACCGGGCGATTATTTGTGGCTTTCCGATGCACAAGGGGAGTTTAGTTGCGCCAATATTGCCCATGATAATTATTTAATGCTAGCAGCGGGGTGTGGTGTTACCCCAATTATGTCTATGGTTCGTTGGTTATTAGCGAATAAGCCTAGTGCCAATATTAAAGTATTATTTAATGTGCGTGATGAGCAGCAAGTTATTTTTTCCCGAGAGTGGCAATATTTATTAGGCCAATATCCACAGCAATTACAATTGTGTATTATGCAGGAATCACCCGATCAGGGCGAAATAACTCAAGGCCGTTTAACTCAACAAAAATTAGCAGCCTTGGTGCCAGATATTCAATCCCGCGTAGTAATGACCTGTGGACCCGCGGCTTATATGCAGAATGTACAGAATTTTGCCACGGAACTGGGGGTAGATGCCGCCAATTTCTTTATGGAACGTTTTTCTACTGAGCCGTTACTTTCTGAGACTACACTTACAGAATATAAGCCATCAGATGCGGGAAAAAGTGCTGAAAATACGCAAACAGTAATGTTAAAAGTGCGCCATCAATTAACCGATTATTCCGTACCGGTTGGAATGTCGTTATTAGCAGCGATGGAGTTAAATAAGCTGCCTGTGGTCGCGGCGTGTCGTGCAGGTGTTTGTGGGAGCTGTAAAACCCAAGTAATTACTGGCGATTATACACAGAGTAGCCAAATGACATTAACCGCGGAAGAAATTGAGCAGGGGTATGTTCTTGCTTGTAGCTGTCAATTACGTGGCAATATTGAAATTGCATAAATAATAATGCTGTAGATTATCTCCTTAATATCGATTGTTATAATAGGTTTTAGGGAGATAATTAGTTTATCTTCAGCTCATTTATTACTAAAATATATTTTCATTAGCCTTTATTTGATCTTCTTTTTTTTATAATTATTTTATTATTTTATTATTTTATTATTTTATTTGGTCAGTATAATTTATAAAGATATCGTTATGATTATTTTTTATTTTGAATTTATTTGTCATTATAACAGAGGGTATATTAATTGATATATTAAAAAATATATTTATCTAATATAATTTAGGGTTTTCATATAATCTTGTGGTTAATTTTTTGATTCTATTTTTATACATGAAGTTATGGTTTAATTTTCTTTTAATGCTCTGGGATATAAGTGATAAATAGTAGATATTCTTTATATTTTTTAGAGATAATATTAGCATTGTAGTGATTTTTTCGGCATTTATTTACAATAATGTTACTAATAATTATATTTATTTATAAAGAAGTATTTTTTAATTCACAAAGATAAACAAAGCTTAAACAATATGAATTTTGACATAATTAGTCACATATTCGGGATGGTAATCCTGATGTCAATGGTTATAATTCGCGCCGCATCTTAATAGTGCAGTATCTCGTTAGGCGAGGCTCCTATACAAACACAGGTTGCTGATCTGACGACGTCGAGAGACGCCCAAGATTAGGACAGGATATATCGATCGAAGGTATATCCCCATGTAACTTCCCGTAATAATCGGGATACGTTGTATAGTGCTAAAACCGAGACGTAGAGATAGCCATAGCATTCTCTCATCTGGTTTCGCCCCTATTTGAGTGCTGTTTGAGTTAACAACAGTAATAGGGTCCAATTAAAATGACATTCTCTTCTCAGAATAAAGCGCAAACAGCAGCAGCAGTTGTTGCTAAATCCGCGATGAAAGGCGATCAAATGAATCGCCAGCAAAATAAACCTATCAAAAAAGATGAATCAATTGTTAGCGCGTATATGAGTCAATCTTATATCTCTGCGTCTGTTGGTGATTCTATCGCTCACGTTAAAAGTAATCTGATCAACAAAATTGAAGGAGAACAAATTCCAACATATGTATTTGTTGTCGATCAGAATAATTATTTAAACGGAATTCTGTCAGTTAAATCATTATTAACCGCTGCAGATAACTTATTTGTGTCTGATATTATGCGACACAATTACTTCTCTGTTGCACCCGATCAATCGCGCCATGAAGTGAATGATTTAATTAATAATAGCGGAATCGATATGATCCCCGTAGTTCAGTTTGGTAAAATTGTTGGCGTATTACGTCCACAAGATATCTCTGATTTAATTGAAGATGAAAATACACTGGATGCGCAATTACAAGGGGCGACAACTCCCTTAGATGAACCGTATTTAGAAACCAGCCCGTGGACATTATGGCGCAAGCGCGTGGTTTGGTTATTAATGCTATTTGTCGCTGAGGCCTATACGGGAACGGTATTAAAAGCCTTTGAAGATCAATTAGAAGCGGCTATCTCATTAGCCTTCTTTATTCCATTATTGATTGGTACTGGCGGAAACAGTGGTACGCAGATCACTTCAACTTTAGTCCGAGCTATGGCATTAGGTGAAGTTAGTCTGAAAAACGTTGGTGCGGTACTGAGAAAAGAAGTCTCAACTTCGGTACTCGTCGCGGTAACTATCGGCGGTGCCGCATTAATTCGCGCATGGGTCTTAGGCGTGGGTATGGAAGTTACCATTGTTGTTAGTTTAACCATTGTGGCGATCACTATGTGGAGTGCAATTGTTTCATCTATCATTCCCATGGTCTTACAAAGAATGAAAATCGACCCAGCTGTAGTTTCTGCGCCATTTATTGCGACGTTAATTGATGGAACCGGTTTGATTATCTATTTTGAAATTGCTCAGCAGGTAATGACTGAATTCGCTTAATTAAGTGACTAAATATTATCATCACGCCCAAGTGAAGTCTGGTTGGGCGATTTGATTCTAGCTGGATAAGTGATTCAATGAGTTCCAGGCTATTTCGCGACAGGAAAGAAATTAGCTTTTCTGTTGCGGAGTCGCCAACCAAGAGAGCGGTTCTTTGCATTTACGGCACAGATATTGGCTTGTTCCACGTTGGACTTTGTTATGTCGTCTCAGGCTCAGTTCATGCGGCTGCGGACAGCGACAATGATACATAAATCCTTGACTTTTTACTGACTCAACCGAGAACTTATGCGTTCTTTGTGGCGTTACTTCGAGCACTTCCTGCATCATCCATTGCCATTCTTTACCGTGCGGCGTAATACCTGCGCGTCCAAAGCAACGATACACTAATAAATGCGCTAATTCATGCGGGATAACTTCTTGAATAAACGCCTCGCCATTTTCAATTAATAACACAGGATTAAGGCGAATTTGCCACTCGGCTAAATAAGCACTACCGGCAGTTGTTCCCCGCTGGCGATAATTAAGTGTAGGCTCAGTAAATGTTTTTTCGAGCTTGTTACTGGCGAGCTCGAGCTTTTCTCGCAATAAGCGTATCGCAGAAAGTTGTAGAGTGAGAGGAACACGAGGTATTTTCATCGCGGCAGCATAGCGCAGTCATTTTTTCCATTCAAGCGTCAATTGCAACTCAATATATAAAATGATATATTGTTTTTTTGTAAATTATAGCGATGCAGTTAATAGAGAGATTTATGGCAAATTTATTGGATTCAGCAGTGCTTACCGCAATGAAAATTGCCGCTACAGATACTGCTAATTTATTAAAAACACTGGGAAACGCTGATAGGTTACTGTTGTTGTGTCAATTAACTCAGGGTGAAGCTTGTGTGAGCGAACTGGAGACGCTGCTGCAAATACAGCAACCGACGTTATCTCAACAATTGACGGTATTGCGTAACGAAGGTTTGGTGATCACCCGGCGAGAAGGTAAGCGTATTTATTATTCGATCGCTGATGAAAAAATAGCAATATTACTCAATACTTTATATCAACTTTATTGCCCTGCTAAGGAGTAATTTTTATGACTATTGACTGGGCGAATTTTACTCCATTATCAGCGGCGATGGGGGGCGTATTTATCGGCGTTGCCGTCGCTATTTTGATTTTGTTCAATGGCAGAATTGCTGGCATTAGCGGAATAATTGGTGGAATAATCAAACCAATCAAGGGTGAGTTTTTGTGGAAAGTGGCATTTATGATTGGCATTCTGATTGCTCCTTTACTATTTTCTTGGTGGTTTTTTGTGCCAGTAATTCATATTGCTGCAACCACACCACTATTGATTATTGGCGGATTATTGGTGGGCTATGGAACACGGTTAGGCAGCGGCTGTACCAGCGGGCATGGAATTTGTGGCATGGCACGTTTGTCTAAACGTTCGCTGGTGGCGATGCTTATTTTTATGATCAGCGCATTTGTTACTGTTGCCATCATCAATAATATCAATCTAGGCGGGTAAACTATGGCGGCGATTAGCGCATTATTCAGTGGCTTACTGTTTGGTTTTGGATTGATTATAGCGGGGATGAGTAATCCTGCTAAAATTTTGGCCTTTTTAGATATTACAGGTCAATGGGATCCTTCATTATTAGTGACGATGGCGATTGCCATGCTTATTAGCGCCGTGGCTTTTGGGATTGCCAAGCAGCGAAAAAGCAGTCTGTTGCATTGTGATATACAGATCCCGACTAAAACCGTTATCGATAAAAAATTAGTGCTTGGAAGTTTGTTATTTGGCATAGGTTGGGGGCTCGCCGGTATTTGTCCGGGGCCTGCGGTATTATTAACTGGAGCAGGGCAGTGGCAGGGGATTATTTTTACATTCGCTATGGTGTTGGGAATGTGGATTTTTCAGCGAGTTCATCAACCGAAATAATCTAAGTTAGCAAACGATTTATGGCAGTTATAATAATATGTTTATAACAATACGCTTAGACAATGCGTTTAGATAATCGATTATGGCTCAAAAATTATAAACATGGAGTGGAGTAGTAAAAGGGAGAACTAGAAGAGAGTACAAGATAAGCGGTAACAAACAGCAAACAGAAGTAAAAATAACAATTAAAAACAATTAATTATAAATTAACTGACTTTAAATTTTATAGGCGGTGAATTAGGTTATCGAATATTTAATAACGCCCTAATAAATGACTATATGGTGATATTGATAGCTGTTTGATCAACCATTTAATAAACGCGTATTCGATGAATGATTATTGGATAAATAAGCAGGTAGCGCAGACTCAGCGAGATAGGGATATAAACTGATATGGCGGGAGTTATCCCGCCATTAACTGAACCAATAAGCATGTTAAATCTGAGGCTTATTTTAAACCCGCGGCTTCGCGTAGCAGTGCCGCTTTGTCTGTTTTTTCCCAAGGGAACTGAGAACGACCAAAGTGACCGTATGAAGCGGTTTGTTGGTAGATTGGTTGCAGTAAATCTAACATTTGAATTAAGCCATATGGGCGTAAATCAAAGAATTCACGCACCAACAGAACTAATTGCGCCGTTGGCACTTTTTCGGTACCAAAGGTTTCAATCATGATAGACGTTGGTTCAGCAACACCGATGGCGTAAGAAACTTGAATTTCGCAGCGATCTGCTAAGCCAGCAGCAACAATGTTTTTAGCCACATAACGTGCCGCATAAGCCGCAGAACGGTCAACTTTAGACGGATCTTTACCTGAGAATGCACCGCCACCATGACGCGCCATACCGCCGTAGGTATCGACAATAATTTTACGACCGGTTAAACCACAGTCACCCATTGGGCCACCAATAACAAAACGACCGGTTGGGTTAATAAAATATTTAGTGGTTGGAACTAACCATTCACTTGGCAGCGTCGGCTTGATAATTTCTTCCATTACTGCTTCGTGTAAGTCTTTTTGACTAATATCTTCAGAGTGCTGAGTTGACAGGACCACGGCATCAATACCGACAACTTTGTTATTGTCGTATTGGAAAGTAACCTGACTTTTAGCATCTGGACGTAACCAAGGCAAAATTCCACTTTTACGGACTTCAGCTTGACGTGCAACTAAACGGTGAGCGTAAGTAATTGGTGCAGGCATTAATACGTCGGTTTCATTAGTTGCGTAACCAAACATAATACCTTGGTCGCCGGCGCCTTGTTCGTAAGGATCTGCACGGTCAACACCCTGATTAATATCAGGAGATTGCTTACCTATCGCGCTTAAAACCGCGCAAGAATCAGCGTCAAAGCCCATCGCTGAACTAGTGTAACCAATATCACGAATGGTTTTACGAGTAATTTCTTCGATATCAACCCATGCACTAGTGGTGATTTCACCGCCCACCATTACCATGCCGGTTTTAACGTAAGTTTCGCAAGCAACGCGTGCTTTTGGATCTTGCTCCAGAATTGCATCAAGCACCGCATCAGAAATCTGATCGGCTATTTTATCCGGATGCCCTTCTGAGACTGATTCAGAAGTAAAAAGATGTATGGTCATTAGATTTAATACCTTGAGTGATTCTGGGATTTATGTGTGTATGGATGTTTTAACATCTAGACGTCTATTCTAGGTCGAAAGGTAAAAAAATTCCAGATTTTTTTTAGTATGGTTAATAGATGAATATATTATTTCTCTGAAAATTAAATTTTATTGGCATAAGAGATAATTAGATTTTGCATTTATCATCTAATGAAGGTATAAACTGCTCCCGTAACAGAGACATTGATCTCATGGTTGCATACCAGCAGATATAGTCTGATTAATCTAAAATTAGAACTTATAAATCTAGGATGATATTCCTAGTTTTAAACTGCTTTCTATCAGGACTGTCGAATACGACAATGATGTTTGGGGGTTAATGGGTAATGATCCATAATCTGCTGAATAACAGTACCACACGGCCATGCAGCTCTCGCTGTGTGTCATTGCCTTTGGCCTTCCTGTCTTTGTCAACATCATCACGAAGTTACCAATTCATCTATACAACCCAACATATTAGCAGGTAATGCTGGTATATTAATGGTTTGCACATCCATTGTTTAGTTTCACTAAGCACTTTGTTAATCTGAGTAATAGCTGTTTTCCCCACGTATAAATTCGGCACCATCATGGCTGATGAGCTGCAATGAAGGAGAAAGCGTCACTCACCCCTCCATAAAGGAGTCTGCTATGAATGATAATATCGCTCGTAAAATGCGCCAAACATATAACATCGCATATTGGGGCGGAGGTTACTATCAGGTGAATGAACGCGGAAACGTCTGTGTTTGCCCTAATCCTGAGGAGCCAGGCGCATCCATTGATTTAGCCGATCTGGTTTATCGGGTAAAAGAAGAACAAGAACATTTACGTTTGCGTTTGCCTGCGTTGTTTTGTTTTCCTCAAATCCTTCAACATCGTTTGCGCTCAATTAATGCGGCGTTTACACGTGCTCGTGAGTCTTATGGTTATAAAGGCGATTATTTTTTAGTTTATCCGATTAAAGTTAACCAGCAACGTCGTGTGATTGAATCATTAATCAATTCTGGGGAGCCGTTAGGATTAGAAGCCGGCTCTAAAGCCGAATTAATGGCCGTACTGGCGAATGCGGGACGGACGCAAACAGTGATTGTGTGTAATGGTTATAAAGACCGTGAATATATTCGCTTAGCGTTAATTGGTGAAAAACTGGGTCACAAAGTGTATCTGGTTATCGAGAAAATGTCTGAAATAGACATGGTGCTCAAAGAAGCTAAAGCGTTAGATGTTATTCCGCGTCTCGGCGTTAGAGCACGCTTGGCTTCTCAAGGCTCAGGCAAATGGCAAGCCAGTGGCGGTGAGAAATCTAAATTTGGCTTAGCGGCAACTCAAGTTCTGCAACTGGTCGATATGCTGCGTGCAGCGGATCGATTAGACAGCTTGCAACTGCTGCATTTCCATTTGGGCTCCCAAATGGCCAATATTCGGGATATCGCTACCGGTGTGCGTGAAGCAGCACGTTTTTATGTCGAATTGCATCAACTGGGCGTTAATATTCAATGTTTTGATGTTGGCGGTGGCTTGGGTGTCGATTATGAAGGTACCCGTTCTCAATCTGATTGTTCGGTTAATTATGGCTTAAATGAATACGCTAATAATGTGATTTGGGCTATCGGTGATGCATGTGAGGAGTTCGACCTTCCACATCCAACGGTGATCACTGAATCTGGCCGTGCTCTGACGGCACACCATACGGTATTGGTTTCTAACGTAATTGGTGTCGAACGCAATGAGTTTACCAAAACGTCTGCACCGGAGAAAGACGCACCGCGTTCATTGATTTCATTGTGGGAAACGTGGCAAGAGATGCAACATCAAGGCAGTAGCCGTTCATTGCGTGAATGGTTGCATGATAGTCAATTTGACTTACAAGAAGCTCATACTCAGTATGCTCATGGGGTGCTCAATTTAACTCAACGTGCATGGGCTGAAGAACTGTATTTGAATATTTGTCGTCGTATTCAGCAAGATCTCGATCCTAGCAATCGTGCGCATCGTCCGATTATTGATGAGCTGCAAGAGCGTATGGCGGATAAATTTTATGTTAACTTTTCGCTGTTCCAATCTATGCCGGATGCATGGGGTATCGATCAGGTTTTCCCAGTATTGCCGATTGAAGGGCTGGATAAACCGTTAGATCGTCGTGCTGTTCTGTTGGATATTACCTGCGATTCTGATGGTATTATCGATCACTATGTTGATGGTGATGGTATCGAAACTACGATGCCGATGCCGGCGTATGATCCTGAACATCCACCGATGATTGGCTTTTTCATGGTCGGGGCCTATCAAGAAATTTTGGGCAATATGCATAACTTGTTCGGGGATACTGCCGCCTTAGATGTGTGGGTTGATAGCCAAGGTAACAGTAGTTATCTGCAAAGTGAAGAAGGCGATTCGGTGGCGGATATGCTGCAATATGTCAAATTGGTGCCTGAAACTCTACTAGAAAGCTTTACTGAGCAAGTTAAGAACACCGGCTTAAGCGAGCAGTTACAAAAAGATTTTGTCGCTGAATTCGAGAGCGGTTTGTATGGCTATACCTATCTTGAAGAAGAGTGATCGGTCTTGAGGTCGTGTAATTTTGCACGCTGAAGCCAGTTTTTAACAGTGAAATCTAATATTTTCATTAAGTTCAGCGATGCTCATTCAAGGTATCGCTGGCAGTAAAAATAAACAGAATATAACGCGTTGTTCCTTCGTATGCGTTAATTTATCGTTAAGATCATCGACGATGAGAGGGAGCAACGAATGCGTATGATGCATATTGCGTATAAAGGACAGATAATGATAAACAGCACTTTGGGTAATGAAACCGATAACTCTTTGGTTTCCAACGCGTTTGGTTTTTTACGTTTACCGCTGAACTTCCAACCTTATGACTCTGATGCCGACTGGGTCATTACGGGGGTTCCGTTTGATATGGCGACATCTGGCCGCGCGGGGAGCCGTCATGGACCTGCTGCTATCCGCCAAGTTTCAACTAATCTTGCGTGGGAAAGTCATCGCTGGCCGTGGAATTTCAAGCTTACCGAGAAATTGAAAATTGTTGACTGCGGTGATGTCGTCTTTGCTTTCGGCGATGCACAGGATATGAGTGATAAATTACAAGCACATACCGAAAAACTTTTGGCTGCGGGCAAAAAATGCTTAACATTTGGTGGTGATCACTTTGTTACTTTACCGTTGCTGCGCGCTCATGCTAAGCATTTCGGTAAAATGGCATTAGTGCATTTTGATGCCCATACCGATACTTATGGCAATGGCAGTAAGTTTGATCATGGCACGATGTTTTATCATGCGCCAAAAGAAGGCCTGATTGACCCAACTCATTCAGTCCAAATTGGTATTCGTACTGAGCATGATAGCGACAACGGTTTTACCGTATTAGATGCCGGTCAGGTAAATGATAGAGCGGCAGCTGATATTATTGAGCAAGTGAAACAAATTGTTGGTGACATGCCGGTTTATTTGACTTTTGATATTGATTGTCTCGATCCTGCATTTGCTCCGGGAACCGGAACACCTGTGGTTGGTGGCTTAACGTCTGATCGCGCACTAAAAATCTTGCGTGGACTGCAGTCACTGAATATCGTCGGTATGGATGTGGTTGAAGTTGCGCCAGCCTATGATCAATCTGAAATTACCGCGCTTGCAGCGGCAACGGTAGCGTTGGATATGCTGTATATCCAAGCCGCTAAAAAGTAATTTACTACATTGATTTATAAGAAAAATCTGTTATATAAGTGTAGTTATAAATGTAATTATAAATGTAGTTACGAATGTAGTTACGAATGTAGTTACGAATGTAGTTATAAATGTAGCTATAAATGTAGTTATTTTAATCGTATATAACGGTTTAAACGTCAGTTGTAGAAGACGAATCGCCTGCAACTGACGAAATGGATTAACAAGGATCTCTGCCTAAAGTGCAGAATAGAGCAATTATTAATAGTCATAATTTCCTAGAGTTACACCGTATAAAATACGGTATCGCCCCCTCAATTGTTTGATTTTCGTTCATAAAATAGTCAATAGCACTTTTGGGATACTCCTTTAGTGGTATCTCAATGGCATAAAAAACTACCATCAAAAGCAATATAACTATTTTATTTCTTCAATTTATTCATATCACGATTTTATTTAATCATTATTTAGATTTTTGGCTAATTATTAGCATAACGTCATTTTTTTGTATCTATTCCTGATTATTGGTAGGGTGTTATAACTTATTGTTGATAATCGTTATCAATAACTAGAGACATCCTTGGAGAAAAATAATGGCATTGAATAGCAAAGTTATTTTAGTCACAGGTGCAGGACAAGGCATCGGACGCGCAATTGCTCTTCGTTTAGCGAAAGAGGGCGCAGACATCGCTCTAGTTGATCTCAACCAGGACAAATTGGCTAATGTGGCGAAAGAAGTTGAAGCATTAGGCCGTAAAGCCACTACGTTTATTGCGGATGTTAGTCATCGTGATGAAGTATTTGCCGCAGTAGCGCATGCTGAGCAAGCCTTAGGTGGCTTTGATGTTATGATTAATAATGCCGGTATTGCTCAAGTTAAAGCCTTAGCGGATGTGCGTCAGGAAGATATGGATCGTATCTTCAAAATTAACGTTAATGGTGTGACTTGGGGGATCCAAGCGGCGACTGAAAAATTCAAACAGCGCGAGCAAAAAGGTAAAATTATTAATGCCTCTTCAATTGCCGGCCATGATGGATTTGCGTTATTAGGTGTCTATTCTGCAACTAAATTTGCGGTTCGCGCATTAACTCAAGCAGCAGCCAAAGAATATGCCAGTGCGGGGATCACCGTTAACTCTTATTGCCCGGGGATTGTTGGTACGGATATGTGGGTCGAAATTGATGAGCGTTTCTCTGAAATTACCGGTGCACCGATTGGTGAAACCTATAAAAAATATGTTGATGGTATCGCTTTAGGTCGTGCTCAGACTCCAGACGATGTGGCGGCACTGGTCGCTTTCTTAGCCAGCGATGACGCGGATTATATTACCGGCCAATCTATTTTGACCGACGGCGGAATTGTTTATCGTTAATACGCCTGAGTTTACAGCAATTGATGACTAATCATTGATTATCTTTGGTTGACTGAATAAAAAGCCTTATTGAAAAATAAGGCTTTTTTGTGATCTGTACCAAGTTCTATCTCTACGTTATCAAGCCTATTAATCACCGTTATGAATGTGATTTTTGTTTTAGTGATTTCTGTTTTTTGCTGCGCAGAATATTGAGTAACTGCACTGCCATTGAGAAGAACATCGCGAAGTAAATATACCCTTTAGAAACATGAACTTGTACGCTTTCTAAAATCAACGTAAAGCCAATCAAAATCAAGAAAGATAACGCCAGAATTTTAACTGATGGGTAGCGATCGACAAACTCCCCAATCGGACGTGCCGCAAACATCATCACACCCACGGCAATAATGACTGCGGCCATCATAATAACTAAATGTTCAGATAAACCGACGGCGGTGATCACCGAATCGAGACTAAAAATAATATCGAGTAAGGCAATCTGAATAATGGCATTCCAAAAAGAATGAATTTTTTGTGTTGGTTGTTCATCTTCATCTACTTGATCTATCGCTTCATGGATCTCTTTGCTGGCTTTCCAAATGAGAAATAATCCACCGGCGAATAAGATGATATCGCGCGCCGAAATAGGTTGTTCCCACAATATAAATAAAGGATGCGTTAAGCGGATAATAAAAGTAATTGAGGCCAGTAAGGCTAAACGCATGAGCATTGCTGCGAGTAGCCCCGTTCGGCGTGCTGCATTTTGCTGATGGGTGGGGAGTTTACTGACCACTAACGCCAAAAAGATAATATTATCAATGCCTAAAATGATTTCTAGAATGGTCAATGTTGCTAAGGCCATCCAAGCATGTGGGTCTATTAACCACTCGAACATGATGACTACCTTTTAATATTTATTAAATTATTGATGAGATGATTATAGGCTTCTGGCATAGTAATAAAAATATTTTTGCCGAACAGCCAGCCAATTTATTTAGCTAACTTATTCATTTATTGCACGGAAATGCCGTGCTAATAATGGGCCGGTAAAATCTTTTTTAAGATAAAAGCCTCGCGGTAAGGTCATAATTGGTTGTCCTTCTGGGCCAATCCCTTCGGTTAGCGCTTTACTGTTGGCGGCTTTAGGTCGAATTTGCAAAACTTGTCCGTGTCGAGCCGTTATAGTTTCCACTTTGCCAAGAACAATTAAATCCATTAATTCTTCCCAATCTTGTTTTAGTAATTGATCTTCTATTGCTGAAGGACGCCACAATAAGGGACTGGCAATCCGCCGCTCAGCTAAAGGTATTTGTCGTTCGCCTTCAATTGGAAACCACAATACACAGGATAATTTATGCCGTACATGGCTGTTTTCCCAAGTAATTCCGCTATTTCCTGTTAAAGGAGCAACACAAACAAAGGTGGTTTCTAGCGGGGTTCCTGTGCGATCAATTGGAATAGTTTTAAGTTCAATTCCTAGATTGGCGAAGTCTTGCTCGGCTTTACTGCCTGCCGACGCGCCTAATAAGTATTCTAGTAACATCCCAACCCAGCCTTTGTCTCGTTTTAAATCGGCAGGGATTGGCAATCCGGCGTAATTTGCTAATTCGCCAAGCGTATAGCCAGCCAATGCGTCTGCACGCGCCATTAGTGTAGCTTGATCCGTTGGGGGAGCGGGAGCGATAAAATTCATTGTTTTGATTAAAAAATAACCATTAAGTTGAGCGATAAGTTATTCAGTATAACATTTTAAATAATAATTTTTTAATTGGATGATTTACAAAGTAAATATTTAACAAGTTAGCGTTAAAATGCCAATAATATTTGGCTTATGCCTTTTAATCCCCAATTAATAACAGGATCTTATACTAGGTTATCCACAGGTTTGTGGGATAACTGGAAAAACATCGAACTACTGGCTAAATTTACAGGCTTGACTGTTGCGGTTTTTTACGAGTTTTAGTGCTATTTGTGCAACTAAGATACATATCCTGTGGATAAATACCTTATTGGTTGTTTTTTGTTCTTTGGGGTTTTGAGGGCATTTTATTATGGTAATAAATAGTCTATTTAGGCATTTTATTTTATGTTATCCATATGATTATAAATAAGTAATTTAAAATTTGTAAAATATTGTCAGCCAATAACTCACAAACTATACCCCGATTGTTATGATGTTGTTCACATGGATATCCACAGAAAAAGTGAATAAAATCCTTATCATCTACTTTGGGTGTTTATAACTTTAAGGGTTTCTGTGTATTATCTTCCAACGGCTTAAACCATGCTGATTTAAAATCGAACCAACCAAAAGTATTCATTCTAACCCCGCGTAATGTCCTCTGGCCTTGGATCTCTAATCGATGGTGTAAAAGGGGATGGAACATTTGACTGTCGACCATACTCGCGCACCAGCGCTCAATATTAAGCTCTCTCTGCCGCCATTGAGAAAGTTCGGCACTAAAGGAGGTATTTAGACATTTATGCAATAAAGGCATTTCATACAGTGTAGAAAAAAGGGAGAATTCGAGAGGGCGAATAAAATTAGCGGTCGCTAGCCAAATGTCACTTTCTGCGTTGCCATTGAACCAATCGTCATAATCAATGATATTAATATTGAGTTTTACGCCCTGCATAGCGAGTACGTGCTGCATGATCTGGCTGATAGTATTAAATTCGTGATGATGATGATAAAAAGTCACCGTAAGCTCTGTTAATTCAGGCGGTTTCGGTAAATAAGATAACGTTTTGCTGTGATGCCAATGCAGCAGTAGCCCATAAGCAGGCGCCCAATGGCGTTGATAGAAAGGATCACAATGGGCTAATAGATTGATTGGGGTAAGAAAACTGCATAGCCACTGGCGTATATCATCACGCTGGCTAAGTTTAGAGCGTGCATCCATCAATAAAAAATAGCACCCATCTTCCATTCTACCTTCAAGACAGTCACTGTTTTCTTCATCGCCTTCCATTTTTAAAGTGGTACATACCATTTGTTGTGATAATTCGGGTAATACCCAAATAGAAACTTCATCGAGTAATGAGCGATAACCAAAATAACGATCAAAGGCGCTAATCGTGAGTTTATTGGGCGTATTTTTTGTGACTTGATACGGTCCTGTACCGATAGGATGTTTAGAAAAATCCTTAATTTGCTGCCATTCATTCGGTAGAATAGCTGCATGTGGACTGCCCATTAACCAAGGAAATTGTTTATCACGCTCAGTAAGATAAATATCAATTATATAGGGCAGAGGGGAATCAATGTGATCGATATGAGAAAATAGCGGCCAGCTGCTTTTTAAGCGTTGAAGAGATGTAATAATATCGTTCATTTGTAATTCGCGCCCATGATGAAAATAAATGGCTGGACGCAAATAAAATCGCCAGTGTGTTTCACTGATGGCTTGCCAATGGTGCGCTAATCCGCTTTCCACTTCCTCTTTTTCCTCATTTATATGAATTAAGCCATTAAATATCTGGCTGAGCAAGTGGATTTCTGAACGTCGAAGTGGGGTTCCGGGCAATAAATTAGGAAATGCTCGGTAATAAACGATACGTAATAGACTTTTTCCTTGCCGGTAGCTACGTTCTAACTCTGATAGTACCGTTTGACGGATAGCATCTTTATCACCGACCAGTGCTACGAGCTTTTCAATGCCCTCTTGTTGTAATAATTTTTCGGCTTGAGCCTGCTGTAATTCGAGCCCGTTACGATGAAATTGCAGCCAAGAAAGCTTTCCTCGCCCGGCAGCTGCCTCCCATGAGAGCCAGCCATTAGCCTGCATTTCATTCAATAGGGTTCTGACATGGCGACGAGAGCAATATAAAATCTCGGCAAGAGATTGTAAGTTGGTTTGGCTGTTTACACCATTGAAGTGCCGCCACAGGCGGACAAATTGATTTTGTAAACGAGGGCTTGGCATAAAAGAGGAACCTCAATAGATTTTTCATCAATTTTAATTTCCGCATAACCGAGCATAATGTCAAGCAGTTAAACATTCTAGTCAATCGGGCTTTGGTCGGATTGAACGCCAATTTATTGAGTAATGGTGATTTTACCAGCCGATATTTATTTTATCGGCCTTTTTCTGTGTCAGCTATTCTTACAATAGTCTTATTTATTTTTATTATTTAAATTTCCTCTTTTATTTCGATTATTTTTTTTATCTCATCTCATATAGATGTTCGTTATTTATTATTCTGTATTGCTGCTTATGGTCTTGAATTTTAATCGCATTACATAAATGAAAATTGATAGACAAACATGGAGTTATAAATATAGAGAGGAAAATCAAATTGAAATGGATAATACCAGGAAGAAAATTTAACTGTAGAGGAGGAGCATAAAGTACGCCGCAGAAGATATCCACGGCGCGTGGAGACAGATTAACGCAAAAATACCGGAATATTGGCCTCGAAGGCGTTGATTTGGTCTTGATATTGCAATGTCAAACCAATGCTGTCTAATCCATTCATCATACAGTGGCGGCGAAAGCTATCAATTTCAAATGGATAGCTATTATCACCGGCGATGACGGTCATCTCGTTGAGATCCACAGTGAACTGGCAGCCGGGATGCTGTGCAACATAATCAAATAACTGATCAATTTGTTCTTCAGTTAAGCTGATAGGTAATAATTGGTTATTAAAGGCGTTGCCATAAAAGATATCGGCAAAACTTGGCGCGATAACTACGCTGAAGCCAAAGTCGGTTAGTGCCCATGGCGCATGTTCGCGCGAAGAACCACAGCCAAAGTTTTCACGCGTTAGCAAAATACTCGCCCCCTTAAACTCGGGGCGGTTTAATACAAACTCTGGGTTCGGTTGCTGGCCGGCATCATCTAAAAATCGCCAGTCATTAAACAGATGTTGACCAAATCCGGTGCGGGTTACTTTTTGTAAAAATTGTTTAGGAATAATAGCATCGGTATCAACATTGGCTGCATCTAATGGCGCGACAATCCCGGTATGAGTGATCAATTTTTCCATGTTAGTCTCCTTGATTAAGCCTGAATGTCACGAACATCAGCAAAATGACCACAAATAGCGGCGGCGGCAGCCATTGCTGGGCTAACTAAATGTGTCCTTCCCCCTCGGCCTTGGCGACCTTCAAAGTTGCGGTTACTGGTCGATGCACAGCGTTCGCCCGGGTTTAAACGGTCATTATTCATCGCCAAACACATTGAGCAGCCGGGCAAACGCCATTCAAATCCGGCATCAGTAAAAATCTTATCTAAGCCTTCTTCTTCTGCTTGCGCTTTTACTGGGCCAGAGCCAGGCACAACAATCGCTTGGACGCCTGTAGCCACTTTTTTTCCTTTCGCGATAGCCGCAGCTGCGCGTAAATCTTCAATTCGTGAATTGGTGCAGGAGCCAATAAAGACCTTATCAATCGCAATGTCTGATAATTTAATTCCAGCGGTTAATCCCATATATTCCAAGGCTTTTTCTGCAGAAGCGCGTTCAATAGGGTCCACAAAGGATCCCGGCATAGGAATCGGCTGGTTAATTGCAATCACTTGGCCCGGATTGGTACCCCATGTGACTTGAGGCGCAATATCTTCAGCTTGCAGGGTGACGGTTGCATCAAAGACTGCATCAGGATCGGATTTTAAGCTTTTCCAATATTCGACCGCTTGTTCCCACTCTTGGCCTTTAGGCGCAAATTGGCGTCCTTGCATATAGGCAAAGGTGGTTTCATCTGGAGCGATAATGCCGGCTTTAGCGCCTAATTCAATCGCCATATTACATACGGTCATGCGGCCTTCCATGGTTAAATTCTCGATAGCTTCGCCGCAGAATTCAACAATATAGCCGGTACCGCCTGCACTGCCTACTTTACCAATAATTGCTAAGACGATATCTTTAGCGGTGATCCCTTCGGCTGTTTTCCCCACCACTTCAATTTTCATGGTTTTGGCTCGAGCTTGTTTCAAGGTTTGTGTCGCCATAACATGCTCAACCTCGGAGGTTCCGATACCAAATGCTAATGCACCAAATGCCCCATGAGTCGCCGTATGGGAATCGCCACATACAATGGTGGTTCCCGGCAAGGTAATCCCTTGCTCAGGACCCATTACATGGACAATTCCTTGATAAGGATGATTTAAATCATACAATCGGACGCCGAATTCTTCACAGTTTTTAATTAATTCTTGCATCTGGATCCGAGCCATCTCACCGCAGGCATTAATATCTTTGGTTTGTGTCGAGACATTATGATCCATGGTGGCAAAGGTTTTACTCGGCTGATGCAATGGGCGATTTTTGGTTCTTAACCCATCAAATGCTTGCGGCGAGGTCACTTCATGCACTAAGTGGCGGTCAATATAAATCAGCGGTGTTTCTCCGGCGACTTCACGGACAATATGCGCATCATATAATTTTTGATATAAAGTTTTCGCCATGTTAAGCCTCTTCGATAATGTTACGCGCGATGATATCGCCCATTTCACGGGTAGTAATTGGATTGCCATCTTTGGCTAAATCAGCCGTGCGGTAGCCATCTTCTAAGGCTTTATTTACGGCACGTTCAATCGCATCTGCGGCGGTATTTTGATTTAAGCTAAAGCGTAATAACAGAGCTGTAGATAAAATTTGTGCGATAGGATTGGCAATGTCTTGCCCTGCGATATCCGGCGCAGAGCCACCCGCAGGTTCATATAAACCAAAACTTTTTTCATTTAAACTCGCAGAAGGTAACATACCCATAGAGCCGGTTATCATGGCGCATTCATCTGAAAGAATATCGCCAAAAATATTTGAACATAACACCACATCAAATTGAGATGGCGCTTTGATCATCTGCATGGTGGCGTTATCAATATACATATGATTGAGCTCAATTTCTGGATACTCTTTGGCAACTTCATTGACCACTTCACGCCATAAAATTGAACTTTGTAATACGTTAGCTTTATCAATCGAGGTCACTTTTTTACGGCGCTTAGCCGCAGATTCAAAGGCAATACGTGCAATACGTTCGATTTCGTAGCGGTGGTAAATTTCGGTATCGAAGGCGTGCTCATTATCGCCTTCACCTTTACGTCCTTTCGGTTGACCGAAGTAAATTCCCCCGGTTAATTCACGGACACATAAAATATCAAATCCTTGAGTGGCGATATCGGCACGTAAAGGGCAGAACGCTTCTAAGCTTGAATACAAACGTGCTGGGCGCAAGTTACTGAATAATTTAAAATGCTTACGCAATGGCAGCAGTGCACCGCGCTCAGGTTGTGAGTCCGCGGGTAAATGCTCCCATTTAGGGCCGCCAACCGAACCAAATAATACGGCATCGGCTTTTTCACAACCTGAAACTGTCGCAGGAGGCAGTGGATGACCATGACGATCAATCGCTATCCCACCCACATCATATTCGCTGGTCGTTATCGTCATTTGAAAACGCTGGCGGATAGCCTCCAACACCTTATAAGCCTGAGCCATAACTTCGGGCCCGATTCCGTCACCTGGCAATACGGCGATATGATAGCTGTTCGACATAGTTATTCTGCTTCCTTTGTGTTTGGTTGTGAATTTTGATGTATTTTATTTTTTTCTTTTTCGACTTGCTCTGAGCGCCAAATACAGTTGAGTACGTGGATCATTGCATTGGCGGACGAACCGACGATATCGGTAGCTAATCCCATACCGTGGAAACGACGATTATTGTATTCGACCACAATATCCACTTGTCCTAAGGCATTTTCCCCCTGACCTTTGGCAGACAACTGGTAAGAGACTAATTTTATTGGATAACCAGTGATTTTATTAATTGCTTGATACACCGCATCTACGGGACCATTGCCGGTGGCAGCTTCTGATTTTTGCTGTTCGCCGCAGATCAATTTTACTGTAGCGGTAGCCAGGATACTTGAGCCAGATTGGGTGCTGAAATATTCCATTTTGAAGTGTTCGGCTTCTTCTTGTTGCTGAGCGAAGAATGCCAAAGCTTCTAAATCGTAATCAAACACTTGGCCTTTTTTGTCGGCTAACTGTAAGAATGCTTCATATAAGCTATCTAAAGCAAAATCTTTGCCTTCTTTATAGCCCATTTCTTCCATACGATGCTTGACTGCGGCTCTGCCAGAGCGTGAAGTCAAATTTAATTGAACTTCTTTTAAACCGATCGAGGCCGGCGTCATAATTTCGTAAGTTTGGCGATTTTTTAAGACACCGTCTTGGTGGATCCCAGAGGAGTGCGCAAAGGCATTACTGCCGACTACCGCTTTATTTGCAGGGATGGGGGTATTGCACAATTGGCTGACCAGCTGACTGGTACGATAAATTTCTTTATGATTGATATTGGTGTGTACGCCCATCATTGATTCACGCAATTTGATGGCCATAATAACTTCTTCTAACGCACAATTGCCTGCGCGTTCACCTAATCCATTAATCGTCCCTTCAACTTGGCGTGCGCCAGCTTGTACTGCACTGATCGAATTTGCTACCGACATGCCTAAATCATCGTGGCAATGAACCGAAATAATGGCTTTATCAATATTTGGAACGCGGTTATATAAAGTTTTAATAATATTGCCGAATTCAAAGGGTGTGGTATAACCCACGGTATCAGGAATATTGACAGTGGTTGCGCCAGCTGTAATTGCGGCTTCTACAATGCGACATAAATTATCGATATCGGTACGGCCAGCATCTTCACAAGAAAACTCAATATCGTCGGTAAACTTGCGTGCATGTTTAATTGAATCAACTGCCATGACCAAAGCATCGTCGAAGGTTTTTTTCAATTTATGTTCAACATGCAAATTGGATGTGGCTAAAAATAAATGTAATCGAAAGGCTTCTGCGACTTTTAATGATTCTGCCGCCACATCGATATCCTTTTTTACACAACGCGATAAGGCACAAATTCGACTCTTTTTAATTTCACGGGCGATAGTCTGAACAGATTCAAAATCGCCAGGTGAAGAGACGGGGAAGCCGGCTTCAATAACATCGACACCTAAGCGCTCTAAAGCAAATGCAATTTGTAATTTCTCTTTAACGGATAAACTAGCCTGCAATGCTTGTTCGCCATCACGTAAGGTGGTATCGAAGATAATGACTTGGTTGCTCATGTTGTATTCCTTATTTCGAAGGTGGCTTTTTAGAGTGTTACAGCGGCTGCAGGCATAAAAAAACCCGCGGCTTGCGCGGGTTTTCTTAATCTAGTGGAAGATTTCTCAGCTTATTTTCCACCTATAAGCATACCGCGCACTCGAGATGCGATTAGTAGTAGGCTTAGTAGGCGAATTGATTTAATCATAATAGCTGGCTCATTCCAATTTAACTTAAACTCTGTATGCCTTTATTGTTACGTTATCTTTGAGTGGCTGTCAAATGCTGTTTTTTATCTCTATCCAGTATGGGGTTTCATCTGTGTTGATATATAATTTAAACTTGGTGGTTATGGCTGATTTCTAAATTATTAGTGATGTTTTTGTCTATATCACTACATGATAAACGGATAAAATTCTTTTTATGAAATTTTCGGTTATGATATATAGTCAGAAGTTATGTCTTGATGCTTTTTTGTTCGATTAATAGCTAGGCTAATCATTTATTGAAAGTAATATATTAGCTAAAAAAATATTAATTAATTATTAATACTTGGTTTATATATAATAAAAAGAACATAATCGTTGTAATTAATCTGATTGTTTATAATACCAAGAAAGAAATAGATACTTTTATTATGAATTCTTCGGTAAATTGTTTTATTATTAACAGAGCAATGAAGAGTTAATTTTAATGATTTCGATATATTAATTTAAAATATGAATGTTTAAATGGATAGCGAGTGATGATGACCATTTAACTTAATTAAACGTATTAATAACGTTAATAATTAATTCGGCATTGGTCGGCTAATTTATGTTAATGAACAACTCAAGTTAAAATAACTTGAGTGAATAGTAATTGATAAGAACGTCGTTTCAATCATGCAGGGAAAGCAGAGTAATTCATTATATTGATGATTTATTCATAAAAGTAAAATTTGATGAATATATAAAATTGCCAAATAGTTTTATTAAATCGCTGGTTATTATATTCATAAAAAATGATACATATATTAGTGGAGTGAAAAATGACTGACTACAATACAGTTTCAACAACCAAAAAAGAACACTGTGATATTCATTTGCGTAATGTTGATCTAAATTTATTAACCGTATTCGATGTTGTGATGCAGATGCAAAATGTCACGCGAGCAGCTCAAGTTCTTGGTATGTCTCAGCCGGCAGTCAGTAATGCTGTATCACGATTAAAATCAATGTTTAATGATGAATTATTTGTTCGTTATGGCCGTGGTATTCAACCGACTTCACGTGCAAAACAATTATTCGGTCCTGTAAGACAAGCCTTACAGTTAGTACATAATGAGTTGCCTGGTGCCGGTTTTGATCCACAGCAAAGTGAAAGAACCTTTAATTTATCTATATGCAGCCCATTAGATATTCGTATTGCCGCAGGAATTGTTGATAGATTTAATTATAATGCTCCCCATATTGATGTGATGATCCGCTCATATCTTGATGATAATATTGCTCACCAATTAAAGTATCAAGAAACTGAATTTGTTATTAGCTATAATGAATTTGAAAAAGCAGAATATCAGCATAAAGTGTTATTTAATGATGAACTTGTCTTAGCTGTTTCGCAAAATCACCCAAGGATTTGTGATTGTATTTCATTAGTTGATTTAGCTTGTGAAAAACATGCGATAATGTCTTTAGATAGCGTGGGATCATTTAGTAAACCTTATTATACTAATACTGAACTATCCCATTCAATTAGTTATCAAGGTACCGATTTAAATAGCGTTTTAAATATTGTTTCGCAAACTTATTTAGTTGCGATTGCTCCAAGATGGTTAGTGGAATATTATTCATCGAGTCTTAAACTTCGTGCTATTAGTTTGCCGTGGAAAGAAACATATCGCCCGTGTTATTTAATTTGGCATGAATCTACAACTCGAGATAAAGGTCATCAGTGGATGAAATCTCAGCTTGGCCAGTTATCTGAAATTAATGACTATATGTGTGCTAATCATAAGGGTACTAAATAGTACTACAGCTTCAGTATTGCAGCTTCGCGGGCATAAATATGTCTGGGGGCTGATATACATATAATCGTAGCGAATATCAATCTATTGATTTAATTCCATGCGTAATAGTGTGTTAAGTGTTGAATATTATTCCATTAAAATCACTGGTTATCGAGTTATTTTAATAATGGCGTTATAACTCCAATGCCTAGCCCATTGCTAAGATATTGTGATGGGTTTTGGCATGTTAAATAAATTTGCAAATATTTACCCGATATGTCTTTTCTGAATCGCATTTAATAGATAAACTCTGTTGAAAACTAAGCTAACACTTGTAAGCTGAAATTATTGCTCAGTTCAATAAAACTGTGTGTTTACCAGTTTTATACAGTTAACAACTGTTATTCACAGGGAATACAATTTGATTACTGAAAATCTGCATTCTTATCACTTAGTCAATCGACTACAGTATCGGATTAACGCAACAGAATTTGCTAGCAGAGTTGCCTTTCGTCAATGGGAAAAAGGGCTACAGACCCAATTGACCTGGGGTGAAGTCGGGGAGAAAACCCACGCATTATCACTGGCGCTACTTGCTTTGAATGTTGATTGTCAGGAAAACATTGGTTTATTCGCTCAAAATAGTATGAATTGGTCATTGGTTGATTTGGCTATTTTGCAAACCCGAGCGATAACAGTGCCGCTTTACAGTACCAGTAGCCAAGAGCAAGCAGCCTATATTATCAATGATGCTAACATTCGGATTTTATTTGTCGGCGACGCAGATCAATATGCTATCGCTCGCGAGCTCCCAGCTCTCTGCCCGCAACTTAATGCGATTATTGTGTTAAATGATTCGGTGGCGATTGAAAAATCAGACTCCGTATTCTATTTATCTGATTTTATTCAATTAGCTGCGCCACAGTATCAAGCTATGTTAGATACGCGTATTGCGTCTCATAATCTAAGTGACTTATTCACGATTATCTATACGTCGGGAACGACGGGTGAACCTAAAGGAGTCATGTTGGATTATTACAACATGGCGGCGCAGCTCTATTTACATGATCAACGTCTGAAGCTTACTGAAAGCGATGTTTCTCTCTCATTTTTGCCGTTATCTCATGTTTTTGAACGGGCATGGAGTTTTTATGTTATGCATTCCGGCGCTCAAAATGTGTATTTAACCGATACTAATGCGGTGAGAGAAGCGATGACCTCGGTAAAACCAACGGTAATGTGTGCGGTGCCGCGGTTTTATGAAAAAGTATATAGTGCAATTCAGGATAAAGTCTCCAAAGCCCCGTTGATACGCCGTAAATTATTTGCTTGGGCAATTAAGCAAGGGAACGCTAAAGTTAATGCCCATCAACAAAATATACCGTTGAGCAGCTTTGGTCGGGCTAAAGTTAAAGTAGCTGAAAAATTAGTGCTCAGTAAATTACGTAATATTCTCGGTGGCCGGATTCGTTTTTTGCCGGCTGCGGGTGCACGTTTAGACGATGAAATTATTCGTTTCTTTTTGGCCGCAGGGATAAATATTAAATACGGCTATGGCATGACAGAAACCTGTGCGACAGTTTCTTGTTGGGAAGAGAATCAATACCGTTTGGGCTCTATTGGTACGCCATTAAACGGGATTGAGGTGCGTATTGGTCCTGAAAATGAAATTCAGGTTAAAGGTCCGATAGTGATGAAAGGTTATTATAATCGACCTGAAGATACAGCGCAGACCTTCACTGACGACGGCTGGTTACGTACCGGAGATGCCGGTCAGATTGATCAGCAAGGCAACTTATATATTACTGAACGTTTGAAAGATTTGATGAAAACGTCAAATGGCAAGTATATTGCTCCTCAAATGATCGAAGGTACTTTAGGGCAGGATAAATTTATTGAGCATATCGCGGTAATAGCGGATGCGCGTAAATTTGTTTCTGCGCTAATAGTGCCGTGTTTTGATTCATTAGAAGAATATGCCCGTTCGATTAATCTTAAATATCATGATCGCTTAGAATTATTAAAAGACTCACGTATCGTAGCTTTATTTGATAGTCGATTAAAAGAAATGCAGCATAATTTTTCTAATTTTCATAAGGTTAAGCGTTTCACTTTATTGTCGAATAACTTTTCGATGGAAAGTGGAGAATTGACACCCACATTGAAATTACGGCGTAAAATAATTTCTCAGCGTTATCATTCTGAAATTGAATTGATGTATGGTGATAAATCGTTGCGCTAGATTGACGATTAAAGACTAGAAGGCCGCCACTTAATAGGGAGATTATAATTCGCTGTTATGGGGCGGTTTTTTTTGGCAATTAATTTTTCTAAATTTTTTACGCCATCTAGATTAGCTTACTGCATCCTTGTTATTCCCAAAGGATAAATTGACCCCCCGTATTATTCTGTAAAATTGTTTAATTTCAGACAAATCCATGGTAGAGCAAAGTTAATCCAGTTTTATCTTATAAACTCGTCTATTTTTACAAAAATGCTATTTGCGAACTACAAAATGGAACGTTATGTTATTAGGAGGCTGGCCTGTTAATATTGGAGTTAGCTCGAAAATCAAATAACAAAATGACATAACAAAAAGAAGGATCCATCCTTCTATAAACTTGCAAACTATGCTTGGAGGCAAACTCATGGAGATGTTCTCAGGAGCCGAGATGATCGTCAAATCGTTGATTGATCAGGGGGTAAAGCACGTATTTGGTTACCCTGGTGGCGCTGTTTTGGATATATACGATGCACTGCATACTGTGGGTGGGGTTGAGCATATTCTAGTTCGCCATGAACAAGCTGCGGTGCATATGGCTGATGGCTATGCCAGATCAACGGGTGATGTTGGGGTGGTGTTGGTCACTTCAGGCCCTGGAGCGACTAATGCAATTACCGGAATTGCCACGGCGTATATGGATTCAGTACCACTAGTTATCTTATCGGGACAGGTGGCTAGCTCATTGATTGGTAATGATGCATTTCAGGAATGTGACATGGTTGGGATCTCGCGCCCAATCGTAAAACATAGTTTTTTAGTCAAAGATGCCCAAGATATCCCTGAGACGATTAAAAAAGCCTTTTTTATTGCAGCGAGTGGGCGTCCGGGACCCGTAGTTATTGATTTTCCCAAAGATACAGTAAACCCAGCAATTAAAAAACCATACCATTATCCTGCTGAAGTTAGCTTACGCTCTTATAATCCGACTATCCAAGGGCATAAAGGGCAGATTAAAAAGGCATTATCCAAATTATTGGCGGCACAAAAACCGGTGCTTTATATTGGTGGTGGTACTATTAACTCGGCATGTTCAGCTGAATTGCTGACATTAGCTGAAAGCTTACGTCTCCCGGTAGTATCGACGTTAATGGGGTTAGGCGCGTTCCCTGAAACGCATACGTTATCGGTTGGTATGTTAGGCATGCATGGTACTTATGAAGCTAATAAGGTCATGCATAACGCTGATATTATTTTTGCTGTTGGTGTGCGATTTGATGACCGAACGACTAATAATTTGGATAAATATTGCCCAAATGCCTCGGTGATCCACATTGATATTGATCCTGCATCAATTTCGAAAACTGTATCGGCAGATATCCCGATTGTTGGCGATGCAAAACAGACGTTACAGCAAATGCTGAGCCAGCTGTCATCAGCAGAATCAAAACAAAATAAGTTAGCCTTAGCTGAATGGTGGAAACAGATTGAAGATTGGCGTAGCCGTCATTGTCTCGATTATCCACAATTAAAAGATAAAATTAAGCCACAGCAGGCAATTCAAGCTATCTATCGTTTAACCGCAGGTAATGCATATGTGACTTCAGATGTTGGTCAACATCAAATGTTTGCGGCGCTGTATTATCCATTTGATAAACCAAGACATTGGATTAATTCTGGTGGGCTGGGGACCATGGGCTTTGGTTTACCTGCGGCGCTAGGAGTTAAACTCGCACATCCCGATGCTACCGTGGTTTGCGTTACGGGTGATGGTAGTATCCAAATGAATATTCAGGAGTTATCAACGGCGTTGCAATATAGCTTACCGGTATTGGTGCTTAATCTTAATAATGGTTTTTTAGGTATGGTAAAGCAGTGGCAAGATATGATTTATCAAGGCCGCCATTCTCAATCTTATATGGAATCCTTGCCGGATTTTGTCAAATTAGCGCAAGCTTACGGTCATATCGGGATTTCGATTAAGACCCCTGATGAGTTAGAAAGTAAATTAACACAAGCATTAGATTACGTTAATAATCATCAGCGCTTAGTGTTTGTAGATATTAATATTGATGAAACCGAACACGTTTACCCAATGCAGATCCGCGGGGGCGCGATGGATGAAATGTGGTTAAGTAAAACGGAGAGGACCTGATTATGCGCCGTATTTTATCGGTATTATTAGAAAATGAATCAGGGGCATTGTCCCGAGTTATCGGATTATTTTCACAACGCGGTTATAATATTGAGAGTTTAACTGTTGCTCCGACAGATGATCCTACTTTGTCTCGCATGACAATTCAGACAAAAGGTGATGCGAAAGTACTGGAACAGATTGAAAAACAATTGCATAAATTGATCGACGTTCTTCGTGTCAGCGAATTAACCGCATCAGAGCATGTGGAGCGGGAAATTATGTTGGTGAAATTGCAAGCGAGTGGTTATGGACGTGAAGAGATTAAACGCAGTGCCGATATTTTTCGTGGCCAAATTATCGATGTGACACCAACGCTGTATACCGTTCAGCTAGCCGGTACCAGTGATAAACTCGACGCATTTATTGAATCTGTGCGAGGGGTTGCTGAAATTGTTGAAGTCGTACGCTCTGGAATTGTCGGAGTTTCTCGCGGCGATAAAATTATGCGGTGAAAAATATGTAACACGAGGTTAAAATACATCAAATGTGACGCTCAGAATGATTCTGAGCGAGTTACCTGACTTTTAAAGAGGTTAAAGTGAAACTGGATGAAATAGCCCGTTTAGCAGGTGTTTCGCGCACGACGGCTAGTTATGTGATCAATGGCAAAGCCAAGCAGTATCGAGTTAGCGATAAAACTGTTGAAAAAGTGATGGCAGTTGTCAGAGAACACAATTACCATCCAAATGCTGTTGCTGCAGGTTTGCGCGCAGGCAGAACGCGTTCTATTGGGCTGGTGATCCCTGATTTGGAAAATACCAGCTATACGCGAATAGCTAACTATCTTGAACGTCAGGCTCGTCAGCGTGGTTATCAGTTGTTAATTGCCTGCTCTGAAGATCAGCCCGATAATGAAATTCGTTGTGTTGAACATTTATTGCAGCGTCAAGTTGATGCGATTATTGTTTCGACGGCTTTACCGCCAGAGCATCCGTTTTATCAGCGTTGGGCAAATCGTTCTTTGCCGATAATTGCTTTAGACCGTGCATTGGAACGAGAGCATTTTATCAGTGTGGTTGGCGATGATCAGGAAGATGCGACAGTCATCTCTGCTGAGTTAAGCAAATTTCCTGCTAAGTCTGTGCTGTATTTAGGCGCATTGCCTGAATTATCAGTAAGTTTTTTGCGTGAGCAAGGATTCCGTGCTGGTTGGCACGGTGATCAGCGCGAAGTAAGCTATTTATATGCCAATAGTTACGAGCGTGAATCCGCTGCTGAAGCCTTTACTCAGTGGCTGGATAAAGGTAATGATATGCCGGATGCTTTATTTACAACCTCATTCTCACTATTGCAAGGCGTATTAGATATCATATTAAAACGCAGCGGACGATTACCTGAGCATATGGTTATTGCCACCTTTGGTGACAGTGAATTACTAGATTTTCTTGAATGTCCAGTATTGTCACTTGCTCAGCGTCATCGAGATATAGCCGAACGAGTTTTGGAATTAGTATTGGCGAGTTTAGATGAGAAGCAAAAACCGGAAGCTGGAATTACCAAAATTCGCCGTGATTTATGCCATAAAGGTAGTTTGGGCAGAAAAGCGTTATTTGTTGAATGAAGATAAATTAAATTAATAAATTTATGCTATTTCGTATCAAATAATCAGTGATATAGACAGCATTCAGTACTAAAATACTGCCCCTGATCTCAGGGGCTTTTTTTATTTTGGTAAAGTGAGGGTGAAAATTTCACTTTAAGAAAAATCTTAACTGATTGACTATTTTTTATTTAATCTCTGCTAGCTAATGCTCACCAAAGATTAGGCAAAGTTAACTAAAATTAAGACTAATTATTTAAATTTAATTTAAATTAACTACTGTTTATTTATCAGTATTTGTATCTTATTGATATAAATGAGTATTATATTTTTGGAAAGGATGTTTTTTTAGCCAGCGATATATTTTGTTAGTTTGTTTTTTTTTAATCATTAAATTAGACGTTATTTAATTGTATAAAAATGAGACATTCACAGCAGATATAATAATTTATTTTATCTATCACGTATTTATGGATATATTTTAATTAATTGTTATTATATTGAAAATAAACCAATTATATCATGATGTTAATTTATTTTTTTTGCCCTCGAGAATATTTTTCTACAATATATCGACTCTACGCACACTGTAAATAAAGCTAAAGCGCGCAACCTCTGGCTTGACAAGGTTTTCATACCATCCGTAAACTTCATGGGTGGTGATTTGTGGGGGAGTGTGGAGAAAGTGGAAATTTAGGGGGAATAACGAGTATGTTTCGTGGGGCAACGCAGGTTAATCTCGACAGTAAAGGCCGAATTACCGTGCCCACCCGATATCGGGCAGTGCTGCTTGACGAATGCCAAGGACAAATGGTGTGTACTATCGATCTTCATCAGTCCTGTCTGTTGCTATATACCTTGCCTGAATGGGAAATTATTGAACAAAAATTATCGCGTTTATCCTCAATGGAACCGATGGAACGTCGTGTACAGCGCCTATTACTAGGCCATGCTAGTGAATGTAAAATGGACAATGCTGGACGTCTTCTGTTAGCCAATACTTTGCGTCAGCACGCAGGGCTAACAAAAGAGGTCATGCTCGTTGGCCAAATTAATAAATTTGAACTCTGGGATGAACAACGTTGGTATCGCCAAGTTCAGCAGGATATTGCCGCTGAGCTGGAGAATATTCAGCCGTTATCAACCCGATTACAGGACTTGTCACTATAATAATGCCAGAACAGCAATTTAAGCACGTTACCGTATTACTTGATGAAGCAGTAAACGGATTAAATATTCAGCCAAATGGCATTTATATCGATGGAACATTTGGTCGTGGCGGGCATTCCCGTCTGATACTTTCACAATTAGGTGAACATGGACGCTTGATTGCTATCGACCGCGACCCGGAAGCGATTAAAGCTGCTGAAGCGATAGATGACCCACGGTTTAGTATTAAGCATGGACCTTTTTCTGCGCTAGCTGATTATGTCGAAGAAGACGGTTTAATAGGAAAAATTGACGGTGTGTTGCTCGATTTAGGCGTATCTTCGCCACAGTTGGATGATGCAGAACGTGGATTTTCATTTATGCGCGATGGACCTTTAGACATGCGTATGAATCCCACCAAAGGCCAATCGGCATCACAATGGTTAATGAATGCAGAAGCCGATGATATCGCATGGGTATTAAAAACCTTTGGCGAGGAACGCTTTGCTAAGCGAATTGCTAGAGCTATTGTTGAGCGTAATCAAGACCCTGAGAAAGAACCGTTAACTCGAACTCGTCATTTGGCTGAGCTAATCGCTCAGGTTAGCCCGGTAAAAGAACGCCATAAACATCCGGCTACTCGTAGTTTCCAAGCGATCCGTATTTATATTAATAGCGAGCTGGAAGAGATTGAACAGGCACTGAATGGCGCGATGGCGGTATTAGCACCGGCAGGGCGTTTGTCAGTAATTAGTTTTCACTCTTTAGAAGACAGAATTGTAAAACGCTTTATTCGCCATAACAGCCAAGGGCCTAAAGTGCCAGCGGGGATCCCGTTGACCGAAACACAGATTAGAGCCTTAGGTGCGGCCAAATTACGTGCCTTAGGTAAAATGAAACCACCAGAAGCTGAAGTCGCCGAGAACCCAAGAGCGCGTAGTTCGGTGCTTCGCTTTGCTGAAAGAGTAGAAGATTAATGCCTCCTGAAAGACACAGTCTATTAAGAGTTATTGGTCGCGATCTGTTCAGTTATGGAATTATTCCATTGATTTTGTTGATAGCGATTATTATCAGTGCTGTATCGACGGTGACGACGGCACATGAGTCTCGTTTATTAACGGCTGAAAAAGATCGCCTTTTTGAAGAAAAGGACGCCTTAGAAATCGAATGGCGTAACCTGATCCTCGAAGAGAACGCGTTAGCGAATCATAGCCGAGTCGAGCGTCTATCGGTCGAAAAATTGCAAATGATCCATGTCGATCCGGCGCAAGAAAATATTGTTGTCACTAATTAATAATTATAAGTAATCACTAAGGGTTCGGATGAAAGCGCCTCGTTCCAGCAAAAACAAACGACAAGAAGAACAGAGCAGCTATGTCGGCTGGCGTTTTGCGTTGTTATGTGGGGGCATACTACTCGCATTAGTCGGTCTATTATTTCGTGTCGCTTATTTGCAAATTATTAGCCCTGAAAAATTGGTAAAAGAAGGTGACATGCGCTCATTGCGAGTGCAAGAAGTCGTGACTACCCGCGGTATGATTAGTGATAGAGAAGGGCGACAATTGGCGGTTAGTGTTCCTGTTGATGCTATTTGGGCAGACCCCAAAATTGTGCATGAAGAAGGTGGGGTAACTAATGATGAACGTTGGAAAGCGCTGGCTGATGCCCTAGAAATCCCATTAGAACAAATTAATACTAAAGTTAATGCTAATCCTAAAGGCCGTTTTGTTTACCTCGCTCGCCAAGTTAATCCGTCGATTGGCGACTATATTCGAAAATTAAAATTGCCGGGTATTTATCTGCGCAAAGAATCTCGCCGCTATTATCCTTCAGGCCCGGTTGCCGCACATTTAATTGGCGTCACCAATATTGATGCTGAAGGGATTGAAGGGATTGAAAAAAGTTTTGATCGCTGGCTTAAAGGCTCTTCCGGTGAACGTATCGTGCGTAAAGATCGTGCGGGGCGCGTGATTGAGGATATTTCTTCGACCGATAGCCAAGCCGCGCATAACTTGGTACTCAGTATTGATGAGCGTTTACAGTCGCTGGTTTATCGTGAGCTGACCAAAGGGGTGCAGGAAAATAAAGCCGAATCAGGTACCGCGATTCTGGTGGATGTAAACACCGGTGAAATACTGGCAATGGCAAATAGCCCATCTTATAACCCGAATAATTTAGCCGGCACTACGATGGATTTAATGCGTAATCGGGCTATCACCGATATTTTTGAGCCGGGATCTACGGTGAAACCGCTGGTGGTTATGAGCGCTTTACATAATGGTATTATCAAAGAAAACACCGTGCTAAATACTTATCCGTATCGGATTAATGGGCATGAAATCAAAGATGTTGGACATTATCCTGAATTATCGATTACCGGTATTTTGCAGAAGTCGAGTAACGTTGGGGTGTCTAAATTAGCTTTAGCAATGCCAGCCTCTGAGCTGGTTGATGTCTATTCTAATTTTGGTTTTGGTAAGCCGACGAATCTGGGACTGGTGGGTGAAAGTAGCGGTATTTTCCCAAACAAGAAGACCCGCTGGGCTGATTTAGACCGTGCGACTTTCTCCTTTGGTTACGGCTTAATGGTCACACCGCTGCAGCTGGTGAGAGCCTACGCGACTATCGGCAGTTTTGGTATTTATCGTCCTTTATCGATCACCAAAGTTGATCCACCTGTACCTGGAACGCGAGTTTTCCCAGAATCGACCATGAAAACCGTGGTACATATGATGGAAAGTGTTGCCTTGCCTGGCGGTGGGGGAACACGTGCAGCGATTAAAGGCTATCGCATTGCGATTAAAACTGGGACAGCCAAAAAGGTGGGTCCAGACGGCCGTTATGTGAATCAATATATTTCATATACTGCCGGTATTGCGCCTGCGAGTAAACCTCGCTATGCGTTAGTTATCGTGATTAATGACCCGAAAGCAGGAAAATATTACGGTGGGGTCGTCTCGGCACCAATCTTTGGTGCCATCATGGGCGGTGTTCTGCGGATTATGAATATCGAACCTGATGCGTTGGCGACAGATGCAAAAAATGAATTAGCGATTAATAAAATAAAAGAGGATAAAAGTGGCAGATCGTAATCTTCGTGATTTGCTTGCGCCATTTGGTGTGAGCGCGCCTGAGATTAATCTAGGTGAGATGACGCTGGACAGCCGTAAAGCTGCCGCAAGTGATCTGTTTATTGCCATTAAAGGCCATGAAGTTGATGGGCGGCACTATATTCCTCAAGCGATAGCTCAAGGTGTGGCAGCCATTATTGCTGAAGCTGATGGCCAAGCTGACGAAGGCGAAATCAAATATCAGCATGGCATTCCGGTAGTTTATCTGCATGATTTAAATCATAAGTTATCCCAGTTAGCTGGCGAGTTCTATCAGCATCCGTCACAAAAAATGCGCTTAATCGGCGTGACGGGAACGAATGGTAAAACAACCACTACTCAGCTAATTGCTCAGTGGGCACAAGGTTTAAGAGAAACCAGCGCGGTCATGGGGACGGTCGGGAACGGATTATTAAACCATGTGACGCCGAGCGAAAATACCACCGGCTCTGCGGTCGATATCCAACTTGAGTTACAACAATTATTAAAACAAACCGCCAGCTTTACCGCGATGGAAGTTTCTTCTCACGGGTTGGTTCAAGGCCGAGTCGCTGGGTTGGATTTCGATGCCGCGGTATTTACTAATCTTAGCCGTGATCACCTAGATTATCATGGCGATATGGCTGCGTATGAAGCCGCGAAATGGTTATTGTTTTCGACTCATCATGCAAAAACAAAAATTATCAATGCAGATGATCCCGTTGGTTTGCAGTGGCTAGCTCGTTTACCTACCGCTTGCGCCGTGAGCATGGAAAATGCCTTACCTAATGATTGGCAAGGATCATGGGTTTTGGCGCATCAGGTTGATTATCATGATAAAGGCGCTAGCATTCAATTTAATTCATCTTGGGGTGAAGGGATTATTCATAGCCCACTGATGGGGGCGTTTAATGTCAGTAATTTGTTGGTAGCAATGGCGACATTATTGATGTTGGATTACCCATTAGAGGCTTTATTGGCTTCCACGCAGGTGTTAACTCCGGTTTGTGGGCGCATGGAAGTCTTTAGCGCGCCGGGTAAGCCAACGGTTGTGGTTGATTATGCCCACACGCCAGATGCGTTAGAAAAAGCCTTAACTGCTGCACGATTACATTGTACCGGTCAGTTATGGTGCGTATTTGGTTGCGGCGGCGATCGTGATAAGGGTAAACGACCATTAATGGGCGGCATTGCTGAGCAATGGGCAGACCGAGTAATCATTACCGATGATAATCCGCGTAGCGAAGAACCACAGTCTATTATTGACGATATTATGTCGGGAGTTTTAGACAGTAGCCGCATTGTCGCGATAGCGGGACGCGCAGAAGCCGTCACTAGCGCCATCATGCAGGCTAAGCCTGACGATATGATTGTGATTGCAGGTAAAGGCCATGAAGATTATCAAATTATAGGGCATCGTCGCTTAGATTATTCAGATCGCTTAACGGTGGCTCGGTTGTTGGGGGTAATGGCATGATCCCAGTAAGTTTACGCCAACTGGCCGCAGTCACCGGTGGTACGCTAATCACTGAAAATACTGCTGCTGCGGATACACTGATTATCCAGCAAGTCAGTACCGATAGCCGTCAAATTGGTGAACAATGTTTATTTATTGCCTTAAAAGGTGAACGTTTCGATGCGCATCAATTTATTGATCAGGTCATCGCTGCGGGCGCGAGCGCATTATTGGTCGAGCGCCAATTAGCGGTTAATTGCCCTCAAATTAAAGTTGAAAATACCCATATAGCGTTAGGGCAGATTGCCGCGTGGGTTAGACAACAGAGCTCTGCGCGTGTTGTCGGGTTAACCGGGTCTTCGGGGAAAACTTCAGTTAAAGAGCTAACCGCCGCTATTTTACGTCAACGAGGCAAAACGCTTTATACCGCGGGCAATTTAAATAACGATATCGGTGTTCCATTGACCTTATTGCGTTTAACCGACGAGCATCAATATGCGGTTATCGAAATGGGCGCTAATCATATCGGTGAAATCGCCTACACCACCCATTTGGTTAAACCCGAAAGTGCCTTAGTAAACAATTTATTTGCGGCACATTTAGAAGGTTTTGGTTCGCTTGAAGGCGTTGCACAAGCGAAAGGTGAGATTTATCAAGGGCTGCCAGATGAAGGCACTGCAATTATCAATCTGGACAGTAATGATCAGACGCAGTGGATAGCACAACTTGATCCGCGGCAAACGGTATGGCGCTATTCTTTAACCGCACAAGATACTGCGGATTTTTACCCGACAGATATCGTGGTTAATCAATTAACTACAGAGTTTACTCTGCATACGCCGGTAGGTAGCGTGCAGATTTCATTGCCGTTACCGGGCATGCACAATGTATCTAATGCGTTAGCCGCAAGTACGCTGGCGTTATCCGTGGGCGCGACACTTGATGATATTAAACAAGGCTTGGCCCAGGCTCAAGCGGTGCCGGGGCGTTTATATCCAGTCCATCTCGCTGATGGCAAAATCGTGTTTGACGATACTTATAACGCCAATACAGGCTCGATGATAGCGGCTATTCGTGTTCTCTCACAAATGCCGGGATATCGTATTTTTGTCACTGGTGATATGGGCGAATTAGGTGAATATGCCAAAGAATGCCACCAGCAAGTGGGTGAAGCGGCACACGAGTATGGCTTAGACAAAGTTTTCAGTGTGGGGCAGCTCAGCCATGAAATTAGCCAGGCCAGTGGCTGCGGCGAACATTTTGCATATAAAGCCGATTTATTAGCCCAATTACTTCCGTTGATTCAACAAAATGACGTTGTTTCTATTTTAGTTAAAGGTTCACGCAGTACTGCGATGGAAGATATCGTAGACGCATTAAAGGAGTGCTACACATGCTAGTTTGGCTGGCCGAATTATTAGCCCATAAATTTACCGGGTTTAACGTTTTCTCTTATCTGACGTTTCGGGCTATCGTCGGTTTGCTGACTGCGTTGGTGATTGCTTTATGGATGGGGCCGCGGCTGATTGCTTTTTTACAGAAAATGCAAATAGGGCAAGTGGTACGCAGCGAAGGGCCAGAATCTCATTTTAGTAAGCGCGGTACCCCAACCATGGGGGGGATATTAATTCTGTTCTCGATTACGGTCTCCGTATTACTGTGGGCAAGATTAGAAAACCCTTATATTTGGTGCGTGTTATTTGTCCTGGTGGGCTACGGGATTGTCGGCTTTGTGGATGATTACCGCAAAGTGGTGCGTAAAGATACCAAAGGCTTAATTGCCCGCTGGAAATACTTTTGGCAGTCTGTTATCGCCTTGGCCGTGGCTTTTACCATGTATGCCGTCGGCAAAGATACCCCTGCAACCCAATTAGTCGTGCCATTCTTTAAAGATGTGATGCCTCAATTAGGCATGTTGTATATTTTGCTGACTTATTTTGTGATTGTCGGTACCAGTAATGCGGTTAACTTAACCGATGGCCTTGATGGCTTAGCTATTATGCCAACGGTGTTTGTCGCTGCCGGTTTTGCGTTAGTCGCTTGGGCGACCGGTAACGTCAATTTTGCTAATTATTTGCATATCCCTTTTATTCCTCATGCCGGTGAATTAGTGATTTTCTGTACCGCCATGGTTGGGGCAGGGCTCGGTTTTCTGTGGTTCAATACCTATCCAGCACAAGTCTTTATGGGCGATGTCGGTTCGTTAGCATTAGGCGGCACCTTAGGAACAATTGCAGTGTTACTGCGCCAAGAGTTTTTATTAGTGATTATGGGCGGGGTATTTGTCGTTGAAACCTTGTCGGTTATTTTACAAGTCGGTTCGTTTAAACTACGGGGTCAGCGTATTTTCCGCATGGCGCCTATCCATCACCATTATGAGCTGAAAGGCTGGCCAGAACCTCGCGTCATTGTACGTTTTTGGATAATTTCGCTGATGTTAGTTCTGATTGGATTAGCAACACTGAAGGTACGTTAAGATGGTTGATTATCAGGGTAAAAAAGTCGTTATTATTGGGTTAGGGATCACGGGTCTCTCCTGCGTTGACTTTTTTCTATCACGCGGGGTTATCCCAAAAGTGATAGATACCCGAGCAGCACCTCCGGGTATGGAAAAACTCCCGCCCGAGGTGGCTTGCCACAGTGGCAGTTTTCAACCTCAATGGCTGGCTGACGCTGATTTAATCGTTGCCAGCCCGGGTATTGCTCTTGCGACGCCTGAGCTACAAACTGCGGCTGATAATGGCATTGAAATTGTTGGCGATATTGAACTGTTTTGCCGTGAAGCTAAAGCGCCTATTGTGGCGATTACTGGCTCTAACGGTAAAAGCACGGTTACCTCGTTAGTCGGTGAGATGGCTAAAACAGCGGGGTTATCGGTGGGGATCGGTGGCAATATTGGGATCCCTGCGCTGTCCTTACTGAAGGCTAATCATCAGCTTTATGTGCTTGAACTTTCTAGCTTTCAATTAGAAACCACTGACAGTTTACGGGCGACAGTTGCTACGGTAATTAACCTCAGTGAAGATCATATGGATCGCTATCCGCACGGATTACAGCAATACCGTGCCGCTAAATTGCGAATTTATAATCAGGCCAAATACTGTATTGTTAATCAACAAGATGCGCTAACACTACCCGCTACGGGAGCAGACCAACGCTGTATTAGCTTCGGTGTAGGGCAGGGCGATTATTTTTTGATCAGCAACAGCGCCAATTAGTGGTTCATGGACAGCCCATTTTAGCGGTTAGCGACATGCTATTAAGTGGTCAGCATAATTATACCAATGCGCTAGTGGCGTTAGCACTGGCGGATGCGGTGGGTATTCCTCGTAAGGCCAGTATTGAGGCGTTAAAACATTACCCGGGTTTAGCACATCGTTTCCAATTAGTGCATTTTAATCATGGCGTACGCTGGATAAATGACTCTAAAGCCACGAATGTTGGCAGTACCGAAGCCGCTTTGCAGGGGCTTAAAGTCGAAGGGACTTTATTCTTGCTGCTGGGAGGGGATGGTAAATCCGCCGATTTTTCTACGCTAAAAAAATATTTAGCTGCGGATAATATTAGAATTTATTGTTTTGGTCGTGATAGAGCACAATTAGCCGAATTACGCCCTGAAATAACTCAACAGACTGAAACTATGGAACAATCAATGCAATTAATCGCTAAGCAACTACACAGTGGCGATATGGTATTGCTTTCTCCTGCCTGTGCCAGCCTGGATCAGTTTAAAAGTTTTGAACACCGTGGGCATGAATTTGCTCGCTTAGCGAAGGAGCTTGGCTGATGACCTTGCCTGGAATGCTGCGTTTAAAGGGGTGGATAACTGGCGAACGCGATGGCTTGATGCTGGGGACGACACTGTACGATAGAACGCTGGTGTGGCTAGCTTTTGGGTTAGCGACAGTAGGGTTTATCATGGTGACATCCGCCTCAATGCCAGTAGGGCAACGACTGACTGACGATCCGTTCTATTTCGCTAAACGCGACGCTCTGTATATTGTATTAGCCTTCATTTTGGCAATAATCGTGCTGCGTATTCCGATGCTGGTATGGGAAAAGTATAATTATATTATGCTGATCGGCTCATTAGCCATGCTAGCGGTTGTTTTAGTTGCCGGTAACTCGGTCAATGGTGCTTCGCGGTGGATAGACATTGGTATCGTTAAGATTCAGCCGGCTGAGCTATCAAAATTATCCCTTTTTTGTTTTGTTTCTAGCTATCTAGTGCGTAAATCAGAAGAAGTAAGAACTCGCTTTCTTGGGTTTATTAAGCCGATGGGTATTTTGATAGTCATGGCATTCTTGCTGTTATTACAGCCGGACCTTGGTACCGTGGTGGTATTGGTTGTTACTACTCTCGCCTTATTGTTCTTAGCGGGCGCACGCTTAGCGCCATTTATTATTGGTATTGCCATTTGTGTCGCTGGGGTGGTTGGTTTGATTTATTTCGAACCTTACCGTGTACGCCGTGTGACTTCGTTCCTAAATCCATGGGAAGATCCATTTGGCAGTGGCTATCAGTTAACTCAATCATTAATGGCTTTTGGCCGCGGTGAAGTCTTTGGTCAGGGCTTAGGTAATTCAGTCCAAAAATTGGAATATCTGCCCGAAGCACATACCGACTTTATTTTCTCTGTTTTAGCCGAAGAACTCGGATATATCGGCGTAGTTCTGGTATTGCTGATGGTATTTTTAGTTGCGTTCAGAGCTATGATGATTGGTCGTCGTGCATTACAGGCGAATCAAAAATTCTCCGGTTATTTGGCCTGTGCTATAGGAATTTGGTTTACCTTTCAGGCGTTGGTTAACGTCGGCGCTGCCGCGGGTATGCTGCCTACCAAAGGATTAACCTTACCGCTAATTAGCTACGGTGGCTCGAGTTTATTAATTATGACCATCGCGATTGCGATTTTATTACGTATTGATTTTGAAACACGTCTGGAACGAGCTCAGGCGTTTGTAAGGAGCGCTAAATGAGTCAGCCAAAACGACTTTTAGTGATGGCAGGGGGAACCGGAGGACATGTGTTCCCGGGGCTTGCGGTCGCACATTATTTAAAAGCACAGGGATGGGAAATACTGTGGCTAGGAACGGCTGATCGTATGGAAGCCGATTTAGTACCGAAACATGGTATCGATATTGAATTTATCAAAATTTCTGGTTTGCGCGGCAAAGGAATTAAGGCGCTTTTAGCTTCACCATTACGGATTTGGAATGCGATTCGCCAAGCTAAAGTGATTATTAAACGCTATCAACCTGATGTTGTTTTGGGGATGGGCGGTTATGTCTCAGGCCCGGGAGGAATTGCCGCGTGGTCGTGCGGTGTTCCTGTGGTTCTGCATGAACAAAACGGCATCGCTGGTCTGACGAATAAATGGTTAGCTAAAATAGCTAAGCGTGTGTTACAGGCCTTTCCGGGGGCATTTCCAAACGCGCCAGTCGTCGGAAATCCAGTGCGTAATGATGTCCTTGCATTGCCACTACCGCAACAACGACTGGCTGAACGTCAAGGTGCGATCCGTGTATTAGTGATTGGCGGCAGTCAAGGCGCGCGTATTTTGAATCAAACCATGCCTGAAGTTATATCAATCGTTGATCAAAAATACGCCAAACAGTTAAATATATGGCATCAAGCGGGAAAAGGCGCACAGCAATCTACAGAAGCGTTGTATAATGAGGCGAGTAAAAATTCAGTCGATTCTGAGTTTAAAGTCACTGAATTTATTGATGATATGGCGCAAGCTTATGCATGGGCAGATATTATTGTTTGTCGCTCCGGTGCATTGACCGTGAGTGAAGTCGCTGCAGCCGGATTGCCGGCTATTTTTGTTCCATTCCAGCATAAAGACCGGCAGCAATATTGGAATGCGTTGCCATTAGAGCAGGCCGGTGCCGCCAAAATATTAGAGCAGCCCCAATTTACGGCTGACGCGGTTGCCCAGTTGCTCGGTGACTGGGACAGAGCACAATTGCTCGCCATGGCAGAAAAAGCGCGAGCCACCGCTATCACGGATGCAACAGAGCGTGTCGCTGCTGTTTTGATTGATGTGGCTAAATAGGTTTTCACCGCTGTGAAATGAGTTGTAACCCTAAGATATAGTGAAAAATAACGTGAATACACAACAATTGGCGAAATTACGAGCATCAGTGCCTGAAATGCGTAGAGTCAGGCATATTCACTTTGTCGGCATTGGTGGTGCTGGCATGGGGGGGATCGCCGAGGTGTTGGCTAACGAAGGCTATGAAATCAGCGGGTCTGATTTAGCGCCCAATGCAGTGACACAACAATTAAGTGCACTCGGTGCGACTATTTATTTTAATCATCGTCCTGAAAACGTTGAAAATGCTAGTGTAGTGGTAGTTTCTACCGCTATCTCGGCTGAGAATCCAGAAATTATCGCCGCCAATGAATTACGTATCCCGGTGATCCGCCGTGCAGAAATGTTGGCTGAATTAATGCGCTATCGCCACGGAATTGCGGTGGCAGGAACGCACGGAAAAACCACGACTACCGCGATGATTTCCAGTATTTATGCCCAAGCAGGGCTAGATCCGACGTTCGTGAATGGTGGATTAGTTAAAGCTGCGGGCACTCATGCCCGTTTAGGAACCAGCCGTTATTTAATTGCTGAAGCCGATGAAAGTGATGCTTCGTTTCTACATTTGCAGCCTATGGTAGCAGTAGTAACTAATATCGAAGCAGATCATATGGATACCTATCAAGGTAACTTTGAAAATCTAAAAGATACTTTTATTAATTTTCTGCATAATCTGCCGTTTTATGGGCGCGCAGTGTTATGTATTGATGATCCTGTGGTTCGCTCTATTTTACCAAAAGTCGGACGCTATATTACTACTTATGGTTTTAGCGAAGATGCCGATGTGCGCATTACCCAGTATGAGCAGAAAGGTAATCAAGGATTTTTTACTATCGCGCGTGAAAATCTGCCTGAGCTAACTGTAGTGCTGAATGCACCGGGACGACATAACGCGTTGAATGCGACAGCCGCGGTTGCGGTTGCTACAGAAGAAGGCATCGATGATCAGGATATTCTGACGGCACTGGTTGAGTTTCAAGGAACTGGGCGTCGCTTTGATTTTCTCGGCAATTTCCCACTGCGCCATGTGAATGGCTCAGAGGGTGAAGTGATGCTGGTGGATGACTATGGGCATCATCCAACCGAAGTTGATGCGACAGTGAAAGCAGCACGTGAAGGCTGGCCAGATAAACGAATTGTGATGCTTTTTCAACCACATCGTTATAGCCGTACGCGCGACTTGTATGATGACTTCGCTAATGTATTAGGCCAAGTCGATGTCCTGTTGATGTTGGAAGTTTATCCGGCAGGAGAAAAACCGATTGCAGGCGCGGACAGTCGCGCATTATGTCGGACAATACGTAATCGCGGACAAATCGATCCTATTTTAGTGTCTGAACCTGATCAAGTGGCCGATATTTTATCTAAGGTTATTCAGAATAATGATTTAATTCTAGTACAAGGTGCTGGAAATATAGGTAAAATAGCGCGTAACTTAGCTGAATCAAAATTACAGCCTACATTGAGTGAGGAATAATCATGGCAGAGAAAGTCGCTGTATTGTTAGGGGGGACTTCAGCAGAGCGTGAAGTGTCACTGCAATCAGGAAAAGCAGTAGTTGAAGGATTGCTTGACGCTGGAGTTGATGCTCATCCTGTTGATATAAAAGATTTTCCTGCAACTCAATTAAAAGATGCTGGGTTTGATAAAGTCTTTATTGCCTTACATGGCCGTGGGGGTGAAGACGGCACTTTGCAAGGTGTATTGGAATTTTTAGATTTGCCTTATACCGGTAGCGGTGTGATGGCGTCAGCATTATCGATGGATAAGCTGAGAACTAAACAACTTTGGGCGGGCGCAGGATTACCTGTTTCGCCTTATGTTGCATTGAATAAACAGCAGATGCAGCAATTAGATGATCAACAACTTAACGATTATGTTCATCATCTAGGGCTGCCATTGATCGTTAAGCCGAGCCTTGAAGGTTCAAGCGTAGGGATGAGTAAAGTCGATTCCTTAGCTGATTTAAGCGCTGCGTTAGAATTAGGCTTTAAACATGATACTGTCGTGCTAATTGAAAAATGGCTAAGTGGCCCTGAATATACAGTGGCATTTCTCGGTGAAGAGACATTACCATCAATTCGTATTCAGCCACCGGGTGTGTTTTACGATTACGAAGCTAAATATTTGTCTAATGAAACGCAATATTTTTGCCCAAGCGGTTTGAGTGCAGAGCAAGAAGCGGCTTTAGCCGAGTTATCCATGCAAGCGTATAAAAGTGTGGGTTGCTCCGGTTGGGGACGTGTGGATGTGATGCAAGATAGCGATGGTGAGTTCTATTTATTAGAGATTAATACCTCACCGGGTATGACTAGCCATAGCCTAGTACCAATGGCGGCTAGACAAGCAGGCCTCAGCTTCTCTGCGTTAGTTTCTCGTATTTTATCTTTGGCTGATTGATATGTCGCAGGCAGCGTTAAATGTGCGTCACCGCCGAAAACAGGATGAGGGGCCTGATAATGATAATTCAGGCCAAAGCAATGGGGCTTATCTTGCTGGGTTAATTTTCTTTCTGATGGTGTTAGGGACGATTATCTGGAGTGGCTGGATGGTTATGAACTGGATGAAAGATGCCGACAGATTACCAATGTCAAAATTGGTGTTAACTGGTGAGCGTCACTACACCTCCAACGATGATGTTAGAAAAGCCATTTTATCGCTTGGGCAGTTGGGCACATTTATGACTGTTGATGTCAACGCTATTCAGAATCAAATCCGTTTGATGCCGTGGATTAGGCAAGTTACGGTGCGTAAACAGTGGCCTGACGAATTGAAGATCCATCTGATAGAATATGTACCTTACGCCCGTTGGAATGACCAAAATATGGTCGATGACCAAGGGCGAGTGTTTAGTTTGCCGGCGGATCTGAACGCTAAAGGACACTATCCGATGCTGTATGGCCCACAAGGCAGCCAGACGGAAGTATTAAACGAATATGCCCGAATTAAGGCAATTCTGGCCAAGAATAATCTGCAATTAAAATCAATATCTATGACCGCTAGAAATGCTTGGCAGTTGATATTAGATAATGATGTTCGGATTGAGCTTGGCAAGCAGGATATTTTAGGGCGGTTAAATCGCTTTCTTGAGCTTTATCCGCTTTTGTTGCAAACCACAGATAAACGAGTTGATTATGTTGATCTTCGTTATACCAGTGGGGCAGCAGTGGGGTGGGCACCGCTTTTAGTTGATGCGCCACTAGAGTTACAATAATAAATATTGCTAACAGCTCAGAAACAGGCAGAACCATAATGATTAAAGCGACGGACAGAAAACTAGTTGTTGGCCTTGAAATAGGAACTTCCAAGGTCTCTGCCCTGGTAGGTGAAATTCTGCCCGATGGTATGGTGAATATTATTGGGGTGGGAAGTTGTCCATCTCGGGGTATGGATAAAGGTGGCGTTAACGATCTTGAATCGGTGGTTAAATGTGTTCAGCGAGCGATTGATCAAGCTGAACTAATGGCGGATTGCCAAATATCCTCGGTCTATTTAGCGTTATCAGGCAAACATATTAGTTGCCAAAATGAAATTGGAATGGTGCCGATTTCAGAAGAAGAGGTGATGCAGGAAGATGTTGATAGCGTAGTTCATACGGCGAAATCAGTGCGAGTTCGTGATGAGCATCGTATTCTTCACGTTATTCCTCAGGAATTTGCTATCGATTATCAGGAAGGGATCAAAAATCCAGTAGGATTGTCTGGTGTTCGTATGCAGGCTAAAGTCCATTTGATCACTTGTCATAACGATATGGCAAAAAATATCGTTAAAGCGGTTGAGCGTTGTGGCTTAAAAGTTGATCAACTGATTTTTGCAGGCTTGGCTGCGAGCTATGCAGTCTTAACCGAAGATGAACGGGAATTAGGCGTGTGTGTGGTTGATATCGGTGGTGGTACCATGGATATGGCGGTTTATACCGGTGGAGCACTGCGCCATACGAAAGTTATTCCTTATGCGGGTAACGTTGTAACCAGCGATATTGCTTATGCATTTGGTACACCGCCTACTGACGCTGAGGCGATTAAAATTCGTCATGGTTGTGCGCTGGGATCTATCGTCGGTAAAGATGAAAATGTTGAAGTGCCTAGCGTGGGTGGACGACCACCAAGAAGTTTGCAGCGGCAGACATTGGCTGAAGTGATTGAACCCCGTTATACCGAATTACTGAATTTAGTGAATGAAGAAATTCTTAAATTACAGGAACAGTTACGTCAACAAGGTGTCAAACATCATTTAGCCGCTGGGATCGTATTAACCGGCGGTGCAGCACAAATAGATGGCTTAGCTGAATGCGCTCAACGTGTGTTTCATACACAAGTGCGTATTGGCACGCCATTAAATATAACGGGTTTAACGGATTATGCTCAGGAGCCTTACTATTCTACCGCAGTAGGGCTACTGCATTACGGTAAAGAAAGCCATTTAGGTGACGATACCGAAACGGAAAAACGTGCTTCAGTTGGCAGTTGGTTTACAAAAATTACCAGTTGGTTGAGAAAAGAATTTTAATTTTTATTCAGAAGCATATTATTTAGCTTCGAAGTAAGCACAAAACGGAGAGACATTATGTTTGAACCAATGGAGCTAACCAATGATGCGGTGATTAAAGTCATCGGCGTTGGTGGCGGCGGCGGCAACGCTGTCGAACACATGGTACGTGAACGTATCGAAGGTGTTGAGTTCTTCGCTATTAATACAGACGCCCAAGCATTACGCAAAACGGCTGTTGGCCAGACCATTCAAATTGGTAATGAAATTACTAAAGGTCTAGGTGCAGGAGCTAACCCAGAAGTCGGTCGTAACGCGGCGGAAGAAGATAGAGAAGCCCTGCGCAATGCATTAGATGGCGCAGACATGGTCTTCATCGCTGCAGGTATGGGCGGTGGTACGGGAACAGGAGCAGCCCCAGTGGTTGCCGAAGTTGCTAAAGAATTAGGTATTCTGACTGTAGCTGTCGTGACTAAACCTTTTAATTTTGAAGGCAAGAAGCGCATGGCATTCGCAGAGTCAGGTATTACTGAGCTGTCAAAACATGTCGACTCATTGATAACCATCCCTAATGATAAATTATTAAAAGTATTGGGTCGTGGGATCTCTTTGTTAGATGCGTTTGGCGCGGCGAACGACGTACTGAAAGGTGCGGTACAAGGGATTGCAGAACTGATTACTCGCCCTGGTTTAATGAACGTTGACTTTGCAGACGTGCGTACAGTGATGTCAGAAATGGGCTATGCAATGATGGGCTCTGGCGTTGCTCAAGGCGAAGATCGTGCAGAAGAAGCCGCAGAAATGGCTATTTCAAGCCCACTGCTGGAAGATATCGATTTATCTGGTGCACGCGGTGTGCTGGTTAATATCACGGCTGGTTTCGATTTACGTTTAGATGAGTTCGAAACTGTGGGGAATACCATTCGTGCATTTGCGTCTGATAATGCGACCGTCGTTATCGGTACTTCATTAGATCCTGACATGAATGATGAGTTACGCGTTACTGTAGTTGCAACAGGGATTGGTATGGACAAACGTCCAGAAATCACCTTGGTCACTAATAAAGCAACACAACAAGCATCGATGGAACAGCGCTATCAGAAAATTCAAAATAGCATGTCTTCATTGAACGAAGAAAAACCTGCTGCACAAGTAGTGAATGACCAAAATACGCAAACAAATAAGGAACCAGATTATCTGGATATTCCTGCTTTCTTGCGTAAGCAGGCTGATTAATAATTATAAATTAATTGGACTCTCCGCTTTTTGTGCTAAACTGTTTTGCTAATTATCATGTACGATAATTGGCAAGACGGCTAACATAGTGAGAAAATAACGATGATCAAACAACGGACATTAAAACGTATTGTTCAAGCGACTGGTGTCGGTTTACATACCGGCAAAAAAGTCACGCTTACATTACGTCCAGCGCCGGCAAATACCGGGGTCATCTATCGTCGTACTGACTTAAATCCACCGGTTGATTTTCCGGCAGACGCTAAATCTGTACGTGATACTATGTTGTGTACCTGTTTGGTAAATGAAGACAACGTACGTATTTCGACAGTTGAACATTTAAATGCAGCACTAGCAGGTCTCGGTATCGATAACATTGTTATCGAAGTTGATGCACCTGAAATTCCTATTATGGACGGCAGTGCAGCACCGTTTGTGTTTTTATTGCTAGACGCGGGCATTGATGAACTCAATTGCGCGAAAAAATTCTTACGTCTAAAAGAAGCTGTTCGCGTGGAAGATGGTGATAAATGGGCTGAGTTGTCTCCTTATAATGGATTCAGTTTGGATTTTACCATTGATTTTAATCATCCAGCGATTGATAGCAGTACACAGCGTTATAGTTTGGATTTTTCTGCGGAATCTTTTGTTCGCCAGATAAGTCGAGCACGTACTTTTGGTTTTATGCGTGATATTGAATATCTGCAATCGAAAGGTCTTTGCCTCGGTGGTAGTTTCGATTGTGCGATTGTCGTCGATGATTATCGTGTATTGAACGACGATGGCTTACGTTTTGAAAACGAATTTGTTCGTCATAAGATGCTAGATGCGATTGGTGATTTGTTTATGTGCGGGCATAATATTATTGGTGCCTTTACAGCATATAAATCAGGTCACGCACTAAATAATAAATTACTGCAAGCGGTTCTGGCTACAGAATCTGCTTGGGATCTAGTAACTTATGAAGATGAGGCCGAATTGCCATTGGCATTTAAAGCTCCTTCTGCGGTATTTGCGTAATTAATTGTTGCTAGACAACATAGATAACTAGATCTAAACAATATTGCTAGATACTGATAGTTATTAAATCTTTATGGCATAAAAATATCTGTCATAAAGTGAAATGAATAAATCACGCTGGTAATAAATAGTATTGCTACAAATATAAAATAACGTTACTTGCATCAATGAATAACCCGCATTAACGTTTCCTGTTGGCTGCATTAGTACTCTCTCCGGCTAATGCAGCCAGCCGCTCAAACTTCTCTTTTAATTTTTTCGGGCTTCTTTCTGCCAACACTAATAATTGTTCTGCCGTTTTAGCACTAATCCGTCGCGGGTTACTTTTTTGTTCTGGTTCAACCAATTGATGATTTGTTGAGCTATTTTGTCCTTTTTTTGTCATTAGAACTGGGTTGATTCTGATGTCGATAGAGGATAAAGATGGTAGAATAGTGCTTCTTAGCGCTGAAACAATATTAGGCTTTTCATAATTCATTCGATTAAGCCAGCTTGCGTTAGCGACTTCGATAATTAAAATATGATTGCGGTAATTTGCGACTCTGCACATTGGTTTCATTTCGGCAGGCAGTAGGCTTTTTACTGTACGATTTAGTTGAAGTATCGCTTTTGCAGTGCGCTGTATGGCTTGGAGTGATCCCTTAGCATCAGACGTATTTTTAGAGAGTGAATCGTCTAAAACATCACTTAGTGGTTGAGGATGACTATCTCGCATAGCAACTCCGGTTAAATCAGAAATATAATAGTTGAGTTAAATATAGTTAAAGATCTAAGCTAGTGTAGTGAGTTGATAATAAAATTAAGCTGTTAGCCGCTTAGCTCATTAGCAACATAGCTCATTAGCTGCATAGGGTCTGAAACATTAACTATAAAATATCAGCAACAAAACAAGTAATAAATTATAAGCTATAGCAGTATAGCTATAGTAAATAAGATTGTAATATAGCTGACTCTGTACTGAATCAGCTGCTTTATCAACATAAAAAAGATAAATTAAAAATTCTTGATGGGTATTGTAAGTCTTTGGCGACAATTTGGTAGACGATATTTTTGGCCCCACCTATTGTTAGGTGTTGTGGCTGCTGGTATCGGCATGCCCGCAATCTTGAGTGCACTGGTTGAAAGCCACAATATCCAGATTAATGCCTCAGTTGCCGAAAGACAAACTCAGGCAATGAGCGCCTTTGATAATCTATTTGCTCAAAAAAGTAACCAACGCCCCTCATCTTCTTATTCAATTAATTACTGGCAACAACATGCAGTTAGAAATGTTATTCGTCAGCTTACTTTTGCGTTCTCTTCTTTGGAATCAGAGAAAGATGAACCCGCAGAAAACGATGATTTAATCTTAGTTGCACAGCTTGAGCCGCAAGTTATGCTAGACACGCTGTATGCGATGTTGGCTCAGCGTTCGCTGCAATATATTGAACCTACCTTCAAGCCATTTAATACTAAACTTCCACCAGACATTGCATGCCAACCTGCGATGTGGGTATCTCAAACTCAAGGGATTCGAGCCGGGCCAGAGCAGGTTTAACTGCTTCGTTTTGTGATTGATATTGATGAGTGATATTTTTAAATAAGAATGCTGCCAATATCAATTTAATTAACTCTAACCTGTAATCTATTGATTTGAGAAAAGAAATTTATGTTAACTAAATTAATGACCAAAGTTTTTGGTAGCCGTAATGATCGTACTCTGCGTCGCTTGCGTAAAGAAGTTGAGAAAGTTAATCGTTTAGAGCCTGAATTCCAAAAACTAACTGACGATGAATTGAAAGCTAAAACTAACGAGTTCCGTGAGCGCCTGAAAAAAGACGAAAGTTTAGACAGCATCTTACCTGAAGCGTTTGCAACTGTACGTGAAGCCAGTAAACGTGTGTTTGGTATGCGCCATTTTGATGTTCAGCTGATAGGTGGCATGGTACTGAATGAACGTTGTATCGCAGAGATGAGAACCGGTGAAGGTAAAACCTTAACTGCAACCTTACCTGCTTATCTTAACGCGTTGAGCGGCAAAGGGGTGCATGTTGTTACCGTCAATGACTATTTGGCAAAACGTGATGCTGAAAATAACCGTCCGTTATTCGAGTTTTTAGGATTAACTGTAGGTATTAACTTACCAAATATGCCGGCACCACAAAAGCGTGAAGCCTATGCCGCAGATATTACTTACGGGACTAACAACGAATTCGGCTTTGATTATCTGCGCGATAATATGGCATTTAGCCCAGAAGAACGTGTTCAGCGCAAACTGCATTACTCTTTGGTCGATGAGGTTGACTCCATTTTAATCGATGAAGCACGTACCCCATTGATTATTTCAGGTCCTGCTGAAGATAGTTCTGAACTATACAAACAAGTTGATAAGTTAATTCCAAAATTAATTCGTCAAGAAAAAGAAGATACTGAAACGTTTGAAGGGGAAGGTCACTTCTCTGTCGATGAAAAATCTCGTCAGGTAACTTTAACAGAACGTGGACTAGTATTAATTGAACAATTACTGGCAGAAGCAGGTTTGATGCAGGAAGGGGAATCGTTATATTCACCTTCAAATATTATGTTAATGCACCATGTGATGGCCGGTTTGCGTGCTCACGCGCTATTTACCCGCGACGTTGATTATATTGTTAAAGATAATCAGGTTATTATTGTTGATGAGCATACGGGGCGTACTATGGAAGGCCGCCGTTGGTCTGACGGTTTGCATCAGGCGGTTGAAGCTAAAGAAGGCGTTGATATACAGAATGAAAATCAGACCTTAGCCTCAATTACCTTCCAGAACTATTTCCGTCTATATGAAAAATTAGCTGGTATGACGGGTACTGCCGATACTGAAGCATTTGAGTTCAGTTCAATTTATAAATTAGATACGATTGTTATCCCAACCAACCGTCCAATGGTACGTAAAGATTTACCTGACTTAGTTTATATGAATGAGGCAGATAAATTTAACGCAATTATTGAAGATATCCGCGAAAGAACCAAAAATGGCCAGCCGGTGTTAGTTGGTACAATCTCTATTGAAAAATCAGAGTTGATTTCTCAAGCGTTAACTAAAGCCAATATTCCACATAATGTCTTAAATGCTAAATTCCATGCAATGGAAGCTGATATTATAGCTAACGCAGGTCAAGCAGGAGCGGTGACTATTGCGACCAATATGGCTGGGCGCGGTACGGATATCGTATTGGGTGGTAGCTGGCAGACTGAAGTTGCCGCGTTAGAAGAACCGACAAAAGAACAGATTGAAGAGATTAAAGCTGCATGGCAAAAACGTCATGATGAAGTTTTAAAAGCCGGCGGTTTACATATTATCGGTACAGAACGCCATGAATCTCGTCGTATTGATAACCAATTACGCGGCCGTGCTGGTCGACAAGGTGATGCAGGTTCATCACGTTTCTACTTGTCGATGGAAGATGCTTTGATGCGTATCTTCGCCTCAGATCGCGTAACGGGCATGATGCGTAAGTTGGGTATGAAACCTGGCGAAGCTATTGAACATCCGTGGGTGACTAAAGCGATTGCTAATGCTCAACGTAAAGTTGAAAATCGTAACTTTGATATTCGTAAACAATTGCTTGAATACGATGATGTAGCTAGTGATCAGCGACGTGCTATTTATACCCAGCGTAATGAATTGCTGGATGGCGGTGATGTTAAAGAAACCGTTGATAGTATTCGCGAAGATGTATTTACTACAGTAATTGATGCCTATATTCCACCACAATCTCTAGAAGAAATGTGGGATATTGACGGGCTACAAAAACGTTTAATTAACGATTTTGATTTAGACTTGCCAATTAAAGAATGGTTAGATAAAGAGCCAGAATTGCATGAAGAAACGTTGAGAGAGCGTATTTTAGCGACAGCGATTGAAGTGTATCAGAAGAAAGAAGAAGTGGTTGGCGAAGAGATGATGCGTAATTTTGAAAAAGGCATCATGCTACAAACGCTTGATACACTTTGGAAAGAGCATTTAGCTGCGATGGATTATTTGCGTCAAGGTATTCACTTACGAGGTTATGCTCAGAAAGATCCAAAGCAAGAATATAAACGTGAATCGTTCAATATGTTCTCTAACATGTTGGAATCATTAAAATATGAAGTTATTAGCACATTGAGTAAAGTTCACGTTCGTATGCCAGAAGAAGTTGAAGCGCTTGAATTACAGCGTCGTAATGAAGCTGAACGTTTAGCGAAACAGCAGCAATTAAGTCATGCAACGGAAGAAGAAGCATTGATGTCCGAAGCTGAGGCTAAAATTGCAACAGAAGGGCATAAAATTGGTCGTAACGATACTTGTCCTTGTGGTTCAGGCAAAAAATATAAGCATTGCCATGGCCGTTTAAACTAAGTCATGATGTTAATATATTAAACTCATAAATAAAGGCGGGGAAACCCGCCTTTTTATACCCACGGTATCACAACCTATCGATAGACAGATTCAATTGTTGTTATAGTGATTGCAGAATAATTTTATTTAATCTCTTGTTAGGGATACCGAATTTACTATTGATGAAAATAATTATGCAAAAGAAACACCTTTATATTGCTGCGGGTATCATTCGAGATCCTCAGAATAATATCTTTATTGCTCAGCGCCCAATGGGTTCACATATGGGGGGATTTTGGGAATTTCCAGGTGGTAAATTAGAATCTAATGAGCGACCAGAAGATGCTTTAGTGCGTGAGTTAGAAGAAGAGATAGGAATTATCGCAACAGAATATCAATTGTTCAAAAAAGTTGAACATGAGTTTGATGATCGTTTTATCACTCTGTATTTTTTCTTGGTGACCAACTGGGATAATCAACCTTATGGGCGTGAAGGACAAAATTCACGCTGGGTAAAACAATCTGATTTAATTGCCGATCAATTTCCACCAGCAAATCGTATTGTTGTCGATATATTGACTCAATAACTAGTATTGCAGGCAGAGATCCGCCTGCAATGTATTTTACGATTAGAACATCCTAATCATCTGGATTTTCGCTCCAGGTATCACTTTCAGAAATATCACTCTGGCTAGCAATACGCTTTTCTTCATCAGCCCATTCACCGAGATCAATTAGCTGACAACGTTTACAGCAAAATGGACGGTAAGGGCTGTTTTCGCCCCAAATGACTTTCTTACCACAGGTAGGGCAAGAGACTTCAATTATTTCATTCATATTTATTTAGCTTATATTTTTAACAACTTGCCAACTCAAATTTTAGTATCGGAGGAACAATGCCATGTTCGCTATCAAAATGCAGAAAACGAATTGCAAAGCGTGTCTTATGTCCCGATATCTGAGGGTAAATTAATTCATTTACTGGCAGTTTTATTCGTAATAAATACTTATCTTCGACGCTGTCTTGATAAAAACCATTATGTGATTCTATTAATTCAAAATAACCTGAATTACGGATCAACAGCAGGATAACATCTAATGACTCTTTAAGTGGCAATAAACCGTCTAACCAGAGTGACATTCGTTGATCTCGCTCTGGTTGTGGTAAGTTTAGCCATAATTGAAGCAAGGGTAAATCAAAACCGCAGTAGCCGCCTGGAATACTAAGTCGTTGACGAACCATACTGATTATTTTATCTCCGCGTAATTGATGGGCAAACCGCGGTGCTGTTTTTACTTTAACTTGTTTGTTATTCACATCAGCCAATAAACCAACAATGATCTCTTTATCCACATACGGTGCTTCTGACCAGGCGACTAAACGCTGATGTTGTTTGTCTAATTCTTTGATTAATTCTGAACGCACTTCACCACGATCGAGAACTTCAATCAATTCAGATACAGCTCGAAAGAAAGCAATACCAGATGTATAGGAATCAATGTGTTGTAATGCAAAAATTTGAGATAAAAGCGTTTCTAGCCGTAACCAAGAACGCACTTTTTCATTTAAAGGATGCTCGTAGATGACAAAAGTGGTTGTCTCATTCATTTTGCATTTTCCTGTTGAGCTTGTTTCGCTAATTGCTGGTATTTCTGATGAAGTTTTACGATATCATCTTGCTGTTGATGCTCGCCATCATGGTTGGAAATAATATCATCAGCCAAACTTAACCGCTCAGCTCTACTTGCTTGTGCTGCGATAATTCGCTCAACGTGCTGCCGGGTAATATTATCTCGAGTAATTGTCCGTTGTATTTGTTCTTCTGGCGTAACATCAACGACTAACACTCGGTCTGCTAAGTGTGAAATATTATTTTCAATTAATAGGGGAACAACCCATAGTACATATAAAGCATCAGTATTCTTGATTTGACGCTGTGTTTCTTGCTGAATTAAAGGATGAAGTAATGCGTTTAACCACGCTTTTTGTTGTGGGTTAGAAAAAATTTTATGTCTTAATAACGGGCGATTTAAGGTACTATCGGGCAGCAAAATATCCTGACCAAAATGAGCTACAATTGCAGCTAATGCAGGTGATCCTGGCTCAACGACTTGTCTGGAAATAATATCGGCATCAACTATAGGAACCCCTAATGCGGCAAAGGCATTAGCGATAGTTGTTTTACCGCTTCCTATTCCTCCTGTAAGAGCCACTATATAAGCCATAATTTTCTCGCACTTTTAGTTATTTACTGAATCAATATATTATCCGTATTTTACAATAATGTTGCATCAGTCTCTATGACAAATAAGATGGAATTTTTAATAAAATGAAATTATAGTTTATACTTATAACTTAAAATTCAAGAGAAAATATTGCCAAGATTAAAGATTGGTAGGTACATTGCCAATAATAATCCGCCTATCAGTAAAGCAAGGAATAGCATAATAATTGGCTCCATACTTTTTAATAGTCCTTCTGTTTTTTGAATGTACTGTTCCTCATAATAATTACTCAAATAATGAACGAAGTGAGATAGTTTCCCTGACTCCTCACCGATTGAAATCAGTTGATAACATAACTCAGGGAACAATTTGTTATCTTTTAGTGATTGTGAAAAAGAGCAACCTAAAATAATACGCTCATAAATTTTATAAGTTTCTTGCTGGTAATAGGTATAAGTTAATGCTGATGCTGTGGATTTTAGACTGTCTAATAATGAAAGCTCAGCATGTAATGTTGTCGATAGAATTGAGAAATAGAGTTGTAATTGATTTAATTTTATCAACGTGTTGATTTTTGGGGTTTTTAATAAAATCCATTGTATAACTAAATCAAAAGATTTATTTTTTCGTTTTAGTGAAAAAAGAGTACTAGTGATTATAATTATGCATAAAAAGATAGTTAGCAAATTATTTTCAATAAGTTTAGATATTAGTATCAAATTTTTTGTAACGCTGGGAAGTTCACTATCAAAATTCTCATAAACAGATTGAAATTGAGGAAACACATAAATTAACATAATAAAAACTACTAACATAGAAAACAAGCAAAGAGTTATTGGATAATTTAATGACTTGATAATTCTCTTTTTAACAATATCTTTTTTATTGTATAAATTAAATATTTTATCAAAAGTAATATCATAGTTACCTGTTTTTTCTGAGATTATAACTAAATTAATAATTATTCTATCAAATATTAACGGGTGTTTTTTCATGCTATTAGAAAGAGATATCCCTTGTTTAATATCTACTATAATATCAGAAATAATTATTTTCCAGTAAATAATATTGCAGTTATTAACTATAATTTGTAAGCTATTAAGTAATGAAATACCTGATTGCATTAATATACTTATTTGCTGAAAAAAAGTAATTCTATAAGCTAAACTTTTATAGTTTAAATAATTTATTGTTTTAAATGTTAGTTTTAATGGGATTAAGTTTTTATCAATAATTAGTAAATAAGCTTGTTTTTTATTATTTGAGGATATTATGTCATTAACTATATCTCCTTTTGAATTTATTGCATTATATTGATAAATTAATTTCATTCATTTTTTCCTGTTATTGAATAAAGTTCTTGTAGTGACGTTACTCCTTGTTGAACTAAATTTAAGCCAAAATCAAATAATTTATCATAGATAATGGAATGATCTGTATGGATGTTATTTAACAGTGAATCCAATTCATGATGAGTAATAAATTCATAAATAGCAGTTCGGCCAATATAGCCAGAGAAACAATGTTCACATCCTTTGGCTTTCCAGTGTACTATTTCGATATTTTTCTTATCGTGACTAACCGTAATAGGCTGAGATTCTTGCTGTCGGCAATGAGTACAAAGCATTCTAATTAAACGTTGAGCAATAATAATTTTAACGCAGGATGCTAGAAGTGAGGGGGCAATACCAAGTTGCTCTAGTCGACTGACGGTATTTATTGTTCCATTAGTATGCAGGGTAGAAAGTACTAAGTGACCTGTTTGTGCTGCTCTTACAGCAATTTTTGCAGTTTCTTCATCTCTGATTTCGCCAATCATGACGATATCAGGATCTTGTCTGAGTAAAGAACGTAGAATATTTGCAAAACCTAAACTGTATTTTTCATTAACTTGTATCTGGTTGATTCCGTTTATAGGAATTTCTATTGGGTCTTCGATAGTTGATATATTTCGGTGCAAATTATTGACTGATTCAAGAGAGCTATACAATGTAATAGTTTTGCCACTTCCCGTTGGGCCAGTTACTAAAATCAATCCTTGAGATGAACTTAAAGTATCTTTTAGCTGCTGTAAAAGGCTCTCCGGCATACCTAGTTGGTCTAGGGTATATTTTAGCTGAGTATGTAGAATTCGCAGTACTAGCTTTTCCCCATACAGTGTTGGCATAGTGGATAAGCGTATACTAAAGTTCTGCTTGTCTAAAAAACAACTGAATTGTCCATCTTGTGGTAGGCGTTTTTCTGCGATATTAAGTTTAGCGAGAATTTTTAATCTTGCGATTATTTCTGCATTAATCTCATAAGCAGGAGCGGGAAGATAGTGTAGTTTTCCATCCACCCGAATGCGGATTTTTATTCCTTGTTTAGAGGGTTCTAGATGAATATCAGAAGAACGTTTTCTCACTGCTAGTGTTAACATATCTTCGACAAAAGCTACTGCAGGGGATGAAGACATAGCATGTTCATTTGGTGTTGGTTGATAAGCTACTTCTTCTTCATTGGCCTCTTCATAATAATTATTAAAATGATGGTCTATTTTTTCCTTAGGCCATAGATCATAGCAAATAGAAACACCAGCAATAAATTTTAAAGTCGATAATATTTCATCTTTAGGTTTTTTAGTTGCAGCAATAGATAATTTATTATGAGTCAGCTCAATAATTATAATGAAATTTTTATCACATATAGTTTTAATTTCTTTATATACTAAATGAATGTCTTTTCTATTATTAGCCATTTATTTACGCCTTATTAGAATTGAAGTGTTTTTTCACATATACTTTTAACTTTCTCATTGGCATCAATTACACAAGCTACTGTCCATTGAAAAACATTTACAGTACTAGGTAATTGAGGTGTCAATGTGATGGTGAGACCGTTTAATATTTTTTTAGTAGTTAATGTAATAACTCCACTTTTCACTGCTATTTTAGTAATATATTTTCCTTTTATATCATTTGGAATAGTACTTTTCCCACTGTCGCACTTACTAAAATCACCTTCATCAATACTACAAAGTTCTATATTACTTTTATAAGGTAGTAAGGATTGTAGTACATCTGTCATTGCCGCTTTTTGCATATAAGTTTGATAGCCAGGAATAGCCACAGCACTTAAAATGGAAATGATTGCAATGACGACCATAATTTCTATTAATGAAAATCCTTTTTGATACATAAAATGACACTCCTCGTTTTTAGGGTGTTTTATTATGCAGTATATGGTCGGTAAAATAATCGCTCTAATATAATAATGCGATCAGTTCTCTAACAAATACTATTGTTTTTTTCAGCCTGTTATTTGTTTTGTGAAGCGACTCGAATAAATATTAAAACACTATATTTTTTTATCGACTCTCTTACTTTTAAATGCGAGTCTTATTTTTAATGGCTATTTTTTATTTTGATATTTTATTGATTTTATATTTCTATATGAGATATATGTATTTTTTTAAATTATATATTACTGAAGAATTAGCTAGCCCATTAAATTTAATTAATATTAGCGGGCTAATTAATGATTATTTTAATAATGAATTAAAATAATCCCAATCAAAGAATGGACCGGGATCTGTTTTTCGAATAGGAGCTATATCACTATGGCCGATAATATTTCCTTTAATGAGAGGATATTCAATTAACAGCTGTTGTGTGATTTTTGCTAAAACTAAATATTGTTGGCTCGTAAATGGTTGAAAATCGGTACCTTCTAATTCTATACCAATGGAGAAATCATTGCATTTTTCTTGTCCTTTATAACAGGAAACACCGGCATGCCATGCTCTGAGTTGAAAAGGAACATATTGAATAACTTCACCATCACGGCGGATTAAGCAATGGGCAGAAACTTTCAATCCCTTTATTTGATCAAAAAAAGGATCTTCTGTCGGATTAAGTGTTCCAGTAAAAAGTTGATTAATGTATGGGCCACCAAATTGCCCAGGAGGCAAACTAATATTATGGATAACCAATAATGAGGGAACCATATCGACGGGGCGTTGATCATAATGCGGAGAGGGGATATGCGTTATGCCATCTATCCAGCCATTATGTATTTTCATTTTTAGGCTCCTTTACACTATATTGTTCAGTATCATATGAAGAGCTTCTATCAAAATGTTATCTCTATCGATAAAAGATATACAATATTAATAAAAACCTTACAGCTAAAGTATAACTAAAAAGGGTATTTTAGTTCACATTTTAGTGATTTAAGGTGATTCAAAGTTACTTAAATTAGTAGGCTATCTGTATTGTATGAGGCGATATAGTGAATGAATTGAAAAATAAATATAGTGAATAAATACTAAATTGATATTGATTACTTAAATCGATGTTCTTAGGAGTCCTTAATGACGATACGACGTTACGATACTGAACAAAGAAAACAGATATTAATGGCGCAGTTAGAGCGAGATATTCCAGCCAGAGTCACGCTCGCATTGCAAGAGGATCTCGGTCAATCTACTGATTATCATTATGATATTACGGGGCAACTGTTATCATCAGATCAGCAAGTAACGGCTAGAATTATTACCCGAGAAAATGGAGTATTTTGTGGTCAACAATGGCTAATTGAAGTCTTTCGTCAGCTGGGAGGAAATATCTCGATTGATTGGCAGGTCACTGACGGTGAGCCCGTGATTGAAAATCAAATATTATGCGAACTTACTGGCTCTGCTCAAATTCTTCTTACCGGTGAACGAACGGCACTTAATTTTATACAAACACTTTCTGCTGTTGCGACAGTAACTGCGCAATATGTCGCATTATTGCAGGGAACTCACGCTAAATTATTGGATACTCGTAAAACCATTCCAGGGTTACGTACGGCATTGAAATATGCAGTGTTGTGTGGTGGAGGTCAGAATCATCGATTAGGTTTAACGGATGCATATTTAATCAAAGAAAATCATATTATCTCAGCGGGTTCAATTAACAATGCGGTTTATTATGCGCGTCGAGCTCATGCTGAATTACCTATTGAAGTTGAGGTAGAAAATTTAGATGAATTACTTGAAGCAATTAGAGCCGGTGCCGATATTATTATGCTAGATAATTTTACTACCGTCATGATGAAGGATGCTGTGATATTAAATCGTGGTACTGCTGCACTTGAAGTATCGGGAAATGTAACTTTGGATACAATCTCTGAATTTGCCCAGACGGGAATTGATTTTATTTCAGTTGGGGCATTAACCAAACATATCCGAGCGATTGATCTATCGATGCGTTTCGTTTGATTTTGTTGTAAGGATTTATGCGCTATTAAATTTTGGGTATTGATGGAGCATATATGTAATTAGTTTTCATACTTTCTTATATTTTTTAATTACTTGATATAAAATATAAAGTTGAATTTCTAATATACCTGCAGCTACAGACGACAGCTTTGAGATTTCTTTGAATACTAATGATAAGTTGTTTTTTTATTCGGTTTTAAAATAGATGAACTACAAGTGATTTACTTGAGCTCTCGTTCGCATCAATAACGGTGCTTATTATTTTTTGCCATGAAATTAGTTTTGAGATAATAAAATTTTACTATCGATTATAATTTGATAAACCATTAGATGATAAATGGTTTTATATTCACATATTTTGCATTTAAATTTTAAATTTGGTTGGCTGTATCGCTTCAGTTTGCTTATTTAAACGTTTAAAAAGTAAAAAACTGTTAAATCTAAGCTCTTAAGCAACGATCATATAGTTATCAAATTATGCTAAATTTTAAAAAAAACTGTTAAAATTTGCAGGATTTTATGATTTGTCACAAGGTCTTTATGGACAGTTGGTGAATACTTTGTTACTTTATCGATATGTAATATAAATTGGTATTACCAATTGACTCTAGGTAATTCAAAATCAATATTTACTCACAAATGATTACTGCAAATTATGGCTTATAGTAAGATTCGCCAACCAAAGTTATCTGATGTTATTGAGCAACGTCTCGAACATTTGATACTCGAAGGGACATTGCGTCCGGGTGAAAAGCTGCCTCCGGAACGAGAACTGGCAAAACAGTTTGATGTTTCGCGGCCATCTTTGCGTGAGGCTATTCAAAAATTAGAAGCTAAAGGGCTGCTACTGCGCCGACAAGGTGGCGGTACTTTTGTCCAACAAAATCTATGGCAAAGTTTCAGTGATCCCTTGGCTGAATTACTCGCCGGCCACCCTGAATCCCAGTTCGATCTTCTAGAGACTCGTCACGCTTTAGAAGGTGTTGCCGCCTATTATGCGGCATTACGAGGTACTGATGAAGATTTGGAACGTATCCGTAAAAGCTATCATCTTATCGAGCAGGCACAAGGTACAGGTAATTTAAACGCTGAGTCAGACGCCGTTTTGCAATATCAACTGATAGTCACAGAAGCTGCACACAATGTAGTTTTATTACATTTATTACGCTGCATGGTGCCTATGTTAGAGCAAAATATTCGTCAGAATTTTGAATTTCTTTATACCCGTAAAGAGATGTATTCCGCAGTAAGTGAACATCGTGCACAGATATTTTCAGCAATTGTGGCACGTGAGCCGGAGCAAGCTCGTGAAGCTTCTCATCGTCATTTGGCGTTTATTGAAGATATTCTATTAGATATTAGCCGAGAACAAACTCGACGTGAACGTTCATTGCGTCGATTACAGCAACATCCCGAATTAAATTAGTGATGCAGATCCTGGCTGCTGCGTCTGCATTACTGCTACTGCTCATTAGAGCATAAGCAGCAACAAAACAGCAGGGCCTATCTTCTCGTGTTTTATATTGTAGAGAACCACGAGAAGATAGGCTCCATTAAACATTAAAACAAATAACAGATAAGGAATACACCATGTCAGATATGTTGAAAAATGACGTGGATCCGATCGAAACTCGCGACTGGTTACAGGCGATCGAATCGGTTATCCGTGAAGAAGGTGTTGAGCGCGCACAGTATATTATTGATAAAGTGTTGAATGAAGCTCGCAAAGGCGGTGTTAGTGTTGCCGCTGGCTCTGTTGGTAGTCGTGACTATATCAACACAATTCCTGTCGAAGATGAGCCTGCGTATCCAGGTGACATGGATTTAGAGCGTCGTATCCGTTCTGCTATTCGTTGGAATGCGGTAATGACAGTTCTGCGTGCGTCTAAAAAAGATTTGGAACTGGGTGGCCATATGGCATCGTTCCAGTCTTCAGCAACGCTGTATGATGTATGTTTCAACCACTTCTTCCGTGCACACAATGAAACTGATGGCGGCGATTTAGTGTTCTTCCAAGGACATATCTCCCCAGGGATTTATGCACGTGCATTCCTTGAAGGTCGTTTGACTGAAGGTCAAATGAATAATTTCCGTCAAGAAATTGGCGGTGAAGGTCTGTCTTCTTATCCTCACCCTAAATTAATGCCTGAATTCTGGCAGTTCCCGACAGTATCTATGGGCTTAGGTCCACTAAATGCTATCTATCAGGCTAAATTCTTGAAATATCTGAATCATCGTGGCCTGAAAAATACTACAGCACAAACTGTTTATGCTTTCCTTGGTGATGGCGAAATGGATGAGCCAGAATCAAAAGGTGCGATCACTATCGCAACTCGTGAAAAACTGGACAACTTGGTCTTTGTGGTTAACTGTAATTTACAGCGTCTTGATGGCCCAGTAACAGGTAACGGTAAAATTGTTAATGAGCTGGAAGGCATCTTTAGCGGTGCTGGCTGGCAAGTTATTAAAGTTCTTTGGGGCGATCGTTGGGACGAATTACTGCGTAAAGATACCAGCGGTAAATTGATCCAATTAATGAACGAAACCCTAGATGGCGATTATCAGACATTCAAATCTAAGAATGGCGCGTATGTTCGCGAACATTTCTTTAATCGTTATCCAGAAACTGCAGCATTAGTTAAAGATATGACTGATGATGAAATTTGGGCGTTGAACCGTGGTGGTCACGATCCGAAGAAAGTTTATGCAGCGTTCAAAAAAGCACAAGAGACAACAGGTAAACCAACTGTAATTCTTGCTCAAACCGTTAAAGGCTATGGTATGGGTGATACAGCAGAAGGTAAAAACATTGCTCACCAAGTGAAGAAAATGAACATGGACGGTGTTTCTCAATTCCGTGATCGTTTCAATGTTCCTGTTTCTGATGATCAACTTGAAAAACTGCCATTGATCAGCTTTGATAAAGATTCTGCAGAATACAAGTATCTGCATGAACGTCGTCAAGCATTAGGTGGTTATCTACCCGCTCGTCGTACGCATTTTGATGAAAAATTAGACATTCCTACACTGTCAGATTTCAGTCAATTGCTGGAAGAACAGTCTAAAGAGATTTCAACTACTATCGCTTTCGTTCGTGCATTGAACGTTATGCTGAAAAACAAATCGATTAAAGACCGTTTAGTCCCGATTATTGCTGATGAAGCACGTACTTTTGGTATGGAAGGTCTGTTCCGTCAAATCGGAATTTACAGCCCGAATGGTCAACAATACACTCCACAAGACCGCGAACAAGTCGCTTATTATAAAGAAGACGAAAAAGGTCAGATTTTACAGGAAGGTATTAACGAACTGGGCGCAGGTTCATCTTGGTTAGCGGCTGCAACTTCTTACAGCACCAATAACTTGCCGATGATCCCATTCTATATTTACTACTCAATGTTTGGCTTCCAACGTATTGGTGACTTACTGTGGGCAGCTGGCGACCAACAAGCGCGCGGCTTCCTGATCGGTGGTACATCAGGACGTACGACGCTGAACGGCGAAGGTTTACAGCATGAAGATGGTCATAGCCATATTCAATCACTGACTATTCCTAACTGTATTTCTTATGACCCAGCCTATGCTTATGAAGTTGCGGTTATTATGCACGACGGTTTAGAGCGCATGTACGGTGACAAACAGGAAAATGTGTATTACTACATCACGACCCTGAATGAAAACTACCATATGCCTGCGATGCCAGAAGGTGTTGAAGAAGGTATCCGTAAAGGTATTTACAAACTGCAATCTATCGACGGCGCGAAAGGTAAAGTTCAGCTGTTAGGTTCTGGTTCAATGATGCGTCATGTCCGTGAAGCTGCTGAAGTTCTATCAAGCGAATACGGCATTGGTTCTGATGTTTACAGCGTAACTTCATTTACTGAACTTGCTCGTGATGGTCAGGATTGTGAACGTTGGAATATGCTGCATCCGTCTGAGCAACCACGCGTTCCATACGTTGCACAAGTAATGAACGATGCGCCAGCTGTTGCATCTACTGATTATATGAAATTGTTTGCTGAACAAATTCGTACTTTCGTACCAGCAAGTGATTATCGTGTATTAGGAACTGATGGTTTTGGTCGTTCTGATAGCCGTGAAAATTTACGTCATCATTTCGAAGTAGATACTTCATATGTGATTGTTGCGGCACTGGGCGAACTGGCTAAACGTGGTGAAGTTGATGTTAAAGTCGTTGAAGACGCGATTAAAAAATACAACATCAACTCTGAAAAAGTTAACCCACGTCTGGCATAAGAGGTAATTATTAATGTCTATTGAAATTAAAGTACCCGATATCGGTGCTGATGCAGTTGAAGTCACCGAAATTATGGTCAAAGTTGGTGATAAAGTAGAAGTTGAACAATCACTGATTACTGTTGAAGGTGATAAAGCTTCTATGGAAGTCCCATCGCCAGAAGCTGGTGTCGTTAAAGAAATCAAAATTGCTGTTGGCGATACTGTAGAAACTGGCAAATTGATCATGATTTTTGAATCTGCAGCGGGCGCAGCTGAAGCGGCACCTGTCGCACAACCAGCGGCGGCTTCAGCAGCACCGGCTGCCGCAGAATTAAAACAAGTTGAAGTCCCTGATATCGGTGATGATGAAGTTGAAGTCACTGAAATTATGGTGAAAGTAGGCGATGTTATTTCTGAAGAGCAATCATTAATTACTGTTGAAGGCGATAAAGCTTCAATGGAAGTCCCTGCACCATTCGCAGGTACAGTTAAAGAAATTAAAATTGCTGCTGGTGATAAAGTTAAAACCGGTTCACTGATTATGGTGTTTGAAGTTGCTGGTTCTGGTTCTGCGCCAGTTGCTGAGCAAGCTCCAGCTCCTGCTGCTTCAGCGGCACCTGCAGCATCAGCTGTTAAAGATGTGAATGTTCCTGATATCGGTGGTGATGAAGTTGAAGTCACTGAAATCATGGTTAAAGTTGGCGATAAAGTTGAAGCTGAACAGTCAATTATCACTGTTGAAGGTGATAAAGCTTCTATGGAAGTGCCTGCGCCATTTGCTGGAACAGTTAAAGAAATTAAAATTGCTGCTGGCGATAAAGTTAAAACCGGTTCTTTGATTATGAGCTTTGAAGTTGTCGGTGCGGCACCTGCGCCATCAGCACCAGCAGCACAATCTCCAGCTGCGTCGGCACCTGCCGCAGCTGCACCATCAGCACCCGCGAAAGCGGCTGATGGTAAAAATGAATTTGTTGAAAATGATGCTTATGTTCATGCAACACCGGTTATTCGCCGTTTAGCGCGTGAATTTGGTGTTAACTTGGCAAAAGTTAAAGGTACTGGGCGTAAAGGCCGTATTCTGCGCGAAGATATCCAAACTTACGTTAAAGATGCAGTTAAACGCGCGGAAGCAGCACCAGCGGCAGCTACTGGTGGCGGTATTCCGGGTATGTTGCCTTGGCCAAAAATCGACTACAGCAAATTTGGTGAAGTCGAAGAAGTTGAATTAGGCCGTATTCAGAAAATATCTGGCGCAAACCTCAGCCGTAACTGGATGATGATCCCTCACGTTACGCTGATGGAAGATGCTGATATTACTGAAGTTGAAGCATTCCGTAAGCAGCAAAATAAAGAAGCAGAGAAAAAACAACTGGGCGTGAAAATCACTCCATTAGTCTTCGTAATGAAAGCCGTTGCTCGTGCATTAGAAGAAATGCCACGTTTCAACAGCTCAATTTCTGAAGATGCTCAGCGTTTGTTCCTGAAAAAATATATCAACGTCGGGATTGCAGTTGATACTCCGAACGGTTTAGTTGTTCCTGTCTTTAAAGATGTGAACAAAAAAGGTATCGTTGAGCTTTCTCGCGAATTGATGGAAGTCTCGAAAAAAGCGCGTGCAGGTAAGCTGACAGCTGCTGATATGCAAGGTGGATGTTTCACAATTTCTAGCCTTGGTGGTATCGGTACAACCGGATTTGCACCTATTGTTAATGCACCAGAAGTGGCAATTATGGGTCTGTCGCGTTCAGCGATGAAACCGGTATGGAATGGCAACGAGTTTGTTCCTCGTCTGACATTACCAATGTCTCTCTCTTTTGATCACCGTGTGATTGATGGTGCCGATGGTGCTCGTTTTATCACTCGCGTTGGTGAATTGATGAGTGATATTCGTCGACTGGTCATGTAATTAATTAGGCCGGCTGATATGCCGGCCTACTTTATTTAGCATGTGGCAGAATTTTTTTCTGTTTGTCCAACAGGTTGAGAGTTCCGTCACGTAATGATCCTTTTCAGGGTGTTAACAATTCTGTAAACTGCTTACAGTATGTACGTCTCGGTGGAATAACTCGATTTTTTGTCTGACCCGCCGGACAAAACAATAAGAGGTCATGATGAGTACTGAAATTAAAGCCCAAGTCGTGGTACTTGGTGCAGGTCCAGCAGGATATTCTGCGGCATTCCGTTGTGCTGACTTAGGTCTAGAAACTGTTTTAATTGAACGCTATTCTACCCTGGGTGGTGTTTGTCTGAATGTTGGTTGTATCCCTTCTAAAGCGTTGTTGCATGTTGCTAAAGTAATTGAAGAAGCCAAAGCATTAGCTGAGCACGGTATCGTTTTTGGCGAGCCTAAAACCGATATTGATAAAGTTCGCTTGTGGAAAGATAAAGTTATAACTCAGTTAACGGGCGGTTTAGCTGGTATGGCGAAAGGCCGTAAAGTGACCGTTGTTAATGGTACGGGTAAATTTACTGGTGCTAATACACTGGTAGTTGACGGTGAAAATGGTTCAACAACGATTAACTTTGATAATGCCATCATCGCCGCCGGTTCTCGTCCTATTCAATTACCATTTATTCCTCATGAAGACCCACGCGTTTGGGATTCTACAGATGCACTGAAACTGAAAGAAGTTCCTGAGCGTTTGTTAGTTATGGGCGGTGGTATCATTGGTCTAGAAATGGGTACGGTTTACCATGCTCTGGGTTCTCAGATTGATGTTGTTGAAATGTTTGATCAAGTGATCCCTGCAGCGGATAAAGACGTCGTTAAAGTTTTCACTAAACAAATTAGTAAAAAATTCAATCTGATGCTGGAAACCAAAGTTACTGCGGTTGAGGCAAAAGAAGACGGTATTTATGTCACGATGGAAGGCAAAAAAGCGCCAGCAGAACCTCAGCGTTATGATGCTGTTCTGGTTGCTATCGGTCGTGTACCAAATGGTAAAGGTTTGGATGCAGGTAAAGCGGGCGTTGAAGTTGACGATCGTGGCTTTATCCATGTTGATAAACAAATGCGTACTAATGTGCCGCACATTTTTGCGATTGGCGATATTGTTGGTCAGCCAATGTTGGCTCATAAAGGTGTGCATGAAGGTCATGTTGCAGCTGAAGTTATCTCTGGTCTGAAACATTACTTTGATCCAAAAGTTATTCCTTCTATTGCTTACACTGAACCTGAAGTCGCATGGGTAGGTTTGACTGAGAAAGAAGCTAAAGAGAAAAATATTAGTTACGAAGTAGCCTCTTTCCCATGGGCAGCTTCAGGCCGTGCAATTGCTTCTGATTGCTCAGAAGGGATGACTAAACTGATTTTTGATAAGCAATCAAACCGTATTATTGGTGGTGCTATCGTGGGTGTTAATGGTGGTGAATTACTGGGTGAAATTGGTCTTGCAATCGAAATGGGTTGTGATGCTGAAGATATCGCTCTGACTATTCATGCTCACCCAACGTTGTATGAATCAATTGGTATGGCTGCAGAAATCTTTGAAGGCAGCATCACTGATCTACCAAATGCTAAAGCGAAGAAAAAGAAATAATATTAATTTCTTTTGAATGCTAAAAATTTCAAATGGCTTCTGGAAACAGAGGCCATTTTTTTTCGCCCTAAAATTTAAAACTTAGTAATTTTCTTGATAGCTAACTTACATGCTAATTAATTAATCTGAATTTGAGATAAATAAAATAATATGGGTTTTATTTTATTTATGTTCAAAATATGTACCTCGATACGATTTATTGGGAATAACCTCTTAATTGTTTGATGAACTGTGATGAAGCTGAAAGAAATCGATGATAGTTGATGATTAAAGCCAATAAATAGACTATAAAAAGTAGGGTTTTATGATTTTCTTTCACCCATAAAGAGTGTTTTGAACTGAAAAATCGGTCTAAAAGACAGGTAAAGTTTAAAATTGGTCATTCAATGTTGCTTTATTGTGAAGAATTTAACATTGGAGTTAAACTTTGCTATGCTGGGAGCCCGTAGCTGGGCATAATTTTATTACTACTGAGATTATGCGAGCAAATTCCTCTGACCTGGCACTAACTTTGAATAAATAAAGAAGGTGCAGACAGCCGGGTATATAAATTAAAATGAAGCGAGGAGATAGTCGTGCTAAAAGAATACCGTGAGCACGTAGCCGAACGTGCAGCTCAAGGGATTGTCCCTACACCTTTAAATGCTGCACAAGTTGCAGAGCTGGTTGAGTTACTGAAAAATCCACCGCAAGGTGAAGAAGAGTTTCTGTTAGATCTGTTAATAAACCGCGTTCCCCCAGGCGTTGACGAAGCTGCATATGTTAAAGCGGGCTTTTTGGCTGCACTTGCGAAAGGCGAGGCTTCTTCTCCATTAATTACTCCCGAAAAAGCGATTGAACTGCTCGGAACTATGCAGGGCGGTTATAATATTCATGCATTAGTTGAAGCGCTAGATAATGAAAAATTAGCCCCCATTGCTGCAAAAGCACTTTCCCACACGCTGTTAATGTTTGATAGCTTCTATGATGTTGAAGAGAAAGCGAAAGCGGGAAATGTATACGCTAAACAAATTATGGAATCATGGGCGAATGCCGAATGGTTCTTATCACGCCCAGAATTAGCTGAAAAACTGACTGTTACCGTCTTTAAAGTGACCGGTGAGACTAATACAGACGATCTTTCTCCGGCACCAGATGCTTGGTCGCGCCCTGATATTCCTTTGCATGCGTTAGCTATGTTGAAAAATCCACGTGAAGGTATTGAGCCTGATGAAGTGGGGGCCGTGGGGCCAATTAAACAAATTAACGCGTTAGCTGAAAAAGGTTTCCCACTGGCTTATGTGGGCGACGTTGTGGGTACGGGGTCTTCACGTAAATCAGCGACTAACTCTGTATTGTGGTTTATGGGGGATGATATCCCTTATGTGCCTAATAAACGTGGTGGTGGTGTGGTTTTAGGCAGTAAAATTGCGCCTATCTTCTTCAATACTATGGAAGATGCCGGAGCCTTACCGATAGAAGCGGATGTTTCTGCGCTGAATATGGGTGATGTTATTGATATTTATCCATTTAAAGGCGAAATTCGCGATCACGAAACTAACCAATTATTATCAACATTTGAGTTAAAAACAGATGTATTGATTGATGAAGTTCGTGCCGGTGGACGTATCCCGCTGATCGTCGGTCGTGGATTAACCACTAAAGCGCGTGAATCATTAGGGCTTCCTCCTTCGGATATTTTCCGCCATGCAAGAGCCGTTGCACAAAGTGATAAAGGCTTCTCTTTAGCTCAAAAAATGGTGGGTCGAGCATGTGGTCGCACAGGGATCCGTCCTGGCGAATATTGTGAACCTAAGATGACATCTGTCGGTTCACAAGATACTACTGGGCCAATGACGAGAGATGAGTTGAAAGATTTGGCATGTTTAGGATTCTCGGCTGATTTAGTTATGCAGTCGTTCTGCCATACTGCAGCGTATCCTAAACCTGTAGATGTCACGACACATCATACATTGCCTGATTTTATTATGAATCGTGGAGGGGTTTCGCTGCGTCCAGGCGACGGGATTATCCATTCATGGTTAAACCGTATGCTGCTGCCAGATACTGTCGGTACCGGTGGAGACTCTCATACTCGTTTCCCTATCGGTATTTCATTCCCTGCAGGTTCTGGATTAGTCGCATTTGCCGCCGCTACAGGCGTGATGCCATTAGACATGCCGGAATCGGTATTAGTGCGCTTTAAAGGGAAAATGCAGCCGGGAATTACACTACGTGATTTAGTGCATGCAATTCCATTATATGGCATTAAGCAAGGATTATTGACAGTCGAGAAAAAAGGTAAGAAAAACATTTTCTCTGGCCGAATTCTTGAAATTGAAGGTTTGCCGGAATTAAAAGTAGAGCAAGCTTTTGAACTTGCTGATGCTTCAGCTGAACGTTCTGCTGCCGGTTGTACTATTAAGTTAGATCAAGCGCCAATTATTGAATATCTACAATCTAATATAGTGTTACTCAAATGGATGATCTCGGAAGGTTATGGTGATCGCCGTACATTAGAACGCCGTATTATCGGTATGGAAAATTGGTTAGCCGATCCTCAGTTATTAGAAGCCGATTCTGATGCAGAATATGCAGCAGTGATTGAGATAGATCTTAATGATATCAAAGAGCCTATTTTGTGCGCGCCTAATGATCCTGATGATGCTCGCTTGTTATCGGATGTAGCGAATACAAAAATTGATGAAGTATTTATCGGTTCTTGCATGACTAATATTGGTCATTTCCGTGCCGCAGGGAAATTGTTAGAGCAACATAAAGGGCAGTTACCGACTCGTTTATGGGTTGCTCCGCCGACCAAAATGGATGCAGCGCAGTTAACTGAAGAAGGCTATTACAGCATCTTTGGTAAAAGTGGTGCGCGTATTGAAATTCCTGGCTGTTCACTCTGTATGGGAAATCAGGCGCGGGTTGCAGATGGTGCAACGGTTGTTTCTACTTCGACACGTAACTTCCCTAACCGCTTAGGAACTGGAGCAAATGTATATTTAGCTTCTGCGGAATTGGCTGCGGTAGCATCATTATTGGGTCGTTTACCAACATCGGAAGAGTATCTGAAATTTATGGATAAAGTTGATGAAACGGCACAAGATACTTATCGTTATCTTAACTTTGATCAATTGCAGCAATATACTGACAAAGCAGATAAAGTGATTTTCCAAACTAGCGTATAAATGTACTCTTGAAGATTGGATTAATTTATACAGCAATACCGCTCATTAATAGTGAGCGGTATTTTTTTGCTCATTAATAATGAGATAAATAAACTCTCTGGATTATTGCTGATGCTTCCGTTTTAGCGTGAGAATTTGAGATATACTATTTTGTAAAGGTAATAGTTTTATAGCCCGTTAAGCGAATGGGTGAAAATAAACCGGGCAGTGAATGATAAAGTTATGTTATAACGCCGACAAAATTTCGCCCCGTTCGATAGACTGTGAATATCGAGTATGTAGCGAATATTTTCACGCTATACAGCAGGCTCAACGCTAATAAAGGGGAATTACATGGATTATGAATTTTTTCAGGATCTCACTGGGGTGATATCAGCAAAATTTTCCATGGATCATGAGGCTATTGGGTATTGGCTAAATGAAGAAGTGAAAGGCGATCTATCTATCATTGAGCAGATAAATAATGCGTTTTCAGAGATTAAAGGTAGCAATAAACAGTGGCAGAAGATTGGGCATGAATATACTTTGCTAATGGATGATGAAGAAATCATGATCCGAGCAAATCAATTGGTTTTCGAGACCGACGATTTGGAAGAAGGTATGAGCTATTACGATAATGAAAGTGTCGCTTTTTGCGGTATTGAAGATTTTCAGCTTATGCTCAGTGACTACAGTCAGTTTGTCCTCGCTAATACCCGTAGTTTTACATACGTAAAATGAAGTTTAATTTGTCAATTTAATCAAAAAACAGCTATCCTTTGATCAGCAACAAGAAGTATATAATATTTAAACCATGATTTTCTAAGGTGATTAATTAATGAATAGTAATGATGTAACAGGTGCTCTCAATGAAGCGACAGGTTGGTTTGCTGATAATCAGGAGTTGCTTTTACAATATGTGGTAAATATTGTTTCTGCTTTTGTCATCCTAATTATCGGTTTAATCATCTCAAAATGGGTTGGCAGAGGAATTCAGCGCGTAATGACATTACGTGGCATCGATAAGACGGTTAGTGATTTCTTATCTGCTATTGTTCGTTATGCTATCGTTGCATTCACTCTAATCGCTGTTTTAGGTAAAATTGGCGTACAAACGGCGTCAGTGATTGCGGTGATTGGTGCGGCCGGTTTAGCTGTAGGTTTAGCGCTGCAAAATTCACTGGGTAACTTTGCTGCGGGTGTATTGTTGGTGGTATTCAGACCTATTCGTGCTGGCGAATATATTATTGCGGGTTCCGTCGAAGGTACGGTGCAATATGTACAAATATTCTCGACAACTTTAAAATCAGCCGATGACCGTATTATTGTTATCCCTAATGGTAAAATGCTCAACGATAATATTATCAATACCAGTCGTGAGCCTAATCGTCGTACTCAAATGATTATTGGTGTCGCCTATGATTCTGATATCGATGAAGTAAAAAAAGTACTGGGCGATATTGTTGCGGCAGATAATCGTGTATTACATAATTTAGGTGTAACCATTCGTTTAAATGAAATGAGCCCGTCTTCATTAGATTATGTAGTTCGTTACTGGTCATCAAATGCAGATGCCTTACCTATTTATTGGGATTTAATGGAAAACTTTAAACGTGCGTTAGACAAGCACGGTATTGGAATTCCATTCCCTCAAATGGATGTTTACTTACATCAACAAGCACAAGCTGCAGCGAAAAAGCAGCCTTCAGATGCTTAATAAATAAATTCAAAATCTCAACCGATATCTACGGATGTCGGTTTTTTTTAGTATCTATATAAGTAAATCTAATGAGATATTAGAATTATTAACTTCATCTAATATTAATTTATCCCTAATATCAGCTCGAGAAAACTATATTTGGGGATAAAAATGCTAACTATATATTTACAGGGATTATTTCTTGGTGCGGCCATGATATTACCATTAGGCCCACAAAATGCCTTTATTTTACAACAAGGTAGCCGTCGTCAATTTCATTTAATGAGTGCCGCCTTATGTTCGTTGAGTGATATGATTTTAATTGCCGTTGGGGTCTTTGGTGGTAGTGCTTTGTTAAGTCAGTCTGATTTATTGATGACATTTATTACTTGGGGTGGGGTAGTTTTTCTTGCATGGTATGGGTTTGGCGCAGCTCGCGCTGCATTATCAAATAACCTCACTGTCGTGCGAGCAGAGATAGCTCCGACTAGTCGTAAACGGGTGGTCTTCATTTTACTGGCAGTCACTTGGCTTAATCCCCATGTTTATTTGGATACTTTAATTATTTTAGGCAGCATAGGTGGCCAGCTTGAGTATACACAGCGCTCTTGGTTTACTTTTGGCGCATTAACGGCATCATTAGTTTGGTTTTTTGGACTATCAATATTGGCAGCTGGATTATCTCCTCTGCTTAGTCGGCCTATCTCACAGCGTATTATTAATATTTTTGTGGCTAGCGTCATGTGGTTGATTGCATTTAAGTTAGCAATACAGGGTATTCAGCACTGAAAATTTCTTATTAATCTGAGATTATCTTTACATTTAGTATGTTAATGTTATTAACGTTATTTATTATTTACATATTCTATCAACTACTGTCGTTATCCGATTTTTAGTGGCTTTCATACTTATTTATATCAATATTCGCTGAGAGTATGAGTAATCGGACACACAGTAAAAAGTTATCCTAACTAATGTAATTCAGGAGATGCTGTGAAATTGAAATCACTCGCTGTTGCGGCCATGATTGCTGGTCTATCAATGCCTCTGCTTACTCAGGCTAATACGTTACCTGAAGGGCCTCATATTACTACTTCGGGTAACTCGATTATTAAGGCGGAGCCAGATATGGCGACGTTGAATATTAATGTTGAGGTTTCAAACAAAGATGCCTCGAAGGCAAAAAGCGCGGTAGATAAACGTGTAGCTGAATATTTTGAGTTTCTCCAACAGAATGGCATAGAAAAACAAGATATCGATGCTGCTAATGTGCGTACTCAGCCAAAATATGAATATGATAAAGATACCCAAAAATCATCAATTGTAGGCTATACCGCAGTACGTTCGGTTGAAGTTAAAGTTAAAAAACTGGATCAGCTGAATACACTATTAGACGGTGCACTTAAAGCCGGCTTGAATGAAATTAATTCTGTTCAGTTTGGCGTAAGTAATCCGCAGCAATATCGTGAGCAAGCACGTGAACAAGCAATAAAAAATGCAATCGAACAGGCAAATGCTTTAGCTAGTGGCTTTAAAGTACAGTTAGGCCCGGTATACAGTATTAGTTACCGAGCCCCAGATGCTGCCCCTTATCCAATGCCACGGGTTAATTACAGCATGAAAATGGCTGGAGCTCCGGTAACTCAAGCTGATGTTGATGAAACGTACCAGCAGCAGAGTATCGATTTTAACGATCAGGTCGATGTTATTTTTGAACTGAAGCGCTAAGCCTCAGCTGTTTGATCTAACTCTTGTTTCAGCATATGGCGTCCTGTTTTTAGCAGGGCGTCAGTAACATTCTGCATAGTCCGACTTTCTGGTGCAAAACGGTGCCAATAAAGCATCCGTCGTTGATATAACCCCGGCGTTAAATCGATTAATTCGCCCGAATCTAATTCTTTGGCAATTTGTAGATGCGGGATCATACAGCAGGTCGATCCTTGTTTAGCTAATTGGACAAAGGCCTCAGAAGAATTAACGATATGGCAAGGAACACTGCCCGGTGATAATCCAAAGTTTTGTTGCAAAAAAGCTTGATGCATATCATCAAGATGATCGAAAGCAACCGCAGGGGCTTTTAATAATGCCGTTCGGGTGACACCGCCCGGAAAGTAACGCTTAGCAAACTGAGGTGAAGCTACAAACAGATAATCTAAAGCCCCAAGTTTGTCGACTAAACAGCCTGGTAAGGGTTGTGGCTGAATACTTATCGCACCCACCACTTCACCACGGCGTAATCTTTCTTGCGTTCGTGTTTCATCTTCAACTTGAATATTCAAGCGTATGGGGCTATTGATTAACACCGGATTTAATGCCGGTAATAACCAAGTTGCGAGGCTATCAGCATTTACAGCTAAAGAAAGCAATAACGGAGTAGAACCGCCATTTTCATCGCCAAGCCATTGTTCTTCAAGTAATTCAACTTGATGCAATAGCGCCAGTAGTTTTTGCCCTTGTTCAGTAGGATGTGGTGGAACGGTCCTTACCAGCAGCGGTTGACCAAATAAATTTTCCAATTGTTTGATCCGTTGTGATACAGCGGATTGCGTGATACATAGCTTTTGGGCAGCCCGTTCAAATCCTCGCTCGCGGATGACTGCATCCAGTGCCTGTAGCGCGCGGTAATCAGGGCGCTTCATCTCAGAACTCTCCTTTCTATAGTTTGTTTTTATTCTATTTTATTCTGTTGGTACTCTATTTTTACTATGCCATAATTTTCACTAGAACACTTGAAATATTGTTTATACTCGTCAGCATAGTTCAAGTCAGTATATTTCAAGTCAGTATATTTCAAATTAGTATAGTTAAACGCGATATTAGAATAATTGCGCTATCGTAGTGAAGCCACTTGATGTAGCTTCGACCCTGTTAGATATATCAACTTACCTACACAAAAAGGCTAAATATGACTCAGGATGAATTAAAAAAAGCAGTTGGTTGGGCGGCATTGAAATATGTCAAACCAGGAACAATTGTTGGCGTTGGTACCGGATCAACCGCTGCGCATTTTATTGATGCACTGGCTACGATGAAAGGCCAAATCGAAGGAGCAGTATCTAGCTCAGAGGTCTCCACTCAGAAATTAAAAGCGTTGGGTATTCCTGTTTTTGATTGTAATGAAGTGGATTCATTAGATATTTATGTTGATGGCGCCGACGAAGTTGATCACCATATGAACATGATCAAAGGTGGTGGTGCGGCACTAACTCGCGAGAAAATTGTCGCGGCGATTGCCAAGACATTTGTTTGTATTGTCGATCAATCCAAACAAGTGGATGTTTTAGGTAATTTTCCATTACCGGTAGAAGTCATTCCAATGGCACGCAGCTATGTAGCTCGTGAATTAGTTAAACTAGGTGGGATGCCTGAGTATCGTCAGAACGTGGTGACGGATAATGGCAATGTAATCTTGGATGTACATAATCTAGCGATCGTTAATCCGCAGGAATTAGAACAAAAAATCAATCAAATTGCCGGCGTAGTGACTGTCGGATTATTTGCTCATCGCGGTGCGGATATTGTACTAATGGGGACTAGCGAAGGCGTGAAAACAATTGAAGCATAATTTACTATGATGTTTGTATTGCGGTGATTATAAGCTTCAACGATTGGTATCATAACGCCTAATTTTGATTGGGCGTTATTTTTTTAAACTAACGTTCGGATTAATTTTGAATTTATTGAATACCCATAGTTAACCGATTTATCTATTAAAACCTTATCGTAAAAAATATTTTAATTATTTATTAACCCGCTATTTTGGTGATATATATCACATAAATCATTCTACAATTATCTAAATCCTGATTTTATCTTATCTAGTTTCATATTATTTCGTATAACTTCTTTTTTACTGCTATTTATCCTACAGAGGAAGCAATCGATTGTATTGATACTATGCTGTTTTTTGTTATGTTGTTTATAACACTCCTGAACGTCACAAATATTTAAGCATGATAGGGTAGGGCAAATGGTCAAGGTATCTTTAGAGAAAGACAAAATAAAATTTTTATTATTAGAAGGTGTACATCAGAGCGCTGTCGATAATCTACGTGCTGCGGGTTACACTAATATCGAATACCATAAAGGTGCATTATCTGAAGAAGAATTAAAAGAAGCGATTAAAGATGCACGCTTTGTAGGGATCCGCTCTCGAACTCATCTTACTGAAGAAATTTTTGCGGTAGCAGAAAAACTGGTTGCAGTGGGTTGTTTCTGCATTGGTACCAACCAAGTTGATTTAAATGCAGCCGCAGTGCGCGGTATCCCTGTATTTAATGCGCCTTTCTCCAACACTCGTTCTGTGGCTGAAATGGTATTAGGTCAACTATTACTCTTGATGCGTCGTATTCCTGAAGCCAATATGAAAGCTCATCGTGGTATCTGGGATAAACAAGCTAAAGGATGCTATGAGGCGCGAGGTAAAAAACTGGGGATTATTGGTTACGGGCATATAGGAACGCAACTGAGTATATTAGCAGAAAGTATCGGAATGGATGTCTATTTCTATGATATCGAGAATAAACTGCCACTAGGTAATGCAACTCAAGTTCGTACGTTAGCAGAACTGCTAAATATGAGCGATGTAGTCACTCTACATGTACCAGAAACCCCTTCCACTAAAAATATGTTTGCGAAAGAACAACTTGAGTTAATGAAGCCTGGCTCAATTTTGATTAATGCTTCTCGTGGAACTGTGGTTGATATTCCGGCGTTGAGTGAAGCACTAGAAAGCAAACATTTATCCGGTGCAGCAGTGGATGTCTTCCCTAGTGAACCTGCAAGCAACGACAATCCTAATGATCCATTCGTTTCTGAATTAATTAAGTTTGATAATGTTATTCTAACGCCGCATATCGGGGGATCAACCGTCGAAGCACAAGAAAATATCGGCTTAGAAGTTGCGAGTAAATTAGCTAAGTACTCAGATAATGGTTCGACGTTATCTGCAGTCAATTTCCCTGAGGTTTCATTACCGGTACATGGCGATGATACTAACCGTTTACTGCACATTCATGAAAATCGCCCCGGTATGATGAACAGCATAAACCAAGTGTTTATGGAAAATAATATCAACGTAGTTGGTCAATATCTGCGTACCAGTGGAAATATTGGTTATGTGGTCATTGATATTACAACGCAAGAACCAAAACAAACGGGCGAAACACTACTACAGCTTAAGCAGTTACCAGGAACAATTCGTGCCCGTTTATTGTTCTAAATTTATTGGTTATTTTTCATCTCGTTATGGTGTTGACCGCGATAATATGTGATTAGAAATGTAATACGAAAAGTAGTTAACGTTGAATAAAGTCGTTAACAAAGCTAAATAAAATAAAGCCAGCATTGAGGACGAGTTCAGTGCTGGCTTTTTGTATGGTTATGAATTGAGTAAACGTTTGTTCTTTTAATGGTTATTTTATTACCAGCGCCAAATCTTTTGAGGGGTAATTATTTCTGGCAGCGGTATATCCCAAGTAGCGGCAGGTAATTTATCCACTTGTTGGCATTGATGTGCTAGCCCAATCGGATAAAATCCCTTTTGCTGCCAACCGGCTAAGATCCGGTCATAAAATCCTCCCCCCATTCCTAGCCGTTGGCCAATAAGATCAAAAGCAACTAACGGGATCAGCATAATATCTAATTGATTGAGCGGTAATACTTGCTGGACATCAAGTGCTGGTTGCTGGATATTAAAGCGATTTTTAACCAGTTGGGTTGTTGGTGTATAGGCTAAAAATAATAAACTGTGTCGATTAAAAGGGTGTAAGACTGGCAAGTAAACGTGTTTTTCTCGCTGCCAAAGTTGCTGGATTAACGGCATAGTGTCGATTTCGCCATCAAAAGATAAAAATAACGCGATAGTTTGGGCGGATTGAACGTTGGGATCAGATGAAACTTGCTGGCTAATATATTGAGCAGCCTGCTGTTGCTGGCTTTTAGTTAATTGCTGGCGTTTTTGCCTTATTTGTTGGCGGATACTTTTTCTGAGTTGAACATCGTTCTCAAGCATAGAATAGAGCCCAGTATGATGAAGGAGCTAGAAAGTTATGATCCTAGTATAGCTGGTAATAGCAGAAGAGAGAAAACTGATAGATGACGATAGGGTAGAGTAATAGCTAAGATATATTTAACGGTGGGTTGGATAGGACAAGTTGAATAATAGATGTACAAAGTAAAATTTTAACTATTTAACCTACTAGTTAAAATTTGGGTCTCCAAGATGCCGTTACAGGCTGTAACCCTTGAACCCTTGGTTCAAGGTGAACGCAGCATCGCAACCTTTAGGCTTCCTGAACGTTCCAGGCATGCTCACCAGCGCATCAACCACATTCTTTTCTTTCGAAATATCGGCTCAGGGGACTCGCCCGTTGACGAACATCTCAGAGAGATTTGGTCGAGTGCTATACAGCAACTCTATACATCTATTGTATGAAACTAGATTGAGAAAGCAACCTAAATTTAATACTTTTTTATTTACTAGTGTATGATTTTTAAACGAAATTATTCTATATGCGCCACAGGTCTTTCTGTAATGCGCACTTGGTCGTGCAGCGCTTGTTCTATAGTCTGCTGCAACATTTTAATCTTCTCTTCCATATTATAAGCATAATCACGCGTTTTTGTCTTTTCTTGTGCTAATTCGTGACATACATTCAGCGCAACAATAAAAACAAGTTGTTCAGTATTAGTTACACCACTGCGGTTTTTTAAATCTTGTAGACGTTGTTCTAGTTCGTCTGCTGCTAAAAGCAGCGCTTCTTGTTGTTCGGGAGGGCAATTAACCCGCATCGAGCGCCCGAAAATTTGAAGATCAACCGGTTGTGCAGACATGATATCTCCCTGCGTAAATAGGACACACCGTAATAAAGTTAAATGTTCGGCGTATATCGAAGTAAATTCCGCTATAATACCCATCTACGCTGAAAAAACAGACTAATTATAGGGTTATCTGGTATAGCGACTATCCTTGATGGTAGCATATCATGAATTATTACCGCTAACGTGACGAAAATACATGTCAATACAAAAAACTTTACCTAATTATGAATCGCTCGATAAATTACTTGAACAGCAATCTGTGGCGCTCACTGCGGCGGAAATTCATGGGCTGATCACCGGCTTAATTTGTGGGGGGAATCGCGACCACAGCTGGAAGACATTAGTACATGATTTGGCTAACGATGGACTGGCTTTTTCCCATACATTAGCTGAACCATTAAGAGAACTATACGATTATACATTTGAGTCTCTTGATGATACTGAATTTAATTTTTCTTTATTTCTTCCTGATGATAATGCCTCTATTTTTGATAGAGCGGATGCCCTGTCTGGCTGGGCTAATCATTTCTTATTAGGCATCGGTGTATTACAACCAAAATTAACTGATAAGAAAGAAATTAATGAAATCATTACTGATTTGCGCAATATTGGCATGTTGGGATATGACGAAGATGAAGATCAAGAAGAGCTAGAGCAAGCGCTAGAAGAAGTTCTTGAATATGTTCGCGTAGCGGTACAGTTATGTTATATCTCATTAACTGAGGGCAAAAGTTCGCCAACAGCGGCAGAGAATCAAAAACCAACATTGCATTAATCTAGCGAATATATTTAAGTAACGGGAGCGATTAGTTAATGGCTGAAAGGTTTATTAGTTAGCAGCTCCCGCTGTATTTAATCCTCCGGATCGGTTATTAGCACCAAGCTATCTTAACTTATGGGTTCTAGATAGCATCAATGCAGTCTCATCAGAAAATTACAGGCAGGAGAGGGTATATGAACAAACAAGAATTTATGTCCCGTCGAAGAGCACTATTGGCTCAGATGCAGCCAGCCAGTGCGGCAATTATATTTTCAGCGCCGCCAGCTCAGCGCAATGCGGATTCTGAATACCCTTATCGCCAACATAGTGATTTTTTATATTTGACAGGATTCAGTGAGCCTGAAGCCGTATTAGTGCTGATTAAAAGTGATGAGACACACAGTCATAGTGTATTATTTAATCGAGTGCGTGATTTAACGGCTGAAATTTGGTTTGGCCGACGGCTTGGCCAAGATGCTGCGCCAGAAAAACTGGGGATTGATAAAGCACTGCCATTTGATGAAATTAATGATCAACTATATCAGTTATTTAATGGCCTTGATGTGGTTTATCATGCGCAAGGTGAATTTGAATATGCGGATAAATTGGTATTTTCAGCGTTAGAGAGCTTACGCCAAGGCAGTCGCCGCAATCTTAAAGCGCCATCTACATTGATCGACTGGCGTCCGATAGTGCATGAATTGCGTTTGTTTAAATCAGATGCTGAAATTGAATTATTGCGTAAAGCGGGAGAGATTTCCGCCTTAGCACATATTAGAGCGATGAAAGCCTGTAAACCGGGTATGTTTGAATATCAATTAGCCGGCGAGATAGAATATGAATTTACTCGCCATGGTGCTCGTTATCCTTCCTATAATAGCATTGTTGGTAGCGGAGATAACGCTTGCATCCTTCATTACACTGAAAATGAAAGTAAAATGAAGGATGGCGATATGGTTTTAATTGATGCGGGGGCTGAATATCAAGGATATGCCGGTGATATTACACGTACATTTCCCGTAAACGGTAAATTTAGTCGTCCTCAGCGTGAAATTTATCAAATTGTCCTGAAAGCCTTAAATACGGCATTGGAATTATATCGCCCAGGAACCAGCATTAGCCAAGTAACGCAACAAATTTTGCGGATTAAAGTCGAAGGTTTAGTAGCGCTGGGTATTTTACACGGTGATGTTGAGCAACTAATTGAAAGCAAAGCTTATCAGCCATTTTTCATGCATGGATTAAGTCATTGGTTGGGGTTAGATGTGCATGATGTCGGTTATTATGGTTCAAATCGTGACCGTATTTTAGAGCCGGGAATGGTATTAACTATTGAGCCTGGTTTATATATTGCTCCAGATGCGGATGTTCCGCATGAATATCGTGGAATTGGTATTCGTATTGAAGACGATATTGTTATTACCAAAGATGGTAATGAAAATTTAACCGCAACAGTGGTTAAAGATGCAGATGAAATAGAAGCATTAATGGCACAGGTTAAAAATTAATAAGTCATATACCCGGTAGTAATATTGGTGTTAAGTGCTAATTTTAAGCTTTAATTAAGACACGAGTGCGCTTGAATGATGATGGGTATATAAGGTAAAGAACAAATAATGAACATGATTATTGTCGGTGGTGGAATGGCTGGCGCAACGCTTGCATTGGCTATTTCTGCCTTAAGTCAAGGAAAGGTAAAGGTTTCGTTAGTCGAAGCGTCGCTGCCAAATCAACAACATCCAGGGTTTGATGCCCGCTCTATAGCTTTAGCGTATCAAACCTGCAAGCGACTTGAGCAGATTGGCATTTGGTCTGCACTGGCTTCTTATGTTACACCGATTACTCATGTTCATGTTTCAGACAGCGGGCATGCGGGCTTCGTTAATATTGATACACATGATTATCAAATTCCACAACTTGGTAATGTCATTGAATTGCATGATGCAGGATCACAACTATTTAAGTTGCTACAACATGCCCCCGGAGTAACGCTTTATTGTCCAGCCAAAGTTGCCTCTATTTCTCGAACTGCCCAGCAAGTCTCGGTGACGCTGGATAATGGCCAAATGATTAATGGTGAATTATTGGTTGCTGCCGATGGTTCTCAATCTGCCGTAGGCCATGCGTGTAATATTCAGTGGCAACAGGATGATTATCAACAAGTTGCGGTTATTGCTAATGTGAAAACAGCAGAGGATCCACAGGGCCGTGCTTTTGAACGATTTACTGAATTTGGTCCCTTGGCTTTATTGCCAATGTCTCAAGGGCGAAGTTCATTAGTTTGGTGTCATAGTAACCAGAACATGGATGCCATAAACTCATGGAATGACGCTGAATTTAAGCAAAAATTACAAACGGCTTTTGGCTGGCGTTTGGGCAGTATTGATTACGTGGGAAAACGTACTTGTTATCCGCTGTCTTTACGTCAAGCTGTTCGTCAAATTAGCCACCGAGTTGCTTTAGTGGGAAATGCCTCGCAAACGCTTCATCCTATTGCTGGTCAAGGGTTTAATTTAGGCATTAGAGACGTTATTCAGTTAGCTCAAAATGTGACTAAAGCAGCAGAGCAAGGGCGAGATATTGGGTCATTCGCGGTATTAAACCAATATCAACAGCATCGAAATGATGATAGAAAGAGAACGATCGGCATGACCGATGGATTGGTTCGTCTGTTTGCTAATCGTTGTCTTCCATTGGTGGTTGGTCGAAATATTGGCTTAATGGCAATGGAAATGTTACCTCCAGCGCGTGATATACTGGCCCGACAAACATTGGGTTGGGTTGCGCATCAATAACCACAAAATTAAGAGGACTTATCAGTATGCAATCATTTGATGTGGTTATCGCTGGTGGTGGAATGGTTGGTTTAGCTTTAGCGTGTGGCTTAACCGGCAGTGGATTACGGATTGCGGTAATTGAACACCAACCATCGGTACAGAATTTTAATCCACAGTCAGAGCCAGAGCTGCGAGTTTCGGCAATTAATGCCGCCAGTGAAAAACTACTGACACATCTTGGTGTTTGGTCGCGGATTAAATCCATGCGAGCAAGTCCGTATACAGAAATGGAAGTTTGGGATAATCACAGTTTTGGACGTATTCATTTTTCGGCACAACAAGCCTCAAGTACTCATTTAGGTCATATCGTTGAAAATAGAGTGATCCGTGACGCATTATGGCAACGTGTTTTAGAATGTGATGATGTGCAGATAATTTCACCCGCTGCTATCGAGAAGATCCACTGGGGAGAGAACGAGGCATTTATTACACTTAGTGATGAGCAAGTATTAACCGCAAGGTTAGTGATTGGAGCGGATGGTGCGCAATCGTGGCTACGAACCCACGCCGATATTCCATTAACCTTTTGGGACTATGAACATACCGCGCTAGTAGCGACAATTCGTACCGAGCAGCCTCATGGTGGGGTGGCTCGTCAGGCATTTCATGGTGATGGAATTTTAGCTTTTTTACCGCTCAGTGACCCGCATTTATGCTCTATTGTTTGGTCTATTCCTGCACTGTTGGCGGAGCAACGTAAAATTAGCGATGTCACACAGTTTGAACGAGAATTAAGTGTAGCTTTTGATATGCGCTTGGGATTATGCCAGCTGACAAGCTCACGTTTTACAGTGCCACTGGTTGGACGCTATGCGCGCAATTTTGCGGCTCAGCGCTTGGCTTTATTAGGCGATGCGGCCCACACGATTCATCCATTAGCTGGGCAAGGAGTTAACCTCGGATTTATGGATGTAGCCGAGTTGATTGGTGAATTAAAACGTTTGCACCGTGAAGGCAAAGATATCGGACAATATTTATATCTACGCCGCTATGAGCGACGTCGTAAACATAGTGCTGCACTAATGCTCGCGGGTATGCAAGGATTTAGACAGTTATTTGATGGCAATAATCCGGCCAAGAAATTATTGCGTGATTTAGGTTTATTGTTAGCTGATAATTTACCTGGCGTAAAACCTCAGTTATTGAATCATGCTATGGGGCTCTCAGATATGCCGGAATGGTTGCAACAATTATCTATAATTGAAGAGCGCGAGTAGAACAAAAGACCAAGAAGAACCAAAATAAGAGTGTTCTGCTTGAGGCTGACGCCATTATTTAGCTGACCAGATTGGTTGGCTATCAAAATAAGTATATCGACACCAAGTAACGTGATTAATCGTTACTTGGTGATAATATATCTCAAATTATATTCCACTAGCAGCTATTTTAGATTGTTAAGTTATAAAAAAATAGCAAAGCGCCCCTTATTAATAAAAAATGGCCTGAGTTTTAATTGATATAAAACAATAAAAACATTAGATTAGCGTTATTGCCATTAACGCATAATAGCAATGAAAAATTAATAAATGGAATTTATACACTAATAAAAGGAATATATTATGTCTGGATTTTTTAATACACTTAAAAGTATGGCTAAATCGGTTGTTCAATCAAAAATCTTTAAAGAATTTACTAAAAAAGCGATTAATTTGCTGGAAGAAGTAGGTTTAAATTTGTTGAAACAAGCCAAAAATAAACTGATCGCCGCATTTAGCGCAGAAGAACCGAAAAAAGAAGCTATCGTGACGCCAATGAAAACAGCGACCGGTGATGCTGATAGCTTAATTAGCCAAATTAGCGCTATGAAAAGTAATAATGACTCAGTTAGTGCGTTAGGTTCAATTCCTCTCATCGGTGATTTAGCTCCGTCAATGCCGTTACTTGCCGCTAAATAATAATTCTTATCTTAATAATAACTGATCTCTAGATGAGGTCAGTTATTAATTCTATTTTTCATCCTCTAGATCTGCTGCCATATAATTTAAAAAAACTAATCAATAAATTTTTCGCATTATATTTACTAATTATTCAATTCTCTAAAATTTATTATTTAGTGGCATAGGCATAACTTCATATCGTGATAACGCTCACTTTTGTGGGTGTGTTTCGACCTATAAAGTGATCACCTTCAATTTATTAATCAAAAATACTGGATAATCTTTATATCTATTAGTAATAAATAGATTTATTAGCCTTATTTTTATTTATGGTTTATAACTTAAATCAGTGCTAGTTTTAAACTGAAGGTATCGTTTGCGTTATGGGTATACTACTAAGGCATCAATTATCGCCAAAAAAGCAATTAATCCGTGATAATAGTTGTTTGTCATAATAGCAATTTATCGCATTTAAGATGTCCCTATTCATATAAAGAATGAACGAGGAAAGTCATGGCAAAACAAACGGTGTTATATGATGAACATGTCGCGAATGGCGCAAAGATGGTCGATTTTCACGGCTGGATGATGCCATTACATTACGGTTCACAAATTAATGAACATAATCAAGTGCGAACCGATGCGGGAATGTTTGATGTGTCTCATATGACGATAGTCGATCTTAATGGTGAAGGTTGTCGTTCATTTTTGCGTTATTTGCTGGCCAACGATATTAATAAATTAACAGTCAAGGGAAAGGCACTGTACTCTCCAATGCTGAATGCTTCTGGTGGCGTAATTGATGACTTAATTGTTTATTACTTAGATGATCATTATTATCGATTGGTGGTTAACTCAGCAACTCGAGAAAAAGATATTACATGGATAAATCAACACATTAGCAGTTATCCAGTTAGAGTTACGGTCAGGGATGATTTAGCGTTAATCGCAGTGCAAGGCCCGCAAGCTCCCCAAAAAGTCCAATCTATACTTTCTCCCTCACAATGCCAAGCTATTGCCAATTTACCTCCTTTTAATGGAATACAAACCGGTGAATTATTTATTGCTACCACTGGATATACTGGTGAAGCCGGTTATGAAATTGCATTACCTAAACAACAAGCTGTTGAGTTCTGGCATCAGTTATTGGGAGCGGGAGTTAAACCGGCGGGATTAGGGGCTCGAGATACTTTGCGCTTAGAAGCGGGAATGAACTTATATGGTCAAGATATGGATGAAACTGTTTCACCATTAGCGGCTAATATGGGCTGGACTATTGCTTGGCAACCAGAGAATCGTGATTTTATCGGTCGTCAAGCGTTGGAAAAATTACGCCAGCACGATACCGAGCTATTGGTGGGTATCGTGATGCGAGAAAAAGGTATTTTACGTAGCGGGCAACCTGTTCGATTTACCGATGATTTGGGGCAATTACAACAAGGCGTGATTACTAGCGGCTCATTTTCCCCAACATTAGGTTTCAGTATCGGTTTGGCTCGTGTTCCTGCAGGAATTAAACGTCAGGCTATTGTTGAAATTCGTCACCGAGAAATGCCGGTAGAGGTAGTGAAACCGGGATTCGTACGTAATGGTCAGGCTCTGGTATGAGCTCGAGTATGATAGTTTAGAATTATGAATTGATAATACAGTGAGGATAAGTGATGAGTAATGCTCCAGCAGAATTAAAATATACAAGTGAACATGAATGGTTACGTGCTGAAGGTAATGGTGAATTTACTGTTGGTATCACGGCTCATGCACAAGAAACTCTGGGTGATATGGTTTTTATTGATCTGCCAGATGTGGGTACTGAGGTCAATATGGGCGAAGAGTGTGCGGTGGTTGAATCCGTAAAAGCAGCATCTGATATTTATGCACCGTTATCGGGGCAAATTATTGCGGTTAATGAAACGCTGAATGATTCTCCTGAGTTAGTTAATGAACAACCGTATCAAGAAGGGTGGATTTTTCGGATTAAGGCCAGCGATGAGGCTGAAATTGCTAATTTATTAGATGCCGATGTCTATTTAGCGCTAATTGAAGAAGAATAATTTTGAAGGCTCCATTATCGTTGATTGTGGAGCTTTTTTATTATCATTCATTCCTATTATATTGCTGTCACTCTATTTAACGCCTCTGATATTTGGATATCCGATCGCCTGATTTATCGATAAAAATCGCGCGTATGAAACACAAGTATCATTCTGCCTTCGGCACGATTAAATGAAATATTTTAGGGATATCCGTCTGTTATTACAGTTCATCAACTAAAAAACGGGAATATCAACGCATGACTACCACGTTAAGCCAATTAGAGAACCGTACTGAATTTATCCAACGCCATATTGGCTCTTCCGAACAGCAGATTAATCAAATGCTAGCTGTTGTTGGTTCAAAATCACTGGATGAACTGACCGATAAAATTGTACCTAAAAATATTTTGTTATCTGAGCCGCCATATGTTGGGGAAGGGGCAACAGAGCAAGAGGCTTTAGCTGAACTTAAAGCGATTGCTTCACTGAATAAACGTTATAAAAGTTATATTGGTATGGGGTATACGCCTGCCATATTACCGCCGGTTATACTGCGTAACTTATTAGAAAATCCTGGATGGTATACTGCTTATACCCCGTATCAACCTGAAGTTTCACAAGGTCGATTAGAATCTCTTCTTAATTTTCAGCAGTTAACTATTGATCTTACTGGGCTTGATTTAGCATCCGCTTCTTTGCTGGATGAAGCAACGGCAGCAGCAGAAGCGATGGCGATGGCCAAACGAGTGAGTAAGTTAAAACAGGCTGAGCGCTTTTTTGTAGCTGATGATATTCATCCTCAAACTCTAGATGTAGTACGTACTCGCGCTGGAACTTTTGGTTTTGAGATAATTGTTGATAGTGCTGACAAAGTTTTAGAGCATGAAAATATCTTTGGGGCGTTATTACAGCAGGTCGGAACTACCGGTGAAGTTCATGATTACACCGAATTAATGCAACGGCTTAAACAAAAGAAAATTATTTCGTGTGTGGCCGCAGATTTAATGACACTGGTGTGTGTCACACCACCAGGAAAACAAGGTGCTGATATTGTTTTTGGGTCTGCCCAGCGTTTTGGTGTTCCTATGGGTTACGGTGGCCCTCATGCCGCTTTTTTTGCTTGTCGTGATGAATTTAAGCGTGCAATGCCGGGACGCATAATTGGTGTATCACGCGATGCAGCCGGTAATACTGCACTGCGTATGGCGATGCAAACACGTGAACAGCATATTCGCCGAGAGAAAGCTAATTCAAATATTTGTACTTCTCAGGTTCTACTTGCCAATATTGCTGCAATGTATGCCGTTTATCATGGACCTGAAGGATTAAAACGGATTGCTGAGCGAATTCATCGTTTATGCGATATATTCGCATTGGCACTTAAAAATGCGGGTATGAAATTAAAACATCAGCATTGGTTTGATACTTTAACTATTGAAGTCGAAGATAAAGCAGGGGTGCTGATGCGAGCTGAAGAACATCAATTGAATCTGAGAACCGATATTCATAATGCGGTGGGTATTACTTTTAGCGAAACCACGACACGAGCCGATCTAATTGAATTATATACCGTTTTAACTGGCGAAGATAAGTTGCTTGATATTGATACTTTAGATAAGCAAGCTGCGGCTGAGAACTCTTCATTGCCTGCCAATTTGCGCCGCAGTGATATTATTTTGGCCCACCCAAATTTTCATCGTTATCATAGCGAAACGGATATGATGCGCTATATGCATAGCTTGGAGCGCAAAGATTTGGCGTTAAATCAAGCGATGATCCCTTTAGGTTCTTGCACCATGAAGCTAAATGCTGCGGCTGAAATGTTGCCGATAACGTGGCCTGAATTTGGCGAACTGCATCCATTCTGCCCTGTAGCTCAGTCGCAAGGATATCAGCAAATGATAGCCCAACTATCCCATTGGTTAGTTCAGCTAACGGGATATGATGCAGTATGTATGCAACCGAATTCTGGAGCACAGGGCGAATACGCGGGGTTACTCGCAATTCGCCGTTATCATCAACATAATAAACAAAATCAGCGTAATATTTGTCTTATTCCCGCATCGGCCCATGGAACAAATCCTGCCTCAGCTCAAATGGCGGGGATGGATGTTGTGGTCGTGCGTTGTGATGATGCCGGTAATATTGATTTGATTGATTTGCGAGAAAAAGCTGAACTGCATAGTAATGAATTAGCTTGCGTTATGGTGACTTATCCTTCAACTCATGGAGTGTATGAAGAGAGCATTCGAGAAGTTTGTGAGATTATTCATCAGCATAATGGCCAAGTCTATTTAGATGGTGCAAACATGAATGCTCAAGTGGGTTTGACAACACCGGGATTTATTGGTGCTGATGTTTCACACCTTAATTTGCATAAAACATTTTGTATCCCGCATGGCGGTGGTGGGCCGGGCATGGGCCCCATTGCAGTTAAACAACATTTGGCTCCATTTGTTCCGGGGCATTCAGTCGTTGAGTTAGAGACTTTGACACATCAAGGTGCTGTTTCAGCAGCTCCTTTTGGAAGTGCATCTATCTTGCCAATTAGTTGGATGTATATTCGTATGATGGGTTCTTATGGTTTACGAAAAGCTAGCCAAGTGGCTATTTTAAATGCCAATTATATTGCGACCCGTTTAAAACATGATTATGAGATCCTTTATACGGGCTCTAATGGCTATGTGGCTCATGAATGTATTATTGATCTGCGACCGATTAAAAAACAGGTTGGAATTACAGAATTGGATATAGCAAAACGACTGATTGATTATGGATTCCATGCGCCAACAATGTCGTTTCCAGTTGCCGGGACATTAATGATCGAGCCGACAGAATCGGAAAGTAAAGTAGAAATAGATCGTTTTATCGACGCGATGTTAGCAATCAAAGCGGAAGTTAATTTAGTCGAGAGTGCTGAATGGCCGTTGGACGATAATCCGTTAGTTAATGCACCGCATATACAGACGGAATTAGCAGAAGAATGGACGCATACATATAGCCGCGAAATTGCTGTATTCCCAACCATACAGACAAAAACTAATAAATATTGGCCAGCGGTTAAACGCCTGGACGATGTCTATGGTGATAGGCATTTACATTGTTCTTGTGTGCCTATCGATGAGTATAATCACTAGCCACATATAGCTTGATGTTTGAGCTATAAGCCTGCCGTTCTTAATACAATCGGCAGGCTTATTTATTCGATTCGATTCTATTCAGTATCTTATTTAGCGTTGAACCGAAATTAGCTGGATAATAGCATAATTATTTTGTATCACTCTTTGCTCGTTATTATTTCCCTAATTCTATAATAACCAACCTTTCTGCTGTGCTTGTTTTAATTGAGGCAGTAAATATTCCCATAATTCAGGAAATGCTTGTTCAATAAAGCTATTACGTGATATCACTTGTTCAAGACGAATATTATTTTGCACCCAACTTTGGCCATTATTATGCAAATTCATTAAGATTGGCATAATGCGATCAATCACATTGGCAAATTGTGCATCTTGGCTTTCTCCCGCTTCATATTCTTGCCATAGCGCTAAAAATTGACTTTGTTGCGGTTCTGGTAGCAGTCCAAAAATACGATTAGCGGCTTTAACTTCTTGCTCATGAATCGCTTCACGTGCTGCGATATCATAAACCATGACATCCCCTGCATCGATTTCAACCACATCATGAAGCAGTGCCATTTTTAGTACTCGTGTAGTATCGATACCCTTAACATAGGGGGCAAAACTCATGACTGCCATTGCAAAATGCCAACTATGTTCAGCTGTATTTTCATTTCGACTGCTATCTAATAATTCGGTTTTACGATAAACGCATTTGAGTTTATCTAATTCCATTAAAAATTGAACAACTTCAGTAAAAGGGCCAAAGTTTAATGTATTCTCAGGTATTTCTAATATTGCTGATGTCATTGATTGCTCCGATATTATTATTTTTCTTCATCTAGCGAATAAGGCAGTGGTTGAATAGTCAGATGGCTATTCTCATCACCTTTAACTCGAAATACACTTTCTGCTTCCATATCGTTATTCATAACTACTTGTAGATTAATACTTTCATCATTCAGACGAACTGCAGATAATACGGTTCCAGTACGGCGCCATTTATCCCCTAGTTGCCATTCAAGATCATCACCGGCGACTGGGACGTTTGTAGCGGTACCTTTCAGCCAATACATTGCTCGTTTGTTCGCTCCACGAAACTTAGCTCGAGCGACCATTTCTTGCCCGGTGTAACATCCTTTCTTAAAGCAAATTCCGGCAGGTAATGCTTGTAAATTAGTTGCTTGTGGAATAAATTGCGCACTGTTGGCGGCATCAATAATAGCAAATCCCGCTTCGATATCTAATGATAGCCACTGCGCACTATCGGTACGCTGTGCTGAGGTTAACGTATTGGCTAATTTCTCGGCTTCAGCTGGCGTTGTAATGATGAGGAAACGTTCACTCGGCAGTGAAAAATGCAGAATTAAACCCTCATTAAGGGTAATAACTTGATTTTCATCGTCAGGCAATGAAGAAAAATTGTGTTCAAGTGCGAGTCTAGCGCCGAGGCCTGCAATACCCAACATGACTGAGTCGTTATCAATGCTCATAGAAACTTTAGAAAAAACCGCATATTTTTTCAGCTCAGCCAACTGATCCTCAATGACACTTTTTCTCTCTATATAAGCATAGCCTTCACCACGATGGAATAATCTTAAATCACTCCACATTTTACCTTTGGCATCACAATGCGCACTAAGGGTATGTTGGTGAGATGCCAGTGCTGCGATATCAGAGGTTACTTGTCCTTGTAAATATTTCTCAGCGTCAGCTCCTGTGATATTAACCAGTCCCCAATCTTCGAGAGAAATTAAGGTTAAAGGTAGGGATTGATAGCTTATAGGAATTTGATGTGAAAATGGTATTTGGAAATTCATGACATCACCTGTTGAGCGGGTAAGAGAAAAACAGTGTTCATGTTAAAATAGCTGGATAACAATGCAAGTAGTTATTATGATGTTCAGCTATTTATTAAATTTTCTAACAAAATAACTGATTGAAAAAAATCAATAAATATTTAAAAAATAGATAATTGTCATCCATGTCATGTTTTGAATGTGGTAATCTATTAATCTAATAAAAAAAATGACAAAGTAAGACCGGTTTGTTGTGATCGATAATAGAAGGTATCGAATAAATGGATATTGATAATAAAGCGCGGATCCACTGGGCATGTCGTCGAGGAATGCGAGAACTGGATATTTCAATTATGCCTTTTTTTGAACATGAGTATGATGGATTAAACGATAATGAAAAATACCAGTTTATTCGTTTGCTGGAGTGTGCAGATCCCGATCTGTTCAATTGGTTGATGAACCATGGTCGTCCTGACGATGATGAGATTTATCATATGATTAAACTAATTCAACAAAGAAATAAAGACCGTGGTCCTGTGGAAATCTAATTTATCCATATCATGGATGGCTCAGCTTTTTTCTACCTGTGTACATTGTGTCCTGGGGCTAGTGTTATTACTGGCTCCGTGGCCGACAGGTAACTCTATTATTTGGCTTCCTTTATTAATGGTGACTATTGCAAGTTGGGCAAAGAGTCAAAAAAACATTAATAAATACAAAGGAGTAATTGTTCTTACTAATGGAAATAAAGTCCAATGGAAGAAAAATGAATGGAGTATTATCAGCCCCCCATGGTGCACTCGCTTTGGTATTTTGTTAACGTTAAGTGCTTTACAAGGTAAACCTAGAAAAATAAAATTATGGGTTGCTGCTGATGCAATATCAGAAGACGATTGGCGGGATCTAAATCAACTGTTATTACAATACCCTGATATATAATAAATTGTTTTATTATCAATGAGTTGAAATTGATTTTATTTATATGAAAAGTAAATGATTAAATAAAATTAATCATATTTCAATTATTTTTTGAACTTTATCTTAATGTTTTCTTTTAATCTATTATTGTGATGAGATTGTGTTAATATAAAAAGGTACCAAAGATAGCAATACAAAGACAGCAATATAAAGTAACTTTATTCTAACAGTAAATCATTTATTCATTTTAATAGTAATTATTTCATTTATTCATTTTAGTAGAGTTTATTAAGTGGTCGAAGTAAATAAAAAATAGTGCTAAGTAATTTTTATGAAAAAATAACCTATTCTTTCATGTAATAATGATCTTTAGATATATATACTTAATTATTATATATAAAAACTAGGTTTTATATCCTTTTACCTAGTTTTTGAGTTTATATAATAGAGTTAATTTTAGTATCGCTCAATGGAAGCATTATAATAATGCTTCCATTTCTTTTAATATCTGCATACACCAGAGAGCTATTCGTTCATCAGTTTGTTCAAACTGAGTAACATCATCTAAGGCTAATCCAACAAATTGAGTTTTATCTTCAGTTAAAGGTTTTGGGCTATCAAATTCATACCCTTCGGTCGGCCAAAAGCCAATAAATTTAACGCCAGAAGGTTTTAAATGATGATAGAGCATACCTAAAGCATCTAAAAACCATTCGCTGTAATCAACTTGGTCACCCATGCCGTACATCGCAACAATTTTGTCAGCTAAGTCTAGATTGGGGAGTGCCTCCCAAATTTCTAGCCAGTCTTCTTGTATTTCACCAAAATCCCATGTAGGGATGCCTAAAATGAGAACATTATATTGTTCCATCATTTCAGGGGCTGTATCTCGGATATTATGTAAATCAACGAAATCATGGCCGAGAATATCGCGAATTTTTTCAGCCGCCATTTCTGTGTAACAGGTGCTTGAACCGTAAAAAAGACCTATCTTCATTTTACTTTTGCTGTAGTTTCCATTATACGAGGAGGGTATTGTAACAGAATGAAGGTTTTAAGGCATAATATACAAGGCTTATTTTTCATCCCTATTTTTCACCGCCTTATTTAGGATAACGACAAAAAATTTACTCATTTATCGGAGTAAACCAGTAATTTTAGCGATTTTGGCTAGAGTATTCGAGGGATAGATATAGTATGTATATTGGAGGCAGTATTGGCTAATAACGTAAAAAAAGAGATCAATCCAGTTATCGAGCAATTTCTTGATACTATTTGGTTGGAACAAAATTTAGCAGAGAACACATTAGCCTCTTATCGTAATGATTTACAGACGCTTGATCAGTGGTTGGAACTTCATCAACTGGATTTTCTTAATGTCCAGGTTATTGATTTACAGTCTTTTTTAGCTGAGCGTGTTGATGGTGGTTATAAAGCGGCAAGCTCAGCTCGGTTACTGAGTACTATGCGCAGGTTATTCCAATACCTTTATCGAGAAAAAATGCGCGCGGATGATCCATCAGCGGCGCTATCAGGACCTAAAATTCCCAAGCGATTACCTAAAGATTTAAGTGAACAACAAGTAGAGAGTTTACTGCATGCTCCGGCAATTGAAGATCCGATTGAATTAAGGGATAAAGCCATGCTTGAGGTGCTATATGCCTGTGGTTTGCGTGTATCGGAACTTGTTGGTTTAACTTTTGCTGATATTAGTTTAAGGCAAGGTGTAATTCGCATCATGGGCAAAGGAAATAAAGAGCGACTAGTTCCATTAGGCGAAGAAGCGATATTCTGGATTGAAAAATATTTGTCTGAAAGTCGTCCAATTTTATTGAATGGTTGTACCAACGATGTGTTATTCCCGAGCAAGCGCGGTACACAAATGACTCGTCAGACATTTTGGTATCGGATAAAACACTATGCGATATTAGCCAATATCGATACAGAATTATTATCACCTCACGTTTTGCGGCATGCATTTGCTACTCATTTGCTAAATCATGGTGCTGACCTACGTGTGGTTCAGATGTTGTTAGGTCATAGCGACCTATCAACGACGCAAATTTATACACATGTTGCGACCGAAAGGCTGCGTAAATTACATGAAGAACATCACCCAAGAGGCTGATCTTTGGTGATTAAGGAAACATTAATGAAAAGAATATTGTTATTAGCGGGATTATTCGTATCTTTCACTAGCATCGCATCAGTTAATGATAAAACGATTGAAACTGCCTTAAAAAAATACAATATGACGGCAGAATCAATTAAGCCTTCGCCTATTGTTGGATTAAATACAGTGGTGACCGCTAATGGAGTCGTTTATGTCACCGATGATGGTAAATATCTACTGGAAGGACCTATTTATGATATTAGTACTAAAACACCAACTAATATTACTAATAAATCATTGATGAAAAAAATAGATGACCTTAAAGATGAAATGATTGTATTTAAAGCACCAAAAGAAAAATATGTGGTCACTGTATTTACTGATATTACGTGTGGATATTGTAAAAAACTTCATTCATCAGTAAATGAAATGAATGATAAAGGGATCACGGTGCGTTATTTGGCTTTCCCTCGCCAAGGTTTGCAGCATGAATCGGCTAAACAGATGGCATCGATTTGGTGTAATGCGTTACCGCAAAAAGCGTTAACAGATGCGTTTAAAGGTGAGTCAGTTGCGATGATTGATAATTGTAAAATTGATTTTTCCCGCCATATGCAAGTAGGTAAATTGTTTGGTTTGACTGGAACGCCAGCAATTTTACTCGATGATGGTCAATTAATTTCAGGATATTTATCCGCAGATGCTTTAGCTAAAGCACTGGATAATAAATAATATATAACGTGAAGACAGAAACTTATTTACGCCGTCGATTATCTGAGGCGCAGGTTGATTTACCTGCTGATATCCCTGAAGTACTGCAACGTATTTATGCCAGTCGTGGTATTAAAAATAGCACAGAGCTAGATCGCAAAGCGGCAGGATTACTCAATTATCGGACGCTTAGTGGTATTGAGCCGGCCATTTCATTATTAATTACGGCATTAAAATCACATTGGCGCATTGTTATTGTTGGCGATTTTGATGCGGATGGTGCAACCAGTACAGCACTCGCTATCCGCGCGCTTAAATTAATGGGATACCGTAATTTAGATTATCTAGTGCCGAATCGTTTTGAGGACGGTTACGGTCTGAGCCCCGAAGTTGTTGAGCAAGTGGTTAAAAAAGGGGCTGATTTAATTATTACCGTTGATAACGGTATTTCATCACATGATGGTGTTGATTCAGCTCATAAGCATGATATTAAAGTTATTATTACTGATCATCATTTGCCGGGTTCGGTATTGCCAGCAGCAGAAGCTATTATTAATCCTAATCTTACAGATTGCCAGTTTCCGTCGAAGGCATTAGCCGGAGTAGGGGTAACATTTTATTTAATGTCGGCTTTACGTGCTGAATTGCGGCAACAAGATTGGTTTGAACAACAAGGAATTGCAATTCCTAATTTAGCGGAATTACTCGATTTAGTCGCGCTAGGAACCGTTGCTGATGTTGTCCCTCTCGATTTTAATAATCGTATTTTAGTCCATCAAGGATTAAATCGGATTAGGGCAGGCCGTTGTTGTGTTGGGATAAAAGCGTTGCTAGAGGTTTCAAAACGAGAAGCATATCGCCTAGTTGCCAATGACTTAGGTTTTTCGCTTGGTCCACGGTTGAATGCGGCAGGGCGACTTGATGATATGTCGATAGGCGTTGCTCTATTATTAACTGACGATATTGCTCATGCCCGTGAACTAGCTAATGAACTTGATAGTTTAAATCAGACCCGCAGAGAAATTGAAGCAGGAATGCAGCTAGAAGCTATGGCGCTATTCAGTAAAATTGAATACCCCGATAATATATTACCGAATGGATTAGCGCTTTATCATAAAGACTGGCATCAAGGTGTCGTCGGTATTTTGGCTTCTCGAATAAAAGAGCGGTTTCATCGGCCGGTAATAGCGTTCGCTCCTGCTGGTGATGGAATACTAAAAGGTTCTGGGCGTTCAATTCAAGGCGTACATATGCGAGATGCACTAGACAGACTAAATACCTTGCATCCTGGATTGATGCTGAAATTTGGTGGGCATGCGATGGCAGCCGGGCTTTCTTTAGAGGAAGATAAATTTAGCGCTTTTAATCAATATTTTTGCCAATTAATGGCGGAGCTAATAGACCCAGCAGATTTATCTGGTGTGGTATGGAGTGACGGCGCACTCAATTCTTCACAATTAAGCCTAGAAATGGCCGAGTTACTCCGCGAAGCCGGCCCGTGGGGACAAGCTTTTCCTGAACCTATCTTCGATGGAAAATTTAAGATCTTACAGCAGCGATTGGTGGGAGAAAAACATTTAAAACTGATGTTAGAACCGATTGAGGGGGGCCCGATGCTTGATGGTATTATGTTTAATATTGATCCAGCTCAGTGGCCAGACAATAGTATTAAGACAGCAGAGATAGCTTATAAACTTGATGTAAATGAATACCGTGGAAATCGTAATGTGCAATTGTTAATACAGCATATTTGGCCAGATTAGGCACCTCATTAGGCCGTCATAGATTACGGTCAGGTATATAAACGCGGCATCAATTCCGCTATAATAGGCGGTTTGAAATTAATTCATATTATTCAACGTAAGACGCGGAAATATAATGTTTGAAATTAACCCGGTCAAAAACCAAATTCAGGACGTGTCTGAACGGACATCGGTTCTGAGGGGGTATCTTTGACTATGATGCAAAGAAAGAACGATTAGAAGAAGTTAACGCCGAGCTAGAACAGCCTGATGTCTGGAATGAACCTGAAAGAGCCCAAGCGCTTGGTAAAGAGCGCTCATCGTTAGAGGCTATTGCCGAAACGATTGATCTATTGACTCAAGGTATCGAAGATGTTGAAGGGCTTTTGGAATTAGCAGTTGAAGCTGAAGATGAAGACACCTTTAATGAAGCTATTGCTGAATTAGAGCAATTAGAAGAAAAGCTTAATCAGCTAGAATTCCGTCGTATGTTCTCAGGTGAATACGATAGCGCTAATTGCTATCTCGATTTACAGGCGGGTTCAGGGGGGACAGAAGCTCAAGATTGGGCAAGTATGTTAATGCGTATGTACTTACGATGGGCTGAATCCAAGGGATTTAAAACAGAAATTATTGAAGAATCGGACGGTGATGTTGCCGGTTTGAAATCAGGAACCATCAAAATTATTGGTGAATATGCTTATGGTTGGTTAAGAACAGAAACAGGGGTGCACCGTTTAGTGCGTAAAAGCCCGTTTGATTCTGGTGGCCGCCGTCATACTTCCTTTAGTTCAGCGTTTATTTATCCTGAAGTTGATGATGATATTGATATCGAAATTAACCCAGCAGATCTGCGTATTGATGTATATCGTGCATCAGGTGCTGGTGGGCAGCATGTCAATAAAACAGAATCTGCGGTGCGTATCACCCATATTCCGACCAATACAGTGACCCAGTGTCAGAACGATCGCTCTCAGCATAAAAATAAAGATCAGGCTATGCGCCAGATGAAAGCAAAATTGTATGAGTTAGAAGTACAAAAGAAAAATGCTGATAAACAAGCGATGGAAGAAAATAAATCCGATATCGGTTGGGGAAGTCAGATCCGTTCTTATGTATTGGATGATTCCCGAATTAAAGACTTACGTACTGGTGTGGAAACGCGTAACACGCAAGCCGTACTGGATGGTGATTTAGATAAATTCATTGAAGCCAGTCTTAAAGCTGGCCTGTGAGGAAAAAATGTCTCAACAACAACAGGGTGCGGAACAAGCGCCAGATTTAAATAATGAGCTTAAAGCTCGTCGTGAAAAATTAAGCGCGTTACGTGATAAGGGTATCGCGTTCCCTAATGATTTCCGCCGTGATGTCATATCAGAGCAACTTCATCGCCAATACGATGATAAGTCAGCAGAAGAGCTCGAAGCATTAAATATCGAGGTCGCTATTGCTGGTCGTATGATGACTCGCCGTATTATGGGTAAAGCATCATTTGCGACTATCCAAGATATGGGGGGGCAAATTCAGCTTTACGTTTCTCGTGATGATCTGCCAGAAGGTATTTATAACGAACAGTTTAAAAAATGGGACTTAGGCGATATTCTTGGCGCTACAGGTCGATTATTTAAAACTAAAACGGGCGAATTAACTATTCATTGTAATAATGTTCGTTTGTTGACTAAAGCTATGCGCCCATTACCGGATAAATTCCATGGTCTTTCAGATCAGGAAACCCGTTATCGTCAACGTTACTTAGATTTGATCGCGAATGAAGAATCGCGTAAAACATTCCAAATCCGTTCTCAAATATTATCTTCATTGCGTAACTTTATGGTTAGCAAGGCGTTTATGGAAGTAGAAACGCCAATGATGCAAGTTATTCCTGGTGGTGCAACTGCTCGCCCATTTGTAACTCATCATAACGCATTAGATATTGATATGTATCTGCGTATCGCTCCTGAACTGTATTTGAAACGTCTAGTTGTCGGTGGCTTCGAGCGCGTATTCGAGATTAACCGTAATTTCCGTAATGAAGGTTTATCACCACGCCATAATCCTGAGTTCACTATGATGGAACTCTATATGGCTTATGCCGATTATCGTGATTTAATCGATCTTACAGAAGAATTATTCCGTACATTAGCGCAAGAAGTTCTTGGTACGACGGTGGTTAAATATGGTGAGCAGGAATTTGATTTTGGTCAGCCATTTGCTAAATTAACCATGAGAGAAGCTATTTGCAAATACCGCCCAGAAACTAATATTGCTGATTTAGATGATATGGAAAAAGCGGTAGCTATTGCTGAATCTATCGGTATTAAAGTGGAAAAATCTTGGGGCTTAGGTCGTGTTCAGTGTGAAATATTTGAAGAAGTTGCTGAAAGTCACTTGATCCAACCAACATTCATTATTGAATACCCAGCAGAAGTTTCTCCATTAGCTCGCCGTAATGATGATAACCCATTCATAACTGACCGCTTTGAGTTCTTTATAGGTGGTCGTGAAATTGGTAATGGTTTCTCAGAGTTAAATGATGCAGAAGATCAAGCTGAACGTTTTGCTGAACAAGTTCATCAAAAAGATGAAGGCGATGATGAAGCGATGTTCTATGATGAAGATTACATTACTGCATTGGAACACGGTTTACCGCCAACGGCTGGTTTGGGTATTGGTATTGATCGCATGGTAATGCTATTTACTAATAGTCATACTATTCGTGATGTGATTTTGTTCCCAGCATTAAGACCAACTAAAGCTTAATCGTAAATAGATTTATAATTTAAAATGCCTGATGATTTATCAGGCATTTTTTTATTAGAAAGATAATAAATTTAAGAATTTATTGCTTAATATAATAAATAAAGGGCAGATGATATATCTAACCCCTTATTTATTATCTAATAGAGATATTATTTTTTATATTCAGCTAATTTTTTAGTCGGCTGTGTTTTACAGAACGCTAAAATTTTAGGTGTCTCAGCAATTGTTGATTCTTGCAATGCTACATAATCGCCTTGTTTAAATACAGTATCATTACTTAATAGCCAAAAAGCGACAGGAGTCATCGCCTGAGGGTTCAAGTCAATAAACTCTTGGCAAGTCATATTTTCTGGCGTACTAGTGGGTGTCGTTTTTTGATCTGCATTAGCATAACAGGCTGTGGATATACCTAAAACTGCAATTAAACTAATAATTGATTTTTTCATGTGCTACCCCTATTTAAATTTATATTAATATAAAAGCGGTAAATCGATGCTATCGAAGATAAATAAATTATCATACCCAAAAAGAAATTCAAATATAAATTATAAAATTATACTCATTACCAATTAATGATATTCATAAATTGATGTGTATTCTATAATAGAAGATACATTATATTTGGTTTAGTTAAGGAAATATTATTTAATTAATGATTATTATTTTTATTTATAATTAAATATACCGACATTTTGTGATAGTTAAAGTATCAACTATATACCTATATATTGAGTAAACATGGGTTAAGTGAAAGGCTCATAGATAACAGCTCTATAATGAATCAATAATTGATGTACTCCCTTGTTTTATTGATGGATAGATAGAAAAAAAATCTGATTTAGCTTAGACTAAGTGAATATTATCGATAATATTTAGCTGACTCAATCGTTGGATAAGGTAACATTATGTTTTCTAAAAATAAAAAGAAAATCCTAACGGCAACTTTTTTTGCCGCCAGTATCATTTCTCTTTCGGGATGTAATTCGCTATGGGGACAAAAAACACCTTCTTCTGCGATAAATATGGCATCAGCCCAAAAACAGCAGCCGACATATGATTATGCTCATACTGAAAATAACGCTCAAGTAAAACAAATAATTGAGCAAACAGCTAGTAATGATGATTCATCAAAAATGCTGACAGAGCCAGCTTCCTTCTCCAATTTAGATTCTTGTATTAAAGAATTAAATTCATTGAAAGTTCTCTCGCCAACAGATTATGAACATTTAGTAGGGTCATTTAAAGAAGTTAGTGAAATTAATGGGTTATATAAACAAATTGCATCTACCGCTAGCCCAGATACTATCGAATTAATGAAAATGGCGATAGAAGCGAAAACAAAAGTTTTATGCGCTAAAGTACGTTACAACTCTGTACTTTCTATTGAATCAACTTTGGAAAAGATTAGTGGATTATGAGAATTAACTTAAGATTGTGCATCTCTCTGGCAATAATATCATTAGCTTCGAATGTTCAGGCTGAAGAATTTAATAGTGTTATCAATGATTTTGATGCCTATCTTCAGCTCGAAAAGCACAATGAGGTTAAACAAGTCCCCATTGAGACACGATCTTATGATGAGTTATTTTCTCAACTACCAAAAGAAGCAGGGAAGAAGAATAAGCCGTCTAAACTGATTAATAAAAAAACAAACACTGCGGAAGCTAAAAGTGGAGTTAGATATAATAAAGATACAGAGCAGAAAGCGGTAGCAAAAAATATAGGAAATACCATAGCGGATAAGCCATTGAGTTCAGCTGAGCAAAAAAGAGAGAATAAATCAGAATATAATATTGCTGATTTTTCTAAATCTAAAAAAGCAGATGTTACCGATGCTATCGCTCCTGCGAATTATTTAACTTCAGTTTCGGCCTTATTTATACCAAGTCAATGGTCTAGCGATTACCTATTGCGTGATTATGGTAAATATAATGTTGTTTATAATCCACTAAGCTTATTTACCTCTTTATCTTCAGTCACATTGCCCACGCCATCACAAAAAATGACGGCTAAGCAACGTGAAAATATTATGCAGATTATCGACCAACAGAGATTTTCGACGTTGTTTAATTTTGGTGTAGCCCAAGGTGTAGGTCAGCTAATCTGGTACCAGAATTTACTCACTGACAAAGAGCTAGTAAATAAATTATCTGCTAGATATCAAACTATTGATGAATTAAAGAAACAACTGTTATTAAAGTCAGCTGAAATCGAAAAAATTAAATTATTACTATCTGAGTCTAATGAAAAAATAAATCAGCTAGAAGTTCAATTAACAAAAGTTGCTAAATCAGATACTCCAGAAACAGAGCAAAAAATTAAAGCACTAACTGAACAATTGGCATTAGCGACTAAAAATAATGCAATCAAAGAATCTGAATTGGCGGCATTAGTTCAAGAAAATCAGCAAATTAAATATAAACAAACAGAAATAACCAAAACATTGACTGATAAAGCTGC
>NZ_LGAA01000015.1 GCF_001294465.1 Moellerella wisconsensis ATCC 35017
GCGTCAGCAACTAAATGAATTTATTGCCAACAATAAAACATTGACTCAGCGTATCCAGCAGCAAATGCAGATAAATCATCAGCTTGAGGCTGATATTACAGCGAAAAAACAAGCTGGAAGCAGTGATGTAGAAGAATTAGTGAGTCAACTAACTAAAGCTAAACATACTATTAATTTATTGAATCAGGAAAAAGATCAACTTAAAGCAGTGAATACGCAGTTTGTGGCTCAAAGTGCGGCAATAGAGTTATTAAAGCAGCAGATTGATGAAAAAAAACAAGCAAATAAATTGTTTGAGCAACAGCTAACTGCTGCGAAACAAGATATTAATAAATTAAATCTTGAACTTCAAAAACAAAAATCATTAGTTGATGGTTCAATTCAAACATCTCAATTTGATAGCTTGAAATCTCAATTAGCAGCATTGAAATTAGAAAATGAACAGCTTAAGAAAGGTACTGCCGTTCAGTCAGGTACTCAATCAGTACCTAAAGTTAGTTTAAATTCTACATTACCGACAGCGACTAAGCCGATTGATAATACTGTTAGTGAACAAAATAAAAAGAAAAATCAGAAAATAATTGCTAGTCTGATAAAAGATAAATATAACAAATTAGATGCAAACACATATTTTAAAATATTGCAGAAAGGAACAGCGATAAAAAATATAGATAATAAACAAATTAGTTTTATTATGCGTGAGCAGTTGACTGATGGGACTGTAACTGTGTTATATAAGGAAGATAACCCGGTGGTATTACCTTATAAAGAATTACCTATACCGCTAAATAGCTTTATACAAAAAGCCGGTGTTGGTGGTGTCGTTAAAGTGTATATCAAACCAGAAGGTGGATACGGTATTAATGGTATTCCTGGGCAGATAGCACCGAACTCGATGTCGATAATTGATTTAAAAGTATTAAAAGTAGAATAGTGAAGAAATTATATTGATAATTGCAAAGCCGGTTAATATGACTGGCTTTTTTATTGTTATCTATAAATTATATTTTAATTAATAGAGTAAAATTAACGCTAAGGTCAGGTATATATCCCCTGACACTTTTAATTATTTTCACATTCTAGTTAGACCAAATGTAATGATTGCTAAAAGTCTTTATTTGATGAGATGATAGCCAATTTTCTAACATTGAAAAGTCATTACTAGATCTATAGGGTTGAGATAGATATTGCCAGACCCTCTTTAGCTCCATGGGTATTTGATATGATGAATTTAAATTAATAAAATCATACTGTCTATTTATTAAGCATAGTAAATCAGCTCCATCTTGTTCAAAACGTAAGAATATAGATTCTAATTCTTGATGAATTCGTTCTTTTTTTAATGAAATAATAGATATACTTTTATTATTTACCTTATATTCCTCTAATTGACTTAATATACAATATTGTTTTTCTTCTGTACTAATTATAATGTATTGTTTGATTAAGTCAGTTAGCTTTGGATATTTGGTATTAATAAACCAATTTATGATAGGAATTAAAAAATAGTTTATAAATAAATTTTTATCAGATAAATCAATGTCGTTGATTAGTAGTTGTTTAAAATCTGAAGTATGAGATATTATTTGATGTAACTCTGATTTTGTAAAAGGATATTTTATTCTATTTTGGTAAAAGTCGGAATGAATAAATAAATCATATTTATGACGGCCAAATATTCGTTTTAATAAATTTAATTGCTGTATATGTATTTTTGTTTCTATATTAGATAATGATATTTGATAGTTTAGGTTTTCTTTATTGTTGAAATTTGATGTGTATTCATTTAGTAATTTTATAATATTATTCATTTACCATGCCTTTCTGTCAGTGATAGCAATCTGTCTTATGCTATTTTATAACTGACAGGGCATTTTAAATATTATTTTTCTGATAATATTTTATCAATTTTAGTCGCTAGTGTTCCTGGATCGGCTAGGAGTATATCCAAATCGTTTACGGTAACTTTGAGTAAAATAAGATTGACTTGAAAATCCAGCTTCCATCGATATCTCAACGATACTCATATCTGTATTGATTAGTAATTGGTGAGCATACATAATTCTTTTCTCACTAATCCAAGCTCTTGGTGATGTAGCATAAACTGAGTTAAATAATTCTTTAAATGTGGTTAAACCCATTCCAAATTCTTTAGAAAATTCATTGAGTTTCCATTCTTTTAAATAATTATTTTCCATGAATATTTGTAATCTTTCAGCTTGTCTATTACTTAATTGGCGTAAATTAGACATCAATTCAGAGCCTTTATCACTATAAGATAATAATAACATTAGTTCAGATAGTCGTAAATTGATTAGTGCCTCAGGGCAATCATGAGTCAAAAAAGAAAGTAAACTATGACAAGTTTCTAATAATAATGGTGTATTAGTGAATTTTATCACATCACTTAGACTTTCATCGCAGCGTTTAATTTCGCTTAATATATCGCCATATTTATTTAAGTAATCACGTAAGAAATTATCATTTAATGGGATCCAGAGTAATTCACTTTCTTTTTCTTTACTTTGCAGTGCATAAGTTCCTTGTTTTAGATAAATAATATCATTTTCATTAACTTGAGTGGTTGATGCGGGCGCCTGCCAAATTATTGAACCTTTAGTAACTATTAGTAGCCCCTTGGAGCTCTTATTGATAATCGCGTGGTTATTAGTTTCATAGAAGTGTAATTTACTAATATAGTTATCATTCTTATCATCATTTATTTTCATAAACATCTCACATATAGTTTTTTGATAAAAAAAGCATAATGTTTTCAGTAAACACTATGTAACGCATTGGCTAGACCATGCTTTAATTATTGATATCGGCAATGTGAGAAAATTATATAGAGTGTTTTTTTTTGTGTCATAAAATAATTCAAAGTATTAGCAAATGTTTCTAGATGTATAAAATGCGAGTTATTTAGCTATTTGAATCGTTTTTTACGAGTTGTTTTTTGTTATTTACTATCAATATTAGCTTATATGGGTATTTTATTAACTATAAGGTTTTTTTTTGTTCTATTTTGATACAGCTATAAACATAAAATAAAAAATTTTTATCTATATACAAATTAAATAAACCATAAAATCAATTAACTAATCGTAATTGAACTACTAATAGGGTTTAATTTACGATCTATTAGTTCGTAATAAATACAATAGTTAATATAAAGTAAACTATTCAGTTATTTATTATATCTTAATATTTTAAAATAAATCCTATCGATTGATTTATTTGATTAAACTCTTTGTTTAAACGTAATTTTGAAACAAAAATATTATTTAAATACTGTAGTCTAAAAAAATATAATAACTAAACTCTTATATCAATAAGTTAATCTTATGATTTAATCGGGGTTTTATTATTTTAATGCTGATATTTAAGGTTTTTAGTATAGTTGATGATGTTATTAATAAATTAATTTAATTAATTATTTGGTTAAGGTAATAATAACTGATTTATTTTTATGTAAATTTATTACATTTTAACCGTGTCTGCATAGTTAACTGATTCTAATGTGTATTTTTGCAAAGACTAGAATAAAAATGTGGATATTAGATGATTTTTTGATATGAGAGGCAGAGAAACCGATAAATTATACTGTTTATTGCCTTATCAAGTATTTGAAGTTACTGCTATTATTTTAATTAAGCTAAACAATAAATGTAATTAGGTAATTATTATTAATAAACATAAAAATTTATACTTATGGTTTTTATGGGGAGGATGGTTTTTTATTCTAACTTTCTTTATCCCATTTACGATGATGTGTATCTTTTTTATCATTTTATTCGTTGGAGGAGTATTCATTCCTCTTTTAAGACAGAAGGTTATAAATTTAATGTTAGGTAGAAAAAATCAAGTCGCCGTAAAGCCTATTGAGGATATAATAATAGAGCCTAAAAAAATTACTGATAGCGTCAAGTTAATTACTGTAATTGCCAAAGATAGTCATTTTGAAGGTACACTACGAGTCAAGGGTGATATAAAAATTTGGGGATGCTTTAAAGGGAATCTTTATGTTACAGGAGGTATTGCCCAAGTTATGAAAGGAGGCGGAATGGAAGGAGAAATAGAAGCTGAAAATGTAACTATCAATGGTAAAGTTCAAGGTAAATGCAGTTGTATCAATCTTGAAATCCAAGATGAAGGTGAGTTATCTGGTACTTGCTGTTGTGAAAATATATCTATTAGTAAAGGAGGTAAATTTTTAGGTCAATCAGAAATTCTCGATGAAAAAATGAAAAAGAAATTATCTGTTATCAAAGATAATGCAGAAGGAAAATTGGTAAAGGTAGAAAAGAAAGATAGCTTAGTTAATGATAAATAATCATCATTATATAGCTAAGTTAAAATAATTTTTATTTATTATTATTTTTTCTTCTTATTGGTAATTCGGGTACGGGTTTTTTATCATCAATTAAGTGCTTGATGGCTAGTGTTGGATGAAAAATAATCATTCTTGGCCCAGACCAACGCATAATACGTTTCATTTGTTCGCGCATTTTTGGTTGATAGCAATGAACAGGGCATTGTTTACAGGCTGGTTTATTTTCACCATAGCGGCACTTCTCTAGTCGTTTAACTGCGTATGTGTAGAGATCCTGATATAAATTAGGTTGTTCTATAGGCGCGGGATATGATTTTTCATACAGCTTAATCATTTTATTGATTGTTTTTATTTCCCGTTGAATCCGTTTTCCTCTCATTGAATATTCCTCCATTAGTTAATGGTGTATTTAATATACCTGTTATTAATGTAAGAATAAAGCTAGATAATGTGATGATATTTAATGAGATCGTGAAATGTCACAATGAATGGCATAATGATTCAATAAGTTATGCCATTCATATAAAAATTAAATAGCTTAAAGTTTGTTAAGTTAACTTAAGTTATTTTAAATATTGTGCCTGTTGTATTATTTTTTGCATTTCATCTTTTAGATGAAGCTTTTCTTTTTTTAATTTAACTAGTTGTAGGTTATAACCAGCTCCAGACGGACCTTCAAGTCCCCTTATTTGTTTGTCTAGCTGATCATGTTTTTCATATAAAGACTGAAATCGAGGGTGAGCTGCTTTAAGTTCTGAAACTAAATTATCATTTGTAGAATACATATTCGTACCTCCTAAGAAATATTAAGCCTCAAACTCATTATAACAGTAGAACATTTTATCGCCTTATTTTTGTCTATTTTTTACACATATTTTGATAGGTTTAATTAAAATGACAAAATGATAAATTTAACTGTTTGAAATCTAAGTTTAAATTTTTTGTGTTTTTCTATAGTAAGTAAAGTTAGTTTAATTATTAGGATGATATATTCATGTGGTAAGCTTAATTGCAAGTAATTAAGATTATGTTGAGTTAAAAAGGATTGAACTTAGTCTATGATTACGGCCTCTAAAGGAGAGTTATATATTCTTTTATTAAGCAATAGGATGAAATAATGAAAAAAACGATTTTTCCACTCATGGCTGCTGTTTTAGTTTCTTCTTGTGCTATAGCTGAAAACCAATTAGAAAAGATTGCGCCTTATCCTAAAGCTGAAGCTGGAATGACACGCCATGTGATTGAATTACAACCAAAATCTAATGAAAATGATTATATGGTTGAATTAGTTATAGGTAAGACACTTAAAGTAGATTGTAATAAACAATGGTTTATGGGCGAATTAGATAAAAAAGAGCTACAGGGTTGGGGATATAATTACTATCAACTCGAAGAAGTTAAAGGCCCAGCTTCTACAATGATGGGTTGTGGTGACCAGGCTCCAAAAGAAAGCTTTGTAACTACTAATTTAGGTGATGAAGCTTTTGTTCGTTATAACAGTAAGTTACCAATTGTGGTTTATGCGCCAAAAGATATGGATGTTAAATATCGCGTATGGTCAGCAGAAGATAGTTTATCTACTTCAGTCCAAAAATAATCCTGAATAAATAATATAGGCTCTGGTTAACGTGATTAATTTTAATCAACGTAATACCAGAGCTTTTATGCTCAATTCCAGTTAATCAACCTAATTGTTAATTTATGGATATAGTATTTTTTTATTATTGTGAACTATCTGATAACTAATACTGAGGTATTAGCATGACGTACAATAGTAGACGCTGTTGAGCCCAATAAATAAGTTGTTGTACTTGGATGATGAGATCCAATAACGATTAAGTCAGCATTGATATCAGTGGCATAACTTAAAATTTCATCTTTTGCAGAACCAATACCAATATTACAAACAATTCGCTCATCTGGAATATTAACATTCTTAATAATATCTTCTAAGGCACGAAATGCCAATTTAGAACGCTCAGCTGAATCTTTTTGACTTTCAGGCAAAATAGCCACTTCAATACCGAAAAATAACTCGACGCTAGGTATCACCGATAAAAAATGAATTTTAGGTGAGCCTAATTTAGCCAACTGCTCGACATGTTTGATAATTTCTGGATTCAAATCATCTTCAAGAAGATCAATAGGAACTAAAATTGTTTTATACATAAAGGCCTCGTCTGCTGTTTTTATTACGATCAATTATAGCAAATTTAATTAGTTATATTGTGAATAGTCACAAAAACTTATCAGATAAAATGTAACATATTTCTTATTTCAATTAATATAGTCTTAATAAGATTATAAATTAATTTTATATGTGGTTTATTTCATAATTGATTTTTAAATACATTCAAGCCCAGTTAGTGATATTAAAATCAGTGAGTTATGCTAGAACCATATTAAAGTTAATGTACTGAATATTCAGCGATCTCATAGCGCTTGAGAAGTTTTTTATCTGTCGCATAGTTATATTAGGCTATTTTATTGTGTAATAAAAATTTAGCTAATTATATAAATGAAGACTTTTAGTTATCATTATGGCAATATCTTTGGTCCTAAATAAAGTTGTTTAATTTATTGATTTATAAATACAATTTTAAATGATAATGATTTAAATTTACTAGATAGAATATAAATTATGCATAAACATAACACGTCAAATGAATTAGTTAAGGATAACGCTTCATTACAAACTGAAAAATTCCAAGCGGCAAAGAAAAGTACCTTGGTTAGTATTGCTGTCAATTTAGTTTTATCCTTATGGCAGATCATTATTGGTATTTTTTCTCATTCACAAGGACTAATTGCTGATGGTATTCATACACTATCTGATCTAGTTGCTGATTTTGTTGTATTAATTGCGAATAAGAAAAGTCATAAGAAACCCGATGAAGATCATCCTTATGGACATTTTCGCTATGAAAATGGAGCGTCATTGATTCTGGGGATTATTTTATCGATTGTGGGTATTGGCATGATTTGGTCTGCGGTACAAAAAATCATCGCTCCAGAATTGATCCCCGAAGTCCATAGTATTGCTTTGGTTGCTGCGCTAAGTGCTTTAATTGCCAAGGAAACATTATTTCGTTATATGCTAAATGTGGCGAAAAAAGTTAATTCAAGCATGTTGGTGGCCAATGCATGGCATGCACGTTCTGATGCGGCATCTTCATTGGTAGTTGCGATTGGTATTATTGGTAGTTTATGTGGTTTTAAAATATTCGATCCAATAGCTGCGTTGATCGTAGGAACATTTGTTGGCCGTATGGGATACACTTTTACTTATCAATCTATGCAAGATTTGATGGATAAAGGTGCTAATGAAGAGACATTAGTTGAAATTCGCCAGATCCTTGAAGAAACCTCTGAAATTAAAGGATTTCATGATTTAAAAACTCGTAAATCGGGTGATTATTATTTGGTTGATGTACATTTAGAGGTTGATGGTACACTTAGTATTCAGTGTGGACATGATATAGCCGTTAATGTGAGAGATCGTTTATTAGAGCACCCACAAATTTTGAATGTTATGACGCATTTAGATCCTTACGATGAAAATTGTAAACATTGATATCTTTGTTTATTAAATCAGTTCTGTAATCAATACCCCCGCATATTTAAATCGTTAGTGTGTCGTATGAGTATTAAAAGATACACCAACGATATTTTTTATTAGTATATTTTCTGTTTAATTATAACTCCATGAATAAAGAGATAATCAATCAATCTTTGCTGTTTATGTAAACGTTTACACTAACGCGAGAGAGATCACAGAATATCTATAAGTTGCAGGATATACTGCTTTCATTGTTAGAGAGTCGAGCCATCATTTGCCTTGATTTTAGGGGTAACGATATGAATAGCATCGTTATTCTATAAATCAATAGGGCATCTATCTTAGTTTTTATTGCAGAATTCATAGATTAAAAGAGGTTGCTATGGAGAAAATAAAATTTAATCCGTCAGATTGTCCACATCGTCGTTATAATCCACTAACAGGGCAATGGATATTAGTTTCTCCACACCGTTCTAAACGTCCATGGAGTGGAATGGATGAAAAATCGAGTGCGGTTACTTTACCTTCGTATGATCCTACCTGCTATTTATGTCCTGGAAATGAGCGGATATCAGGTGAAAAAAATCCTAATTATCCTCATATACATGTTTTTCAAAATGATTTTTCTGCTTTATTACCGCAACAAAGCCAACAGCCAGAACATCAATCGGCTTTATTTCAAACGCAAGCTGTAAGTGGGTTGAGTCGAGTGATTTGTTTTTCTCCTGATCATAGTAAAACTTTAGCTGAATTACCGATAAGTCAAATTCAGAATGTTATTACTGTTTGGAAGCAACAAATTGAAGAACTTAGTAAAGATTATTTATGGGTTCAAGTATTTGAGAATAAAGGTGAAATGATGGGATGCTCTCAACCTCATCCGCATGGGCAAATTTGGGCCAGTGATTTTCTTCCTAATGAGTTAGCTAGAAAAGATAATTACCTACAGGAATATTCTCAACAGCACGGAACGAATTTGTTAGTTGACTATGTGGCTGAGGAATTAAAAGATGGTCAACGTATAGTAGTTGAAACACAATATTGGGTTGCAGTGGTTCCTTATTGGGCAGCATGGCCATTTGAGACTATGTTATTACCTAAATTGCCAGTTAAGAGAATGGAACAATTAACTGGACCGATGGAAGAAGATCTGGCGTTAGCGATAAAAAAATTAACCTGTCGTTATGACAATTTGTTTAATTGTCCATTTCCATATTCTATGGGTTGGCATTTTGCACCTTATTTTACCGATGGTCGCGATACTGAACATTGGCAATTACATGCTATTTTTTATCCGCCTTTATTACGTTCAGCATCGGTACGAAAATTTATGGTCGGCTATGAAATGCTAGCAGAAGTGCAACGTGATTTAACACCAGAACAAGCGGCAGAGAAATTACGTTCGGTTAGTGATATCCACTATAAACAACAAAATTAAATTGATGAGCTAATTCCGAATAATATAGATAAATTTATAGCTTATTCCTCAGCCTCTTGCGGGCAAGGGGAGCTATATCGTTAATCAGAGGATACTTTAATGAATAGATTAAAACAGGTCGTGACTCAATCCTTTATTCAATCATTTAATTATTCACCACAGGTGTTTATTCAGGCGCCGGGACGTGTAAATTTGATTGGTGAACACACAGATTATAATGATGGATTTGTTTTACCTTGCGCGATTAATTATCTAACATTAGTCGGAGCTGCGAAGCGTGATGATAATATTATTCGGGTTGTTGCTGTTGATTATGGTAATGAAATCGATGAATTTAATTTGGACCAAGAAATAGAATTTTTAGCCGATAAAATGTGGGCTAATTATATCCGAGGTGTGATTAAGTTTTTATTAGCCCGTGGTTATCATTTCGGCGGCTGTGATATTAGTGTGAGTGGTAATATTCCACAAGGTACGGGGCTAAGTTCTTCCGCTTCTTTAGAAGTTGTTATTGGTCAGGCGATTCAAGAACTTTATCAATTAGATATTAGCCAACAAGAGATTGCTCTTAATGGACAACAAGCAGAAAATCAGTTTGTTGGTTGTAATTGCGGTATTATGGATCAATTAATTTCAGCTTGTGGAGAGCAAGGGCATGCATTATTAATTGATTGCCGATCGCTAGAAACCTCGTCTGTTATTATTCCAAAAGATTTAGTAGTGATGATTATTAATTCTAATAAAAAGCGTGGATTAGTTGATAGCGAATATAATACTCGTCGTTTGCAATGTGAAGAAGCCGCTAGAATATTAGGAATTAAAGCGCTACGTGATATCACAGAGGATGAGTTTGTAAAAAAAGCCAGTCAGTTAGATAGCATAGTGGCGAAGCGTGCTCGTCATGTAATCAGTGAAAATGCTCGGACTTTAGCTGCTGCGAAGGCATTAACCGACAATAATTTACCATTATTAAGCCAATTAATGGAGCAATCGCATATATCTATGCGTGATGATTTTGAAATTACCGTGCAAGAAATAGATACATTAGTGGATATTGTTAAAGCGGTACTGGCAGATGAAGGCGGTGTTAGAATGACCGGCGGAGGTTTTGGCGGTTGTATCGTGGCCTTGATGAAGCAAGATAAAGTCGATTCTGTGATTGAAGCTATCGATGCTAATTATCATACAGCAACCGGATTGCAGGCTGAAATTTATGTTTGTCAGCCGAGTGCAGGTGCGGGTGTTTATAGTGAATAGTTTTAGCTGAAATAAATCGATACGCTATAATTTATTAACCGACTTATTTTGTTATTCATCGTCAATTGTTGTTAATTAAGGACAGGTGCTCTTATGGAAGATATTAATTCTCAAATTATCACACTGACTAATCGTGGCGGGATGAAAATACAGCTTACTGATTTTGGTGCAACGTGGCTAAGTTGCATACTTCCCTTAAAATCAGGAGAAAGAGATGTTTTATTGGGAGCACCATCATTATCAGCCTTATCACAACAGCAAGTTTATCTGGGTGCAACCGTTGGTCGTTTTGCTAACCGAATAGCGAATGGAAAATTCACTTTAGAGGGTGAAGAATTCACTTTAACAATTAATCAAGCACCTAATTGTTTGCATGGTGGAATTGATAACTTCAGTTATCGTCAATGGAAAATAGAGAAAAAAAATCAAAATGAGGTTTTATTTTCACTTTTTTCTCCTGATGGAGATCAAGGTTTTCCCGGGGATTTACAGGCCTCTGTAGAGTATTGTCTGACGGATGATAATCGAGTCACTATCACCTATACCAGCCAAACAAATAAACACTGTCCGGTAAGTTTAACCAATCATAGTTATTTCAATTTAGCTGGCGAGAATTCGACTCGAACTTGTTTAGAACATGATTTACAGCTTTATGCACCTCAATTTTTACCGTTAACAGCTGAGGGTATCCCAACCGGTGAATGGCGAAAAACGACTGGAACACATTTTGATTTTAGTCAGCGTCGGCGTATTGGTCGTGATTTTTTACAAGATGACGAACAACTGCGGGTAGGCGGTTACGATCATCCACTGATCTTGGATATAGAGAAAACAGATGGCCAATCCATTATTGCTTCGTTATTTTCTCCTGATGATGATGTTCGCTTAGATATTGCGACAACGATGCCAAGCATGCAGTTATATAGTGGAAATTATTTACAAGGAACGCGCGGAAAATCAAGTAAATACACTAATTACTTTGGTGTAGCTATGGAAACGCAATTTTTACCAGATGGACCGAATCATCCTGAATGGGATGAAAAATATCGCGGCATACAACAAGCTAATAAAACTTATCATCATTCCACAAGCTATCAATTTATTTTTTAACCAGCATAAAGGTTAGAAATTATCGATTAAACGCGTTCATATAGCGCGTTTAATTTTTAGTATTAAATATCTGTCAATTTTACTTATTAATTATCTATTATAGTATATCATAGCGAATAGTTAGTTGTTTTCTATCGTTTTTTCAGTAATGTAATCGTATGCTGATTATGACTAAATAGTTGGATTAATAAGTCATGTATTGGTTAATAGCGTTATTTGTCAAAGAGGCATAATATGGCAACGATAAAAGATGTTGCACGGGAAGCAGGTGTTTCAGTAGCGACCGTTTCACGCGTAATAAATGAATCACCTAAAGCCAGCAAAGCATCAATTATTGTTGTAAAACAAGCGATGAGCAAACTTGGTTATCGTCCTAATGCCGCTGCTAGAGCGCTTGTAAGTCAAAATAGTCATACAATTGGTGTCTTGGTTAATGATGTCTCCGATCCGTTCTTTGGTACATTAGTTAAAGCTGTTGATGGCGTAGCCCATCGTTATGGTAAACATATTTTGATTTGTAATGGCTATCATAATGCAGAAGAAGAACGACAATCGATAGAATTATTAATTAATAACCGTTGTGATGCTTTGGTTATCCATTCGAAAGCATTATCTGATGCACAACTAATCGATTATGCCACTGAAGTGCCGAGTATGGTGTTGATTAATCGTCATATTCCTCAAATTTCTGAGCGTTGTATTTCACTTAATAATTATCAAGGCGCATATTTAGCAACAGAACATCTTATTCATTACGGTCATAAGAATATTGCTTATATATCATCAAATCATCAAATTGAAGATGCGGAACAACGATTACAAGGTTATCTTGATGCGTTAAAAGATAATAATATTCCTTACTCAGAAAATATGATTGAGCACGGTTCACCGTATGGTGAAGGAGGGGAAGAGGCGATGACCAATTTATTGGCTAAATCCTTGAATATCTCCGCTGTAGTGGCTTATAACGATTTTATGGCAGCAGGCGCCATGTCGGTACTTGATGAGAATGGAATAGCATTACCACAGCAAATGTCTGTGGTTGGCTTTGATGATGCTTTAATTGCGCGTTACATTCATCCTCGATTGACTACAGTCTGTTACCCTATACAAATGATGGCAGAAAAAGCCACAGAATTAGCTTTGGCTATATCTCGCGGTGATGAGATACATGCCCAATCATTAATTTATTGCCCAAAATTAATACAGAGAAATTCGGTTACTAGAATTGAATAATATAAATGATTAGTTTATTAAAAATAGTGCCAATCGCTATTATTTTGATTGGCACTTAATATGTATTAAATAACTAATAGATCAAGATATTCATTTACTGGAATATTATTTAAATACCGCCGGTCTAATGACGCAGCTAATATTCGTTGTTGCTGAGCTTCAGGAAATTGACGCGCTATATTCACTCTGAATTTTTTTAATAATAGCGGGATCCCCTCTTTACGACGACGAGCATGGCCTAATGGATATTCAATAATTATTTCATCTAATTGTTCCCCATTATTTAAAATAACGCACATCGCATTGGTTATCGAACGTTTATCAGGATCATGATAATCTTGTGTAAATAGGGGGTTCTCGCTACAATTTATTTTTCTCCGTAAGATATCAATTCGTGGATCAGCTGCGACGGTATCGCTGTAATCGGCTGCGGTTAATCTGCCATACAATAGAGAAATTGCCACCATATATTGAATACAATGGTCACGATCGGCTGAATTATATAGTGGGCCTTGTTTATCTATAATTCGTAAACATGCCTCATGCGTTTTTATTATTACTGAATGAATGTCATCACTGTTTTTTCCTTGTTCTTTTAATTGATTATATATTTGTAGTGCAGCTTCTATAGCAGTATGTCCATGAAACTCCGCGGGAAAAGAAATTTTAAACAAGGTATTTTCCATTACATAGCAGCCATAGGGACGTTGAAACTTAAAGGGCTGTCCTTTAAATAGCACATCATAAAAGCCCCATTTTTTGGCAGTTAAGGCACTAGGATAACCCATTTCTCCTTTTTGAACTTTAAGGACTAACCGTACTGCTCGAGCTGTTGCATCTCCTGCCGCCCATGATTTTCGGGTACCAGTATTGGGGGATTGACGATAAGTGCGTAGCGGATGACCATCCAGCCAAGCGAGAGAAACCGCGCTAAGTATCTGCTCTCGATTGAGTCCCAGCATTTCTGCAATCACGGCAGTTGAAGCAACTTTAACTAAAATAACGTGATCTAGACCAACTTCATTAAAGGCATTTTCTAGTGCGATACACCCTTGTATTTCATGGGCTTTTATCATACTGGTGAGTACATTTTGTATCGTAAGAGGTGCATGTCCTTTAGTGATGGCTTCGCGTGATAACCAATCAGCTACAGCAAGAATACCCCCTAAGTTATCAGAGGGATGCCCCCATTCTGCAGCTAGCCAAGTATCATTAAAATCTAGCCAACGGTTCATCGCACCAATATTAAATGCTGCTTGTATCGGGTCTAATTGGAATTGAGTTCCAGGAATTTTTGTCCCATTAGGAACAATGGTTCCTGGGATAATAGGCCCTAATAATTTTCGACAGGCTGGATATTCAAGTGATTCCATACCGCAACCAAGCGTATCTAAAAAACAGTAATAGGCGGTTTCATAGGCAAGTTCTGAAATAACAGGTTGTTGAGTTACATAATCAACAATATCAATAATAACCTGATCATATTTAGTATTATTGCACGTGCTTGGCGTAGGCATAGTTATTCCTATCTTAGGAGTTAAGACCGATCCTTTAGAGTAATAAATGGCTGATTTTCAGGGCCAATATAATGTGCAGTAGGACGAATGATTTTATTGTCAAGACGTTGCTCAATAATATGTGCAGCCCACCCGGCAGTACGTGCAATGGCAAACAGTGGAGTAAACATCGCTGTCGGTATTCCCATCAAATAATAGGAAACAGCAGAAAACCAATCGAGATTTGGGAATAAATTTTTTTGCTGAGCCATGAGCATTTCAATGCGATCAGCTATTTGGTACAGTTTATGATTGTTAGTTTCTTGCGATAGTTTATAGGCTATTGATTTAATTATTTTATGGCGAGGGTCAGCAAGAGTGTATACCGGATGACCAAAACCAATAATAACTTCTTGCTGTTGTAGCCGTGATAAAATGTCTTGCTCGGCATCTTCTGGGGAATGATATCGTTGTTGAATCTCGAGTGAAACTTCATTTGCTCCACCGTGTTTTGGCCCACGAAGCGTAGCAATTGCTCCTGTGATGGCAGAATAAAAATCACTTCCCGTACCAGCAATGACTCGGCTGGAAAAGGTTGATGCATTGAACTCATGTTCTGCATATAGAATATAAGAGCTATGCATGTGTTTAACCCATTCTAATGATGGAGTTTTATCGAGTAAAAGATGTAAAAAATGACCTCCTATCGAGTCATCATCAGTTTCCGTTTCAATACGTTTCCCATGATGACTGAAATGATACCAATATAATAATATTGAACTTGATGAAGCGAGCAGTTTATCAGCAATATCCCGTGCTTCAGAAGGTGGATGTGTAATTTTTTCCGGAAGAATACAACCTATTACAGAGATACCAGTACGAATAACATCCATAGGATGTGCCGATGCGGGTAACGATTCCAGTATTATTTTGACATTAGTGGGCAAGCCCCGTAGAGATTTAAGCTTATTTTTATAACAAATTAGTTCAGCATTATTAGGCAATTTTTCATGAATTAATAAATAGGCGACTTCTTCAAATTCACATTTTTCCGCTAAATCATGAATATCATAACCACGATAATGTAGATCATTCCCATTTTTCCCTACAGTGCAGAGGGCTGTATTCCCGGCGCAGATACCCGATAATGCGACTGATTTCTTTGAGTTAAGTTTATTTGAGTCCATATGATTAAAATTTTTCTTCATAAAATCTTCCTTATTTAGTATTTAATCCATTAGATGAATATAGTTTTTATTATTTATAATAATCAAATCTATATAATGTATGTAATCAAGGTTACTGTCTAATTAGCTTTAGTTAACTTATTTGCTTTCATAATAAATAAAATTTTAATTTAATCTCGTGAATTTATTTGGTTTTTTTGCCATTATGTTTTTATTTTACTTGTACTATTTTTAATGTTAATTATTAGTGGTGGTATTTTATTTGATTATTATTTATATTTTAAATTCCATCGGTGTTTTTTCATTTATTAATAAAACATATTTATATTATTTATGAAACATAATTATGTATAACTAATTTAGTAAATCATTAATTAATGGCAATAATAGAATAAAAAACAAAGGGATGATGAATAAAATTATAATTCTGTGGGCATACTCATATATTAAGGTGATAATATGATTAATTAAGCAATAAAACTGACTAAGTAATCGATTTTGTTAATCGTATCCAAATGCTTATGTAGCTATAGTTGTATAACCAGATAACTATATAGTATCGATAATAAGATCCTAATATGTTTTACTCGTAAGAGTGAGTAAAACATTAAAAAAATTAATTCATATATATGAAAGATAAAATAATTATATGTTATAAAATCAGCCAAAAAAGAAATTGAATATCTAGGTAGCTAGCATAATTGTAACAAAACATAGGCTCTATCCACAGGGTCATATCATAACTATTGATAATAGTTACTTTATTAATAACAGATAGACAATTAAAATGAAAACTATAACGTTATGTTTTTATTGATAATATTTATTTTTAATGTGGATTAATAAAATTAATTAATTAAGTTAAAACCTAATATAAAAATTTTTGCTTATAAGCATTAGATTTTCTCATTGTAATTTATGCATAGAAAGATCTATATTGCGCGCAATTGAGCTATTAAGCTTTTATTTATTCTGCTCCAGTCGCCGGAATTTATACTGTTCCTCAGTGTGAATTATAAGGCCTCATGGCATTCCCCCGATGAAGATGCAGCGCATGTAATTACTTTTTAAGTGGAGAGATGGTCGTGAAACAGGCCTCTGCTATGCGCACCAATGACAGTGCTTTCGTACCTGTCGCTGGCTTAACTATTTTTGCTATTGCCTCCGGTTATTTAATGAGCTTAATTCCTTTATCTATGGGGAATTTTGCTATTGATACAAGTTATGCTGGCTGGTTAGCCAGTACGTATTATATTGGCTTACTTATTGGCTCTCTGCTGATTGAACCAGTAATCGCTAAAATTGGCCATCGCTTATCATTTGTTAGCTTCCTATTAATGCTATCAGCTACTGTCATTGCGTTGCCTATAGCCCCACAACTAGAATTTTGGCTACCGATTCGCTTAGTTGCAGGTATTGCTGTTGCTGGCATTTTTGTGGTGGTTGAATCATGGTTATTAATTGGTGATAGTCCGAAGGAACGAGCAAAACGTCTAAGTTTTTATATGACAGCTCTTTATGGAGGGACAACGGTAGGGCAATTAGTGATTGGTGTCATTGGTACCCAAGGTTTTATTCCATTTGTTGTCGTTCTAGGGCTCTTATTATTAGCGGTTATGCCCCCCTTATTTTTACGCCAAGGGCAACCTACATGTGCAACGCATCATCGTTTATCACTCAAGAAGATCAGCAAATTAAGTAAACCTGCGATTATCGGTTGTATGGTATCCGGTGTTGTGATGGGAACTATTTATGGTCTAATGCCATTATCATTAATAGAAGGTCATTACTCTACCGAACAGGTTGGGGTTTTAATGGCTGCTATTATTTTAGGTGGCATGATTATTCAGCCAGTTATTAGCAAATTATCCTTATTAATGAGTAAAACTTTACTATTAGCTATGGTTTCTTTGCTGGGTGTTTTTGCCATGGGAATGATTTACTTATCAGATGATTATTTAGTGATGGTTATTGCTTTGGCATTATTGGGGATGTCATCTTTTGCACTTTATCCCATCGCTATTACATTGGCATGCGATAATCTAGACTCATCTTATATTGTTGCGGCAACTCAAGTTATGTTATTTAGCTACAGCATTGGATCAGCCGTTGGACCTGTTGCTGCTGGTAGATTTATAGCTCAGAATAATGGATTAATGGACTTTTTCTTTATGGTTTTACTCGCAACAGCTATTTATATGCTGATTGCAAGTGTTCGACGTAAAAGTCATATTCTGGTGAGTTAAATATATAATAGAATTGATTGTATAGAAAAGGGGAGTCATTTTATTTGACTCCCCTTTTTATTTATAACTATTCAGATCTATAAATTTAAACGGATAGCTGGCTAGCAGGCCAATCGTTAATCAATAACTTTTTAATTAGTGGTATAAATTTTCTGTTGCCAAAGTGAACCTAATTTATAATCCCATGATGTTGGTTCAATAAGGGTACGGCCAGCATTAGGTGTAAATGTTAATTCACTAAAATAAATCTTATTTTCTGACATTAAGAAATCGACACGGCAATAATCAAAACCTTCAGCTAAAATTGTAGCAAGTGCAAGCATTTTCGAATATAGCGCAGGCTGAGGAAGTTTATGACGCATGTTAGGGTATCCAAACATAACTGATTGTAGATTCCATTCAGGATCATATATATTAATAAATTCATTACCATTTTCATCAGAAAAATCAATTTCAGAATAATAGGGGACCCCATCGAAACAGTGAATTCTACATGTTTCTGGTGTTAGCATACGATTATTCTTACTAAATAAATCAATATACTTTTCGCAAATAATTTTAGCATTAATATTTTTATAGTGTTTTTCACGCGTAATATAATAAAGATTACGCATAAGATGAAAATCAAGCTTTTTTTTAGCTTTAGATAAATCGAAATGGTGCTTAGAATGACAAATAATACTACTACCACTATCATGGTTACATTTTAGTACAAATTGTTCAGGCAGTTCATCTAAATTTATTTGTTGCGTTTTATTATAACATTTTAGTAGTGGAACTAAGTAATCTTCACCAATCTTCTGTTTTATAAAATCTCGAACTAATAGTTTATCTGCTAATTGAGTAAATAGTGGATTTCTATCATATAATATTCGATGATTTATTTTTTCATTAAAGCTTTCCGGAAAATCAAAGTTTGGCGAGTATTTGATTTTTTTCATAAATTTTTTAGTTAAGTAATTTTTATCACTAATAATGCTAGTACGTACTATCTTTAAAAAATATTCTAATTTTTTCATATTATTTAATTAACTAATTGCTGTGAGTGAGACAAAGATAATCAATGAAATAAGTAGATAATCTTTGTATTGATTTTTTTATTTTATTCTTAATGCTTTAAATGAAAGGTAAACAGGATCGTTCTTATGAAGATATCAAACATAAGTTAAATTCAATTTGATTATATTATTATTTATAGTGATTTTTTTTATAAAAAAGTTGTTTTTTTATCAAATTTACTCATTATTGGATAATGGTATAGTTTATAACAAACTTAGTCTGCAAGATAAAATAAATTTTGTCTGATATTGATATTACGTATTTTATTATAATTTATTTAGTCTTTTTATGAATATGATGTGATATAAAATAGTAAATTAGACGAGTAATATATTTTTTTATCTATTAATATTATTTAGGTTGTGAAATTATAACGGTGGCTATTGGGGGCGATAACAATATAATGATGAACATAAAAAATTATTTTGATATTGAGAAATTATTTTGGGCATCTTTTTGCCAAAAGTATGAAGTTATTAACTCTTCAGTAGAGTGTTATTTAACCTCGATTGATCTATCTATTTTTAATTTTATTCTCATAAGAGAGCCGATAGATCTAAAAACTCTATATGCAGCACAGCAGATTTTTGATGAAAAAAACAAAGCCTACTGTCTAGTTATAAAGGACAGTGCAATTGCATCTTTATTGCCGATATTAACTTCTGGTAGTTATAAAGCTGATAGTATGACAACTGCAATGGGATTAGCACTAAATAAATGGACGAAAAAAAAACAATTACAGAAAGAAAAACACCTATCAATTAGGCTAGTTAATGATAATTTATCATTGTGGGCGCAACCCCTTAAAAATGCTTTTTTAAGTACGGAGATTGATGCTCATCATATCATTAGCCAATATATTGAACATCATCAGAATATAATTAATCAGAAGATAGAAATTTATCATTTTATATTAACTAAATCTCAATTTCCTGTGACATCATTGACATTAACCATTCATAATAAAATAGCAAGATTAGATGATATTGCGACACATTTGGATCATCAAAAACAAGGTAATGCGACGTATTTAATTAATTATGTGTTAGATTTTTGTCTACAAAAAAAGATTACCTGTTGTTATCTAGAATCGTCACCTTCTGGAGTTGAACTCTATCGACGGTTAGGTTTTGAAACATTATTTAATTACTTCAGTTATTATAAAGTATAAATGATGATTTATATCTAATTATGAGGGTGAAAATTGATTTATAGAATCAGCAGGTACCACCTACCATTCTAGCTTGATAGTTTTCTTTACGTAATGATTTTGTTATATTTGATAGCATCAAATAACTTTATTAAAGTCATATAGTAATAACAAAATGAAAATACTCTTCAAGCGAACGATAAACTCGACTTTTTTTATAATTATGATGATATTCATCGGAATGAATACTAGTTTAGCCGCTATATCTCAGGAAACTATTAAGCAAGTTGAAAGTGTAGCCACAAAAGGGGATGTTAAAGCTCAAGTATTACTAGGAGTCAGTTATTATTTAGGGCAAGAGGTAAAGCAGGATTATAAAAAAGCTAAAAAATGGCTCACTATGGCGGCAGGAAAGGGCAACCAAGATGCGCAAGTATTTTTGGGGGATATGTATCTTAACGGTCATGGTGTGGAACAAAATTTTGAGACTGCTATAAAATGGTTTGAAAAGTCCTCGAAGCAAGGCAATAAAGATGCTCAAAATTATTTAGGTTTAATGTACTACGATGGAATTGGCGTAAGACAAAATTATATCATTTCTGCTGAATGGTTCGAGAAAGCAGCCGATCAAGGTCATCCTTCAGCGATGTTTATGTTAGGAAAAATGTACAGAGATGGTGAAGGTGTTGATTTTAATGAAAAAAAATCAGCTGAGTTATTACAAAAATCCTGTAAAGCAGGCCTAAAAGATGCATGCAAATAATAATAAATGTTAAAATATTTTTATGTTTAATTTAGTCGCGTAAAAATAGAAACAAGTATAGATATTGGCTAATAATATTTAACTCATATTAGATTAGGAAAGTGTCAATCTTATTTAGGGTGGGTCATAGATAATAAAAAACCACCGGAGTGAACTTTTTATCCTTCAATGATACGTTTATTTCGAAGTCCATTCTGGGGCAAGTTATTATCTGCTCAACCTTTCTAACATATTGCTTTTAAAATTATTGTTATCGATGGTGGTTAAAATTGAGTCGGGCTGGTTTGAAGCATCTTCTCAATATAACTGCTTAATTTTTCTATCTATGTCGATGAAATTAATGGTGTAGTCAGTTTATGGCTGTAAAAATAGGGGATTAAGATTTATTGTTAGTTAACGCCCTTTTTGGAACTGAATTATGAGATTAATCCATAAAAAAACAATAAAGGATTCAAGCTCTCATATTCATTAAACATCCAACGGTAAGATACAGAATATGCATAATTTTTATCTGTTATTACTTTTATTTTTTCTAAAACTATTTGCTTTTTTATATTTGTAGGGTCGCCATACTATTGTATCGTATATCCTATCAGTTTTTGATCGGTTTTAATTGCATTTGTTTGAACGATTTTAGCTGTCATTTTTTATTGAAAGTAATATTATTATCAATATGAAATAGTAGCTCTGTCATTCAATAGCCTTACTATCAGTATATTGAACTTCAATAGCTAAGATTATAAGTGTAAAAATAGGGTGATAATTTAATTTTTCTCAAATAGATTTGTTGATAAAATAATTAATCAGGTTTCTGTATTTATTTAATATTGTTATATCTTGAACAGAAAGAATAAAGATTATTTTATAATAGTTAATTGAATTCATTGAGTACAGTATTAATATTCTTGTCAGAATAGAGATATTTTTTGGGTGCCTTAGTAGCCTTATAAAGAATATATATTCCTTTCGAATTTATTATGATTATATTAAACTGAAATACTCGATATTGTAATCTAATTATCATTAATTAAAGATATTTCGAAACAACGAGAGTGCTGAGTTATTATATTGATATCAAGTCGTGAAAAGGTAGCCCTATAATGTAGGGCTATTAAAATTTAATGAGTAACTGATTTAGAGAACGACTGGATAATAACAATTCCTACTGCAATGCATGCCAGACCAATTAATGCTGGAAAATCAAGTTTTTGTTTGTAAATAAAAAATGATAATGCTGAAACCAGAAATATTCCTGCTCCAGCCCATATAGCATAGGCGATACCAATATTCATACTTTTAACAACTTGCGATAGGCCATAAAAAGAAATGGCATAACCAATAACCACAATAATACTGGGCACCAACTTAGTAAATCCATCAGATGCCTTCATCATGGTTGTCGCCGTTGTTTCAGCGATGATAGACACTGCCAAGATTGCGTACACTTTTAGCATAAAAACCTCTTTAACTTATTTAGCAAACATCCAGAAATGATAATTTTAATCTTTTTTTGGGATAAAATATCTAATTATCGTGAAACTAAGCGCTTTAGTAAGCGTTTATACCAGGGAACTGGAACAGGATGTACAATAGCCCGCAAAGCACGTGCATAGTCCATAATTAACCCTGGAGTCCATGCCATCATCAGCGCACGCCGACGAATTTGAGCAGCAATCCACAACTCTGGCATGCAAAGTACATTTAAAACGCCGATAAAATAACTTCTTTTTTGCATAGACAAAACACCATCTAATGCAGCTTCCAAGCCATATGCAACACTGCTGGAACAGTTCTGATATGTTAGGTTATAAACAGGATATTGGCGATATTTTTCCCAGAAATTTAGTAAAGAAGCATGATTATAAATATTGAAAATAATTTGTCTGTCAGATTCACACCATTCAGATGCTTCAGTTTGATAATTGGGCAAGAATCGCCCCGGAACATTGTTATCAGCGGTTGCTTTTAATAACCGGAAAAACTCTGATGGGGAACGATCAATATCTTCCTCGGGGTATAAACTGATATAGAGATGCGGATAGAGCTCTAAAGATGCATGCCCTGTAGAAATAACACCCTCAGAATCAACTGCTGCAATATAACGATTAATAATCGGACGTGGTACAGGACGTTGATTTGCGGAGCCTTCGGGTGTCCAGATATGCACAGTTAAAATAGCATCTGGATCAGTTACTCTATTTAAGGGGGATAGTTGTGAATCATCTATTATTGGTCGCCTAGTCCCTTTCTTTTTAAATGATACAGGTAAAGGCCTCATCAGCTCAAATACGGATGTTCCTCGTTGAATGTGGCGGGCTCGAAATGCTATCTTCAGGCATCCAAAACCACTCCCTATCATTAGGAATCCAATAAAAAATGAAATTGTTGCTTGATGATGGGTAAATAGAAAAAAGGCAAATAGCATTTCAATTATGCCCCACAGCAGAATTAATTGCCATCCAGGAAAACGAACAATCCAAGCTGATGTAACAACAAATAATCCAGTAATAAAAAAGACAAAACCGAACATTGCGGACAGTAATACATTGCTATATGTCTGATTAATTAAGATAACTAATGCGCAGAACAAAAATAAACCACCCTTAAAAAAAAGTATCGTTTTTTGTGTTCCAACCCCGCTTGAAGCGACACTTAATGTGATCAGACTTTCAAGTAACAATAAAAAACCAAACAAATGTATTGGAAAAAAAAGAATACCATCGATACCATCGATAAAAATAAATATACCAATAAAACACCAAAGGAGCCCTATTATCCAGAGATAATGCGCCTTCCCTCTGATAAATTCGGCACCGAAGAGTAATAATGCAATTTGTAGCATCACTTATCCTTTGTTATTACATTAATGTCAGGATACTTCATCTAAAATAAACCAATTCCCAACAATCATTACTGGTTTGTTATTCCTAAAAATAACACTTCCGCGATCTTCTATATTCCACCAACGACCTTCTTTATCTTTCAGACAAAAGGTTATTATTGGAAGAGAGGTATGAGCCTGCCCTTGTCTCCAATGTTTAGCGAGTTTTTCTCGGTCGTCAGGGTGAGTTGATTCCATAATCTGCTTTATATTAGAGAGGGTTATCAAATCAGCTTTCGGAAATGAATAATCTATATTTCCCCATTCAATAACTCCATTATCTAGATTAAGTTGATATACGAGATGCTGCTGTTTATAAGCCCCTTGAGTGTCATCAATTCTATGAGTACTTCGAGCCACAACCCGTAAAAAAACCATTAATAACGATATTACCGTCAAATATCCCTGTATTAGCCACAGTGATTCATGACGAAATAGACCATGAAGATAAAAAGGTCCCTGCTGGCTACGAGTGTAATAGATTGTAATCGTAGCAAGTATTAACAGTGCTATTGAGCCTCCTCGGTTTCCCCATAGCATAGATAGGATAACAGCAAGTAAAATAGGGATACAGAGTAGCGATAATTTGGCAATATTTCGTTGTTGGTGAAAATAGGAATGATATATCTGTATTGCAGTATCATTAAATATCAATATAGTGCTAGTAATAAGAAGAATAAAAACTACGCTTCCCAAAATTATATTAATTTTGAAAAAAGGCTCTACCTTTTTGAAACGGGTATTAATTAGCCCCATAATAACAGTTGTCGCAAAGATATTACCGGTAATATCGGCAATAAAACCATCCCAGAATATATCTTTAAGTGATATATTATCAAGCCAATACATACTGAAGGAAAATAAAACTGCATCTGCAAAACTGACAATTATTGTTGTTGATAGCCATAACAATATTAAGTGCAGATCATCTCCTCGCTGAGCATATCTACGAACAATCCAAGCAATAATAATACAAGAAAGTATAGCCAGAATAGCGTATATAAGTGAAAGGATTATTTTCTCACTATCAAAGCCATTTAGAATCAAGTTTAATACAATAAAGCCAATCAATAGCGGCAGCCATTGGCGTTTACGCATACATAAAAAAGCTGTTGTTGCGATCCCCGCAGGAAACCAAACAACAGAAATATCTGAATTCTCAGGCGTAAGTATCTCGGAGATTTCACCTGCTACGTAATAAAGTAAAAACCATCCTATTATTACGATTAATGTGGTCTTATTTGATAACAAAGATATTTTCATAGTTTATTTCAGGTTGTGCATTATCATTATAAAGTTATGTATGACTTTATCTTAACGCCAAAAGGTCAGCATCATTTTTTTAAATACTAAAATGATATTTTTAGATAAAGCTATTATTGTATTTTACCTTGCTTTTTCAATCACCTCTTGTCACTTATTTTATTATTGATTCGACGGCTCAGATACTTTAACGTAATTTATGCTTAGGATAAATTCGAGGTAATTCTAGTTTTCTTTCTGATGCTGATTTTTATCATATAACTGGTGTCACACTGATACATATTAATATTACGCCAGCATTGCTGTTACGCCGTCATAAGGCGTAATGTTATTACTCTAATAGCATCCCAAATATTGACTTCTTAAAAAGGCCAAAAGTAGCTAAGCCCCCAAAATATATGCCCGATATCCAACATATCATAAGATACTATCTAAGCAATAACGACTTAAAAATAGAGCTTGTTAATGAGTTCATTTATGACTATTTGGAAAAGGCAATTTTTTCTCGATGATCTTGGCGATCCCCAAATATTGGGCTTGCAGTAATTATATTGGCTATTGAGAATTAAGGCTAATTATACAGTTGTTTTGTTTTGAGACTTAAACGGGTGTTATAGCGAGAGCTTTTGATCGGGATGGGGTTACGAAGCTACCATGTATTGGCGGAGTCTGAATTAAGCTTGTATGGCGTTGATTTTAAATTAATAAAACTTAATTCAACTTTTTACTTGGGCCTAAAGTTTATTTTACTGTTTTTGTGATGTGGACTAAAAAAATAGTTCGCTATTCTAACATGGTTGATTGATGAAGTGAGCTATAAAATTTGGTGGTTAGCTCTGTGCCAAGAGCGGATGCTGTTTAAAGATGAGCTAGTTATGTGCTACAAGGATACTTTTGTATCACTAAATCGATATGTTCTGACTGATCGGCTTTAATCAAATAGGACACTTTACTAATGGAATATAATCCAATTATGTGCAGATATTATTAGTTGGACGATTTACATTTTGTATTAGTTGTTCCATGTTTGGCGTTAATGTATTCAATTTGGTCAAATCAGCTTATTGAATCTTACATCTAGGCAGTTTATTGCTTAAAACGGACGGTATATATTCTTATTCATTCAAACCGCAGGTTCGTTGGCTGCGCTCAGCCTGCAGCTTGAATGACGTTGAGTATATATACCGGATTAAAATATCAATTAAGTAAGGTAACTATTATATTTTGAATAAATAATTTTTTTAAGATTTTTAGTATTGGAAGATATATTGAGAATAACGCAACATGCAGAAATTGAAAGGGAAATGGGAAGTTTTGTCGGTGCCGGTTAAATAACCGGCACCAGGGGAATTAACGCCAGCGTTCTGTCGCCCAGGCGACCTGCTGTTGTGCATCGTGGAAAGTCCAGGCCACAAAGCGACTGATTTTTTGCCCCTGCGCCATTTCAATGGTACGGACTTCGGCCGCATCCACCAGCTTCAACGCGTGATAAATCGAAGGCAAGGTAGTGTTTTTAGAAATCAACGAGGTGAACCACAGGCAGTTTTGCGCCAGGTTAACGCTCTCCTCTACCATTTTACGCACAAAGGCTTCTTCACCGCCTTCACACCATAGCTCTTTATTTTTGCCGCCAAAATTCTGTACCGGCGTGTCGGCTACCTCGCCTTTACCCAGCTTGTGCAGTTTGCGGCGGGTGCTGGCTTGCGCTTCCTGTTCAGAGCCGTGGAACGGTGGATTACACAGTGTGGCATCAAATTTCTCCGCCACGCCGATGATGCCGTTCAAAATAAATTCGGGTTGTTTTTGTAAGCGCAGGCGCACGCCGTTTCTCAGTGTCGGATTCATCTCCACGATCATTTTGGCCGAATTGAGCGATACCGGATCAATCTCCGAACCGGTAAAACGCCAGCCGTATTCACGCAAGCCAATAATCGGATAAATACAGTTGGCGCCAATGCCCACATCAAGGATCGCCACGCCTTTACCGCGAGGGATCTCACCACCGTTGCTGGTCGCTAGCAGGTCGGCCAGATGGTGTAAATAGTCGGCACGCCCGGGGATCGGTGGGCACAGATAATCGGCGGGAATGTCCCAGTGTTCGATGCCATAAAAATGTTGCAGCAACGCACGGTTGAGCATTTTAACCGCCGCAGGATCGGCAAAATCTACCGAGATATCGCCCCAGGCGTTCGGCTTGACGAACGGCTCCAGTGCAGGGCAACTGGCGATCAGCGCCGGGAAATCATAGCGTGAGCGATGACGGTTACGCGGGTGCAAGCCGCTTTTCTGCTGCAGGAAGGTTTTCTTTTTTTCCACCGTGAAGGGCTCTCTTAAAGGTATTTCTGACGCGTACGATACCATATACCCAATAGCTTTCAAGTTGCAGCTAACAGCTCGGGATGAAACCGTATTAAGCCTACATTCAGAGTTTATGCCGGAATGCGGCAAGGGAAGATAGGCAGGGAACATACATCAGTATGTGACCCGGCTGACTGAGTGCGGCCAATGAACCTGCGGTTTGAATGAATAAGGGTATATATCCGAGATCAATTAAGATACTTGATTTTATGACGTTTGAGGATCAAGCTCCATCTCATGAAAATAGAACTGACCGCAGAACAACGGATCGCCCTTGAGGCACTACATCGGCAAAATAAGGACCATCGTGTCCGTGACCGAATCCGCTGTGTTTTACTCTCGGCTTGGGGCTGGTCAACCTACTTTGTAACTAGGTTCGTAGTATAATGTGGATAATCGTTATTAAAAATATTCGTGTAGGAAGGGCAAATGGAACTGTTCTGTACAACAAAATTAGAACACATTTCTGAAGGAGTTTTCGTGCTCCACAGGCGACAAATAATTATTTGCCGTGTGTAATCGCGTTAAATTGTAATAATGAAGATAATCTAGTACGTCTTGTCTCATCTCCTTGCGATTTGCATGAGCGCTTTTAAATAACCAATCATGCTTTAAACTTCCAAAAAATCGTTCAACTACCGCATTATCCCAGCAAGCCCCTATATCACCTTGGCTTGAGCGCATATCATAACTTTTCAGTAACGCTTTATATTGCCCACTCGTATATTGGCTTCCTCGGTCACTGTGAAACACACAACCCTTTGAGGGCAAACGTAAGTTATACGCCATCATTAACGCTTTGCTTATCAAGGCCGTATCAATTTTCGATGACATGAGCCAACCCACAATACGCCGAGAATATAAATCCATCACGATAGCCAGATATAGCCAACCTTCCGGCGTTTTTAAATAGGTAATATCGCCTGCCCAGATTTCATTGACCGCAACCGGATTAAAATTTTGATTCAATAAATTATCGGCAGTCACAATCGCTTTGCCTTTCGGCGAGACTCGATGCCGTTTTCTTTGCTTAACCACTAACCCTAATTGTTTCATCAACTTTCGAGTTCGATAATTACTAATGCTATAACCTTCTTTTCATAATTGGGCCGCTAACATGCGGTAACCTAAGCTTTCTCGACTTTCTCTGAAGATGTCTCTGGCTTTTCGTTGAAGTTCAATTAGGCACTTATCTACCGGTTTAACAGGGCGTTTTAGCCAAGCGTAAAACGTTGAACGGCTGAGTTTCATCACTCGGCATAAATGCTTAATGGGATATTGTGTTTTATGTTCTTGAACAAACCAACACCTTATAGCAGTTCCCTCGCAAAGAAGGCACTCGTCTTTTTTAGGATTTCTTTCTCCATTTTTAATTGTTTAACTTCTTTGCGTAGAGCAAGTAGTTCCTGTCGTTCAAGGGGGGTTAATGCATTGGGTTTATTTTCAGCATCATGACGCTTTCGCCAAGCATAGAGAAGTTTGGTTGTTATTCCGAGAGCATTCGCTGCTTGTGGAACCGTATACCTTGTTCGAGTATTAAATTAATCGCTTCTTTCTTAAAGCTTTCAGTATATTGCTTCGGTGATTTTCGTTTCATATCGACATCTTATTTTAAAGGTGAATAAATTCCCTTATCAAAGTGTCCACATTTATTTAAGCACAACACCCCCGAGTGTGGCAGCTGGATAGACAGCAGGTGAGAAATATTGCTCCAGAACAGCATTTTCTTATCAGTAGAGCTCAGCATAAAGGTTGTGTTACCCGGCGTATGATTTGGCGCTTCAACGATGCGGGCAAGGCTCGAAAGTTATACCCGGTGAAACAATTCGGTTAGAAAAGGATATTTTCCATCAGGAAGGAATGTTATAAAGAAAATCATACCGAGCTGGGGCAAGTTTTCCCCTGTGAAACAAATAATGGGTGAGGCAAAGAACAGATGCAGCTGAATATGCTGGAAGCAATGGAGATTTACGTAAACGTGGTAGAGCAAGGTAGCTTTACCCGCGCGGCAGAGGCGCTTGAGCTGCACCGTCCGGCTGTCACCCGCGCCGTTCAGAATCTCGAGCAGGATCTGGGTGTTAAGCTCCTACATCGCACCACACGACAGGTGAGTATGACGGATGAAGGGGAGGAGTTTTATCAGCGCTGCCTGTCGCTTTTGAGCGAACTGGACGATATCCGTCGCTCTTTTTCAAGAACACAACCGCCGAAAGGACGCCTGCGCCTTGATGTCCCCATTACACTGGCTCGGGCTGTAATCATCCCGGCCCTTGGCGATTTTCAGAACCGTTACCCTGATATCGAGATTATTCTTGGTACATCCGATCGCAAGATTGACATAATTGCCGAGCGCGTGGACTGCGTCATTCGCCTTGGTGATCTTGATGACTCCAGTTTTGTTGCAAGGCGTCTGGGTACTGCAGGAATGGTGACCTGTGCAGCCCCGTCCTATCTGGAAAGGTATGGTACTCCACACACTATCGATGAATTGATGAAATCCCACCGTGCTGTGAATTTTTTCAGTAACCAAAGTCTTCAATTTATGGAGTGGAAGTTCACCGTTGATGGCAATATCACCGTAATAAAAATGCCATCTAGCATTCTGGTGGATAATTCAGAGGCGTTTCTTTCGTGTGGGCTTGCGGGACTTGGCGTTCTGCACGGGCTACGCCCATCTCTCGCCCCCTTTATTGCCAGTGGTGAGCTGACAGAAATCCTCACGGATTTCCCTCCACCGCCAAAATCTATCTCACTGCTTTATCCGGATCGCCGCTATCTGGCTCCTAAGGTTCGCGTATTCATCGACTGGCTATACGAAGTTTTTTGTCCGGATGCGCAGCTCTGACGAGTCCGTTTTTCCGTAATAAACCTCGCTGTGAAATTTTCCTGCTTTGACATACCTGATTGAAAGATGGCGGACAGGAACAAAGTACTGTCCCTCTCCCCCATTCCCGCTTTTAAAGACATCTCAGGTTAAGGTACTCGCTTTACGTCCTGGCTACCAGGAGAAGTAAAGTTGTGCCGACGTCCCCCTCATTGTTACTGTTTATGAAACTGTGAAGTAAAGAAAGGGCCGTTTATCCCTATCCCCCCGGTTGTGCTATATCAAAGTATCCACTTTTATTAAAGCACAACACTACCTACCTTTTTGAATATCAAAATAAATGAGTACTTGTTAACGGCGTGATTGGATATGAACATTTTCATTCCATAATCAGGCAGTTCACCGACGGGGTAATCGCTGAAATGCAACCGGAGGTATCAACAAATAGCATTCGGCAATTAATTAACCTGCGTCCGTTAATTTCTCCGATTGAAATTAAAGAAGTATTTTCTCGGCGGTTAAAATGTTGATACAACCCTTAGTGGATTCAGACGAGATTTTCATAAGAGAGGTTTATCACGGATGGTTTATCTAAAAGCATAAATAAACCGCGCGTGCCCCTGTCTTTTCATTATGTTACTCGTGTAGACAATGCGCGAGACTATTAAAGATCTCATAATTATTACAAAATCAATAATTCTGTTTTAATAATCAGGATATTTTCCGTAACAATAATAAGGTTTAAGATCTTCTCCAGCTTAAATTAAATATCACAGCCGCCTGAATAGGCATAGGCTGCTCAAACAACTTATGTGGAGGAGATCTCGCCATGGAAAACAACCGTATCTGCCAAATCCTGGGTATCGAAAAGCCCGTTATTCAGGGACCATTATCTTGGCTTACCGATGCGCGACTGGTTGCAGCAGTGAGTAATGCTGGCGGGCTAGGCGTACTCGGTCCAAATGCGGGCTTAACGGTGGAAACCGCCGTTTCGACACCGGAAGAAACTGCCGAAAAGATGCGTGAAGAAATCCGTAAAACCAAACGGCTGACGGAAAAACCATTCGGGGTAAACCTTATCCCGACCCCTGAAAACGATATCTGGACGCCACCTATTCTTCAGGTAATCAAGGAAGAGGGCGTCAGGGCGGTGGTTTATACCGGTTACGGCGAAGGTGCCATCATTCCGAGTCTCTTTAACGAATTAAAAGAGGCGGGAATTGTAATCATCTACCGCGATATCAACCCGACGCCTGAAAACACCCGACTCGCGGAAGAAGCTGGCACAGATATTATTGTTGCAACCGGTTTTGATGAAGGTGGCACATTGCCTGCTACCGCGCTGGGAACCTTTTCGATTGTGCCGTTGATTGTTGATTCCGTAAAGAACATTCCTGTAATGGCCGCAGGCGGTATTACCGACAACCGTACTGCCCGTGCAGCCCGAGCATTGGGTGCCGAGGGCGTATTTGCCGGATCGGTATTTATTAGCACAGAAGAAAGCCGCGTACCGCAGTTGGTAAAAGATAAAATCATTAATGCCAACGGCCTAGATTTACTGCTTTTCCGCACCCTGCCTGATTACTATCGCTCACTTCCCGGCAAGCTAGTTGAAAAGCTCGTGTCTATGGATAAAGCTGGTGCAAGCAATGAAGATCTGGGGCAGGCGATGGGCGGTTTACGTGGCTTGCGTATCGGCATGCTGGAAGGCAATACAGATGAAGGCTACATAGCGCTGGGCACGGGCATCGGAACTATTCGCAGCATCAAGAGCGTCACTGAGGTCGTGAACGAACTGGCCACTGGCTAAGAACAGTACTGATCGAAATAATCGAACCAGGCAATACGCCTTTACTTACGGGTTTGCCTGCGTTTGATTAGCTAGTTAAGTGGATACTTGTTTCCGATTCTGCGGACTGCCGCTTTTTCTGTCCTGATTGCCAAGTATAGACGACAGTTACCAATGTCTGCATTTGGCACAGAGCCGACATCTTGATGACGTATAACTATATACAGTTATAGTACTAATTCAAATTAGAGCTGGTACACATGTTACCCAACTAGCGATATCCCTCTTATCCCGCCTTCAATAATACTCCCCCTATCTGCTTCCTCAATAAATTCAGCCCACCATTGCATCATAGGGCGTCTTTGCTCTAGGTAGTCACTACGATTATAGGCGCGTCTAACTTCATTTTTATCAACGTGGGCGAGGGCGGCTTCGATAACGTCAGGTGGAAAACCTTGCTCATTTAGGGCGGTGCTGGTAATTGAGCGTAGACCATGGGAAACCAGTACACCACCGAATCCGGCACGTTTTAATGCAGCATTGACGGTTTGGCTATTCATAGGCTGAGTTAGCTTAATATGGCTAGAAAAGATAAACTCACGATGACCACTGAGTGGTTTCATTAGTTCTAAGATAGCTAAAGCAGCGTTAGATAACGGAACCGTGTGCTCACGGTTCATCTTCATTCTAGCAGCGGGTATCTTCCATTCCTTGGTTTCAAAGTTGATTTCGTCCCAACGGGCCTCAGCGGCTTCGGCAGGGCGGGATATGGTAAGTAGCTGCCACATAAACAAACATCTGGTAGGCAAGATGATATTAGCTGTACGCATTGTTTGCATGAGTTGTGGTAATTGCTCAGGGCGAATACTTGGCATATTTTTTTTCTTTGGTTTTTCAAAAGCTTTACCAATGTTGATACTTGGAACGGCATCAATTAAGCCAGTATTTTGAGCATAGATCATGACTTCGTTAATACGCTGACAAAGACGACGAACAGTTTCTAATGCACCTCTAGCTTGAACGGGCTGTATTGCTTGAACCAATATATGAGCTTTGATATCTGTAACACTAATATCGCCTATGGCGGGGAAAACATCTCGTTCAAGTGAGCGCCAAATATCGTTACCGTAGTCTTCTGTTACCGTGGACTTCTTCACTTCCCACCAACGTTCAGCGACAAGTTGAAAGGTATTGGTTTTAGCCTCTTGAGAGTTTCTTATTTGATCTTTTTGATATTCTTGAGGGTCAATATCTTTCGCCAGTAATGAGCGAGATTCTGCTCTAAGTTTTCTAGCATCTGAAAGTGTGACAGCAGGGTAGGCCCCAAAACTTTGTTTGGTCCTTTGTTTTGTATACGGGCGGTAGTAACGGAATTGCCATAACTTGCTTCCGCTAGATTTGATTAACAGTGTGAGTCCATCACCGTCATACAGCTGATAGTCCTTATCTTGTGGTTTAGCTGCTTTGATTTCGGTATCGGTTAATGGCTTAGTTTTTCTTGCCATGAAAAATCTCCATACGATTAGGCCCAACAAAGATGTTAGTTCTTTTCGTTGGGCCTAATCGTATGGGCCTAAAGGAATTAGCTTGGGTGGGATAAAATAGGACAGCGCAGGACATAAAAAAGCCCGCAACTCATTGAGTTAGCGGGCTTTTCAGTCTTCTTTGGACGTCCTTAGAAGATAATTTGGTGGAGCTGGGGGGATTTGAACCCCCGTCCGAAATTACTACATCCTTGGCACTACATGCTTAGTCAAATCTTTACATTCGCCTGCCAGCTGCGGATTGACACGCCACTAACAAACTAGTCTGATTAGTTTTAACGCTTCAACCCCAGACAAGGTATTCACGCGATCTCTTTTGGGTTTGACCTCTCTTGATCCCCGTCCTAAGAGCGGAGGCTAGGGAGAGAGGGCTCTATGCAGGTTATTAAGCTGCTAGTGCGTAGTTTTCGTCGTTTGCGACTATTTTTTTGCGGCTTTTAACGAGGCCAACCGCCCCTCGGCATGCACCTTGGGTTTCGCAAATCCCGTCGAATCCAGAATCAGCCCCAAGTACTATTTTGCAAGTATAACAGAAAATTCATCTAAAAAGCTAGGGCTTAGCGTCCAGAATGTTTCATTATACGTGCTTTATCTAATTGCCACTCACGTTCTTTGATATCAGAGCGCTTATCGTGGTCTTTTTTACCTTTAGCAACGCCTATTTTAACTTTGCTCCAGGCATTTTTCCAATACATTGAAAGTGCGACAACAGTATATCCTTCGCGATTGACTCGCCCGTAAAGCGAATCTAACTCTCGTTGGTTAAGTAATAATTTTCTCGTGCGTGTTGGATCGCAAACAACGTGAGAAGAAGCAACATGCATTGGTGTGATTGTTGCACCAAATAAAAAGGCTTCACCATCTCTTAGCAAAACATAGCTTTCACTAATATTGGCTTTACCTGCACGTAGCGATTTTACTTCCCAGCCTTGCAGCACTAATCCCGCCTCAAATTCCTCCTCAATAGAGTATTCATGGCGCGCACGTTTATTCATGGCTATAGTAGCCGAACCGGGTTTATGGGCTTTTTTCTTTGTCATAATTCCGCCATTATACTGCAACTTGTGCTTAAAGAAATCTCTGTGTAAGGATATTTTTCCAATTGTGTAATTATTACACAGTCTAGGTTTTGCTTTTTGTTTCGCTAATTAACAATGATATAATAAAATTAATTTCTGGTGATAGGAACAAATATGCCACAGATCAGCCGCTCTGCGTTAGTGCCTTATAGCGCGGAACAAATGTATCAATTAGTAAATGATGTTGTCTCATATCCGGAATTTTTACCGGGCTGTATTGGAAGCCGAGTGATTAGTCAATCGGCTGAAGAAATGACGGCAGCGGTTGAAGTCTCTAAAGCGGGGATCAGCAAAACATTCGTTACTCGCAATTTATTGGAAGATAGTCAACGTATTCGGATGCAATTAGTTGAGGGGCCTTTTAAGAAATTAACGGGCGGATGGATTTTTACCCCATTAAGCTCAGAGGCTTGTAAAATTGAATTTAGTTTAGATTTTGAATTTACTAATAAACTGATTGAATTAGCTTTTGGCAAAATCTTCAAAGACTTAGCTGGAAATATGGTGCAAGCATTTACTCAACGAGCAAGAGAAGTTTATCGTGTCTAAGTTAAATATTGAAGTCGCTTACGCATTACCGGATAAGCAATTTTTATTGCATGTAACAGTAGCTGAAGGTGCTACTGTTGAACAAGCAATTATTGCTTCAGGTATTTTATCTTTACGTGATGATATTGATCTTAAAAAGAATAAAGTGGGCATATATAGTCGAGCTGTCAAGCTGACAGATACAGTTAAAGAAGGTGATCGGATAGAGATTTATCGACCACTGATTGCTGATCCCAAAGAATTACGTCGTCAGCGAGCAGAGAGATCAAAAGAAGAGAAAAAACATTCGTAATCTTGGATTACTGTTTTAGTCTGGTCACAACTTAAGCTTATTTACAATGAAATTAATTGTACAATCTAGCTTATTGATAAATTTACTAGATAGATAATTAAAACCAGACAGTATTAACTGTGTCTGGTTTTAATTTTTTGTCATTAGTAACGTTACTAGCGAGAAAAAGTACTGCTACCGTACTGGAATAGTTTCGAATCGTACATCTACAATCCAATTTCTACACTGATGACTAATACTTATCACTATTCTTTATTTTGTGCTTGTTGAGCTAACTTATCTTCCATCGCTTTTTGCGCAGCAAGATTTTTTTCATTTTTAATATCGGTTAAAACACCGCTATTATCAAAAGTTAGAGTCAATGTTTCTTGAGTTACAGGATCATGGCCTAACTCTTGGCGGAAAACGTAATACCACGTTTGTGTGCCGAATGGGTCTGTCAGCATTGGTGATCCTAACGTATAGGCAACCTGCTGTTGAGTCATCCCTTTCTTAATTTTCGCAACATCATTCGCAGTAAGATAATTTCCCTGATTAATATCAGGATGATAAACAAGACGTTCCATCATAGAACAACCTGTAGTCATTAAAACGAGTGACATTGCAGCAGCAGTTAACAGTTTATAACGCATGGTTATCTCATTCCTTGTGGAGTCAGAACATCAATGATAATCGACATTGATTCAATTGAAAACCTTTCCTCATTGTCTCTCTGACCACAAGGAGAAGAAAAGGTTGTCAAATATTATGCTGCTAGCAATTCTTTTGCATTGGCTAATGTGTTTTTAGTAACTTGTCCCCCAGCTAATAATCGCGCTAGCTCTTGTAATCTCTGTTTTTTATCAAGCAATTGCATATGAGTCTCTGTTTCGAGCCCATTTGTTTCTTTACTAACATAAAAATGATGATGACCACAACCTGCGACCTGTGGTAAATGGGTAACACACATAACTTGTGTTGACTCTCCGAGTTCGCGCAATAATTTTCCGACAATAGCTGCGGTTGGACCACTAATACCAACATCGACTTCATCAAAAATAAGCGCTGGTGTATCCATTTTTTTAGCAGTAATTACTTGTATCGCAAGTGCGATACGTGATAGTTCGCCGCCAGAAGCAACTTTACCTAGTGATTGATGAGGTTGCCCTGGATTAGTGGTGACATTAAATTCGACGCGGCTAGCACCATCAATTTGTAAATGTTCTGGTTCAAAGCTGAGATCAATTGTAAATCGACCATGTGGCATGGATAGTTGATGCATGCTCGATGTTATTAATTCACTTAATTCTTGGGCAAACTGTAATCTGGCAGTATGTAATTTTTCAGCAATATCAAGTGCTGCTTGGTGGTATATTTTGACTTGGTCGGACAGTAGTTGGCAATCATCATCTTGATTCAACAGTTTTTGTTGTTCGTCTAATAATTGCTGATAAAGTGCCGGCAGCTCCTCTGGAGATATATGATGTTTACGCGCTAAGCTTACTTGTTTTGATAAGCGTTGTTCTAAATCAAATAAACGATTAGGATCAAGTTCATACTGATCACAATAGTGTCTTAGTTCATCACTGACTTCGCTGACTTGAATAGCAGCCTCTTCGAGCATATTGAGCAAATTCTCAAATTTTGGTTCGATTGAGATCAATTCTGCCATCTCTTGCTTAGCTGTATTTAACATTGAAATGATATTGCTATCATCATTATCAGTAAGCATTTCTATTGTATTTTGCCCTAATGATAAGAATTGCCCGCTATTAGCCAATCGTTTATATTCTTGTTCGATATCTTGATATTCACCGGGCAATGGCGCTAATTCATCTAATTCTTTTAAATGGTATTCAAGCAGTTGCTTACGTGATTCACGTTCTTGCATTTGTTGTTGAAATAGCGCTAATTCTTGACAACTTTGATGCCAATTTTTCCAAGCGTAACGCATTTCAGCTAATAACGGTTGTTGATTAGCATAGGCATCTAATAAGAACTTTTGATGTCGTCCATCTAATAATAATTGGTGGGCGTGCTGGCCATGAATTTGGATTAATAAGGCACCAAGTTCGCGTAATTGAGAGAGAGGGACGGCAGTACCATTAATAAAGCCACGAGAGCGACCATCTGCAGAGATAGTCCGGCGTAATAAACACTCATTATGGTCATCTAATTGATGGTCAATCAGCCACTGATGTGCAGATAGTGCATCATTTAATGAAAAGCGAGCACAAATATCTGCAC
>NZ_LGAA01000016.1 GCF_001294465.1 Moellerella wisconsensis ATCC 35017
GATTGGCACCGGGACGAACCATATTGCTATCGCCTCTGTTACCCAAACACAGTCCCAAAGCGTCGATAGCAATGGATTTTCCTGCACCTGTTTCACCGGTAATGGCTGTCATGCCACTGCGAAAATCAATTTCAAGATCGCGGACAATAGCAAAATGTGAAATAGTTAATTGGGTCAGCATCTCAGTCTCTCCTGTGTATAATTACACGCTGTTTATGCATACAGTATAAACTGTTTTTTTATACAGTGAAGAGGGACGGATTAAAAAATTAAAAAGTTTTTTTCGACCAGCCTAGTTTTGAGCTTAATGTATTGAAATAATTATAATCTTTAGGATGAACTAAATTTAAATTTTTATTACTACGTTTAATTAATACTTCTTCGCCATCTTGGATTGGTAGCATGATTTGGCTGTCACAACTGACTTCGTAATCAATATTATTACGTAGGAATTTCAATCGAATACTACTATTACTACTGATAACCAAAGGGCGAGATGAGAGAGTATGTGGAAACATTGGGACAAGAACAATCGCATCGAGATTTGGGGTTAAAATAGGGCCGCCGGCAGATAAAGAGTAGGCTGTAGAGCCAGTAGGAGTAGCAATAATTAAGCCATCAGAGCGTTGAGAAAAAGCAAAACGATCATCGATATAAACTTCAAATTCTATCATATGAGCTATTTTGCCTGGATGCAGCACAATCTCATTGATTGCATTACTTTTTCTCGCTTTTTGTCCTTGTTTAATTACTTGTGCTTCTAGCAAAAAGCGCGATTCTTCAAGGTAATGACCATCCAGCACTTCTGATAGTTGTTGTAAGGCGTTGTCGGGATCAAGGTCGGTCAGAAAACCTAAGTTTCCTCGGTTAATACCAATAACTTTATTTTTATAGCGAGATAAAATCCGCGCCGCGCCCAGCATGTTACCGTCCCCGCCAACCACGACAACCAATTCGGCTATTTGTCCAATATCCGTGAGGCTACCGGTTTTAGCATTGTTTAATTTGAGCTCTTTGGCGACTTGCTGATCGATAATGACATGATAGCCTTTAGAAATTAACCAATGATATAAAAGCTCATGGGTTGCAAGGGCTTCGGGATGGCGAGGATGTCCGACTATCCCTATAGAATTAAAGTGTTTTTCAGCAATAATTGTATCTGTTAGCACGATTTTTGTCCTCTCATAACATCACTTCCCTTGATTCCCTATTTTTGATCCCCATAATAACCTGATATGGGAATAATGCTAAATACGCGGAGATATTCATGAGCAGTAAAGACCAAAACATACATGATGAACAAGCCACTGAGCAAACAGAATCTCACAAAGATCATGTTGAGCAGCAGCAAGAGACACAGCAGGAAGATCCTCAAGCGGCAGAGAATGTAGATTTGGCGCGTATTGCTGAATTGGAAAAGCAGCTTGAAGAATCCCAAAAACGTGAGCGAGATGAGATCTTACGAGCAAAAGCTGAGATGGAAAATATCCGTCGTCGTGCAGAAATGGATGTTGAAAAAGCGCATAAATTTGCGTTAGAGCGTTTTTCAAATGAATTATTGCCGGTGATTGATAACTTAGAACGTGCATTAGAAGCGGTAGATCATGAAAATGAAGCTTCTAAACCGATGATTGAAGGCTTAGAGCTTACACTGAAATCATTTTTAGATACCGTGGCTAAATTTGGTGTGGAGGTTGTAGCCGAAGCCAATGTACCGTTTAATCCAGATGTACATCAAGCAATTACTTTAGTTGAATCTGCTGAACATCAATCAAACCACGTGATGGATGTAATGCAAAAAGGCTATACATTGAATGGTCGTTTATTAAGACCGGCAATGGTTATTGTGGCTAAATAATAGTTTTTTTTAGTTGAAGGCTGAATTTATGAAATTCAGCCTTTTTTATTGTAGCTATTAAAAATAAAAGTAAAGACTTAATATTCTATGTCGATAATAAATTTAACCTGGGAGAGTGTTCCTGATGAATAAATAGTTTTATTTTCTAATAGAGTATTATAAATGTTAATAAAGTCTGATGATATAGAATTATTATTAGTGCCAATTACTAATAATTCACCACAGGGTGTTTATCTAAAAGAAGATAATGTTTTATATCGTCCATTAAGGAATTTATTTAATATATCACAAACTTCATTAAGAAAGTTAATTTCAAATCCACAACAGGATGAAATAGATATATTAGATAAGGAAAATAAATCGCATTGGAATAAACTATCAGAAGAATTATTATCTATTTTTAAATATAAAGCACGAGATTTAAGTTTGATTGGTTGGTTTTTATGTAGCCAGATAGTTTTAGACTCTTCCTTCAAATCATTACAATTAAGTTTGTCATGGCTAGAAATATTACTGACAGAACAATGGGAAAGTCTGCAACCGAATATTGAAAATTCAAATAAAAAAGACAGTCTGGAATGTGAACAAATAAAATATAAAGAATTAGAGTTATTTTTGGGCGACAGTATAGAAAGTTGCTTATTCTATACGCCTTTTATGTTGAGTCCCTTTGTTGGTAGAGTGAGTTTTTATCAATATACTCAAGCTGAAAGAAGAGGTGAAAGTGCTGCGTTAAAACAGAGCTTAGTATCGACAGTTAAGCAAGAACAACAGGTTATTAGGCAAAAAAAACAGACATTATTATTGTGTGTTAAAAGTTTACATCATATTCAAACTATATTGAACAAATCAGAATATCAGAAAAATAAAAGTAGTTTTTTATTTTTTATAAAAATAATTGAGTCTTATATTAAAGGATTAGATAATATTTCACAGAGAATTATAGCTTCTATTATAGAGCCCGAAGTCAATCATATTATAAGTGATAATCAAATTATAGATAACTCATTAGATTATCAAGAAGTAAAATCAGCTAATAGCTTCATAGGATTAAGTAGTGGTAATATAAATGATAATTCAAATTTTGAATGTAAATCTCGGCAATTAGCTTTCCTGCAACTAAGAGAGATTGCTCATTATTTTAGAATTAATGAACCTCATAGCCCTATTTCATTTTTAATTGAAAAGTCAATTCGTTGGGGACAATTATCTTTAAAAGAATTATGGCAGGAAATATTAGCAGATAAAAATGATAATTTTATAGAGCGAATTTTTAATATCACTGGTGTTAATGAAACTGAATGGGTTGAATTACCTAAGGTAACAGCAACATTGATGCAAAATGCTCGTGATATTAATAATGAGTTTCAACCTGCATATTATCAAACAGTAAATATTGAAACTACATTAACAGAAGACCCCTTAACTGGGGATATGACCAAAAAGGATAGCCAACCGGCTGAAGATAAATCAGCACTGCGTTGGTAATGATTGATTAAAATAATAAGGATTGTTATTTATGGCTAGTATTTATATACGTATTGAAGGCGTTGACGTTAAAGGCGGCGCAACAGTTGTTGGATTAAATGGCGAAAATTGGTTTGCTATTGAATCGTATAACTGGGGGGCAGCGCGTAATGTTGCTATGGATATTGGTAATGGTAATAACGCAGATTCAGGTATGGTTGCAATTCAGCCTATCAGTATCGCGAAACAAATTGATGGTGCCTCAGAAGATTTATTATCTTATCTTTTCAATCCAGGTAAAGAAGGTAAAACGGTAGAAATAGCATTTACTAAACCTGAAGCGGATGGCTCTGGCGCTAAAGTCTATTTTCAAATCAAATTATCTAAAGCCCGTTTAATTTCTTACAATGTTAGCGGTTATGATGGTAGTCAGCCTCATGAAATGATCACTCTATCTTATATTGAAGTTGCTCAAAAGCACTCTTATGAGTTAGACGGCGGTGAATTAAAAGAAGGCGGAATTGTGACCTATAATTTATCGCAAGGTAAATTACTGTCAGGTGCTAAATAAGTAAAACATTGAAGGGAGTCATTATTGGCTCCTTTATTAATACTTATATTTATTACTATATTCGCCAATAATTATCGAGCTGAAATTGCGATAATCCGAAACGCTGTGCTTGATTATTAGACAGTCAGTATATTTAGAATATAAATAGCTAGGGATTGCTATGTCATTAAATTCACAACATAAACGTATTATAAAAAATAGAGTCAGCATTACTTATGATGTTGAGACTAATGGTGCTGTTGAAACCAAAGAATTACCTTTTGTTATTGGTGTCGTTGGGGATTATTCAGGGCATAAAGATCCCATACAGAAAGTCGCTGCGGAAAAACGCGAATTTATGGGCATTGATAAAGATAATTTTGATTCAGTGATGTCTCAAGTGGGTCCAGAATTAAGCTACAAAGTGGATAATAAACTCTCTCAGGATGGTAGTGAATTTGAAGTTAATTTGAAATTTAATACTATTAATGATTTTCATCCTGAAAATTTAATTCAACAAATAGAGCCGCTCAAAAAATTATTAGAAACACGAAATCAATTAAAAACATTATTAAGTAAAGCAGATCGTTCAAGCGACTTAGAAAAATTATTAAAAGAAATTCTACAAAATAGTAGCGCGATAGAACAATTAGCCGCTGAGCTGGGTCTTCCTAAGGGGACAGATGCATGACAACAGAACATTTATCCGCATCTATTGCCTCTACAGAAAGTATTCAAGAGGTCAGCTTTCTGGATAAAGCAATTAATGCCACGCTGCAAACCCCTGTAGATTCGACGAAAATGTTGATGTCGACACTGACCTCACAAGCCTTAGATGGCACGGTAATTTGGGATAAAAACTTAACCTTAACTATCGAAAAAGCCATTATTGCTATCGACGAGCAAATTTCATTGCAACTGTCCTCTGTCATGAAAAATAAAGAGTTTCAAAAACTGGAAGGTAGCTGGTTAGGGTTACAGAAACTAATTAAAAACAGTGAATTAGGCACCAAACTTAAAATTAGATTAGCTGACTTCACTAAAGACGAGTTGCTTGACCAATTTGAAAATGCGCCAGCTATTGATCGTAGCCGTTTTTTTGGAATGGTCTATCAAGAAGAGTTTGGTACCGCGGGTGGATTGCCTTATGGCGCCTTATTAGGCGACTACGAATTTGGCTATGGCGATGAGGATGTAGCACTTTTACGCTATATTGGCGAAGTTGCAAGCGCATCACATTCACCATTTATTGCCGCAGCTAATTCAGCTATGTTTGATTTTGATACCTTCAATAAGTTTACTGATGGTAAACCTGTTGCTGCAGGATTTGAATCGCCAGCGTATGCAAGCTGGAATGCGTTTAGAGAAAGTGACGAAGCTCGCTATGTTGCGTTGACTTTGCCTCGAACTTTGGCGCGTTTACCTTACGGTAAGAATAGCTGTAGTGTTAATTCATTTCATTTTGAAGAGCTAGCGACCAACCAGCATCAAATCCCTATTATTGATAGCGAACAAGATTTTGTTTGGAGTAATGCGGCTTATGAATATGGTCTATTACTAACCCAAGCTTATACTAAATATGGCTGGTGTACAGCGATCCGCGGGACTGAAAATGGCGGGAAAGTCGAGTCATTGCCAAATTTTGTCTATCGTAATAATGGAAATGATTTGGTGCAACAATGTCCGACAGAAGTTAATTTGACTGATGAGCGTGAAAAAGAGTTGAGTGATCTAGGATTTATGCCATTAGTTCATTATAAAAACTCTAATTATGCCATATTTATGGGCGCACAAACCACTTATCAGCCAAAAACGTATACTGATCCAGATGCTACAGCGAACGCCGCAATTGCAGCCCGTTTACCCTATACTTTAGCCAGTAGCCGTGTTGCGCAATATTTAAAGATGATTGGTCGTGACAGAATTGGTTCTAATCTTTCTCCTGCCGATGTTGAAAAAGAGCTGAATAATTGGATTCATCAATATGTTAATCCCAATGCTATCGGTAATGAAGCCAAAGCTACCCATCCACTGGTGGAAGCGAAAATAATGGTGGAGGAACAAGCAGGGCGCCCGGGAGCTTATTCTGCGGTGGCTTATATTCGTCCATGGTTACAAATGGAAGAGTTGACTACCTCATTAAGAATGGTTGCAACAATACCTAATTAGTAGATTAGGTTAATAGGCTAGGGCATGCAAATACCGACATATTCGGGGAGAGTAGATAAATATCCTCCGAATAATATCTTATTAACTGCGGCGATTAACCGGCTGATTTATCATATTGATATTCTTTGCAGCCAGCAATTAACAGCAGTAATAAACCATACTGAATTTCTCCGGCTGGAAGCCAGTTGGCTGAGTGTTTTTGAGGTAGTTAATGTTCCGGTTGCTAAGCAGCGGGTTAATATCAAATTATTAGATTATTCTTGGCAGCCATTGGCCTTTGAATTAAACACAGCTTTTAGTATTAAGCAAACCCGACTATTTCATTTAATTTATCATCAAGAATTAAATACGGCTGGGGGATTACCGTTTGGGTTAGTTTTAATTGATCATCGTTTAAAATTTAATGCTGATGATGAATATGATGATCTCTATACTGCGCAACGACTAGCTGAATTAGGTGAACAATCATTATGTCCAATCGTATTAAGCTGTGATCTAACTTTTTTAGGAGATAATAATAATAATCAATGGATTGATCTAAATAAAATGGCTCGAATATTACAAAGTGAAGATTATACTTTGTGGCACTTATTACGGGAGCATGCGAGTGCGAAATATTTGTATTTGACGCTCCCGGATTTTATTTTACGCAAAAATTATCAAACACAAGTAATGGGCTTTATTTTTTATACGGATAACGATCCACGCCAAATATTATGGGGTAATTCAGCATATTTATTGTGTATGAATATCATTCGTGAATTTGAGCGTATTAGTTGGTTTGGGTTCTTGCGAGCCTATGATGAAAATGGGAGAAATGGTGCAATTATTCAATCACTTAATAATGGAATGCCGATAATAGGAAAAATAGATATTCCCAGCGAACAAGAAAATTTTTGGGCAGAGCAAGGTTTTATTCCCTTTTCGTCGATTTATTTATCAGGGCAGAAAGGATTTTTCAGTAATTACTCGGTGCAAAAGCTAAACTATAAACATAATCGCCAATTATCGATGCTACAAACAAATTTAATTGCTTGCCGCTTCGCGCATTTTATTAAAATGCGTATTCGTAATCATATTGGTTTATATGACACTATTGATGACTGTAAACAGAGTATTGAACAGTGGTTAAAAAAATATGTGAGCGAAGTAGATTATGGCGAAGAAAGTATTATGGCCGATTATCCATTAAAACAATGTACGGTAGCTATCGAGGCTGACCCGGATGATCCAACGCGTTATCTGTGCCAGATTAATTTACGACCACAATACCAATATGAAATAAATGAATCAGATATTCAAATTGCCGTATCATTGGCAGCTCAAGATGTAGGGTAAATATAATGGGATTAATTAATCGTTTATTAACAGGCAAAAAAAGTACGGCACAAGATGAAATTAGAAATGAAATTATCGAGAATATTTCTCATCTGATTAATGCAAAGGCTCCTATTTGGTCAGAAAAAAATTTATCTCCAATATTAAGCCGTAGTATCGTAAATTATGGAATTAATAATCCAGCCAGATCACAGGGTAAATATAACGGTGGGGTTATTATTAAGGAAATAGAGCAATTGCTAGAATATTTCGAGCCTCGATTTTCATGGGTTCAGGTGGCTTTAGCAGAAGATGCATATAAAGAGAAATTATTAAGATTTATTATAAAAGCCGGATTAAAAGGGCATAATAATAGACATTTTATCACGTTAGATTCACAGCTTGATTTCAGTGCTAGCCAAATGGAAGTTATCGATTATTATGAAGAGTGAATCGATATTAGCTTATTTTGAAAAGCAAATAACCCATTTGCAGAATGAGCTATATAACTTTGCTAAGGAATATCCAGAGGCAGCCGATGCATTGGGTATTAATTATCAAGAAATTACCGATCCACAAATAAAATATTTAATTGATAGTGTCGCTTATCTTAACGCTAAAATTGAACAACGATTAGATGATCATTATCCTGAGTTTACAGAGCACATGTTAGGACTTATTTATCCTCACTATTTATGCCCAACTCCAGCAATATGCATGATGGAATTTATCCCAGATGCAAAAATGATTGCAGGACAAAAAATTGCACAGGGAAGCTTATTCAGTGGTAACAATAAGCAAGGACAAGAAATTATATTTCGTCAAGCCACTGAAGTAACGATATATCCAATTGAATTAACTTCAGTTAGTTGGTTATCACCGCCATTTAGTCAGTACCCTACGGCTGCATGCGCTGTACAGTTAACTATTTCTTTGTTAGATAAAGGAAATAATATTTCTCAGTATAATATTTCTGAATTAAATCTTCACTTAAATGGTCATGATAATATCATTTGGCGTTTATATGATTTATTGTCATTAGATAGTATTGGTTTTGAAGTAAAAGCTAAAAATCATCAAACAAAACGAGTTAAATCAGCACTTATTGCAGAAGATATCAGTCAATTTATTGAAAATAATAAAAATAATATCAGTTTCCCCGGTTGGACATTATTGCATGATGCCTTTCTATTCCCTGTGAGATATCTCTCTTTTAGATTAAATTTAGCTGAGAGTTTACAGAATGTAAATGATCATGAATGCTCAATTATAATTTATTTCTCTAGCTGGCCCGATGAGCTAGTTAACCAGGTAAATAAAGATCATATAAGCTTATTTTCTTGCGCAGGAATAAATCTATTTCCTTATTTATCTGAGCCTATGGCTGTTGACTTTACTAAAAAAAGTTATAAATTGTTTTTAGATCCACAGAAAGATTTATTATTACATTCGATTGATAATGTACAAGATATTACCAGCGATTCATTATTTAATATTCCTCAATTATACCGCGAAAGCTATGATGAAATTAATCATCCATCGAGCTTAGCTCATGACTGGAGATGGAATATTAGCCATCAAAAATCAGTAGGAATGGCAGAACTAAGTGTCTCGGGAAGTAATAATCTCCAGGGAAGCACTCGGATATGGCAAATTAACGCACAGGTTACTCAGCATAAGCAAGCGACTGAAATGCATAAATACAGTGAGTTAAGTTCGATGGATACCCTTGGTTTTACCGGTAAACTTAAAATAAAAACTAAACCATTAATCGGCGAGATGATCCATCAAGATAGCGATACAATATTGACTATTCTGTCACATTTTCGCGCTAATTTAACCTGCCTATTAGCGGCAGATAATCCTGCTGAAAAATTGCAGCAATGGTTATTACAGTATGATAGACAATACAACCACCAATTGAAAACATTAATAAAAAGTATTCAACAGGTATCGTCTAAGCGATGTGTTTCTCCTGTAAAGATTGGGAAGAATAGATTATATTTTTCTGGTTTTAAAATAGTGGTGACATTAAATTTAACTGAGGATTGGGGCGGAGTTTCTTTTTTAGGACAAGTATTACAGCATTTTTTAGCTAGTTTAACAGATGATACAGTTTTTATTCAGTTAAGTATTCATACAGAAGGAGTTATACATAGAAAAATTGATTATGTAGGAAAAATAGGATGCCAAACCATCACAGCAATAGTGTAGAAACAGCGATAGATTTATTGATATCAAAATGGAAAAATAAATTAACAAAGACAGATATTTATTTATCGAATAACTCTAACGAATTTAATCATATTATTGAAGAAATACTGTCTGAGATTGATAAAGATAATATTCAATCAATACCTGCACTAATGGGATGTGAGGGAGCATTACCCAGAGAAATGTCTTTGGTCGGTATTAAATCATCATCTTCACATGATCATAAATCTGTAGAGAAATTTTTAGCTATATTTGAAAAAATACATTTTAATTTGTTATTTAAAAGTCTGTTTAAATATGATTGGTGTCTTTTATATGATAAGAAAAAATATAGTCAAAAAATAATAAAAATAAATAAACTATTGAATGGTTTAGGTGGGAGAAGTATTACTGAATGTCAAAGTTTAGATTATCGAGGTATTGGAATAGTAACACCAAAAAACAAAAAATTAGCACATTTAGATCTTTGGTTAGAAAGTTATTTTAAAATTCCCATTAAAGTAGAATATGCAATCCCTCAAACTGTATTATTAGAGACTGAAAGTCTTACACAATTGGGTCTAATTAATCATGTTTTAGGTGTGGATAGCTTATTAGGAAAGTATGGTTTTCAATATGCAGATAGAGTTAATATTATTATAAATATAGAAACAGAAAAACAATATAGTGAATGGCTAAGTGATCCGCAACGTATAAGACTAATCCATCAAACATCTAATTTTTATTTTAAAATGAATGTGCAAATTAATATTAAGATGAACATATCTTCTATTCTTATTGAAAAATTTTATAAAAATAATAGAGTTAGACAAAAAAGACAGTTGGCAGTTAATTGCTTTCTCGGGTTAATAAATAAGCAAAAAATTCAAGTCTCGTTATAAAAATACTATTTAGATTATATTGATTGCTATTTATTAAAAATAGTCATTTTTTTATCTTTTTCCTTCTATTCTGATTTTAGACTAAATTTTTATTGAAATCTGCCGTAGTTATTATTAGCTAAATGAACTGAGTTATATAATAAATACAGGGCTCATTTAGAAAATATTAATTAAGATAAAAAAAGGTATGACATAATGGGATTGATCATTCGAATTATTAGCCATCCCGAAGGTGAATCCATACAGCAATGGCAATATAATCTCCCTGATGAAGGCGGTATCATTGGCCGTTCTATCGGCGTAAATTTACAGCTAAATGATAGTCATCGTACGATATCAGGTATCCATGCCACAATAAAAAAGAATGATCGAGGTTATCAACTTACAGATAATAGTACTAATGGAACCTTTATTAATAATGATGAGATACCTTTAGGAAAGGATAATTCAATGATATTAAATGATGGTGATGTCATTAAAATTTCTGATTATCAATTATTAATATCTTGCTTTGAATTAAATAGTAACAATATAGATACCATAAGTATTAATGCGCCTCTAATTGACTCTGCGGTTAAGGTTAAAAATAATTTAGCAAAAAAAGCACCTAGTTTAGGCAGTGGTTTGTTTGAAGATGATCCATTTGAAGATAAAATACCTAATTTATTATCATATAAAGACAATACTGAAAGTATTGATGATACTCTATATATGGATACTGATATACATGATGATATATTTAATTATCAACCAGAAAATAGCATAGAAATAAACTCTATACAATCTAAGGATAATGAAGATACATTAAAAGATCCATTTTCTGTTTTAGATAGTGAATATATTAAATCTAAAGATCCTATTATGCTATTATTTAATGATAGAAATATTTCTATATCTGAATTTATTAAAATGATCAATGAATCAATAGCAATTTCTGTTAATAAATTAATATTGGATTTATCGCCAGAGAATATTGAATCAACTTATTTTTCTATATTTAAACCCGGTTTTTTTAATTTAACGCCAGACTTTTGGAAGGCTTATAAAAATTATTATTATCGACAAATGAAAAATGATAATTTGCAGACTAATTTCACTTCATGCTTTCATAGTGAACTATTATCTAAAATATTAGATAGAAATATACAATGATAAAAAAAATAAAAATAATTATCATTGTATTGGTCTCCGGATTATTTATTTCAAGTTGTAGTATAATTGATTTATTTAGAACAGGCGGCATATTATTGGTTAATATTAGGGCTGAAGATAATATTAATCCAACAATTAATAATCAACCAGCACCTGTAACACTAAGAATCTATCAATTAAAAGACAATGTAATTTTTGATGAAAGAAATTTCATTGAATTATATCATCAAGACGATGATTTATTAAAAAATGATTTATTATCTAAACGGATTATTCCCAGTATATATCCATCTTCAGAAAAAGAAATTACATTACCTTTAATTGAAGGAACTCAGCATATTGCTATTATTGTTGAATTTTCAAGTTATAGAAGTTCAGCTAATAAAAAGAGAGTACGTTTATATTCGTCGAAAGGAGCTAGAGTAGCAATTCATTTAGATGGAACTATTGTATCAATTAAAAATTAATGGTGAGAGAATGGATAATTTATTATCAGTTATTTGGCAAGAGGGAATGTTTCTTAATCCACAGCATTTTCAGCAAAATACTCGTTATTTAGAGTCATATTGTCGTGAAGTTATCAAACAAAGTTTTCCTGAATACTATGGTGTTAGTGAATTGATAATTGATGATTCTCTACATCATATTGGGAAAATTCAAGTTATTGCAGCTAAAGGAATTTTTCCAGATAGAACACCATTTATTTTAAATCATGCAATTACTTTAGATTTGATGCCAGAAGATAGCGGAAAAATTATTTATTTGGCCATTCATCTTGAAGATATTAAAAAACAACAAATTTCCACTACTCAGGAATTTCGTTATATTAAAGTAGAGGAAAATATTATAGATAATAATAGAGTTGAGCGCGAGTATTGTAATATAGAGTTAGCAAAGTTGAATGTATTTTTAATTAAGCAAGGGGAAGATCTCGATAATTATGCCTTACTACCTATTATTAAGATAGAAAATATTAATGCAGATACTAGTATTGTATTAAATAGGAACTATATTCCTTTATGTTTAAATACTAAAGTAAGTGATTATTTGATACGTAGTATAGATAATATATATTTTTTGGCTTCGGCTAAATTAATAAAACTAGCTAATCGATTAAATAATAATGATCAAAGTTATACGATAATAAAAACAAAAGATACTTTATGGTTTAATAGTTTAAATTCTGGGCTGACAATATTAGAACAATATAAGGAAGTAAATAATGTAACTTTAAAGGAACTATATTTTACTTTTATTTCCATAGCAAACTCTCTACTTTCTTGTGAGTTTAAAATGGCTAAAAAATATCCGGTTTGGAATATAATTAATAGAAATAATTTGCTAAATAATGTTATTGATGATCTTAATTTTTATCTTAAAGAACGTCAAAATATTAGCCTGACCGAAATAATTTTAGATTATCATTTATATACATCTCGACGATTAATAAGAGCTAATATTTTAAATAAATCTAAAATTTCGCATTGTAAGTTTATTTTAGAGATTGAATGTAAACATAGTAAATTAGAACTACGAAATAAATTACCAGCTATGTTGAAGATTGCAGGTAATAGTGATATTGCTGCTTGTGTTAACAATGGACTTTCTGGTATAGATATAATTTTAATTGAACATTTGCCGGAAGAATTAACGCCAAAAAACAATTGTTGTTATTTTGAATTAAATAAAAACTCAGAATTATGGAAAATATGGAAAGAAAAAAATGAATTACTAGCAATACATATAGATAGTCAAATTGAAGATGTATTAATGAAATTATTTGTAATTGGATAGAGATTAATGACCTATTTATTTAATGATAATAAAACTATTCGAGTGGGACGAGAGCGTGATAGCAGTATTAATTCATTTGAACTTACTAATATATCAAATTCATTAACTGATAATATTCAACCTATCGCATTGCCTTATGGTAATAAATTAATTGAAATTGCAACACCAATAATAATAACATATATTTATATAGTAAAAAAAAATAGACCTAAAGATATTACACAGTTTAGAAACTCAATCTTAAAGAAAATAAATGAATTCATTAATTATGGTAAAACTTCTCGTTATCATGATAGTATAATCGAAAAAGCAGCCTTTATTTTTTGTACATCTTTTGATGAGTTAATATTAAATACAAATTGGGGACAAGATTCTGGTTGGGAAAACTCTTCTTTATTAAGCTTGGTTTTTAATAGCAGAGAAGGTGGGGAATATTTCTTTGATTTTTTAGATAGTGCTTATAGAAAACCGGATTTACTAACTGATTTCCTTGAGCTTCAATACTATATTTTATCTTTAGGATTTAAAGGTAAGTATCTGCACGATAATAATCGCTTAGCAAATATCTATCATTCTGTTTATCTTAAATTAAATATATCAGTGGTAGTTAAGGTAAAAAAAACATCTAGAAAAATAATATTAATTAGAAATAATTTCCATCCTAAAAATATATTTAATTATAAATTCATAGTTATATTTTTCATTTTATTATTTTTTATTATGACTGGCATCTCAGAGTATGGTTATTATTATCTTAGTCAAGATGTTATTAATTTAATTAATAATGATATCAGTTGAATTTTATTTGTTTTAGCAGAGTTTTATATTATGAAAAAAGTAATGCTGTTATCATTGTTATTTATTACATTACTGACACTTAACCTATTAGGCTGGTTTTTTTTAAGTGATAGTAATATTTATATCATAATAAATACTATAATCTCTGTATTAATAGTTGTTTTTTTAGGTTATTTGTTGTCAAAGATAAAGTTTCCATCACGAAAGATAAAGGAATATATAGTATTTAATAAGATTATTAATGTTGCATTTAAAGAGTTGTTCCAAAGTAATATATTTCAATCCAATTCTCATTATAGTAAAGCGGTTTTTTTATTAACAGGAGAAAGTAAAAGTGGAAAAACGCAATACTTAATTGATAATGGATTTAAGTTAATAAAATCAATATGTAATGAAAGTATTTCTCTATGGTCAAGTTCTACAATGATCATTATTGAGATTGAAGAAATAAGTCATGGACGCATTTATAATCAAATAGTTACTATGCTATTACGCTATCGTCCTAGAAAGGCTTTAGATGGTATTATATTTATTACTTCATGTAATTACTTGTTATCTTTAAATCAGAATGAACGTATAACATTGGGCGAATCTCGATTTAAGCTAATAAACAATATTAATGTATTATCAGGGTTAAAGTTATCTGTTACGTTATTACATTCTCATTTGGATACTCTGACTGATTTTTATCCCTATATAACCTCAAATGAAAATAATAAGAATCTCAGTTTATTAGCTTGGGAAATAAATAATAATGATAGTTATTTCTTTAATCGTGATTATGAGGAAAATATTAAAAGTATTTTATTTAATATAGTTAATCAACAATATCAACGATTAGATATGCAAAATAATAGTATAGGTATTATTTCTTTTCCTTATCAATTTCAAATGTTATTATTATTACTTAAAGATTACTTTCAATCTATACAAGGTAATAAAAATCAAAATTTTTATATTTCACTTAATTATATTTCTTTTTATTGTCAAAAGCTCAGTAATCCTAAACATGATTTATTATCAAAGAGCGTAAATGAAATATATGATGGAGTTATCTACAATAATAATACTAATATATTACTTGAACGTTCTTTTTTTATGGCAGGGATTTTAGAACATATAATTATAAAATCTAAGCAGCAATCTAGTTTAAATAATTATCAGAATATAAAGTATTATATTAGTAATTTATTTATTATTATAATTATGATATTAGGGATAACTTTATTTGGCCGTCAATTACAGAATAATTGGGAAATAAATAATCGCTGGATAGCACAAGTTAGTGATGAACTTGATTATTTTAACCGCGCTTTTCATCCTCACCTTAGTATTAATCATAAAATAAAGTTGCTAAATTCTATTCAAAATTTAGTTACTTTAAGTGAAAGAAAATTAGCTTGGTATCATTATATTAGTTTCAATCAATCAAATATTAATCAGGAATTAGTAAAATTTAATCAACAGAAAATAGCTGAAATATTGTTACCTATTCTTGAGGATATTTTAAAGAAAATTATGATTGATTCTTCTACGAGTGATGAAGCTAATTTATATCAAGCGATTTATCATTATAAAATGTTATATGATAAAACCCTATTTAATCCACAAAGTTTATCATTTCATATTAGTAATCATACCGATTTTTCTGATAGTGAAAGTTTAACTGAATTAATCCAGCTAATTGAAACAATGCCGATAGGAGTGATTGAAAAAAATTCTTCAAAAATTCCGTTTGATTTAATCAAAAGTTATGAATCTATGATTGATTCGACGCAGTTAGATAATATTCTCTATCAAAGGATCAAGCAGCGCCCAGAATTTAATCAGCAAATTTTATTGTCCCAGATTATTGGTCCTAATATTGATAGAGTTTTTTTATTGGCTGATACAGCATTAAATAAATCCACTATACCCTTTATTTTTACTAAGGAAGGCTATCAAGCGATCGATCTTTCGTCAAATTCTTCATTACTGCGTGAGGAAATGATTAATATGAAAAAAATGAGAGGGGGATCTACCGAGGTAAATTTATTAGAATTAGCTAAAATGAGTCGCCGAATTAATACATTATATCTTTCTGAATACATTAAAGTATGGAAACGATTGATCTCAGCATTAAAAATCAAGCCAATTATTAGTCAAAGGCAACTTGCAGAGACAATGAACTTATTATCTGATCCTGATAATAATGTATTGATCGATATGCTACGATTTATCTCAACAAATACATTACTCAATGAGGATAATACGCCAAATATTGCAGATGGAAAATCTGTATCAACACAATTAGGATTAACTAAAACTACCAAATTATTAAAAAAAGCTCAACGAGTTGAAGGTGCGATGGGTAATAAACTTCGTGAGTTACAGCCAGGTTATAGAGTTAATAAGTCATTCCAAGCATATCATGAGTTGATTAACGCTTCAGAGAATGGTGAATTACCGATTAATGAGTTACTTAATCAGTTTCATAGGTTATCCACGCTCTGGGAATATGATACAGCGCAAGCTACAGGAGATGATTTTTTCTATCAAATAGCAGCAGGGCATATAAATAAAACAGATGATATGCTATCAGGATTAAATTCAACGATAAAAAAATATCCTGATCCTCTGCAACAGTGGACTAATCAGCTAGTTAATTATAATTGGCAATTTATTTTAAATGCAACGGCACATTATTTGGATAGCCGCTGGAAAAATGATGTTTATCCCGAATATCAACATAAAATATTGGGTCGCTTTCCATTCTCAGATTCTCCGCGTGATGTTTCCTTGACCGCATTGAATGATTTTTTTCAAGCTCAAGGAGTATTAAATGAATTTATGACATTATTATCACCCTTTATTACTTATTCTCAAAAAATGATAGTGCTAAGAGCTAATGATGGTCAGAGTTTAGCTTTATCCTCGTATTTTATGTCGCAGCTTAATACGGCAAAAAAAGTGCAATCAATCTTTTTTATCTCAGAAGATAATACTCAAGCTCAGGTTAATATTTCGATTAAACCTATTATGTTAACACCGAGCTTAACGGAAATTCAGTTATATGATAGTAAATTACGTTTTCGTTATCGCCATGGTCCTCGTCTCTGGGAGATTATTTCATGGCCCGAAATTGGATTAGATGGTGATTTATATTTAGGCTTTTATAAAGATAGTTTACAATTATATGCGAATAATTATAAAGGGCAATGGGGTGTTTTCCGGTTATTATTTAATAATGAAAAGAATACTAATGAAGGTGAGTTTCCGCGTATCGATTATAAAATAGATAAATATCAATTTTTATTTGAGTATCAAATAAATAATCAATCTATTGTAATATCACAACAATTATTTGAGCAACTATCGTTACCAATGACTATTTTAGCCAATGATAAATAACCAAATTAATAAATCACCTTATATTATATTTGATAAAAATAGACGTTATATTCGGCGTGTGTTTTTAGATGATATTCAATATCAGCGTGAAGTTAATGCTCTTTTAGATTGTTATGATATCCGAGTACAACAGATTATTAGCTTTAATGATATTAAAAAAATAATTATCACTCGTTATTATCGACGATTACAACCATTTACTTTGCTAAAATACAGTGAGTTGAATTTTTTTATTGATAGCATAATTCCTATCATGGATATTATTACACATTGTCATTGCAGTGGTTGGTGCCATGGTGATATCAAACCAGCCAATATTTTATATAACAAGAGATTAAAAAAATATGTATTGATTGATTTTTCCGCTGCGTTACCGTTAGGTTATCCACGTGATCAGTTGAACAACTGGCAATATACTGAATCTTACGCTTCTATTAACCAGCAACGAGGCGTGAATATGGTTGCTAGTTCTGATGATTGGTATTCATTATGGGTATGGATTAGCACTATAAACTTAGATTATTGTAGTAAACGTGAAAAGATAAAAATAATGGCTCTAAAAGATAAATTAATAGAACTTCTTGAATATCCAATTTAATAAAAAACAGACTATTTACTTCATATTTTACCTAATAAATCAGATAGCATAATCTTATTATGCAATAACGTGAGGTGAGTTTATGGATGAACTCGAATATAAAGCACGACCATTATTTGTGACTATAGATAATCAGCATTATGTTGCAAGTAATATGGAGTGTAATGAGCGGCTATCAGGAACATTGAATATAGTGATTGATGTTGTTTCTAATAGTCAGTTAACTATTGAATTACTTGGTAAAGTTATTAATATTTCATTTAATTCAATAGCAGAAAAACGTCATTTCTCGGCCATGATTAATAAAATATCGTTGACTCATTATCATGAAGAAAAAATGCAATATTTTTATCGTATTTCTGCTTGTGATATTTTAACTTTATTATCTAAAGGGAGTAAACGGCGAGTATTTCAGCAATTAACGAGTCAACAAATTATTGAAAAGGTAATTGCAGAAAATAACGCTAAACAGAATGTATCTTTTTCGCTTTCAAGCTCGGGGATTCAGCACGAATATTGTTGCCAATTAGATGAAAGTGATGGTGATTTTATTCATCGTTTACTGGCAGCCGAAGGATGGAATTATTTTCATTCATTAGAGAGTAAATCTGCGGGATTAATCATTATTGATCAACCGCAGAAACTACCAGCGTTAGCCACGAAAAAATTGGCATATAGTAAGAAAAATAATAAGTTAAATTGTATTAGCGACTGGTGCAGTAGTCATGAATTAAGTCATTTTTCTGTCAGTTTCCATGATTATATTGCAGATAAAAATGAAGATTATTTTTCAACAGAAAAATCCAAAGTGTCCGGAAAGACACAATTAAAACATGAGTTCTATGCGCAAAATAGCCAAAATAAATCGATCGCTAAGAAATATGCACTATCTAAAATGGAAGCAGAGCATAGAAATCATCATCAATTTAGTGGTGGTTCGTCGGTATTATCATTATCTTCTGGGACGCTATTTTCTTTAGTTAATCATCCGAACAAAGCATCTAATGCCGATTATTATATCAGCACGATAACTCATGTTATTGCATGCAGTGAGTCGAGCCAGCAAGTGCAATATCATAATAAGTTTGACTGTTTTCCAACGCATTGTCCTTATCATTTACATTATATTCCTAAGCCTGTCTGCCATGGACTACATAGTGCAGAAGTCACCGGCCCCGATAATACTGAAATATATCGTGATAAATTGGGACGCATCAAGGTCCACTTTCATTGGGATTTTCTACATCATGACCAGAAAAATGAATACAGTTCTTGCTGGTTAAACGTATTACAACCGATCGCTAGTAAAGGATTCGGATTGCAATTTTTGCCTCGAGTAGGAGATTCGGTATTAGTACAATTTATTAATGGTGATCCAGATAATCCAGTTGTAGTGGGATCATTTTATAATAATAGCTGTCAATTACCCTTTGATTCACCTTCGTGTAGTGGCTTTAAAAGTTTATCTACACCGAATGGAAAATATAATGAAGGTAATGAGCTGAGTTTTGAAGATAAGAAAGATCATGAATTAATTCGATTATCAGCACAGAAAGATCTACAGATCCTCAGTAAAAATAATTTTAATATTAATATTAAAGGACTACTGAATACTGAAATTGATAAAACAGCCACACTATACAGTAAAGAGCAATTTAATATTAAAAGCGATAAAATATTGCAACTCACCAGCCTCGATAATTTTAATATTGATAGCCAAAAATCGATTTCTTTAGCTGCTAAAAAAGATATTCAAATTAATGCTGATAATAATGCTTTGCTAGAAGCAAATGTAATTACGCTGAGCGGAAAATCAGAGATTAAATTAAAAGTTGGAGCTAGTCAGATTACGATCTCTCCTTCTGAAATTACTATTGAATCACCACAAATAAAAATTAATGGTAAAGCTAAAGTCTGTGTGCAATCAGCTATGACAGAGATTAATTCGCAGGCTAAAACTCAATTATCTGGAGCTATTGTTTCTATTAACGGCTCGGCAATGACTGAAGTTAAAGCGGGAGCAATGGTGCAAATACAAGGTGCAATTACCAAAATTAATTAGGAGCTCAATATGGAATTAATAAAAATCCCTTATAAGCAGGTTAATGACATCTTAATTAAATTTGCGCCAGATAAGGAATTGTTAGTTATTGCTAAAGAGTATGCAGCGCCATTAGCGTTTATTAATCAGCTAAATACACTAGCTCGTCATACTGATTTAGTGTTGTTTTTGGCCCATGCGTTACCGGTAAGGGAGTCAGTATGGTGGGCATGTTGTTGTAGTCAATTAATTCATTCATGGCAGGATAATGAACATAAAGCCTTGCAAGCAGCTCAAATGTGGGTGCGCTATGGAGATGAAAAGTGTCGGCAATTAGCCGGTAATGCGGTCACAAGTTCTGGATTGGATACGGGGGCTGGATGGGTTGCGCAAGCTGCATTTTGGAGCGGTGGAAGCATGTTGGATAGCACTCAACCGGCGGTAGCTCCTCCGCAATTTTTGTATGCACAAGCAGTAGCTGGGGCGATTAATTTAATGGTGGCACTGTCTGATAATGAGCAGGAAAGCTCGTTATATTTGCCCGTAATCGAGATTGCGTTAGATATCGCTAAAGGTGGTAACGGAACCGCCGCTATAGATCAAGGGCGTGTCTAATGTTACCTGCTGCAAGAATGACCGATATGCATTTGTGCCCAATGGTTACTCCGGCACCTGTACCGATACCGCATGTTGGCGGGCCAATATTGCCGCTGCCAGTAACCGTATTGATTGGCTCAATACCGGCGGCAACCGTGGGGCAAATGTGTCTTTGTGTTGGTGTCCCTGATAGCATCGTAAAAGGCAGTATGACGGTATTAATCAATCAAAAACCGGCTGCAAGGATGGGGGATTTAACCGCACATGGTGGCACAATTATTATGGGATTGCCGAGTGTATTAATAGGTGGCTAATAGCAAAATAGCGACCCTGTAGTTCATCTAATTATTATAGATATTGAAACGGAATTTTATTAACAAAAAAAGGAAAAACACATGGGTATCGAGTCGATGTTATTAGACCAAGTTAATTCAGATAATGGCCAAAAAGCCTTTGATTACGGTCTTGATTATGGTTTAGCGAATAAACCTATGCAGTTGCTAGATGAAAAAATGATGCAGTTGGAACGTTCCCAGCTAGTGGAGTCGGTTAAGGCTATGTATTCGACGCATATTTCAAAAGCGGTAAGTTCTAAAATGCATTCTATGGTAACTCCTAGCATGGGGCTGCAGCAATTTAGTCAATTAAATTCAGGGGCAACCAGTGGACAAGATTTTTTAGATAAAGCGGGCGATTTATATAATGAAGGGCGTAGCGGTTTATTATATCGCATGAAACGTAGTGGCTTAGATAAATTTCGTTCTAAAGTAGTTAAGGATTTACATAATCGAATTCTAATGCCATTAGACTTTATTCCTGATGGCGGGATCAGTAAAAAAGTCGCCACGATGGCGCATAAAGTTATTATGAAACGTCAAGGAATGGTCAAAGCACGAAAGAAAAATATGTACACTAAAAATAAAGCTGAAGTGGTGACTAAGTTAGGCGAAAATGAAGCTCAGCGTAAAGCGGCAAAATGGCAAGCTAAGTGTATCGGTGGAGTTGGCGAAGATTTACAGCGTAACCTATTCAAATTAAAACAAGCTGCTTCGTTATTAAATCAACGAGATACTGATTTAAAAAAGAAAAAATCGCGGGTCATGGATGGGATGCAATCTACTGTATCTTCTGCAGATATGATGCAGGTAAAGAATAGTTTGAGTGATTTAAGTATGAGTTATCATGAAACTCAACATTATATTGAGAAAGTCACCGCAATGTGTGTGCTACTGGATGCAGCAAGTAATGAAATCAAAGCGCATATGGATAATTTAAATCAATTATTGGAAACTACCAAGGGTGATATTCTGTCTGAGGGTGATTATTTTTACAAATAACCCCTGGAAAATTAATTGGCTAGCGAGTGGCTTAGGTTATAAAAAATAGATCAAGATAAATAGACTGTACTTTCATACTGGCGGTATCAAACCGCCAGTATATTTATACGACTAATCAAATAGCATCAGTAAATTTAACTATTCAGTGATAGGTAATTCAGGTTGCCAGTTAATGGGATTTAGCCCTTGTTGCTGTAAAATTTGATTGGTTTGCGAAAAATGTCCACAGCCTAAAAATCCACGATAGGCCGAGAGCGGAGAGGGATGCGGAGCCTTAAGGATATGATGTTTATGGCTATCAATGAAGCGGCCTTTCTTTTGGGCATGAGATCCCCACAGTAAAAATATTACACCATTGCGTTGCTGATTAATTTCATTAATTATCTTGTCAGTGAAGGTTTCCCAGCCTAAATGCGCATGAGAGTGCGCTTTACCTTTCTCAACGGTTAGTACCGTGTTTAATAATAAAACACCTTGGCGAGCCCAGCTTTCTAAATAGCCGTGTGTAGGGCGAGTAAAACCGGCAATATCTTTTTCTAGCTCTTTATACATATTGACCAAAGAGGGGGGCGCGGGTACTCCCGGACGTACAGAAAAAGATAATCCGTGAGCTTGATCTGGCCCATGATAGGGATCTTGCCCGAGAATAACCACGTTGACATCGTTTAATGCGGTATATTTGAAGGCGTTAAACACATCTTCTGCTGGTGGATAAATTATTTTACCTTGTTGGCGCTCATTGGCGACAAAAGACAGCGTTTCGATAAAGTAAGCTTGTTGCTGTTCACGGCCGATAATATCGTCCCAAGTCATTTCATTAGACATACGTCATCCATTCTATTGGTATTCTGTCACTAAGCTTACTGTGTCCTGCCACAGAGATAAAGTTGCAGCGTGTTTTGGTTATATTTTTTATTACTTTCTTTATATCTAGCATTCAACTTTTTTTGAAAATTTACAATAATTTTCGTAAGAAGCATCAAATGCAATTTTGATTTAAATCATGCTCTTGCGCTAGGTCACTAAAGTGATGACGGGTATTTGTTGATTAATATCAAAGAAAGTAGGGGTTTTAACTGTTATATAATATAAAGAAACATTGGTTAGACCAAATATCCAATGAATAATCAAATGAAGAGATTGATATAAATCTCTAACGAACGTGGAGGTTGGCATGATTACAGGTATTCAAATTACTAAAGCAAATAATGCAGCGTTATTAAACTCATTCTGGTTGCTGGATGACGAGAAAAACGAAGCACGTTGTATTTGTGCGAAAGAAGGTTACGATGAAGGTCAAGTCGTGGCTAAAAATACACTGGGTGAGTTCGAATATCGTGAAGTTCCGTTGGAAATGAAACCAACAGTACGCGTTGAAGGTGGTCAGCATCTTAATGTTAACGTTTTAAGCCGTGAAACGTTAGAAGATGCGGTTAATAATCCAGAAAAATACCCACAATTAACTATTCGCGTTTCTGGCTATGCTGTGCGTTTTAATTCACTGACTCCTGAACAACAACGTGACGTTATTACACGTACTTTCACTGAAAGTCTGTAATTCAGCATAAATAAATTCTACGCAAGTCGGATAATTAGTACTTAATAATACTGCCACCGTTCTTCATTGGACGGTGGTTTTTTAATGTCTGCTGTTTAAATTTAATATTTACCCGTTAGTAAAAATTCTTTTGGATTAGGCCTGGCGACCTATGAGGAAAGAACCATCATGTATCAATATCACACCAATAATTTATCATTACCTATTGAAGATCTGCCTGACGTACTCTCTGATGATGTATTGCGTGACTTTTATCTCCAGCAATCGCAAAGTAGTTGTCAAATACAGCCATTATTAAGAGGGTTATCCGTAACCGAAATTGATTGGCCTGATGAGTTGGTGGCTGAAGATTTTATTAGCCGATTATCACAACAAAAAGATTATAATTTGGCATTACTGGCTCAAGATAGCTATTTGGCTTTTAGTCTAGGATTGCCAAATATTAATAGACTTAATGATGAACAACTTGCATTGCTAGGGATTAATCAAACGGCACTGTATGATACCAATACTGGCTTCTCTGCTGTTATTTATCGCTACACTGACATGTACATTTTAAGTTTTACTGGCTCAAATGAATTAAAAGATCTTTATGCCAATATCCGCCAAGGATTGGGACTATATGAGCCACAATATTATCAAGCGATTGGTTTAGTTAATATATTAACTAAAATTGCATCGCATAAATTGATTTGTATTGGTCATTCACTCGGGGGAGGATTAGCTTCTGTCGCGGGACTAGCCGCAAATGCACCGACTATTACTTTTAGCCCTGCGGGGGTATCACGCCGGATGATTACGGCTATTGGGCTGAAAAGTGAAGATATTATTCGCCGAGTAAATGTAGGTAAACTGCGTTTTTATACGGTTAAACATGATTGGTTGGATTATTTTCAGCAAACCTTAGCCATTCCTAAAAGTGTTGGGCTGCGGATCTCTCTGCCTTACAGCCAATCCGAATCGTTACTGGATAGACTGCGGCCATCAAAAAGAATAGTCCGCTGTTTATTAGCGCATACCATACATAAAATTATTGAGGTAATGTCTTGGTATCAGCCGTGGCAATCGATACTTGGATTAAAATATGCGTATCAATCGTCAGAGAAGGATGTCACCCCGGCACAGTCGTTCATCCCCGAGGAGATAATTAATGCCAATGAGCCTAGCATGAAATTGTATGCAACCTCATTACACCAAGCCGCTTGTTGTGGTAATAGAGCTGATATTCAGCGTTTGTTATCTGCGGGGGCGCGGATTAATGATATTGATATTTATGGAAAAACAGCTTTGCATTATGCTCTAAATAGTCATGCGTTAAATGTTGCTGCTGATTTATTAGCTCACGGTGCTAATGGATTGATACGGGATGCACAGCAAATGACCGGGCACGATATTTTATCTCAGCATATTATTGGAAGTAAGTTATTAAATACAGAAAGCCAGTTATTGCGAGTTAAATTATTACAATTAATGAGCTAATTAAATAATGGCGCGGAATATATAAACATAAAAGCCAGTCATTAACTGACTGGCTTTTCACCGCGACTGTTATCGAGAATGGGCTAATTATTTAGCACGCTTTTTCTCTGTTGATGGCTTATTTGATGATTTAACTGATGGTTTTGAATTATCTGTCGCAGTATTTTCTGTATTAGCAGGAGTACGGCGTTTACCAATATTTTTACTGTCACGATGACGGACTTTGACTTTTTTCTTCGTCTCTTCTTGCTTTTTCTTCTCTTTACGTTTTTCGAGTACTTTCTTAGACGGTTTAGGATTATTCAGCATTTTATCTGAAGGCGCTTTAGTCGATGGACGTAATTCATCCACCACTCTAACTTTAATTTGCTCTTCGATATAACGAGTTATTTTACCGAATAATGGATAGTCATGTGCTTCAACTAACGAGATAGCAATACCTTTGCGGCCAGCACGTGCTGTACGGCCAATACGGTGCAGATAGACATCTGCGGTACGAGGCAAATCAAAGTTAAATACGTGGCTAATGTTCTCGATATCTAATCCGCGAGAGGCGATATCGGTAGCGACTAATACTTTGACTTGTCCACTATCCAGTCGTTTGATTGCATCAGTACGTTTTGCTTGAACCATTTCACCTTCAAGGTAGCTTGGTTCAATACCGGCGCTACGCAGCCATTGAACGACTTCACGCACACGCTCACGCTTACGAACAAAAACAATCGATTTAGTCACATCTTCTTGTTTGAGCAAATGGCACAGTAATGCCGTTTTGTGTTCAATGTTGTCAGCGCGATAATAAAATTGTTGGATTTTTTTGCGTTCACGACGTGAAGGATCGGCATCTATTTCTAATGGATTCTCCAGAATACGCTCAGCAAAATCGCGAACGGCATTGCCTTCCAAGGTGGCAGAAAACAGCATGGTCTGTTTGCGCCAACGAGTTTCACCAGCAATTGTCTCGATATCATTGGCAAATCCCATATCGAGCATGCGGTCAGCTTCATCTAAGATCAGGATTTCGACCGCTCGGCAGTCAAAGTTTTCTTCTTTAATATATTGCAGCAGCCGGCCTGTTGTCGCGACCACGATATCTTGATTTTCACTGAAAACTTCAGCGTGATTCATATAAGCCACACCACCAGTGATAGTTGCGATATCAAGATGAGTGTAAGCAGAGAGTTCTCTTGCTTGTTCAGCGACTTGCATAGCAAGTTCACGGGTCGGGGTTAAAATCAATACCCGCGGTGGCCCAGATTTTTTACGCGGAAAATCGAGCAAATGTTGGATCGTTGGCAATAAAAAAGCCGCGGTTTTACCCGTGCCTGTAGGAGCCGAACCTAGAACATCACGGCCTTCCATTGCAGCAGGAATAGTTGCTGCTTGGATAACTGTGGGGCGTTGATAGCCTTTATCTGTCAGCGCATCAATTAGGCTTTCATCAAGTTCAAGTTCAGTAAAAGTTGTTGCAGTCATTATATACCTCTATTTGGGGCGCCGATTATAAACAGGTTATATGAATAGTTCACCTGAAAATATCTACCGTAGACGGTAGTGTACCTGTTTTGTGCTGTGTATGGGATCATTATTGAACGACTAAATGAGAATAACTGGAGGGATATAACTAGTATATTTAGCCTATTTTCTGCCCATAATACAGTTACATGAACATAAAAGTGTAAAATTCATTCACCAATATTACCGCGTGTTGCTTCAATGATTTATTTTCTCTCTTTCAGCCGTGATATTTTTCTGGCATTTTGCTACTCTGCTCGGTTTGCTTGGCTCGTTAACTGGATAAAAAGGATAAAATGATGGGGCAGACGGTTAAGCGATACCGTAAAGGTGGTTTCACATTTAAACAATTCTTTGTCGGGCATGACCGATGCGCCATGAAGGTTGGAACGGACGGTGTGTTACTTGGTGCATGGGCGCCGGTAGAGAATGCTTGTAAGGCACTAGATATTGGGTGTGGGAGCGGCTTAATCTCACTTATGCTAGCACAACGACAACCTAGATTGCATATTGATGCGATTGAATTAGATCCCGTCGCTGCTGAGCAAGCAGCTGAGAATTTTCATGCCTCACCTTGGGCTGATAGGCTGCAAGTTTATGCTGAAAATGTGCTCGATTTTGTTCAACATACGCAGAATAAATATGCGCTCATAGTGAGTAATCCACCGTATTTTGAACCGGCGGTCTCTTGCCGTGACTCGTATCGAGATCAAGCACGTTATACCGCCACATTGAATCATCAAAGTTTATTAATGTGCGCTAAAAAGCTATTAACGGCAGATGGCCTTTTTTGTGTGGTATTGCCGAGCGATGTCGCTGAAAATGTCGAGCAATTAGCCTTGCAACAAGGGTGGTCAGTATTTCAACGTACCAATATTTGTGATAAATCGACGACGCCAATTCATCGTGTGCTATTAGCTTTTAGTCAACAGCCGACAGAAACGCTAATTGACTCTTTAGTGCTAAAACAGGATGACGGAAAAACCTATACTCCTCAATTTATTCAGTGGATTACTGATTTTTATGTAAATTATTGATTTGGTTTCAATCTACTATTTTTTATCCATATTGCTAAAGCCCCCGGCGGGTTATCTATTATCTGTATATCTTCTAGGTATACCGGAGGGGAGGCTTATGACTAACCGTTAGCTCGGTATATTTTAGGGTTTAAGGATTGTTGGCCCTGAATTTGGTTGTTGGTGTGGAAAATCGAGGTTGTAATGTAATCCTCGACTTTCATGGCGTTCTAATGCGCACCGGATCATTAATTCGGCGACCAGTACCAAATTGCGTAATTCCAGTAAGTTATTTGAAATACGGAAATTAGCATAATAATCATGGATTTCCTGTTGTAATAAATGAATACGACGTAGCGCCCGTTCTAGTCGTTTAGTTGTTCGGACGATCCCCATATAATCCCACATAAATAGCCTTAATTCATGCCAGTTATGTTGTATGACAACTTGCTCATCTGAATTATGAACTCGACTCTCATCCCATTCTGGTAATAAAGGTATTTCAGCAATATCCGCAATTTGTTGGTGGATATCTTCAGCTGCGGACCATCCATAAACTAAACATTCAAGTAATGAATTTGATGCCATACGATTCGCGCCGTGTAGGCCGGTATAGCTAGTTTCACCAATGGCATAAAGATGTGTAACATCAGTTTGCCCTGTATGATTAACTATAACGCCTCCACAGGTGTAGTGCGCGGCAGGAACGATTGGAATGTGATCGTGCGTCAAATCTAATCCTAATGTCAGCAATTTTTCATAAATAGTTGGGAAGTGGCTCGTAATAAATTCTGCCGGTTTATGGCTAATATCAAGATACATACAATCAGCACCTAAGCGCTTCATTTCATGGTCGATAGCACGAGCAACAATATCTCGAGGCGCTAGCTCTGCGCGTTTATCTATTTCAGACATAAAGCGACTGCCATCTGGACGACGTAAATATGCGCCTTCTCCCCGCAAGGCCTCGGTTAATAGAAAATTTCTGGCTTGAGGATGAAATAAGCATGTGGGATGAAATTGATTAAACTCTAGGTTGGCTACCCTACAACCTAAACGCCATGCCATTGCAATGCCGTCACCGGAGGAAATATCGGGATTGGTAGTATACTGATAGACTTTGGCGGCGCCACCGGTAGCTAATACCACAGTTTTAGCTCGGATTGTTGCGACCTGTTCTTGCTGACGATCCCACACATAGGCGCCGACAACGCGAGCAGTGCCCGGTAGCCCAACTTTATCGGAGCGAATTAAATCAACAGCATTATAACGCTCTTTTACTGTAATGTTAGGATGAGCCATTGCCTGTGCGACAAGCGTGGTTTCGACTTCTTTACCTGTCGCGTCAGCATGGTGCAAAATACGGCGATGACTATGTCCGCCTTCTTGAGTTAAATGATACTGTGTTGTGCCGCTATCGGTAATTTCCGTATCAAATAAAACCCCTTTTTCGATAAGCCACTGTACACAATTACGTGCATTAGAGGCGATAAATTCGACGGTTTCTTTATCACAAATACCACCACCGGCAATAAGGGTATCTTCAACGTGGGATTCGATACTATCAGTATCATCAAAAACAGCAGCAATTCCGCCTTGAGCATAGTATGATGCGCCTTCGCTTAGGTGACTTTTGCTAAGTAATGTAACTCGATGGAACGGTGCCAACCGTAAGGCAGTAGATAATCCGGCGACACCACTACCAATAATAAGCACGTCTGTGTAATGCTGTGTAATAGTCTTCATAGGTGTTTGCTTTTTTTAGTATAAATGAGAGGTTTCATGTTAGCCTATCATTTGGTGCAAAGCTATTTTGCGATATATGCCTGTTATAACTCAAATTATTGGTAGCTAGGCTGCATTTTTAACACGCTTATTTTAGCTATGTAAGAGGTTAAAATAGCGTATTAGAAGAACATTTTTTATGCGATGCTATTGGGATTTTAGCTAGTAGATCTTATCGATCCCTAACGATCCACCAGGAATAGGTCGTATCTTTTATTATTTTATTTTCAATTAAATTGAACTTCGCTAATTTTTGCGACTCAAAAGTTATGCTTGCTAAAGTAATGGATAACATAACTGGTGACGTGATGATTTATGTGGAGCCTGAATTCAGGAGAATTAGCCTGGAATGAGCGAGCAACAGACAGACCAAATGTTGGTCGATAAGGTACAGCAAGGCGATAAAAAGGCCTTCAATTTGTTGGTAGTTAGATACCAGCATAAAGTTGCAAGCCTAGTTTCACGCTATGTACCGCAAGCTGATGTGCCTGATGTCGCTCAGGAAGCTTTTATTAAAGCTTATCGTGCGATCAGTTCATTTCGCGGTGATAGTGCATTTTATACTTGGCTGTATCGGATCGCCGTTAATACAGCAAAGAATTATTTAGTGGCTCAGGGGCGCCGTCCTCCGGCTTCAGATTTAGAAGCCAGTGATGCAGAAAATTTTGAAGCTGCCAGTGCGCTAAAAGAAATTTCGAACCCTGAGAATTTAATGTTGTCAGAAGAATTAAAACGTGTGGTTTTTAAAACTATTGAATCGCTTCCTGAAGATTTACGCATGGCGATAACACTTAGGGAGCTTGATGGACTTAGCTACGAAGAAATAGCAGAAGTCATGGATTGTCCCGTCGGTACAGTGAGATCGCGTATCTTCAGGGCCAGAGAAGCCATCGATAGTAAAGTGCAACCACTGATCCAACAACACTGACAGTAAATGTAATTGTGGTGCTAATAACTTAAGGGTATTTAAGCATGCAAAGAGAGAAACTTTCCGCATTGATGGATGGTGAAGTTCTGGAACCAGAATTTATCAGCACTGTCTCGCAAGATTCAGCGTTACAGCAACGCTGGGAGAGCTATCATCTCATCCGTGATACATTGCGTGGTGATACCGGTGAGGTTGTCCATTTTGATATTGCGAGCCAAGTTGCACTGGCGCTTGAAAATGAGCCTGTGCAGTTGAATCCGCAAGCGATTCCAGAATCACAACCTACCCCGGCTCATTGGGGGGCACCTATCTGGGCAAAAATTCGTCCTTGGGCGAGCCAAATTACACAAGTCGGTATGGCCGCATGTGTTTCATTAGCGGTTATTGTAGGCGTTCAACAATATAATAAAGATGGTGATATTGTGGCTCAGCCAGAGTATGCCGCTTTTAATACAGTACCGGTGGGAGCAGGAGCACCTGTGAGCTTAAATGTATCCAATGAGCAATTATTTGGTAATGAACAACAAATGCAGGTAGAACAACGTAATCAGCGTATCAATGCTATGCTTCAACAGTATGAGATTGAGCGCCGTTCTATGTTGCAAAATAGTGATCAATCTATGCAGCCTGTCTCTTCTGCTGGAGCTAAACAGCAATAATGAAATATTGGTTATCCGTCGTCTTTTTGGCGGGCGGCCTACTAGCATCTAGCACTGTTTCGGCGGCACAATCTGGAGCTGAAACAGTGTTAGAAGATATGGGGAATGCCGCTCAACGCTTGTCTTATGAAGTCTCCTTTATCACTATTAGCCCACAGAGTATTACCCCTGCCCGTTATCGGCATGGCTTAATTAATAAGCAGCCAGTGGCTCAGATGATCCAAATGGATTCATCGCGTCGAGAAATCGTGCAAAAAGGTAATGTTATTAGCTATTTTGAGCCTGGTTTTGATGCTTTTAGCCTAAATGGTCAATATATCGTTGATCACCTACCGTCAGTCATTTTTGCAAATTTCCCACAATTAAGCGCATATTATAACTTTATCGATGCTGGACGCACACATATTGGTGATCGTCCTTGTTTAGTTATTCGTGTTATCTCGAAAGATAACTCCCGCTTTAATTATGTTTTATTAATCGATGAAGAAACACGTTTACCATTGAGAATTGATTTACTCGATAATAACAACGAGACACTAGAGCAATTTAGAGTAATTTCAACGGTATTAGATAGTAAGTCGGTGAATGATTCGTTAATCGCGTTGAGTAAATTGAATCTTCCACCTTTACTTATTGCGCCTAAAAATGAAAAACCAGCATTTACTTGGCGTGTAGGTTCTGTTCCGCCAGGTTTTGAGGAAATATCTCGCTCTCGACGTAATATTCAGCAAGGTGATCAACTTGAAACGGCTATGTTCAGCGATGGACTGTTTAGTTTCTCCGTTAATGTGACGAAAGCCGGAAATGGTAAACTCATTGAGCAACCTATTAGCCGAGGGCGTCGAACCATTTATACGTTAACTCAAGGGCAAAATGAAGTGACTATCATTGGTGAACTCCCATTAGCTACGGCGAAGCAAATTGCATCCAGTATTCGTTTTTAGGAGTGGTAAAAAATGATTAAAGAGTGGGCAACCGTTATTCGTTGGCATCAAGGCCGTGCATTATTGCGTTATGGGGCCTCTTCTGGCTGCGGAAGTTGCAGTGCTCGTGGTGCTTGTGGTTCTTACGTGCTAGATAAAATCACTCCTGAAATTGAGCACCAGCTCGAAATTTCTATTGATCAACCACTTGAAGTTGGACAAAAAGTAGAAGTTGGTATTTCTGAAGGCAGTTTATTGCGTTCAGCGATGTTAGTTTATTTATCACCTTTATTAGGATTATTTTTATTGGCTGGTATTTTACAAGCTAATGATTTTTCTCAGATCTGGGTGTTTATCGGTGGAATGATTGGTGGCATTGTGGGCTTTCTATTAGCTAAAAAAATAGCTCACTTTTGGGCTGGCGAAGCCGCATTTGAACCTGTTGTTTTACAGATTGGCTTACCTCCAACCGAACTTGTTACTCGTACTGAATGCTGATAATTCTGTATTTGCCAGTAAAAAATAGAATGAAATGCTCAATGAGAATAATTAAAGTGATGTGCCAATGAGCGCTTATTGAGCGATGAAGGATTCTCCTCCTCACTATATTTGACGCATATGTACGATTTCGACTAACAATCTAACATAATAACTACGATGACTATTTTATTAACGTATCCTCTTAATTATTGAAAACTCATGCCAATCATTCATAGCATTGTCGCGCTATAAATCAGCGTATTTAGCTATTTTTAGCTGTATCAATTGCCTTAATACACAGGATTTACCTTAGTTTTACATTGAATCTTTGTGTTAACTATCTCTTCTATGTAAAATGTTGCCAATTACTCAACTTGTGACATACATAGCGTTTTAGCTTTGGGGTATGAAATTCACCCTAAGCTGATTTTGTAAGGCAATTTAAAAGAAGATATTACCTTGAAAATCAATAATATTAGAAACTTTTCAGTTATTGCTCATATCGATCACGGCAAATCAACATTGTCGGATCGTATTATTCAAATTTGTGGTGGTTTAACCGATCGTGAAATGGAAGCCCAAGTTCTGGATTCCATGGATCTTGAACGTGAACGCGGGATTACTATTAAAGCTCAGAGCGTTACGCTCGACTATAAAGCCGCTGATGGTGAAACTTATCAGTTGAACTTTATCGATACACCCGGACATGTTGACTTTTCATATGAAGTCTCGCGCTCTTTGGCTGCCTGTGAGGGAGCATTGTTGGTAGTTGATGCTGGGCAAGGCGTGGAAGCGCAGACACTGGCGAACTGCTATACCGCAATCGAGATGGATTTAGAAGTTGTTCCTGTTCTGAATAAAATCGATTTACCAGCCGCTGATCCTGAGCGTGTCGCCGATGAAATTGAAGATATTGTGGGCCTTGATGCTCACGATGCAGTACGCTGCTCGGCTAAAACCGGTGTTGGCGTACAAGAAGTTATTGAACGTTTAGTTCGAGATATCCCGCATCCTACCGGTGACGCAGATGCTCCTCTTCAAGCGTTAATCATTGACTCATGGTTTGATAACTATCTGGGCGTAGTATCGCTTATCAGGATTAAAAACGGTACCTTGCGTAAAGGCGAAAAAATCAAGGTCATGAGTACAGGCCAAGTTTATAATGCCGATCGTTTAGGTATTTTTACCCCTAAACGTGTTGAACGTGATACGTTGCATTGTGGTGAGGTTGGCTGGTTAGTGTGCGCTATTAAAGATATTACAGGCGCACCGGTTGGTGATACCTTGACAACATCTCGTATGCCAGCAGATAAAGCATTACCCGGTTTTAAAAAAGTAAAACCACAGGTTTATGCTGGATTATTCCCAGTAAGCTCTGATGATTATGAAGCTTTCCGTGATGCGTTAGGTAAATTGAGCTTAAACGATGCATCATTATTCTATGAGCCAGAAACGTCAACAGCATTAGGTTTTGGTTTCCGTTGTGGTTTCCTTGGATTACTCCATATGGAAATCATCCAAGAGCGGTTAGAGCGCGAATATGATCTTGATCTTATCACCACCGCGCCAACGGTAGTGTATGAGATTGAAATGACTAATGGTGAGGTTATTCAAGTTGATAGCCCGTCCAAATTGCCACCATTAAACAATATTAATCAACTACGTGAACCGATTGCTGAATGCCACATGTTGATGCCAAAAGAATATTTAGGCAATGTAATCACCCTCTGTGTTGAGAAACGAGGGGTGCAAACCAATATGGTGTATCACGGAAATCAAGTTGCATTAACCTATGAAATTCCGATGGCAGAAGTGGTTTTGGATTTCTTTGATCGATTAAAATCAACTTCACGTGGTTATGCTTCTCTGGATTATGGTTTTAAACGTTTCCAAGCCTCTGATATGGTAAGAGTTGATGTACTTATTAACGGCGAGCGCGTTGATGCCTTAGCATTGATTACTCACCAATCTAACTCTCAATATCGTGGTCGTGAATTGGTTGAAAAAATGAAAGAGCTAATCCCTCGTCAGCAATTTGATATTGCTATTCAGGCAGCCATTGGCAACCATATTATAGCTCGTTCTACGGTTAAACAATTACGTAAAAACGTACTTGCCAAATGTTACGGTGGTGATATTAGTCGTAAGAAAAAACTGTTGCAGAAACAGAAAGATGGTAAGAAACGTATGAAGCAGGTCGGTAACGTAGAGCTGCCTCAAGAAGCATTCTTAGCGATATTACATGTCGGAAAAGACAACTAATTTGAAAAGGAGTATCAATGGCTAATACATTCGCCTTGATCCTGACGCTGGCAACACTGTTTACCGGGATTATTTGGTGTTTGGATCGATTTAAGTTTGCGCCAGCAAGAAAGCGTAAGCTTAAAAAGCTTGAGGAAATGACTAAAGGCAGTATAGATCAGGAAGAGCTAAAAAAGGCAGTTCGCAAGCCAGGTTGGATGGAAACAAGTACATCTATTTTTCCTGTGTTAGCCATTGTACTGATAGTTCGTTCCTTTATTTATGAACCTTTTCAGATCCCTTCCGGCTCAATGATGCCAACCTTATTGGTTGGCGATTTTATGCTGGTGGAAAAATTTGCTTATGGGCTGAAAGATCCGGTGACACAAACAACATTAATTGCTACGGGAAAACCGCAGCGCGGTGATATCGCAGTATTTAAATACCCGAAAGATACTAATGTTGATTTCGTAAAACGTGTAATTGGATTACCGGGCGATAAAATTGTTTATAACCCACAGGCCAAAGAACTGACTATTTACCCAAACTGTTCTAATAATGATTGCCAAAAAGAGTTACCTATCGTCTATGGGCCGCTTGAACCGAGTGAATGGACAATGTTCTTTAATGTTGATTCTGTAGTGGAAAGTCAGAAAGGGAACTATCAAATTCCTTTGGATCAGCCAGTTCCTAATTATGCCTTGCGTCAATATGAAAGAACGGAAAAATTAGGTGATGTTCAACACCAAATTTTGATTATTAGACAAGCAATGACTGAATCCCGTTATATTCAGCCTGGAATGCCACTCAATGAATGGATTGTTCCAGAAAAACAATATTTTATGATGGGAGATAACCGAGATAATAGTTCCGACAGTCGTATGTGGGGCTTTGTTCCGGAGCAAAATTTTGTTGGGCGAGCGGTATTTATCTGGTTAAGTTTGGATAAGCAAGAAAATGAATGGCCGACAGGGATCCGTTTTAGTCGAATGGGGCCGATAAGCCAGTAACTGTATTACCAGTAGCCGTATCAATAGTTATCAATGTGGGTTTTAAATTTAAAACCCACATTTTACGAAGCTTTATTTAGCATCACAGTGTACAATAATTTATATTAATCTGATTGGCTTATTTTTAAGCGGATTTCAGTTCGATTTATTGAAATGTCCTATTAAAAAAGTCAGTGCAAACGCAACAGTTTTGTAAAGTGAGTGATTTTACAGGTCTGTTGCGTGTGCTTTTTTATCAATCTACTAAAGTCGGTTGGTCGCGCATGAACCCTATTTTAATTGAGAAGTTACAGCGTAAGCTGGGTTACCATTTTAGACAGCATGATCTATTAGTCCAAGCACTGACACATCGCAGTGCGAATAGTAAGCATAATGAACGCTTAGAGTTTTTAGGTGATTCAATTCTAAGTTTTGTTGTTGCAAATGATCTCTATCATCGCTTTCCAAAAGTAGATGAAGGTGATATGAGCCGAATGAGAGCCACACTTGTCCGTGGGAATACGCTAGCAGAAATCGCCCGTGAGTTTGAACTGGGTGAATGTTTACGCTTAGGTCCTGGGGAGCTTAAAAGTGGCGGGTTTCGCCGCGAGTCTATTTTGGCTGATACAGTAGAAGCATTAATTGGCGGGATCTTTTTAGATAGTGATATCCAGACTATTGAAAGAATTATTCTTGATTGGTATAAGTCAAGACTGGATGAGATTAGTCCGGGTGATAAACAGAAAGATCCAAAAACACGTTTACAAGAATATCTGCAGGGCCGTCATTTACCTTTACCGACTTATTTAGTTGTACAGGTTAAAGGTGAAGCTCACGATCAAGAATTTACTATCGATTGTCAAATCAGCGGTATTGAACAGCCTGTAACAGGTGTAGGTTCAAGTCGTCGTAAAGCTGAGCAAGCAGCTGCAGAGCAAGCATTAAAAATTTTGGAGCTTGAATGACCGAACAAATAAACTATTGCGGTTTTGTGGCAATAGTCGGCCGACCTAACGTAGGCAAATCTACATTACTGAACCAATTATTGGGACAGAAAATATCCATTACTTCGCGCAAACCACAAACCACTCGACATCGTATTATGGGTATTCATACAGAAAATGAGTACCAAACCATTTATGTCGATACTCCAGGTTTACATATTGAAGAAAAACGCGCAATTAACCGTTTAATGAACCGTGCAGCCTCTAGCTCTATCGGTGATGTTGAATTGGTTATCTTCGTCGTAGAAGGAACTAACTGGACCGCTGATGATGAAATGGTAGTGAATAAGCTGAAAAGTTTGCGCTGCCCAGTTATTTTAGCGATCAATAAAATTGATAATGTGGTCGACAAAACTGTTTTACTGCCACATATCGGTATTATTAGTAAAAAAATGGACTTCTTAGATGTTGTTCCGATCAGTGCTGAAAAAGGCATGGGCGTCGATACAATTGCTAAAATCGTACGTAAGCATATGCCTAAAGCCGATCATCATTTCCCTGATGATTATATTACTGATCGTTCTCAGCGTTTTATGGCCTCTGAAATTATCCGTGAAAAACTGATGCGTTTTCTAGGCGAAGAGTTACCCTATTCTGTAACGGTAGAGATTGAACAATTCGCTGTTACTGATAAAGGCAGTTACCACATTCATGGTCTGATCCTCGTTGAACGCGAGGGACAAAAGAAAATGGTAATTGGTAATAAAGGCAGCAAAATAAAAACTATCGGTACTGAAGCACGTATCGATATGGAAAGATTATTTGATACCAAAGTACATTTAGAGCTGTGGGTCAAAGTGAAAGCGGGCTGGGCGGATGATGAACGTGCATTACGCAGCCTTGGCTATGTTGATGATCTAAAATAATAGGTCTATCTCTGTGAATGGTTGGCAGCGAGCATTCGTACTTCACTCAAGGCCTTATAGTGAAACGAGTCTATTACTAGATATGTTTACTGAGGGCGAAGGGCGGGTGTGTATTTTAGCCAAAGGTGCTCGTCGTAATCGTTCACCATTAAGGGGCTGTCTTCAGCCCTTTACTCCTCTGTTGATCCGCTGGGGTGGAAAAGGTGCAGTTAAAACCTTAACTAGTGCTGATGCTGTTTCTTTAGCTTTGCCGTTGTCTGGTACGGTATTGTATAGTGGCTTATATGTTAACGAATTAGTTTCCCGGATCTTAGAGCAAGGTACCGCTTATTCTTCATTATTCTTTGATTATTTAGAATGCCTTCAGACTCTAGCGGCTAGTGAATATACCCCGGAGCATGCATTACGTCGTTTTGAACTTTCTTTGTTATCTCATATTGGCTATGGTGTTGATTTCCTTCACTGTGCAGGAAGTGGCGAACCAGTTTCAGATACAATGACTTACCGTTATCGTGAAGAGAAAGGATTTATCGGTAGCTTAATTATTGATAATTTCAGTTTTACAGGCAAGCAACTGAAAGATTTATCACAGCGTGAGTTTTCTGATATTGATAGTTTGAAAGCAGCAAAAAGATTTACGCGAATGGCATTAAAGCCTTATTTAGGTGGGAAACCATTAAAAAGTCGTGAATTATTTCGTCAGTTTACTCGTCCTGTTAGCCAAATAAATATAAATAAACCGGATGAAAGGTTGGTTTAGCTATTATAGGTTCATAATATAATAATTATTTTTATATTAAATGTAGTTATTTTTATTTTACTCTCTCCTTATTATTAATATTCTCATTTATCTATTCTAATTGATTAATTTGTATTTTTAGTCATGTTTTTATACCATTTTCATAGTGAAAAAATATATCGTTTAACTGATTAAAATCACCTTATCCAGTCTTTGAGATATAAACAGTCACTTGATAAAAATAGTTGATAAATTTGCGAAGCAAATTCAAAGAGTATTAGTATATTTGTGCATGCGTTATTATTTATTGTCTGTGACAATATAAAGTCTAATATTTTTTACACCAAAAGATAAATTTGCAGTAGGATAGAGGCAGAAAAAACATCTCTATTCAAACAATATTGTAGGAGTAAAATGTGGCTGAATTGTTATTAGGTGTAAATATTGACCATATTGCGACAGTCAGAAATGCGCGAGGTACACAATATCCTGATCCAGTACAGGCAGCATTTGTTGCTGAGCAAGCGGGTGCTGATGGAATTACAGTACACTTACGCGAAGATCGCCGCCATATTACTGACAGAGATATCGAGTTACTAAAAAATACAATTCAGACTCGTATGAATTTAGAAATGGCTGTAACTGATGAAATGGTTGATATTGCTTGCCGGATAAGACCTGATTTTTGCTGCTTAGTGCCTGAAAAACGAGAAGAAGTCACCACAGAAGGCGGATTAGATGTTGCTGGTCAAAAAGATAAAATTGCCGATGCGGTTAAACGTTTAACCGCGGCAGGCATTCAAGTTTCATTATTTATCGACGCCGATCATCAACAAATTGACGCTGCTCAACAAGTGGGTGCTCCATTTATCGAGATCCATACGGGGGCTTATGCTGATGCAGCCTCTACCAATGAGCAAGAATTAGAATTTCGTCGTATCAAAGATGGCGTTTCTTATGCCGCTAGCAAAGGCTTAAAAGTAAATGCAGGGCATGGATTAACCTATCATAATGTCCAGCGTATTGCATTATTGCCAGAAATTTATGAATTAAATATCGGCCATGCAATTATTGGGCGCGCATTATTTAGCGGCTTGGCGCAAGCTGTCTCTGATATGAAACAGTTACTTAAGGAAGCGCGTAATTAATGTCTATTGTTGGCCTTGGTACAGATATTGTTGAAATATCCAGAATTAGCCAAATAATCGAACGTTCGGGAAGTAATCTCGCCGAACGTATTTTGACTGAGCATGAATTAGTCCAATATTTTCAGCATGCTCGACCAGAACGTTATTTAGCTAAGCGTTTTGCTGTGAAAGAAGCGGCAGCCAAAGCATTAGGTACGGGGATCCGCCAAGGATTAGCATTCAATCAATTTGAAGTTAAAAATGATGCCTTGGGTAAACCTGTCTTATCATTACATGGCGCCGCATTGACATTAGCACAGTCGCTGGGGATATCGACACTCCATGTCTCTATTACTGATGAACGCAACTACGCTTGTGCGACTGTGATCGCAGAAAAAATATGCGTAATGCCGATATAGCAAATAGATTAAATTTTATCGGCGTGATGAAGTAGTACAAATTTATCCCATAATTGATCCTGTGATTCTATGTGTGCGGGATCGATTATAATAGTATTATTGATAGGGCATACCGATTGACAAGTGGGTTTGTCATAATGACCGATACATTCAGTACAGCGGTTCGGATCAATCTCGTATATTTCATCCCCCATATAGATAGCATCATTCGGGCATTCGGGTTCACACATATCGCAATTAATGCATTTCTTGGTAATTAATAAAGCCATATCAACATCTTATAATTTATCTGGTTGAATATTAGTAACTTATATCTTGCACTTATTCGTTACGTGAAATTAATATCTATTTTAACTAAAAAATAAATATTTACTCAAACAATAATCAATAAATTACTAGATAGTATTAGTAATTTATTTCTAGAATTTAATATCAAAATTTAAATCAGAGAATTTAAATCTTAGGCATTAAAAGAGTAAAAATTGATCTTGAAGAGTTAAGTAAAAACTAAACGATTATATTCGCGGTAAAACATGCTAAACCAACAGTATTTTAGTTGTAGACTACTTAATACAAAATTAATGATTGGAAAATAGAGTAATAACTAAAGAGAGATTAATGCAAATTATAAATATAATCTTATTAAGATTAAAATAGGTGCTATTTAGCCGCAATAAGTAGGCTCTAAGAACCTACTTATTGGCTTATTACACTAAAGATAATACCTATTATTTACCTAGTTGACGTAATGAACAACCGCTCATTAAGTTTTTCTCAATATGCTCTAACGATACCCGTTTAGTTTCTGGTACAAACATAAAGGTAATGATAATAAAGATAAAATTCATAACCGCATAAATCCAGAATGTATTGGAATCACCAAATTTATTTAATAGGGTTAAGAATGTAGCGCTGACTAGCATATTTGCTATCCAGTTTGCACTGGTTGAGCAAGTAATACCAAAATCACGCCCTTTTAAAGGCTGAATTTCAGAGCATAATACCCAAATTAGTGGGCCGGCACTCATTGCAAAGCCTAAGATAAAGACTAGCAGCATCAACACACTAAAATATTGACTAAATACAGTGTGATTATCCATTTGGAACATGAAGGCTAATGCACCCATTCCGATAGTCATAACGGTAAAGCCAGTTAATAAGATAGGTCGTCGGCCAAAGCGGTCAACAATTGAAATAGCGATAAAGGTAGCTATAACATTAATTAAACCAATTAATATGGTACCGTACATTTGTTGTGTTGTAGATGCAAAACCGGCTAAAGAAAAAACTTTTGGTGCATAATACATGATTACATTAATTCCGGTGAGCTGTTGCATAAATTGCAAGCCAATCCCAAGGATCACAGCACGACGAAAATTATTATTTTGTCTAAATAATTTAAATCCTGTTTGTTTTAATTTTAAACTATTTTTTATTTCTGTTAGCTCTATTTCAACTTCTTGTGATGTTTGTCGAAGTTTTAATAAAATATCTTTTGCTTCGCCCATACGTTCTTTGGTTGCTAACCAACGTGGACTTTCGGGGAGAAAAGAGACTCCAATTAATAATAAGATAGCAGGAATGGTAATAATACCCAGCATCCAGCGCCAAGCACCATCATAACTGAATCCAGTATCAGAAATAAATGCCACTAAAATACCGATAGTGATCATTAATTGATACATCGAAATCATCCCACCACGTATTTTCTTCGGTGCTATTTCTGATAAATAGATCGGTGCGGTAAATGAAGAAATCCCAATCGCTAAACCTAAAATTAAACGTGAAATAATTAAGACTTCAACATTTGGTGAGAAAGCTGAGCTTATTGCGCCAATAATAAATAACATAGCGCTTATCAGTAGTGTGCCTTTACGCCCTCGAAAGGAAGTTAACCAGCCACTGGATATTGCACCGACAGCAGCACCAAACATCATGGAGCTTACAACTAATTCTTGTTGTAAGGCAGAGATATGGAAAGTTTTACTAATAAAGGGGAGAGCTCCTGCAATAACACCGGTATCTAAACCAAAGAATAGCCCGGCTAACGCGGCCATCATCCCTACAAGGATAACGACCATATTATAACTAACATGCTCTTTTTTATTTAATGACATAATCGCCTCAGAGATTTTATTCTTTATATTAATTTTTAGTATAGAGAAGAAATAAAAATATAATTAGCTCATTTACAAAACTAGAAAAAACAATGACTAATTTAAAAATTAAACTTATATTTTGAATTAAGTCATTATTTGTTCTTATTTGGTTAATTTAAATAATTATAGTTTGTATTTTAGATTAATTTAATTCTCATTTTATTTTTAGTATTAATAATGCACAATTTTTAAAGGATACTCTTTAACTAATTGTTTTTATGGTGATCTTTAAAGACGATAAACAATCAATGATATTTAGGATGTGATTTATGCTGGCCAATAACCTTATAAGTAGCCAGCATAAAAGTAAAACGATATGGATAATGGTATTTATTTGCTTTCAATTTTGGCTATGGTATAAGCAGAGAAAGCCTCCATCCATTGTTGTAGGAAAGTTAGTGTTCTTTCATTAGTAATATTATCTTGGTCATCGATCATGCCCTCTATCCAGTGAATAAATCCTTCAGGTTGAGGCATTGTTTGAACATTTAAAAAAGAGAGAATGTTCCGCAGATGTTGCTGAGCTAATGCGGTGCTTATTGATCCCATTGATGTACCGATAATGCCAGCCGGTTTTGTGGCAAAGACATTAGTTCCGGCAGGTCTTGAGCCGTGATCTAGCGCATTTTTTAATACACCAGGAACTGAACGGTTATATTCAGGAGTGACAATTAATAAGCCATCACAGTGAGCAACTTGGGAATGAAAATCAAGAACTTCAGTTTTTGGAGCAAGATCATCATCTTGATTATAAAGAGGTAATTTACTGATATTAATAAAATTAAAGGATAGTCTATTATCAGCTAATTTAATTAGGGCTCGAGCGAGTTTTTTATTTAGAGAGTCAGTACGTAAACTACCAACGATAACAGCAATTTGATAATTACTCATAATTTGTACTCCGTTATTTTATACCAATAACTTTCATTTATTAAAATAATATATGTCATATTATTTCGATTGTAGAATGAATTTAAGTAAATAAATATGTATTCCTTTGATGAGCAATAATGTTCATTTTAGTATATTTATTTATTGGCGACAGTTTATCCATTCACAAAATGAAAAATCTGTGTTAAAAATTTTGTATAAATATTTTTAATAACAATTTAAAAGCGTAAAAAGCAAGGAATAAAATGTTTGAAGATATTGGTATTGTTAATTTTTGGACCTATATGGCAGGTTTGATTCTGATTATTCTAGTTCCTGGTCCTAATTCACTTTATGTTTTGAAATCAAGTACTTCTTATGGAACTCGTGCGGGATATAAAGCTGCATTAGGCGTTTTTACTGGGGACGCTATATTGATTTTTCTTTCTTTTATTGGCGTTGCTTCGCTGATTAAAGCGTCTCCGTTTTTATTTGATCTAATCCGTTATTTAGGTGCCGCTTATTTACTGTTTTTAGGCGGCAAGATCCTCTATTTCAACTTGCTATGTCGTACCAGACCACAGGATAACTCTGCCATAGCTGTTCGCACTAAAGATCAATTTACTAAGGCGCTAATGCTGAGCTTAACTAACCCGAAAGCCATTTTATTTTTCATGTCATTTTTTATTCAATTTATCGATTTTAGCTATCCACATACGTCTCTTTCCTATTTAGTCTTAGCGTTAATATTAGAATTGGTGAGTTTTACTTATTTGAGTACGTTGATTTTTGGTGGCTATTTTATTGCTCGCTATTTTCGTCAGCAGCAAGGTTTAGCTAAAGTAGGAAATTGCGCTGTAGGGACCTTTTTTATGGGATTTGCGGCAAAATTAGCTCTTTTCAGTTGATGATGATTTGCAGTCAAAGCATACATCAGCAATAATTATCGATTATTTAATATCGATGAGGTTGATGTGACCCAAGCCGAGAGAGATCAATACTGGATGCGATATGCGATGCAGTTGGCTAAAAAAGCTCAGGATATTGGCGAGATACCTGTAGGAGCAGTATTGGTTAAAAATGATCAATTAGTTGCTGAAGGTTGGAATCGACCAATTAGTGATAATGATCCCACCGCACATGCAGAAGTTATTGCACTTCGCGCGGGGGGAGAGCGATTGGTTAATTATCGTTTATTAGATACTACACTGTATGTCACATTAGAGCCGTGCGTTATGTGTGCCGGTGCGATGATCCACGGGCGAGTAGGGCGTTTAGTTTATGGAGCGAGTGATTTTAAAACCGGTGCCTGTGGTTCATTATTGGACGTTATAGGGCATCCAGGAATGAATCATCGTATAGAGGTGGTTTCTGGGGTATTAGCTGAAGAATGTGCTGATTTATTAAGTCAATTCTTTAAGTTACGTCGTGAGCAGAAAAAACAGCAAAAATTATTAGTTCAAGCTGCAGCTAAATCAGCACAACAATAGGGATATTTATTAATATTTAAGTTGATTAATTTAATCGTTTTATTGAATCAACACCCCCTTGGAGAAATTACTAGGGGGAATTGCTACATTTTCAGTGCTTCGTCCACGGGTAGCCAAGTTCGAACTAATTGATAGTTAACAATAGACTTAATGTTCTGCACTAGGTATCAGCGGAATAGCGCGAGTATCATCATGAGATTGTTGATATTGACTAGCTTGTTTTTGCAATTGCTGTTTTCTTTTATGATAAATCGAAAGAAAATGATCGCCGAGAATATTTTCTGGATTTACCGCAGATATTTTATTTGGTATTGACTGATTCTGTAGATTTTTCAGACTTACTTTCTCTTGTGGTACAGAATGAGATTTAGGCGCTGGATAACTATTTGCTGGCTCGATATTTGAATCACTATTCTGCTTAATAAGGGCTGATGAGGTACTCTCGTCTAGAGGTGCAAACAAACGGGCTTGCAGTTCATTAGGCTCCGTTAATGGCTTATTTTCTTGATTATATAGATAACCGACTAAACTTTGCTGATAACGGCGAATATTTTCGACATAGCGATAGGCTTCATGCCCGCGGGCATAGCCGTAGTTGAGCTGGGTATAGTATTTTTTCTGAGTCAACAATGGCAAACGAGATTTAACATCTAACCATCGATTTGGGTCGCCTCCTTGCTGTTCAGTTAGCTTACGTACATCCAACATGTGACCATAGCCCATATTATACGCGGCTAAAGCAAACCAAATACGTTCATCGTCGGGGATAGATACTGGTAAACGTTGCATAATATATTCAATATAAGCCGCCCCTCCTTTAATACTTTCTTCGGGATCTAAACGGTCTTGCACTCCCATAGTGGCAGCTGTCGGTTTGGTTAGCATCATTAAACCACGTACTCCTGTGGGGGATGTTGCCTGTGGATCCCAATGGGATTCTTGCCAAGCGATCGCCGCTAATAAACGCCAATCAATATTATGCGCATATTTTTCAAATAGGGGCCGATAATCAGGTAAGACTTTATTAATAGCACTAATAAAGGTCAACGTATCAAAATAATCAAAGCTGCTGACATGACTAAAATACTTTTCTTCTAAGCGGGCTAGTAATTCTTCTTCATTACTGGCATTGAAAAAATCCAGCAAAGCCGCGTTGAGGCTATCGTCTGCCGTTCGTTCCATATACCAAGTGATGGCATTTTCTTCACCGAGATCGAATGCAATTGCCGCTTGAGGATGAATACGTTGTTGCAGTGATACCGAGATAGAATCTTCGAGCGTATAGTCGATTATCCCTTCAGCCACCATTTCTAGCAGCTGATGGGTACTGTAGTCGTTGGTTTCTTGCCAGCTTAGCTCCGGATAAAATTGTTTTAACTGTTTGAGCGTTCTAGCATGCGCAGAGCCCGCCATGACCACAAATTTTCCATTAACTTGATCAAATGATTTAGGTCGAGTCGTACCTTTCCGGTAAATTAATTGTTGCGATACGGATAGATATTGTGGACCCGCTTGGGCATTTTTTAAGCGATCTTGATTGTACAGTAAGCCCGCCGCGACTAGATCAGCTTTATCTTTTTTTAGATCATCAAACAGCTGATTAATGGTTGGTCTAACCGTAACCTTAAGTTTGACGCCGAGATAATCGGCAAAATGCTGTGCGAGTTCATAATCAAAACCGCTAATTTCATTTTTATCGTTAACATAGATCAGTGGTGAACTGATAACACTGACGCGCAACTCTTTGCGTGACAGTATTCTTTTTAACTGCGATTCTTGGTGGCCTGACCAATGAGTATCTAAGCCAATGATAGCGGCAGATAAAAAAGCAATAATAGCGATAACGAAATAATGTATTTTAAAATTATTCAAATAATTATATCTCGTTAGTGGTACTGGTGTCGTCGTAATAAAAACTCAAATCGAGCTAAATTTAGTATGGTTATATTCCCAGTAATCTGACATTCTGCGAAACAATTTAGCGCGGTGCAACAAAAATTGTCTATTTTATATGAGAGATATTTTATCACTTCGCTTTATTTTTGCTCACGCAAACGGTTTCGTATTGATGAACATTGCTTTATAATGGCTTCAGTTCCCCTGCATTAACGGTCAGGGCTGGCGTTCAAAAGAGAGAATCAAAGACTATGGAAATTTTGCGTGGCTCACCTGCTTTATCAGCATTCCGTATCTCCCGCTTACTGACATTATTTCAGCAACAAGAGATCCCAATTACTGATATTTACGCTGAATATGTACATTTTGCTGATTTAGCGGCACCGCTAAGTAATAGTGATAAAGAAAAGCTGGAAAGTCTGCTCAAATATGGCCCATCGCTCCCGGAACATACGCCTTTCGGGACGTTATTACTGGTTACGCCAAGACCCGGAACTATCTCTCCATGGTCATCTAAAGCTACCGATATCGCGCATAATTGTGATTTAACGGCAGTTAAGCGGATTGAACGCGGTATTGCTTATTATATACAAGCGGATACGTTGACTGATACTCAACAGCAGGCGGTTGCTGCTATATTGCATGACCGTATGATGGAAGTGATGTTTACCTCAATGGATCAAGCCGCTGCTTTGTTTGTACAACATCAGCCTGCACCGCTGAAGGTGATTGATATATTATCTCAAGGGCGCAATGCTCTTGAACAGGCGAATACGGCGATGGGATTAGCCTTAGCGGATGATGAAATTGACTATTTATTGGCGGCCTTCGCAAAATTACAGCGTAATCCTACCGATATCGAACTGTATATGTTCGCGCAAGCTAACTCTGAACATTGCCGTCACAAAATTTTTAATGCCGATTGGATTATTGATGGTGAAGCTCAGTCTAAATCGTTATTTAAGATGATCAAAAATACCTTCGAGCAGACACCAGATTATGTATTATCTGCCTATAAAGATAATGCTGCGGTAATGGAAGGTTCTTCAGTCGGGCGTTTTTTCCCCGATGCACAAGACCGTCATTATGATTATCATCAAGAAGATGCCCATATTTTGATGAAGGTCGAAACGCATAATCACCCAACAGCAATTTCTCCATGGCCGGGGGCAGCAACGGGATCTGGTGGAGAAATTCGTGATGAAGGTGCAACAGGGCGTGGCGCTAAACCTAAAGCGGGCTTAGTCGGATTTTCTGTGTCTAATCTGAGAATTCCCGGTTTTGAACAGCCATGGGAAGAAGATTTCGGTAAACCATCACGCATTGTTAGTGCGTTCGATATTATGATGGACGGTCCATTAGGCGGCGCTGCATTTAATAATGAATTTGGTCGTCCCGCACTGTTGGGCTATTTCCGCACTTATGAAGAAAAAGTCACCAGTCATAACGGTGAGGAATTACGCGGTTATCATAAGCCGATCATGCTTGCCGGTGGGATCGGTAATATTCGTGCAGATCATGTCCAGAAAGGTGAGATCTCCGTTGGGGCTAAGCTGATTGTACTCGGTGGTCCATCAATGAATATCGGTTTAGGTGGCGGCGCTGCGTCATCGATGGCCTCCGGTCAATCCGATGAAGATTTAGATTTTGCTTCGGTTCAACGGGATAACCCAGAAATGGAACGCCGTTGCCAAGAAGTTATCGATAGCTGCTGGCAAATGGGCGACGATAATCCGATTCTTTTTATTCATGATGTCGGTGCTGGTGGTTTATCCAATGCGATGCCTGAGTTGGTAAGCGATGGTGGTCGGGGTGGTCGTTTCGAATTACGCAAAATCCTAAATGATGAACCGGGCATGAGCCCACTAGAAGTGTGGTGTAACGAATCGCAAGAACGTTATGTTATGGCTGTATCTCCTGAAAAATTGCCAATCTTTGAAGCAATTTGTCAACGTGAACGTGCACCTTATGCGGTCATTGGTGAAGCGACAGAAGAACATCATTTATTATTGAATGATCAACATTTTGATAATCATCCTATCGATATGCCACTAGATGTATTGTTAGGTAAAACACCCAAAATGCTGCGCGATGTTACAACTCAGCAGGCACCAGCACAGGCATTAGATAGAGCGGCGATTGAGTTACACGATGCGGTAAAACGTATTATGCATTTGCCTGCGGTGGCTGAAAAAACATTCTTAATCACCATTGGTGACCGCTCAGTAACTGGCATGGTAGCGCGTGATCAAATGGTGGGACCGTGGCAAATTCCGGTCGCCGATTGCGCGGTAACGACGGCGAGCCTAGACAGCTACTATGGTGAGGCTATGTCTATTGGTGAGCGTGCACCAATCGCATTATTGGATTTCGCGGCTTCTGCACGTATGGCGGTAGGAGAAGCTCTAACCAACATTGCATCGGCTTATATCCAAGATTTAAAACGTATTAAGCTATCAGCTAATTGGATGGCTGCCGCAGGGCATCCAGGTGAAGATGCGGGATTGTATGCTGCCGTAAAAGCGATTGGTGAAGAATTATGTCCTGCGTTAGGGATAACTATTCCTGTAGGCAAAGATTCGATGTCGATGAAAACGCGTTGGGATGAAAATGGCGAAACTAAAGAGATGACATCGCCGTTATCATTGGTGATCACCGCGTTTGGTCGGGTTGAAGACGTGCGCTTAACTGTCACGCCGGAATTAACAACCAAAGTTGATAACCGATTGTTATTAATCGATTTGGGACAGGGACATCATGCGCTCGGTGGATCGGCATTAGCCCAAGTTTATCGTCAGTTAGGCAGTAGCACACCTGATGTTCGTTCTCCTCAATTATTAGCGGCCTTTTTCCAGACGATTCAGCGTTTAATTGGCGAGCAAAAATTATTGGCCTATCACGATCGCTCCGATGGGGGCTTAGTGGTGACATTGGCTGAAATGGCGTTCGCTGGGCACTGTGGTATCAAGGTGGATATCAGTGCGTTTGACGATGATATTTTAGCCGCATTATTTAGCGAAGAGTTAGGTGCAGTAATGCAAATCCGAGCGTCAGACTTAGCGTATGTAAAGGCGTGTTTTGCTGAGGCAGGGCTAGCTGATTGCTTATTCGAACTTGGTAGTGCAACCTCTGGTGATGATATTATTATTAGTAGCCGAGACACTATTGTCTATCAAGAACGTCGTAGTACTTTGCGCCAATGGTGGGCTGAAACCACATGGCAGATGCAACGTATTCGAGATAATAGCGAATGTGCAGATCAAGAGCATCAGGCCAAACTTGACTTGACCGATCCGGGGCTGAATACACAGCTGACTTTTGATATTTCTGAAGATGTCGCCGCGCCTTATATTATGCGTGGGGCTAAGCCAAAAGTGGCAGTACTGCGTGAGCAGGGCGTTAACTCGCATGTTGAGATGGCTGCAGCATTCCATCGTGCCGGTTTTGATGCCGTCGATGTGCATATGAGTGATTTAATGGCAGGTAATCGTTCATTGGAAGGATTCCATACGCTGGTGGCTTGCGGTGGATTCTCTTATGGAGATGTCTTAGGTGCGGGCGAGGGATGGGCTAAATCAATTCTGTTTAATCCTCGAGTAAGTGATGAATTTTCGGCGTTCTTTAACCGTCCGGATACCTTGTCATTGGGCGTGTGTAATGGCTGTCAGATGATGTCGAATTTACGTAGTTTGATCCCCGGTGCTGAATTATGGCCACGCTTTGTTCGTAATCGGTCTGAACGTTTTGAAGCTCGTTTTAGTTTAGTTGAGGTCGCAGATAGCCCATCATTGCTATTTAAAGATATGGAGGGATCGCGTATGCCGATTGCCGTCTCGCACGGTGAAGGCTTAGTTGAAGTTCGTGATCCAGCACATTTACAGCAGTTAGAAGCCAATCATTTAGTGGCGTTGCGCTTTGTCGATAACTTTGGCCAAGTGACAGAACAATACCCGGCTAACCCAAATGGTTCAGCGAATGGGATTACGGCAGTCACGACGACGGATGGGCGTGCTACTGTGATGATGCCACATCCTGAACGTGTTTTCCGTACCGTTAGTAACTCGTGGCACCCAGCTGAGTGGGGCGAAGATAGTCCATGGATGCGTATTTTCCGTAATGCGCGTCGTCAATTAGGTTAATTTATTTTGTAATATCAATAAACTATCTTGTTATTTTTACCCTGCTTCGGCAGGGTTTTTTTGGCGATAAATATAGCCTGTCGTGATATACCGACAATTAGCTTTATTATTGTCTCAAATAGGAGACATTTATACTATTGATTTTAAAGGTAATTAAATAAAGCTAATTTTAGTGTCTCAAATAAGAGACAGTATCGGCTATTTGTGGAAATAAAAACGGTAGTATAAGATTGAAATTTGAGTTTTAAAGTTTAATTTCTTTATATATCAGTCGATTAAATATTAATTTGAAAACTTGGCACGGATGATGCATTATATAAATCAGTTGCTCATTCAACTCATTATGTCGGTCCACATTAGGGTGGGGATATACCACATAAAATCAGAATGACGCCAGAGTAAGGTGCCTACCGTCCGGTAATATCGATATTCGCCCTCGGGCCTTATCACGCAAAGGACGACACGTTGAGTGAGGCGCCACCTATATGAGTTATAGATAAATAACTTATATAAGCAAGATCAGTGGAATATAACTAATAAAGTATGTTATCACGGGTGGAATGAAGAAAAACGCTTCATTCCACCATCCTGCTCTCACCGTTATGTATCGCCCTTCATTTATTTTCTCTTTCTTTCATGCGGTATCACAATAATTCACTATCATCGATGAGCAAATTTTATCTTGGGTTAAAGATTAATCATAAAATCAGTCTAATTATGTGATTAAACCGATTAATCAAGTTCACACTCGGTAAATAGTTCTGTTACCATAAAGAAAATATACAGGTAATGAGATGATTTCTTTGAATAAGTGGCGTCTATTTCCGCGCTCATTGCGCCAACTCGTAGTGATGGCTTTCTGGCTGGTATTATTACCGTTGCTGGTACTGGCCTATCAGGCCTATCAAAGTTTAGAGCAGCTGAGTAATCAGGCGGCTGAAATTAACCGTACGACTTTACTTGATGCTGGTCGGCGTGAAGTTATCAGCAGTTTAGCTCTCGATATCGAACGAACCTATCGGCAATCTTGCGTGCTACGTGACGAATCGCGTAATGCTATCTATAAAAAACAATTCTATGAATATACCACTATGCTTGAGCGGCAAGCCGTTATTTTGTCAAATGATGAAATAACAGCACCTATTATCAATTTGTTAGCGCAATTAAAAGAAATTCAATGCGAAGGTAGCCAGCCAGAGCCAGCGATGTCTCAGGCATTAGAACAATTTTCTCTGGCGAATACTCATCTTGCTGAAGTTACTCGGCATGTTATTTTTAGTCGCGGAGAGCATTTACAAACGGCTATCGCCAATAAAGGTCAATTATTTGGCTGGCAAAGTTTAATTTTATTTTTATTAAGTGTGTTATTAGTCGCGCTATTTACCCGCATGATTATTGGACCAGTGAAAGGTATTGAACGCATGATCAATCGGTTAGGCACTGGAAGAACGTTGACTAATAATCTTGACCGTTTTAAAGGTCCGCGAGAATTACGATCGTTAGCCCAGCGGATTATTTGGCTTAGCGAACGTTTGGCGTGGTTAGAATCTCAGCGGCATGAGTTTTTACGTCATATTTCCCACGAATTAAAAACGCCATTAGCCAGTATGCGAGAAGGGACCGAGTTATTAGCAGACGAAGTCGTAGGCCCATTAAATGGTGAGCAAAAAGAAGTGGTTGAAATTCTTGATAACAGCAGCAAACATTTACAGCAGCTGATTGAGCAGCTATTAGACTATAATCGTAAGTTGGCCGATAGCCCACCGGAAGCCCAATGGATTGATTTGAAAAAGCTGATCGATGATATTGTTAGCGCTCATAATTTGCCAGCAAGAGCTAAAAACATGGTGACTGAGGTGAAGTTAAAAGCCGATCATTGCTTAGCGGAACCGACATTATTAACTCGAGTGATAGATAATCTTTACTCCAATGCGGTGCACTATGGCAGCGGATCAGGTAATATTTGGATTACCAGTCGGCAATATGGCAATAAAATTCAAATAGAAGTCGCTAATACAGGTACACCAATTCCTGAATCTGAGCAAAGTATGATTTTTGAACCCTTTTATCAAGGCTCATTAGTCCGCAAAGGGGCAGTCAAAGGTAGTGGTTTAGGCCTCAGTATTGCCAAAGATTGTATTCGGCAGATGGGCGGCGAATTGACATTAATTTCCAGCAAATCAGCGGATGTTTGTTTCAGAATTGAGCTGCCGTTAACAGCAGAGAATGAATAATAATGATGATCAGGTCTATAGGATCCTTGCTGGCTGCCAATCAATGGTCGCGAGCAAGTTTTCACGCAGCAGTCGTGAAATTTAAACGCTCAACAACAGCTTACTCAGTCAATTTTTTGCGACTGGGGGTTTTAATGTTGCCGTTTATTTTAGTCGGTTGTGTGGGAGTGAATGGGCAATCTCCGTTAAGTACATTAACTCAATCGGTTTTGCCAGAAGATAAAGTGGTTGATTACCGTTATACCGATTGTGAGAATATTTGGAATATGGAACAGCCAAATGTACGCGAAAATTCATTATATTGGCTACGTGTCATGGACTGTGCGGATAGATTATCCACTAATGAAGCTCGTACCGATGCAAATCAAATTGATGCTAACCACTGGTGGCAAGTTTTTCAGCAGAGTATTTTATTAAATGCAGCAGAACCGACAGTGGCTGAGCGGCGTAAAATTGTCGATAACTTGAATACTTATAGCTTACAATTTCCGACGGCAGTTCGGCCGTTGTTGCAATTGTGGCGAGAGCAGCAAGTACAGGCGATTAATCTGACAGAGATAAACCTGCGTTTTAAGCGTTTACAACAAGACAGTGACAATAGAATAGATCGCTTAAAAGAGCAAAATGCACGGCTTGAATTTGAATTAAATAATGTGTCGCGTAAATTAGAAAATCTAACCGATATTGAGCGCCAGCTCTCATCCCGTAAACAGACTCAAAATATTCCGGCCGCTGAAATGGAAAAACCGGCGACAGATAAACCCGCAGATGAACAGACGTCATTGCAGAAACCACCAGTCGAGACAGTCAACCCTACGGAAGACGCCACGAGTACTTCTAAAGAATAATCGACTATTCATAAAAATATACAGGAGATAAACGCAATGACAGCACGTAAATCAGCAAATTTATTGTTAGTGGATGACGATCCGAGTCTGCTGAAATTACTGGGTATGCGTTTAACCAGCGAGGGTTTCAGAGTTGTTACCGCAGAAAGTGGTCCTGAAGCCTTGAAAATGCTGACCAAAGAAAAAATTGAATTAGTTATCAGTGATTTGCGTATGGATGAAATGGACGGTATGACGCTGTTTGATGAAATACAAAAACAGCATCCTAATTTACCAGTGATCATTTTAACTGCCCATGGTTCGATTCCTGATGCTGTTGCAGCAACTCAGCGCGGTGTATTTGGATTTTTGACGAAGCCGGTAGATCGTGATGCGTTGTATAAAGCTATCGACGAAGCATTAGCACTTTCTGCTGGACCGCTCAGCGCAGAAGAGTGGAATGAAGGCATTGTGACACGTAGCCCATTGATGTTACGGTTATTAGAACAAGCTCGTATGGTCGCACAATCCGATGTCAGTGTATTGATTAATGGTCAAAGCGGCACGGGGAAAGAGGTTTTAGCACAAGCTATTCATAAAGCCAGCCCGCGGGCGAAAAAGCCATTTATTGCTATTAACTGCGGGGCATTGCCAGAACAATTATTAGAATCTGAATTATTTGGCCACGCTAAAGGTGCATTTACCGGTGCGGTAAGCAGCCGTGAAGGGCTATTTTTTGCCGCTCAAGGCGGGACACTGTTCCTTGATGAAATTGGCGATATGCCGATGCCTTTGCAGGTTAAATTACTGCGGGTGTTACAAGAGCGTAAAGTGCGTCCTTTGGGCAGTAATCGAGATTTAGATATCGATGTACGGATACTGTCAGCTACGCACCGTGATTTACCTAAGGCAATGGAAAAGAAAGAATTTCGCGAAGATCTATTTTACCGTCTGAATGTGGTTAATTTACGTATTCCAACCTTAAATGAACGTGCAGAAGATATTCCTTTGTTGGCAAATCATTTTTTACGTAGCTCGGCTATCCGGCATAAACCTTTTGTGAGAAGTTTTTCGACCGAGGCAATGAAGTGTTTAGTGGCGGCAAGTTGGCCGGGCAATGTGCGTCAATTGGTTAATGTGATTGAACAGTGTGTGGCATTGACTACGTCGCCAGTGATTAGTGAAGTGCTGGTTACACAGGCGCTTCAAGGTGAAAATACGGCATTGCCAACTTTTGTCGAGGCAAGAAATCAATTTGAACTCAATTACTTACGTAAACTGTTGCAAATGACTAAAGGCAATGTGACTCAAGCGGCACGTATGGCGGGTCGCAATAGAACTGAATTTTATAAATTATTGGCACGACATGAACTTGATGTTAATGATTTCAAAGAATAACGTAGCTATTAGTGGCTGAAGATCTTGAGTTAGTCAGGTTAAATTATGTGTTTTCAACACGCTATATTTTAAACGCTCCGGGAGAATAAAGACCTTATGAGTCGTAAGCTTAACATCGCATTAGCCCAGATTAATTGGGTGGTTGGTGATATCGAAGGCAACAGCGAACGTATGTTGCAAATTGTCCAGGAGCAAAAAGATCTCGCTGATTTGGTGGTCTTTTCAGAATTAGCCCTGACAGGCTATCCGCCTGAAGACTTATTGTTCCGCGATGATTTGTATCAACGTTGTAATGCTCAGTTAGCTCGTTTACAGTCGGCAAGTGAGCATGCCGCAATAATTGTGGGACACCCTTGGAAAGAACAAGGTAAAACTTATAATGCGCTCTCATTCTTCTGGCAGGGAGCATTAAAAGCTCGTTATTTTAAGCAACAATTACCGAATTACGGTGTTTTCGATGAACCACGCTATTTTGCTGCTGCCGATCAAAGCTGTGTTATTGATTTTAAAGGTTATCGTTTAGGAGTATTAATTTGCGAAGATGTCTGGTTTGATGCACCGGTTGATGCGGTGAAACAGGCGGGAGCAGAAATTTTATTAACCATTAATGCGTCGCCTTATAATCGAGAAAAACCCCATATCCGCTCACAATTATTGAAAAATCATTGCTTACGGACACAGTTACCGATTATTTACTTAAATCAGGTTGGTGGACAGGATGAATTAGTGTTTGATGGCTGTTCAAAAGTATTTGATCAGCAGGGTAATCAAACTCACCGTTTAGCGGCTTTTGATGAGCAAATTGCTTTATGTCAGTTTGATGATGTAAACATTGTGGCGATGGATAAACCGGCACCAGTATTGACGCGGATAGCACAAGTTTATCAAGCGTTAGTATTAGCAACACGCGATTATATTAACAAGAATGGATTTAATGGAGCTATCCTTGGATTGTCGGGCGGGATTGATTCGGGATTAACGGTAGCAATTGCTGTTGATGCCATTGGTAAAGAACATGTGCAAGCTGTCATGATGCCGTTTCGTTATACGTCAGATATGAGTATTCATGATGCGAAAGAGCAAGCTGAATTGCTGGGTGTTGAATTTGATATTGTCTCCATCGAGCCAATGTTTGATGCTTTTATGACTCAATTACAGCCGATGTTTGCGAATACTCAAGCGGATACCACCGAAGAGAATTTACAGGCTCGTTGCCGCGCTGTTATTTTGATGGCGATGTCAAATAAACGCCGTCGCTTAGTGCTGACAACCAGTAATAAAAGTGAATCTGCAGTGGGTTATTCTACCTTATATGGTGATATGGCGGGCGGATTCGATGTGTTAAAAGATGTACCTAAGACAATCGTTTTTGAATTAGCTAAATATCGCAATACGGTTTCTCCAGCTATTCCACAGCGTGTAATTGATCGTCCTCCTTCTGCTGAGTTAGCGCCCGGACAAGTTGATCAAGACAGTTTACCACCATATGAAATATTAGACGCTTTGCTGGAAGGTTATGTCGAAAAAGACTTATCAGTTGAACAATTAATTGCTCAAGGATTTGATGCAGAGATTGTACATAAAGTCATTCGTTTAGTGGATATTAATGAATATAAACGCCGCCAAGCACCTGTTGGGCCACGTATAACGGCACGTAATTTCGGTAAAGATCGTCGTTATCCCATCACTTCGGGTTTCGGTCGCAAAAACTGGTCATAACAGGATTGTTTTATGAAAAAGATTGATGCAATTATTAAACCGTTTAAATTAGATGATGTCCGTGAAGCTCTGGCTGAAGTGGGTATTACCGGAATGACTGTTACCGAAGTTAAAGGTTTTGGTCGTCAAAAAGGCCATACCGAGTTATATCGTGGTGCAGAATATATGGTCGATTTTTTACCTAAAGTAAAAATTGAGATAGTGGTACCTGATGATATTGTCGAGAGCTGCGTAGAAACTATTATGCAGACGGCACAAACGGGCAAAATCGGTGACGGTAAAATCTTTGTTTACGATGTTGCTCGAGTCATTCGTATTCGTACCGGCGAGCAGGATGACGAAGCTATTTAATCGCTAATAGTGGTGGAGTATGATGTTTATATACCACCATAAATCTACTGTATTAAAGACGAGACAATAAATTTTCTGTAGTAGAATTATTGGGGATATTTAGTTTAGCGACGCTAAAAAGTTGCGGTAACGGAATAAGCACACAGGAATGGGATGGAATCGTGTGCTTATGGGACCCCCGTTACCGCAAATAAGAAATGATAAGAGATGAATAATTTGGTTTACAAGACCTTATGTGGACCGAAACATTCATAATGAATATTATCAGAACTGACACCCATCTCTATCAATTGTCGTGCAATAAATTGCATAAATTCGACGGGACCGCAGCAGTAATAGTGCATCTTAGGATTAATTATCTGAGCTTTAATCATTGAAAGATCCATTAATCCCTGATGGTGATAATCTATCCCTAATTGGTCATCTGTATTCGGGGTATTATACCAAACGGTAGATTGAGCTTTTTTCAGCGTTGAAATCAAATCGCTAACTTCATCTGCGAAGGCATGTACCTTGCCATTATCCGTAGCATGTAGCCAGTGAATTTCTCCCGTATGCTGAGTTTGTTTAAGATGATGGAGCATGCTCAACATTGGCGTCAATCCAACCCCTGCTGAAATTAGCGTCACCGGTGTCTCTGATGCAATATCGAGATAAAAGTCACCACAAGGTGGGGCTAATTTAACCCGATCACCTTGGTTTAAATGCTGATGCAGGTAATTCGATACTGCACCTTTTGATTCGCGCTTAACCGCAATTCGATAGCTATGACCATTAGCTGCTTCAGTTAATGAATATTGGCGAATTTCTTGATTATCAAATCTAGCATCATTGATATAAATAGTAAGATATTGGCCGGGTAAATAATCTACCACCGGCTGACCATCGACAGGGGCAAATTCAAAACTGGTAATCAGTTCGCTTCGCGGTATTTTTTTTACCAGTGTAAACTCACGTAGTCCCTGCCAGCCGCCAACTTTCTGTTTATTTTTTTGATAAATTTCAGCTTCACGTTGAATAAAAATATTTGCCAATACGCCATAGGCTCGTCCCCATGCATCTAATACTTCTTGTCCCGGGCTGAGTAATTCATCAATAGCCGCCAGTAAATTCTCGCCAACAATCGGATAGTGTTCTGGTTTAATATTTAAACTAGCGTGTTTTTGAGCAATTTTTTCAACTGCTGACATTAGTACTTCTGGGGTTTCAATATTGATAGCGTAGGCACAAATAGCATTAAATAACGCTTCGCGTTGATCCCCGGTTTCTTGATTACGCATATTAAAAATATCTTTTAACTCCGGATGATGTTTGAACATCCGTTCATAAAAGTGCGCGGTTAATTTAGGGCCGGTCGCGGCGATAGCGGGAATAGTTGATTTAACAATTGCGATAGTCTGGTGATCGATCATGCAGGTTCTCCTGAACATTTCTCATTATATCATGAAAATTTATAACATGTATTATAGATGCAACTTATATCGTTTTAAAGGTAAAGTAAATAGTCAGATTTTAATAAACCTATTTAAAGTCATGGCTTGCTAACTATCGATTAATATAAGGCGTATTTTTAGTGATATATGTCAATTTATATTTTATTAATAGTATTTAATAATGTTAATAGATTGTAGCTAAAATAATTTTAAAAATAATGCAATCGATTGCGTAATATTTGATGTTAGGGCTATCACCATGAAGAAAAAGAGTTTACACTGTTGGCATTCAGGTTCGAATGATTGACTACTTTGTATTAGCTGAGGCAGGAGAAGCGAATGTTAAAGCGTGAAATGAATATTGCAGATTACGACCCACAACTGTGGGAAGCGATGGAAAATGAAGTAAAACGTCAGGAAGAGCATATTGAGTTAATTGCTTCCGAAAACTACACTAGCCCACGAGTTATGCAAGCTCAGGGATCTCAGCTGACCAATAAGTACGCCGAAGGTTATCCAAGCAAACGCTATTATGGTGGTTGCGAATTTGTTGATGTGGTTGAGCAATTAGCCATTGACCGTGCAAAAGAGCTGTTTGGTGCAGATTACGCTAACGTACAGCCACATTCAGGTTCTCAGGCAAATGCAGCTGTATATATGGCATTACTGAAACCAGGTGACACTGTTTTGGGCATGAACCTAGCACACGGCGGACATTTAACCCACGGTTCACCAGTAAACTTCTCCGGCAAATTATATAATATCGTTCCTTACGGTATCGACGAAAGCGGTAAAATCGACTATGACGATATCGCTGCTCAAGCTAAAAAACATCAGCCTAAAATGATTATTGGTGGCTTCTCTGCCTATTCTGGCGTTGTAGACTGGGCTAAAATGCGTGAAATCGCTGATAGCATTAGCGCATATTTATTTGTTGATATGGCGCACGTTGCTGGTTTAGTTGCTGCAGATGTTTATCCTAATCCGGTTCCACATGCTCACGTTGTTACTACCACGACTCATAAAACACTAGCCGGCCCACGTGGTGGCCTGATTTTAGCTAAAGGTGGTGACGAAGAGCTGTATAAGAAGCTGAATTCAGCGGTATTCCCAGGTTCACAGGGCGGTCCTTTAATGCACGTTATCGCGGGTAAAGCGGTGGCATTAAAAGAAGCTATGGAACCAGAATTCAAAGTTTATCAACAACAAGTTGCTAAAAATGCTAAAGCCATGGTTGATGTGTTTCAACAACGCGGCTATAAAGTGGTCTCAGGCGGTACAGAAAATCACCTGTTCTTAGTTGATTTAGTTGATAAAGACATTACTGGTAAAGATGCCGATGCTGCATTAGGTCGTGCGAATATTACCGTCAATAAAAATAGCGTACCTAACGATCCTAAAAGTCCGTTTGTAACTTCTGGCGTACGTATTGGAACACCAGCAATTACTCGCCGTGGTTTTAATGAAGCTGATGCACGTGAATTGGCGGGCTGGATGTGCGATATTCTTGATGATCTTAATAACGAAGCAACAATCGAGCGTATTAAGCAAAAAGTATTAAATATTTGTGCTAAATATCCAGTCTACGCTTAAGTTAATATAAATTATATTCCTCAGATATTAAAAATTCTAGGTCCAAGCCACGTTTATTGACTTTTGTACCTACAATTTAGGCCATAAGGGGATATAATCTCTAACCCGCTGCGATAACCTCGCATAGCGGGTTTTTTGTTTTCTAAAAATGGGGGATAGGGATGGTCATTCCATCAACACGCTGGCTAGCGATAGATTACTTCACCTACTTTTTTGCCTATGGTATTTTCTTGCCCTTTTGGTCAATCTGGTTACAAGGAGAGGGTATCGATGCGCAGATGATCGGCTTATTACTTGGCATCGGATTATCTGCACGTTTTATCGGGGCACTGCTGATTACGCCAGCGGTTAAAGATCCCGCTAAATTGATCTCAGCATTGCGTATATTAGCGCTACTTACATTGATATTTGCGGTCGGTTTTTCTTTTGGTTCCCATTGGGCATGGTTATTTTTTGTAATGATAGGTTTTAACCTCTTTTTTGCTCCTATGGTGCCATTAAGCGATTCATTGGCGGGTACTTGGCAAAAGCAATTTACCTTTGATTATGGTCGATTACGTGTTTGGGGCTCGATAGCCTTTATTATTAGTTCCTCGCTAATTGGTTATTTGTCCGGTGTTTGGGGGCATAAAACTATCATGATCGCGCTGATTATCAGTATATTAGCGCTGCTACTTGCCACGTTACTCAAGCCTGCCATCATGCCCGCGGGGATCAAAAAATCAACCCATGGGCCTAAAATTTCGTTCAAACAGTTGATTGCTGACAGCTCCGTTTGGCGCTTTTTAGTCTGCGTTACGCTGCTTCAGGGCGCTCATGCGGCTTATTACGGTTTTGCATCGTTGTATTGGAAAGAAGCCGGCTATTCGGATTCGGTGATTGGTAATTTATGGTCATTGGGCGTGGTAGCTGAAGTAATTGTTTTTACTATTAGCCATCGCTTATTCCGTCGCTGGAGCGCACGTAATTTATTGTTATTATCCGCTATTATTGGAGTGATACGCTGGAGTTTGATGGGCGCATTTACCGCATTACCTGTGTTAATCGTGGTGCAAATATTACATGCGGGAACATTTACCGTATGTCATCTTGCAGCTATGCGATTTATTAGTGCGCGTAAAGATGATGAAATCATTCCGCTACAGGCTGCTTATTCAGCGTTAGCCATGGGCGGTGGATTAGCCATCGTTACTGTTATTGTGGGCTTTATATATGAACGGGTGCCTGATCAACACAGCTTAGTATTTTATTTTATGGCGTTATTAGCCCTACCGGCAATTTTTGTTCGACCTAAAATTGTAGCGCAGTAGCAGTAATCGGTTTGTCTTAGCCATTATTTAGAAAGTAATTTATGGATGATAAAGCAATGCGTAGATGAAACAGCGTGGCTAGTAAAACTAAAAGGCCAGAGTGAAGACGTTTCATTCTCTGGCCTTTAAATATCCGGCTTTATACAGGAGCCTTTAGAATAGACTAAAACGCGGAGTTAAATTAACGTTTTAAGGCTTCATTTAGCTCATCACGCATTGACGCTAATATATCTTTAACGACACGTGGATTACCCGCAACAATGTTACCAGAAGCGATGTAGTTATGACCGCCAACAAAGTCAGTCACAATGCCGCCTGCTTCACGCACAATCAATTCGCCAGCAAGGAAATCCCAAGGTTTTAAACCGATTTCAAAATAACCATCGACACGGCCTGCCGCAACGTAAGCTAAATCTAATGCTGCTGAACCTGTACGACGGAAGTCAGCACAGCTTTCAAACAGCTTAGTCATAATTTTCATATAAACAGCAGAATGCTGTTTTAATTTGAAAGGAAATCCGGTAGCAATAATAGTGCCTTCCAGTTCGCGAACATCAGAGCTACGTAGACGATAACCATTTAATTGAGCGCCTTGGCCACGTACCGCCGAGAATAATTCATTGCGCATTGGATCATAAACAACAGCTACTTCTGTACGGCCTTTAACGCGTACAGCGATAGAGACTGAGAAATGAGGAAGACGTTTAGTGAAGTTGGTAGTGCCATCCAGTGGATCAATTACCCATTGTATATCCTGATCTTTACCTGATAACTCACCACTTTCTTCGGTGATAATTGTATGATCTGGGTAAGATTTATGAATGATGTCAATAATCAATCGTTCAGAGTCACGGTCAACATTAGTGACGAAATCATTCATACCTTTCTGTGTGACTTGAATATTGCTCGGATTTTCGTAATTTTGAGCGATTTTATTTCCCGCCTTACGTGCAGCACGTATGGCGATATTGAGCATCGGATGCATGGGTTTTTTCCACCGGGATGTTAAAGAACGAATTTAAGAGCTGCATACTATACAGTTATTCGGCATCGTAATCAATTTTGTGTTAAGCTTGTGAGATCTTTTTTCGAAAAAAACGCAAAATATCATGCTAGACAATATCCGCATTATCCTCGTTGAAACTTCCCATACTGGTAATATGGGCTCTACCGCTAGAGCCATGAAAACCATGGGGCTATCGAATCTGTATTTAGTCAATCCATTAGTTCAGCCTGATTCTCATTCTATTGCGCTTTCTGCGGGGGCGAGTGATGTGATTGGTAATGCCAAAATAGTTAATACCTTAGATGAGGCATTAGAAGGGTGTGAATTAGTTATTGGCACCAGTGCACGCTCTCGAACATTATCATGGCCAATGGTCGAGCCGCGTGATTGTGGTGAAAAAGCGGTGACTCAATCTCAACGTTCGCCAGTCGCCATTGTTTTTGGGCGTGAGCGTGTGGGTTTGACCAACGAAGAATTACAAAAATGCCAGTACCATTTATATATTCCAACCAATCCAGAATACGGGTCGTTGAATTTAGCCATGGCAGTTCAGTTAGTTAGCTATGAGATCCGTATGGCATTTCTGGCTCGTCAACAGAAAAACGACACAGTCACCGAAGAAGAACATACGGTAGAATATCCTCCATCGGAAGATATCGAACGTTTTTATGTGCATCTTGAGCAGGTATTAAACCATTCAGGGTTTATTCGTAAAGCCCATCCAGGGATTATAATGAGCCGTTTACGTCGCTTATTTACCCGAGCTCATGTAGAGACCCAAGAGCTGCATATTTTGCGTGGAATTTTAACGTCGATGGAGAAGTGGGCAAGTGGCGCACCGAAAAGTGGCGATGAAAAAAATAGTGATGAAAAAGTATCAAAATAAGCATTGAAATAATAGTTGAGTGAAATAGTCAGGTAAATAGTTGACTAAATTACTCGGGAATGACACAATTTCATCTATTATTTACCTCGGAGTATACACTATGAGACTCACTTCTAAAGGGCGTTATGCGGTAACAGCTATGCTGGATGTTGCGTTACATTCTCAAACGGGACCTGTCCCTCTGGCTGACATTTCAGAACGTCAGGGAATTTCGCTTTCTTATCTTGAGCAGTTGTTTTCTCGTTTACGTAAAAATGAACTGGTTTCTAGTGTCAGAGGTCCGGGCGGCGGGTATTTATTGGGTCGCGAACCCGGTCAAATTTTTGTTGCTCAAGTTATTGCTGCGGTTGATGAATCTGTTGATGCCACCCGTTGTCAGGGGAATAAAGACGGTTGCCAAAATGGTGATCGTTGTTTGACTCATTCACTGTGGCGTGACTTAAGCGACCGTATTACAAGTTTCTTAAGTGGTATTAGTCTTGAGGAACTTGTTAATAATCATGATGTTATGGTTGTTGCTGACCGTCAAAATCAAAATAATAGCGGTCGTAAAACAGCCCCTTTAGGGATTACGCCTGAATCTATTATTAATGTAAGAGCATAATTCGGCAGTATTCACGGTAATCCAGTTATTAATTGATTGCCGTGCGAGTTATGTAGTTAGTATGCAAATAGATTATATCTAAACCGATTATATAAAACCGATTATATCTAAGTTAAGGATGAGTTAGGCAAAGTGGCAAACGAGAACATCTTGGACATCAGATGATTCTACAATAATAGCGCAGCTAACTCCCTTGAAATACAATAGATAGAATTGAATATTGAGACAACTTTTGTCTTACGGAGCAAGTGAGTAATGAAATTACCGATTTATTTAGATTATTCAGCAACTACCCCGGTTGATCCGCGTGTTGCTGAAAAAATGATGAAATGCCTAACAATGGATGGCGTGTTTGGTAACCCAGCATCCCGTTCTCACCGTTTTGGTTGGCAAGCTGAAGAAGCTGTAGATATTGCTCGTAATCAAATTGCTGAATTAGTGAATGCTGATCCGCGTGAAATCGTATTTACCTCTGGTGCGACAGAGTCTGATAATTTGGCGATTAAAGGCGCAGCCAATTTTTATCAGAAGAAAGGTAAGCACATCATTACCTGTAAAACTGAACATAAAGCGGTTCTTGATACTTGTCGCCAGCTAGAGCGCGAAGGTTTCGAGGTTACTTATCTTGCCCCTGAAAGCAATGGCTTAATTGATTTAAGCAAGCTAGAAGCTGCCATGCGTGAAGACACTATTTTAGTGTCTATTATGCACGTTAATAATGAAATCGGCATCGTGCAAGATATTGCGACTATCGGTGAATTATGCCGTAGTCGTGGTATTGTTTTTCATGTTGATGCGACGCAAAGCGTTGGTAAATTACCTATCGATTTGGCAGCACTGAAAGTTGATTTAATGTCTTTCTCTGCGCATAAATTATATGGTCCTATGGGGATTGGTGCTCTTTATGTGCGTCGTAAACCCCGTATTCGCCTTGAAGCCCAACAACATGGTGGCGGCCATGAGCGCGGTATGCGTTCAGGTACTTTACCGGTTCATCAAATTGTGGGCATGGGTGAAGCTTACCGCATTGCTAAAGCTGAAATGGCTGAAGAATCAGAACATTTACGTCAATTACGTCTACGTTTATGGAACGGCATTCAAGATATTGAAGAAGTTTATCTGAATGGTGATTTAGAAAATGGTGCTCCCCATATTCTAAATGTCAGCTTCAACTATGTTGAAGGTGAATCATTGATGATGTCTCTAAAAGATCTGGCTGTATCGTCAGGTTCTGCCTGTACTTCTGCGAGCTTAGAACCTTCTTATGTTCTGCGCGCACTTGGCATGAATGATGAACTGGCTCACAGCTCGATTCGTTTCTCCTTCGGTCGTTTTACCACTGAAGAAGAAATCGATTATGCCATCGTGCAAATTCATAAAGCTATTGAACATCTACGTGCATTATCTCCTTTATGGGATATGTATAAAGAAGGTGTGGATATCAGCAGCATCGAATGGTCTCATCATTAATTAGGCAGTTTCAGGAGTTTAAACATGGCTTATAGCGAAAAAGTAATTGATCATTATGAAAATCCACGCAATGTCGGTTCTTTTGACAATAGCGATCCTTCAGTAGGAAGCGGCATGGTCGGTGCACCTGCATGTGGTGACGTAATGAAACTTCAGATTAAAGTCAGCGATGAAGGTATCATCGAAGACGCACGTTTTAAAACTTACGGTTGTGGTTCTGCGATTGCCTCAAGCTCTTTAGTTACTGAGTGGATGAAAGGCAAATCATTAGACGAAGCAGAAGCGATTAAAAATACCACAATCGCTGAAGAACTCGAGTTACCGCCAGTAAAAATTCACTGTTCTATTTTGGCCGAAGATGCCATTAAAGCAGCGATTGCGGATTATAAAAGTAAACGTCAGGGTAAATAATAACCGCCCGATATACTTATAATAATTCGCAGTGTACTGGAGTGTAGTGGCGCGTAGTTAGTATGTAGTGAGGCGACAAACGATAGAAATAATCACGTATGCTTATTTAGTTTATTAATAATTAGCGAAATGATTAACTTTTGACGTTAAACTGTAACCCGGCTAATACTCCGCTATAAGCGAAGAGTTATCAGTATATAATGATAGTGATTGAAGGGCGGATACTGCTTAATTGACAGTGTCTGCCTTTGTTTATTTGCATGACTTTTTTTGCATATATTACTGTGCAAAATTGTTGCAGAGTGAGGTTCACAATGTCAATTTCCCTTACGGAAAGTGCTGCTCAACGCGTTCAGGCATTTCTGAAAAATCGTGGTAAAGGTGAAGGATTGCGTCTGGGTGTCAGGACTTCTGGGTGTTCAGGAATGGCTTATGTTCTTGAATTTGCAGATACTATTAACGAAGAAGACACCGTTTTTGAAGATAAAGGTGTTAAAGTTATCGTTGATGGTAAAAGTATGGTTTACCTAGATGGAACTGAGTTGGACTTTGTCAAAGAAGGATTAAACGAAGGCTTTCAATTTAACAATCCGAACGTTAATAGCGAATGCGGATGTGGTGAAAGTTTTAACGTATGATTTAACATTTAGTTTCAATATATAGTTTTAATATCATACAGTTTAAAAAATCACTTTGACTGATCCCAGCAGATGAGCTGATGCCAGTTGTTCTATCAGCTCCTTAATACCAGAGCATTTATGGATTACTTTACGCTTTTCGGGCTTGACCCAGTCTACGCTATAGATCGCGAGAAATTAACTCAGCGTTATCAGGAACTGCAACGCCAGTATCATCCTGATCGTTTTGCCACCCAATCAGAGCAAGACAAAATGCAGGCTCTTCAGCAGGCTGCGACCATCAATTCGGCTTATCAATCGTTGCGACATCCATTAAAACGCGCAGAATATATGCTGTCACTTCACGATTATGACATTAATAATGAACAGCATACCATGCACGATACTGCATTTTTAATCGAGCAATTAGAGCTGCGTGAAGAATTAGATACGATTGAAAACAGTCCACAAGCAGAGACGCTATTAACCCAATTTTTGTCTAACGTTGCGCAAATGATAGCTTCTCGTATGGCACTGATGGAGCAACAGATTGCGGCAAAAAACTGGGAACAAGCGGCCGATACGGTGCGTAAATTACGTTTTCTGGACAAATTGCAGCAGCAGGCTCAGCAGCTTGAAGAGCGGTTATTCGACGATTTTTAAGGTAAATAATTATGGCATTACTTCAGATAAGTGAACCCGGCTTATCAGCGGCACCTCATCAACGTCGCCTTGCGGTTGGTATTGATCTCGGTACGACCCATTCATTGGTCGCGACTGTACGCAGCGGTGAGGCACAAACTCTCGTCGATGAACAAGGCCGCTATTTACTGCCTTCTATCGTTAATTATCAACATGCTCAACCTATTGTTGGTTGGGATGCGAAGCAGATGGCGGAGCAAGATCCTTGCAATACGGTCATTTCGGTAAAGCGTATGATGGGGCGCTCCTTAACTGATATTCAACAGCGTTATCCGCACTTGCCCTATAAATTAACCGCCAGCGAAAACGGTTTGCCATTTATTCAAACAGCGAGCGGCCAAGTTGATCCTATTCAAGTTTCTGCTGATATTCTTAAAACACTGGCTCAGCGAGCAGAACAAACATTGGATGGGCAACTCGATGGCGTCGTTATTACGGTCCCGGCTTATTTTGATGATGCTCAACGCCAAGGAACCAAAGATGCCGCACGCCATGCAGGTTTGCATGTACTGCGTTTATTGAATGAGCCGACGGCTGCCGCTATTGCCTATGGTTTGGATTCAGGCCAAGAAGGGTTGATCGCTGTTTACGATCTCGGCGGAGGCACATTCGATATTTCAATTCTGCGGTTAAGCAGAGGTGTGTTTGAAGTATTAGCGACCGGGGGGGATACCGCACTCGGTGGTGATGATTTTGATCAGGTACTGGCGCAATGGATAGCACAACAAGCGGGATTGACGGATACCCAAGACTATCAGTTTAATCGGCAATTATTGAATATCGCCACGCAAGTTAAAATTGAGCTGAGCAGCCAATCGCTGGCGAAGATTGTGTTGCCACAATGGCAGGGCGAAATTAGCCGTGAAACTTTTGATTCATTGATTCACTCTTACGTTAAACGTACGTTAATGGCCTGTCGTCGTGCATTGAAAGATGCTGATGTCACAACGGATGAAATTATTAATGTGGTGATGGTCGGTGGGTCGACGCGGGTACCTTTAGTTAGAGATATGGTCGGTGAATATTTTGGAAAAACGCCATTGACCTCGATAGACCCCGATCAAGTTGTGGCGATTGGCGCGGCGATTCAAGCCGATATTCTGGTCGGAAATAAACCCGATAATGAAATGCTGTTATTAGACGTTATTCCGTTGTCTCTTGGATTAGAAACGATGGGCGGCTTGGTCGAAAAAGTAATCCCCCGCAATACCACTATTCCGGTAGCACGGGCGCAAGAATTTACTACCTTTAAAGACGGCCAGACCGGTATGACCGTCCATGTTGTGCAAGGTGAGCGTGAAATGGTCAGTGATTGTCGTTCATTAGCACGCTTTAGTTTAAAAGGTATTCCACCAATGCCAGCGGGAGGGGCTCATATTCGCGTTACTTTCCAAGTTGATGCTGATGGTTTACTGAGCGTTAGTGCGATGGAAAAATCAACCGGTGTTCAGGCATCTATTCAGGTTAAACCTTCTTATGGATTAACCGATCAAGAAATTGCTGGAATGATTAAAGATTCGATGTCTAACGCGCAAGATGATTTAACCGCGCGTCGTTTAGCGGAGCAAAAAGTTGAAGCCGCTCGCGTTCTCGAAAGTTTGACCCGTGCATTAGAGCAAGATGCACATTTATTATCAAAAGAAGAACAGGTTGCCATCGATCAGGCGGCCAATAACTTGATTGAAACTGTACAGGGCACAGATCCTGTTGCAATTGAACATTCGATTAAACTCCTGGATAAGCAAACTCAGAATTTTGCCGCGCGTCGTATGGATGATTCTATTCGTCAGGCGTTGTCTGGTCATTCTGTGGATGAGATATAACTATGCCAAAAATTGTTTTTTTACCTCATAGCCATTTATGTCCCGAAGGTGCAGTTGCCGAAGCACAGGCGGGAGAATCAATACTGGACGTGGCCTTGCGCTCAGGAATTGATATTGAACATGCGTGTGAAATGTCATGTGCTTGTACCACTTGCCATTGTATTGTCCGTGAAGGTTTTGATTCTCTTGAAGAAAGCTCAGAACTGGAAGACGATATGCTCGATAAAGCTTGGGGACTTGAGCCTGAAAGTCGTTTAAGCTGTCAAGCGACAGTGAGCGATGAAGATTTAGTTATCGAGATCCCTAAATATACCGTTAACCATGCACGTGAGCATTAATTTGTGCCATTTTTCGGAGCGTTATTATGAGCTTAACATGGTCAGATAGCCGTGAGATTGGTGAAGCACTGTACGATCAGTTTCCCGATATCGATCCTAAAACAGTGCGTTTTACCGATATGCACCAATGGATCTGCGAGTTGGAACAATTTTCCGATGATCCGCAAAAATCTAACGAAAAAATTCTTGAGGCTATTTTATTAGTTTGGCTAGATGAGTTCGCTTAAATAGGTTTGAGCTTATCTTATTAACGATTTTACGGTCTTATCATGGGTTGCTATTAATATAGCGCCCATTTTTTATGTAGCAAAATGAATTAATTACAAAATTTATTTATATATTTATTGTTGAACGATTGCGCTTTATTTATCTCTGACGCTCGCCAATTATGCATTTTATAATGTAACTGCATACTATTTTTTGGGGTTGCTAGCCGTGATGACGCTATATTTTACTGTGATGTCCGCATTTTCATACTACTTATCGTATGGGTTATGCGTTAATCTAGGAATAATGTGTCGAGCTGTATAAATACACCTTAAATGTAATTATTCACTAATATGCTACCAAGGCATGAGTTCGGCCGCGTTAAACTCATCGATATTTAGAACAATTAAAGTGAGAGAAACAATGACAAAACAAATTATGCCTGTAATGATTTCAACGCAAGCCGCCGCTCCTCGCTGGGGAGAAGGCGCACTGCTCAGTGCTGATGAGCAGGGAATGACAATTCATTTGAAACATCCAGGAAAATACTGCGCGGTACAAAGTGCAGGCCGCAAAATTGATAGCCAAGGGATCCGTAATGTAGCCTTAGTCGGTGAAGGCTGGGATTTAGAAAAAAGCTGGGCATTTTGGCAAGGTTTTCGTGCACCCAAAGGTATGCGCACGATTGAATGGCCCAATCTAGCAGATGCTGATCGGGTTGAATTAGAAAATCGTATCCGCATTATTGATTGGGTGCGTGACGTGATCAATGCGCCTGCCGAAGAAGTAGGTCCCGAGCAATTGGCGAAACGAGCTATCGATTTATTCTGTCATATCGATGGAGAGAATATTAGCTATCGTATCGTTAAAGGGGAAGATTTAGTCGACCAAGGATATATGGGGATCCATACTGTTGGTCGTGGGTCAAGCCGTCAGCCGGTCTTGTTATCTATTGATTATAATCCAACGGGCGATGCAAATGCGCCGGTATTTGCGTGCTTGGTCGGTAAAGGGATTACTTTTGATTCTGGCGGTTATAGCATTAAACCTTCTTCATCTATGAGTTCGATGAAATCAGATATGGGTGGAGCCGCCACTTTAAGTGGTGCTTTAGCTTTAGCTATTAGCCGTGGCTTAAAAAAACGCGTCAAACTTATTCTGTGTATTGCCGATAATATGGTTAGCAGCAATGCCTTCAAACTTGGCGATATTATTCGTTATCGTAATGGTAAATCGGTAGAAATTATGAATACCGATGCGGAAGGTCGTTTAGTATTGGCGGATGGTTTGATTGACGCCAGCGCAGAAAAACCACAATTTATTATTGATGCGGCGACATTAACCGGCGCGGCAAAAGTAGCGGTGGGTAATGATTATCACTCGGTACTGAGCTTTGACGATCAACTCGTGAATGAATTATTAGATTCATCGAATGAAGAATTAGAATTATTCTGGCGCTTACCATTGGCGGAATTCCATCGCCAGCAGTTACCGTCTGGATTTGCTGACCTCAACAATATTGCTTCACCATCGAATACTGCGGGGGCTAGTACAGCTGCCGCATTCTTATCGCATTTTGTGGAAGATTATCGCCATAACTGGCTGCATATTGATTGCTCTGCAACTTATCGTAAATCGGCAGTCAGTTTATGGGCGGAAGGTGCAACAGGTATCGGTGTAAGAACATTGGCTAATCTATTGGTAAAAAAAGCACAGTAAACTTATTTCTCTTATAACTGTAGAAATAAGCCATAATAAAAGAAGAAATAAATAAGTTATCAGGCACTGAGAGCGAGACTTTCAGTGTCTGTTTTTTTACTATAAGCAGATTATTTAGTGCTTATTGCCTATTTCATGATTGGCTTATTTTATATTACTGATTTATATAAGTATGGAGCGAGCAGATGTCACACCCTCAAGAGCCGAAACCAGAGCTAGTTACTCCGAATGACGACATTCAGGTAGCTAAAATTACTGTCCCCAGCGGCAGTGCAATCAAGTTATCAGCCGTAGAAAATCAACCTCCAGCTTTGGTAAATACCCTCAGTGAGTTATTCAAACAGCATAAACTTATTCGCCGTGCTTTTTTGGTGCTCGCACAGGAAGAGAAAAGTGAGGATCCTGCGGTAATGTTGATAGGCCTAGAAATGACAGGCGATTGGGATGAAGACACTCTGGACAATATTATTCATCAAGCTGGAACTTTGGCTTGTGAACATTTAGAAGATGGTGAGTCGATTGATTTCTGTTTGGTTAATGAAGACGAGGCAGGGATCAGCCATTTTATGACTCAGCATATTGCGCCTTTTTATCAGCGCCGTTTAGGTGGATTTATCCGCGATGCTATTCCTATTAAAAATACCTAATAGATACAGGGAAATCACGGGCGTACTCTCTCTAAACACAATTTATTTGTACCGTTCACAACCGTGAGTCCGTCTTCAATACTAGGGCCAGAGAAACGCTGGCCTGATCAGCAAATTCGTCCTTTTATCTTATTTCAGTCAACCGCACACTCTGTTACATTGTCTACTCAATAAAGTGTCTACTCAATAAAGTGTTGACACAAATAAAGTATTGACCAAAAACGTGTCTACCAAATATCGCGTTTATTCAAATTGTATTGACTAAATTGGTTAAATTAACCATGTAGTTCAGGCAGAATAACCACATTAGTAACAGATTTTCCAAACGCTAAGCTAAGGTTTGGCCTGGAGAAATACCCTACTCCGCGTGGCTAGGCATCTCGTTTGGCGGTGGCATAAATATAACAAAAAATATCCCATTCAAAGGAGAGCGGGCGGAGATGAAACCTCATTTATTCACCGGATTATCGACCAATAAACGTTATCTTGTCGTGGCATTAGCCTCGGTTTTTGCCTTGTCAGGCTGTGATGATAAATCTGATACGGTAACAACAGCGGCAGAGAAATCCTCTTCTCAGACCTCGGCACCACACACTGTGCCACAGGCAGCCGTTCAACCGGCGAGTAAAATGTCAGCCGAGGCATTAGCCAAGCGTTATGCTGGTAAAGAAGTTAGTGTTTTGGATGCCTCAGAATTACAGCTGGATGGCGCCAGTGCACTGGTAGTGACATTCTCTGTACCGTTAGCGGCCGATCAAGATTTCAGTCAGTTTGCTCATTTAGTCGATGTGAAAGAGGGTAAATTAGACGGCGGGTGGGAGCTTTCTGATAATCAAATGGAATTAAGATTACGCCATTTACCACCGTCACGAGAATTACGCTTAACCCTCGACCCCGGCATTAAAGCCATTAATCAGCGTACGCTGAATGAGACATTTGAACATAAAATAACCACGGCGAATATTATTCCAACCATTGGCTTCGCGAGCAAAGGCTCTTTATTGCCGAGTAAGTTTTCCATGGGCTTGCCGGTTATCGCCTTGAATGTTGATAAAGTTGATGTCAATTTTTTTCGCATTAAACAGGCGCAATTGCCTCAATTTTTAGCGGCATGGCAATACCGTAGCAATTATGAATATTGGTATTCAGAAGAATTTCTAGATAAAACTGAACTGGCCTACACCGGACGATTTGATTTAAATCCAGATAAAAATACCCGCCAAAGCATTCTGCTGCCATTAAAAGATATTAAAGAATTACAACAAGATGGAGTTTATCTTGCCATCATGCAAAAAGCGGGCGGCTACAGTTATCAATTTCCCGCTACGGTATTTACTCTCAGCGATATCGGCGTGTCACTGCACAGCTATCAAGACCAAATTGATGTCTTTACCCAATCACTCGCCAAAGGTAATGGACTGAAAAACGTCGAATTACAAATTCTCGATGAAAAAGGTCAGCTGATCGCTAAAGCCACAACGGACAGCGACGGGCATGCGAAATTAGAAAAATTAGCAGGTGGAAAATTGCTGCTAGCCACGTTAGATGGGCAAACCAGCATGATTGATTTAACCCAGCCAGCATTAGATCTTTCTGAGTTCGATATTGGCGGACCGCAAGGTTATGCTAAACAACTGTTTGTCTTTGGTCCTCGCGATCTGTATCGCCCTGGTGAATTATTGTTGGTGAATGGATTACTGCGCGATGGCGATGGTCAGCCGATTAAATCACAACCAGTAAAAGTCGATGTACTAAAAACTGACGGCCAAGTGGCGCGCAGTTTTGTTTGGCAGGCACAAGCTGATCATGATGGGTTATATCAATATCAATTCGAAATTCCTAAAAATGCTGATACCGGCATGTGGACATTACGTTTTGATTTAGGCGATGGCTCTCCGCTGCGTTTTTACAAATTCCACGTTGAAGATTTCATGCCTGAGCGTATGGCGCTGGATATTAGCGGCCATTCTACCCCAGTGCTTTCTAACCAACCAATTGATTTTTCTATTGAAGGGCGTTATTTATACGGTGCTCCTGCCAGTGGCAATCAATTGCAAGGCCAAGTATTTATGCGCCCATCCCGAGAGGCTGTCGCTAAATTACCGGGTTTTGAATTCGGGGCAGTTAATGAAGATGGATTGCGTCGTAAATTGGATGAATTTGATTTAACCCTCAATGATGACGGGACATCAAGTCTTGAAATTGACGCCAATAATTGGCGGACTATTCGCTCGCCAATTAATGTGGTTCTGCAAGCCAGTTTGCTAGAAACCGGCGGACGACCGGTGACTCGTCGAGCAGAACAAGCGGTGTGGCCGGCGGAAAAACTGGTGGGTATTCGTCCACTATTTAACCAGAAGAAAATTTATAACTATTCGACTGACCGCGATGAAATGCGTTATAACGTTGATGAAAACTCGCTGGCAGAATTTGAATTAGTTTATGCAGATGCCGCGGGTAAAAAATATCAGGCGGATAATTTAACTACACGTTTGGTTTATGAACGTCGCGATTATTATTGGCGCTGGTCAGAAAGTGGTGGCTGGGAAGCTAATTTTGATCAAAAAGATTTGGTGATGGCCAATGAAAATATTGCTATTCAACCCGACGGCAGTGCCAAAGTTTCTTTCCCTGTTGACTGGGGATCTTATCGTTTAGAGGTGCTCAATCCAGAAAACCAATTAGTTTCTAGTCTGCAATTTTGGGCGGGATATTCATGGCAAGATAACACGGGGGGGACGGGCGCTATTCGTCCCGATCAAGTTAAATTGAGTTTGAATAAGCCGGCTTATACCGCGGGTGAAAAAGCCGTTGTTCATATCGAATCACCGACCGCTGGTAAAGGTTATATCTTGCTAGAATCGAGTAATGGCCCATTATGGTGGCAAGAAATCAATGTATCTGAAAAAGGGTTAGATATTGATTTGCCTATTAATAAGCAATGGGCTCGGCATGATCTGTATGTGAGTGCGGTGGTTATTCGTCCAGGGGATGATTCTAAACAAGCGACGGTAAAACGCGCGGTTGGCGTGCTGCATTTACCGTTAGCCGATGTGAATCGCAAGATTGCATTGAGTGTCGATACGCCACCGAAAATGCGTCCTAATCAAGATTTAACGGTGAAAATTAAAGCCACGGCTCAGGATGGCAAGCCGCTACCAGAAAAAATCAATGTTCTAGTATCAGCAGTGGATACTGGCGTACTGAATATTACTGATTTTAAAACCCCCGATCCGTACCGTGCATTTTTAGGCCGTAAATGGTATAGCGTTGATCAGTACGATGTCTATGGCAATCTAATTGAAGGGCAGGGTAAATTTGCTAACTTGCGTTTTGGTGGTGATGGCGAAGATGCGGCAGTAGATAAAGGCGGCATGAAACCGTTAACTGAGGTGCAGATAATTGCGGAGCAAGCGCAACCCGTGACGCTGAATGCCCAAGGGGAAGGTGAAATTTCGTTAGCGATCCCCGATTTTAATGGTGAATTACGAGTTATGGCTCAGGCATGGAACGGCAAAGATTTCGGTCAAACCGACAGCAAAGTGGTAGTTGCCGCGCCGTTAGTCACGCAAATGTCAATGCCACGTTTTATGGCTGGGGGAGATAACTCTTATTTTACTCTCGATTTGACCAACCTCACGCAGCAAACACAACAGTTGACGGTGTCGTTCAAAGCTCAAGGTTTGGTTAAATTACAAGGGCCTAGCAGTAAAGAACTGAGCTTAGAGGCGGGTAAGCGCACCTCTATTAATTTACCAGTCAAAGCCGATTATGGCTTTGGTGAAGGAAAAATTAGTATGACAATCAACGGATTAACTGTTCCGAATGAGCAGCTTAAACCGTATACTAACCAGTGGAACATTGGCGTGCGTCCAGCGCAGCCCGCAGAGACGGTGGCTTTTGCCGAGTCTATTCAGCCGGGTAATATTTGGACCTTACCGTCAGAGGCGATAAGCGGATTATCCCCAGACACACTGGAAGGACAAGTATTGTTAACTAGCCGTGCACCATTACAAATATCTCGTTATATCAGCGAATTATTTGCCTATCCTTATGGATGTTTGGAGCAAACGGTCAGTGGATTGTATCCATCGCTGTATTCTAATCAGGCCGAGTTACAAAAATTAGGGATTAAATCGCAAACCGATGAAGATCGCCGTAAAGCGCTTGATTTGGGGATCCCTCATTTATTGAGTATGCAGCGTCATGATGGCAGTTTCTCTTTGTGGGACAGAAGCGGCAGCGAAGAATTTTGGTTAACTCCATATGCAACAGATTTTCTGTATCGTGCCAATCAACGAGGTTATGCGGTGCCTGCCGAGGCATTGAATAGTGCCAATAATCGCTTATTAAGCTATTTACAAGATAAAGAGCAAATATCGACTCCTTACGCCGACAATCCAGAAGCAATGCGATTTGCTGCCCAATCTTACGCGGGCTTAGTCCTTGCGTCGCAACAAAAAGCACCTTTAGGCGCATTGCGTCAAATCTATGAACGTAAAGATAATGCGCAAAGTGGATTGGCTTTAGTGCAATTGGGGATCGCGTTAGATCTGATGGGCGACAAATCACGCGCGCAAGAAGCTATTATTCAAGGGCTGAAAAAACAGCGTCCACGTCAAGGCGGTTGGGGAGATTACGGCAGCCAGGTACGTGATGATGCGATGATTATCGCCTTACTGAATGAATATAATTTGATGCCAAAATCGCGTGATCAAAAATTGCAAAATGTAGTTAATGAATTAACCGGTAAACGTTATTTCTCCACGCAAGAAAGTAACGCGTTATATTTGGCAGGACGTTACTATATAAATCAAACCGAAGCCCCTTGGGAAGCGGTGATTAATCAACAACAGCCTCCCGTTATCTCGGATAAACCATTGAATGAGCTATTAACATCGTCACAAATTCAAGCTGGGATTTCGATTGAAAACCACGGTGAAAATACGCTGTATAATCGTGTGACAGTGGTCGGTTACCCTCAATCTGCACCGTCGCCGATGTCTAATGTATTACAAATTAAACGCAGTTATTTAGACTTACAAGGTAACCCTATTCAGTTAGACCGATTAAGAAGCGGTGAAATGGTGGTGGTTAAGTTAGACGTTAATGCGGATCAAACGGTTCCCGATGCCTTAGTCGTGGATTTATTACCGGCAGGATTGGAGTTAGAAAACCAGAATCTGGCCAATAGCAGCGCTAACTTGAGTGATACTGCGCCGAATCTACAAGAGGCAATTAATGATATGCAGCAGGGCGCTATCCGTCACACTGAATATCGTGATGATCGTTATGTAGCCGCTATTGAGGTGAATGCTTATCGACCAACGACGTTGCTGTATTTGGCACGCGCGGTAACACCGGGAGTTTATAGTGTGCCTGCTCCGCAAGTCGAATCGATGTATGTTCCTGCATGGCGAGCGGTTGGTAATACTGTGAATAAATTGGAAATAGTACGTTAAATTTATCCTCTGATGCCCTTATTTCTTGGCTAATTTAAGCCGGAAATAAGGGTTATTTATTGGCGAATATATTGTTAGTGTAAAGGCCTTTATTCTTTGGATTAATACGCTCTAGTTATAGACCTTATTTTATTAATGTCCTGTTTATGAAACTATATTTATGAAGCTAAGCCCATGAAACGTTGGTTTCGACGATTATTGCATATCGTGTTGATTTCATTCTGTATATTGTTTTTTTTGCTGGGGAGCTTGTGGCTGGCAGATAAACTGTGGCCGCTGCCGATTAAGCATATCGAGATGGCGAAGACAGTGGTCGCCGAAGACGGTACACCATTATGGCGTTTTGCCGATAAACAAGGAATTTGGCGTTATCCAGTCACCCTGAATGAGGTTTCACCAGACTATATTGAAGCGTTGTTAACTTATGAAGATCGTTATTTTTATTATCATCCAGGGATAAATCCACTCTCATTAATGCGCGCGGCATGGCAAGATTTAAGCTCAGGGCGTATTGTTTCAGGCGGCAGTACTATTTCGATGCAGGTTGCTCGATTAATAGATCCACACTCTCGAACCATCGGAGGAAAGCTCAAACAGTTGTGGCGTACGGCGCAATTAGAATACCACTATTCTAAACCGCAGATTTTAGAAATGTATTTAAATCGCGCGCCTTACGGAGGGACGATTGAAGGTATCGGCGCCGCAAGTTGGGTTTATTTAAATAAATCACCGGCGGCATTAACCGCCAGTGAAGCGGCATTGTTCGCAGTTCTGCCACAGGCACCAAGCCGTTTACGTCCTGATAGATACCCTGAACGCGCAGAAGCTGCTAGAAACAAAGTACTTGATAGGCTGGCTCAATATGGGGTGTGGTCAACAGCTAAAATAGCTGATATTAAACAAGAAAAAATTTGGTTAGCCGCGCGAAAAACACCAAATTCAGCGCCATTATTAGCGCGTCGAATTATCCAAGGCGAAATAGGGTCGATACATCACACCACGATTGATGCCGGATTACAGCGCCAGCTAGAGCAAATGACCTATAATTGGAAAAGTCAGCTTCCCGAAAAAACCTCCTTGGGATTGCTGGTGGTTGATCATCGCGATATGTCGGTCAAAGCCTATATAGGCTCACTGGATTTTCAAGATAATAGCCGATTTGGCCATGTCGATATGATCAGCGCATGGCGCTCGCCGGGCTCAACATTGAAACCGTTTTTATATGCCTTAGCGCTGGATGATGGGCTTATTCATGCCGGCTCCCTGCTGCAAGATGTACCGCGGCGCTTCGATGCCTACCGGCCCGGGAATTTTGACAGTGGATTCAATGGGCCGGTAAGTGCCAGCGATGCATTGGTGCGTTCACTTAATTTACCCGCGGTGCAGCTTATGGAAGCCTATGGGGCTAAGCGCTTCACCGCTAAACTGCGTAATGTAGGAACACAACTGCGTTTTCCTTTAGCCAGTGAACCCAATTTATCGTTAATTTTAGGCGGTACTGCGGCGAGAATGGATCAACTGGTTAGTGCATTTAGTGCCTTCGGACGTGAGGGACTCGTTTCTCCGTTACGCTTTAAACCTGATGATCCGTTAAACAATAGGCGATTATTCTCGCCGGGCGCTGCATGGATTGTTAGGCGTATCATGGGGGGAGAATCGCGCCCCATGCCTGAAGCTAGTTTGTCTGCTCAGGTGCGCTTAGCATGGAAAACGGGTACCAGTTATGGCTATCGTGATGCCTGGGCTATCGGGATTAATCCTCGTTATACTATTGGTGTATGGGTTGGACGCCCAGACGGTACGCCAGTTGCAGGACAATTTGGTTTTGCGACAGCGGTGCCGATTATGGGGCAAGTTAACAATTTATTGCTGCTGCGTATGGCGCAAGATAATGTACCGCTGCCTAAAGATCAAAAACCCGCTTCTGTTTCACAAGCGATGATTTGCTGGCCTAGTGGAACTGTTTTACCGAAAGGCGACACTAATTGTCGCCAACGTCGATTAAGCTGGATTCTAGACGAGACTGTCCCTCCTACGCTGTTGGCTAACGAACAAGAGTCCATTTTTGGCATTAAAAAAAATATATGGATAAATTCGGCAGGTTTTCAAGTCGCTGCTGATTGCCCGGATGCCCAGCAAAAAACGATTGATTTATGGCCGATTACTCTCGAATCATGGTTGCCAGCAAGTGAGCGTCGTATTAATCGTCTGCCTAAAATTGATAAAAATTGCCCTCCGCAAAATAGTGAAGCACCGCCCTTGTTAATTTCTGGCCTCAGAAATAATGATGTATTAAAACGCTTACCGGGGCAGAGAAGCTTGGATTTACGTTTAGTAACTCAAGGAGGGAAGGGGAAACAGTGGTGGTTTTTAAACGGTGAGCAAGTGGCTGAAAATTTTCATGATCAGCCGTTAGTTCTCAGATTAGATAAAGTGGGCAATTATCAAGTTTCGGTTCTTGATTTAAGTGGGCAAGTGGCCTTGCTAAATTTCAGTGTAAAGTAAATTGATGAAGTTAAAAAATTCAGCTGATCGGATTAAAATGTGATTTATGCGAAAAAATAGTGATATTTGCTGCAAATAGATTAACGAAATGTTGATATTACTGTAGGCAATTATATTAACAATCTTTATAATCAACGCCTTATTTTTTCTATGCTTATAGATCACAGTAGGGCTACATTAACGCCAAGCAACCTCATGTTGCATTAGCCTAATAATGATAATCGGCAGATAAAAGTTTTAATAATTAAAACAACAGACATTAATGTCAAATAAAAGCTAAGAGGTTATTTATGACGGTTCAACGTACTTTTTCAATTATTAAACCTAACGCAGTAAAGAAAAATGTTATCGGTGCGATTTATGCCCGTTTTGAAAGTGCTGGCTTTAAAATTATCGCAGCAAAAATGTTACATTTAACCCGTGAACAAGCAGAAGGTTTTTATGCTGAACATAAAGATCGTCCTTTCTTCAATGGATTAGTTGAATTCATGATTTCAGGCCCGATCATGGTACAAGTTTTGGAAGGCGAAAATGCTGTATTACGCCACCGTGACCTGATGGGCGCGACTAACCCAGAAAATGCATTAGCCGGCACTCTGCGTGCTGATTTTGCAGACAGCTTCACGGAAAATGCGACCCATGGTTCAGACTCTATTGAATCTGCTAACCGTGAAATTGCTTATTTCTTCGCTGAAGATGAAATCTGCCCGCGTTAAGATTTAACGTTAAGAATAAAAGCTATTTTGGCGGTTTCGGTTCATTATTCGCGAGCCGCTTATGCGGTAGGATTTATAACTTGAAGCGCGCAGGTGTAGCATTATTATTTTAAAATTTGTACAATGCCGAATAACTTGTACGTTATCACGCCCTGTTAATTTAATTAATAGGGCGATTTATTTTGTTATTATTTGAAAATCTGTTTATTGCCGTGCTGAGTATCATTCTCAGCATACGCCGTAAAGTGTAACAACGAGGCAAACCACAATGTCCGAACTAACCAACGACGCACAATGTGCCGCACAATGTGCGACTTCACCTGCTATTCCTTCAGAAAAACCGGCTGAAAAAATCAATCTACTTGATTTAGATCGCAAACAAATGCGTCAGTTTTTTGCTGAAATGGGCGAAAAGCCGTTTCGTGCCGATCAGGTCATGAAATGGATATATCATTATTGCTACGATGATTTTGATCAGATGACTGACATCAATAAAGTGCTACGCGCTAAATTGAAACAAGTTGCCGAGATCCGTGCACCAGAAGTGGCAGAAGAACAACGTTCTTCTGATGGTACGATTAAATGGGCTATTACTGTTGGTGATCAACAAGTTGAAACTGTTTATATCCCAGAAGATGACAGAGCAACGTTGTGTGTATCTTCACAAGTGGGCTGTGCGTTAGAGTGTAAATTTTGTTCCACGGCACAACAAGGGTTTAACCGCAATCTGCGAGTCTCGGAGATTATCGGTCAAGTTTGGCGTGCTGCAAAAATTATCGGTTCGCTAAAATCCAGTGGACGTCGACCAATTACCAACGTCGTGATGATGGGAATGGGTGAGCCATTACTTAATCTGAATAATGTAGTACCAGCGATGGAAATCATGATGGATGATTTTGGTTTTGGCTTATCAAAACGCCGTGTAACCTTATCAACCTCAGGCGTGGTTCCAGCTCTGGATAAATTGGGCGATATGATTGATGTTGCATTAGCTATTTCACTACATGCACCAACCGATGAATTGCGCGATGATATTGTTCCGGTTAATAAAAAATACAATATTGAAATGTTCCTCGACAGTGTTAACCGTTATTTATCTAAATCTAACGCTAACCAAGGGCGAGTTACTGTTGAATACGTGATGCTCGATCATGTTAATGACAGTGTAGAGCAAGCGCACCAGTTAGCTGAGTGTTTGAAAAATACCCCGAGTAAAATTAACTTGATCCCATGGAATCCGTTCCCGGGAGCACCTTATGGCCGTAGCTCAAACAGTAGAATCGACCGTTTCTCTAAAGTATTGATGGAATATGGATTCACCACTATTGTGCGCAAAACTCGCGGTGACGATATCGATGCAGCCTGTGGTCAGTTAGCGGGTGAGGTAATTGACCGAACTAAACGTACGTTAAAAAAGCGTATGGTTGGGGAACCAATCTCGGTTAAGGCAGTCTGAGTTCTAGAGTTTTATGCTATCGCTAAATAATTTATGCTGACACTCAGTGATTAACGTAAATTAATCGCTAATTGACTGGGTAACCAAGCAATGGTTGATATAAGCCATAAGGGGATAAAAATAATCATATAAAAATAGTTATATCGTAGATTTGCTAGGAGAACAGTAAATTGTTCATATGATTATAAATAGGATTATCCGGGGATTTATCAACCGTTGCTTGGGATTTAATGTAAAATATTAAATTAATCAGATAAATATTACGCCATAAGTATTGAGTGTGTTTATAATCGGTCATTCAATCTTATCTTTATTAACCTCAGAATCAGTGTTGTCAGCCAATGAATATCGAAAATAATACATCAGATACACAACTTACTGTCGGGCAACTGTTATCCCAAGCACGGGAATCCATGGGGCTGTCTCAAGAAACTATAGCTGAACGCTTGTGCCTAAAAGTGGCGATAGTGCGTGCGATAGACGAAGATAGTAAACCCGCAGGCGTTGAACCGACTTTTCTGAGGGGGTATATGCGGTTATATGCTCGTCTGGTTAATTTGCCAGAACAGCAGATATTAGCATTGCTCAATAAAGACAACCCGATTCAAGAAGCCAAAGTCTCACCGATGCAGAGCTATTCTTTAGGCAAGAAGCGTAAAAAACGTGAAGGCTGGCTGATGAAGTTAACGTGGGTTATATTTATCATTCTCATTGCTATGGTTGGTGTATGGTGGTGGCAAGATCACCAAGCTCAGAAACAAGAGTTTGTTTCTATGGCAGAACAGAATGAGAAGATCATTTCACAGCAAGATCAAGATAATGAAAAGTCTCAAACTGTGGAACACAATGAACCTACAACACCAAGCTCTCCCTTTGATAGTTTATCACAAGGGGCGGCGGCCAGTAATATAGCATCAGAGGAAACCTCCGATACGCGTACTCAAGCTGCGGTAACGCAGCCAGAAACTATCAGAACTGTTCCTTTGCCCGGCAGCCAAGTGACTCCCGCACCCATCGATCGTAGCCAGATAAACAATGAGACTGCAGAGCCTGCAGCTGTCGTTAAAAATGATACATTGAACCTGAATTTTACCGGTGATTGCTGGTTAGATATTCGTGATGCGAATAAAAAAGTATTATTCAGCGGAACGAAAAAACGTGGTGATACATTGAATTTGACCGGTAAATTACCGTATCAAGTCACTCTAGGTGCACCAGCTAATGTTCAAGTTCAATTCCAAGGTAAAAATATTGATTTAAGCCGTTTTGTTAAAGCTAGTCGCGCGGCAAAATTAAAAATACCTGAAGCTTAATGCTATCGATAGGCACTATTGAGGGATTATTTCACCGAGATACGCGCACTATTAAGATAGTTTTTAGCGAGTTAATGTGTATATAGTGCAGGTTGCGTAGTAATACAGGCAGCGAGTAATCGATAAGATTATTCACAGTAATAAAGAACATGAATCAACGGCTATGGTCATAAATAATATAGTCATAGGGCAGCTCGGAGAATAAAAAAAATGAATAATAGATCACCAATAAAACGACGTAAATCTACGCGTATTTATGTGGGCGATGTTCCGATTGGAGATGGTGCCCCTATTGCAGTTCAGTCGATGACCAATACACGGACTACCGATGTTGAAGCAACGGTTCGACAAATTAAAGCATTAGAGCGGGTCGGGGTTGATATTGTTCGCGTTTCAGTTCCTACCATGGATGCCGCAGAGGCATTTAAGCTGATTAAACAGCAAGTTAATGTTCCTTTAGTGGCTGATATTCATTTTGATTATCGCATTGCATTGAAGGTAGCGGAGTATGGCGTTGATTGTTTGCGGATTAACCCAGGTAATATAGGCAGTGAAGATCGTATTCGCTCGGTAGTAGATTGTGCTCGCCATTATAATATACCTATTCGTATTGGGGTAAATGGGGGTTCGCTAGAAAAGGATATTCAAGAGAAATATGGCGAACCTACGCCAGAAGCATTGGTTGAATCTGCAATGCGCCATGTTGATATTTTAGATAGGCTAAACTTCCACCAATTTAAAGTCAGTGTCAAAGCCTCGGATGTGTTCTTAGCGGTGGGTTCTTATCGTTTACTGGCACAAAAAATTGATCAGCCACTGCATTTGGGAATCACTGAGGCAGGTGGGGCGCGGGCAGGCTCAGTAAAATCAGCGATTGGATTAGGTATGCTATTATCTGAAGGGATTGGCGATACGCTGAGAATTTCTTTAGCTGCAGACCCGATTGAAGAGGTTAAAGTAGGTTTTGATATCTTAAAATCACTGCGCATCAGGGCACGAGGGATTAATTTTATCGCTTGTCCAACTTGTTCACGTCAAGAATTTGATGTTATTGGTACCGTCAATGCGCTAGAAGAACGGCTGGAAGATATTGTAACGCCAATGGATATTTCGATTATTGGTTGTGTGGTTAATGGTCCCGGCGAAGCTGAAGTTTCGACAATGGGTATCGCGGGTGCGAAAACAAAAAGTGGTTTCTATGAAGATGGTGTTCGTCAGAAAGAACGCTTAGACAACAATAATATGATTGATCAACTAGAAGCTAAAATTCGCGCTAAAGCAGCTATTATGGACGAAAAGAAACGTATCGAGATTAACCAAATCGATAATTAATTTAAACTGGCTCATCGATTAATGAGCCAGTTTTGTTTTTACTTTAATACCAATATCATCTCGATTAATTAAGTGAACGATAGGATTTGCACTCAATTAGCCATACCTTAGATGTAAATAACATCAGGTAAGACAAAATATTTCCACTTTCAGTGGCATTATTGTTGTTTGTTGATTGAACCTAATAACACTTCGCTTTTATAATCAGAGCCATGTGATTGTTGAAAAATAGAGAAATAACGTGGGAAAAAATATCCAAGCCATTCGTGGTATGAACGATTATTTGCCAGCAGATACTCGAGTATGGCAGAAAATTGAAGAGACACTAAAAGGTATTTTACGCGGTTATGGTTTCAGTGAGATCCGTACCCCGATTGTAGAGCATACCCCGCTATTCCGCAGAGCTATCGGTGAAGTTACCGATGTGGTTGAAAAGGAAATGTACACTTTCAACGACCGCAATGAAGAAAGCTTAACCCTGCGCCCTGAGAATACTGCCGGTTGTGTGCGTGCAGGTATCGAGCATGGTTTGCTGTACAATCAGGAACAACGTTTGTGGTATTTTGGTCCAATGTTCCGCTATGAAAAACCACAAAAAGGGCGTTATCGTCAATTTCACCAAATGGGGGCAGAAGTTTTTGGTTTAGCGGGTCCCGATATTGATGCTGAAATTATTATGATGACCGCACGCTGGTGGCGGGCATTAGGTATTGCAGAGCACGTAACATTGGAACTGAACTCGATTGGTTCAGTCGAAGCTCGTGCAAGTTATCGCGATGCGTTGGTTGAATTCTTAGAGCAGCATAAAGAGAGTCTCGATGAGGATTGCCAGCGTCGTATGTACACTAATCCTTTGCGAGTTTTAGATTCTAAAAATGTTGGTGTACAACAATTATTAAATGATGCACCAAAACTTTTTGACTATCTTGATGATGAATCTAAACAGCATTTTGAAGGTTTATGTGCATTGCTAGATGCAGCTGGTATAACGTATCGTATTAATCAGCGTTTAGTTCGTGGCTTAGATTATTACAATCGTACTGTTTTTGAGTGGGTAACAACAGCATTAGGCGCGCAAGGAACAGTATGTGCGGGCGGGCGTTATGATGGTATGGTAGCTCAATTAGGTGGCCATTCTACGCCAGCGGTAGGTTTTGCTATGGGCATGGAGCGTATGGTTCTGCTGGTGCAAGAAGTTAACCCCGAATTTACAGCAGGTACCGCAGTCGCCGATGTCTATTTTGCTTCATTTGGCACCGATAGCAAACCTGCGGTATTGTTGTTAGCGGAAAAAATTCGTGATGAAATGCCATCACTGCGACTGATGACTAACCACGGTGGTGGTAACTTTAAGAAGCAGTTGAGTCGTGCGGATAAACACGGAGCTAAAGTCGCGTTAATTCTCGGTGAAGATGAAATCCGTGAAGGACAAGTAACGGTTAAAGATTTACGCAATGGTCAGCAAAATACTATTGCACAGCATGATATTACGGCACATTTGACTGAACTGTTAGGTTAAGGAGAGACTTGTGGAAGTCTATACCAATGAGAATGAACAGGTAGATGCAATTAAGAATTTCTTTATCGACAATGGTAAAGCGATAGTCATTGGCCTAGTTTTAGGCATTGGTGCGGTTGTCGGCTGGAATTACTGGCAGTCTCATCAGACCAACCAGTTACAGGAAAGTGCACAGACTTTTGAAAAAGTTTCAGCACAATTACATACCGGTTCAGCTGAATCAGTGGCTACGGCAGAAAAATTTGCCGCAGATACCAAAGATGTTTATAGCGCGTTGATAGATTTACAATTAGCACAGCTCGCGGTTGAAAATAATAAGTTAGCTGATGCAGAGAAATCATTAACTGCTGCAATAGAAAAAGCAAAAACAGATGAGCTCAAGGATTTGATCCATCTTCGTCTTGCACGTGTTCAGTTGGCACAGAATAAGGCTGATGCAGCCATTCTTTCTTTGGATAAAATTACCGGGAAAGGTTGGGGGACTGCAGCAGAGAATGTCCGTGGCGATGCGTTATTGCACAAAGGCGACAAAGCTGGCGCCAAAGCTGCTTATAGCAAAGGATTAGAAGCGGATGGTTCTCAGGCACTGAAATCTTTGATGACCCTGAAACTGAATAATGTGTCTAACTAACAACGAATAAAGGGAACGATAAACATGCAGCTGCGGAAAACACTTTTAGTTGGTCTGGTCGCTTCTGTTCTTTTAGTGGGCTGTTCGAGCGAAACTGACTCAATTGTTATGGCGCCATTGCCACAAGTTGAAAATCAGTTTACCCCAAGTATTGTCTGGGACAGATCAGTAGGCGATGGTGTTGGAGAATTTTATTCTGACTTATCACCTATCTGGGATGGCACCGCTGTTTATGCCGCAGATCGCAAAGGTTTAGTGAAAGCGTTTGAGTTAGACAGTGGAAAAGAGATTTGGTCAGTTGACTTGTCTAAACGAACAGGCTTTCTGTCTGCCAATTTATCCGCGTTACTTTCTGGCGGTTTAGCTGTATCTGGTGACAAATTATTTATTGGTACCGAACGCGCTAAAATGATCGCGCTGAATAAAGAAGACGGCCAAGTTATTTGGGATGTTGATGTTGCTGGTGAAGCACTTTCGCGCCCTGTAGTCGGTGAAGGTCTGGTACTGACGCATACTAGCAATGGCATGTTACAGGCATTGGATGAAAACACCGGTGAACTGAAATGGAGTGTCAATATGGATACTCCATCATTATCTGTACGCGGAGAATCAGCACCCGCTATTGCCTATGGTGCTGCTGTTGTGGGGGGAGATAATGGCCGTGTTAGTGCCGTATTGCTGTCTCAGGGCCAATTAATTTGGCAACAGCGTATATCTCAGATAACAAGTTCTACTGAAATCGGCCGCTTGAACGATGTTGATATGACTCCAATTATTGACGATGGCATTATTTATGCTATCGGTTATAACGGAACTTTATCAGCCCTAGATATGCGTTCTGGTCAAGTAACTTGGAAACGTGATTTAGGTTCAGTCAATAATATGGTTGTCTCGGGCGAAAACCTGTATTTGGTTGATCAGAATGACCGTGTATTATCGATTCGTAAAAGTGATGGTGTGACATTATGGACGCAAGAAGAGTTGTTGCATCGTAATTTGACACCGCCTGAAATGTATAATGGCTATCTGGTTGTGGGTGATGGCGAAGGCTATTTGCATTGGCTAGATATGAGTAATGGTAGTTTTGTTGCACAGAATAAAATTAACAGTTCTGGCTTGTTAAGCCGTCCAGTAGTCGCCAGTGATAAACTGATGGTTCAAGCGAGAAACGGAAAAGTCTATCTGTTAACGCGTTAATTTTCTGACATTCTGTGATTTTATAGCTAAAATTAACGGTTCCTGAAAGACAGGGGCCGTTTCGTTTTTTTGTTTTCTGAGAAGGCTATGTTGTTTAAGCCTCAGAATCGTTATTGTAAATTTAAGTTGTGAGGCACCAAAGATGATACCTGTCGTTGCGCTGGTTGGGCGTCCGAACGTAGGAAAATCCACGTTATTTAACCGATTAACCCGTACCCGAGATGCACTGGTTGCTGATTTCCCTGGTTTAACTCGTGACCGTAAATACGGTCGAGCTGAAGTAGAGGGACAGGAATTCATTATTATCGATACGGGGGGTATTGATGGTGCCGAAGATGGCGTTGAAACCCATATGGCATCACAATCACTGCAAGCTATTGAAGAAGCAGATATTGTATTATTTTTAGTCGATGCCCGAGCAGGACTTATGCCGGCAGATCAGGGTATCGCGAAGCATTTACGTAGCCGCAAGAAAAAAACTTATTTAGTGGCGAATAAAACTGATGGTATTGATATTGATACCTCTATCGGTGATTTTTATTCTTTAGGATTAGGCGAGATCCATTCTATTGCAGCATCTCATGGTCGCGGCATTACTCAGCTGATTGAGCAATGTTTAAAACCTTTTTATCCTAAGGAAGAAGAGGTTGAACTCACGGATGAAGAAGAAAATGCCGCATATTGGGCTGCAATGGAAGCTGAAGCATTAGAAGCTGCCGAAGAAGAAGAAGATTTTGATCCATCGACACTGCCGATTAAAATGGCAATTGTTGGTCGTCCAAATGTAGGGAAATCAACGCTGACTAACCGTATTTTAGGCGAAGATCGAGTGATTGTTTTTGATATGCCTGGCACAACTCGCGACAGTATTTATATTCCAATGGAGCGAGATGGCCGTGAATATATCATTATCGATACGGCTGGAGTACGTAAGCGCGGTAAAGTTACTGAAACAGTTGAAAAATTCTCAGTAATCAAGACATTGAAAGCGATTGAAGATTCCAATGTGGTGCTGCTAGTTATTGATGCTCGTGAAGGCATTTCTGATCAGGATCTATCTCTGCTGGGCTTTATTTTGAATTCAGGCCGTTCTTTAGTGATTGCCGTTAATAAATGGGATGGCATGTCACAAGAAGATCGTGACCACGTTAAAGATATGCTTGAATTGCGCCTTGGTTTTGTCGATTTTGCCCGTATTCACTTTATTTCTGCGTTACACGGCAGTGGTGTGGGTAACTTGTTTGAGTCTATTCAAGAAGCCTATGAATCAGCAACGCGTCGCGTTAGTACCTCTATGCTCACACGAATTATGAAGATGGCGGAGGATGATCATCAGCCTCCAATGATCCGTGGTCGCCGTGTGAAAATGAAATATGCCCATGCGGGGGGACATAATCCACCAATTGTGGTTATTCATGGTAACCAAGTCTCTGATTTGGCTGATTCGTATAAACGTTATTTGATGAATTACTTCCGTAAATCATTAAAAGTCATGGGTACACCAATACGTATCCAATTTAAAGAGTCCGTTAACCCATTTGCCGATAAAAAGAATGTGTTAACTGCTACCCAGTTGCGTAAACGTAAACGCCTACTAAGTCATTTGAAAAAAGGTTAATAATTAACTTTTCAATGATAACTATACCCCAAGTTATGTAGTTTGCTTTTTAGTGATAATCGTGCAAAAACATGTTTGGGGTATATTTTTATCGCACTATCAATTAGATGATTTATCCTTTAAAACCAGTAATGTAAATTACGTATCTATTCCAACATCAAACCAGCTTTTTCGAGTTTTATAAGCAACGTCTATGCTAAATAATTGTGATGCATGTTTTACGGTCAATTTAGCAAATTGCCTAAAATCAGTCGATGGATTAGCATTTTCATCCAGTAATGCATTAAGCCAGATTTTACCCGCTCTTTCCCATGAATAGCCGCCTAATGATTTGGCTAATAAGTAAAATGCCTTATTTGGGATCCCTGAATTACTATGTACGCCACCATTATCTTGATAAATCGATAAATAACGGTATTTATTCATATGACCCACTTGGTCATCTTTGATACTCGCTGAGAAATAGAAAGCACTGCCAGGATCCGACATTGAACGTAGCCCTGGTGCACGTTGTCTATCTAGAAATAAATTTTCTCCCAGTAACCAATTTGATTGATGTACATCTTGCTGCTGAATATACTGTTTTACCATGATACCAAAAACATCAGCAACGGATTCATTTAATGCTCCTGACTGGAATAAATAGGTAAAATTAGCATTTGAAGTAATAAATCCGTGACTGAGTTCGTGAGCAATAATATCTATATCATTATAAAACGCGCCCATTCTACGACCATCCCCATCACCGAAGAATATGGCTTGGCCATTCCAAAAAGCATTGGCGTAATTTTTACCATAATGAATAATTGCATTTACTTCACTACGGCAGCCTAGTACATCACTAATATTTAATTTTTCAGCAAAGAACTGAGAAATAATGCCTATTTTATCATAGATAAAATGAGCTATTGGTTGTTGAGCTTTTATTTCACCTTCAGTTAATACTACTGGGAAATCTTCATGCGCCAAATGTGGGGTGGTTGGGGCAAGAGTCGAATTCGAAGGATAACGGCGGCAAATTGGTAAAGATAAATGATTATGTTGTTCATTTTCAACTTGTTGCTGTGCATCACGTATAATACGGTAGTTATTATATAATACCGTTTGATCATCATAAAATGCTCGACGATGTTCTATAATTTCATCTTCATCATATGATTGGTTCATAACCGCATTAGTATGGATAAGTGTTGAGGCTAGATTAGGACACTCATCTTCGTCATTCAAAGCTTTTATTAGTAAGGGAGAAACAAAGGTACGACCTAAGGTATTATTCATAAATAAATCTCATTTCGGATTAAGGGAATTGATTATTATCGCGAAATGGAAATTTTATAAAGCTTTGAATGATAACGTTTTTTATTAGGGATTGAGTTTTTTAGTCACAAATAAATACAGTACTTATAAAAATACTGTATTTATTCAGTTAATTATGGTGATTTATATTTGATACTAAATCCATTCTTTATGCGGGACTAAAAAATGCTGATATAGTCTTTCTTCTTCAGAACCAGGTTCTGGAGAATAATCATATTCCCAGCGTACCAATGGTGGCAGAGACATTAAAATCGATTCAGTTCTTCCGCCACTTTGTAGGCCGAATAGTGTGCCTCTATCCCAAACTAGATTGAATTCGACATAGCGCCCGCGGCGATATAATTGAAATTGGCGTTCACGCTCCCCCCAAGTATGATTTTGACGGCGTGTGACTATTGGTACATATGCAGCTAAAAAAGCATTGCCGACATCTTGAGTAAATTGAAAACTAGTCGCAAAATCAGGCTGATTTAAATCATCAAAAAATAGGCCACCCACACCACGCGGTTCATTTCGGTGTTTAAGATAGAAATAATCATCACACCAGCGTTTGTATTTAGGGTAGACCTGCTCGCCATAAGGTGTGCATAGATCGCGTGCCACGGTATGCCAATGAATAACATCTTCATCGAATCCATAATAAGGGGTTAAATCAAATCCTCCTCCAAACCACCACACTGGAGCTTCACCGTGTTTTTCGGCAATAAAAAAGCGGACGTTAGCATGAGTAGTTGGAATATATGGGTTCAGCGGATGAATGACTAGAGAAACGCCCATGGCCTGATAACTGCGTCCGGCAAGCTCTGGCCGATGTGCTGTGGCTGAACCGGGTAACTGGGCACCACTTACATGGGAAAAATTAATACCGGCTTGTTCAAAAATAGCGCCAGCACGAAGTACACGGCTACGGCCTCCTCCACCCTCAGGGCGATCCCATACTTGTTCTTCAAATGTGCTTTTACCATCTATATTGGCAATTTGCTGGCAAATTCTATCTTGTAAGTCGAGTAGAAATTGTTTAATACGAGAGATATCAGGGAGTTCCATACTGTGTTTTTCGTAGTTATTGATTAAATTTATGAGTTAAGTATAGCCTTTTTAATAGTGAAACTCATTTTTAATATTGATCCTGTAAAAAAAGCAGAGATAATGAAAGAGTAATCAGTATAAACAGGTAATTAACATGGAAATACGTATTTTTCGTCAAGGTGATTTTGAAGATGTGCTGATGCTGTGGGAGCGCTGCGAACTTAATGAATTCGGTTATGATCCTGAATTAATTATTGAACGCAAATTACAGTGTGGCGCCGATCTTTTCTTAGTTGCAGAAGTAACCGGCGAAATTGTTGGAACAGTAATGGGCGGTTATGATGGTGTAAGAGGCCGGGCATATTATCTTGCAGTTCATCCTGAATATCGTGGTCGAGGAATTGCTAATGCCTTGATTAGTCGTTTAGAGAAAAAATTATTAGCGCAAGGTTGCCCTGTTATAGAATTATTAGTTAATGAAGAATATGACTCAGCTATTTGCATGTTTGAAAAAATGGAATATGAAGACGAGCAACCGGCACGCTTAATTTATAATAAACGACTGAATGATGGAACTGCATTCTGAGCTAGTCATTAATTTGTATCGCGTGATTTAATAGGCTTAATTGTATACTGATAATCGCACAATAAAATTTAATATACTGAGCAAATAATTCTAAAATTACGAATGAATAATGATGTTTCAACCTTCATTTTTGATATTGCTATCCAAGCGACTATTTTTCACTTTATCTTATTTATTCGTCAATTAGCTAAGATGATAATGAATGTTTTATTATTTTCGTTGTCACAACTCACATTAGAGATTAACACCGTACAATCGAGGATCAGATGCAAAATAAAGGCACTAAGATAACGCTTCCGCTTCGCTTGGCATTAATCAGCAGTGCGTTGATGCTGGGTGGATGTGCTGGTACGGGCGCTTTTTGGTCCAGTTTGTCACCGATGAATTGGTTTGGTCATTCGCTAGAAATTACCCCGCAAGGCGTTGGAAAAGTAACCAGTTCTTCACCAATGATCCAAAGTACGATTAGTGAGCAGTTAGACAATAAATATCGCTTACGTTCGGGTATGCAAACTAGTAAAGGTCAGATTTTAGCTGTTTATCAGGGAATGAACGATGAACAGGTTAAAATTGACGTTATTGGTCCTGAAGGAGGGAACGTATCGACAATTATTGTGAGTGATTCTCAAGTAAAAACATCTTGGGGAACTCAAATTGGCGATGCGTTTTCAACTATTTATCAGCAAGCTTATGGCGTCTGTGAACAAGGTGAGATGATTAATCAGCAGCCCACTATTGAGTGTCAATCTCCACAAAGCAAAAATATCAGTTATCGATTTACTGGTAAGTGGCAAGGGCCAGAAGGATTAATGCCGTCAGATGATGTGCTACAACATTGGAAAATCAATCAGATTATTTGGCGCAAATAACGGTCGATTGAAATTATTTATTTCTGATTATTGATTTCATTTAAATGCAATTACCCTAAATGTAAGTTTAGGGTAATTTTTTGATCATCTACAAAAAATTGTTTTAAAACAAGATGATTCTTAATATAAATCAGTTATTATTAGTGCCAATAATTATTCTAAATAGCTCAACTATATAGCTCAATTATTTTCGCGATGAAAATAGTATGAAATATGTAGGGGTTATATTTTATCCATTGTTAAGGGTTTTTTTTATGTCTCATTCTCAGAGTGGCATCTTATTAGATCATAGTCGTTTTGGTATTTTTATTGAAGCGATGATCCAGGGTCCACTAGACGAAATTAAAGCTGGGTGCCAACGTTTTATTGCTGAATTACAGAAACTACAACCTGAATATCCAAGCGATCGTCTCGGCGCAGTTGTGGCCTTTGGTTCCGATGTCTGGAAGCAATTATCTACAGCAGAAAGCGCCCCTGAACTTAAACCTTTTCAGCCATTAGGTAAAGGATTAGCTCCAGCAACACAGCGCGATATGTTTATTCATATCCAGTCGCAACGCCATGATATTAATTTCTCTTTAGCCCAAGCCGCCTTGAAAGCATTTGGCAACGTAATTCACGTTGAAGAAGAGATCCACGGTTTTCGTTGGGTAGAAGAACGCGATTTAAGCGGTTTTATCGATGGAACAGAAAATCCACAAGGTGAAGAACGCGAAGAAGTTACACTGATCCCTGAAGGGATTGATATGGGTGGAAGCTATATTCTGGTTCAGCGTTATGAACATAATCTGGATAAATGGGCGCGCTTCTCTGAACACGAACAAGAGAAAATGATTGGCCGAACTAAAAAAGACAGTATTGAGTTGGACGAAGATGCTCGCAATATTACGTCTCATGTTTCTCGCGTTGCACTGGATGAAGGGGAAGGTGAGTTAGCAATTATGCGCCATAGCTTGCCATATGGAACCGCGAGCGGAAAACATGGACTATATTTTATCGCTTACTGCAGTCGCTTGTATAATATAGAGAAGCAGTTATTAAGTATGTTTGGCGAATTAGATGGTAAGCATGATGATCTCTTACGTATGACTAAAGCGGTGTCTGGTAGCTATTATTTTGCACCCTCAATCGAAACGCTGCTATCTTTATAATTAATATAGCAGGAGTAATTAATTATAATTATTAATGTTCGAGAGCTGCAAGGATGCAGCTTATATTTGCGCGAGTATATTGCTTCGTGATGTTATTTATTTATATGCAGTTGAAGATAATCTCTGCTTATTTATGTTCACAGCGCTAAATCACGTCTTTTTTACTATTCAAATGAATATCCTTCAATCGAACTTATACCCCTAATGATTTGAAATATAAAGAATTTAATAGGCTTATTGCATTTTTATCTTTCTAATGCGAATTTGTTATATTAAAAAGGAATACATAGCTACACAGTTATAAACAAAGCGGATAAAGTAACAGCATAGTTTGTAAATATTTCATTTAATAAGCAGGTGATTAATGAAAACGATACTGATTAAAACTAAATCAATCAAAAAAACCATACTCGCCAGCTTAACGGCATGCACTCTGTTTGCTAGCCCTCAAGTGCTGAGTGCTGAATTATTAAATAGCTCTTATGATGTTGCGAGGGAGTTATTTACTGCACTAAATCCGCCTTTTGAAAAACAATGGCAGCAGCAACATCCCGATGACAAATTAACTATTAAACAGTCACATGCCGGATCATCAAAACAAGCACTAGCTATTTTACAAGGTTTAAAAGCCGATGTAGTGACGTACAATCAAGTGACGGATGTACAAATTTTACATGATCGCGGTAATTTAATTCCGGCAGATTGGCAATCTCGATTACCTAATAATAGCTCGCCATATTATTCCACTATGGCATTTTTGGTACGCAAGGATAATCCTAAAGGCATTCATAGTTGGGATGACTTAGTCCGTCAAGATGTTAAATTAATTTTTCCTAACCCCAAAACTTCAGGCAATGGGCGCTATACCTATCTTGCAGCTTGGGGAGCGTTTCAACAACAAAATGGCGGCGATCAAGCAAAAACTTATCAGCAAATGAAACAATTTTTACAGAATGTCGAGGTTTTTGATACCGGCGGGCGGGGAGCAACCACCACATTTATTGAACGTAATTTAGGTGATGTACTTATTAGTTTTGAATCTGAAGTGAATAATATTCGTCAGCAATATGGTGAAGATAATTATCAAGTTATTGTACCACCAGTGGATATTTTAGCTGAATTTCCAGTGACTTGGGTAGATAAAAATATTCAAAAAAACGGTAATGAGGCGGTGGCAAAGGCCTATTTAAATTATTTATATAGCCCAGAGGCTCAAGAAATTATTACTAGTTTTAATTATCGAGTTAACGATAAGCAAGTGATGGAAAAATATAGTAATAAATTCCCTCAGACCAAACTATTTACTGTTGAACAGCAATTTGGTAGCTGGCCTCAAGTTATGACTAATCATTTTATGACTGGTGGTAAACTGGATCAGCTATTGGCTGAAGGGCGTAAGTAATGTTTGGCGCTGGGAAACGATTTTTACCTGGATTTGGTCTGACATTAGGCAGTAGTTTATTGTATACCTGCCTAATATTATTGTTGCCACTAAGTGCATTAGTCGTGCAATTGTCGAGCATGACATGGGAACAATATTGGACAGTGATCAGTTACCCGCAAGTAGTTGCAGCCTATAAAGTCACTTTACTGGCAGCATTAGCCGCGAGTCTTTTTAATGCGGTATTTGGGATGATTTTAGCTTGGATATTAACTCGTTACCGTTTTCCTGGTCGAACTTTACTGGATGGTCTAGTTGATCTACCTTTTGCCTTACCGACGGCGGTTGCAGGGTTAACATTGGCGACTTTATTCGCGACATCAGGTTGGTATGGGCAATTTTTACATCAATTTGATATTAAAGTGGTGAATACGTGGCTGGGTATTTCTGTAGCAATGGCGTTTACTAGCATCCCGTTTGTGGTCAGAACCGTACAACCGGTATTGGAAGAGTTAGGACCCGAATATGAAGAGGCGGCACAAACGTTAGGGGCAACCCGCTGGCAAGCATTTAGACGTGTAGTATTACCGGAATTATCGCCGGCATTATTGGCCGGAACTGTTCTGTCATTTACACGTAGCTTAGGTGAGTTTGGCGCGGTAATTTTTATTGCTGGCAATATTGCATGGCAAACTGAAGTGGTTTCTTTAATGATTTTCAGCCAGTTGCAACAGTTTGATTTTGCAGCTGCGAGTGCTATTGCCTCGGTTATTTTGGCGGTCTCACTGCTGCTATTATTTAGCGCGAATATCGTACAAAGTCGTTTTGGTAAACGCTTAGGGGGCAAATGATGGCTGATATTACACCATTAAGACAGGCTACTCGAGCGCCAATAAATTGGGCTAAGTGGAGCTTGATTATCATCGGGTTATTATTTTCACTGCTGCTATTAGTGATCCCAATTATTTGGATATTCATGACTGCTTTTGCTAAAGGTATTGATCAGGTTCTGCTCAATTTAGTGGATCCTGATATGCTCCATGCGATTGGTTTAACAGTATTTATTGCTCTTATCACTGTGCCGGTTAATCTGGTTTTTGGGGTTATGATGGCATGGCTAGTGACGCGGTTTAAATTTCCCGGTCGCCAGTTACTGTTGACACTCATTGATATTCCATTTGCGGTTTCACCAGTGGTCGCCGGCCTGCTGTATTTACTATTTTATGGTTCGAACAGCTGGTTTGGTCAATGGCTGGAAGGTTTTGATATTCAGCTAATGTTCTCTTGGCCGGGGATGGCTTTGGTAACTATTTTTGTAACCTGTCCGTTTGTTATCCGTGAGTTAGTGCCATTGATGCTAAGCCAAGGTAGCCAAGAGGATGAAGCCGCGGTGCTATTAGGCGCCTCGGGTTGGAAAATGTTTTGGCGTGTAACATTACCGAATATTCGGTGGGCCTTATTGTACGGAGTAGTGTTGACCAACGCTCGAGCAATTGGTGAATTTGGCGCCGTTTCTGTAGTTTCAGGTGCCATACGCGGAGAAACATATACGTTGCCTTTACAGGTTGAGTTATTACATCAGGATTACAATACGGTCGGGGCATTTACTGCTGCTGGTATTTTAGCATTGATTGCGATAATCACGCTGATTATTAAAAGTGCACTGCAATGGCGTTTAGACCATCAGCAAAACTCGGCCGGGAGTTAACCGATTCAGGAGTAAACAGGTTATGAGTATTCAGATAGAAAACATCAGTAAATATTTTGGTAGCACACAAGTTTTACGCGATATTTCTTTGGATATCCCATCTGGTGAAATGATGGCTTTGCTTGGGCCTTCGGGCTCAGGGAAAACTACCTTGTTAAGGATTATTGCGGGATTAGAGCAACAGAGCCGAGGGCATTTAAAATTTCATGAGCGAGATGTTAGCCGTTTGCACGCTAAAGATCGCCAAGTTGGGTTTGTTTTTCAGCATTATGCATTGTTTCGACATATGAGTGTGTTTGACAATGTGGCTTTTGGCTTAACGGTATTGCCGCGTAAACAGCGCCCTTCTGTAAATGAAATTAAGCATAAGGTAATGAAATTACTTGAAATGGTTCAGCTATCTCATTTGGCTCAGCGTTTTCCCGCCCAATTATCTGGAGGACAAAAACAGCGGGTAGCTTTAGCTAGAGCATTGGCTGTTGAGCCTCAAATTTTATTGCTTGATGAGCCTTTTGGTGCACTGGATGCCCAAGTGCGTATGGAATTAAGACGTTGGCTACGCCAATTACATGAAGAGCTAAAATTCACCAGTGTATTTGTAACCCATGATCAGGAAGAAGCCATGGAAGTGGCTGATAAAATTGTGGTTATGAGCCAAGGACATATTGAACAAGTGGGTACACCGGAACAAATTTGGCATACACCAGAGACGCGTTTTGTTTTAGAGTTTATGGGGGAAGTAAATCATTTATCTGGCGTTATCAAAGGATCTCAATTATTAATTGATAAGTATAGTTTTGGTTTACAACATACCCCTATTGAACAAGGTGCTGTAGATGTATTTATGCGCCCGTGGGAAATTAGTTTAGCTCAACAAAGTGATAGTTTTCATCAGCTTCCCGTAAAAATTATTGAAGCGGGGCCTCGTGGTCACTTTTGGCAATTGACAGTACAGCCATTGGGTTGGGGTCAGTTGCCGATTTCAGTCGTTTGGCAGTCTGGCGCGAATATTCCTGTGCGCGGTGAACATTATTTTTTAGGTACCAAACAGCTGCGTATTTACCAAGATAATAACCAAGTAATGTTACGAGAATTAGCATGTAGTGCTTAAATAGTGTTTATATAATAATGGTGATGTGTTATTCCTAAAAAAGCTTATTAGTAGCCAAGGTTATTAGCTAGCAATCTTATTTCAGACTGAATGACTTTATGCGGATAAAGTTATTCGGCTTGAAATTTTTTCATTATGGCAGGCAACAAGAGTGCGTGTAATTATTTATTGCGCTAGTATCTTTACTGTACTGATTTATTATTATTTAAAATTATAAGAAGGATTTGACTGTGGTAAGTCTGGATCAATTTATCGGGAATACGCCGTTAGTACAGTTACAGCGGTTAACGCAAGGATTTGATGCACAAGTATGGGTCAAGCTGGAAGGTAATAATCCCGCAGGTTCGGTCAAAGATAGAGCGGCTCTCTCGATGATTAGTCAGGCTGAATTACGGGGAGAAATCACACCGGGTGACACCTTAATTGAGGCAACTAGCGGCAATACAGGGATCGCCTTAGCCATGATTGCAGCAGTAAAGGGCTATCACTTGAAATTATTGATGCCAGAAAATATGAGCTTAGAGCGTCAGGCATCAATGCGTGCTTATGGCGCGGAGCTAATTTTGGTCAGTCGTGAAGTTGGCATGGAAGGGGCGCGAGATTTAGCTCAAGAAATGCAGCGTAGAGGTGAAGGTAAAGTTTTAGATCAATTTAATAATCCTGATAATTCACTGGCCCATTTTAAAACAACTGGCCCAGAAATTTGGCAGCAAACCGACGGTAAAATAACTCATTTTGTTTCCAGTATGGGGACTACGGGAACAATTACTGGTGTTAGCCAATATTTAAAATCAAAATCAGATAATGTGCAAATAATAGGTTTGCAGCCGGCAGAAAAAAGCCAAATTCCTGGCATTCGGCGTTGGTCTCCTAATTATTTGCCCGCTATTTTTCAGCCTAAATTAGTTGATAGTATTTTAGACGTCACCCAAACTGATGCGGAAAATACGATGAAAGCACTGGCTCAGAAAGAAGGTATTTTTTGTGGCGTGAGCTCAGGAGGCGCAGTATTTAGTGCGCTAAAAATAGCTAAAGAAAATCCGGGAGCTGTAGTAGTTGCGATTATTTGCGATCGTGGTGATCGTTATTTATCGACGGGTGTATTTAATTAATTTTCTCGTATCTATAAAATCAATCAAATTAAATTAATAGGAGAAAGCCAGTGCTTTCTCCTATTGTATTTATAATAATTTATGTCTGAGCTATATTAAGACAGTATTTTAGCATTATCTATTATGATTGTACTTGATTCAGTTTTATGCTGTGAGATAATTTCTGAATTAGGCGTTTTACGGTATTTATCCAGTAGCGTAATTTGGATTTTACGTAAGAAATCACCATTCAATTTATAGTATTTAAAGTAGAGGATTAAGGTAATCGCAAAGAAAATACTGGGTAGCAAAATCATTATATATTGCATCCCGGCTATTGTTTCTAAGCTTTGTATTGCATTTGGAATATAACCGACAATCGCTAACATAACACCAATAAAGAAAGCTGCAAATGCAGAGCCGGCTTTCACCACTAGCGTTTGTACTGAATAGGCGATACTTTCGCAACGAACGTTAAGTTTATATTCCCCGTAATCTACCGTGTCCGCTACCATTATAACTTGTAATACCCAAAATAACCCAGAGCCCACGCTAAGTAACATTCCTGCAAACAGGATAATACTAGCGCTGTGACTTTCAATAATCGCGCAATATACTAGAACACAACAGCCCAAAATTGGCATAATAGACGCACAGGCCCATAATATCCGCCGGCCAAAGAAGCTGGCTAATTTGTGGAAGAATATTAGTGCAATAAGATTAGCGGCTCCAGCATAGGACATATAATAAGGAAATAATGAATCATCACCAATAACATAGGTAAAATAGTAGATGGCAAATCCGGTAATGATATTAGAGGCAATATTGTAAGATAATGCCATGCCTAATAAACAGAAAAGCTGATCATTTTTAAAAATAATCTTAATCATTTCTTTTAAGTTTAAGCTTTCTTCTTGTTTGACATGAATATCAGGATCATTTATGACTTGGCCGGAGGAGTAAACTTCTTTGACTGACCATAGGGTTACTATGGTTGAAATAATAAAGAACAAAATCAGAATTAATGTGAACATTTGAAAGCCAAAGCCTTTATCTTCACCTCCGATATAATTAACAAAAGGCAAGGTAATACCCGCAGTAACAAAGCCGGCTAAGCTAGCAAAAAAACGAGGATAAGGAACTAATTGTTCGCGCTCTTTTTTATCTAAGGTAATTGTAGGGACTAAAGACCAGAATGGAATATCCATAATGGTATAAGTCATTCCCCACGCGATATAAGTAATCGCCACATAAGCCAAGCGATAATTATCATCAATTAAGTGGGCGCTGAATAATAGAAATAAGGCGATTGAATTGGCGATGGTACCGACAAGGATCCACGGTTTAAATTTTCCCCAGCGAGAACGGGTATTATTAACTATCCATCCCATTATTGGATCATTAATGGCATCCCATATACGAGCAATCAGAAAAATAGTGCCGACTACCCCAACGGATAAGCCAACAATATCGGTGTAATAATACATCAAGTACATGTAAACAATACCAATTGCAAAATCTTTACCGAAGGCGCCAAATCCATAACCGAGCTTAGTTTTTATCGATATACTCATAAGGTTATTAGTTGAAGTTACCTGCAACTACCCTGTTATCTATCATTGGGTGCTGCGAGCTAATAGCCATAAAATAATTAAATATTAATGGAATAATAGCTATGGCAGCACTATTTTATTCATAATTAATTATGAATCCACTCAGGTAACCAATTGCCGTGGGCTTTAATTAAATCATCGACTAAGGCATATATTTCATCGATACCGAGTACCGCTGCGGTATGTGGATCTAATAATGCGGCACGATAAATTTGTTGTTTATCTTGATTTATAACGGCTTCAGTTAATAACATTTGTACGTTGATATTGGTTTGCATTAATGCAGCCAGATGGCTCGGAATTTTACCAACTTTTGTTGGGCGGATCCCCATTGCATCGACCAAACAAGCTACTTCAACGCAGCATCCTTCAGGTAAATTATCGATCAATTGGTTATTACGTACGTTGCCATAAACAACGCTAGGTGTACCGGTCCAGATAGAGTTAATAATGGTACTTGCATATTCGTTTGATTGTTTAATATCAATACGATCAGTATTTTTATATTCCGCTAATTCTTTATTCCAATTATCTATCTGTTCAACGCAGCGTTTTGGATATTCATCTAATGGCACTTTATAGCGTTCTATTAAATCGGGTCTGTTCGGTTTAATAAAATAAGGCGTGTATTCGGCAAAATGCTCAGAGGATTCAGTGACAAAATATCCCAGTTTTTTGAACATTTCATAGCGTACAATATTTTTACAGCGTGTATTACCGTGAATATTATCTTTAGGCGCTATGCCTGCTTCATAAGCTTTTAATAATTCAGGATAAATACTTGAGTATGAGCCATCGGCATTTCTTTTCTCTAGTTCAAGATAGAATGCCATGTGGTTGATCCCTGCGCTGCGATAACGTAAATCTTGGTAATCAATATCTAGATCACGGGCTAATTCTTCTGCGGTACCTTGCACTGAGTGGCACAAACCTACTTGTTTAATATGTGGATATTTTGCATACATTGCCCAAGTGTTCATCGCCATTGGATTGACATAATTGAGCATAGTGGCTTCAGGACAAACATCGGTCATATCATCACAGATTTTCCATAAATGAGGAATGGTCCGCAGTGCGCGCATAATACCACCAGGACCTAATGTATCCGCAATTGTCTGTTCTACACCATACTTTTTACAGATTTCAAAGTCAGTGACTGTACAAGGCTCATAACCCCCAATTTGAAAGGCAACGATGACAAAATTAGAATCTTTTAGGGCTTCTTTTTGATCTGAATGACAACTTATTTTTCCAGTAGCTTGAGCTGATTTCATCAGTTTCTCAACTACAATATGTGATTCTTCTAGACGACGCTGGTCAATATCCATTAATGCAATATGGGCATTTTTCAATGCCGAGCGGTGAAATACATCGCCAAGAATATGTTTAACGAAAACGGTGGAGCCAGCGCCGATAAATGTAATTTTTGGACCTATCATGATCAATTTCCTTCAGTATGCGATAATTCATAGGTTTATTGCTTTAATATCATACTGACACAGTAATTTAACAAAAATCGTCCATGTATTGATAGAAAGACTCCTGGATCCTCACATCGATTATATTGAACACATTAATCTGAGTTTTCGAGATAAACTTTATCTAAAATGGGAATTTATAGTGAGAGCGATAAAAAATAATGTTTAAAATCGTTAAGTTATATTGATCACATATTTTATATTTAGTGTCTGGATTAGTTAATAACAGCTATATTATTCCCAATTATTAAGATTAGACTGATAAATAATAATAAATATATATATCGTAAAATCATATTTTATCTTTTTTAGATATAACGTTTTAGTTACAGATAATGTGATTACCAATATTGTCGTTATAAATATGAATAAGGTATGAGTATGCCGACTAAGAAAAATAATTTAAATTCTGATTACGTCGGAATAGAGGACGGGACAACCAGTCCTTTAGCTCTCTATTCTGAATACCAACGCATGGAAATTGAATTACGTACTCCAGAAACTATGCTTATACCTCATTGGCATGGGCAAGTTGAGGTTAATATTCCTTTTGATGGAAATGTTGAATACTTGATTAATGGTGAGAAAATTAGTGTAGAGCAGGGGCATATTACGATATTTTGGGCTTGTGTTCCTCATCGATTAATTAGTGTGAATAACTGTACCTCGATGGCAATTTTTAATTTGCCAATGCATCTCTTTTTATCTTGGCCATTAAAAAAAGAGCTTATTAATCATATCACCCATGGGATGGTTGTGAGATCTAGCTTTCCACATCAAGTCAGCCCATTTGAGGTCGCACGCTGGCAAGCTGAGTTAACGCAATCGAATGAACAAATTAAGCAGATTACTATTGAAGAAATCAGTTTAATGATTAAACGATTCGGTTTTATGGGATGGAATTCTTTATTGGTCAATAAAGCAGCTAAAACATCCAATAATGGCGTTTCTAAACATTCTCAATTTTATGTCAGCCAAATGCTTGAATTTATAGCTGAAAATTATGATACATCACTCTCAGTCAATCAGGTCGCAGAGCATGTAAAATTAAATTCAAATTATGCGATGGGAATATTCCAGAGTGTGATGCAGTTGACGATGAAGCAATATATTACAGCGATGCGTATAAATCATGCGCGGGTATTATTAAGCGACAGTGATAAAACGGTATTTGATATAGCGTTGACCGCTGGGTTTAATTCTTCTAGCCGCTTTTATGATACTTTTCGTAAGGTTGTTGGTATGACGCCCCAGAAATATCGAAAAATGACTAAGTCACAAATACCATCGGAATAAGTGCAAGAGGTATTTTAATGGTGATAGTATTTTTTAGTTAAGTTATCAAATTATCTTCAAACTATTTTAGTCATAAAAAAACCTATGCTTTATAGCATAGGTTTTTAATCCCTCAGCTATCAATAAGTCATTGATAGCTGAGTATGGAAGATCAATAATTATTTTTTGATCTTCATGATTACTGTTTCACCTACGGTAACTGAACCACTTAATTTGCTCAGTTCTTTAATCTCGTCCATATTTGAGATAACAACTGGTGTCAGGACAGATTTAGCTTTTTCTTCTAGCAATGCTAAATCGAATTCGATGATTAAATCACCTTTCTTCACCGCCTGGCCTTCAGAAGCAATACGTTTAAAACCTTCACCTTTAAGTTCAACGGTATCGATACCGAAGTGAACAAAGAGTTCGATACCATCAACAGACTCGATAGAGAACGCATGGTTAGTTTCAAAAATTTTACCGATAGTACCATCAACAGGTGCAACAATTTTGTTACCAGCGGGCTTGATAGCAATCCCATCACCAACAATTTTTTCTGCGAAAACAACATCAGGAACATCTTCAATATTGACAATTTCACCGGATAAAGGTGCGATAATTTCAATATAGTCAGTACTAGTTTTAGCTTCCGAAACCAGTGATTTTAGTTTATCAAACAGACCCATGGACCTTCTCCTAATCGTTTTAATATGGAACCGGGTTTAATGTACATCCCTTATTAGCATAACGTTTTTTCTTTGATAAAGGTATCTACAACGTTCATCAAATCCTGAGCAGTTGGCTGAGCAAGTGCTTGCTCAGCTAATGCCTGGGTATCTTTGAAATTTGCATTACGGATCAATTTTTTGATACCAGGGATTGAAATTGCGCTCATACTAAACTCATCCAGACCCATACCGAGCAGCAATAAGGTTGCTCGTTCATCACCGGCCAGCTCACCACACATTCCTGTCCATTTACCTTCAGCATGTGATGCATCGATCACTTGCTTAATCAGATTTAAGACAGCAGGTGACATTGGGTTGTACAGATGAGAAATCAGTTCATTACCACGGTCAACGGCTAAAGTATACTGAGTGAGATCGTTGGTTCCAATACTGAAAAAGTCAACTTCTTTTGCAAGATGATGAGCTATAACTGCTGCAGCTGGCGTTTCAACCATGACACCCACTTCAATGTTTTCGTCAAATGCTTTACCTTCTTCACGCAATTGACTCTTCAGTATTTCTAATTCAGCTTTCAGCTCGCGAACTTCCTCAACTGAAATAATCATTGGGAACATAATACGCAGTTTACCGAAAGCTGAGGCTCTTAAAATAGCCCGTAACTGAGAATGTAAGATCTCTTTGCGATCAAGGCAAATACGAATTGCACGCCAACCTAAGAAAGGATTCTCTTCTTTAGGTAAATTCATATAAGGCAGATCTTTATCGCCACCAATATCCATCGTACGGACGATAACTGCTTGGCTTCCCATCGCTTCAGCAACGGCTTTATAAGCTTGTAACTGTTCTTCTTCTGTTGGTAGAGTATCTCTATCCATAAACAGAAATTCTGTACGGTAGAGACCAACACCCTCAGCACCGTTACGCTCTGCACCAGCAACATCACGGACAGTACCAATATTGGCACAAACTTCGACCTGATGTCCATCAAGAGTGATGGCGGGTAAATCTTTTAGTTTTGCGAGTTCGTGTTTTTCTTGATTAAATTCGTCTCTGAATGCTTTTAGTTTTTCAATTTCGGTATCAGAAGGATTGACATAAATCTTATTATTAACACCATCTAATACAATATAATCACCGTTTTTAATCACACGGGTTGCATCTGATGTACCGACAATAGCAGGCAGTTCTAACGAACGAGCCATAATAGAGGTGTGAGAAGTACGGCCACCGATATCAGTAATAAAACCAAGTACTTTATCTAAATTAAGCTGTGCGGTTTCTGAGGGTGTTAAGTCTTGGGCGACTAAAACTACTTCTTCAGTAATTGCACTTAAATCAACGATATTCATGTTTAGAATATTTTTGAGTAAGCGTTTTCCGATATCACGAACGTCTGCTGCACGTTCTTTCAGATATTCATCATCTAAATCTTCAAGTGCTTGCGCTTGATCTTCAATAACTGAATGTACCGCTGCATCGGCAGTTTTTTTATCTTTCTGAATCAGAGTGATAATTTCTTGTTCCAACTCTTCATCTTCAAGTAGCATGATATGACCTTCAAAAATCTCTGCTTTTTCAGCGCCAAGATTTTTTTCAGCCTTCTCTTTGATAATATTTAACTGATCAGCTGATTTATTGCGTCCATCAATAAAGCGCTGAATTTCTGATTCAATCTGGCCGTCATCAATTTTTTTTGAGCTGATAACAATAGGGTCTTCTTTTAGGAGAAGGGCGTGACCAAAAGCAAAACCGGGTGAAACTAAAATTCCTGAGATCATAATATTACCTTACTACTGAGATGTTCTGATGCTGAGAGTTAACAGTTGGGCGTAATGTGAATTACTAAACTGATATCCCTGGATTGAAAACCCAGGGATGGAGAATGGAACATTAATATAACTGGTTATATTGTTTAACAACAAACAAATTATTCCAGTTCTCCCATCAATTTTACCAAATGCTCAACGGCTTGTTGCTCATCTTCACCTTCGGCAGAGATAGTCACTAAAGTGCCTTGAGTCAGGCCGAGAGTCTGCAATTTGAATAAGCTTTTTGCGCTGGCAGATTTACCGCTTGAAGTCAGCGTAATATCAGATTTAAACGCTTTAGCTTCTTTAACGAATTGGGCTGCTGGACGAGTGTGTAGGCCATTTGGTGCTGTAATAGTGACTTCTTGCTGGAACATAATATTTCCTCAATATCTTTAGATTTTATTAAATCCAGAATTATTGTAGATGAAATAATCTGGTTTTGCGTATACTTAGAGTATGAACCAATAAAAAGGTTTCATGCATTGTTTATCGTCAAATCTTTGTCAGTTAGATGACTGAATAATTCAAAAGATTATAAGTTAGCTTACCAGTCTACTAAACAAAAATCATCGTCTGAAAGGTATTAATTTCGCGGCTCGAAATAATTAGTGATTTAATACTAAACCCATAGAAATAAATCATCTCTATACATGCTAAACTTTGATCTAATGCACAAAAAAAGCACCATTAAGGTGCTTTTTGTAACTAAATTTTAACCGAATTAGCTATTTTAGGCTAATCATCAGCTAAGTCAGCAAATAATACTGTACTCAAATATCGTTCACCGGATGATGGCAGGATAACTACAATGTTTTTATCTTTAAATTCGGATTCTGCGGCCATTTTGACGGCAGCAGCAATAGCTGCTCCAGAGGATATACCCGCTAAAATACCTTCTTTTTCCATAATCGCGCGCGCTGTACTGATAGCTTCTTCGTCGGTAATTTTTACGACACGATCGATTAATGAAAGATCCAGATTGGCAGGAATAAAGCCCGCACCGATGCCTTGAATTTTATGGGGACCCGGTTTGACTTCTTCGCCAGCTAAGGTTTGACTGATGACTGGTGAGGTTTCTGGTTCGACAGCAACCAAGGTAATATCTTTACCTTGTGTTTGTTTTAAATAGCGTCCAATACCGGTGATAGTACCACCTGTGCCGACGCCGGCAATTACTACATCAACTTTACCATCGGTATCTTGCCAGATTTCTGGCCCGGTAGTTTTTTCATGAATTTCGGGGTTGGCTGGGTTATTGAATTGCTGCAATAATAAATAGCGATTAGGCGAACTATTAACGATTTCTTGGGCTTTTTCTATCGCGCCTTTCATTCCTTTAGCGCCTTCAGTCAGAATTAGTTTGGCACCTAAGGCTTTGAGCAGTTTACGGCGTTCGATACTCATAGTTTCTGGCATAGTAAGGGTCAATTTATAGCCTCTTGCCGCGGCTACATACGCTAAAGCAATCCCCGTATTCCCACTGGTTGGCTCAACTAATTCTTTATCTTTGGTCAGGGTACCTTTTTTCTCGGCATCCCAAATCATATTAGCTCCAATACGGCATTTAACACTGAAACTTGGATTACGAGATTCTATTTTTGCCAGAATATTACCGTTACCGAAATGTTTTAGGCGAACCAAAGGAGTATGGCCAATTGTCAACGAATTATCATCATAGATTTTGCTCATCGGATATCCTTAATATTCATTAAATGTAGGTACTGCCGTACTGAAAAAATTAGAATTACCATACGTGAACAATGGGTTATTGCAAATATGTTTTATCTATAAGCTTATAACCAATTATCATTTTATTCCTATTGGTTCTATCAACAAGTGGAATACTTTGGCAAGGAGTATTTATCCTTTTATCAGTGATTCAATTGTAGCGATCGTTATTAATGAGCAGGGCGACTGGCGCTTATGGCAAGATGCCGCCCTGTATGGAGATGAGTTACTGTGCTTAATGTGATTATTAATCGATATATTGCTGATTAATATTGATATTATCTACACATTAAAAGCGCTTATGTTGTTCACGATAACGGTCTACCCACATTGCGGTAGCGCCACAGACGGCCACAGGCATAATCAATAAATTTACAATAGGGATCATCGTGAGTAAGCTAACTACTCCGCCAAATTGAATATTATTGAGTCGGTCTTTGCTTAAGGCTTGTTTCATTGAAGGAAAGCTAACACGATGATTATCGAAAGGATAATCACAATACTGGATAGCCATCATCCACGCACCAAAAATGAACCATAAAATGGGCGCGGCTGTTTGTCCAAAACCAGGGATTAAAAAGAGCAGTAATAAGATAATCGCGCGCGGGACAAAATAAATCAATTTGACCATTTCGCGTTTCAGTATCCGAGGTACGTCTTTGATAAGGTCAGCCATGCCCATATCGGGGGATGGGATCCCTGTTAATTCAGATTCCAGTTTCTCCGCTAACCAGCCGTTAAATGGCGCAGCAATAATATTGGCGACGGTACTGAAGAAATAAGTAAATACCAGTAATACCGATAATACCGCTAATGGCCAAATAAGATAATCAAGCCATTGCAGCCAGTGGGGAACGTAACTCATTAATTGTGGGATCCAATCCCCCAGTTTGCTGTATAGCCACCAAAATGCACCTCCCAGTAAAATAATATTTGCTAATAGGGGCAATAATACAAATCGTTTAATGCCCGGACGGGTGACTAAATGCCAGCCTTGGGCAAAATAATAAAAGCCGCTCCTATTTTGTCGCGAATTTGTCGAATGCGTCATACTTCTTATTATCTCCTTTGCGGTTGAACCTGTATCATATAGTCTGTATTTTTGTCTGGCTAGACGGTGTTTGTTTGAAAAATACGCAAACAGGGGGCGGAATATTCTCTTTCTTGCAAGAAAAGCGTTCTGAGGGTTGCACTTAGCGCGTTTGACAAATAATCTTAGGGGAGAAGTTTCTGCCATATTGGCATTATCATTTAACAACTAGAGATAGCAGCGATGCAGGATTTGCGTCTGATATTAGTGGTCGTGGGTGCGATAGCCATAGTAGCTCTGTTACTACATGGTTTGTGGACGAGTCGTAAAGAGCGTTCTAAATTATTTCGTAATCGCCCAATTAAACGCCGTAAACAAGAGGATCAACAATTATCGTCAGAGGATGAACAAGACTCGGCGTTATTTGTAGAACCGCAACAAAAAAGAGAACAACCCGCGCCTCAAGTGCCAGCTCAGGAGCCAACTCAGCCGCGCGTGGAAAACACTGAGTTACCATCGATGACGGCTACTCAGCATGAACCGATGCAAGAACGCGAGTTAATTCAGTCACAAACAGTTGAGCCGACAGTCAGTGTTGAGGCCGCGCCTCAAGCACCTTCTGCGCCAATCGCACCGGTTACTGCTCCGGAGCAGCAACCCATGGAAACAACTGAACAACCTGTTAAGGTAAAATCTGCTGACTCGGTACCAGAAATGACACCTAGTGCATCTCAGTCAAAATCTGAGCAGCCGGTTCAGCCACAGCCTGCTCAGACGAATACTGAAAAAGCGCCTGAATCAAAAGATAATCAGGCCGCTAGCAGTAAAGAGACGGTATTAGTTCTGCATGTTGCCGCACATCAAGGACAAATGCTGGACGGTGAAGTCTTGCTGCAAAGTATTCTACAGGCGGGTTTTCAATTTGGTGAAATGCGTATTTTTCATCGCCATGTCAGCCCTTCAGGGACTGGGCCTGTGCTATTTAGTATGGCCAATATGGTTAAACCTGGCTCGTTTGATCCTGAAACGATGGCTAATTTTGCAACCCCAGGGGTGACTATGTTCTTGATGGTTCCTTCTTATGGCGATGCAGCTCAGAATTTTAAATTGATGCTGCAAGCGGCACAACGTATTGCATCAGATGTGGGCGGTATTGTGTTGGATGATGAACGTAAATTGCTGACACCTCAAAAAATAGAGGTTTATCAGGCTAGAATACGCAATACATTGAATTAATCAATTCTCATTAATAAAACCCCCGCTCAATGGGGGTTTTTTATCGCTGTTGGTGATCATGAAAACAAAACAACAACACCTTGACCAGTTGAAACAACAACTTCGTCATCATGAATATTTGTATCATGTGCTTGATGCTCCTGAAATTCCGGATGCGGAATATGACAAGTTGATGCAGGAATTAAAGGCTATTGAAGCCGAATATCCACAGTGGGTAACTTCAGATTCACCGACTCAGCGTGTCGGGGCGCAACCTTTATCGTCGTTCGAAACCGTTCGCCATGCTATTCCTATGTTGTCATTAGATAATGTGTTTGATGAAGCCAGCTATTTATCATTCGATAAGCGAATTCATGATCGGCTTAAAAATAATGACGATCTTATATTTTGCTGTGAATTAAAGCTGGACGGTTTAGCGGTCAGTTTGCTGTATGAAAATGGAGAATTAGTTCAAGCGGCCACGCGTGGTGACGGTACCACCGGTGAGAATATTACCGCTAATGTTCGAACTATTAAGGCAATCCCACTGCGTTTGATTGGCGACAATATTCCTCAGCGTGTCGAAATTCGCGGTGAAGTATTTATGCCGCAAAAAGGCTTTGAGGCATTGAATGAAGCCGCTCGACGTACAGATGGTAAAGTTTTTGCTAATCCGCGTAATGCTGCCGCAGGTTCATTACGTCAATTAGATCCGCGAATTACGGCTAAACGCCCATTAACTTTTTACTGTTATGGCGTTGGATTACTGGAAGGCGGAGAACTGCCAAGCAGTCATTATGAACGATTGATGCAGTTTAAATCGTGGGGATTACCCGTTACTGAATGGGTTCAATTGTGCAAAGGTAGTGCACAAGTATTGGCATTTTATCATAAAGTGGAAGCTGCCCGTCCAACCCTCGGTTTTGATATTGATGGCGTGGTAATTAAAGTTGATTCATTGAGCTTGCAACAAACCTTAGGTTTTGTCGCGCGTGCACCGCGTTGGGCGACGGCGTTTAAATTCCCTGCGCAAGAACAAATGACATTACTGAGAGATGTTGAGTTCCAAGTCGGGCGTACAGGCGCAATTACCCCAGTCGCACGCCTAGAGCCAGTACAAGTTGCTGGCGTAATGGTAAGTAACGCGACACTGCATAATGCGGATGAAATCGCCCGTCTAGGTGTACGTATCGGTGACACCGTGGTAATTCGTCGTGCGGGTGATGTCATCCCTCAGATTGTGAATGTTGTGATGGATCAACGGCCTAAAGATAGCCGAGAGATTGAATTTCCGATCCATTGCCCAGTATGTGGCTCTGATATCGAACGCATCGAAGGTGAAGCCGTCGCACGTTGTACGGGGGGATTAATTTGTGGCGCACAACGAAAAGAGGCATTAAAACATTTTGTTTCACGCCGCGCGATGGACGTCGATGGAATGGGCGATAAGATAATCGATCAGCTGGTGGAGAAAGAATATGTCCATACACCAGCTGAACTGTATCAACTGTCTGCGGGAATATTAACTGGTCTCGATCGGATGGGGCCCAAATCAGCGTTGAATCTGATTAATGCGCTGGAAAAGTCTAAGCAAACTACATTAGCTAGATTTATCTATGCTTTGGGTATTCGTGAGGTTGGAGAAGCTACAGCCGCAAATTTAGCGGCTCATTATGGCAGCTTAACTGATTTAATGGCTGCTGATATCGAGTCATTGAAAACGGTACAAGATGTGGGTGATGTGGTGGCTAAGCATGTAGTTAATTTCTTTAGAGAAACGCATAACCAAGACGTTATCAATGAGTTAGTTAACAAAGCAGGGATCTACTGGCAGGAAGTTCAAGTACAGGATATTAGTACTTTTGATTCGCCGTTTGCTGGCAAAACGGTGGTGCTTACCGGTTCATTAACTCGGTTAACTCGAGATGAGGCAAAAGATAAGCTGGCGGCCTTAGGTGCCAAGGTTACCGGGAGTGTTTCGAAAAAAACAGATATGGTTATAGCCGGCGAAGCCGCAGGTTCTAAATTGGTAAAAGCTACTGAATTGGGTATCCAAGTCATTGATGAAGATGAAATGATCCGTCTCTTTGGCGAAGTATAAAATGTGGTCAGTAGCCTGATAATCTAGTTATTGGTGAGGCTACTGACCTAGATCAAATTTATTTTCAAATAGTTAGCAATAGCCCTAAAGTGTGATCAAGCTAGCTTATTTTAAAAATAGGCTCTAAGCATTTTCATATTATTGTGACTTTAATCTCATTTTATTGTTTCTTGTTACATAGAATGAAGTCATTAATTATTTACTGATCTGATGGAGTCGCTAATGACCTCAATCCTACATTTTATCTTATCACTAGTTGTAATTTGTGGACTGGCTATCTTAGCTAGTAATAACCGTCGAGGGATTCGTCCTCGTTATATTATTCAGCTGCTAGTTATCCAAATTGGGCTTGCATGGTTTTTCTTAAGCTCTGATGTAGGTGAAGGTTTTGTGCGTGGCTTCGCAAATATTTTCCAATATCTTTTAGGATACGCGCGGCATGGGACTGAGTTTGTCTTCGGCGGCATGATGGAGGGTGGACTGGCATTTTTCTTCTTACAAGTACTTTGCCCGATTATCTTTATTTCTGCACTTATTGGTATTCTGCAACATATTAAAGTATTGCCATTAGTTATCCGTGCGATCGGGACTGTTTTATCTAAAGTCAATGGCATGGGAAAATTAGAATCTTTTAATGCGGTGAGCTCATTGGTGCTCGGCCAATCAGAAAACTTCATTGCATACAAAGATATACTTAATAAGATGTCAGATCGTAGAATGTACACTATGGCAGCAACGGCGATGTCTACCGTTTCCATGTCGATTGTTGGTGCTTACATGACTATGCTAGATCCTAAATATGTCATTGTTGCATTGGTGTTGAACATGTTTGGTACCTTCGTTGTTTTATCACTTATTAATCCGTATGAGGTTGATAAAGAAGAAGATATTCAAATGAATAATCTTCATGAAGGTCAAAGTTTTTTTGAAATGTTAGGCGAATACATTCTGGCTGGTTTTAAAGTTGCCTTGATTGTTGCAGCAATGCTGATTGGTTTTATTGCGTTAATAGCAATGGTAAATGGTATTTTCTCTGCAGTCTTTGGTGTTGATTTTGAGACTATCCTCGGCTATGTATTTTATCCTTTTGCTTGGATCCTCGGTATCCCTGCGGATGAAGCATTAAAAGTGGGTGGGATAATGGCGGTTAAATTGGTGTCTAACGAATTTGTTGCCATGGATAGCTTGACCAAAATTATTGGCGAACTATCTCCACGTTCTATCGCTATTCTGTCTGTTTTCTTAGTCTCTTTTGCTAACTTTTCTTCTATTGGAATTGTAGCGGGAGCGATTAAAGGCTTAAATGAAAAACAAGGCAATACCGTTGCACGTTTTGGATTGAAATTATTATACGGCTCAACGCTGGTCAGTTTCTTGTCTGGGGCTGTTGTTGGATTAATTGTCTAATATTCAGAGCATAAATAATAGCAAAACGGCATTCTTAGGAATGCCGTTTTGCGTTATATTGCTTATTATTTTTTATGACTAGATTCAATGAATACATTCTAACAACAGTGAACAATAACAATCCTATCATTGGGATTAAAATCTTTGAGGGAGATCTGCTAGTATGGAAAAACACGATTTATTAGATATTGCTAATACTATAATGCCGTTTGGCAAATATCATGGCAGAGTACTGATCGACCTTCCTGAAGAATATCTACTATGGTTTTATCGTAAAGGAACCTTTCCCGCAGGTCGTTTAGGCCAATTGATGGAGATGACCCTAGCAGTGAAGATTGAAGGGCTTGATGGGCTAATTAAACCGCTAAAGCGCAAATAAGTGCTTTAGCGGCTCTAGATTGATTTTAATCCGATTATCTATACACACTTATATTTTGTAGCAGAAATGCCAATGAATTGGACTAGACTGCTTATTCGTCGTCGGTTTATATCCATATAGCTGCTGAAATATAGCGTGTAAAAATAACACGATATAAAAATATCGGCGGGAGGTCTATCTGCAACAGCTTATATCCACAATAGACTATGAATTATTAGCTTGCTAGAGCGATAGATGGTAGAGAGATGAAAATGATCTAAATAGCGAGTGCGCTGCATGAATTTGTAGGATAGACAAAACCGGAAGGTTATTTACAGAGTGGACTTATTATTTGCTCAATAGTAAAAACCCCGAAAGCACACTTTCAGGGTTTAAGAATTGGTGGAGCTAAGCGGGATCGAACCGCTGACCTCTTGCATGCCATGCAAGCGCTCTCCCAGCTGAGCTATAGCCCCGAAATACAAAAAATTATTTATATTTATCAACTATATAGTTAGATTACATAGTTAGACTTCGATAAAACCAATCTATCTGGAAAAGATTGGTGGAGCTAAGCGGGATCGAACCGCTGACCTCTTGCATGCCATGCAAGCGCTCTCCCAGCTGAGCTATAGCCCCGAACAATTCTGTATCTGTGCAGAATGATATTCAAGCTTAGCTAAGGTGTCAATTAAATAATACGATTTTGCGTTTATCTGCTGAAATATAGAGCGTTTTTTATTTTTTCAGTAGTAAGGGGTAATAGCAATTTGGCGATTATTAGTATACAACAAGTGGGGCATACGCTATCGAGTATGCCCAGATACGGCTTTAAATATAGAATTAAACCCAAACTTTAATAGTCAAATCCTCCACCAATATACAACCTTGAATGGGTTAATCTAAGCTGATTATGTTTCTCTATATCATCATTATTGAATAGATTGTTTGCAGAGATCATTAATGCGCTATTGTTAATTTCAATTTCTGAATGATAAAACCTAGCTTGTCTTAAATTTAAGATAGATGATTGTTTAGTATTTTCAGAACTTATTCTTAGTTTTGATTTTGGTGCGCCATAATAATGACCTTTTGATGTGATGTTCAATTCATTTACATCAATTAATCCATAGTTTTTTATATTATATCTATGATCGCTACGGATAAATAATCCACCAGAAGTAATAGAAGCTAATTTCTTAATTTTAACATGAGTAGGTCTTCTTTGTATGGTTAATTCTGGATCTTGAATGTTCTTATTATCTTTATTATTTTCATTAAAATTATCACTACCCAAACTATAAATATTAATATTTTTATTATTAATGTTTCTTCCTGAAAATTTAATATTATTTGAGACGATATTAAGGTCACCTTTTGTGCGTTCATTGCGTAAGTTATTTATGATAATTGCCTTTCTATTATAACTGACTACCTTTGTATCTTCTTGATTTATTTTGATTAATTTGCCTGTTACTAGTGTGGTTTTATTAGTGAAACCACAACCATTACAGTTTATTCCGTTAGGATTAACGATAAGGTGATGTGCATTTTCACCAGCGATTTCAATTATTCCATTAATATAGCTAGGATATTTTGAGGTTACCTCACTAATAATCATTTTAGCAGCAGGTATATTATCTTGTTTTTTATTATTAAGAATTAAACCTTTTCCATCAATATTAAATTTAATATAATAATTATGCGATAAACCTCCTTTATCTGCAGGGTTAATATTTACAGTATCTATATTTTTATTATCTATAGTTAAAGTTTGAGGTTTATTTTGATCAGGAATAATGTGATTAGTTTGATTATTATTATCAGCTATAGAAACACTACTATTAATAAATATACTCAGACTAATATATTTAAATAATGATTTTTTATTCATATAACATTCCTTGTATTTGAATAATGAGGAGAGTGCTATATTGCGATTATTTTTTTATTGAGGTCAAGTTATTTATTGGATTACTTTATTTCATTGTACAAAAATAGCCCCATAAAAATAAACCTTATGAGGCTATAAATAGAAATAATAAAATTATTGAGCAGAAGCCTCACGTTCAGCAATAAATGCTAAGGCTTTATCAATACGAGCCAGCGAACGAGACTGACCGATAGCATGAACAGTAACATCTAAACCCGGTGATTGACCGGCGCCTGTCACTGCTACTCGTAAAGGCATGCCGACTTTACCCATACCGACATTCAATTCAGCAGCTGTTGCTTCAATAGCTTGATGTACATTTTCAGCTGTCCATTCAGTAATTGCTGCCAGTTTAGCTTTAACAACTTCTAACGGTTGACGAGCAACAGGACGCAAATGTTTTTTCGCTGCATCAGCATCAAAGGCATCAAAATCTTCATAGAAATAACGGCAAGATTCTGCAATTTCTTTCAATGTTTTACAACGCTCTCCTAATAGCTTAATTAATTCAACTAATTGTGGCCCTGTTTGGGTATCAATACCTTGTTGTTCAATATGCCATGCTAAATGTACGGCAACTTCTTCTGGCGGGAGAGTATTAATATAATGATGATTCAGCCATAGTAATTTGTCAGTATTAAATGCACTGGCAGATTTACTAATTGCATCCAGACTAAAATGCTGGATCATCTCTTCGAGACTGAAAATTTCCTGGTCGCCATGAGCCCAGCCTAAACGAACCAGATAATTAAGTAGCGCTTCTGGCAGATAACCGTCATCACGATATTGCATTACGCTAACCGCACCGTGACGTTTAGACAGTTTTTTACCATCATCACCTAAGATCATAGATACATGCGCATATTCAGGGACTGGGGCATTTAACGCTTTTAATATATTAATTTGACGAGGAGTATTATTGATATGGTCTTCACCACGGATAACATGGGTAATTTCCATATCCCAGTCATCAATAACGACACAGAAGTTATATGTTGGAGCACCATCAGTACGACGGATGATTAAATCATCGAGTTCTTGATTGCTGATTTCGATAGGGCCACGGATTTTATCATCAAAAATTACTGAACCTTCTTGTGGATTACGGAAACGTACCACATGCGGCTCATCTGGAGTATGACTATGTGCATGATCACGACAGCAACCATCATAGCGAGGTTTCTCACCATCGGCCATTTGCTGCTCTCTGAGTGCATCAAGACGTTCTTTAGAACAATAACAACGATATGCAGTACCAGCATCCAGCATTTGATCAATAACTTCATTATAACGATCGAAACGTTTAGTCTGGAAATAAGGGCCTTCATCCCAACCTAAATTCAGCCAGTTCATCCCGTCCATGATGGCATCAATGGCTTCCTGAGTAGAGCGTTCAAGATCGGTATCTTCAATACGCAGCACAAACTCGCCTTGATTATGACGGCTAAAAAGCCAGGAATAAAGTGCGGTACGTGCACCACCAACATGCAAATAGCCTGTAGGACTTGGCGCAAAACGGGTTTTAATTTTACTCATCAGGATTGCCTTATTACGTTACGTTAGTTCGTACGTGTTTATTCCCACCTAATTTTTAACATTGATAGATAAGATGGGAGTAGTGAAATAAATAATATTTTAGCCATTTTAACACTGCCATGCAGATCCTCAATGAGGTAATTACGGTTAGACGATGAAAAATCGAAGAAAGTGAGAAAAAAAAGATAAAATTAATGTTTATAAAAGATTGGGTTTCATTGCGAACAAAACACAATGAGTAAAATGATAATGTTATTGCACAAAATTGATTAAATGATATTCTCTGTTGGCGATATTTGGCGCATCTTGATTAATTTTGCAACGAACGAAAAAAAACTATAGAAAAATCGTTGACTCAGTCAGAAGTATCCCTATAATGCACCTCCATCGACGACAGGGCGATTAGCTCAGTTGGTAGAGCACCTCCCTTACAAGGAGGGGGTCACTGGTTCGAGCCCGGTATCGCCCACCATATTCTGTCGACGATGATGAAGTAAAAATAAATAAGTAATTGGGCGATTAGCTCAGTTGGTAGAGCACCTCCCTTACAAGGAGGGGGTCACTGGTTCGAACCCGGTATCGCCCACCAATTACTTATAATATGATAGCTACCATGAAGTGGGCGATTAGCTCAGTTGGTAGAGCACCTCCCTTACAAGGAGGGGGTCACTGGTTCGAGCCCGGTATCGCCCACCACTTCATAAAAAATAAGTTAATATTTTTAGATGGGTCGTTAGCTCAGTTGGTAGAGCAGTTGACTTTTAATCAATTGGTCGCAGGTTCGAATCCTGCACGACCCACCACTTAAATCTATTATAATATTTAAATTAGCCATATCTAGATGGGTCGTTAGCTCAGTTGGTAGAGCAGTTGACTTTTAATCAATTGGTCGCAGGTTCGAATCCTGCACGACCCACCATCTAAATAAAATCTTCAACACCTTCAACACCTTCAACACCTTCAACACCTTCAACACCTTCAACACCTTCAACACCTTCAACACCTTCAACACCTTCAACACCTTCAACACCTTCAACACCTTCAACACCTTCAACACCTTCAACACCTTCAACACCTTCAACACCTTCAACACCTTCAACACCTTCAACACCTTCAACACCTTCAACACCTTCAACACCTTCAACATCATCAATACCTTCAAAAATTTTTGTTACATAGCATTAATCATGTATCTATTACCTTGTTAAAATGCTTATTTTTGTGTGTCTATTAATTGTTTTAATATAAAGCGTTGAATTATATGGTTATTACCAGGTCGTATGATTAAATTTTATTTTAGAGGGATAAATTATTTTTATTTAGTGAATAAAGTGAAATATCATGTTTTTCTCATCATTATATTTTTTATGGGAGCAGTATCACTATGAGATTGAAATGAATATATATATATTCTATAGCTAATTTCTTTCATAAAATTAATCTATCAATAATAGAGATTTAGATGTGGTTAATTTGATTTATCAGTATATATATGATTGTTTTTTATCAATAAATCAATAGCTATTTTTATAGTACCCCATAGATAGATAATAATTAATTTCGTTTAATATGAGGTTATTTGTTTATATATATTAATATTTTGAATTTCCATCTCATATTTATAGCATCAAATAGCTTTATGTTCTCTATTTTAATGTTTTTTAATTGCTTAATTTCATATTATGCTCTAATTAAGATTGAAATTTGGTTTTTTGTTTCATATTTAAGTCGATAATTAAAATAATAATTGTAGTTTGTTTTGTTTAGAATTATTAATTACCTATAATATGCGTAATTACTATGTCGTAGTAGCTGTTGTCAGTATAAGGATAATAAAGGCCGATCTTAATTAGATGGTCTTATTTAAATAACCTAATACTAATTTTTTGAAGATTATTAACATAGTAAATATCATTTTATAATAATAGCTGTGTGTTTTATAAATTTTAGATATGTAACTACATACTTTCACTATAGCCTTATTATTAGTTATTTATTTCAACTAAGATGAGTTAAATTGTTATTTCATAGACGGAGGATCTTTTGCTGGGTGTTTTAGTCAATTGGAGTTGTAAAAGTCGGATTTTGTGGCTATATAATTAAAGTTGTAAGCTGTTATTAATTAATATTAATTATCGATACGAGGTAGGAATTATTTTTATAATAGAATCAGTTATACAGCATAAATATATCAATATAACTTATTGATATTAAGAAAAATAAATGTATATATTGAAAATTACTATATATATTTACTTAGGTTTACATTACTGCGTGGTCTGATATGGGTAAAGCACTCTTTTAATGATTAAACTTATGTGTAATCATTAATATTGTTACAGTGTTAAATTATACTATTTATTTTGATTTTTTTTAGGTTTTTTATCGGTGTAAAATAATTAATTCAGTTGATTATATGGTTAATATACCCCTGGATAGCATACGGTTAATTTCACTCATACAGTGAGTTTTTTTGCTAAATATTTGATTTTATTGCTTATATTGTTTTAAATTGTGGGGTGTTAAATGATGCTCATATTTAGTTACAAATGTTAATTGTCATATTGTGATTAGTTGAAACTAATTACGCGGCTAGTATATCATCCTCAACGAAATATAAGGTTTAAATATAGTTATTAACTTCTAAATGCCTTATTATTAAATAAACATAACAATAAAAAGACACAGAATTCACCTGCTGATTTTTTATTACCATTAATTTTATAAATTGAAGCGAGAATGTTTATGAATACGAAATATCCTGTCGCTTGTGCCGTTGGACAAAAAATTAAGTCACTGAGAAAATCTCAAGGTTATACAGTATTTCAATTAGCTAAAGAGATTGATATCAGTGAGCAACAATTGTTTCGTTATGAGCGAGGCGTTAACCGAATAGATATTGATTGCCTAGTTAAGGTATTGAAAATATTAGATGTTAATATGGGTGACTTTTTTGAGGATATCTTAAAAGAAAGCGCTAACGAAGAAGACGGTGGCGACGCTAAAGTGTTTAGTGACTCAATCTATCCTTTGCTCTAATAATTTATGTTCCATAGCAGAAATAAAAACAAGCTATAAATAGCTTATCTGGATGAGTATTTGCTTATAAATTGTATTTAATTTCTATAATGTATAGTTATTTTTTAATGAAAATTAGCATAAAAAACATTCAGTAAAGTCAAAATAATTACTTATATCTAATATAGACTCCCATTAAGGAGTCTATATTTTTTGTGATAGTGATATATTTATCTATAAATATAGAATATGGTTATTTTTTATATTGATATTTTTGTTTTTATATTATGGTGAAAATTAAATATCTAATTTTTTATAGATAATCATAACAAGGTCTGTAGTAAAATGATTGAATACGTTAATTATTATTGGTAAATAATGATCAAAAACTAAAATATTAGACAGCAATCTTTTTAATTGAAAAATTATGGCAGAGTTAATTTTATACTGTGGCAGATTGTACCATTTACTCGGGTATTTATTTTGTGCTATTTCATGCGTGATTAGAGGATGGCTATGTTGTCATTGGTTTCGTAAAAAATGAAGCTGGCGTGTGATGGAATCTAATTTAAACTCAATTGATCTAGCATTTGCGTGATTAATCTTCGTGAAGCATTGTTAGAAATTAGACCGTTTTTCATAAATGTTAGATCATTTAATGTTGTGATGGCGGTAACCGGACCTACAGTGATTGTGTTATCAATGGATACGAAATTATCAGTTTTTTATAATCTTTGTGGCTGCGATACCGTAGCCTATACATAAATCAACTCGCGTATATATTTTGAAAAAGCACGTATTATCATCATATACATTATCCTTTTTTGGGCTGACTCTATTCTATAGTGCTACTGAAAACTGGAACGGTAACACACTCAGCATAGGCTTTATCGATAATAAAAACTTGATTATCAGTCGTATCTATAATTATTGACTTTAAGGCTAAGATTAAAATTATACTGATATAATCATTTCTGTTGGATTGTTGGATTGTTGGATTGTTGGATTGTTGGATTGTTGGATTATAAAAATATAAATAACCGATAATCTTTCGAACTTAGTAATATTCCGCTGCATGGTGGGAAGATCGAATCTAGTGTTGCTAGTGGAAATTTCATCATAGAGACACTTAGTGGTGTAATATACAGTTTTGCTTAGTTAAAGATTGTATCTGATAAAATAAGCTATATTTTTTGATCGTCAATTCAATCTATAATATTGAAAAAGATTAATTGATATTAGATTTGATCGCCAATATTTGGTGTATTCATAGTAGTGATAAATTTCAGTTGCTCGTTGCATATTTGAAAATTAAATTACTGTGAATAAATTAGTAGATGCTTTGTTACTAACTGAACAAAGCATTTTTAAAGAGATTCTAGGCATTAATAAGATTAATATGTTGTAGTGCTATTATTTATTATAGCTATAAACTCATGATTTTTAACAGATAATGTAATTATTGAAATATCATCACCATGGGCAGTATATTGCAGTAATAGCAATGATAAAGGCGGTAGTAACGCTCCATCAATGATTGATTCTAAGATTCTGGCCCCATTCTCTGATCGATTAGCACGAATTAAAATCTCGTTATAGACCTCATCCTCAATTATAACTTCAGCATTAAATCGATGTTTTAAACGATTCTCTAAATAGCTTAATTTATCTTGCACAATTAAGGTTAATGTCGCTTGATTTAGCGGTAGATAGGGAATGATTTCCATACGAGCGAGTAAAGCAGGACGAAAAAAACGTGTAAGTTCAGGATAGAGCGCATCACGTAATAGGTCTGGTTGATCTGCATTATCAACAATAATCTGGTCGCCTAAATTAGAGGTTAAGAAAAAAGCAATATTTTTACAATCAATAATGCGGCCTTCGCCATCCGCTAATTCACCTTTATCAAAAGCTTGATAGAATAAATTTAAGATATCAGGATGAGCTTTTTCAACTTCATCTAATAGAACGACTGAATATGGCTTGCGTCGAATAGCTTCAGTTAATATTCCACCCTCACCGAAACCGACATAGCCAGGAGGCGCTCCTATCAGGCGTGATATCGTATGTTTTTCTTGAAACTCTGACATATTTATAACCGTTAGATATTGGTTACCGCCAAACATTAATTGGGCAATTTGTATAACAGTTTCTGTTTTTCCAACACCACTGGGACCAGCCAATAAAAATGCACCTAATGGGCGACCAGAACGGCGTAAATCTGCTCTGGCAGTGAGTAAATGTTTATGTAAATCAGCAATAGCTAATGCTTGGCCTTTGATTGATTGCTCAAGATAGCGAGGTAATTCAGTCACAACCGATAAAGCATCCTGAGATAACCGATTGAGTGGAACACCCGTCCATTCTGCAATAACTGCGGCGACTTGGTGCTTATCAACATGTGGAGAAATAAGCATCGAGCATTGTTGGAGTTTATCTAACTCATTAGTTAATTGATTAAGTTGCAGCTTAATGGCGGCTATATTATTTACATCATGACAATTATCGCTGATTAACTCACTAAGTTGAGAGCGTAATCTAATGATTTGATTGACTAGATTTTGTTGAGTTTCCCAATCATTTTGTAAACTAGTCAGTTGTTGTTTTAATTCTTCAGATTTATTGGTTAATTTAGATAAACGCTCGGTATGGTTATGCAAACCTAATTGTTGTTCATGAACTAATAAATCTTGCTCCATAGAATATTGATATAGCTTAGTTTTTAATGTTGAAAGCTTTTTTGGTGGCGAGGTCAAATTAATTGCGGTACGTGCACAGGCGGTATCTAAAACATCAATTGCTTTATCCGGTAATTGACGGCCAGACAGATAACGTGCGCTTAATTCTGCACAGGCACATACGGCCTCATCGTCAATAAATACTCCATGTGCAGATTCATAAACTGCTCGTAATCCTCGCATTATAATAGTTGCTTCAGCGGCTGTAGGCTCTTTTACTGGCACTTGTTCAAAGCGTCGAGTAAGCGCTGCATCTTTTTCAAAGTATTTCTTATATTCATTCCAGGTTGTAGCTGCTATTGTTTTTAGCTCACCACGTGCAAGGGCTGGTTTTAATAAATTAGATACATCCAATCCTCCTTGAGCATTGCCAGTACCAATTAATGTATGTGCCTCATCAATGAACAAAATAATAGGCTGAGCAGATTGGTTTATTTCCTGAATAATTCCTTTAAATCGTTTTTCAAATTCCCCCTTAACCGCAGCACCCGCTTGCATTGCAGCAAGATCAAGCATCAATAATTGACTATTTTTGAGTTTTTCTGGTACATCATTAGCGATAATACGTAGAGCAAGCCCTTCAATTAATGCACTTTTTCCAACTCCAGGCTCACCAACGACGATTGGATTATTTTTTCTTCGTCGGCACAGAATATCAATTAATAAATCAATTTCATGATCTCGACAGAGCACCGGATCGAAGCGTCCGTCAGCAGCTTGCTGAGTCATATCTTGACTAAATCGTGATAAAAGACTCTCTGAAGAAACCGTTGCCATTATGCTATCGCGGCTTTCTGCAGTATTTTCAATAGAATTTGATAGCCAGTTATTAAAGCTGAGTTTAAATTGTTCCCGGTTAATAGGCGTTAATAATTCAGCTGCTGGACGAGATAGATACCGGTAAGGTGTTTGCAACAGGGTCAGTAACATTACTCCAGAGCGCAGTTGAGAATGCTGCATTTCCGCAGAAGCTAGTAGCCAACTATCTTTTAACCATTCAACAAGTAATGGTGAAAAGCTTGGAGACTCTTGGGATATTAATTGATGTGGGGGGGTAAAATAACTTAGTTGAGTGATGAACTTATCAATGTGAATTTTTGATTTCTCACAAATTAGAGGTACATCACTAAGAGATACATCGAGTAATTGCAATAAAAAAAGTGAAACTGTAATTTCAGATTGTTGTTCATGCACACAGCGGGCCGCCGCATTTTCCATTGCTTGGCGTGTGACAGGATTAAGTCGGTTAATCAGAGTGGAAAGATCTATTTGGATCATCAGTGCATCCTAGCTAATTGATGGATAGAAAGTGATTAACTCAGAGAATTACTTATCGAATACTGAGTTGTGGCTAGAATGTATATCGGCAAGAATAGAGGATTTTCTAATATTTATAGTTCATTCAATTAACTATTTATCAGTAACTAGCCTTAGAATAAATAAGAATAGTCTATTGTGATAATGGCCAGAATCTGAAAAATTCCCTATGAATAGATGTAACAACTTGATTTACATAGAGGGTGGCGGTATCATTATCGCCGCTTAGCACACCGGTTATTATAGTTGATGTCCTCTTAGTTAAATGGATATAACAAGCCCCTCCTAAGGGCTAATTGCAGGTTCGATTCCTGCAGGGGACACCATAACCGAGTTCGTTGCAGTTCACCTCAGTCTGCTAAATCCTTTTGTAATCGGCATCTCCAAATAAATCCTGTTCGTTATAGTTCGCATTAGTTCGTTGACAGCCGCATGCCATCTTGGGTAGATTTTGGGGAAATATTTTTCCCAATGTTAACCGTAAAATAGATCGTAGTAGCAAAGAGCAAAGATAAGCCAAATCGATTAAACTGCGTAGCAAATTATATATTCTAAAAATAAGTTAAGAGATATTGCCTAGTAAAAGGCAGTGAAAGAGATTATATATAATAGTAGTAAAGTTGGTTTTATCTCAATTGAGATACTATTGATATATTCTTAATTAGGGTGGGGGGGATATGTTTCGATCATTTTTTATTTTGTTAAGTTCATTTCTGATTAACGGGTGCAGCGTTAAAGTACCAAGTGATATTGATCCAATTAAGAACTTTGATTTATCGCGTTATCTAGGGGAGTGGTATGAGGTTGCTAGAATTGACAACCGTTTTGAGAAGGGATTAACTCAAGTTTCTGCAAATTATTCTCTACGTGAAGATGGTGGCGTTAAAGTTGTTAATAAAGGTTGGAGCGCGACTAAAAAAGATTGGAAGGAAAGCATCGGAAAAGCCTATTTTGTTGAATCTCCGCAAACGGGAGCGCTAAAAGTTTCATTTTTTGGTCCTTTTTATGGTGGATATAATATTATTAAACTTGATGATGATTACCAATATTCATTAGTTGTAGGGCCGGATAAAAATTATCTATGGGTATTATCTCGAACACCGACAATGCCTGCTGAACTTTTAAATCAATATCTTCAGTTTGCAAGTGAATTAGGTTTTGAACGTCAACGTATTTTAGTTTTTAAATAAAAATAAATAGACGGATATTTAACGAGTTTATTTCATGGAATAATCAATTTTAAGACATCTTATAGGTTATTCCATGGTTAATTTTAGAACTAATAACTGTTCTAATGTGTTTTTTATCCCTTATTTTGAAATTTTCCTGTCTAAATTATATTTCGCTGAAATAGCCTCGTATTATCTAATTGTATCTTATCCTTAGCCTCTTTTTGACTTATTCAATCTTTAAAATAGTACCTCTTAATTTTGCGGCCTAGTGCACAAAACAAATTGAAACCGGTTGCAAGCTAGTTTTATTGCGTCAACAATGTATTGAAATCGGTTTCAGTGGCGCATATTCCAAAATATAAGTCAGTAAGGTACGCTCATGACAAAGATTCGAGATTATTCAAAATTAGCGAGTGATATTCTTAAAGAGGTCGGTGGAGAAGATAACCTTATCGGCTTTTCTCGCTGTGCAACTCGCTTACGATTAGTTTTAAAAGAAATCCCCAAAGAAGCGATTGATAACATCAAAGCTATGCCGGGTGTTATTACAGTTATTATTAACAGTGGACAATTTCAAATCGTTATCGGTACTCATGTTGCAGATGTGTATAGCGCCATGAGCAAACTGGTTGATTCAGATTTATTGCAGGCAGCACCAAAACAAAAAAAACGGATTTTAGACGCTATTATTGCAACGATGTCTGCTGTTTTTGCACCTTTTGTGTATATTTTGGCATCTGCAGGTATTTTACAAGGCGCACTAATTATTGTTAAGCTGATTGATCCTAGTTTCAGTAACACAGGAACTTTTAGTGTTCTGAATTTTATGTCATGGACTCCATTCGCTTTTCTACCGGTATTTATCGCTATCACCGCCGCCAAACATTTTAAATGTAATACTTATATCGCGGTATTGTGCTGTTGTGCATTGATTAACCCCGAGTGGGCATTAATTGCTGGCCGTATTGCTGGTGGAGAATCAATTACATTTTTATCCTTTCCATTAGCCCAAACGGTTTATACCTCTTCAGTATTACCGCCATTAATTCTTGTTTGGGGATTATCTTGGGTACAACGGTATGTGGAAAAAATATTACCTGATGTTATTACTGCCTTATTTACCCCATTGATTTGTATGCTAATTGTAGTACCTGTGACATTGATTTTGACAGGACCTGCAATGACCAATGTCGCTGAAAGTCTGGCAAATGGTTACAATTGGTTGTTTGAAACTTCACCATTCCTTGCCGGAGGTGTTATCGGCAGTTTATGGCAAATTGTCGTTATTTTTGGGGTTCATTGGGGAATTACTCCGGTGATTATGGCCAACTTTGACTTATATGGCCGTGACTCTTTCCAAGCTTTCCAGACCATGGCTGTTGTTGGACAAATGGCGGCAGCATTTGCCTGTGGTTTAAAATCACGCAATAAAGAATTCAAAACAACATCATTCTCCGCAAGTGTTACTGGTATTTTTGGTATTACAGAGCCTGCTATTTATGGCGTTACGTTACGCCTGAAAAAGCCATTTATTTGTGGATGTATTGGGGCTGGGGTTGGCGCTATTGTTACGAGTTTCTTTGGCAGCTATTACTACGCCTATGCTGGGTTACCAAGCATACTGACTGTGGTTAATGCTATTAATCCTACTAATCCAAGCTCATTTATTGGTGAAGTAATCGGAGTTACCGTTGCGATTATTGTCACTGTAGTGTTGGTATTGATTATTGGATTTGACGATCCGCAAGACAAAGCGATAACTGAAAGTGCTCATCAGAATGGAGCAACTACGAATTTATCAGAAACAGCACCTACATCATCCCCATCAACAACAACGAATTTTTTTGTAGCTGATAATACATTTATTAGCCCTGCCAATGGTGAAATTATCCCATTAGAAAATGTTAATGATGAAAGCTTCGCCCAGAAGTTACTGGGAGATGGTATTGCCATAATTCCTAGTGACGGACTAATCAGTGCCCCGTGCAATGCCACTGTTGCCTCTGTGATTGGGTCACAACATGCGGTTGGTTTGACTTGCGAAAATGGTGTCGAAATATTAATTCATGTGGGACTCGATACAGTAAAACTTAATGGACAGTATTTCCATACACTAGTTAAAGAAGGCGATAGGGTGAAAGCAGGAGACCCACTGATTCGATTTGATAAATCTAATATTGAGAAAGCCGGCTACGATTTAACGACGCCAGTTCTGGTTCTCAATAGCGATGAGTATCCACTTCAGATATTGACAGCGCCCGGAAAGATTACTACCGGACAACCAATTTTTAAGTTATCACCAGAAAATTAGGAGCAATCATGCGTAATACTTTACCTGACAATTTTTTATGGGGCGGAGCTGTTGCTGCTCATCAACTTGAAGGTGGTTGGGATCAAGCAGGAAAAGGCCTCAGTGTTGTTGATGTTTTAACTTCAGGCGCTCATGGTAGATTAAGAAAAATCACCGAAGGGATTGATCCTAATGAGCAATACCCAAATCATGAAGCTATTGATTTTTATCATCATTATAAAGATGATATTAAATTAATGGCAGAGATGGGGTTCAAATGTTTTCGTACTAGTATTGCGTGGACTCGTATTTTCCCAAATGGAGATGAAACAGAACCTTGTGAAGCGGGATTACAATTCTATGATGATTTATTTGATGAATTATTGAAATATAACATTGAGCCGGTTATTACGCTTAGCCACTTTGAAATGCCTTATTATTTAGCCAAAAAATATAACGGTTGGATGGATAGAAAAGTTATTGATTATTTCGTACATTTTTCAATGGTGGTGATTGAACGTTATCAGCATAAAGTAAAATACTGGATGACATTTAATGAAATTAATAATCAGAAAAATGTTGCTGCTGATATTTTTGGTTGGATGTGCTCTGGCGTAAAATATTCCGAGTTTGAAAAACCTGAAGAAGCAATGTATCAAGCGGTTCATCACCAGTTTGTGGCTAGTGCATTAGTCGTAAAACAAGGCCATGAAATTAATCCAGATTTAAAAATTGGCTGTATGTGTGCATTTGTCCCTTACTATCCTTATTCATCGAACCCTGATGATGTGATGCTAGCCGAAATTGCTATGCGTGATCGTTATTATTTCTCAGATGTAATGGTGCGTGGATATTATCCTGCCTATGCTAAAAAAGAATGGCAAATTAAAGGCTATAACATCCTTATGGATGAAAATGATGAGGCTATTTTACGCGCAGGAAAAGTAGATTACATTGGTATTAGTTATTATATGTCTAATACGGTGAAATCAGATGTAGTAAAATCGAATGCTGAATCAATGGATGGGAGTAGTGAATTTTCGGTTAAAAATCCGTACTTAAAAGCCAGTGACTGGGGATGGCAGATAGATCCTGTTGGCTTACGCTATACACTTACTTCATTATATGAACGTTATGAAAAACCAATATTTATCGTAGAAAATGGTTTTGGTGCTGTCGATATGCCTGATGAAAAAGGATATTGTATTGATGACTATCGAATTGATTATTTACGCGCTCATATTGATGAAATGATTAAAGCAGTAACAATTGATGGTGTTGACCTTATGGGATATACCCCATGGGGTTGTATTGATTTAGTCTCTTTTACTACGGGCGAAATGAAAAAACGTTATGGCTTCATTTATGTTGATAAACATGATGATGGCACAGGAACCTTAGCTCGTTCACGTAAAAAATCATTCTATTGGTTTAAAGAGGTTATTGAATCAAACGGAGAAAAACGCTAATCAATATGATAGACTGTGCTGTGCAGGGAGCTTGGCACAGTCTATTTAATTAGCTAGCTAATATAGCCCGCCGTTCATCCCGCCTAACTTTCTTCTTCATTCCATTTTATTTCAAAGACGGTTTACTTATGGTTACCATGCTTGATGTAGCGCTAAAAGCGGGCGTTTCAAAATCAACAGTATCGCGTGTGCTTAATGGTAAAAATATTGTTCGTGAAGATGTAAAACAGCGTGTTTTGGCCGCAATTGACGAAATTGGTTATCGGCCTAATTTACTGGCGCGTCAGTTAGCAACAAGTAAAACCTATTTAATGGGATTTGTAATGACCAATGCGTTATACAATGGTTCTTATTTTTCGACCATTGTATATAATATCGCCTCATCCAGTGAAAAACATAACCATCAGTTAATTTTAGCGGATGGTAAACATAGTGCAGAAGACGAACGTAAAGCGATTAATTTTTTATTAGATATGAAATGTTCAGGTATTATTGTTTATCCGCAATATTTATCTGTCCAAGAACTTGAAGAAATTATAAGCAATAATACTACGCCTATTATCGTAATTAATCGTTATTTACCTAATTATATAGAACAGTTTGTGACTGCTGATCACGTTCAAAGTAGTGAAATATTAATAAACTTTGTGCTAGAGCAAGGGCATAGAGAAATTGCTTATATTCATGGAATGAAAGATTCATTTAGTGATCATTATCGCTATGCTGCATATAAAAAAGGATTAGCGAGACTAAATATCCCTTTAAATGAACAGCTTGTAGTATTTGGTGATTGGTCATTAATTAGTGGTTATACCGCGACAAAAGAGCTTCTAGCTAGAAATATAAAATTTACTGCGTTAGTCGCGGGTAATGATGATATGGCTTTTGGGGCTATTAAAGCATTAAAAGAAGCGGGCTATCGATTGCCTGAGGATATCTCTATCGCTGGATTTGATAATACGATGATGTGTGAATATACTTTACCGCAACTTACTAGCGTTAATTTTCCTTTTGATGAAATTATTGAACAAGCTATTATGAGAATAATAAATCCTGAATTAGCGCATAAAGAGAATGAGATTAAAGGTAAATTAGTTGTTAGAGACTCAGTGATTAAATTAAATGTATAAAATTAAAATAATAAACTAATTTAAAATACAACAACTCATGCTTATTCAGTATAAATAGATGAGAGGTATAATTAGTTATCTGATAATAATCCAATATAATTATATTATTTATATAAAATGAATTAAATCATGTTCGATTAGCTATTTTCTAAGCTGATCTGACGCTAATATAATGGTAATTGTGGGTTACTAAATAATTTTACATTAATTTTTCGATTTAGCGTTAATTCAGGCTGAAAAAGGAAAAGTGTGTCAGCATCACTAAAAAATTCGGTTCTTTTCTACCTTATCCATTGGTATCAGGTAGAAAATGGTGCCTTGGCTAAACGCCGAGGCATTTTTTTACAATAACATTTATCATCGCCTTTAACTGAATGTTTTATGTTACCGACTGATACGAAAATAAAAATAGGATGATAATGAGGTAGAGGGATCTAGAAACTGTGTTACAGTGTTGCTTCAATATGTCATATTTAGATTATTTTGTTTTATTATTATAGGTTTAGCTAAAGTTGATTTAATTAACATAGGCTTATTTAATACAAGTATATTCACTATAGACTTATTTAATATAGATATGATATTTATCAGAAGTAATTTATAAGGCAGAATACAAATGAACTGGCCTATTTTTTTTCGAAAATTAATTAAATTCATTCAAAATACTATGATTATTGTATTAGTTCTATTATTTATCTTTGGGATGATTAATTGGTTTAGATAATTAACTAAATTTATTTTTTATTAAATTATTTTTATATTTCAATATAGTAGCTACTCTAGCACAGTGGTTCTATTTTTTTAGCTCAATATTAATCAATATTTAATATTGAGCTAATTAATATGAAATTAATTACGTTAATCTATTTTATTCATATTATTTGTTCCCATTCGACGCAGAAATGATATTTGTGATTTAACCAATTGACGATAACTAATACAACGATATGGCATTTTATATTCGTTAGCTAGGCGCGCAATTATTTGGGCAAGGGCTGGATAATGGCGATGGTGCCAACCAGGAAATAAATGATGCGTTAAATGATAATTTACTCCGCCGGTCAATCGCCACAGCCAATGAGGGCTGGGTAACCAATCGCAGGCGGTCATAAAATTATGCTGATACCAACCATGGGGCATCTGATGATTGGCGGGAGGTGTGAAAAACTTGGTTTCAGCCCAATGGGTTCCAAGCAGTAGATATACAACAAGCATTGAAGCCATCATTTGGCTGACTAAATAAGTGAATAAAATCGTGCTAATACTGATCCCGTGAGTGTGAGCTATAGCGAGAGGTAAACCAATCATTACGGTGAGATGCAATAATTTACTGAGTAAAAACAGTAACCAGCCCTGCCAACCAGATAATACATTATTCTCGCGTAAACGTGTTCTTCCGGTACGGTCAGCCCAATCAAAGACTAGTGCAACCCATGATAATGATAAAGCAGCAATTAACGGCCAGTAAATATGTTGGTAGCGCATAAAACCGCGCCATTGCTGAAATGGTGTTTGACGGAAAATGCCATTTTCTTCGATATCAAGATCATAGTGTTCAATATTGGCGTAATGATGATGGTAATCAACATGTCTTACACGCCAAAAATCGGGATCTATACCTAAAGGGAGCGTGACTAAGCGTCCTACAATACGATTTATTCGTGTGTTTTTAAATAAGGTATTATGGCAGGCATCGTGTTGGCAAATAACATTAAGAAACATGATAAGGATGACAAAAAAGCTGTAAGCCATAATATAAACAGCGCTAGATTGTGTGGATAACGCGTAAAGATAACTGGCTATGGATAATAAAAATAAACCTCCAGCGACAACTATATTTCGCTTATTAGCTAAACGGTGATCGTTATTTTTTTGCAAATAATCCTGACTAGCTTGGAGTAATGCTTGATGAAAAGCAGTTTCATCCGCGGTTGAAAAGTGAATATATTTGGACGATGGATTCATTGATTCTCCGTATAATCAAGATTTAATTTTTTGCTGTTGATTGTCTTCGAGCAATTAAGTGGAGGATTTTGCATATTGATTTGCTCCCATCGATTTCAAAAAACGTTGTTGATAGCGGAATAATTCAGTTGCTGTTATACAGTGATAATCCATACCAAATTTTTCTGCGGTGAGTTTAATAATCTTTGCTAGCGCCGAATAATGTCGATGATTCCAATGTGGAAATAGATGATGAGTTAAATGTAAATTAAGCCCACCAAGCCAATAATTAATCCATTGAGGGCGGGTATACCAGTCATAAGTGGTTGAAAAGGTATGGGTATAAAAACCATGCGGCATATTACCTTGTTCTGGGGCGAGATAAAAAGTGGCTTTCGCCCAATGTGTGCCGAGAATTAATACCACAAAAATTAGTGAGGCGAACATTTGGCTAGCGAGATAAACCCCCAAAATAGTGCTGACCCCGATACCTGTATCCGCAAGCAATAATGTGGGAATGATAATAGTAAATATTAAATGCAGTAGCTTAGATAATAAAAACAATCCAATACCTTTACTGCCTTGATGGCGCATTTTAGCGGCAACACGAGTAAATTTGAATCGATCGAGCCAATCGTATCCCCAAATTAATGCTGGAAATGTCATGGCTGCGATAAAAGGCCAATAAATATGTTGCCAACGCATAAAGGGATACCAGCGCTGATAAGGGGTTTGGCGCAATAGAAAGTTTTCTTCAATATCTAAATCATAATAACGAATATTGGTATGCGCATGATGAAAAATAATATGCCGTACTCGCCAGCAATCAGGATCTAAACCTAAAGGGATAGTTATCCAAAAATTAATCCAACGATTAGCTATAACTTGTTTAAAGATAGCGTTATGTGAGGCATCGTGAACGATATTAATCGCTAATAACAGCGCAAAACAAATAAATATAGGATAAAAAATATAAAAATTGAGACTGATATTATTTAGGCTGAATAGATTACCGCATAAACTAATGGCATAACTTCCTAGGCACAATAAAATTAATATCCCGCTTTTGACGTAAAAACGTAGATCAGCGAAACGATGATCATTATGCTGCTGCAAATAGCGTTGCGCGGCAGCTTGCAGTTCGCGATGAAAAGCTAAATCGCTACGAGAATGATAACCTAATGCGCGCAGTGGCTTTATATTGGCATTTTTATTCAATACGATGTTTTTAATTAACATAAATATTTTCATGGTTTGGATTTCTACCTAAGCCGCACAATAACGCCAGTGCATGCAGCCATAATAGGCTAGTTGTTAGTAGCCAAAAAATATTTTGCCAGTGCCAATAGAAGATAATCACGCTGCCAAGAACAGAGGCTAAAATAAACCAGCTGTAGAGCCCCCAAGAATAACCGGAGGATAAGCCTGATAATGCAATCGTACCGAGCCCCAAGAGGATAAATAAGCTGACTTGCTGCATGCTAGTTCCGTTATAGCCATACCCGTATAAATAAACATAGCCAATCACGAGGGTGAACAGCAGTAAAGTACCGCTGACTAATGCAAAGGCATGTATATGATATTTAGGCTGAAAGTTAGTTATTACTTGGCGTTTGATACCCAGTAAGCGTAAAAAAGGCCGATTACTGTCGATGAATGGATTTTCACTGGCAGGTTCGCCGCGGATACCGTATTGATAATCAGCGTCGGGTAATGCTGAATATGTCCCAAATAATTTATCCCAAATAATAAAACTACCTCCAAAATTACGCTGTGAATAATGGCCTTGTTTGACATGATGCACTTTATGGTGGTGCGGTGTGACCATTATTTTTTCCCACCATCCTAATGGAGGGATCAGCGCACTGTGATTAAAAAATTGGATGGTATAATGAGCAATAGATACGGTAATAAAAATTTCTAATGGGATGCCGATTAAGGCTAATAACATAAAAAACGGTATTGAAGTTAACGATGAATACCAAGAATTCCTAACGCCTAGCGATAAATTAAACTGTTCCCCTTGATGATGAACAACATGTACCGCCCATAAGGCACGGAAGGTATGGTGTAAGCGGTGTAGCCAATAGAAACCAAAATCCCAGGCTAAAATAGCCAAGATCCAGACCCAAAGCGGCGACCAGTTATCTGTTATACCCAAAGAATAGTGGCTGACGACAAATCCGTAGCAGAATAACTCTAATCCACGGAATAGCCACAGCATAATATGGCCAGAATTTAGATTGAAGGTTAGCTCTCGCCAGTTGATCGATTGGTGATGGGAGCGCGTAATAATTAATCCTTCGATAATCACCACGGCCAACATAAAAATAATCGGGAAAGTTAATTCATTCATGGTAGTTCTCTTGTCGTCTAAGCTGAATTTTATCAACAACATACCAAGCCATCGTAGCGGTGATTATGCCGCTAATGACATCGATAACTAAATGTCGACGCAATTGGATCACGGAGAAGCAGATCAATAGAGCCCAAACAAAATAGCCTGCGGTTCGAATTTTGTGGGTTTTAGACCATAATGTATACAATACCAATAGTGTTAATGACACGTGCAATGAAGGTAATAAATTTTGTTGAGTGTCAATAGCAACGAGTTGTAGTACTAATTGCTGAGCCAAACCATGCTCAAGCGTGTTGGGATAGTCCATGGTGGTCGGAAATAAAAGATAAATTATGCCTGAAAGTAGAGCGCATAACTGCATAGAGAGCATGAGAGGCACTATCTTATTTCGCTCAGCTAGCAGATAACCACAGGGAATAAATAAGAAAAAAGATAAATACAACCAGATCCCTTGTACCGAGTAAGCGATATTTTTATCTAGCCAGCTGGGCATTAATTTGGTGGCATGTTCAGAGAATTGGCCAGTAAATTGATAAATAATTCCTACCGTGCCCCAGCCAATCATGCCGCATAAAATACGATAAACTAACGGGTGTCTCATGCCTCCTCCCTGCGCATAATTCGGCGGCGCTTGTTGGCTAAGTGTGATTCAATCATTGCTGGTTGTAATGTCCATCCTAATATCTCAGTATCTGCGCCCTGTTGCTTAAAATAGTCCATTAATTTGTGTTGGCACTCGCTAAGTTGGGATAAATTACATTCACCTTGCAGTGTGAGATGCGAGCCGTGTTGTATTAATCGAAAATCTGCCGTTAATGGGAGTTGATTGGCGATTAATCGTGCGCAAGGATCAGCAAAAATAGTGATGGGATGACCGGTTTTATCTTTGAGTTGCAATTGATCATCACAACGACCTTCGATTGTTTCAATCGCTATTTGTGGATCACCACAGGGGCAAGGTGTCGTACGAATGACGAGAATATCGTCGAGTTGATAACGGATAATGGGCTGCGTTTCGCGAGTAAAATCGGTAATAATCGGTGAAAATCTGTGACTATCTAGCCATTTAGGTTCGATGTGTAAAAAAGCTTCGTTTAAATGCAAAGTACCGTGAGCACAAGTACAGCCTAAAAATCCTTCGGTTGCTTGATAGACTTCTGCGACGCAGGAAAATGTTTGCGCTAAGAATTGTTTATCGTGCGGCTGTAATACCTCTGCAACCGAAATTACTTTTTTGGTTGATAGTCTGATTTTTTGTCGCTGGCATACTTTAGCTATCGCACATAAGACTTGTGCCGGTGCAACAATAATGGTGGGCTGATAAACGGCTAATTGGGCTAATTGTTGTTGAAAGTCTGCCATCAAATCGTAAAAACGAAAGGATAACCAGCGATTATTTACGCTCTCATACAGATTGTTATTAGCTCGTAAAAAAAGCGCGACCCGTTCGCCATGGAATAAACCGTTAGGCAGCATTTTTGCTAACATGGCCCCAGACCAAATATGTTGTTCTCTGGGGCTAACAACAAATAAGCCCCGTCTACCGGAGGTTCCCGAAGATAAACCTACGCTATATTTGCCTACGGTTGGTGAAAAATTGCGTGATTCTTCACTCCGTTGTGCGCAGTCTATTAATATGTCGGCTGATAATCCTGCGGTGTTCATTTCATCGAAATTTTCCATCATGATCTGCTTATTCATCAATGGATATTCGGCTAAGGGTTTGCCAACATAAGGGGCGAAATAGCGACTTTTAGTCAGTATTCGTTGAGCATGCCGTTGAAAAGCGGCTTGCTGATGGGCCTCTAGTGCTGAACGATCGGCAAATGAGCGCTGAGATGCTCGCCAATAATGCCATAGTGTCGCTAACATTAGACTAACTCTCCTTCATGGCAGAGCTGGATCTCGACGTGGCGTTTGTCTATTTCGTGTAATTTATTTAGAGTTTCATAGTAAGCTTGCTTATCATCCATGATGATATTGGCAATTGCCATAGGCCCGCGTAACTGACGATAATTGGTCGGTGACCATGCTGCATCTGCCGCTAATAGAATCCATCCTTGTTCGGTTAAAACGCATAAACCAATATGTCCCGCGGCATGGCCTGGCAAAGGAACAATGAGTAATGTTTTCTCTGTATTAACCGCAAAGCCTTCGCCGAGAATTTGTAATTCGTCGGGTAATGGACAACGAGGAAAAGCTTCATAAAATTTAACGCGTGTTTCAAAATCCTCAGGAATAAGCCCAGGCACAAAGGCATTTTTTAAGGCCGAAAATCCGCGCAGCTTTCGGGTTTTTTGCCAGCCATCGCCGGAACAAATATAATCAATCTGTGGAAAGTCACGTAATCCGGCAATGTGGTCGCCATGAAAATGCGAAATAATTAAGCCATTTATATCGGCAGGACTAATACCTTCACGTTGTAATTGGTTGACTAGTGAATCTTTAGTGTCGAAATAGACCGGTGTTATAGACCGATATAAGCGAATAATGCCATGACGGGTATGATCATAAAAATGCTGAGCATATCCGGTATCAAATAACCAGCGCTGATGATTATTTTGTAAAAGCCATGCCCTAGCCGGGAATTTGCAGGCTTTAAAACTGGCACCTTGCAACGCAATACAACCCGGGTGGGTACAATAACCGACTTCAAATCGACGAATCTCAATCATAGTGTGGCCTTATTATTCAACCAGTTAGCAGTTAATTCGATACCGGTTTTCATATCATACACAGGGTAATATCCCAATTCTTGTTGGGCTTTTTGATTATTCAGTGTCATGGTGAAATAAGCGGCACCGACGCTATAGCGAGTTAATAAAGGTTCTTTACGGTTAATGTAGGAGCCTGCTTCTAATAACGCGGCTAAACTCCATAAAAGTGGATAGGGTACTGATTTTATATGGCATTTAAGAGCCAATTGTTGAAATAGCTGCTGCAAGGTGAGAATTAAAGGCTGAGGCTGTTGATTGGTAATATTATAGGTAGCACCGCTGGATAAATCGGGTTGTTGCGTTGCTAACTGCATGCTGTGAACCACATTCCCAACATAAGTGAGATCAAAAGTATTTTTTCCACCCGCGGGTAAAATTAATTTTCCTTTACTGAGTCTAATTTGTGTCAGTAAGCGAGGTAATAATACTCTGTCATGCGGGCCAAATAATCCACGAGGTCGTAAAATGATATAACGAGTAGCGGGGTATCGATTAACTGATTGTTGGATAGCTAATTCGGCGAAATATTTGCTGCGTGCATAATCGTTGGCAAATTGTGTATTGCTTTGTGATTCGGGGATCTGTTGCTGGTGGCTGAAATTAAAATAGATCGCTGGAGTTGAGATATGGACGAATTTAGCAACATTCATCTCACCAGCAACATTAGCTAATATTTGGGTTGCCTGCCAATTGATAGCTTCAAAATCAGCCCGTTTACCCCAAGGCGCAGAAAGTGCCGCGCAATGCCAAATCGCATCACAATCGGCGATTAATAGTTGCGCTTTTTCGTGGGTTAAGTTAAGTAACTCAATCGGTTGAAATATCATACCTTGCGCGGTTAGCTCAGCGCCTGCATGCTGATCACGACCACAACCAACCACTTGGTGCCCTTGTTGTAATAGCCATTCGGCCGCATTACGGCCTAATCCGCTGGTTGCTCCAGTGACTAAGATTTTCATCGTTCCCTCTTCTATTATGGGACTAAAATCATGGCGCAGAGCGCTAGCCCAGCCGCCGTTCCTATCAGCATGGAACAAGATTTACCATAAAAACGATCGCTAATAATCGCGTGATGTAATGCTGTGGGAATAGAGGCGGCGACTTGGTTACCGTGATGGCGATAAATATCAATTAAATTTTCGGTGGGAACACCTAAACGCCGACGCATATGTTCAAGTGATAGATGACTGGCTTGATGTGGTATTACGGTATCAATTTGATTGAGTGTTAAGTGTGCTTGTGTCAGTAAGCGCTGCATAAAATCTTCAATCAATGATGATGCTAAACGGAATAACGGTTTTGGCTGCATATGAAATAAAAAATCACTAGGCTGCATGCCTGAACGAGGATTACAGCGTGTCCCCCCGGCTCTAATTTCGCATAAATCAAGGCCTTGAGGGTAGGTTTCAAGTCGATAAGTTAGAATGCCGCTGTTGCCATCCCCTTTTTCGACAATCACACAGGCAGCACCATCACCAAAAATTAATGATGATTCTTCATGTTGCCAGTCGATTCCGCGTGAGGCTAAATCGGCCGAGACAATAGCAATACGCTGATATTGTTCTGTAGCTAATAATCCAGCGGCAACTTGCAATGCATTAATAAAGCTCACACAACTGGTATTAATATCGAAGCAGGCAATGCCAGCTGGCAAATCTGAAACGGCAAGAATATGTGCTGCCGTACAGGGCAATGCCTGAACCGCGATTGCGGAAGCTGAAATCAATAAATCAATACTCGAGGGAGCAATATGTTGAGCTGATAAGGTGTTATGCAGAGCTTCTGCGGCTAAAATTGCTTGGCTATCATTATCCTTTGCATGGTAACGATACTCAATTCCTGAATGTTTTTCTACATAACCAGGTTGTTTATTCAGTCGTTGATCTAATTGAGATGACCAGACCTTATTCCGCGGTAATGCGATGCCAGAGGCAATTATTTTTAATGGTGTCAGCGACATGTTATCACTCATTATTAAGGTTTTTGTTTTTTAATAATTAACAAATAATTAAATTAGAGGATATAGGAATAAACAGAAATATTGCTAAGGAGAGAGAGCAAGTAAATTTTTAGCCATAATATGTGAGGAATAGCGCTTTAGTTATTCAGGAAGGAGATGAATCAAACGGGATAAATAGTGCTTTATTCTTGTAAGAATAATATTTAGCAACTAAATTAATTAACACTTAATTTATTTTATCAGTATTATTAGTAGATTATTTTTACTGTTATAAAGCGGTGATACAGAATAAGTATGGCCCTTATATATGCCGGAGAACGTTATGGGATTTCGCTTAAGCGGAGTTATTTTGGCTGCTGTATTAATGCTAGGCTGCTCAAGTTCAACAGAAACTAACCATCAACAGCGCTCAGATCCGTTAGAAGGATTTAACCGCGCGATGTTTAATTTTAACTACAATGTGTTAGACCCCTATGTATTACGTCCAGTCGCAGTTGCCTGGCGCGATTATGTACCAATGCCAGCTAGAAATGGAATGAGTAATTTTTTTGGAAACTTAGAAGAGCCAGCCAGTATGGTGAATAGTTTCTTGCGGGGCGAGATTAAACAAGGATTTAAACATTTTAACCGTTTCTTTTTAAATACTGTTTTCGGTATGGGGGGACTAATTGATGTTGCCGCGATGGCGAATCCACAACATTTAGCCAAAGAACAACCTAGCCGTTTTGGTAATACATTAGGTTATTACGATGTGGGCTATGGTCCTTATGTGGTTCTGCCGGGGTACGGTAGCTTTACAGTGCGTGAAGAAGGTGGCGATTGGGTTGATAAAACCTATCCATTACTCAGCTATTTGACGTTTTGGATGTCAGCTGGAAAATGGGTACTTGAAGGTGTAGAAACACGGGCTCAATTGCTTGATTCCGATGGGTTATTAAAGAATTCATCCGACCCTTATTTAATGATGCGTGAAGCATATTTCCAGCGTAATGATTTCTTATCGCGTGGGGGCGAACTTTCCCCTGAAACGAATCCTAATGCGGTGGCTATCGAAGGCGATTTAGATTCAATCGATTAATTAATTATCGATTGAATGATTGAAAGATTAGCGGTAAGGAAAATATTTTTGGATTTTTTATCGTAAATAAAGAATATTAATTAGAAGCATCACTCTCTTATTGGCGACTCTTACCAGTAAGAGAGTGAGGTTGTATGGTAGTTCATTTCTCAGTATTGCCTCGGTTAGACAAGGTTTCTATCAGTGCCATGACACTGAGGATCCCAACAAAGCCGATAGAAAATAGTACACCCATAATAATCCTCCTATGTGGTCATATCTAAACCTCTTTTTCACTTGCCTGCATAATATCATTGGGTTAATAAAGTTATTACAAGTGTTGTGATGTTGTGAAAGTAAAATTAAGTTATTGTTAGCTAAAGGGAGAGTTAACGATGAAATTAATCCTGAGATAAAATACAGGCTTAATCGTATTTAGCCATTCAATTAGCTTAGTAGTGATGGGGCTTCAGTGTTAGCGAGCTGTTATTTAATACACATAATCCGCCTTAACTTAATTAATAAATGAAGTGTAAAAAAAGGTCAAGCGTTAAAATAGTGTTAACTAGATTATGGAAATATTGTTTTTCTTAAAAAATAAATAAAAAACAATAAGTAAGCTAACAATTAATCTTATATAAATTATTCAATTTATTAATTACAAATAGCAATCAGTTATAAATGATTTTAATCATAAGTATCAAGTGATGCGGTTATTAACGAGGGAAGCAGTAGAGAATGAGGGGGCCAATAGTGAACAGCCAATAAATAAGGGACAGTTGATAATCCTATCCCTTATTGAGTTTTTATTAACAACGCTATTGAGATTAAAATATTACTGTATTTTTAAAAGCGATATTTCTACACTCAAATATTTTAAAGCAATGTTTTAAAGCAAGGCTTCTAGAAGCTATAGTTAAAGTTAATTCCTGATAACCACGCAGAACCGCTAGATTTAAACGCGTATTCTGGGTTAGGAAGATTTTTTGTTTTTTCAGTGACGTTTAATAGTCTTTCTTTAATTTTAACGGTTTGTCCGCTCATATAAGAAATACCGAAGTCAACAGAGGCGTTTTCATTAAAGGCGTAAGTGGTACCAGCACTGAACCACAGGCGATCCTGATCGGGAATCGAAATTGAACGTTTGTTACCCGGAACTGGGCTATCATCAAAAGCCATTCCTGTACGGAAAGTCCAATGATTATCATGATAATAAGTGGTACCTAACGCTAGACGGTATGCGCCTTTAAAACCTTCATCTTTATAAAATAATTCTTCATTACTGCCTTTTGCGTTAGCGCGCAATTCTTTAAAGCTGCTCCAGTCCGTATAGGCGAAGCTGTAATGCACTGCCCATTGAGGTGCCACTTTGTTATACCCTGAAATTTCCCAGATATCGGGTAATTCGAGATCTAATTTACCTTTTATGGTAGCACCGCCCGTGCCAACAAAGCCCGGAAGCATTCCGACAGGGATATCATTTTTGTATTTACCGTCTTTGAAATTAATTTTAACTTTAGAGCGATAGGTTAAGCTGAATCGGTTGTCTTTATCTAATTCATATAAAATACCGGCATTCCAGCCATAACCCCAAGTATCCCCAGTTAAGTTGGCCATCGTGGTACTAGCGGGTTTTCCGACTAGTTTACCTAAATCGCCTGCATGACGGGTAATTTTAGCATCGGCATATACTGCATTAATGCCTAAACCAAAACTGAAGTGATCATTTAAACGGTAAGCACCACTGAGGTTAATATTGGCTGTTTTAAGATCGGTTTTTCCACCAATCGGTCCAGCTGCATAGTCCTTTTTAAAGTCAGTAGCGAGTCCAAAGTTACTTGTAATGGAAGAACCGACAGCCCATTTGTCATTAATTGGAAAAATAAAATGAGCATTAGGAATTACGGCACTGGGAGCGATATCTTTGGCATTGGTACTATTTCCATAAGGTGATCTACCTTTGATATCCACTTTAGGATCGATATAAATAGCGCCTAGAGAGATGGCGGGTCTATCAAACAACATCATTGCTGCGGGATTACGGCTACCTACGCTTGCGTTATCGCCTATTGCACCTTCCCCGGAAAAAGCACGTCCTAGTGCAGTGGTTGAATATTCATTTAATTGAAAGCCCGCCGCGCCTGCATTTGAAGAAATTAAGGCGACGGCGGTGGCTAATGTTGAACGAATGAACAGGTTTTTTTGGCTCATGACCAAAACCCTCATGTTTTATTGTAATTAAGGCGACTTCTATCGCAAGAAGCGCTGGATTGTAGGGTCGCTTGCCCAGATGACAAATCTGACCAGTTGCTAGAGTATAGGTCTGACCACCTCGATTGTTGCAAGTGTGTTTTTGATTTACGGCTCAATTGTTTCAAAAAATGCGAGATAGTTAACAAAAAAGCAACATTTAAATAAAATAAAAAGTACAGAAAAAGCGGAAAACCATGATTAGATCAAATTTATGAGTAATATTGCTAGAAAAGCAGCGGTATGACTGGTTTTAAGGGGGTTGAGAGCGCTATGATAACTTTTTACCAAACGGTTTTATTGGGAGATTAAAATGACTGATGCGATTAAACGCTGTAGCGCGGAAGAAACGGCAGCATGTTGCTGTGTAGATGTGGGTACAGTGCTTGATAATAAAGACTGTACCGCATCGTATCAGCAGCTGTTCGCTACTCAGCAAGAGGCTGAAGCCATGCTGAAAACGCTAACAGAAAAAGCGAAATCTGTAGAATCTGATCCTTGTGTGATTAGCCATAAAATTGAAACTACCACTGATGGCGTTCAATTAACCGCAGATTTTAGTTTTAGTTGCGAAGCTGAAAGTCTAATTTTTCAATTGGGCCTGCGTTAATCAATTGATTAATTTAATTCTCCGCCCGCTGTTCGGGTGGAGAATAGTTAGTTTTGACTAAAGTTAACGTATAAATTATTTATCTTCCTCCTTTCTATCGCTATTAACTTATCCGCTAATCAATACACCAACCGAATAAAATTCAGTCGTTATTTAGTGCGCTGAGTTATCATCCGCCAGATCTGTTTCTCAAATAATTTCCGATAAATCTCGATAGCTTATAATTAAGTTGTGTGCAGCTTCGCATTTTTGTCTTATCGTCCTTGGCGAATTGTAAATAATTAGTTAACAATAATGACAGGTCAGACCTCTGATTCTATAATTTGACTGTATTTGGATTATGTTAACTGTATTTATATTCGTGCATAGCGCTAGCAGGAGCTACTATGAGTCAATCTTCCCTTGGTACAGAAGGTGTTGCCGCTGCAAAAGAGCGAATAGCTATCATCAGTGGATTGCGTTTACCTTTCGCTAAACAAGCGACTGCTTATCAAGGCATTCCTGCCATCTCACTCGGAAAATTAGTAGTTTCTGAGTTAATTATCCGCAGTGGTATTGAGCCGCAATTAATTGAACAATTAGTGTTTGGTCAAGTTGTTCAAATGCCAGAAGCACCTAATATTGCACGTGAAATTGTATTAGCGACCGGCATGAGCGTGAATACTGATGCTTATAGCGTCTCGCGGGCTTGTGCCACCAGTTTTCAGGCAATAGCAAATGTAATGGAGAGTATGTTAGCGGGACATATTTCGGTGGGAATTGCCGGCGGAGCAGATTCATCGTCGGTGTTGCCTATTGGCGTAAGTAAAAAATTAGCCGCGACGTTATTAGATCTAAGCAAAGCAAAATCGCTGACTCAAAAATTATCTATTATATCGGGCTTACGTTCGCATGATTTATTGCCCGTTGCACCTGCGGTAGCCGAGTATTCTACTGGATTGCGGATGGGGGATACCGCTGAGCAGATGGCGAAAAGCTATCACATTAGCCGTGAGCAGCAAGATCAGTTAGCGCATAGGTCTCATCAATTGGCTGCCAACGCATGGGCTAAAGGGGCGCTAAATGAGGAAGTGATGACCGCCTATTTCCCGCCTTATCAACAAGCATTCCAGCAAGATAATAATATTCGTACTAATTCTGTTTTAGCTGCTTATAGTCAATTAAAACCTGCATTTGATAAGCGACATGGCACAGTTACTGCTGCTAATAGCACGCCATTAACTGATGGGGCGGCTGCGGTATTAATGATGACTGAAACTAAAGCCTTAGCGCTGGGTTATACGCCACTAGGCTATATTCGAAGCTTTGCTTTTTCTGCTATTGATGTTTGGCAGGATATGCTTCTTGGGCCTTCTTATGCGACACCTCTGGCGTTAAAACGGGCAGGTTTAACCTTGCGTGACTTAACATTAATCGATATGCACGAAGCCTTTGCCGCGCAGACACTGGCGAATATTAAAATGTTTGGTAGTAAGCAATTTGCCCAACAAAAATTAGGTTTAGCCCATGAAATTGGTGAGGTTGATATGGATAAATTTAATGTATTGGGTGGGTCTATAGCGTATGGGCATCCTTTTGCCGCGACAGGGGCGCGTATGGTCACTCAGACTTTACATGAGCTACGTCGCAGAGGCGGAGGATTCGGATTAACTACCGCTTGTGCAGCGGGCGGCTTAGGCGCTGCTATGATACTGGAGGTGAAATAATGAACCATGATCCTCTAAATCATGAGTTACAACATAACGATCTGCAAAATAATGCCCAACCAAAGCATGAAGTTAACAATCATGAACCGCTAAATTCAGGTTCTCTAAAAACAGAATATGCCGCAGAGGCATTTCAGTTTGAAGTACATGCAGAGAATGTCGGTATTATTTTTATTGATGTGCCTAATGAGAAAGTGAATACTCTTAAAGCAGAATTTGTCGAGCAATTTGCTGCTATTTTACAGCGGGTACAAGCGACGCCTGGCCTAAAAGGGTTAGTTATCACCTCGGGTAAAGCCGATAGCTTTATTGCTGGTGCGGATATTAGCATGATTGCACAGTGTAAAACTAAACAAGATGCTAGTACATTAGCGAAAGCGGGACAATTACTGTTTGAAAAGCTTGAAAATTATCCTTTGCCTATTATTGCCGCGATCCATGGAGCTTGCCTTGGCGGTGGTCTAGAGCTGGCATTAGCCTGCCATGCGCGAATTTGTTCTCTCGATGATAAAACCCGTTTAGGGCTGCCCGAAGTTCAATTAGGATTATTGCCGGGTTCAGGAGGAACTCAACGTTTGCCGCGCTTAATTGGTCTCACCAATGCTCTCGATTTAATGCTGACTGGGCGCTCAATTAAAGCCAAGCAGGCATTAAAAATGCGCTTAGTAGACGATGTTGTGCCGCAGGCTATTTTACTTGAAACTGCGATAAAGCAAGTCCAATTAGGGCTTAAATGCCGCCCACCGTTGGCTTGGCAGCAACGATTATTATCCTATAAATTGATTGCTAACACTGTGTTAAATTCGGTCAGAAAAAAAGCCTTAGCCAAAAGTAAAGGGCATTATCCTGCGATTGAAAAGATTATTCAAGTGGTGGGTATTGGGCTAGAAAAGGGCATACAAGCGGGCTTACAAGCGGAGGCGAATGCGTTTGGCGAACTAGCGATGACGCCAGTTTCTGCGGCATTAAGAGGCCTATTTTTTGCTTCTACAGCGCTAAAAAATGAATCTGGCTCAACGGCAAAAGCTGAAAAAATAGCTAAAGTTGGTATTCTCGGGGGCGGGCTAATGGGGGGAGGTATCGCTTATGTTACGGCAATGCGTGCTCAGTTACCGGTTAGAATCAAAGATATCAATAATCAAGGAATAACTCAGGCTCTTAATTATAGTTGGCGTTTATTGACGCAGCGAGTAAACAAAAAGCAGCTTTCTCACCAACAAAGAGAACGCATTATGTCTCGTTTATCCGGTAGCCTTGAGTACAGTGGTTTGGAAAACAGTGATATCGTAATTGAAGCTGTTTTTGAAGATCTGGACTTAAAAAGAAAAATGTTGGCAGAAATTGAAATAAAAAGCCCAAAAAAGACTATTTTTGCGTCAAATACTTCTTCATTGCCAATTCATCAAATTGCATCAGAGGCACAACACCCTGAACGAGTGATCGGTCTTCATTATTTTAGCCCGGTCGATAAAATGCCATTAGTCGAAGTTATCCCTCATGCCACCACCGATGAACTGACGATCGCGACAGTGGTTGCATTGGCTAAAAAGCAGGGGAAAACCGCAATTGTGGTGGAGGATAGCGCTGGATTTTATGTTAATCGTATTTTAGCGCCTTATCTGAGTGAAGCAGCAAATTGTTTATTAGCCGGAGAATCTATTCATCATATTGATCAGGCATTGGTCGATTTTGGTTTTCCCGTAGGCCCATTGAATTTATTAGATGAAGTCGGCATTGATGTTTGTACTAAAATTTTGCCAATATTAGTCCAGCAACTCGGTGAACGTTTTAATGCCCCGGAAGTGTTGAGTATTATCCTTAACGATCAGCGACAGGGACGTAAAAATAATCGAGGTTTTTATTTATATCCTGAAAGTGCATCTTCCCAGAGACTATCTAAATTAATGTTTTGGAACAAGGATCGTCGATTAGAAGATCCGTCGATATATCCTTTGATTGGTATCAAGCCAGTAAATAAATTGAGTAAAATTGATATCGCAGAGCGTTGTGTCATGTTAATGCTTAATGAATCTGTACGTTGTCTAGCGGAGGGGGTTATTCGTAGCCCGCGAGATGGCGATATTGGTGCAGTATTTGGTATCGGTTTCCCTCCATTCTTTGGCGGCCCATTTCGATATATTGACAGCGTGGGGAGTTGTAAAGTGGTTGAAACTTTACAACGTTTGGCTCAGCAATCGGGCGATAAATTTGAACCTTGTGATAAATTACTTCATATGGCTGAAAATAATCAGAAATTTTATTCTTAGACCGGTTTGACTTTATTGTAGATTGAGTCCTATCAAATATTCCCTGAGTTTTCAAATGGCGGAAAGCTGTACGATAACCGCCATATAAGTTTGAATATTTGATGATTATTTTGATAAATAATCGGCTAAACAAAAAGATAAATATCTTATTTGCTGATCTTTTGCAGGAAAATGCTGATTAAGTCATTTTATTTCTACCTTAATTAATGCAAAATTGTCATTCGCTCTCAACACACCGATTTATATGTGGTTGAAATATTAAAAAGTTGGTGGTTTAACACTGATCATATTAGTTATTTAGCGGTTATTGGTGTGATTGAGGGAAGACAATAATGAACTTAATTGAAGAAGCTCGCTGCTGCATAGTGGGTGCATAGCTGCATCATTTAACGCTTGTAGTTTTAAGGTTAATATTGTAGCTCTATGGCTAATATTCAGCTGGTATGTCGCTTAATATGCTATCTGATATAGCGCGGATACTCAGTCAAGCATGCAGTAAGCGACTCTAATGGTGAAATATGCAGGTTTATATTATGCGTCATGGCGATGCAGTTATGCATGCAGCGAGTGATGCTGAGCGTCCATTAAGTCAAAAAGGGAGGGATGAATCGACAATCATGGCGCAATGGCTAGAAGCACGCCAACCGCACGTCGATAAGATTCTGGTTAGTCCCTATTTACGCGCGCAGCAGACGCTCGAGGTATTAACTCGCTCATTAACATTACCCGCCGAGGCTGAAGTAATGCCTCAATTAACGCCTAGCGGTAATGAGGAGTATATCGCCAGTTACATCGGTGCGCTGGCCTCAGAAGGTATTAACGCGATACTGATTGTTTCACATTTACCGTTGGTGGGATATTTAGTCGCACAATTGTGCCCAGCAGAGCAGCCACCGATGTTTAGTACATCCTCTATCGCCAGCATTCAATTTGATACAGAACGCCAAAAAGGGCAGTTAGAGTGGCAAATTGGCCCAAATCAGGTTCACTTAATGAGCCAGTAAGGATTAACGTCGCGCTGTTTCTTCAGTTTCAATTAACAGTAGCAGTGCGGCATTTCCTCCCCATTCTTTAGGGGCCTGATGGAAAGCAATAATATCAGGATGTTGAGCCAGCCATAGCGGGGTTTGCTGTTTTAAGATATGTTTACCGTGCCCATGCATAATGCAAGCACAATAGACATGCTCGCGTTTACAGGCTGAAATTAGCGCCCCAATTTCTTGTTTGGCTTGTAATTGTGTTAATCCATGCAAATCTAAAAATAATTCAGGGACATAATCGCCCCGACGTAATTTTTTTAATTCGTAAGGGCTGGCGTTCGGGCGTAAATAACGCGCGGGTCCTTCATTATCTAATAGTGGTTGAAATTCGTCAGAAAAATAATACGAGGCATCGACTTGTTCTTGTATCACTCGTTGTGCGGAAGGTTTAGTTATTTGCTTACGCTTCGGTGGATGAACAATAGTGTCTTGTTTAATTTTTCGGGCGCCACTAATCGATGCTTTAAATAAAAGAATATCTTCTTGATTAAGTCCAAATTTATTTTTCATTTTATTTTTTCACAATGTTTTTTTATTTAGTTTACCTGATTTTAGTTATTTTTGGTTCGTAAACTGGTGAGATTTTAGGGGGAAAGGATAAATAAACCCGATAAATATAAGGTCGACACTGAAGTTTAGCCCATATTTGGGCTAGCATTGAAAAAAATAGTTCACTAAAAAGCGGAGCCAAAGCCCCGCTAATATTCATAGATAATGCTTTAATGGTCCGTTAATGAGAATTAATGGCCCGAGGTTTTCGCTTCGCGGCATGCCTCGAATAAGAACCAAACACGGCGTTCGGTTTCATCAACCCAGTTTTCAATTAAACTTGCAGTAGAAATATCACCGTATTTATCACACACTTGGTGGGCAGCGCGGAATTCTGCAGCCAATTGTTTATTATCTTCACATAACTCAGCCAGCATATCTAATGGTTCTACATATTCTGCATCATTATCTTTGATACGTTGCATTTTTGATATTTGACCAATAGAGCGCAGGGTTATACCACCCACTTTACGAATTCGTTCCGCAATAGGATCGGTCATTGCATACAGTTGATCAGCATGCTCATCAAGCAGCAGATGGTAATCACGGAAATGAGGACCACTCATATGCCAATGGAAATTTTTTGTTTTTAAATAGATGGCAAAAATATCTGCTAACACGGCATTCATTGCACCGCTAATATCCTGACTTGCCTTTTCGCCTAAATCAGTAGGTGTGGTTAATGGACGCAACAGTGCAGCTTCTGCTTCTTTAGCTTCGGCTTTAGTCAGTTTTGTTTTACTCATTGTGATCTCCTATTGATTCCCTAAATTTCGATACATCAGCGTGATTATGTAAACTCATGATTAAGTATAGACGCTAATTTATAAATTAGACGGTGCTAACTTATTAATTTTTTTGTTAAATCAAAAGATGATTATGATTAATCCTGTTGTATATCTGTGTTTTCATTATGGATCAATCAAATAAAAATACTAAAAAAAGTGCTATTTATTTGATTTAAATCTAATAAAAAGAGAGATAATTAGCTGAGATATTTAATTTTTCTTATTAATTCATTATGTTACTAATAATTGTCTATTTTTGATATTTTTGCAGTTTATGGGGTGCGATGCGGATAGGTGCATGATGAACAAGATTAAATCTAGATGAAAACATGCTAGCCAATAAATTCTGTCAATCAAATGCTGATTTGTCTGTCACTTCATGGCAAACTTACGCTCAATCATTTTTAATAAACCGTGGCTTTAGAAAGGCCGAAGAGAGATTTTTTGGATAAGATTTTTGTAGATGAAGCGGTTGCGGAGTTACGCACCATTCAGGATATGCTGCGTTGGACCATGAGCCGTTTTAATGCGGCCGATATTTATTATGGTCATGGTTCAGATAATGCATGGGATGAAGCGTTGCAGTTAGTACTTCCAACGTTATATTTACCGTTGGATCTGCCGGATGCAATGTTAGCGTCTAAACTAACCTCTTCGGAGCGCCATCGCATTATTGATCGTGTATTGCGCCGGATAAACGATCGCATTCCGGTGGCTTATTTAACGAACCGCTCTTGGTTTTGTGGACATGAATTTTATGTTGATGAGCGTGTATTAATTCCACGCTCCCCGATTGGTGAACTGATTAATAATCATTTTTCTGGCATTTTAACTGACGAACCGTCAACGATATTAGATTTATGTACAGGCAGTGGTTGTATTGCGATAGCCTGTGCTCATGAATTCCCATTATCGGAAGTCGATGCTGCCGATATTTCTGTCGATGTATTGGCGGTTACTGAGCAAAATATTGAAAACCATGGCTTAAGTCATCGTGTTATTCCTATTCGCTCAGATTTATTCCGTGATATGCCTGCCGTTAAATACGATTTAATTGTCACTAATCCACCGTATGTTGATGCTGAAGATATGGGCGATTTACCGCAAGAGTATCAGGTTGAGCCTGAACTAGCATTGGCAGCAGGCAGTGATGGGCTGAAGTTAGTTCGTCGTATTTTAGCCAATGCGCCGCGATTCTTATCGGATAATGGTGTGCTAGTATGCGAAGTTGGCAACAGCATGGTGCATTTAATGGAGCAGTATCCAGATATTCCATTTACTTGGCTGGAATTTGAATACGGCGGTGACGGCGTATTCATGCTTACGCGTAAGCAACTGATTGAGTGCCATCATCATTTTGAGTTGTATATCGATTAAATTAATCGCTGAAAGATTGGCTATTGATCCCGCGCTAATCTGACCATCAATAATGTCTTATGAGCCAGATCCCTGAAAATAACAGGGGTCTGGTTTTTTATGGCACGTACATAATAGGCGACTCCTATCCTATTACAGATTATTCGGTTATCGCTAAAAATGGGTTATTTTGCATATAATTAGTTGAACTATTGCAGTGAGTTGAACTATTGTGATTAATAGGATAAATAATGACATAACATCACAATAGCTATTCAATATAGCCACTTAATTAATAGGAATATCAGCAATGGCAGGAAACTCTATCGGGCAATTGTTCCGTGTCACGACATTCGGGGAATCACATGGGATTGCATTGGGCTGTATCGTCGATGGCGTACCGCCCGGGCTGGCATTAACCGAAGCTGATTTACAAGGCGATCTCGATCGCCGTCGTCCCGGCACCTCACGTTATACCACTCAGCGCAGAGAGCCCGATCAAGTTAAAATTTTGTCTGGAGTGTTTGAAGGTGTAACCACCGGCACCAGTATTGGTTTGCTGATTGAGAATACTGATCAGCGTTCTCAAGATTACAGCGAAATTAAAGATGTTTTTCGCCCTGGGCATGCCGATTACACCTATGAGCAAAAATATGGATTACGAGACTACCGAGGTGGCGGGCGTTCTTCTGCACGTGAAACGGCGATGCGTGTGGCGGCAGGGGCGATTGCTAAAAAATATCTGCGAGAAAAATACGGAGTAGAAATCCGCGCCTGTTTAACTCAAATGGGTGAGGTTAACTGCGAGATAAAAGATTGGTCAATTGTCGGCGAAAATCCGTTTTTCTGCCCTGATCCGAGCAAGCTGGAGGATTTAGATCAACTGTTGCGTGGATTAAAAAAACAAGGCGACTCAATTGGCGCTAAAATTACCGTGGTGGCAGAGAATGTCCCCGCAGGACTAGGCGAGCCAGTGTTTGATCGCTTAGATGCAGATATTGCACATGCGATGATGAGCATTAATGCGGTTAAAGGCGTTGAAATTGGCGATGGCTTTGGTGTTATCTCGTTGAAAGGTAGTGAAAATCGAGACGAAATAACCGCGCATGGTTTTACTAGTAACCATGCGGGAGGCGTATTAGGTGGGATCAGTAGCGGTCAGCCGATTATTGCCCATATCGCGTTAAAACCAACATCCAGCATTACGGTCCCAGGACGTACGCTTAATCGTGAAGGTAAAGAAGTCGATATGATAACCAAAGGCCGTCATGATCCTTGTGTCGGTATTCGTGCCGTCCCGATTGCCGAAGCGATGTTAGCGATTGTGCTGCTAGATCATTTATTACGCCATCGTGGACAGTGTGCGGGTGTCACGCCGTCCGCGCCGTCATTCAGTTAGTTATTGTTCCCCAAGTGCAAGCTGTTTGGGTCACCTAATTTTCGCATTAAGAATTATATGGCTGAAACTTGTGCTTGGAGATAACCTATTATTTTGATAATTAATTATTGATTTTGTTAGAACATTATTTTGATCTAAGCCAGCCACAAGCTCGAGGCTAACCATTAACGATTGGCCGAGAAAATAACAGGAGATTGTTGATATTTAATCACTTGAATACTGTCGGTCTGACGAGAGATAAATAGCGTAATACTGTCAATACAGTAAGTTAAGCAGCGTATTTTTAGGGAAAATATTATGGATTGGCTTATCGGCGCATCAGAAAATTATGCGTTGGCTATTTATGCGTTATTATTTTTTGTTGCGTTATTGGCTGGATTTATTGATTCCATCGCTGGTGGTGGTGGATTATTAACTATTCCTGTTTTATTGTCGGTAGGTATTACACCTGTTGAGGCATTAGCGACCAATAAATTACAGGCAGTAGGAGGATCTTTCTCAGCCAGTCTCTATTTTGTCCGGCGTAAGGCCGTTAATCTGCGCGATATGCTGCTGCCATTTATTATGACGGTGGTCGGTGCGATGGCGGGCGCTATCATTATTCAAATGATCACAACCGATTTTTTACGTCAATTACTGCCCGTAATGGTGATATTTGTTGGGCTTTACTTTTTGCTTAGCCCCGCAATTGGCCTTGAAGATCGACAGCAACGTGTATCTACCTCGACGTTTGGCTTAATTTTCGGTACGGGGATTGGATTTTACGACGGCGCCTTTGGCCCCGGAACCGGTTCATTTTTTGCATTAGCCTGCGTTTCTTTGTTGGGATTTAATTTAGCCAAGGCAACGGCTCATGCCAAAGTACTGAATTTTGCTTCGAATATGGGCTCATTAGTATTTTTTATTATCGGCGGTCATGTGCTTTGGGTGCTGGGATTTGTTATGCTAGTCGGCCAAATGATTGGCGCACGCCTAGGTGCACGTTTGGTTCTAACCAAAGGACAGAAACTCATTCGACCGATGATTGTTATTATTTCTTTGTTGATGAGCTTAAAATTATTAATCGATAGCCATGGCGATAAAATTTATGCATGGCTTTCATCACTCTTTTAATTTGATCGTAACGACTCATGACTGAACACCATTATCAGCATCTTATCGATATTTTTAATCAATGTTTTAGCGAAAGTTATAATACTCAATTAGTCAAAGGCGATGGTGAACCCATTTATTTACCTGCCGATGATGAGGTGCCATATCACCGAATTGTGTTTGCTCATGGTTTTTATGCCAGCGGGTTACATGAAATTTCACACTGGTGTATCGCGGGAGAAGAACGGCGGAAATTAGTCGATTTTGGCTATTGGTATTGCCCTGATGGGCGAGATCAACAAACTCAAGCTGAATTTGAACGCGTAGAAATCAAACCACAAGCTTTTGATTGGTTATTCTGTGTTGCCGCGGGTTTCCCATTTAATGTCAGTTGCGACAATTTAGAGGGAGATTTTGAACCCGATAGAATTTTATTCCAGCGTAAAGTGCATGCACAAGTGATGCAGTATTTGGAAAATGGTATCCCAGAGCGACCATTAAGGTTTATTAAACAACTACAATCGTTTTACAATACTCCCCCTTTAACGGCTGAGAGCTTCCCTTATCCGGAAGATCCTTTTGCCGCTTGATGATTTATTTGACTAATTACAGTAAGGATTTTTAGCATGCTTGCGGATTTTGAAACACGCATCCTGGCACAAATTGATGATAGGGTTGAACACGGCAGTGACGACGAACTCTTTGCAGGAGGCTATCTGCGAGGTCACTTGACCCTTGCTGTGGCGGAGTTAGAAGAAGAAAATGACACCAGCGTTGAGGCATTATATCAACGTGTTGAAGAGAGCATCCAAAAAGCCATTAAAGCTGGTGAATTATCTCCACCTGATCAAGTATTGGTGCTCGATACATGGAAACAATTGCTCGATAATGTACGCGATTAATCGTTAGTACTAACGTCGTGAGTCAGGGAACTCGTCAGCCTTGTGGGCTCCCTGAATTTAAATCCAAACTTGCTATTTATCATGGCTCTCTCTCTTAACTCTCAACTCTCAACCAACTGATAAATTCATTATGTCTTCTATTTTTTCTGTTCGCCCAACTCATCCCGCTGAAGCCCCATTATTAACCGAGATAGAGCGCAGCGCCGCACAAATTTTTTTGAAGGATACTGAATACGCTTGGATAGCCACCAGCGAGGTGCAATCGGTTGAAGTACATCAACAGTTTATTGCTAACCATGCCAGTTGGGTCGCTGTGGAACCCGATACCGCACAGCCGATAGGATTTATTAATGTGCAGTATTTTGATAATAAGTGTGCTGATAATAAATGTTCGGCCAATAATTTACATATTTGTGAATTATCAGTCGCACAAAAATGGCAAGGCAAAGGGGCAGGAGGGGCATTGATGGCGTTTATTATCGCGTATGCTAAACAGCACGGCATGGCAACAATTAGCTTGACCACTTTTCGCTATGTGGTTTGGAATGCCCCTTATTATCAGCGCTTAGGCTTTGTGATCCTCGATGAACATCAATTGCCCCCCACATTAACGGCAATATTACAGCGCGAAGCGGCGGCAGGTTTTACACCACACAGCCGCTGCGCGATGCAGCGATTGTGTGAATGAAAAACAAAGAATAAATTATTCATGCAGCTAATTGTGATAAATTTTGCGCGAGTGGCCCAGCATCATTATCGCCATTGTTATCCGCTTTAATTTGGTTCTTGCCATAAAAGTTTGGTGGTAACCGTACGGCCGCGCAATAATTTTTTAATCCAAAAACGATTGGGATTTAAATCGGCCAACGTTTCATCATCCAGCGGCAGTGGCTCGGCAAAAATTTGCGCAGCAATAATTTCTGCACATAATGGCGCACTGCATAAGCCACGCGAGCCCAATGCGCCGTTAACAAACAAATTTGGCCATATCGCGGCTTCAGCAATCGGTTGTTGCTGCTTAATTTGTTGTGCCAGTGTGGCATATTGGCTTATTAACTGCTCAAAATGAGGGACATTACCGACCAGCGGCAGATGGTCACGGATCACACCTCTTATTCCTTGGCGAGATTTTTTCTCTGAAATATCAATATCTTTAGTCCAGTCTACTTCAGGAAGACAATCAAGTAAGCGCTGTTTGTTTTGTTGCTGTTCTTCCTCATGATAGTCGGTATCTATTCCTTCACGCTGATAGCTGGCTCCTAAACAATGTTGCTGATAGTGTGGGTCCACCGGGGTAAGATAGCCGTCATAGCACAGTACGCTATCGAGTTGCTGTAAGCGCGGGGTGCTAGGAATATGGCTAACTTGGCCGCGTGTTGCGGTTACCGGTAAACGTTCAGTTTGAGCAAATTGAATTAATGCATGCCCATTAGCAATCACCACCACAGAATGGTTACGCTGCTGATGCCCGGCGGGGGTATCTATGCCCAGTTGCCAATTCTCATCGTCGAGAGACAGTTTTACCACGCGATGATTAAAGTGGACAACTAAACCTTGCTGTTGCAAATGTGCCAATAAATTCTGGCAAAGTTCCGCCGGTGATAGCCAACCGCCTAAGGCATAATGTATCCCATCATGACCGACATCCAAACCGCAAATAGACTGTAATTGCTGGCGAGTTAGGGGTTGAGCGAAGTCGGTTGGCCATTCTATTTGTTGTATAGCGGTAATTTTTTTTAGCGTTTTTTCATCATAAGCCAATTGAGTAACACCACACCATTGATGGCTAAAGCTAACCCCTTGCTGATTTAAGCGTTGATAAAATCGACGAGCGTAGGGAAAGGCTGCAATGAAAAACCGCTCCAGCGGATCATCGGCACCATTTAATAACGGATATAGTGCACCTTGCCGGTTACCTGAACCATTAAGCGCCACATTATTATCTTGGCAATACAGGGTGACTTGCGCGCCTCGTCGCATTAAGGCTTCTGCGGTAGTTAAGCTAGCGATGCCGCCACCAATAATGGCGATATCGGGTTTATTATTCATCGAGCTGTAGCTTGCGGGTTTGCGGCAATACCAAGGTCGCGGGGCTTTTTTTTCTACTGCGGATAAATAGCCGGTCAGCATTTCACGTTTGCGACCATAACCTTTTATTTTTTTCAGCGTAAAGCCCGCACTTTGCAAACCACGGCGTACCATACCTGCCGAAGTAAAGGTAGCAAAAGTGCCATTTTCGCGCATTGATCTCGCCATGCTAGTGAACAGTTGTTCGCTCCACATGGCGGCATCTTTCGACGGAGCAAAGCCATCTAAAAACCATGCGTCAATATGATTGAATAAAGTAAAATCGAGCGCGGGCAATAGCGTGTTAATGTCGCCGAACCATAAATCTAAAATCACCGCGCCATTATCCAGTTCAATTCGATGATTGCCGGGTAACGGCAGGGGCCACTGCTGGCACAGCTGCTCAGTGAACGGCTTCAACTCCGGCCATCGTTGATGTGCTGCCCGTAAATCTTCAACTTGTAAAGGGTATTTTTCAAGACTGATAAAGTGCAGTTGGCGCAGTGCGGCGGTGGGGTTTTGTTGGCGGAATTGCTTAAATGATTGCCACAGTGTGATAAAGTTCAGGCCAGTGCCAAAGCCAGTTTCTGCAATAACGCAGTCGTGCCTTGGATGAGTTTTAAAGCGTTCAGGAAATTGGTTACCGGCTAAAAACACATAGCGGCTCTCTTCGAGGCCATCTTGATTAGAAAAATAGATATCATCAAATTGTTCGGAAATCGGTGTTCCATCCTCATTCCAGCTTAGTTTGGCGCTATGAACGGTCGTTTTTTTCACGCAAGTACCTGTGATGTTAAAAACAATACTGAATTTTAACTGGCTTAGTCGGGTGGTGCTACCTTAAGGGAAAAAATTTTTAATTTTAGATAAAAAATACATTTATTTACCCTGATCGGACTTGTTCAGCTTACAAGTGTACGCTAAAGTGCTGGTATATAATCCCGTAAACATATTATAAAGACATGAGGTAATGAATGAAGCGTGCAGTAATCACTGGCCTGGGTATTGTTTCCAGTATTGGTAATAACCAGGAAGAAGTACTGGCTTCTCTGAAGGAAGGTCGTTCCGGGATCACTTTCTCAGAAGAATTTAAACAGGCGGGGATGCGTAGTCACGTCTGGGGCAATGTCAAAATGGATACGGATAAAACCAGTATCGATCGTAAAGTTCGCCGTTTTATGAGCGACTGCTCGGTTTATGCGTATTTAGCGATGGAACAAGCTATTGCCGATGCTAAATTAACTGAAGAACAAGTGTCTGATTTCCGTACCGGTTTGGTGGTTGGTTCTGGTGGCGGTTCACCACGTAATCAGGTTGCGGGTTCTGACGGTATGCGCGCCAAAGGATTACGCGGCGTAGGTCCTTATATGGTGACTCGTGCGATGGCTTCTGGCGTATCTGCATGTCTAGCAACCCCATTTAAAATTAAAGGTGTTAACTATTCAATCAGTTCCGCTTGTTCAACTTCAGCGCACTGTATTGGCCATGCGGTTGAACTGATCCAATTAGGCAAGCAAGATGTAGTTTTTGCCGGTGGCGGTGAAGAACTTAGCTGGGAAATGAGCTGTGAATTTGACGCAATGGGTGCATTATCAACCAAATACAATGAAACACCAGATAAAGCCTCACGGACTTATGATAAAGATCGTGACGGTTTTGTTATCGCTGGCGGCGGCGGTATGGTAGTCGTTGAAGAGCTAGAACATGCACTGGCTCGTGGTGCACATATCTATGCTGAAATCGTCGGTTATGGTGCGACTTCTGATGGCGCCGACATGGTTGCTCCTTCCGGCGAAGGCGCGGTGCGCTGTATGAATATGGCACTGCAAACTATCGATGGTCCTGTGGATTATATCAATACTCACGGAACATCAACTCCAGTCGGTGATACAAAAGAACTGGAAGCTATTTGCGAAGTATTTAGCGATCATTCTCCAGCGATTTCAGCCACTAAAGCAATGACGGGTCATTCTCTGGGCGCAGCTGGCGTACACGAAGCTATCTATAGCTTGCTGATGCTGGAACACGGTTTTATTGCACCAAGTATCAATATTGATAACTTAGATGATAAAGCGGAAAAACTGAATATTATTACTCAGCCAACCGAACGTGAACTGAACACGGTAATGTCTAATAGCTTTGGTTTCGGTGGTACTAACGCGACTTTAGTTATGAGTAAATATAAAAAATAATTATTGCTCAGCGTATAAAAAATGTTATTAGTCACTGAGTGAGAGATAAAATCAAACTAATAGCGTTAACCAGATAATAAAAAGCCTCGTGATTAAAATTATTAATCCGAGGCTTTTTTCATGGTCACAGCATAGTAGATTTTTGCATTTTAATAACTATTGATTTTTATTTATTGCTTACGCCTGTACGCTCACTTGCTATTTTTTTGCGGCTAAATATTTGAGTTAGCGGGGTACGTAATTGTTGTGCCAACATTACTCCCAGTAATACCACGCCACCACCGATAAAATGATAGCTTTTTAATTGTTCATCTAAAGCGAATACAGCAATAATGGCGGTGAATACTGGTGCTAAATTCATAAAAATTGAGGTAGTGTTTGCTCCTAAGCGAATAACGCCTTGGATCCATAAAAACGGCGCAATAATCGAGGCCGCAATCCCTGCAAAGGCGACCAAGCCGATATTGTGCCGATTTAACGAAACATCGTCGGCCAATAAGAAATTAGGCAGCAGTAAAATCACGCCAAATAAAATTTGAATATACAGCGAATCCCAATTAGCGACAGGAATGGCCCAGCGTTTAGTGAGTACGCCGTATAGCGCATAAGCCGCAGAGGCAATCAGCATCATTAATTCACCGGATCCCAGCCCATGCTGTAACAATGATGTAGGATTTCCTTGGCTTACCAGCCAGCTTAAACCGAGTAATGAGAGCACGGTTCCGAGTGCGATACCCACGGTAGGGATCACTCGTAAGACAAAAATACTGATTACTACGGTCAATAGTGGGATTAATGAATTCATAATTCCCATGAACGTCGCGCTAACACTATGGGCGGCATAATAGGCTAAGCTTTGATACAGCATCATGCCGAGCGCCCCTAGAATGGCGAATTTCCACCAATATTGGACTATAACTTGGCGGTTCTTCCATACCGAGCGGATGACAAAAGGTGTCATGACTAACAATGCCATGGCCCAGCGATAAAACGATATAGCGGCAGGATCGATAGCTTCAGAGGCCGCTTTATTTACAATGGCATTCATCGACCATAATAAAACCGCAATCAGCGGAAATAGAATATTTTTCATTTTAACTCAACTCGTTATACGACGCACCTTTTTGTACGAATATCGTACAAAATAGAATTTAACCCAATTAATTCGATCAATACTAGTCAACACTGATCGGCAGTATACACTTGTCTGGTTTATAATATATACCTATAATCAGACAACTGATAATGGTTTCCAGCCAATCTTAAAAGGGCGGAAAATGAAGCATACACAGCAAGTGCAACTGACATGTCATCAAATAGATGAGCCCCAATTAATTGCTTGCCGTCAGGAAAGTATTGATAAAACGACGGAGTTCTCCTCACATACACACCCGTTTGGGCAGTTATTGTATGTGGTATGCGGCATTATGGAGATGGTTGTCGAAGGGCAGCATTATATTGCTCCGCCTGAATTTTGTATTTGGATCCCCGCGCAAACCGAGCATTCCAGTTATAATAAAAGCAGTGTGAATTTTCAAATTATTGATTTCAATCATCAGCTTAGCGGCCAGTTTCCAGCATATACTTGTGTTATTCGTCTAAGCCCAATTTTTCGCGCAATCATGACGGATTTGTATTCGCGTAAAGTTATTGAACCTGAGAGCCCAGAAGATAGACGGTTAGCGCAGGTATTGATTGACCAATTGAAATACTTACCCGCAGAAGATAGTTATTTACCTGGCACTAAAGATAAATTCTTAGCACCAATCCTCAGCGCATTACAGCATGATCCCGCCAATAATGACTCACTAGCTTGTTGGGCAAAGCGTGGCTATACCTCGGAACGGACGTTATCGCGCCGTTGCCAGCAAGCGCTGGGTATGTCATTTAGTGAATGGCGTCAGCGCTTACGTTATCTGCATGCGGTTGCGGGATTAACGCAAGGAAAAACTATCCATCAAGTAGCATTGGATGTTGGATATAGCTCCTCGTCGGCTTTTATCACCATGTTTCAGCAAATTTCTGGGCTGACTCCCGAGCGTTTTCGCAATAAAGACAAGCTAAACAGTAACTGATCGTAGGTTTTACTGGCTTAACGTGGCAAAATGACGAGTTAAAATATGTATCCCAACAGTCATAGGATAGCTGCCGTGAAAATCTTAGTTGATGAAAACATGCCTTACGCCGAAGTTTTATTTAGCCGATTAGGCGAAGTTAAAGCGATACCGGGGCGCCCGATTCCTGTTGCCGAACTGCGACACGCCGATGCATTAATGGTGCGCTCAATTACTAAAGTTGACCCGGCACTATTAGCAGGCACGCCCGTCAAGTTTGTCGGTACCGCGACCGCTGGTTTTGACCATGTAGATATCGACGGATTAACACAAGCGGGCATTGGATTCTCCTCAGCACCGGGCTGCAATGCGATTGCGGTAGTTGAATATGTTTTTTCAGCCTTAATGATGTTGGCGCAGCGTGATAATTTTGATTTGCGCGATAAAACCGTCGGTATTATCGGTGTGGGAAATGTGGGGGGACGCCTAGCGGCACGACTCAAGGCCTGGGGGGTTAAGACATTATTATGCGATCCGCCTCGTCATGATAAAGGCGATAAAGAAGATTTTTTGCCGTTCGAACAGCTTTTAGCTGAGGCCGATGTCTTAACTTTTCATACACCATTGAACAAATCTGGCGAGTACCGGTCCTATCATCTACTTAATGAGCCGGCGCTGGAAAAGTTACCCGATGAGACAATTATCATTAATGCTAGCCGAGGGGAAGTAGTTGATAACCAAGCGTTATTAAAACAACTCAAGGCGGGGCGAAAATTCAGTGTTATTCTGGACGTGTGGGAACCTGAACCTAATTTATCGATTGAATTAATGGCGTTAGTGGATATCGCGACGCCTCACATCGCGGGTTATTCGTTAGAAGGTAAAGCGCGAGGTACGACACAGGTTTTTGAGGCTTATAGTCAATTTCTAGGGTTATCCCATCAAGTTGAATTATCTGATTTATTGCCTGTCCCCGAATTTGACACAGTGACATTACGTGGTGAGCTTACCCAAGACAGATTAAAACGACTGATCCATTTAGTTTATGATGTGCGCCGCGATGATGCGCCTTTGCGAAAAGTAGCGGCGATGGCTGGGGAATTTGATAAATTACGTAAAAATTATCCCGAACGCCGTGAATGGTCGTCTCTATGCGTGGCGTGCGATAACCGTGAAACATTGGCGCAACTTACTGCGTTAGGGTTCACAACCCAGTTAATTTGAGGGTGCATTTGCACCATCTTAGTTTTCAATATTGGAGAAAACAGCAATGACAGAAGGTTGGAATATTGCTCTGTTAGGCGCAACAGGTGCGGTCGGCGAAGCCATTTTAACATTATTACAGCAGCGTGAATTTCCTGTGGGCGAACTGTATCTACTCGCCAGTGAACGCAGTGCCGGAGAGAATATTCGCTTCGAGGGTAAAAGTTACTTGGTTAAAGATGTTGCGGATTTTGATTGGTCCCAAGCACAGATAGCTTTTTTTGCAGCAGACGCAGAGGCCTCAGCTCAATATGCTGAAATCGCAGCACAAGATGGCTGCATCGTAATTGATTGCAGTGGGTTATTTGCCATGGAACCCGATGTTCCTTTAGTGGTACCGACTGTTAACCCAGCAGTGCTAGCGGACTATCGCAATCGTAATATTATTGCGGTGGCAGATAGCCAAGTGAGTCAATTATTAACCGCTATCAAACCGTTAATGGATGTTGCTGGCTTAGGACGTATCACGCTAACTAATTTATTATCCGTTTCTGCGTACGGTAAAGCCGCTATCGATGAGTTGGCTGGCCAGAGCGCACGGTTACTAAACGGTGTTCCCGCCGAAGAAGGGAGTCGCTTTAGTAAGCAATTAGCATTTAATATGTTGCCATTGCTTGCTGATAGTGAAGGTGCGGTACCCGAGGAACGTCGTTTAGTTGATCAAGTGCGTAAAGTTCTACAAGACGAAGGCCTACCGGTGGCGGTTAACTTCTTACAATCTCCAGTATTTTACGGCAACGCACAGACTGTTCATCTAGAAACTTTACGTCCTATCGGCGCTGAAGAGGCGCGAGATGAGTTACAAGGTTTTGATGATATTCAAGTCACCGATGAAAATGATTACCCAACCCAAGTCACTGAAGCCTCAGGTAATGAGTTACTTAGCGTGGGGTGTATTCGTAATGATTACGGTATTCCAGAAATTATTCAATTCTGGTCAGTCGCCGATAATGTGCGCTTTGGCGGCGCATTAATGGCCGTAGAAACAGCAGAAAAACTGACCCAGGAGCAGTTCTACTAATGTTGACAAATGATCAAGCGCCAGTATTAAAGATAGCTTTGGGCGTTGAGTACGATGGTAGTGGTTATTATGGCTGGCAGCGGCAGTCAGATGTTGAAAGCGTACAGAGTCGGCTTGAGGCGGCGTTATCTAAAGTCGCCAATGAGCCGATTAATGTATTTTGTGCAGGCAGAACCGATGCAGGTGTACATGCCACAGGGCAAGTGGTGCATTTTGAGACAACGGCTCAGCGGAAAGGATCAGCGTGGACGATGGGGGTCAATACGCATTTGCCCGCTGATATCGCAGTACGTTGGTGCCATGCCGTTTCTGCTGATTTTCATGCTCGTTTCAGTGCCACAGCGAGACGCTACCGCTATGTTATTTTTAATCACCGCTATCGTCCGGCTGTATTATCGCGTGGTATGACACATTTTCATTATCCGCTGGATGAAAAACGCATGCATATCGCAGCGCAGGCCTTACTGGGCGAGCACGATTTTACCTCGTTCCGTGCGATGCAATGCCAATCTAAATCTCCTTGGCGTAATATGAAACATATTAAGGTAACGCGTCACGGCGATTATGTGGTTGTGGATATTAAAGCCAATGCATTTGTTCACCATATGGTGAGAAATATCGTAGGCAGTTTGTTGGAAATTGGTTGTGGTAATCAGGATATTGATTGGATGGCCAAATTATTAGCGATGAAAGATAGAAGTAAAGCGGCAGCCACAGCTAAAGCTGAAGGTCTCTATTTAGTCGCGGTCGATTATCCGGCAGAATTCAATTTACCGACCCCGGTGATGGGGCCTCTATTTTTGGCAGATGATTTAGTATAATCGGCGATAATTGCATTTTCTGCTGAGTGTTCAATTGATAAGTATTTAATTGATAATATCATTTCGATACTATAATGAGCATTCAGCGGATCTAGCAAAAGAAACTATGTTTAAACTTAACAAGTTTAAATTTAACAAGTTTAAATCTAACAATAGGCAATCACGCGCGATTAAATAAAGTGCAGGTAGTAAGTTCTGATTATTTATGTCTATTGTCGATTTAGAATCGGACTGAAATTTTAAATTGACTATTCTACAGGGCAGCAAGGATGCTGTTTGTAACGAGGAAATGTATGGAATTTATTACCTTTATTATCGATTTTATTCTGCATATTGATGTTCATCTGGCTGAATTAGTTGCAGAATATGGTACTTGGGTCTACGGCATATTATTTTTGATTTTGTTTTGTGAAACTGGACTAGTGGTGACCCCATTTTTACCGGGAGATTCTCTGCTGTTTGTTGCCGGTGCAATCTCGGCATTGGCATCCAATGATCTCAATATTCACCTTATGGTGGTATTAATGATTATGGCGGCGATTATTGGCGATGCGCTGAATTATACTATCGGCCGTATTTTCGGTGAGAAATTATTCAGTAATCCAGAATCTAAAATTTTTCGTCGGAGCTATTTAGATAAAACCCATACGTTTTATGAAAAACATGGCGGTAAGGCCATTATATTGGCGCGTTTTGTACCCATCGTCAGAACTTTCGCGCCATTCGTTGCAGGAATGGGCAAAATGTCATATCGTCACTTTGCTTTTTACAATGTCACAGGTGCACTGCTTTGGGTAATTTCGTTTACTTATGCGGGCTACCTGTTCGGTGATTTACCGGTGGTACAACAAAACCTCAAGTTATTGATTGTGGGCATTATTTTTGTTTCTATCTTACCGGGAGTGATTGAAATTATTCGTCACCGCCGTGCGGCAACTAAAGCTAAACGCGTAAATGCACAAAAATAAATCAACCCTTAAACAGGTTTGATCAGTTTTTTATCCACAGTGAGATATCATTGTGGTTTAATGGCATAAAATACTCACTGGTGAATGCCAAAAATCAGACAGAAAGGTCCATTAATGAGCTGGATTGAGAAAATTTTAAAAAAGAGCAACCTAACCCACTCGCATAAAGCCAATATCCCAGAAGGTGTCTGGACGAAATGCGATAGCTGCGGACAGGTATTATATGGCGCTGAATTAGAGCGCAATTATCAAGTTTGTCCGAAATGCGACCACCATATGCGCATTCACGGCCGTCAGCGTCTGGAATCATTTTTAGATGAAGGCAGCATGACAGAGCTGGGAAGTGAGCTTGAGCCTAAAGATTTATTAAAATTCCGTGACTCTAAAAAATACAAAGATCGTATCTCTGCTGCTCAGAAAGAAACCGGCGAAAAAGACGCGATTATTGTAATGAAAGGAACTCTGAAAGGCATGCCGGTTGTTGCAGCAGCCTTTGAATTTGCTTTTATGGGCGGTTCAATGGCTTCTGTTGTCGGGGCACGTTTTGTCCGTGCGGTTGAACAAGCGTTAGAAGATCATTGCCCACTGGTTTGTTTCTCTGCCAGTGGTGGTGCTCGAATGCAAGAAGCCTTGATGTCCTTGATGCAAATGGCAAAAACCAGTGCAGCCTTAGCAAAAATGCAAGAGCGTGGTTTACCTTACATCTCAGTAATGACTGACCCAACAATGGGCGGAGTCTCTGCCAGTTTGGCGATGCTGGGCGATATTAATGTCGCTGAGCCTAAAGCGTTGATTGGTTTTGCCGGCCCGCGAGTTATTGAACAAACCGTACGCGAAAAATTACCACAAGGTTTCCAGCGCAGTGAATTCTTAATTGAAAAAGGGGCGATTGATATTATTATTCGCCGCCCTGAAATGCGGGATAAATTAGCCAATATTTTAGCAATGTTAACTAATCAGCCCAATCCACAAGGTTCAGAGCCAGAAGTGATTGAAGACGAGCTTATTGTGACTATCGACGGTGAAAATAGCGTCGATATGGCAGAGCATGAGGCTTTGGGAACCGCAGAAACTAAATCAAAGAAAGATAATGCATAACCCAAGTAATATTCCACAGGCTACGTCTTCTTTGGAGATGTGGCTAAGTTATTTGACTGATCTGCATAGCCAAGCGATTGATATGGGGCTTGAGCGTGTCGGAGAGGTGGCACGTAAAATGGGATTGGTGAATTTTAATCAATCCACGCCAACTGGGCAGGGTAAAACAAAAGTTATTACTGTGACTGGGACGAACGGCAAAGGCACCACGTGTCATACACTTGAGTCTATTCTGCTGGCGGCCGGGCTAAAAGTCGGTGTTTATAGCTCCCCGCATTTGGTTCGTTATACCGAGCGTGTGCGTATTCAAGGACAAGAGCCGACAGAATCAGCATTTTGTCAGGCCTTTGCTGAAATAGAAACCCAACGTGCAGATATTTCGCTGACCTATTTTGAATACGGCACGTTAGCGGCTTTAAAGCTGTTTAAAGATGCTCAGCTAGATGTATTGATTTTAGAAGTTGGGCTTGGTGGTCGGCTGGATGCTACCAATGTAGTGGATTCTGATATCACGGCTATTACCAGCATCGCCCTTGATCACACCGATTGGTTAGGGTCTGATCGTGAACATATCGGCTATGAAAAAGCTGGTATTTTCCGCGCGGGTTGTTATGCGGTGATTGGCGAACCGGACATGCCGAAATCTATTCAGCAAGTTGCGGATCAGCTCGGTACTCAGTTGTTCCGTCGCGATAAAGAGTGGTGCTTCACTCAGAATGCCGATAGCTGGTCATGGCAAACTGCTGAGCGTCAATACGCGCATTTACCCCTGCCTAACGTTCCGTTAGCTAATGCCGCCACTGCGCTCGGTGTATTGCATTGTATAATGAAAATCGATCCCGAATGGCAACAGTTACTGACCGAAGATATTATTCATAACGGATTGAGATCGGCTCAATTACCAGGTCGTTTTCAGATAATCAATCGTCAACCGCTAACAATCCTCGATGTGGCGCATAACCCCCATGCGGCAGGTTATTTGGTCGCTAAACTGGCTGAATTACCTAAGATTTCTGGATGTCGGATCCGCGCTGTCATTGGCATGTTAGGTGATAAAGATATTGCTGGTACCTTACAATGTTTAGCCACGCAAGTTACAGATTTTTATGTGGCACCATTAACCGAGTTTCGAGGTGCTGAAGCCGCTGTTTTAGCGCAATATTTGCCTGAAGCACAGGTCTTTGACAGCGTTGAATCTGCATGGAAACAGGCTCAAATTGACGCCAAGCAACACGATATTATCGTGGTGTGTGGTTCTTTTCATACTGTGGCACATGTCATGACATTATTGGAAAAATAGGGGATTACCGGTGGCCAGTAAATTTCAAAATCGCTTAGTCGGAGCCATTGTTTTAGTGGCTGCAGGGGTGATTATTCTGCCTGCATTACTTGACGGTGATAAGAAATATAATGAAGACCAGTTTGCATCAATTCCTATTGTGCCAAAGCCGGGTGATGAAGAAGATATCGAGGCCATTGCTCCGATTAGCCAAACAGGTCCTGCTGCCATTTCTGAAAATACTTCAGAAGCGATGCTCTCCGAGGCGCTGACGGAGCAAGTTAAAGAAGGCAGTGCGATTGCTGGGCAAGTTTCGGGACAAAATATTCAGGTGGCGGTAAATCCTAAATCTGAATCGAAACCCGAACCTAAACCGCAGCCAAAGCCTGAGCCAAAACCACAGTCTAAACCCGAGCCTAAACCTGAACCTAAGCCAAAATCTGAGCCTAAGCCTCAGCCAGTGCAGGATACAGCCGCTAAAGCAGAGGTAAGTGCGCCTCAAGGGCACGGATATGTGGTTCAGCTTGGGGCATTAACCAATGCGGGAAAAGTTGAGGAAATTATTGCTAAATTGCGTTTTTCTGGTTACTCGGCGTATACCGTGCCTTCATCCCCAGTTAATGGTAAATTAACGCGAATTTTTGTCGGCCCTGATGCTTCAAAACAAAAATTACAAAACTCATTAGCTGAGTTGAAACGTATTTCGAGTTTAGATGGTGAAGTTAGACCCTATAAACCGTAACTGATAGCGTCAATTTAAACGATAAATGATGGGCGGCTTCTTATTTATCCGGTGATAACCAGTGTGATAATAACTGGCTTATCAATTTATCCGGAATAAATTTGTTGGTCGCCTTTTGCGATCTAGGCATAAATAGTTTGGAGATAAGTGAGGTTAGCAATTCAGAAAGTAACTAACTAATTGCAGTTATTATAAATTTTAAATTTCACTGCTTATTTTTTAAATTAGGGCAAAATTTGGTTACGCAAACGTTTTCGTTTTCTGTTAAAATGCACTCACACCTTGCTGGGTGTTTTAATTTTGGGATAAAAGATGGTTTGGATTGATTACGTCATTATTGCCATAATTGGCTTCTCAGCAGTGGTAAGCCTGATCCGTGGCTTTGTTCGTGAAGCACTTTCGTTGATTACCTGGGGCTGTGCCTTTTTTGTCGCCAGCCAATTTTACTCTTACTTAGCGGTTTATTTTACGCGCTTCGAAGATATTATGGTACGTAACGGAGTGGCTATCGCAGCACTGTTTATCGCGACATTGATTGTCGGAGCCGTTGTTAACTATGTGATTAGCTCGCTAGTTCAACGTACTGGATTATCAGGTACAGATCGTGTTCTGGGGATTTGTTTTGGAGCGTTACGCGGTGTATTGATTGTATCGGCGCTGTTATTTTTTCTCGATACTTTTACTCCGTTACCTCAAAGTGAGGAGTGGCAGCGTTCAGAGCTGATCCCGCAGTTCAGTCATATAATCAGGTGGTTTTTTGACTATCTGCAAAATGCGTCAAGTTTCCTGCCGGAGAATATCTCTCCGCGTGGCTGATGAGGAAAGACTAAATGTGCGGTATTGTCGGTATCGCCGGTGTTTCACCGGTAAACCAATCAATTTATGATGCGTTGACGGTGCTTCAACATCGTGGACAAGATGCAGCGGGCATAGCAACTATTGATGACAACAATAATATACGCCTGCGTAAAGCGAACGGTTTAGTAAAAGATGTATTTGAAACCCGGCATATGCTGCGGCTACAAGGTTCGGTGGGGTTAGGCCATGTGCGTTATCCAACCGCCGGTAGCTCAAGTGCTTCAGAAGCACAGCCTTTTTATGTCAATTCACCTTTTGGTATAACGCTGGCGCATAATGGTAATTTAACCAATGCACATGAGTTAGCGAAGCAGTTATTTGAAACCGCTCGCCGCCACGTTAATACCTCTTCAGACTCAGAAATTTTATTAAATGTACTGGCATTCGAACTGGATAAATTCGATCATTTCCCATTAGAGCCAGATAATGTGTTCTCTGCCGTTGCTGCAATGCATAAAAAGCTCCGTGGCGCTTATGCCTGTGTTGCTTTGATAATCGGTCACGGTATGCTGGCATTTCGTGATCCTCACGGTATTCGTCCGTTGGTGTTAGGGCGTCGTACACTGGAAAATGGCCGAGAAGAGTATATGGTAGCCTCGGAAAGCGTGGCTTTAGATACCCTCGGTTTTGAATTCTTACGTGATGTTGCTCCGGGTGAAGCGGTTTATGTCACCGAAAAAGGTCAGTTATTTACCCGTCAATGTGCTGAAAATCCACAATTGACCCCATGCCTATTTGAATATGTCTATTTTGCTCGCCCAGATTCTTTTATGGATAAAATTTCTGTCTATAACGCGAGGTTGCGGATGGGACAAAAACTAGGGGCCAAAATTGCTCGCGAATGGGACGATATTCATATTGATGTGGTGATCCCTATCCCTGAAACGTCGTGTGATATTGCATTAGAGATCGCGCATATTTTAGATAAGCCTTACCGACAGGGATTTGTTAAAAATCGTTATGTTGGCCGGACATTTATTATGCCGGGTCAGCAAGAACGTCGTAAATCAGTACGTCGTAAGCTGAATGCGAATCGAGCAGAATTTCGCGATAAAAATGTATTGTTAGTTGATGACTCAATCGTTCGCGGCACTACCTCTGAACAGATTGTTGAGCTAGCGCGTGAAGCGGGGGCTAAAAAAGTCTATTTTGCTTCTGCTGCGCCAGAAGTTCGCTTCCCGAATGTGTATGGTATTGACATGCCAAATGCTAATGAATTAATCGCTCATGGACGAGAAATCAATGAAATTCGCCAATTAATTGGTGCCGATGGGCTGATTTTTCAGGAGTTAACCGATTTAGTGGCTGCAGTGCATGAAGAAAATCCAGACATCGACACTTTTGAGTGCTCTGTCTTTGATGGCATCTATGTGACCAAAGATATAGATCAGACCTATCTTGATTATGTTGAAAATCTACGCCGAGATGACGATTCAAAGGTAAAAGACCAGCATGAAATTGAAGATTTAGAAATTTATAATGAAGGCTAAATGTTGATGCTAGTCGATATTAGCCGGTATCGTGGCAAATATTGATTAATAACACTTTGGTAAAAGGAGCACTTTGGTGCTCCTTTTTGTTATCGGTCTATTGGTTTTTATAGTCGCGCTTATGGTGAGGTAGTTGGGTTTCGCGTCGATCATTTATCCTCAAAACCTTTAGCAGTAATTGGCTAAATAAGCTGATAAAATCAGTTACTCGGCCGTGGCCAAATTTCACTTTGATTAATGAGAGACGAAATGAAAAAACTGATCATTGGTATTACCGGGGCGAGTGGTGCGATTTACGGCGTGCGGTTATTGCAAGTATTAAAGCCGATTGCTGAGGTCGAAACGCATTTAGTCATGAGCGCTGCCGGTCGCCAAACGTTGGCTCTTGAAACCGAGTATAGCTTACGGCAGGTGCAAGAATTAGCCGATCATGTTTATGATAGCCGTGATATCGCTGCTGCTATTTCGTCAGGTTCATTTCGGGTTGCCGGTATGGTGATTATGCCTTGTACGATGAAAACGCTGTCAGGGATTGTACACAGCTATACCGATACTCTAGTGACACGTGCTGCTGATGTGGTATTAAAGGAAGGCCGAAAATTAGTTCTCGGTGTGCGAGAAACTCCTTTGCATATTGGGCATTTGCGCTTGATGGTGCAAGCGGCTGAGATGGGGGCAATGATTATGCCGCCGATGCCTGCGTTTTATCATTTACCGCAAACCATACAAGATATTGTTGATCAAACGGTCAATCGGATCCTTGATCAATTTGATATAGAACCCGAACAACCGTTATTCCAACGTTGGCAAGGCGCGAAGTAACTGAGACTTATTATGCTTTATTCTCCACCACCTACCTTTGCTGAAGTGGTGGCTTTGGTATAAGGTCAACGCTACGCATCATCATTTTTACCACATGCATCATGGCCTTTCAAAGCGTGGCCTATTTTGCCGTCGAATTAAAGATATCGTTTAGCGCATCTGAGATGTAAGAAAACTCAAAGTTAAATCCAGCTTGCTGCAGATGCGCTGGGAGCGCGCGTTGACCCTCTAAAACTAATACTGCCGATTCGCCCATGATAGCTTGAATCACTAATGCGGGTACCCGCATGAAGGCTGGCCGATGAAGTACTTTTCCTAGCGCGCTGGCAAATTGTGCATTGTGAACAGGATTAGGGCTAGTTAAGTTAAAAGGCCCAGAAAGCGTTGAATGATCTAATAAAAAGATAATGGCATTTACCATATCATTCAGGTGTATCCACGGCATATATTGGGTACCGCGGCCTATTGGCCCTCCGACTCCCCATTTAAACGGCGGCAACATTTTTCCCAAGGCTCCGCCATTTTTGGCTAGGACAATTCCAGTTCTTAATAAACAGACTCGAGTTTTTGGGCTTTCTGCCTGTTGTGCGAGTTCCTCCCAGCGTTTGCATAACTGGTGAGTAAATTCGTCATGCGCTGGGCTTTGTTCTGTCAGTATTTTTTGGTCGTGTCCGCTGCCATAATAACCAACGGCAGAGCCAGAAATTAATACCTGAGGAGGTTGGCTGCTGGTATTAATCAGCGTAGCTAATCTTTGAGTGATCTCCCAGCGGCTAGTGCATAATCGTTGCTTTTGTGCCGCCGTCCAACGTTTATCAGCTATCGGTTCACCCGCCAGATTTATCACTGCATCAAATTGATTTAAATCGGTTATATTTTGTAACGATCCTAAATGGTTTACTGCGCGACAAAATTGGCTGTACACTTTTTGTGGTGAGCGACTAAGAACAGTGATTTGGTGCGATTGATGGATCAGTTGCTGAATTAATCGCGTTCCAATTAATCCTGTGCCTCCAGTGACAAGAATGTGCATAATATCCTCCTGCGGTTATCCCTGTGGTTTGATTCTTGTGCGTGCTAACGATATTAGGTATAGCATTAGACGCCGCTGCCGGATACCTTTGTCTTTCAGGTCGATAAATTTTTCAGATAAGTTAGGTGTGTCATCATCGAGCCAATATATCGCTTAGGCAAAAGTACGCTGTGTCGCCGGGCGTTGTTCAATCACCTCAAACCAACGTTTTACCGCCGGATAGTCGTTTAAATCAATGTGATGATGTTCATGAAATTTAGCCCAAGGGAATGTGGCAATATCAGCGATACTGAACTCATCGCTGCCTAAATAAGCGGTTTTTTCTAGTTGGCTATTTAATACGCGATATAAACGCTCGGTTTCTGTTTGATAGCGCTGGATAGCATAAGGGACTTTCTCGGAGGCATATTGAGTGAAATGATGATTTTGCCCAAGCATCGGGCCGAATCCGCCGACCTGCCAAAATAGCCATTGTAATTGTGCGACGCGCGTTCTGATATCGCGGCTTAGTAATTGGCCGGTTTTGTCCGCCAGATAGATCAAAATTTCCCCAGATTCAAAGATAGAAATAGGTTGTCCACCATCAGTAGGTTGGGTATCGATAATCGCCGGAATTTTATTGTTCGGTGAAATAGCTAAAAAATCGGGCGCAAATTGGTCACCTTGGCTAATATTAATTGGATGGATTGTATATTCCAGCCCAGTTTCTTCCAAAAATAGCTTAATTTTGTAACCGTTGGGCGTTGCCGCATAATAGAGATCAATCATAAAAACCTCGCTATGTTATTGGTCATTATTGAGTCAATGACAGACAAATTTATACTTTAGGTTAATATTAGTATAACCATTATTAAGAATAACTATAGATTACATTAACATTAGTTAGCAACTTAAAGAGTAAGGCATCAAATTTTAAGTGAAGCGCTTGCAAGGTGGGCAGGAAAAGCATATTTTGTAGCGCATAATTCAATGTAAATTGTTTATAATAAATGTGTTACAGCAATTTCTGATTATTTCAGAACAAGTTATGATTATTTTAAAGTACGTAAACGTCTACGGCATGAACAGCAAATTAATAAGCTGATATAAAAAAGGTTTTGAGGATGGAACAACAAGATACCGAAGTGGTTGAATGGGTGGATATCGTTGATGAAAATAACGAGGTTATCGCACAGGCAACACGGCAGCAGATGCGCTCTCAAAATCTGCGTCATCGAGCAACCTATATTGTTGTTCATGATGGCATGGGCAAAATATTAGTACAGCGTCGAACTGCGACCAAAGATTTTTTTCCTGGATTATTAGATGCTACAGCCGGTGGGGTGGTTACTATTAATGAAACCATGCTGGATGCCGCGAAACGGGAAGCCGAAGAAGAATTAGGTATTGCTGGCGTCCCTTTTGCTGAGCACGGTGTGTTTTATTATGAAGTTGAAAGCTGCCGTGTTTGGGGCGGATTATTTAGTTGTGTCAGTCATGGGCCATTCGCTTTGCAGGAAGCTGAAGTGGTGGAAGTGAGCTGGTTGACACCGACCGAAATTACCGCACGTTGTGATGAGTTTACCCCAGATTCATTAAAGGCATTATCGCTCTGGTTGACGCGTAATAATGATTTTACTAAAGGAATAAATTGCGCCGATCGAAACGTAGATCGCGATATCGAACGTAGCGTAGAAAAAAACCTAGAAAGTCATACCGATAGCAGCGAAAATAGCTATATTGATAAAAACCAATAACGTTTTTAGTTGATCTATTATTGATATAAAACGGGATAATTTGGTTTATTCCGTTTTTATGTTTCATCTTTAATTGCCTTTATATCCGCAATATTTATTTTTTCCGTATTATATCCCTCTGGCCCATTTCATTTTTTATATATTTCATTTGTTATATCGATTTTTTATTCAATGGTATGTATTGTGGCTCTATTTATCTACGGCAAAGAAATAACCGTGATTTGCTCTAAAACATAAGAAATAAAAGGCAATAAAGCGCAATAAAAAAGGCACCCTAAAGGATGCCTTAATACACGGACTGTCAAATCAGCATTAACGTAAATAAATTAAATTATTCAGCCTGTGCTTCAGCCTGAGCTGCTTGAATAGCGGTCAGTGCAACGGTGTACACGATATCATCAACTAACGCACCACGAGATAAGTCATTGACAGGTTTACGCATACCTTGCAGCATTGGACCGATAGAAACCAGATCCGCCGAGCGTTGTACCGCTTTGTAAGTCGTATTACCGGTATTCAAATCTGGGAAGATGAATACGGTGGCTTTACCTGCAACAGGAGAGTTTGGTGCTTTAGATTTAGCCACATCAGCCATTACCGCAGCATCATACTGTAACGGACCATCTATCATTAAGTCAGGGCGTTTTTCTTGTGCTAAACGCGTCGCTTCACGTACTTTCTCAACATCACTACCTGCACCAGAGTTGCCGGTGGAGTAAGAGATCATCGCAACACGTGGCTCGATACCAAATGCTTTAGCTGAGTCAGCAGATTGGATGGCGATTTCTGACAATTGTTCTGCGGTTGGGTCTGGATTGATAGCACAGTCACCGTAAACAAAGACTTGGTCTGGCAGTAGCATAAAGAATACGGAAGAGACTAATGAGCTGCCAGGCGCAGTTTTGATCAATTGAAGTGGTGGACGAATCGTATTGGCAGTGGTATGAACCGCACCAGAAACTAAGCCGTCAACTTCGCCTTTTTCCAGCATCAGAGTACCTAGAACTACGTTATCTTCCAGCTGTTCACGCGCAACAACTTCGGTCATGCCTTTGTTTTTACGCAGTTCAACTAAACGAGGAACGTAGATTTCACGGACTTTAACTGGGTCAACCAGTTCGATACCTGTACCCAGCTCGATACCTTGAGCAGAAGCAACACGGCGGATTTCTTCTGGATTACCTAACAGCACACAATTGGCAATTCCACGCTCAGCACAAATAGAGGCTGCTTTGATAGTTCTTGGCTCATCGCCTTCTGGCAGTACAATACGTTTGCCAGCTTTACGTGCTAGTTCAGTTAATTGATAACGGAAAGCCGGTGGTGACAGACGGTTAGGGCGCTCTGAATCGGCAACAAGTGATTCAATCCATTGGCTACTGATATGGCGAGCAACATAGTTTTGAATCTGTTCGATACGGTCATGGTCATCAGATGGGACTTCGAGACTGAAACTTTGCAGATTCAGTGAAGTTTGCCAAGTGTTTGAATCAACCATAAATACAGGCAGACCGGTGGCGAATGCTTGTTCACATAAACCACGGATAGGTGCATCGATTTGATAACCTCCCGTCAGCAAGATGGCACCGATTTCTACGCCATTCATCGCTGCAAGACATGCAGAAACTAAAACATCTGGGCGGTCAGCAGACGTGACTAACAGTGAACCAGGGCGGAAATGTTCCAGCATATGTGGAATACTGCGCGCACAGAAGGTGACTGATTTTACGCGACGAGTTTTAATTTCGCCTTCGTTAATAATGCTTGCGCCTAAATGTTTAGCCATATCGATTGCACGGGTCGCAATGAGATCAAAATTCCAAGGAATAGAGGCTAAGATTGGCAGCGGGCTGTTTTCAGCTAATTCTTTAGGATCGATATTAGCAATCGTTGCTTTGCTTGAATCGTCAAAGATTTCAGACAAGTCAGGGCGAGTACGGCCTTGCTCATCAACCGGTGCGTTAACTTTGTTAACAATCACACCGATAATACTTTCATTGCGTTGGCCACCAAATTCAGAACGAACTAATTCTAAACGTTCATGCATTTGGCTTGGAGAATTGTTGCCCGGTGCGGTAACAAATACGATTTCTGCACCCAGCGTTTTAGCAATGTTGTAGTTCAACGATTGAGCAAATGGATGCTTACGTGTAGGCACCAGACCTTCAATCAAGATGACTTCGGCATCTTTAGTATTCTGGTGGTAACGCGCCACAATCTCTTCCATCAGAACATCTTTTTGGTTGCTGGTCAGTAATGACTCAACATAATCCATGTTCAAGGGTTCGATAATGGTGTTGTTGCTAGAGTGTGCGCGCAGAACTTCAGTGGTTTGGTCTTTGTTGCCATTGCGTGGTTGAGCGATAGGCTTGAACATGCTCAGGCGAACGCCTTTCTGTTCCATTGAGCGTACGACACCTAAACTAACGCTGGACAAACCAACACTGGTGCCGGTCGGAATTAACATAATTGTACGGGACACGGGAACCTCTTTTTATCGGTTGCTCTCTACTTAAAACAGTACCGCCAGCGGATTAGGCTGGCGGTTTTTAACACTATTATGCAGTCAGGCGAGCTGAATCTTGTGCAATAACCAATTCTTCGTTGGTTGGGATAACCAAAGCAGGGCGGCTATTATCGGTAGTAATCAGACCTTCTTTACCGAAACGAGCGGCTAAGTTACGTTCTGTATCAAGTTCAAAACCAAGCAGTGCCAGTTTATTCAGCGTTAATTCACGAACGTGGGCTGAGTTCTCACCGATACCCCCGGTAAAGATAATTGCATCCAGACGGCCTTCCATCAGCGCCGCGTAAGCACCGATGTATTTAGCTAAACGGTGACAGAACACGTTCATTGCACGGGTTGCGTCAGCTTTAACTTCATAGTTATCTTCAACATAACGGCAATCACTGGTAACACCAGTCAGACCCAGTAGACCCGATTCTTTAGTCAGCATTTTGTTGATTTGGTCAATGCTCATGCCCAGCGAATCATACAGATGGAAAATGATAGCAGGGTCGATATCACCGCTACGCGTTCCCATAACCAGGCCTTCCAGAGGGGTCAGACCCATTGAAGTGTCAACGCATTGGCCGTTAACGATAGCAGAAACTGAACCGCCGTTGCCTAAATGGCAAGTGATGACATTCAATTCTTCAACGGGTTTATTCAGTGTTTTAGCCGCTTCGCGAGAAACATAGAAATGGCTAGTACCGTGCGCACCATAGCGGCGAATGCTGTGATCTGTGTACAAGTTGTACGGCAGAGCATACAGATACGCTTCTTCAGGCATGGTTTGATGGAATGCAGTATCGAAAACAGCTACGTTTTTACCCACTAAATGAGGGAAGGCTTTACGCGCTTCTTCGATACCGATCAGATGAGCCGGGTTATGCAGTGGAGCAAAAGGAATAGCGGCTTCAATGCCTGCGATAACTTGGTCATCGATCAGAACAGATTTAGTGAATTTCTCACCACCATGAACAATACGGTGGCCGATAGCGGCTATCTGTGCTGACAGTTCAGGTTTTTCAGCAAGAATGGTGTTTACAATGAAAGTCAAAGCTTCACTGTGCGCAGCGCCAGCACCTAAAGCAGCTTCGTGTTTAGCGCCGTCCATTTTCCATTTTAAACGGGCTTCAGGCAAATTGAAGCACTCGGCTAAACCAGATAAATATTCTTCGCCATTTGCAGGGTCGATGATAGCAAATTTAAGTGAGGAGCTACCGCAGTTTAGAACCAGTACCAGCTTACTTGACATGGAAATACCTATTGTTGTTTGTTGTTGTATAGTCATCTTGCTGTCATTCAGCACAATAAAAAATTACGCCGAAATAGGCAGAAAGACTTTTGTGAGCAAAATTTTGCTTAATTTTTAGTTTATGTAACATTGCTATAGAGCGTAGCGCTGTAAAGACTAGCGCATTTTTCAACTGATTTTTCATGACTGATATCATGATAAAGATAAAAAGCCTAAAATATCAGCAAAACAAATTTAGCAGGATAAACTTGCGCTATTTATCGTGATAACTCATACATTTTGTGGCGTTTGCCGAGGGAAAAAACACCGGCGTTGACTCGTGATCGCGAGCCGAAAGATAACTTATGCTGTTTAGGTGCGTCATGTTGCGCATTTGATGGCAATTTAAGTCATTTACGCTGAAAATGTTTGGTTATCTTAGATTGAAATAACGATAATATCCCCAATATATCTATTTAATGCAATAAACTCGCTAGATGATAGCCGTCTCGTTGCTGATGGTCTAGTCCAGAAAATGTAGTAAAAACAAAATATACCTAATTCTACTAAAAATATTTTATTCTTTGTATGCTTTTTTTAATAATTGCATGAGAAATTGATTAGGGTCATAACTCATCGGCGAATATTTTTTTAATAAACTGATGAATTGATGTTGATTCTGTTAGCAAAGCCATCGCTCCGGTGATGTATTGACTCTGATACAACAAGTGTAAATCCTTCGGCGAGCGAGATAAAAGCGCTATACTGCTAAGGCTGCAAATAATAATTGTTTGAATAAAAATAATAACTATCTGATTAAACAGGAAGCCACAATGAGTTCATTGCCAACGCCGTCCCCGGGTTTTTTTAAAAAATTCCGCTTGGGTAAGCAATATATGAATACTTTTCCGCTGGAAAAACAACTGGCGCCGATCTTTCCTGAAAATAGAATGATCAAAGCCACTCGTTTTGGCATTCGTTTTATGCCACCAATAGCAATTTTTACTTTAGCATGGCAAATTGCGCTGGGAGGACAACTTGCCCCTGCTGTAGCTACTGCGTTATTTGCTTGTAGCCTACCAATGCAAGGCTTATGGTGGCTCGGTAAACGTGCGGCTACGCCATTGCCGACCTCATTATTGAATTGGTTTTATGAAATTAGAGAAAAATTCTCTCAAGCCGGTTTATCCATTGCGCCTATCGAAAGCCAGCCGACCTATTTCTCTTTAGCTGAGTTACTTAAACGCGCATTTAAACAATTAGATAAATCTTTTATCGAAGATATCTAACACGTTGCGTTGGTTGATAATTACCTAGTGTAATTATATGAATTTAAACGATATTTTGAGTCTGAGTTTTGCCATTATTTATGCCTCAATAAGGGGCTAACTTTGGTTGATTAAGATTATTAAATACTGATTAAACAATCAGTAAGGCAAAAACCCCTTCCAGATCAATAAAAGGTTTGTTTTGACTGTCCATCTGGATTGTTGAATGCGAAGATAATAAAAAATTTTCCTGTGAGGAGAGACATAATGGAAATGACCAATGCTCAGCGATTAATTTTATCCAATCAATATAAAATGATGACCATGCTTGACCCTGATAATGCTGAGCGTTATCGCCGTTTACAAACCGTTATCGAACGTGGTTTCGGTTTACAAATGCGTGAACTGGATAGAGATTTTGGTGAACTATCTGAAGATAGTTGCCGTCAAATTATTAATATCATGGAGATGTATCACGCCTTACAAGTCTCGCATGAGAACTTAAAAGATATCGACGGTGTTGATCCTCGTCGGGTACAATTTTTAGGATTCGACGCTGCAACCGAAGCGCGTTATCTTAGCTACGTGCGTTTTATGGTGAATACCGAAGGGCGTTATACCCATTTTGATAGCGGAACCCATGGGTTTAACTCACAAACACCTATGTGGGATAAATATTCGAGAATGCTAAATATTTGGCAGTCTTGTCCACGTCAATATCATCTTTCTGCGGTGGAAATTAATCAAATTATCAACGCATAAACCTATTTATCAATACAGGTATTATTAATATCGTTATTATAAGTACCATTATTGTAAATACCGCGATTATAAATATATAGCAAGGGGCATAACAGTGGCGTTACAAGGCAAAGGTTTTTTATTCGATTTAGACGGTACGCTGGTGGATTCATTAGCCGTCGTCGAATATTGCTGGTGCTTGTTTGGTAAAGAACAAGGAATTAGCGACGATGAAATAAAAAACTATATTCATGGTAAGCCAGCGTTAGAATCATTACGTCACTTTATGCCTACTGCAACCGAAGAAGAAATTACAACTAAATTTCGTTGGTTAGAGCATTTAGAAGCTACCGAAACGGCAGGAATAGTTGCGTTACCGGGGGCTGTCGAGTTATTAAATCGGTTAAATCAATTAGCTATTCCTTGGGCGATAGTCACTTCTGGGACTGTACCGATTGCCACGGCACGTTTACACGCTGCGGGATTGCCTGAACCTAAACACTGGGTAACTTTTGAGAAAGTTAAACGGGGTAAGCCGGCACCAGATCCCTTTTTACTCGGCGCGGAGTTACTTGGGTTAGCCCCACAACAGTGCATGGCAGTTGAAGACGCGCCAGCGGGGATCCATTCTGCACTAACCGCAGGATGTCAGGTAATTGCGGTTCATGCCCCTGAGGGGATGCCTCGCCGTGATGAAATTAGTTTAATTATCCATTCACTGCAACAACTGAATATTGAAAATAATAGTTCAACTGGCAGTTTTACACTTTCGGTTGATTAATCTATTCCCTATTCGGGATCGTATTTGCCGCATTGATTAGCCGTGCTGTCGTTTGGCAGCACTGTTTTGAGTTCTATCAATGTTGACTAATAATTTTATTTTCTTCCATTATTTTCTTCCATTAATGACATCCTGATACCTAAATTGATTTTTTCATGCTGGCATTAAGCAGGATTACACCTCGGCATATCGCACGGTTACGTTTGATGATGTGAAAACCATGTCGAGCAAAAAAAGGCTCTGCTGTTAGGCTAACATCGGCAGTTAATTCAGTGAGGCTGAGAAGTTTGGCTTGTGCATCAATGTGCTGCATTAATAAGCTACCTACGCCTTGACGTGCTGCGTGCTGCGCTACAAAAAAATGATCAATATAGCCGGTGGATTGCAGATCGGCGTAGCCAACTATTTGCTGTTTAATCTCGACGACAAATGGGCGTAAAGTACGTATTTTTTGTTGCCATTCATCATTATCCCATTTAGAGCGAGCAGATTGTTGCGGAGCCCACGCATCAATTTGTTCAGGGGTATAATCCTGTATAGCAAGGCCCCGCACTGAAGAAATAAATACCGCTAATAAAGGTAATTCATCACCATACATAAAGCGTCTAATTTTCATTATGTTACTTTCTATAATATTAAATATCCTATGGAATTTGACTATTCTATCCTATCTTTTGTATCCGCGATTAGAGGCGAGTCACTAAGTATTGATTGGTGAGGTTATTATTCAATGCCTTTTAATCATAGCGCGGGTTTAATCAAAGATTTTAAGGTGAAAAAATGCTTAACTAAGCTAAATTGATCACACTGATGTTTCTTACCGACGAAAGAGGCCATTTTGAACGGCGAATTACTGTGGGTATTAACCCTGCTATTGATAGCAATTGTGCTTTTTACTACCAACAAAATCAGAATGGATGTGGTAGCGCTGTTGGTCATTATTGCCTTTGTTCTCAGTGGAACGTTGAGTCTCGAACAGGCAACCTCAGGATTTAGTGATCCAAACGTTTTATTGATTGCGGCTTTATTTGTAATAGGCGATGGCTTAGTAAGAACCGGTGTTGCTTATCAAATGGGCGATTGGCTGGTACGTGTAGCAGGCAGCAGTGAAAGTAAAATGCTGGTATTTTTGATGCTAACTGTAGCTGGATTGGGTGCCTTTATGAGCTCAACGGGAGTGGTGGCTATTTTTATTCCCGTGGTACTTAGTGTTGCGAAGCGAATGAAAACGTCACCTGGCCGCTTGATGATGCCGCTCGGATTTGCTGGCTTAATCAGCGGCATGATGACCTTGGTGGCAACCCCGCCGAATATGGTGGTTAATAGCGAGCTGGTGCGAGAGGGTTTAAAAGGTTTTCACTTTTTTTCTATCACGCCGATAGGATTGCTAATTTTGATCTCCGGCATTGCTTATATGTGGGTGGTAAGGCGTTGGCTAGGCTCAGATAAACCGGATAAAGGGCCTGAGCGCTATCAGAGAACTTTCCGTGATTTAATCCACGATTACCGGTTAGCTGGTCGAGCTCGTCGTTTAGCGATCCGCAAAGGTTCTCCGCTGATAGGGCATTCATTGGATGAATTACATTTGCGTTCTCGCTACGAAGCTAACGTCGTGGGCATTGAACGGTGGCGTAAATTTCGTCGAGTAATGGTGAGTGCGACGGGAGGAACTGAACTGCGAGAAAGAGACGTTTTGCTGGTAGATATCTCGGTAACTGATGATGAATTGCGTCAATTTTGCCATGAGCAAATGCTGGAACCGATGGTGCTACGGGGTGAATATTTTTCCGACCAATCTCGCGATGTAGGGATGGCCGAAGTATCAATGAATCCCGATTCCGACTTATTGGGAAAAAGTTTGCGAGAAATTCGTTATCGCACGCGTTATGGACTTAACGTGGTCGGGATCCGCCGTGATGGCATGGCGTTAGAGGGTAAATTAGTTGACGAGCCGTTGCGTTTAGGCGATGTGTTATTGGTGATCGGCGATTGGAAGTTAATTCGGGTGTTATCCACCAAAAAACGCCATTTTATTGTGCTGAATTTAGCTGCGGAAATTGAGGCAGTTGCTCCCGCATCATCTCAGGCCGCCCATGCGATATTCTGTTTAGCGCTGATGGTCGCTATGATGGTGACCAATGAGATCCCAAACTTTATTGCCGCATTAATTGCCTGCTTATTGATGGGGAAATTTCGTTGCATCGATATGGAAAGTGCCTATAAATCAATCCACTGGCCAAGTATTATTTTGATTGTGGGAATGATGCCGTTTGCAATTGCATTACAAAAAACCGGCGGTATTGATTTAATTGTTAAATTCCTGATGGATGTCGCCGGTAATATGGGGCCGAGAGTCATGTTACTGTGCTTATTTATTTTATGTGCAACCATTGGCTTATTTATTTCTAATACCGCCACTGCGGTGTTAATGGCACCGATTGCGATTGCGGCAGCAAGGCAAATGGAAGTGTCACCGATGCCTTTTGCTATGGTTATCGGCGTGGCGGCATCGGCGGCATTTATGACCCCGGTATCTTCCCCCGTTAATACTTTAGTTTTAGGCCCAGGTGGATATAAATTTGCTGATTTTCTGAAATTCGGCGTGCCGTTTACCTTTATTGTGATGCTGATTAGTATTGCAGTTATCCCTGTTTTATTTCCTTTTTAATTATTCGGCAGCCCATTGGCTTAATGGCAGAGGGCTGCCAATGATCTCAGTCTGTTAGCCATTTATAGCTTCTTATTCTCATCATAAATCAGCCAATAAATAATTAATATTTCCATTAGATATTTATTGTTTTTTTCGATATTAATCTAATGCTAATTATTAGCAGTGAGTATTGTTTTTTATTAATAGTTAAGTATGTTAATCATTAATAATAAAATACTTATATTTCATTATTAATAATTGTTAGTGCTAACTCTAATATCCCCTATTATTAAAAGGACATGTCTTATGGATAAGCGAATAAATAAATTTTCTAGTAAAGAAGAGATAATCATAAAAAAAGATTTATATGAAAAAGAAATAACAGAAGTTAATAATGAAAGTGTAAGTTCATCTAATAGTTTATTTAAAGAAAAAGAAAGTAATCGTCTTCTGCCTAAAAATCGACGTCAGAAAAGAGATATTGTTAGTTTTTTCGAATATAACATTATGGGTTCCTATGAAGGTAATGAAGAAGATAATGATGTCGATGCGATAGCAATAACGCCAGCCACCTTATTTTCAGGTTTAACCGATGGATTAAGAATTAATACCCATGGTGGCAATGATAACATAAAAGTAGCCACATTAGCTGTGGTTATAAATACCGGTTCGGGAAATGATACCGTCGTTGGGGGGACTGCTTATATGTCGATTACTAACCCTGATGGCGATTTAAACGTAAGTGGAGCCTCAGGTTATACACAAATCCACAGTCTAGGAACTGGTAATATTAATTATGTTGGGGCTACCGGCGGTGTAGAACTATTGCATCAGGCAATAACCGGTCATACCTATGCGAAAACATACAGTTTATATAATAAATTTAAACGTGTGGGAGGAAATGGTAATTTAATTGTTGAAGGCGTCGGAGGATATAATGAAATTTACTCCAGTGCCAATGTTGGGGATATTAATATTAATTTATCCGGAGGATATAATAGTATCACTCGCCAAGGCGGTGTTGGTGATATAAATGGTAATGGGATTGCGGCTTATAATGAAATAATCTCTCGAGTTTGGCAAGGTGATATTAATATTGATTTATTAGGTGGGTACAATAAAGTCACGCACTCTGGACGAAAAGGAAACATTAATAGTAAGGCCATTTCCGTATATAACAATATAGTTTCAAATGTTGTTCATGGTGATGTTAATGCTAATCTATTGGCGGCTCACAATAGTGTTTCTCATTTTGGACAAAAGGGGGATGTTAATATAAAAGGAATTTCAGCCTTTAATTATATATACTCTTCAGTAATGGATGGAAATATTAATGTTAATTTAACTGCCGGCTATAATAAAATCATACGTGAACATAATAATAATTTATTACTTAATCCATCTGATATACAAAAACCGGAAACTACAGGGAATATTTCTTTTTGGGGGCATGGAATAGCGAATTATATTGTATCTGATGTTGATAACGGCCAAGTTAATTTTGAAGGCAATGGTATAGCTAATATTATTAACCACTGTTCTAAACAAGGTGATACTTATTTTCGCGGAACGGGGGGAGCGAATATAGTTTTAAAAACCGGGCAGCAAGGTGATTTAGTTTTTGAAGGTCAAGGTATCGCCAATGTCGTAGTAAAT
>NZ_LGAA01000017.1 GCF_001294465.1 Moellerella wisconsensis ATCC 35017
AAAGTGAGTCATGGAACCACGACTATTGAGGCTAAAGGTGTGGCTAATGTTTTTATACGTCAAGGTAATGGGAAATATAACGCTAATCTCTTAGCCATGGCGAATATCTCGATAATGTCTGGTGATAACAAGGAGAGAAATAAGCTGTATATGTTGGGGGGATTAAATACCCATACTCATCTTGGGCATGGGGATAACCTGTGGTTAGCCGCGGGAGGTCTTAATCTATTAACTCATCAAGGTAATGGCAATTTAACTACATCTGTGGCAGGTGGGGGAAATGTTATTACTAAAATAGGTAACGGTAATATTAAGGCCAATATGCTGGGTATGGGTAATATCCTAACGCAAATTAACCAAGGCGATAGAGAAAAAGAAAATCATTTATGGGCGATTGCTGTAGGTGGAGCCAACATCATTACTAAGCAGGGCGTGGGCGACCTTCAGGCATTTATGGGGGGCGGATTAAATGTATTAACACATCTCGGGGATGGTGAGAGTTTGGGCTTAATGGTGGGGGGAGGGAATATATTAACCAAAGTAGGGCATGGAAATGTCAGTGGCATCATGTTTGGTTTAGGGAACATTTTCACCCAAATTGGTGATGGACGCACGATAGGTATTATGGGGGCGGCGGGTAATATTTTTACCAAAGTCGGTGATGGTCAAATCATTGCTGCGATGCTAGGTGGAGGAAATCTTTTTACCCATATCGGGGTAGGTAATACTTACGCTTTTATGGCGGGCATTGGCAATATTTTCACTAAAGTCAACGACAGTGACAATGAAGATGATGTTATCGCTTTGATGATAGCTAAAGCGAATATCTTTACTCAGATAGGCCACGGTACGACGGTTATAGTCATGGCGGCAAAAGGTAATATCGCCACTAAAGTTGGAAACGGTTGTATTTTAAATGCCATGTTAGCGGTTGGGAATATTTTTACTCATGTTGGGGATGGTGAGACGTTTTCTATAATGTTGGGAAAAGCTAACGTATTGACTAAAGTAGGCGATGGATTTACTGCCGCTTTATTAGCTGGAAGTGCCAATATTTTAACGCATGTACACCGTGGAGACAGTACAACACTCGGTATATTCCTCGGAAAAATTAATATCATGAATAAAGTTGGCTCGGGGACTTCATTGGGACTGATGTTCGGTGATGCCAATATTATGAACCATATCGGTGACGGTATAACGGGCGCATTAGCTATGGGTAAAGCTAATATTATTACCAAAGTTGGTGATGGTTTTATGGGGGCTGTTGCTAAGGCTAAGGGGAATGTAATTACCCATATCGGTGATGGCCCGACCGCAGGATTACTTTTTGGTAAAGCGAATATTTTAACCAAAGTGGGAGATGGGGCTTTGGTTGGATTATTGGTTTCAGATGGCGGTAATGTGATGACGCATTTGAGCCAAAGAGAGCCCAGTAATACCGTCGCTTTTGCTAAAGGAAAAGCCAATTTAATCAATAAAATAGGCAGTGGTTTATCTATTAATGCGCTATGGGGAAAAGCTAATATTGCCACACAAATTGGAAATGGTGAACGCTATAATTTTGCTAAAGGGCGCGCCAATATAATCAGCAAAATAGGAGAGGGACGCGAAATTACGCTGGTTCAAGGTGACGCAAATATCATCACTCATCTTGGCGATGGTGATGATTATGTTGGTACTAAAGGTAAGGCGAATATAGTAACTAAGGTAGGCGATGGTCGGCTGATATCTGTCGCTAAAGGGGATTCGAATATTATTAGTCAGATTGGTACGGGGATGGGCGTTAATATTTTGTGGGGAAAATTAAATATAGCCACTAAAATGGGAAATGGCCTACAAATCAACGTATTAAAAGCTAAAGGAAATATTACTACCACCGTAGGTACCGGGACTAATATTGTTGCCGCTTACGGGGATACTCATATAAATACCAAAATTGGCGCTGGGACAGCGATTAATGCGGTATGGGGCAATTATATTTTAACCAGCCACATTGGCGACGGTATGAATATCGCAGTAATGAAAGGCAAGGGCAATGCCAACATTCATATCGGCGACGGATTAATGATCCACGCCACTTATGCGCGTAATAATATCGCGATTAAGGTGGGTAATGGCGATTTTTATGCGTTGTCGGTGGCTTCAAACAATACGCAAAGTAATAAGTTAGCGGCATTGTTCGATAACATAAAACAATCGGTGCTCGGAAATGCAGCAAGTCAGGCAATTAATGAGCTTATTAGCGGCAAAAACGCTTTAATATCGGGGAATAGTTCGGGGGTCGATGATATACATATCTCACCTGTGCCGGATAAATTGGCTGGATTGATGTTGACGGAAAATACATCGTTAGCTGCACCGCTAGAGTCGTCCTTGACGCATCAACTCAGTGAGTTAAAAGCTCCCGATTTAGACAGTTTGGCGGAGCAATTTTCTGTTGAAAACGTATCGTCAAATACGACTGCGTTAAATACGACGGAGCGGGTGCAATCCACCACTGACAATTCTACTCTGGGCTCTGTTTCACCTGATATTTTACAACCAGTAATGCAAGATAAGCAGGCCGCACTCGAGATACAACAGCGCCTAAATAAAGAAAAAAATCGTCATTTATCTCATGCACAACTCTCGCTGGATCAATTGAATCATAGCCAGCCGCAGGAATTGGTACACAATGGCGATGAAATACAGCAAAGTTTACTCGCCAATTCGTCGATATTAAGTGATCAAGCAACAGATATAGCACAACGAGCTATATTCTTTTCTCAGCCAGAAATAACGAATATTCAACAGCCATTAAGTTCAGGTATGCATTGGCGTCAGCAATATGCGGCTCAATTTATACATCAAACTCAAGATAAAGCGCAGCAACAACTGGCAGACTCCTCGCAAATATTAAATACAATTGAACAGCAATTGAGTACCAATTATCGCCAGGTAAAAACGTCGGTGCTCCAATCTGAACAGGCTTTAATTAATACTGAAAGTGATTACACCGTAATTGAACCAAATATCAATATTACACAGCAACAGGTTGCTCAAAAGGTAGCGCAAGCTGTAGAGCAACAGAATGAGACTAATAACAGCAAAAACCAAGCGTTAAATCGAAGTACCGCAGCCAAAGATGCAGCCGAACGCCAAATTATCGTAAGTAATAAAAAATTGGCGGCTCAAAGTATCGATGAAGTTAAAGCCTTGAAGCAGAATGATGATTATCGTCCACAGAGAACGACAGCAACAGTCAGTGGATTAGAGCTTAATAAATTAAATGATGTTGAATTGGAAAATGAAGATTTAGATGGATCTAGTGAGTCAGAAATCGCACTAAATATTGATTCAGCAGGTATTCGAGCATCAGAGCAACCAATCGATGGCCGATTGAGTAATCAAATTAAATTAGATCAGTTTACACCGCTAATTTCAGCGGCTCAGCAAGTTTTATCCCAGACTGAACTGTTTGATCAATCGCTAGCTCCCGAAGGTATCAATCAACGTAGAAATAGTGCGCTAGCAGAGAATCGTGTTACCAATGATTATTTAGCGCCGCTATGGGAACAAGGAGAGCAGGAGGAAGAATCATCTTCATCAACGCTGATTGATCACTCAGATCATGAAATCGATTATACGCTTGATGACATTCATCGTTCATTAATACTCGCCGAATCTTCTGTCGACCCTCGCCCGATAAAAAAATTATTATCCAGACTAAAACAGTGGCTACCTACATTTTCGGATAATCCTATCAATGATGTAGACTTACTTCAAAAATCAGCCCCGAGAGCACTGCAACATGCGATGGCTAATGCGTTAGCTAACCGTTATTTAATTGAAGAACGAATACATGGAGCAGGCGGAGGAAAAGCCTATTTACAGTGGTTAAATTATCTTTTAGAACAGCAATCTGTTCGAACAACTAAAAGTACGGATATTGATTCAGTAGAACAGCAATTAATTGCTACTTATAATCAACGATATTTATCGGCACAGATAAACTTATTATTAACTACACAATCATTAATTCACGCCAATCATCTTAATAAAAGTAACTTACTAGATAACGAAACTATAAAAATAAAAAAACAACACATTGTTGAGCATGTAAATCAACAATTTAAACATAATTTAGAACAGAATGGGATGACAAAAAATAATCAGATTAACGGGTTAAATAATGAGGAAGCCAGTTATCAAAAATTAATGGATAGCATTAAAAATAGCCAAGAGTCTAGTTATTTTCAGTTAAATTCAAGTCATCAAACACTGGCGATTTCAGTAAATCCTAATTATGAAGGGCAATCTGAAGGACAATATATTTATTCGTTATATGATCCTGATATCGGCATTCAATCATTTGATCATTATGCTGATTTTCAGCAAATGACAGATAGACTTTATCAAGCACCTATTACTAATTATTTTGCCGAACAACATTCTAAAGCGCGAGAACAATCCACTGTGTTAGAGATGGAATATAATCAGTATAAAAACAGTGAGATAATAACCTCTGATAGTGTATGGAAACAGGCGATTGAGGGTGAGGCACAGTATGTTATACAGCAGTTACAAGCTCAGAAAAAAGTACTCTCGATAGGAAATAAAAGTTATGTTCAAATAATTTCTGATGATAATGATATTATTACTGTCGAGTTAACTACACCTACCGAAAAAAAATTACAAATTCAAATCTCAAAAGAAAAAATTAGGCATATAGAAAAAGGTGAAATATTAGTAGATCGACAAACAAATAATAATACTAAAAATAGTGATATAAAATGTCTAATTAATATCTTAGAAAAGAACTTAGCAAAAATATTAATTTATAGCCATGCAGAAAAAATAGCTATCAAACCTGCTGTATTTCATCAAGGAATTAATATCGAAGTATTAAAAAATAGCGATGTTAATTCTCTTACTTTTAATCCTTGCGATATCTTAGATAAAGTAAATCATGATTTAAATAAATCCTCTACCCTCCTTAGTACTATCGATTTTATAGACTTAAAAACATTTATCCCAAATAGTGCAGCAATACACAAAGAATGGCAGGAAATGCTCCGAAATATTAATACCATTAGACAGGTTTATTTTCCTCATGATATCGCACGATATTTTGCCACATTAAAACAGTACCGCGTAGGTAATTGTGGTGATCGTGCATTGTATGCTGCCCATTTAATTATTAATGATCATAATTATCAGGGGGAGGTCGAGTTATTAAAATTAACCGGCGATGGTGATCATGTATTCGTACGAATTGGTGGAGATTCACCAGATGCTTTGATCCTTGACCCATGGACTGGACGTTATTTTCACCATAGTGTTATGGATCGCATGTTATTTAATCCTAATAACCACAAAATTGAAGTACATCAGACATTTGCACAACTAAAAACACTGTTTAGTGATTTATCAAAAATCGATATTCTTCAGCAGCAATTAGCGCCTTTAGGACCAAAACGTAAGACCGGATTGAAATTAACTATCACGCCAGAAATGACGCCATTTGAAATGCGTAAAGCTGAATATCAACGTCAAGGTATTTTAGTCGCTGAGGGCTCGTTTGGTTTAGTTATTTGCGATCCTAAAGAGCCACATTTATTAATTAAGGATATGGGGCAAGCCTATGAATCTGCGGTCAATGAAGCGATATATTTCAATCGGTTTTATGGTGATGGCAGTGCTGATGTACATCGTGATGGGCAAGGAAATGTCTATTTAACGATGTTAAAAGTGCCGGGAACAGTTGTTTCTTCGCTTTCTGCACAGCAATTGCCAATCAATGCACGCGAGTTGTATTTGACGATGGTAGCTGATTTAGCCGATCGCAATATTTACCATCAGGATTTGCATTTAGGCAACGTAATGTACGATGCAGAAAATCAGCGCTTCTGGCCGATAGATTTTGAAAGCAGCCAAGATGCTGATCAAAGTAGAAATATTAATTCGCAGATAGCCGTCGCGCAATTTGAACGTGGATTACATTTGCTCGGGGGAGATGACGCCTTAAATCAAACATCTGAGCGTTTATTGTATAATAGTCAGGTTGATAATTGGATGCGTATAGATGTTAACTCCACCAATATTATAGGAAATAATTCTATAAATGATTCAGAAAATCACCCCAGCCAATCGTACCAGTCGCAGTACGACACGCAGCTTATTATCCAATTAGAAAATGATATCACAGTAGCAAAAGCAGCGGCAAATTTAGCGGGCAAGCACCCTAAAAACACAGTGATTGTGCAGTTAGATAGTACAGGAGATTACCGTGTCGTGTATGGCGATCCCTCGTTAATTCAAGGCAAAATTCGTTGGCAATTAGTGGGGCATGGGCGAGAGTTAAGCCAAGATAATCATCAAGCTGATCATCGAAGTTTAGCCGGCTATTCGGCTGATCAATTAGCGGTAAATTTAGCCCGTTTTCAGACTAATTTTCAGGTGAACAATATTTTAGCGCTATCGCCACACAAGATAAGTCTAGTGGGTTGTTCTCTAATCGGGGAAGATAAACAGCAAGGGTTTGCTCGTGACTTTATGCAATCACTCGCAGAGCAGCAAATTCGTTGTAAGATATCGGCACGCAATAGTGAAGTTGCTGTTGATTTATATGGACATAAACAAACCCGTGATGAGTACGGAAAATGGAACAAGAAACATGCGTCGAATAAAGTAGTTTTAGATTGGAACGATAATAATCACATAGTGAGTTACCAAGAATCCATTCGTCAGGGAATAGCAGAAGGTGAGATTGATATTCACCGTATGGGGCTTAATCAACAGCCTAAAATTGCCTATGGTGTCATTGGTGATGATCGTGAAATTTACACCCCTCCACCGCGCTCTGAACCACCGACAGCACCGCAATCTACAGAGGCAGATAAGTCCGTGAGTTATTCCGGAAATATAGAGGTACAAATTGGCGATGGGGAGAGCACTCTCCTTAATTGGGGAACCAGTAATGCCGTAATCAAAGTTGGTAATGGCGGGGTTAAGGCCGTTAATTTTGGTGATAATAATTTGCTTCTGCATATTGGCGATGGTGATAGCAAACATAGTATTAATATTGGTGGGTATCAAGCCTTTGAAGGTGCACAGATCTTTATTGGGTCGCGCAATATTAGTTTTAATCATGGGCGCAGTAACGATGTGATTTTAATGGCAGAAAAATCTATTCCACTGCCGCCATTAGTTAATCCTTTTGATGGTGCAGCGCGTATGGCTCAGCAATTACAACAGATAGCCGATGCGGGTGAGCAAAATGGCAGGCTAAAAACTCAGGATCAGCAATGGTTGTTAGCGGGAGTACAAAAATATTTGCACGAGATGGCAACGCTAGACGGCTACAGCAACGTCGATTACACCACGTTAACCGAGTTAAATTCTCAATATCAGCGCAGTGGTCGCGGATTAGATGCTGATATTGAAGCTAATCTAAATAAACGATTTAGTCAGTGGCTCAGTGGAAATCCCTCTCAGGCGGACGGGCAAAAGCTTTCGCGCGCGCAAAAATTACAGCAGCTGAATCAAAAAATAACATTTAATTTTGCGGTCGGTGGCCAGGGCGAGGATATTCAGCTTACTCATGGAAATTGGAATTTTATATTCGGCGATAATATTCAGTCTATTTTAGACACGAATATCGGCTCGTTGTTTGGCATTATTAGCCAACAATACAGCGCGACAGGGTTACCTAAAACCACATGGACTTATGCGATTGATCATATGCCGCGCCAATTTAAACATCGAATGCTACAACGCATGGCGAGTATAAATGCGGATACCACCTTAGCAGATATTTTTGGCGTGCAATATAGTGCGACGGGCGCGTTGATTTCAATCGACAACCAGCCGCTAGATACACAGGGGATATTGTTAGAACTGAGTGAAATCATGTTCCAATTTGGCGGCGAGCAGTTAAGTAAATTTACCGATCCACAGGCGATCCTCAATAGCCTGCAAGCTAATCTAGCGTTGGGTCAAGAAGGAATACGTACAACGTTGCAACAACATGGATTAATTGAGAAACATAGTGAAATAGCTGCGGATCTCGATAGCATAGATCAGCCATCAGATGATGAAAATCTGCTATTTGATCATCCCCATTCAGCTACGGCATCCACGATAGATTCACAGCCTGAAGCGCGCGATTTTGGTTTTAATTCATTACAACTGCCTAATATTTTTGCCATGCTATTTAATCGCGATAAACAGAGTGAAATGGCAACAAAATTAACCGAAATATCCAGTGAATTTACTAAAGACATCTTAAATATGGAGCAAAAAACCGTTGATTTTCTGCGTCACAGCGGTTTCTTAAAAAATGATGGCGATTTTCATCTTTCGATGGGAAATTACAATTTTAACTGGGGCGGCGATGGTAACGATCTTGGCACCTATACCGGAGATAACAATAATTTTTGGGGAGGGCGGGGGGATGATACATTTTATGGTTCGGGTCTCTCCAATCTGTTTTCTGGCGGGGAAGGCGATGATATAGGCGTGCTTACTGGCCGAGAAAATACTATGTTTGGTGGCAAGGGCGATGATTTTGGTCTGGTTGCCGGGCGGGTGAATTCGCTATATATGGGCGATGGAAATGACAAAGCCTTTGTATTTGGTGAAAATGGCATCATCGAGATGGGGACAGGGGGGGATTACGCGATAGTTTCAGGTAATTTCAATCAAGTTTCGATGCAGCAAGGGCAAGATTATGCCGTGGTGATAGGTAATAATAATAAATTGAGTTTAGGCGAAGGGAATGATTTAGCCACTATTTTTGGTAATGAAAATCAAATACATGCGCAAGAAGGCCATGATCGACTAAAATTAATGGGCTACCACTCGGTGATCAGTGGAGGGACCGGACGAGATCATTTAATCGCTAGCAATTTATCTAAATTCAGTGTGATCGATGGCGGTGAAGACAACGATATTATTTCATTAGGCGGCTATGAAAATCAGTTTTATGGTGGCGGGGGAAGTAATCGTTTTATTGTTAGCAAGGATATTATCAGTAATCGTGTTATGGATATCCAAGCGAATGATTATATTGTCTTAAAAGGATTAGACCGCCATAACTTAGGCTTTGAGCGTAGTAATAATGATTTACGATTATGGTTCAAACGTTTCGAATTACCGCAAGATGCACAACAACAATTTGAATCGCTAGGTATGGTCACATTTGATAATTATTTTGCTGAAACTCTTGCTACAGAGCGGGCAAAAATAGTGATCCATGCCAATGAGCGAGAGTCAGATAATCAGCGCGATTATATGGCGTTAACTGGCGAGGCGGTGGATCAATTAGTGAATCTAATGGGACACTCTGGTATCGATTATTCTGCACTTAAGCAGCACTCTGGCTCATTGCTGAACGGTATTGATGAGCAAATAGCTATCGGGGTAAATCAGGCTTGGGGAGATGTCGTGCAGCAGCGAGGTTATATGGCTTAGCTTGATGATTAAGTTTGATAGATAAAATAATCACGGTAGTAAAGTCAAGCAGGATAGCTGACTACCGTGATTATGATTCATAATCAATTACTTATTTCATCTAATGATAAACAAAAGCCAGGAACAAAAATTTCGATAAAATAGTCCATTTCTGGGCTTTTTCTATCCGCTAATGTTTGTTCTAAACGTTTTTTGGCCAGTTTAAATTCGCTGTTACCCGCCGCTAATTCTTCTAAACATTTCAAATAAGCACACAGTGAATCGGCTTGTTTAACTAACGAATGTTCTTCTTCTGTTTGTAAATCTTCAACCACCAGCGAACGAAAATCTTCTTGCAGCTCTTCTGGTAGCATCGCGATTAATTTCTGCTGGGCGTATTTCTCAATTTTTTTATATTCATGAGCAATTTGCGGATTATGATATTTAATAGGCGTAGGCAGATCGCCGGTTATCACTTCGCTGGCATCATGATACATAGCGAGTAATGCAATGCGTTCCGGATTGAGATTGCCGTTAAATTTACGATTTTTAATAATTGCTAAAGCATGAGCAACAAAGGCGACTTGTAGACTGTGTTCAGACACATTCTCAGTCCGGACATTGCGCATTAGAGGCCAACGATTGATTAACTTCATACGGGCAATATGGGCAAAAAAATAGCTCATGATTTCTCCTTAAGTTGATGTCTGGATACAGTTCGCCCTTGTCTGCTAATGACGCTATAAATACAAGGGAGACAAATTATGCCAGAAGCACTTGTCCATTGTGAGTGAGGCAATACACTTTGTAAATGACCGTATTTGATTGTATTGAGGGGAGAGAATAAAAAAACCTTCGCTGGAATGAAGGTTTTTTCATCTTTATCATCTATTGATGATAGTGCTCTAAGAAACGGCCAAATTTAGTAATTGCCATCTCTAAATCATCAACACGCGGCAGAGTGACAATACGGAAATGGTCAGGCTCAGGCCAATTAAATGCAGTTCCTTGAACCAACAAGACTTTTTGCTGCAAGAGCAAATCGAGGATCATTTTTTGGTCATCATGAATATTAAAGCGTTTAATATCAATTTTTGGGAACATATATAGAGCGCCTTGAGGCTTAACACAAGAAACACCAGGAATTTGATTAATTAATTCCCATGCCCGATTACGCTGTTCATAAAGTCGTCCGCCGGGATTGATAAATTCGCTAATACTCTGATAGCCACCGAGTGCAGTTTGAATCGCATGCTGCATTGGTACATTAGCGCATAAGCGCATTGATGCTAGCATTTCCAAGCCTTCAATATAGCTTTTAGCGTGTTTTTTGGGACCATTCAGCACCATCCATCCTTGGCGGAAACCGGCTACGCGATAGGTTTTTGATAATCCATTAAAGGTGACGGTGAGCAGGTCTGGGGCTAAAGCGGCAATCGAATGATGTACGGCATCGTCATAAAGAATTTTATCGTAGATTTCATCAGCGAAAATAATCAAATTATTTTGTCGTGCGATTTCAACTACTTCTAATAGCAGCTCTTTACTGTAGACCGCACCGGTTGGATTATTTGGATTAATGATGACGATACCGCGCGTCCGTGGGGTAATTTTACGGCGAATATCTTCAATATCGGGCATCCAGCCTTGTTGCTCATCACACATATAATGAATGGCGTTACCGTTAGACAGAGAAACGGCGGCAGTCCAGAGTGGGTAATCTGGCGCAGGTACGAGCATTTCATCACCGCTATTTAACAGCGCCTGCATTGCCTGTACGATAAGCTCGGAAACTCCGTTACCAATATAGACATCTTCAACGGTTAGATCGCGCATATTGCGAGCTTGGTAAAATTGAACGATAGCTTTACGGGCGGAATATAGGCCCTTGGAGTCACAATAGCCTTGAGAGCTGGGTAGGTTACGAATAACATCGACCAAAATTTCGTCCGGTGCATCAAAACCAAAAGGTGCCGGGTTGCCAATATTCAGTTTTAAAACTTTGTTGCCTTCTTCTTCTAAGCGCTTAGCTTCTTTTAATACTGGTCCACGGATGTCATAGCAGACATTATCCAGTTTGTGCGATTTTTTTATGATATTCATTATATTCTCACTCACCTTTCGGCATTTACAGCAGGGGGCATCCCAGCAAATCTAAGTCTTACCACTGTACTCCTACCACGGAAGCTTTTGAAGATCCGCGAGAATTTTGGTGTAAAAGGTTGTAAAAGACCGTTAGGTTAATGTTTGATGGCTTTTTATATTCATTAAGTTAGATTAAAACTCTTATTGTATTTGTTAGGTTAGAACTATAGTTTGGTTAATGGATAGATTTTAGTGGGCGAATAGACAACACCGCTAAAAAGTAGCGATTAATAAGAATATTTATTTTGTATCAAACTGTAAGGTTTTTTGAGTAATCATGTATAAATATACGAAATTTTCCTAAAAACGAATCTACTAAATTCTAAATTAATCAGGCTTATTAGTGATATTTATCGTTTTAATCTCTAAAATTTATGCTAAAAGTGGTTAAACGGCTGTTTATCAGTCAGTTTTGTACAGGTATGATGAGCGAGTATAAGCAACGTTTATGTATTTACATTAAATTAATTGCAATTACATTAAATATGCTACTATTTTCTCGTACTCATAAAAAGAACATTCATATTGGCATTTAACTGTTGCCACGCTAAAAGTTAATTAAGAAGAGTAAATATAGAAAAATATATTTTTCTATATAGGATTAATTTAGCTCAAGGTCATACAGTTGCTGGTGGATGTATAGATTTAGATAACATGACTAATGTTTAAAAAATGAATGCTAGGTCTCTTTCTTGAGATCATAAAACACCAGGCTTATCAGGCTTATAAAGTATAAGAGAATAAATGATGATAAATTCTAACCGTCCAATTATGAATCTCGATTTAGATTTATTAAGAACCTTTGTTGCGGTCGCAGACTTAAACACCTTTGCCGCAGCTGCGGCCGCGGTATGTCGAACCCAATCTGCGGTAAGCCAACAAATGCAGCGCCTAGAGCAGTTGATTGGGCGAGAGCTATTTGCACGTCATGGTCGTAATAAACTATTGACTGCGTACGGCTTACAGCTGTTGGGATATGCTCGGCAAATATTACGTGCCAATGATGATGCGACGGCTTCGTTATCCTATAATGATGCCGAAGGTGAATTAAGAATTGGTGCATCTGATGATACTGTCGATATTTTGTTACCATTTCTGCTGAATAGAATCGCTTCAGTCTATCCGCGAATGGCTGTAGATATCCGTATCAAACGCGCGCAGTTTATTGAAGGCATGCTGGACAATCATGAAATCGATCTTGCATTGACCACCGCGCGTATTGCTCATCATCCTAAAACCGCATTACGTACTGTGCCTGTTTTATGGCATTGCGCAGCAGATTTCCAATTGCGTACTAATGAACCTATTCCGTTAGTCACTATGGAAGAATCTAATCCTTTCCGAAAATTGAGCGTTGAAGCGTTAGATGAAGCAGGGATAGCCTGGCATATCGCCTATGAAGCGGCTTCACTACCTGCCGTCCGTGCCGCAGTAAACGCTGAAGTCGGAGTCACGGCACGCCCAATGGAAATGCAGAATGCAGATTTACGAATTTTAGGCGAGATCGATGGTTTACCTCGTTTGCCAGATATTCAATATTGGTTATATAAAAATGCGGATGAGCAAAAAGAATCAGTATTGACTGTGTTCAATGCGATTGAAAATAAAAAGATAAGCTATGCTACGGCTGTCGACGATAATCTTGCCGCCACAGAAAATATCACTGCCTAATTATCAGCATCAATTAAATATATTCGTACTAAGTTATTTACTGTTATCGCTATTGATCCAATGGCGATAACAGTCCGCTTATTGGCCTAGATTTTAAATCAGTGTTTTAACGTGTTAAGCCATATTTTAGCCTACAATTTAACGCTTATTCAATACTATATTCCAGACGGCTCACTCCAAAAGGTAGCAATATACAGCGCTATTTTTGACTCAATACGTCAGATAATAAAATAGAGCATATTAGCCTTTCAATTAGTATGGCTAATAGTGTAAATTGTACTTAGTCTATATTGTCTCGCCATAATTATTCAGAATACGAAGATTATTTTTATTATCATATTCTGTGATGCTCCCGGCATAAGCTAAATTTTACTTTACAGGTTAAATAATTGTTACCTTGTTAACAATATTTTATGTGTTAAATAAGTAAAATAATCGCCAATGTTATAGCAGTCTATTGATTTAATGCAAAAAACGCTATTGTTACGGCGTAGGTTAAAATTGATTTAAATGTAAACAGAAGCAAAGTTTTTTCAATAAAACCGTGAGCTAGATCAAAAAAATAGCCCATAAAATGCTCTAATAGAACAGGTTTTTCCTGAGATAATAGTGTAGTAAAAGCGAATAATCAGTTAGACTATATGCTGTGTTGATAGGCTTTTAGTCAGACTGACACGTTTTAGCTGTTTTAAGATAGTTTTTGTTAATGGACTGTATTTTCTTTGTAAAGAAATTGCGTTTATTTTGTCTCAATTAAGCAAAATAGCCGTATGGGGAGGAAAGCCAACAAGGATCTTTCAGCCTGCTTTTGGTGGGAATTGTTCCTTTTTGATTATTTTTCTCAATTAACTGGGCAAATTATGGTGTAACACTGCCGTTATATTATAAGAGCAGAATTACTGGCACCATTTTTAACGAGTAAGCAACGAATATGTCGACATCAATTGAAGCGTTAGCCCATCACTGGGCATTTGCGATTTTCCTTATCGGGACTCTCGCCCTATGTGCTTTTATGCTCACTGCTGGGCATTTCCTAGGTGGCCGGTCTAAAGCAAGAGCTAAACATGTCCCTTATGAGTCAGGAATCGATTCCGTAGGGAGTGCCCGTCTTCGTATGTCAGCCAAGTTTTATTTGGTTGCCATGTTCTTCGTTATCTTCGATATAGAAGCTTTATTCCTATACGCGTGGGCTGTATCCATTCGTGAAGTAGGCTGGCTGGGCTTTATTGAAGCTACTATTTTTATTCTGGTGTTGTTGGCTGGGCTGTTTTATTTAGTACGCATAGGTGCACTAGATTGGACCCCAATTCGTTCACGCCGTCACGTCGATGGTCCGAGCGAAGTTATCAAAACCAACAATAATCATCCGCAGTAAAAAGCGAGGCATTAAACAATGGATTATACGCTTACCCGCATAGATCCTAACGGGGAGAATGACCGTTACCCCCTGCAAACTCAGGAAATCGTCGGCGATCCGCTGGAGCAAGATATTAGTCGTAATATCTACATGGGCAAGCTGTCTCATGCATTGCACGATGTGGTTAACTGGGGTCGTAAGAACTCTTTATGGCCATATAACTTCGGTCTTTCATGTTGTTATGTGGAAATGGTTACTTCATTCACTGCGGTGCACGACGTTGCACGTTTCGGTGCAGAAGTATTACGTGCCTCTCCACGCCAAGCCGATTTCATGGTGGTTGCTGGAACATGTTTCACCAAAATGGCTCCGGTTATCCAGCGTCTTTATGATCAGATGCTTGAACCTAAATGGGTTATTTCGATGGGAGCATGTGCGAATTCAGGTGGAATGTACGATATTTATTCTGTGGTGCAGGGTGTTGATAAATTTATCCCGGTTGATGTTTATATTCCGGGCTGCCCACCACGACCAGAAGCTTATATGCAGGCACTATTATTGCTGCAAGAGTCTATTGGTAAAGAACGTCGCCCATTGTCTTGGGTGGTCGGCGATCAAGGTGTCTATCGTGCCAACATGCAGTCAGAAAGAGACAGAAAGCACGGCGAGCGTATCGCAGTGACTAATCTGCGGACACCAGACGAAATTTAAGGCTTATAGCCATTCAGCGTAACCAGAGCAATGTGTTGCGGTCACAATAAACCTGATCAAGCGTTGTGGTGAAGAATGATGACAGATCAGATAGCGCAAAACGGTACCAAGCCAGCATGGCAAACGCAGGAACACCTCGATGATCCTGTGATTTTGGAACTGCGCAATCAATTTGGCCCGGATGCCTTTTCTGTTCAGGCCACCCGTACTGGCATGCCAGTAGTCTGGGTGAAACGCGAACAGTTATTATCAATAATCGATTTTCTTAAAAGACTGCCTAAACCGTATGTCATGTTATTCGATATGCACGGGACGGATGAACGTCAGCGTATCCATAGACAAGGCCTACCTGAAGCAGACTTTTCTGTTTTTTATCATTTGACCTCTATCGAGCGTAATCGCGACCTGATGTTAAAAGTCGCACTGTGCGAAAGAGATCTCAATGTGCCTTCTATTACTTCACTGTTCCCGAATGCCAATTGGTATGAGCGAGAAGTGTGGGATATGTTTGGTATCACCTTCCAAGGGCACCCAAATTTACGCCGCTTATTGATGTCTCCTAATTGGGAAGGTCATCCGCTGCGTAAAGATTATCCCGCGCGTGCTACCGAGTTCGATCCTTTTGTCTTAACAAAAGAGAAAGAAGCGTTGGAAATGGAGGCGTTAACCTTTAAGCCAGAAGAGTGGGGCATGGCACGGGGCAATGAAAATGAAGATTTCATGTTCCTAAACTTGGGGCCTAACCATCCCTCTTCTCATGGTGCTTTCCGCATTATTCTTCAGCTTGATGGCGAAGAAATTGTCGATTGTGTACCAGATATCGGCTACCACCATCGTGGTGCTGAGAAAATGGGTGAGCGTCAATCATGGCACAGCTATATCCCATACACCGACCGTATTGAATACCTCGGTGGCTGTGTCAATGAGATGCCTTATATTTTGGCGGTCGAAAAACTGGCTGGCATCGAAGTTCCTGATCGCGTTAAAACCATTCGCGTCATGCTCTCTGAGTTGTTCCGCATTAACAGTCACTTGTTGTATATCAGTACCTTCATTCAAGACGTTGGTGCGATGACGCCGGTATTCTTTGCGTTTACTGACCGTCAAAAAGTGTACAACGTGGTTGAGGCGATTACTGGCTTCCGTATGCATCCTGCGTGGTTCCGTATTGGTGGTGTAGCGCATGATTTACCGCACGGCTGGGATAAACTGCTGCGCGAATTGCTCGATTGGCTACCAAAACGCCTTGAGTCTTATGTGACTTCTGCGCTGAAAAACTCCATCTTGAAAGGTCGTTCGGTTGGCGTAGCTGCGTATAACTCGAAAGAGGCTCTGGAGTGGGGCGTAACTGGCGCCGGATTACGTGCGACAGGTATTGAGTTCGATGTGCGTAAATGGCGTCCTTATTCTGGTTATGAAAACTTCGATTTTGAAGTGCCAGTAGGCCATAACGGTGACTGTTATGACCGCGTGATGCTGAAAGTGGAAGAGCTGCGTCAAAGTATTCGTATTCTTGAGCAGTGCCTGAAGAACATGCCTGAAGGGCCATTTAAGGCCGATCATCCATTGACTACTCCGCCGCCAAAAGAGCGCACATTGCAGCATATTGAAACGCTGATCAACCACTTCTTGCAAGTGTCTTGGGGGCCGGTAATGCCTGCAAATGAATCATTCCAGATGGTCGAAGCGACCAAAGGGATCAACAGTTATTATCTGACCAGCGATGGCAGCACAATGAGCTATCGGACCCGTATTCGTACGCCGAGTTACGCGCATTTGCAGCAAATTCCTGCTGTTATCAGGGGTAGCCTAGTATCTGACCTTATCGTCTATCTGGGCAGTATCGATTTTGTAATGTCTGATGTGGACCGCTAACAATGCCGAATGAATTTAACGCTAACAATCAGCCCGCCCATCTTGATGTGGTTAACGTGTACGAACCACCAGCCAAACCTACTTTTGAGCTGAGTGTCGAAGAGCGTGACGCTATCGAACATGAAAAACATCACTATGAAGATCCGCGCGCGGCATCGATTGAAGCACTGAAAATTGTGCAAAAACAACGTGGCTGGGTAGAAGATGGTGCGATTTATGCCATCGCCGATGCGTTGGGGATCCCTGCCAGTGATGTGGAAGGGGTAGCAACATTTTACAGCCAGATTTTCCGTCAACCTGTTGGCCGTCATATTATTCGCTATTGTGACAGTGTTGTTTGCCATATCACAGGTTATCAGGGGCTTGAAGCCGAAATTATCAACCAGCTGAATATTCGTCCGGGGCAAACCACTGCTGACGGTCGTTTTACTTTATTGCCGACCTGCTGTTTGGGTAACTGTGATAAAGGGCCAACGATGATGATTGATGATGATACACACAGTTACGTCAAGCCTGAAAATATCAAAACGTTATTGGAGCAGTATCCATGACAGTATCCGGAGTGAAGCAAGTTATCCGTACTGCGGAAAACCATCCTCTGACATGGCGTTTGCGTGACGACCATCAACCAGTTTGGTTGGATGAATACCGCAGCACAAACGGTTACAAAGGTGCAGAGCGCGCCTTAAAAGGTATGGCACCGGATGAGGTTACCTCATTAGTAAAAGACGCCGGCCTAAAAGGGCGGGGAGGCGCAGGCTTCTCCACGGGGCTGAAATGGAGCTTAATGCCCAAAGACGAAAGCATGAATTTGCGTTATTTCTTATGTAACGCCGATGAAATGGAACCGGGCACCTATAAAGACCGTTTATTGATGGAACAATTGCCCCATCTATTGATTGAAGGCATGCTGATTGGGGCTTATGCCCTGAAAGCCTATCGCGGTTATATTTTCCTACGTGGGGAATATGTTGATGCTGCACGCCATTTACGCCGAGCGATTGAAGAAGCCAAAGCCGCAGGTTTATTGGGCAAAAATATTTTAGGTTCAGGATTTGATTTTGAGCTGTTTGTCCATACCGGTGCGGGCCGTTATATTTGCGGTGAAGAAACCGCATTAATCAACTCGCTCGAAGGTCGTCGTGCTAATCCACGTTCTAAGCCGCCATTCCCAGCAACCTCAGGTGCTTGGGGCAAACCGACGTGCGTTAATAATGTAGAAACTATCTGTAACGTTCCCTCGATTTTGGAACACGGTTCACAGTGGTATATCGACTTAAGCGCAGGTAAAAGTAAAGATGCGGGCACCAAATTAATGGGCTTCTCTGGACGGGTAAAAAATCCGGGCCTGTGGGAGCTGCCTTTCGGAACGACGGCGCGTGAAGTGTTGGAAGATTATGCCGGCGGAATGCGCGATGGGTTTACCCTGAAAGCATGGCAACCGGGAGGTGCCGGGACCGACTTCTTGACTAACGATCATCTAGATTTACCGATGGATTTTGAATCGATCGGTAAGGCTGGCAGTCGTTTAGGGACTGCCTTAGCGATGGCCGTAGATAACGAAGTCAATATGGTTTCGTTAGTGCGCAATTTGGAGCAATTTTTCGCGCGGGAATCGTGTGGCTGGTGTACACCTTGCCGTGATGGTTTGCCGTGGAGCGTGAAAATTCTTCAGGCACTGGAGCGCGGTGAAGGGCAGCCGGGAGACATTGAAACTCTTGAGCAGCTGTGTCGCTTTTTAGGGCCGGGTAAAACCTTTTGTGCCCATGCTCCGGGAGCGGTTGAACCGCTACAGAGCGCCATCAAATATTTTCGTGATGAATTTGAAGCCGGTATCTCGCAACAAGATCTGCGTAATTTAAGCAGTATCGCGGGGATTCAGCCTAATTTGCTGAAGCAACGCTGGTAACAATACTAGTAACTATCACTGGTAACAACACCCACTGTCGGTTCTCCGACAGGTTGGTCACGAAGTGAGAATTTTTGATTAACGCCTGCCGAAATGCGGGCCTTTGGGAAGCATGCTGACTATGGCTACAATACATGTAGACGGCAAAGAATATGATGTAAACGGGGCTGATAACCTGTTACAAGCCTGCCTGTCATTAGGGCTGGATATTCCTTATTTTTGCTGGCATCCGGCGCTGGGAAGCGTTGGCGCTTGCCGCCAGTGTGCGGTTAAGCAATACCAAAACGCAGAAGACACTCGCGGTCGACTGGTAATGTCTTGTATGACGCCTGCGGCAGATGGCACCTTCATTTCTATTGATGATGAAGAAGCCAAAATGTTCCGCGAGAGCGTAGTTGAATGGCTAATGACCAACCACCCACACGACTGCCCAGTCTGTGAGGAAGGCGGTAATTGTCATTTGCAGGATATGACAGTGATGACCGGTCATACCATGCGTAAATATCGTTTTACCAAACGTACACATCTTAATCAGGATCTCGGCCCATTCATTAGTCATGAAATGAACCGCTGTATTGCCTGTTATCGCTGCGTGCGTTATTACAAAGATTATGCCGACGGTACCGATTTAGGTGTCTATGGCGCGCATAATTATATCTATTTTGGTCGTCCTGAAGACGGAACCTTAGAAAGTGAGTTTTCCGGTAACTTAGTAGAAGTTTGTCCTACTGGGGTCTTTACCGATAAAACCCATTCTGAGCGTTACAACCGTAAATGGGATATGCAGTTTGCACCGGGCGTTTGCCAGCAATGCAGTTTGGGTTGTAATACCAGCCCGGGCGAGCGTTATGGTGAATTACGTCGTATCGAAAACCGTTTTAACGGTTCGGTAAACCAGTATTTCCTTTGCGACCGTGGTCGTTTTGGTTATGGCTATGTCAATCGCAAAGATCGTCCGCGTCAGCCGCTGTTAATAAAAGACGGCGTACAGCAAGTTCTCTCTGCGGTCGATGCGATGCGCAGTGGTGCGCAAATCCTAAACCAAGCACAAAAAGTGATTGGTATCGGTTCACCCCGCGCCAGCATTGAAAGTAACTACGCACTGCGTGCTCTGGTCGGCGCTGAGAATTTCTATTCCGGCCTATCTGCGGCTGAGCAAGGTCGCTTAGAGCTAATGCTTAATCTGCTGCAAAAAGGTGGCGTTTATACGCCGAATCTGCGTGAAATCGAAGGCTATGATGCGGTACTGGTGCTGGGTGAAGATTTAACTCAAACCGGCGCACGTATGGCGTTATCGGTTCGTCAAGCCGTGAAAGGTAAAGCGCGTGAAATGGCAGCAGCCCAAAAAGTGGCAGACTGGCAAATCGCGGCAGTGATGAACATTGGCCAGCGAGCTAAATATCCGCTGTTTGTGACTCACGTTGATGATACGCGTTTGGACGATGTGGCGGCCTTTAATTACCGTGCGGCTGTTGACGATCAAGCCCGTTTTGGTTTTGCGATTGCGCATGCGATTAATGGCGAAGCACCGGCGGTTGATGGGCTTTCCGCTGAGTTAAGCGCTAAAGTAGAGATTGTTGCTCAAGCGTTAGCCAGCGCTAAAAAACCATTAATTATTAGTGGTAGTCACGCCGCCAGTGACGCGATTATTCAAGCTGCCGCCAACGTGGCTTTGGCTTTAAAAGCCAAGGGTAATCAGGTTGGGCTGTCTTATATCGCGCCTCATGCTAACAGTTTTGGTTTAGCCATGATGAATGCCGAACCACTGGATAGCGCCTTAGCACAGATAGAATCCGGTGCGGTAGATACCGCGATTGTGATGGAAAATGATTTATACCGTCACGGTAGCGTCAAAGCGATTGATTCGGCACTGACTAAATTGAAACAGTTAATTGTCGCTGATCATCAACGTACCGCGATTATGGATAAGGCTGACCTTATCTTACCTGCGGCGAGTTTTGCCGAGAGCGACGGAACATTAGTCAATCAGGAAGGTCGTGCACAACGTTATTTCCAAGTTTTCGACCCCAGTTTTTACGATCACTCGATTGTGATGAACGAAAGCTGGCGTTGGTTGCATTCGCTGCAAACAGAAGCACAGATGCGCGAAATTGATTGGTCTCAACTCGATGATGTTATTGCTGATTGTGTGGCTGCATTACCGCAATTTGCACCGATTGTCGATGCAGCACCAAAAGCTTCATTCCGTATTCGTGGGCAAAAACTGGCACGTTCACCGCATCGCTACAGTGGCCGCACCTCAATGCTGGCAAATGTGAGTGTGCATGAGCAACGTCAGCCACAAGATAAAGACACTGCCTTTGCTTTCTCTATGGAAGGAAATAACAGCCCAACCGCGCCACGTCAGCAAATTCCATTTGCTTGGGCACCAGGCTGGAACTCACCACAGGCATGGAATAAATTCCAAACTGAAGTCGGTGGGCATTTACGCTTTGGCGATCCTGGTGTGCGTTTATTTGACGGTCAAGATGGCAATATCGGCTATTTCACGACGATCCCAGCGGCCTACCAGCCAAAAGAATCCGAGTGGATTGTTGCGCCTTATTACCATTTATTTGGCAGCGACGAAATGTCTCAACGTGCCGAGGTTATCCAACAACGGATGCCAGAACCGTATGTGATGTTAAGTCAATCAGACGCTCAAACCTTGGGAATGACGCCGGGCGCAATGGCGGAATTTAGCCATGCTGGACAAGCGTATCGTTTGTCGGTGCGCATCAGTGCCCATCTTGCTCAGGGACAAATTGGTCTGCCACTGGGAATGCCGGGTATCGCTCCTGTAATGGCGGGTATATCAGTGAATAACCTGCGAGGTGTTGCATGATGGATTGGTTATCTCCGGCGGTAATGGAAGTGCTGATCTCAATCTTGAAATCAGTCGTGATTCTGTTAGTCGTCGTCACCTGTGGTGCTTATATGAGTCTCGGGGAGCGTCGTATTCTGGGATTATTCCAGAATCGATATGGCCCGAACCGTGTGGGTCCATTCGGTATGGGACAGCTAGTAGCCGATATGTTCAAAATGCTGTTTAAAGAGGACTGGATCCCTAAATTTGCCGACAAAAGAATCTTTACGTTGGCACCAGTGATTGCGTTTTGTTCGCTCTTTTTGGCTTTTGCTATCGTTCCGGTTAGCCCAACATGGTATGTGGCTGATTTAAATATCGGGATTTTATTCTTCCTGATGATGGCCGGTCTAGCGGTGTATGCGGTGCTGTTTGCTGGCTGGTCCAGTAACAACAAATATTCATTGCTTGGCGCGATGCGTGCCTCAGCGCAAACCGTTAGCTATGAAGTGTTTCTCGGCATTTCGCTGCTCGGCGTTGTGGCTCAGGCGGGCTCATTCAACATGCTAGATATTGTCAATTCCCAAGAGCATATGTGGAATATTATTCCTCAGTTCTTTGGCTTCCTGACATTTGCTATCGCAGGGGTTGCGGTGTGTCACCGTCATCCTTTTGACCAACCAGAAGCTGAGCAAGAGTTAGCTGACGGTTATCATGTTGAATATTCCGGTATGAAGTTCGGTCTGTTCTTTGTCGGTGAATATATCGGTATTGTGACCGTATCGGCATTGATAGTGACACTGTTCTTTGGTGGATGGCATGGTCCATTCCTGCCAGCATTTATCTGGTTTGCAATTAAGACGGCGTTCTTCATGATGATGTTTATCTTGATCCGTGCCTCTTTACCGCGTCCGCGTTATGATCAGGTGATGTCATTTGGTTGGAAAGTCTGTCTTCCATTGACTCTGATAAACCTGTTGGTAACCGCCGCAGTAATTTTGTGCAACGCTCAATAAGGGGTGATTGAACCATGACATTGAAAGATTTAGTGGTCGGTTTCGCCACCCAGGTACGCAGTATTTGGATGGTCGGGCTACATGCCTTCGAGAAGCGCGAAACGCTAATGTATCCGGAAGAACCGGTCTACCTACCACCCCGTTATCGTGGGCGCATCGTGTTAACTCGCGATCCTGACGGTGAAGAGCGTTGTGTTGCTTGTAACTTATGTGCGGCTGCCTGCCCAGTTGGCTGTATTTCGCTACAAAAAGCCGAGCATGAAGACGGTCGCTGGTATCCAGAATTCTTCCGTATCAACTTTTCGCGCTGCATTTTCTGTGGCTTATGCGAAGAGGCTTGCCCAACAACCGCAATCCAGTTAACACCGGATTTTGAGATGGGCGAATGGAGACGTCAGGATCTGGTCTATGAGAAAGAAAACTTATTAATCTCAGGCCCGGGTAAATATCCAGATTATAACTTTTACCGTAAATCCGGTATGGCGATAGCTGGTAAAGACAAAGGCGAGGCGGATAACGAAGCCAAACCGATTAACGTCAAAGACCTGTTGCCGTAAGGAGCGATATTCATGGAATTTGCATTTTATATCGCCGGACTGGTGGCCATCTTGGCAACACTGAGGGTGATAACCAATACCAATCCGGTGCATGCACTGCTGTATCTGGTGGTTTCTTTGCTGGCACTGTCCGTGGTGTTCTTCTCGCTTGGCGCTTATTTTGCCGGTGCGTTGGAGATAATCGTCTATGCGGGCGCCATCATGGTGCTGTTTGTCTTCGTCGTCATGATGCTGAATTTAGGGCAGACAGTTGTTGAGCAGGAGCGTGCATGGTTAACGCCGAAAGCGTGGATTGGACCGGCAATACTTTCTGCGGTGCTGTTAGGAATTTTAATCTACAGCATCAACAGCTTGTCTTACACTCACGGTATTACCGGTGAAATGATCAGCGCGAAAGAGGTCGGTATCAGCTTATTTGGTCCGTATGTTTTAGCGGTCGAGTTAGCGTCATTGCTATTATTAGCCGGTCTAGTGGTGGCTTTCCACATTGGTCGTGAAGATAAAAGCCAACGCGGTGATATCGTCAGTAACCGTCATGCGGAGGAACAAAAATGATACCTCTTCAACATGGTCTGATTTTGGCGGCAATTTTGTTTGTAATGGGGCTAAGTTGCCTTGTTATTCGCCGTAACTTGCTGTTTATGCTAATCGGACTGGAAGTGATGATTAACTCTGCTGCGTTGGCTTTTGTCGTCGCTGGGAGTTTCTGGGGGCAACCAGATGGCCAGGTGATGTATATCCTGGCAATTGCTCTGGCTGCAGCGGAGGCGAGTATTGGCTTGGCGTTGTTGTTACAACTCCACCGCCATCGCCAGAACCTGAATATTGATAAAGTCAGTGAGATGCGCGGATGAATTTACTTTATTTAACCATTCTGCTGCCGTTATTGGGATTTTTGCTGCTGGCATTCTCCCGGGGACGCTGGTCAGAAAATGTTTCCGCCATTGTCGGAATAGGTTCGGTTGGATTAGCGGCATTAGTGACCCTCAATGCGGGAATTGACTTTCTTGCTCATAATAGCGAAGGCGGCTATGTGTATAGCCAAACGCTGTGGCATTGGATTTCGGTCGGTAGCTTTAATATTCCCTTTACCTTAGCGTTAGATGGTCTGTCTCTGACCATGCTGAGTATCGTGACTGGCGTGGGTTTTTTAATCCATATGTACGCCTCATGGTATATGCGCGGTGAAGAGGGCTATTCTCGTTTCTTTGCTTACACTAACCTGTTTATTGCCAGCATGGTGGTGTTAGTTTTAGCCGATAACATGATGCTGATGTACATGGGCTGGGAAGGGGTAGGGCTGTGCAGTTATTTGTTGATTGGTTTTTATTATACCAATCCAGACAACGGCAAAGCGGCGATGAAAGCCTTCTTTGTAACCCGTGTCGGTGACGTATTCTTAGCTATCGGTATGTTTATCCTATTCAATGAATTAGGCACGTTGAACTTCCGTGAAATGGCTATTTTAGCGCCACAGAAATTGGCGGAAGGCTCAGTGATGATCAACTGGGCAACGCTGATGATCTTGGGCGGCGCCGTTGGTAAATCGGCGCAGTTACCGTTACAAACTTGGTTAGCTGATGCGATGGCGGGGCCGACCCCAGTGTCTGCCTTAATCCATGCGGCAACCATGGTTACTGCCGGTGTTTATCTGATAGCACGTACTCATGGCTTGTTCTTGATGGCGCCTGAGATCTTACATTTAGTCGGGATTATAGGTGCAGTAACGTTGCTGTTTGCCGGTTTCTGTGCACTGGTACAAACCGATATCAAACGTGTGTTAGCTTACTCAACCATGAGCCAAATAGGCTATATGTTCTTGGCATTGGGCGTGCAAGCATGGGATGCAGCGATTTTCCACTTAATGACACATGCGTTCTTTAAAGCATTGCTGTTCTTGTCTGCGGGCTCGGTGATTATTGCCTGCCACCATGAACAAAATATCTTTAAAATGGGCGGCTTGCGCAAGCAGATTCCGTTTATTTATGTCTGTATGATTGTCGGTGGTAGCGCACTTGCGGCATTACCTCTGGTCACTTCAGGCTTCTACAGTAAAGATGATATTTTGTGGGGCGCGGCGATTGATGGTCAGCAAATCCTGAAATGGGCCGGTTTGGTTGGTGCGTTTATGACGGCAATGTATACTTTCCGTATGATTTTCATCGCGTTCCATGGCGAAGCAAAAATCAAAACGCAGCCTATTAATGGTATAACCCAAAAATTACCGTTAACTGTGTTAGCTGTATTAGCTACCTTTGTTGGCGCTCTGTTTATTCATCAGCCACTTGAAGGCGTATTCCCAGTGAATTCGCACGCTCATGAGGCGGGTAAAACAGTATTAGAAACTATCTCCGGTGGCTTGGCGATTGCAGGTTTACTGGTGGTTGCCTTCCTGTACTTAGGTAACCGTAAACTGGTCAATGGAATTGCAAAAAGTTTGCTTGGTCGGATGTTCTCAGGGCTGTGGTTCCACGGCTGGGGCTTTGACTGGCTGTATGACGTTATTTTTGTTAAACCATTCAAAGGGGCTGCTTGGTTATTGGAAAGCGATCCGGTGAATTCATTGATGAACCTGCCTGCACATTTGTCCCGTTGGGCAAACAAAGGGCTGGCTGTCAGTGAGAATGGTCAAATCCGTTGGTATATCGCCTCTATGGGGCTGGGTGCAGTGCTCATCTTAGCTCTGCTGCTTTTGGTTTAATTAAGGGACACATTGCGCCATGCTATTACCTTGGCTAATACTTATTCCCTTCATCGGAGGCCTGCTGAGCTGGCAGGCTGACCGATTTAGCCATCGCGCTCCACGTTGGATAGCGCTGGCTACGATGGGATTAACGCTTATTTTCTCCGTTCAGCTATGGCTGACAGGGGATTACTCATTAGTGAACCCTCAGGGAGCACCTATCTGGCAAGAAGAGTTCTTCATGCCATGGATCCCTACGCTGGGCATAAACATTCAACTGGCTGTTGATGGCTTATCACTGTTAATGGTGGTTTTGACTGCGGTGATGGGGATCTTCTCTGTTCTCAGTTCATGGAGTGAAAACCAACCGAATCAGGGCGCTTATCACTTTAACCTGCTGTGGATCTTGGCTGGTGTGATGGGAATTTTCCTGGCTGTCGATTTATTTCTCTTTTTCTTCTTCTGGGAAATGATGCTGATACCGATGTACTTCCTGATTGCTAATTGGGGCCATAAAGGCTCTGAAAACAGAAAGCACATTAACGCAGCGACTAAGTTCTTTATTTATACCCAAGCCAGTGGCTTGATCATGCTTATCTCGATTGTTGGTCTAGCGATTGTCCATTTCCGCACTAGTGATGTTTGGACCTTTAACTATAACCAGCTGTTAGGCACGGCAATGTCGCCAACGGTACAGTTTATGTTAATGCTGGGCTTCTTTATTGCTTTCGCGGTAAAAATGCCATTGGTACCATTCCATGGTTGGATGGCCGATACACAGGAACAATCGCCAACCGCTGGTTCGGTAGATATTTCTGGTATTATGCTGAAAACAGCCGCGTACGGTTTGTTACGTTTTACGCTGCCACTGTTTCCTGAAGCCTCGATTACATTTACACCCATAGCCATGGCGTTGGGCGTAATTAGTATTTTCTATGGTGCATGGTTGGCATTTAAACAGACTGATATCAAGCGTTTAGCCGCTTACAGTAGTTTATCGCACATGGGGTTTGTAACCGTAGCGATTTATGCAGGATCTGCGTTGGCTTATCAAGGCGCCGTACTGCAGATGATCACTAACGGCCTTTCTGGCGCGGCATTGATTATTATCAGCGGTCAGTTATATGAACGAACTCAGACGCGCGATATGCGTATGATGGGCGGTTTATGGAAACGGATTAAATGGTTACCTGGGTTATCTTTGTTCTTTGCTGCCGCCACACTGGGTATGCCGGGAACCGGTAACTTTATCGGTGAATTCCTGATTTTCTTTGGTACCTTCAGTCAGTTTACCGTGGTGACTTGTCTTATGGTATTTGGTGTGGTGTTTGCGTCTGTCTACTCATTGTGGATGATGCAGCAAACATATTATGGAACACCAAAATCTGAGAAGGAATTTAAAGGGTTATCAGCGCGTGAGTTCGGCGTGTTAATTACTCTGGCTATATTACTGGTTATTCTCGGCTTTTATCCGCAACCTGTACTGGATACTTCAGCGGGTGCGATGGAAACCTTGCAAAACCTGTATTCGGCTTCACTTTCAACATTAAGGCTGTAATTCGCCATGACAATAACTCCTCAACAACTGATCGCGCTGTTACCGCTGTTGATCGTCGGATTGACGGTGGTGGTTGTGATGCTGTCCATTGCGTGGCGACGCGATCACTTAACCAGTGCTTCTGTGACCGTGTTCGGCTTCGTTGTCGCGCTGGTATCACTGATTTTCGTTAACAATCTTATCCCAATTGATGTCACCGGTTTGGTGCATATTGATGGTTATACGCTGTTCTATTCCGCCTTAGTCCTTTTGGCCGGCATAGCTACGTCGATTTATGCTTTCCAATGGCTAGAAGGTTATCCGGATAATAAAGATGAATTTCATTTGCTACTGGCGATAGCCGTAGCGGGTGGCGTGTTGTTATCCATGGCCAATCATCTTGCCACGCTGTTTATCGGGATTGAATTAATCTCTCTGCCATTATTTGGCTTAGTTGGTTATGCTTTCCAGCAGCGTCGTTCTTTGGAAGCGGCTATCAAATATATGCTGTTATCCGCCGCAGCTTCGTCATTCCTGCTGTTCGGTATGGCGTTACTGTATGCTGAATCTGGTGATATGAGCTTTGTCGGCCTCGGCAAAAGCCTCGCTGATAGTACTATCCACCAGCCATTGATTTTGATTGGCTTGGGGATGATGATCGTCGGGATTGGTTTTAAATTATCGCTATTTCCGTTCCAATTATGGACTCCCGATGTTTATCAGGGGGCACCTGCGCCTGTGGCTGGGTTCTTGGCAACCGGCAGTAAGATTGGTATTTTTGCGGTACTGATGCGTTTATTTTATGAAGCACCAGCCGCAGATAGCCAAACGTTATCAATCGTAATTAGTGTAATCGCTATTGCATCGATTCTATTTGGTAACTTGCTGGCATTATCGCAAAAAAATATCAAACGTTTACTGGGTTACTCTTCTATCTCCCACATGGGGTATTTATTGGTAGCGTTAGTTGCTTTACGTGCCGATCCTATTGCTTCTCAGATAACCGTAGCGATTTATTTAACCGGTTATTTGTTTGCCAGCTTAGGTGCCTTTGGGGTGACGAGTATTATTTCTAGCCCATACCGTGGCGACGATCAGGATGATTTCAGCGCTTATCGCGGCTTATTCTGGCATAAGCCAGTATTAGCGACGGTCATGACGGTGATGATGCTCTCGTTAGCTGGGGTACCCATTACCTTAGGATTTATTGGTAAATTCTATGTCATCATCTCCGGTGTCAATGCTGATTTATGGTGGTTGACTGGTGCGGTAGTGGTGGGTAGTGCGATAGGTCTATATTATTATCTGCGTTTTATGGCGAGTTTATATAGCCGTGATGCGCAACATGCTGACCGTTACACAGGCCCAAATAAAGCTACTTTAGGCACGGTGGTTGCTGTTATTTGCGCGATTATGGTTGTGTTGCTGGGCGTTTGGCCACAACCATTATTAGATTATGCAGCACAAGCACTGATGAGTTTCTAATTTGCAAAATTTATAATGAAATTAGAATGTAGTCACAAGAATTAGCGATACTTTTTCAGGCTATTTCTAGTAATTAAAAGGCTCCCGATTGTTAGAGTAACAATGATCGGGAGCCTTTAATTTTATCGCTAATCGAAATCTCCGCCAGATAAGATCATAAAGATATCGCTGATATTTTAACCTCACCTAAATCCGATTATTTAAGATATCGATTATAGTTTAATTAATTATAGTTCAATCGATGATAGTTCAATCGATTAATCCTATGGCTTAATGGGCTGTAATCAGGGTTAATCTGTCAATAACCGATTATAGTGGTAAGCTAAATTATCAATATATGCGCTAAATTTCTGCAAAGTAAGCGTCAATTGCGGTATAAATTCTGAGTGATGTAAGGCTATGGTTAATTGGTCACTATAATATTGCCAAATAAGGCATAAATTTTGTGATTGTTGGTAAATATATTTTCTTTTTTGGTTAATCTGATTAATGTCATCAGACAATGCCAGTTTACTCGTCAATGAATTAAGTCTATAGGTTAATGTTTGTAAAGCTAAAACTAGGGTAATTCGCTTTTCGGCAAGAATAATTCGTGCATTAACTAATAGACTAAACTCCAATCCAGAATCTATTACATCAATAAATTCTGATAAAAATGATAATGTCATTTTTAGAATTTCTATTTCATTACTTGGAATAGATAGTGAGGATAATTTTTCTGAACTAGGTAAACTTTGTTCAAATAAAGATTTTAATTTTCGGCGAATAATAATTTCTTCAGCAGCTATTATTACATCGATTTTTTCTATTGCCTGCTTTAATTGAGTTTGCTTTTCAGTAATTAACTCCTGTAAATTATTTTTTTTACGTTGATAACGCAGATTAATTTTCTCGATATCTTGAGTGAGCTGATAGCCACTAATATTATCATTATATTTAATTTGCTTTTTGATAATAAATTTAATAATTGATATTAACTCATTAATATCATAATGAATACCTTGTTTTAATTGCTCTTTTGCGTTATTCAATTCATTTATCTGTTGCTGATTAGTATTACTAATTAGTTGTTCATCTATTTCTTGATAAATATTTATTGTATCATTAAACGTAAGTTTACTAATGTTAGCGGTTACGATGGGTAATGAATAGCGAATATGTTCATTTAACCGTTGGCTATTATGGTTAATTCGTATTAGTCGTTGATAGATATCAGGGTTATAATCTGACTTGTGTTGAATTAATTGACTAATGCTATTAGCGCTCATTCTAAAATTAAAAATATCAATAGGTTCTAAGGTCGAAGGTAGAAAATTATTTTCTGACATATTTACTCCGATAAAATAAATTTTATATTGGCGAGAGAGGATTTATATTTTTATGTTCAAATAATAAGATTAAATGTTGAGAATAATCGGTGACTGCATCCCAAGATAAAATAATTTTCTTGAGCTGAATAGTGAATTGAGCCAATAAGTGACTATTATTAATAGTTTTAAATTTGGCTATTGAATCATTGATTTCAGCCAGAATAGTCTGCCACATGTAATCAAGATGATCTAAAGCTAGCCGCGCATCACGAAAATAACTGTCCATATGTTGTAGACGAACTGTTATATTAGATAATAATCCATTTAATTTTTTATCAATATTAATTTGTTCTTCAAGAGCAATAATTTCATTTAATAGTATATTTTTCCTCGCTCTAATTTTTTCAGCTTTATCGCCAAAAATACTACCAGTAATAATTAGGCCAATAATACCACCTGCTAAACCAGTAAATGCCAATTTAACATAATGGCTATATTCTTGTTCTAACTGACTAACTTCATCTTTTTTTAATTCAATTTGATTTAATAAATGATGTGTATCATTACTATCAATAATATCCTCTAATTGTTGTTTTATTTTTCGAGTGGCAAATAATAAAGAATCTATCTGTTGTTCATTAGATAGATTACCACCAATTATATATGTTCTAAAATCGGCGACTGTATTTCTAACAACCGTGGTTTTTTTTGATTGAAGAATAATATCATCTTTAATTAACTCTAAAATATTAACTAGTTCATTGGCGATAATATAATCATCAGACGAAAATCCAATGAGTTCAATATTGGAAATGTCTAGTTCCTCAATACGTTGGCTTATTCGTTCTAATAAAGGCATTTGATTAATGTAATCAATTAATTGATTGCCAGTCATTGTAATATTTCTACCGGTAAGTTCTAAATCGATTGATTGTTGTTTAACTTGATATTCAACATTATTCCAGCTCAATGCATGTTGTCTGATTTTAATAAATAAATCGATAAGTTCAGATATTTTTATGGGGAGGGTATTTTTCTGACTGATTTTTGTATCAAAAACCATATCTTTATGTTTAATAGGTAAAAGTAAACTAAAGTTAATATATTTTTTTATATTTATTAAATCCTCAATAGTAAATATTCCCGGCTTTCGACTAACCAGAGAGTCAGACATACTCAATAGCTTTAATGTTTCAGAGGGAATAGTTTTTCTGTCTATTTCTTTATCATGGACGAGTTCAGTATTCATAGATTTTTATCCAGTAGGTAACAAAGGTTAATAAAATATACCGCTCTTAATTCTTAACAATACTTCGCCGTTAGCGAGATTTCTTTTTAGCATAAACTGTCGTGGATACCGAGAATGTTTAATTAATATAAATAATCAATGCTTTAATATTTTCTATTGAATCGTATAATCATCTATTCCTTAAATCAGTGATGTAGTGAGTGAGGCTGGTAAGTGAGCAATCAGAGTGCTGAGAATATACGCGGTAAAAAAACAGCTACCGATAAAATAAATAATGGAAATAACAGTGTTGAAAATATCATCACTCAATTGCTATGCCTGCTACCAACGTTGTCATTAGCGCCAAAAGAAATAACTAGATTAGTTTATTCAGTAAGACCAGATGCTGATTTCTCTGGGCTCAATTGGCTAGCTGCACAACCGTGTTTTCCTCAATTCTATTGGGCAACCCGTTGTGGCAATGAAGAAAGTGCTGCACTGGGTCTAGGAAAAAAATTTAACTCGGTGCAAGAGGGAGAAATATTCCTATTAGAGAACCCTCAATATCCCGATATGCGTATTTGTGGGCTAAATGGTTGGGAGGCTATCGGTGGCAGTTATTCTTCTCCACCAGAAGATAGCGCGTTCTTTTTTCTGCCGCGCTTGGAATGGCAGCGTGATCTTCAAGGGCAGCGATTGATTCTGACGCTCTTTGGCGAGGAAGATATTCCCGCGACTGAACAATTTCTATTGTCATTGCAGCCGGCGGCTAATATACACACATTGAATACCCAAATTATACAGCAGCAGCATCATCCCCAGCATGATGAATGGTGCCGTTTATTAACTTTAGCTATTGCTAAAATGCAAACTGACCCGTTAGAAAAAGTGGTGATGGCCCGCCAAACAGCGCTGACATTGGCAGCGCCATTAGGGGTAGCAGATTTTTTATATGCCAGCCAGCAAGTTAATCATCAGTGTTATCATTTTATGCTGGCTTTTGATAAGCAACAGGGTTTTATTTCATCAACGCCTGAGCGTTTATATTTACGTCAGGGGAAACAGTTGCTTACTGAGGCATTAGCTGGAACAGTAGCTAGCAGTGATGATGATCAAATCGCGGCTAAAAATGCTCGCTGGCTAATGGAAGACAGTAAAAATCAACATGAAAATTTAGTTGTTGTCGACGATATCTGCCAGCAACTGCAAGGTCGCGTTTCTGCAGTGGATGTTTCTCCCGCGGAAATTATCCGGTTACGCAAAGTCCAGCATTTACGGCGTTCAATTAATGCGGTGTTATTTTCAGCATCGGATAGCGATTGTCTGAATCGCTTGCAGCCAACAGCGGCAGTCTCTGGATTACCGCGTACAATTGCCCGTCAGTTTGTGACAGAGCATGAACCGTTTGAGCGCCGTTGGTATGCCGGCAGTGGCGGTTATATTAGTTCTAATAAAAGTGAGTTTGCCGTGTCATTACGCTGCGCTGAAATTAATGGCCATCATATCTATTTATATTCTGGCGCGGGGATTGTCAGCGATTCATGCCCTGAACAAGAGTGGCAAGAAATTGACAATAAAGCGGCGGGATTAATTTCATTGCTTAACAATTCTTAGACGCGAAGATAACCGTTCAGCGGTATGACTTATTTTATTAGCCTGAGTTAAAACACTAAAATAACCGCGTAATTAAAAAGGTTATTTTCTTATTTATTTCAATTATTTCGTTGAAAATTGTTCCTAGATCAAGAAATTTTTAGCCGGGCGGCTACACTAATATACGCAGGATCATATAAACGAAATATTATGAGGCTGTATGTGATAACTCTGTTGTGGCTTTAATCTACAGATAAAAATGTACTGAATATAAGATGTACTAGGTAACTAATATGCAGTGCAAAAATTATAATAATCATAAATAAATTGAGTGACTTATGTCGAATAGTATGCCGAATAGTGTGTTTAATCGTCGTTGGGCGGAAGTGATCCTCGAGTCATTGACTCGTCACGGTATGCGGCATATTTGTATTGCCCCGGGTTCTCGTTCAACGCCACTCACCTTGGCAGCCGCGCAGAACCGTAAGCTGCATTGCCATACCCATTTTGATGAACGTGGACTCGGACATTTAGCCTTAGGGCTCGCTAAAGCAACTAAAGAACCGGTCGGCGTTATCGTGACTTCTGGAACCGCGGTCGCAAATTTGTATCCGGCATTAATTGAAGCTGGATTGACTGGTGAGAAAGTCATTTTTATCACCGCTGATAGGCCACCAGAATTAATTGATTGCGGTGCGAATCAGGCAATTCGACAAACCGATATTTTTGCCTCTCATCCCGCCCAGCGTTTAATGCTGCCACGACCTGCGCGTGATATCTCGGCGCGCTGGCTAGTGAGTGCTATCGATAATGGCATGAATCAGCTTCATCACGGTGCTTTTCATATTAATTGCCCGTTTGCTGAGCCTCTGTATGGTGATACCGAGGGCGATTATGAGTGGCATGCCGAGCTAGGTAACTGGTGGAATTCAAATCTTCCATGGTTAAGTGAACCATTAAATCTTAGCGTAGCCTATATTTCGGATTGGTACTTTTGGCGGCAAAAGCGCGGTGTTGTGGTTGCCGGCAGAATGAGTGCCGAAGAGGGCGAAAAAGTGGCTCTCTGGGCGGAACAACTCGGTTGGCCGCTATTAAGTGACGTGTTGTCGCAAACCGGGCAACCCTTACCGTGTGCCGATTTATGGCTCAATAATCCACAGGCGCAAGCACTCTTGCAACAGGCACAGTTGGTTATCCAGTTTGGAGCCAGTTTAACCGGTAAACGATTATTGCAATGGCAAGCTCAATGTACTCCAGAAGAATATTGGATTGTTGATAGCACACCCGGTCGGCTGGATCCTGCCCAGCATCAAGGGCGCAAATTAACTTGCTCAATTGGTGGCTGGCTAGAAGCGCATTCACCTCAGCGTCGTGATCCGTGGTGTACTGAATTGAATCAAATTGCACAGTATGCTTATCAATTGACGGCTCAGCAATTAGCCGAACAATTCTCAGAAGCTGGCGTTGCCCATCAGCTAAATGAATTATTGCCGCCACGTGGGCAGCTATTTGTTGGCAACAGCTTGATAGTGCGTCTGATTGATGCTTTTTGCCAATTACCAAAAGGCTATCCAGTTTACAGTAATCGAGGTGCCAGTGGTATTGACGGGCTGATTTCGACGACTGCCGGTGTGCAGCGGGCGACTACATTGCCAACCCTAAGTATCGTGGGGGATTTATCAGCGTTGTATGATCTCAATAGCTTAGCATTACTGCGTCAACCTTCGGCGCCTACAGTGTTAATTGTAGTTAATAATAATGGCGGACAAATATTTTCAATGCTACCCACGCCTGATGACCAGCGCCAGCGTTTTTATTGTATGCCACAAAATGTCGAGTTTTCCCATGCGGCGGCTATGTTTGGCCTGCAATATTGCCAGCCATCAGATTGGTTATCATTAAAAACAACAATTGAACAATTTTGGCATAATCAACACGGCTGTTTACTGGTGGAATTATGTGTCGAGGGTGATCACGGTGCGCAAACCTTAAAACAGCTCGTTAATCAGATGGCTAATCTATAATGCTGGCGGCACGCTTATTTCATCGCCACCAATCAGGGCCGTGGTTGGTGTGGCTGCACGGGTTACTCGGAGACAGTACCGAATGGCTGCCCATTATTAATCAGCTTAAAGATTATCCTTCGCTGGCATTAGATTTACCGGGGCATGGGCAATCGGTAAATATTAGTTGTACCGGATTTGCACCAGTAAGCTCGCTCATAAATGCGACTTTGGCGCAGTATCAGATTGAAGATTATTACTTGATTGGCTACTCATTAGGCGGTCGTTTGGCAATGTATCACGCTTGTTATTCACGGCCTTCAGGGCTAAAAGGGCTGATCATTGAAGGGGGAAATGTCGGATTAACTGATCTTTCAGAAAAACGGCAGCGCTCTATTAATGATCATTATTGGGCCGAACGTTTTCGCCATCAGACATTCAGCCAAGTTTTAGACGATTGGTATCGTCAAGCGGTGTTTAGTCAATTAAATGACCAACAGCGTCAACAGCTTATTGCTTTGCGTAGTCATAATAATCCCCAGGCTATTGCGGATATGCTAGAGGCTACCTCGTTGGCTCATCAGCCATTTATGGCCGATAAATTACAGCGCATAGATTGCCCCTTACTCTATTTATGCGGTGAACATGATCAAAAATTTCGCCGGTTAGCACAACAATATGCCTTACCGATGGATTTAATTCCTGAGGCGGGTCATAACGCCCATCAGGCTTCTCCGAATGCATTTGCTGATGCAATACACCAATTTTTATCACATTGTGGTTAAAGGAACTTAAAACATGCTTTATCCAAGCGAAGAAAAACTGTATGCCCCGATTCACTGGCTGGATTGTTCTGCTGGATTTGATGATATTTTGTATCATAAATCAGAAGATGGTATTGCAAAAATCACCATCAATCGCCCAGAGGTACGCAATGCATTTCGCCCACAAACGGTGAAAGAAATGATCAATGCACTGTCCGATGCACGTTACGACGATAATATCGGCACCATTATTTTAACCGGCGCGGGTGAGCATGCCTTCTGTGCGGGTGGCGATCAGAAAATTCGTGGTGATTACGGCGGATATCAAGATGATAGCGGCGTTCATCATTTAAATGTTTTGGATTTCCAACGTCAAATCCGCACTTGCCCTAAACCTATCGTGGCGATGGTAGCGGGTTATGCTGTCGGTGGAGGACATGTATTACATATGATGTGCGACCTCACTATTGCGGCTGAAAATGCACAATTCGGTCAAACAGGACCTAAAGTAGGTTCATTTGACGGAGGCTGGGGGGCCGCTTATATGGCGCGCATTGTTGGCCAGAAAAAAGCTCGTGAAATCTGGTTCTTATGCCGTATGTATGATGCTAAGCAAGCACTTGATATGGGCTTAATTAATACCGTGGTTCCGTATGCAGATTTGGAAAAAGAGACTGTCCGTTGGTGCCGTGAAATGTTAGGAAATAGCCCAATGGCTTTACGTTGCTTAAAAGCGGCGTTAAATGCCGATTGTGATGGACAAGCGGGGCTACAAGAACTGGCGGGTAATGCTACTATGCTGTTTTATATGACCGAAGAAGGCCAAGAAGGCCGCAATGCCTTTAATCAAAAACGCCAACCGGACTTCTCTAAATTCAAGCGTAATCCATAATGCGAAGCGCCAAATTATATGCTTTTAGCCTGCCGATGGAGGCGGGCATTATTCTTCGTTATCAGCGACTTAAAACTCGTGATGGCTTTTTAGTCCAGTTACAGGAAGGTGAAAAGACCGGTTGGGGTGAGATTTCACCATTGCCCGAATTTAGCCAAGAAACCTGTGAACAGGCTGCAGAAGCGGCAAAACAATGGTTAAGCCAGTGGGTAGCGCAGGGGGATAACACTCCGCCGATGAGCGATCTGCCTTCGGTAGCCTTTGGTATTAGCTGTGCATTGGCAGAATTACAGGGCCAATTACCAGATACCGCCGATTATCGCAAAGCGCCCTTGTGTACTGGCGATCCTGACGATCTCATCATTCGCTTGAACGATATGGCTGGCGATAAAATTGCCAAAGTTAAAGTCGGATTATATGAAGCGGTACGCGATGGTATGGTGGTGAATGTGTTGTTAGAAGCCATTCCTGATTTACGCTTGCGTTTAGACGCTAACCGCAGCTGGACCCGAGCAAAAGCTGATGGATTTGCCAAATATGTCAATCCAGAATATCGCTCCCGGATTGATTTTCTCGAAGAGCCTTGCAAAACGCGTGCAGAATCGTTGTCATTTGCGGCAGATACCGGTATTGCTATTGCTTGGGATGAAAGTGTGCGTGAGGCCGATTTTGAGGTTATGGCGCAAGCGGGAGTTAGCGCGATTGTGATTAAACCCACTTTAACGGGCAGTTTGTCCTATTGTCGTCGCTTAATCGAACAAGCGCATCAATGTGGTTTGCAAGCCGTGATCAGCTCATCGATTGAGACCAGTTTTGGTTTGACCCAACTGGCCCGTATCGCACATTGGTTGACCCCAAATACGCTACCAGGTTTAGATACGGTGGATTTAATACAACATCAGCTAGTGAGAACCTGGCCAGATTGTACGATTCCGGCGTTAACGCTGAATGATTTAGGCGCTCCATGGCAGTGCTGAGTCAATTTACTGATTGGCCGTGGCGTCACTGGGCAGCTCAGCGCGGTGACGCTACGGCACTGTATTTTTCTGCCGATTCGTTGGCGAATAGTTGCACTGATAGTTGCGTTGATAGCTGCGCGGATATTGGCACCGAAAGCACAGAGGCTAAAGCCATTCAGTCTCTGAGTTGGTATCAATTAAATCAGCGGATTGAACAATATAGCTGCAGTTTTGTCGCTCAAGGTGTTCTACCGGGCCATGGCGTAGTATTGCGCGGTAAAAATAGTCTAGATTTGCTGTTGTGCCAGTTAGCACTAATAACCTGTGGTGCGCGTGTATTACCGTTGAATCCTCGTTTACCGATTGATTTGTTGGCGCAATTGTTGCCACGGCTCAATATTGATTTTGTGCTTGAGTTTGATTCGCAACCGATAATTTTGACTACAGGCAGCGTTTACTCAGCAACGTCTTGTCGAACATTATCTTATCCGGCCTTAACTTATGATGCTGCTGCGCTATGTACTGGAAAATTAATCACCTCCGATGCCGTGACTAATAAATCAGTCTCAGGCAAAGTACGAACAGATAATCCCCTCTTTCAAGCATTGCCGCCTTGCGATCTGTACCGTCCAGCGACCTTGATTTTAACCTCAGGATCGACCGGATTACCAAAAGCCGCGGTACATCATACGGCGGCGCATTTACTGAGTGCCAAGGGTGTATTAGGATTGCTTACCTATCAGCCACAAGATTGTTGGTTATTATCTCTACCGCTGTTTCATGTTTCTGGTCAAGGGATTGTTTGGCGCTGGTTATTACGCGGTGCAATCTTGGCAATTAAGCCTTCAATGCCATTAGCGCAAGCATTGCAAGGGGTAACTCACGCATCATTAGTGCCGACACAATTATGGCGCTTATTGGCCCAGCCAGAAGCACATCTACAAACTTTGCACGATGTGTTACTTGGCGGAGCGGCTATTCCGACGGAATTAACCGACGCTGCGCAGAAGCAGGGGATCCGTTGCTGGAGTGGTTATGGCATGACTGAAATGGCCTCGACTATTTGTGCCAAAAGAGCCGATGGTAAACCCGGGGTGGGCTTACCACTTATGGGTAAAAAAGTCCGATTGGTTGATGGTGAAATCCAAATTTGTGCGGATAGCCAAGCGTTAGGCTATTGGTTTGATCATCAAATCGTACCGCTAAAATGCTTATCGTCAGAAAAACCGATGCAGGAAGATCTCCAAGGTTGGTTTGCTACTAATGATAAAGGCGCTTTTGTCGACGGTGAATATCAAATCTTAGGCCGCTTAGATAATTTATTTTTCAGTGGTGGCGAAGGTATTCAGCCAGAGGACATTGAAGCAGTGATAGCGAGCCATCCGCAAGTCACTCAGTGTTTTGTGGTTCCGCGTGCAGATATTGAATTTGGTCATCGCCCGGTAGCGGTTATCGAAGGGACGACTGATTTGTGTCTAGAGCAACTGCAAATATGGTTAAAGCCGAAATTGGCGGTGTTTCAGTATCCTGTGGCTTTTTATTGGCTCGATGAACAATTAAAATCTGGTGGTATTAAGATCTCTCGTCAAGCAATCAAACGCTGGGTTGCCGAGCGGCCTTAACATGAAAAAACACCCGCCAATGCGGGTGTCTACGACTACAGTTGCCTGACGTTGAAGCAACTAGATAACACGATTATTTTAGCGCGTTTAATGCTTTCTCGACGCCAGCACCGTATTCCGGATGAACTTGGCGGAATAAGTCAATTTGGCGCTGCTGTGTTTCTTCGCTGGCTTCAATTAACTCACCGGCAATACGTGCAAACATGCGCTGATGCTCATCTTCGCTGAGTAATTCATACAGTGCACGAGGCTGGCTGAAATAATCGGTATCTTCACGATGATTCCAGTGATCTGCCGCACCTTCAATAGTTAATGGAGGTTCGCTGTAATTTGGCTGTTCTTGGAACAAACCGGCACTGTTTGGCTCATAAGTCACACCATTTCCGCTGTTGCCATCGACGCGCATGGCACCGTCACGGTGATAATTATGGAATGGGCAACGTGGGGCATTTACTGGAATTTGATGATGGTTTACGCCTAAACGGTAGCGATGCGCATCACCATAAGAGAACAAGCGGCCTTGCAACATTTTATCTGGCGAGAAACCAATGCCTGGCACGGTATTGGCTGGGCTAAATGCGGCTTGTTCTACATCAGCAAAATAATTGTCTGGGTTACGGTTCAATTCAAAGAAACCAACATCGATCAATGGATAATCTTTATGTGGCCAAACTTTAGTTAAATCAAATGGGTTATAAGGGACTTTAGAGGCGTCAGCTTCTGGCATGATCTGAATTTGCAAATTCCAACGTGGATAATCGCCATCTTTAATTGCATTAAACAAGTCACGTTGTGAGCTTTCACGGTCTTTAGCAACAATCGCTTCGGCTTCTTCGTCTTGTAGATTTTTGATCCCTTGCTGGCAACGGAAGTGGAATTTAACCCAATGGCGTTGATTTTTATCGTTGATGAAGCTGTAAGTATGGCTACCAAAACCGTGCATGAAACGATAACCGGCTGGAATACCACGGTCACTGACGTCAATGGTTAACTGGTGTAGAGCTTCGGGTAAATGTGAGAAAAAATCCCATTTATAAGCCATATTGCGTAAATTGGTATGAGGATCACGTTTGACGATATGGTTTAAATCAGGGAATTTCAGTGGATCACGCAGATAAAATACCGGAGTATTGTTACCAACTAAATCCCAATTTCCTTCTTCAGTATAGAATTTTAAGGCAAATCCACGAATATCACGCTCTGCATCAGCCGCACCACGTTCGCCTGCGACGGTAGAAAAACGGGCAAACATTTCAGTCTTTTTGCCGACTTCAGAGAAAATCTTTGCTCGTGTATATTCGGTAATATCATGAGTTACAGTAAAAGTACCGAAAGCACCAGAACCTTTAGCGTGCATACGACGTTCAGGGATAACTTCACGGTCAAAGTGAGCCAGTTTTTCTAAAAACCAGATATCTTGTAATAACATAGGGCCACGCGGCCCAGCGGTCATTACGTTGTTATTATCAACAACAGGAGCGCCCGCCGCAGTTGTAAGACCTTTTTTCTTCATCATATAACTCCAGTTAAATTACACACATTAAGCCAATTTTTAGTTTAAAAAACAGGTGAATTACTGTTGTAGAAAGCGAATAAAAAACATTCAATTGTTATTATTATCTGATCACAGGTAGTATAACACTAATACTTATGACCAATTGCTGTGATTAATATTGGCATTAATATATTTACAAAACTATATATATGTAGAGATAAAAGTATAAATATATGCGGTTTGTTTCACTATTATTAAGTATCATTGAAGAATAATAAGCTAAGTAAATTAAAGGATAAAATTATGCGCAAAAGTTTAATTGCAATGGCGGCGGCTGCGATGGTGTGTACCGGGAGCGCACAGGCAATCTCTTTAGGGGCTCAGGTGGGCGAACACTATACCGAGATGTATGCCGGAATTGGTACTCAAGGTTCAGGTCTGGCATTCAATGGTGCGTGGACGCGTAGTGATCACAACGGACAAATGGGTAGTTTAGGCGCGACATTTGGGTTACCGTTTGGACCAGTCTCAGCTTATGTTGGGGGTAAAGCGTTATATTTATCACCTAAAGATAATAAAGATGGTATGGCGTTAGCCGCAGGTGCCGGGCTAAATTGGACCGTTATGCCGTCATTAAATATTTATGGTGAAGCTTACGGTGCACCTGCGGGATTAACCTCAGGTAGCGATTCTTACACCGAGACCAAAGTGGGTGCGCGTTACACTATATTCTCACCACTGTCGGTGGATGCAGGCTACCGTATGATTGATGTTAAAGGGGCTGATCATCGTCCGAGTAATAAAATCGCCGATGGATTTTATCTTGGTGCAGGGTTGAGTTTCTAATCGTTTAAAAAACGTTAGGTTTGAAATATTGAGCCCATAATTAGTTGAGTTTATAGTTAATATAGCTAATAGACAAAAAGCCATGTCAGAATAATTCTGTCATGGCTTTTTTAATGTTTTATTATATTATGACTGAGGCTAGTATAGATTTTGTTCTATTATCCAACACTTGGTAGCAAACCACCGACGATGGCAAATTGAATTAATATCACGCTGATACCGCACAGTAGCACAATGATCAGTACAGGTTTTCCGCCCATAACACGGTAATCCCCCGCTTTTTCTAACTTTCTGACCCTCATCACTAATAATGATGGAATAATTAACGCTAACAGCGAGAGTGCTACTGCCGCATAGGTCAAAGCTTGAACAAAACTACTGAAGAACAGGGCACATAATACCGGCGGCACAAAGGTCAATAAGCCGGTTTGTAAGCGACCAGATAACTCATTACTGCGTTTAAATAAGTCGGCAACATAATCGAATAACCCCAATGCGACGCCTAAGAATGAGGTGGCGAGTGCTAAATCCATAAATAAGCTCACCGCCACATTGACTCGTGGGGTAGAGACTACGTCACGAATTGCAGTTAATAAGCCATCTAATCCAGCTTGTTGTGCTAAAATTCCCATGAAAGTATCAGACGGGATAGCGCCTAATGTGGCGATTTGCCAAAAGATATAAGCGACTAACGGGATGGCGCTGCCGCAAATAAAAATCATGCGTAATTTACGTACGTCACCTTTCATATAGCTAACCAAGCTCGGTACGCTGCCATGGAAGCCAAACGAAGTGAAAATTACTGGGATAGCAGAGAGAACCAGACCTTTTTCTAGCGGCATATTGATTAAGTTTACGCTTTCAACATGCGGCATCATCACACCGAGCATGATAATCAAGAAAATAGTTTTTGCCGAGAACAGCAAGCGATTTATAAAGTCGACGGAATGAGTACCAATACCAACAACGATACCGCCAATTAGAGTAAATAGAATAATCGAGGTTTCGACCGAGATAGATAATCCCCACCAAGAAGATAAGCTACTAGATATTAAGACTCCAGCACCACCAATATAGGCGGTTGTTAAGGCGTACATCAATAGCAACATACTGAATCCCGTCACTAATTGGCCAGGACGACCCAGATACTTCTTGGCGATAGTGCCTAATCCCATATCCGCAGGATTGTGTTGATAGACCTCGACTAATAGTAAAGAGGTATAACTCATCAATAGCCATAACGTGACAAGCATGACTGTCATAACAGGAAAACCAACACCGGCGGCCGCCAGAGGCATTGCCAGCATCCCTGCACCAATCGTTGTTCCAGCGACGATTAAAACGCTACCTAGCGTACGATTCTTCACAACTTCCTCGGATTAAAAATGAATATTTAATGTGTTACGCAGATTATTCGATCTGTTTAAGTGTGTCAAATATCAATTACATTAGCTGTAATTATTATTTTACACTTACATAATGAATATCATCATTTAGTGTTAAATTTAACCGATAATTAAGGTTTATTTGTTAGAATTACTGTTGAAATAAAACTAAACAGACAATGTAAAGTTGAATAAAATTAGATGGGATGTTTATAACTATTTGAAAAAGAACATAACATAGCAGTATGACAAATAAATAATAAAAAATATGTGATAGGAAAGAGAGAAGCCAATATTAATTTAATTTAAATTAGTTTAATAATTAATCTAGGTCAACAATTGCAATTTTAGCCTCCGCATAATGTAAATAAACATTATAAAAAGGATGGCAATATGGATTTTTTAATACAACTGGTGATCATACTGGTCTGTCTGTTTTACGGGGCAAAAAAAGGCGGTATGGCGTTAGGATTACTTGGTGGTGTCGGGCTGGTTATTCTGGTCTTTGTGTTTGGTATCCCGCCCGGGAAA
>NZ_LGAA01000018.1 GCF_001294465.1 Moellerella wisconsensis ATCC 35017
CCTCCTGTCGATGTGATGCTGGTTATTATTGCTGTTGTGGCTGCCTCTGCCACTTTACAGGCGTCGGGAGGGCTTGATGTTATGTTGCAAATCGCTGAGCGATTGCTGCGTAAAAACCCGAAATATATCTCTATTGTCGCTCCCTTTGTGACCTGTATTCTGACTATTTTATGCGGTACAGGGCACGTCGTGTATACCATATTACCTATTATATACGATGCAGCGATTAAAAATAATATTCGCCCTGAACGTCCAATGGCAGCCAGTAGCATCGGGGCTCAAATGGGCATCATTGCTAGCCCAGTTTCTGTCGCGGTGGTTTCATTAGTGGCGATGCTGGGTGGCGTCACTATCAATGGTAAGTCATTAGAATTTTTAGATTTATTAGCAATTACTATTCCATCAACATTGTTAGGTATATTAGCGATTGGTATCTTTAGCTGGTTTCGCGGCAAGGATTTAGATAAAGACCCAGTGTTTCAAGAATTTATTTCTGACCCAGAAAACCGTGAATATGTTTATGGCGGTACAGTAACATTACTCGATAAAAAACTGCCGACAATTAACTGGGTAGCTATGTGGATTTTTTTGGCCTCAATAGCGGTAGTTGCTACATTAGGTGCATTTTCTGAATTGCGTCCACTGATCAATGACAAGCCTTTATCGATGGTACTGGTTATTCAAATGTTTATGTTATTAGCCGGTGCGCTGATTATCATTATTTGTAAAACCAATCCAGCACAAATTTCAAAAAACGAAGTGTTCCGTTCAGGAATGATAGCTATTGTTGCGGTATATGGCATTGCGTGGATGGCCGAAACTATGTTTGGCGCGCATATGAATGAAATTAAAGGTGCATTAGGCGCGCTAGTCAAAGAGTATCCTTGGGCGTATGCAATAGTTTTGTTATTAGTATCTAAATTCGTTAACTCACAAGCGGCGGCACTGGCTGCCATTGTGCCGATTGCTTTGGCTATTGGGGTCGAGCCAGCGTATATCATCGCTTCTGCGCCTGCTTGTTATGGTTACTATATTTTACCGACGTATCCAAGCGATTTAGCGGCAATCCAGTTTGACCGTTCAGGAACGACTAAAATCGGTAAATATGTTATTAATCATAGCTTTATTTTTCCCGGCTTAATCGGAGTAAGTGTTTCTTGTGTGTTTGGTTGGGTTTTTGCTGCAATGTATGGATTCTTGTAATCAAGATAACATCAGGGATTAGATATCGCTTTTTGTGCCGGTGGATACCACCGAAAAGGTGAGCAACAGCCAAGTAATGATTAAATAGACGTGGATTGAAGTATCGAGAGAAAGTAAGGAATCGATATTAGTTGATAGACGAATCAATAGGTTAATAAATAAAAGGCGCAACTTAATCAATAAGTTGCGCCTTTTATTTTAAGTCGGCCTTAGCGGTATGATCAATCAACTACTGAATATAAATGGCTATAATCAATACGTTATCATTCAATTTCAATATCCGATAACGGGTGACAGCAGCAGGGCAAAATTTCGCCTTTATTAATAAAGGCCAATGGTTGGCAGCGATACGCCACTTTGCCAGTTAATAAAGTGACTCGGCACGAGCCACAATAACCTTCTCGACATTGGTATTCAGCAGCAATCTGACTATCTTCCAAAGCTTCAAGCAGTGAGTCGTGAAGCTCCGAATGGAAGGGAACATCAACACCCTGCGGTTGGCGCAGGGTGATTTTATGGCTCGACATGATTAGAGCTCGAAATCACTCAAATCGTCGGTATTAACTTCAGAATCTATTTGACCGACTAAATAAGAGCTGACTTCAACTTCTTGTGGCGCAACTTGAACGTTATCTGAGACTAACCACGAATTAATCCATGGGATTGGGTTTGAACGTCCTTCAAAAGGCAATTTCAAGCCAACGGCCTGCATACGAATATTAGTAATATATTCAACATACTGGCACAGAATATCTTTATTCAAACCAATCATAGAACCATCGCGGAATAGATAACTAGCCCACTCTTTTTCTTGCTCAGCGGCATCGACAAATAGACGATAGCATTCATCTTCACATTCGGCGGCAATTTCTGCCATTTCAGGATCGTCTTGACCCGAACGTAACAGATTTAGCATATGCTGAGTGCCGGTTAAATGCAGTGCTTCATCGCGCGCAATTAATTTAATGATTTTGGCGTTACCTTCCATTAATTCACGTTCTGCGAAGGCAAATGAGCAGGCAAAACTAACGTAGAAACGGATAGCTTCTAAGGCATTGACACTCATTAAGCACAAATATAACTGTTTTTTCAGTGCACGTAGCGAAACAACGACTTCTTGACCATTGACGATATGCTCACCTTCACCATACATATGGTATTGATTAGTCATATTAATCAAGGTGTCATAGTAGGCCGAGATATCACGAGCACGTTTTAAAATTTCTTCATTTTCGACGATATCATCAAAAATAAGCGCCGGATCATTTACAATATTACGAATAATATGGGTATATGAACGTGAATGAATTGTCTCTGAAAATGACCATGTCTCAACCCAAGTTTCCAGTTCTGGGATCGAAATCAGTGGTAGAAAAGCCACGTTAGGGCTACGACCCTGAATTGAATCCAATAAAGTCTGATATTTTAAGTTGCTGATAAAAATATGTTTCTCATGATCAGGCAACGCATTGTAGTCAATACGATCGCGAGACACATCCACTTCTTCTGGACGCCAAAAGAAGGACAATTGTTTTTCGATCAGTTTTTCGAAAATAGGATATTTTTGCTGATCGAAACGTGCAACGTTAACCGGTTGGCCGAAAAACATCGGCTCCTGTAACTGATCATTTTTCTTCTGTGAGAAGATGGTATACGTATGAGACATAGCTTCCTCAAATTAAATTTTACACGCGCCGCCTTCACAGTCGGTATCTTCAGCTTCAATGACTTCTTCCAGATCGCCCTGAATATCTTCTGCGCCATCACGGGTGTTGTGATAATAAAGCGTTTTGACGCCAAATTTATACGTTAGTAGCAGATCTTTGAGCAGTTGATTCATTGGAACTCTGCCATTAGGGAAACGAGTTGGGTCATAATTAGTATTAGCCGAAATCGACTGATCAACAAATTTCTGCATAATGCCGACTAATTGTAAGTAGCCGGTATTTGATGGCATTTGCCATAATAGCTCATAAGCATCTTTCAGGCGTTCATATTCTGGAACCACTTGGCGCAAAATACCATCTTTAGACGCTTTAACGCTGATATAACCGCGCGGCGGTTCAATTCCGTTAGTAGCATTAGAAATCTGCGATGAGGTTTCAGAAGGCATCAATGCCGATAACGTTGAATTACGTAGGCCATATTGTTGAATATCGCGGCGTAAAGATTCCCAATCGTAGTGCAGAGGCTCGTTGGTTAGCTTGTCGATTTCTTTTTTATAGGTATCGATAGGCAGCACACCCGCTGCATAAGTGGTTTCATTGAACCAAGGGCATGCGCCTTGCTCTTTTGCCAGCTCATTAGAGGCTTTCAATAAATAATATTGAATAGCTTCAAACGTTTGATGAGTGAGGTCATTAGCACTGCCATCAGAATAGCGTACACCATTTTTAGCTAAATAATAGGCAAAGTTAATTACGCCGATACCTAGCGTACGACGACCCAAAGCGCCTTTTTGTGCAGCAATAATGGGATAATCTTGGTAATCCAGCAGAGCATCTAATGCACGTACTGCTAGCGTGGCTAACTCTTCGAGCTCATCAAGGCTGTTAATCGCACCTAAATTGAAGGCCGACAGTGTACACAGAGCAATTTCTCCGTTCTCATCTTTGATGTCACTTAACGGTTTGGTCGGTAACGCAATTTCTAAGCACAGATTAGATTGGCGTACTGGTGCAATCGCCGGATCAAATGGGCTGTGGGTGTTACAGTGATCCACATTCTGAATATAGATTCGGCCAGTAGATGCACGTTCTTGCATCATTAATGAAAACAATTCCACCGCTTTAATTTTTGATTTGCGAATAGCTGGATCTTGCTCATAAGCCACATACAGACGTTCGAATTCGTCTTGATTAGCGAAGAAAGCATCATATAAGCCAGGAACATCTGACGGGCTAAATAGCGTGATATCTTGGTTTTTAATCAGACGCTGATACATTAAGCGATTGATTTGAACCCCATAATCCATATGGCGAACACGGTTACCTTCGACCCCACGGTTATTTTTAAGCACTAACAAGCTTTCAACTTCTAAATGCCATAATGGGTAGAATAAAGTTGCTGCACCGCCACGTACGCCGCCCTGAGAACAAGATTTAACCGCAGTTTGGAAGTGTTTATAAAAAGGAATACAGCCAGTATGGAACGCTTCACCACCACGGATTGGGCTGCCTAATGCGCGGATGCGACCCGCATTGATACCAATTCCTGCACGTTGAGAGACATATTTAACAATTGCGCTTGATGTTGCATTAATTGAATCTAAGCTATCACCACACTCAATCAGAACACAGGAGCTGAATTGACGTGTTGGCGTACGAACCCCCGCCATGATAGGCGTCGGTAATGAAATTTTAAAGGTTGAAGCGGCATCATAAAAACGCTTGATATAATCTAAACGCGTTTCTTTGGGATAGCGAGAAAACAGACAGGCTGCGACTAAAATATACAGGAACTGTGCGCTTTCATAAATATCACCGGTCACTCGGTTTTGAACTAAATACTTCCCTTCTAATTGCTTAACCGCGGCATAGGAAAAGTTCATATCACGCCAGTGATCAATATAATCATCCATTTGCTTGAATTCTTCGGCGGTGTAGTCTTCGAGCAAATGCTTATCATATTTGCCCATTTCAACTAAGCGCTTCACATGATCATACAGTTTTGGTGGTTCAAACTGACCGTAGGCTTTTTTGCGTAAATTAAAAATCGCAAGGCGAGCAGCGACATACTGATAATCCGGCGATTCACCGCTAATTAAATCGGCGGCTGCTTTGATCATCGTCTCGTGGATATCAGAAGTTTTGATCCCATCATAAAACTGAATCTGTGAACGTAACTCCACCAGTGAAACGGATACGTTATTGAGCCCATCAGCGGCCCAGGTGATTACCTTGTGGATTTTATCGAGATCGATACGTTCTTTGTGTCCATCACGTTTGGTGACTAACAGACTCTGGTTCATGAGCAGATATACCTTGAGTTGTGCTACATATGACTGTGGCGACAAGCATAAAAAAACTCACGGGGTAACCCCATGAGAGTAGTATTTGGTGGTGTCTTATCACACTATATGTAGTGGTTTTGATATTGTTCGATAACAAGATAATGTTAATGACGGATTTTATCAAGTGTACAGTTTTGGCTGATCTTGTGGATAAGTTTCTGGATAAATTAGGTGATCATGTCGGTAACCTGCACCCCAAAAGGAAAGAGCGAAATTAGATTAGCCGACATAACTAAAAAAATAAATTTGTAAATGAGAGTTCGTTTGCTGATTTATTAATCTGCGCTGAGTTATTTATCAGCACTCTGGGTATGTAACATATAATTCACATCAACATTTGGCCCAAGCCAAAACTTATCTGTAATAGGATTGTAATGTAACCCTATGATATTTTTCTCTTTTAATGAGGTTTGATCGGTCCAGCTAATCAATTCTGAAGGGCGGATAAATTTTTTCGCATCATGCGTGCCTTTGGGGACAATCTTCATAATATATTCTGCTGCGACGACGGCCATTAACCAAGCCTTTTTATTGCGATTAATGGTTGAGAACATAACGTGCCCACCAGGTTTAACCAATTTTGCGCAGGCACGCACAACAGAGGCAGGATCTGGAACATGCTCAAGCATCTCCATGCAGGTAACAATATCGTAGGCATGTGGATATTTTTCCGCGTGTTCTTCGACAGTTTCTTGTACATACTCGACCGGGATCCCACTTTCTAATGAATGCAGCTTAGCTACTTGCAGTGGTTCAGCACCCATATCGAGTCCTGTAACAATGGCTCCTTCACGTGCCATGCTTTCAGATAAAATTCCGCCACCACAGCCAACATCGAGCACTTTTTTACCGAATAGCCCATCAACGCGCTGCATAATATAATTTAAGCGTAATGGATTAATACGATGCAGTGGGGCAAATTCACCTTCGAGATCCCACCAGCGGGAAGCAACGGCTTCAAATTTTTCGATTTCGTGCAAATCAACATTTTGTTGATTATTTAGCGGGGCATTAGTCATGAGGGGATAACTCCTTAAGTGCATAGTTGGCGATCCAGCGGTGGAAGCAAAGCATAAATTACCTATTATTGCCGAGGTACGGTCGACCAATAGTTAAAAATAGTAGCTGAACCGATCCATAACCCAATTTTTTGGCTATTATACATAGCTTGAAAGACAAATACTCGCTTCTCTTTTTTATTAAATTGACGAATTGTGGTATAGTTCTAAACCTTTGAATCCGAAGTTATGAGGGACAGTGGTTCCATGAGCGACATTGCCAGAGAAATCACACCAGTCAATATCGAAGAAGAACTAAAAAGTTCGTATTTGGATTATGCTATGTCCGTGATCGTCGGACGTGCACTTCCAGATGTTCGTGATGGACTGAAGCCGGTACACCGCAGAGTACTTTTTGCGATGAATGTACTGGGAAATGATTGGAATAAAGCCTATAAAAAATCCGCCCGTGTAGTCGGGGACGTTATTGGTAAATACCATCCGCATGGTGATAGTGCTGTCTATGAGACAATTGTTCGTCTTGCACAGCCATTCTCAATGCGCTATATGCTTGTTGATGGTCAGGGAAACTTTGGGTCAGTCGATGGTGACTCAGCCGCAGCGATGCGTTATACGGAAGTCCGTATGGCTAAAATCGCCCATGAATTGCTAGCGGATCTCGATAAAGAAACGGTCGATTTCGTTCCAAACTATGATGGAACGGAAAATATTCCTGCAGTTATGCCGACCCGTGTACCCAATTTATTGGTTAATGGCTCATCAGGTATCGCGGTTGGTATGGCAACCAATATTCCACCGCACAACTTAGGTGAAGTGGTCAGCGGTTGTTTAGCCTATATTGATGACGAAGATATCAGTATTGAAGGTCTGATGGAGCACATCCCAGGGCCTGATTTCCCAACAGCTGCGATTATTAATGGGCGCAGAGGGATTATCGATGCTTATCGTACTGGCCGAGGTAAAATTTATCTCCGTGCTCGTGCTGATATCGAAGTCGACGAAAAAAATGGTCGCGAGACCATCGTAGTTAATGAAATCCCGTATCAGGTTAATAAAGCACGCTTAATTGAAAAAATGGCGGAGCTAGTTAAAGACAAACGTATCGAAGGCATCAGTGCTTTACGTGATGAGTCTGATAAAGACGGCATGCGTATTGTGATTGAAGTTAAACGCGATGCAGTGGGTGAAGTGGTTCTTAACAACCTCTATTCATTAACTCAGTTACAGGTTTCTTTCGGGATAAACATGGTTGCTCTGCATCAGGGCCAACCGAAAATCCTTAATCTGAAAGAGATCATTTCAGCGTTTGTACGTCACCGTCGTGAAGTAGTGACTCGTCGTACAATTTATGAATTACGCAAAGCCCGCGATCGTGCTCACATTTTGGAAGCGTTAGCGGTTGCCTTAGCCAATATTGATCCGATTATCGAATTGATCCGCCGGGCATCAAGCCCTGCAGAAGCCAAAGCGGGCTTAATCGCATCGCCTTGGGAATTAGGTAACGTTGCAGCAATGTTAGAACGTGCGGGTGATAATGCGGCACGTCCTGAATGGTTGGAAGAGCAATTTGGTGTTCGCGACGGTAAATATTATCTTACTGAGCAACAAGCCCAAGCAATTCTTGATTTACGCTTACAAAAATTAACCGGGCTTGAGCATGAAAAACTGCTCGAAGAATACCGTGATTTACTCAAAATTATTGAAGAATTACTGTTTATTCTAAATAGCCCAGATCGTCTGATGGAAGTGATTCGTGAAGAATTAGAAACTATCCGCGATCTATACAATGATGCGCGTCGTACTGAAATCACTGAGAATACTGCCGATATTAATATCGAAGATTTGATCAACCAGGAAGATGTTGTTGTTACCCTGTCACATCAAGGTTACGTTAAATATCAGCCATTATCAGACTATGAAGCGCAACGCCGTGGCGGTAAAGGTAAATCAGCAGCGCGAATAAAAGAACAAGATTTTATCGAACGTTTGCTGGTGGCTAATACTCACGACACAATTTTATGTTTCTCAAGCCGTGGTCGCTTGTATTGGATGAAGGTATATCAATTACCGGAAGCCAGCAGGGGAGCGCGAGGTCGACCAATCGTTAACTTGCTGCCGCTGGAACAGAATGAGCGTATTACGGCTATTCTGCCTGTCCGAGACTATGAAGATGGCTATTTTGTCTTCATGGCTACAGCCAGTGGTACCGTGAAGAAAACAGCACTGAAAGAGTTTAGCCGCCCAAGAAGTGCCGGTATTATTGCGGTGAATCTGAATGACGGTGATGAATTGATTGGCGTTGATTTAACCAACGGTTCTAACGAAGTTATGCTGTTCTCTGCACAAGGTAAAGTGGTTAGATTTGCTGAAGATGCCGTACGCTCAATGGGCCGCACAGCTACAGGTGTTCGTGGTATTAGATTGATGGATAACGATAAAGTTGTTTCATTAATTATTCCGCGTGCCGAAGGTGATATCCTAACAGTTACTGAGAATGGTTATGGTAAGCGAACTAACGAACGTGAATACCCAACGAAATCTCGTGCGACTCAAGGCGTTATCTCGATTAAAGTGAGTGAACGTAATGGTCAAGTAGTTGGTGCTATTCAGGTTGAAGAAACCGATCAGATTATGATGATTACTGATGCCGGTACTTTGGTTCGTACTCGCGTATCAGAAGTTAGCATTGTTGGCCGTAATACGCAGGGGGTCACCTTGATCCGTACTGCTGAAGATGAAAAGGTTGTTGGTCTTCAGCGTGTTGCTGAGCCAGAAGACGATGATGAATTACTGGATGCTGACGGTGATGTAGCCGCCGAATTAGAGGATGAAATTATTACTGACTCTGATGGTGCACAAGCAACTCCAGATACAGATGATGGCGTAGAAGATAACGCATAATTCTGAAAGCTGAATAAAAACAGACGGATTACCGTCTGTTTTTATTTTAACAAACGCTAATTACTACTGTTTATTCTCTGGCTGATATTATAATCTATGATGGCTAATTTAATGCATTGAATAGTTTTAGGAATACGCTTGAGATATTTATCTTCTTTTCGAACATCGCTTAAAATATCCCGTTATTTATTCCGAATTCTCGGCTTTATGTTGTGGGCGATGGGCGCTATTCTTACATTATCCTATCTAATAAATCAGTTTAACCAAGCTAAATCAGATATACGTCAGCAGTTTAATTCTAGCTATGATCATATGCAGACTTATATAAGAGAAACTAACGGTACATTGCGCTCAATTCAATTTATGACAGAAAGTTATATTGAAAAACGAAAAGCACAACCTGATTTTTTTTCTAACAAAGTCGAACATTCCTCTTTTGTTTATCATCCATTACAAGTGAATGGTGATTGCCGTATATTCAAAGAAAAAACACAAGATTATTTATCCTCTTTCCAGCAATTAATTTATTTTTGGAAAGATAGTATTGCAGCGTCACAAGGCATTAATCATGTATTTATTGCCGGTGTTAATAGCCATTGTATGGTGGATTTCCCTATTCGAATGACTGCTTCAAATATTGAATTGCTTAAGCGAGTGGTTTACGAATATATGCGCACCTATATGAGTATGAAAACACAAGGGCAAGAGCGCAGCCTATATTGGATTGTTCCTAATCCACAACCTGATGCTGGTCAGCTATATTTAATGGCTCCGATTTATAAAGAGGGAATATTAGTTGGTTTAATGGGTATAGAAAGAAATATAAATCTTAGCCAATTTAATCATCGGTATGATATCCCGCTTGAACTGGCGATTGTTAATCAAAATAATCAACCGGTAATCTATAACTCTATTAGTAAAATTCCAATGTCTGCGAGTATGCTTGAATCAATCGATACTCCATATTTTGGTTTTAATAATGATTATTCAAAATTAATTTTTAAAAAACGTTTATCTCCTTCGGCGCTTAGTGTAGCGCTTTCTATACCAACTAATAGATTATTAGCTAAATTTAATCTTTCCTTACTTAATGCTTTTATTTTAAATTTCATCTCGGCTATTAGCATTGTTATTATGATTTGGTTGTTGGAAAGAAAAATGCTTGCACCAGCAGAAAATAATGCAATTCGTTTAGAAGAACACGAACAATTTAATCATAAGATAGTGGCTTCTGCTCCGGTTGGAATTATTATCCTACGAGTGAGTGATGGTGGAAATATATTAAGTAACGAATTAGCTCATGATTATTTCCAGTTGCTCAATGACAAAGATAAACAACGAATATTAAAAATAATTCGTGAGAAGTCTTCTAATTACATCGATGTAGTGACAACAAATCAAACACATTTGCAGATTAGTTTTGTGAATTCACGTTATCAAAATGAAGAAGTAGCCATTTGTGTCTTTGTTGATATTAGTATTCGGGTACAAATGGAAAAATCGCTGCAAGATGTTGCCGAAGCAGCCGAGCAAGCAAATCATGCTAAATCAATGTTTTTGGCGACTGTTAGTCATGAATTAAGAACGCCACTTTACGGAATTATTGGTAATATTGAGTTATTGCAATCATATGATTTGCCAGGTAAAGCTAATCGCTTGGTAAAAACTATGGACAATTCATCTGCATTATTATTACAGATTATCAGCGATATTTTAGACTTTTCTAAAATTGAATCTAAACAATTAAAAATTGAACATAAAGCTTTCACTTGCCGTGAGATCTTTTCTTTTGTCTTATCTAACTATGTACCCTTAATTGCTAAAAAAAAGCTATCAGTATATTCATTTATTGAACCTAATGTCCCCGATTTAATTAATAATGATGCAGTACGACTTCAGCAAGTAATTTCTAATATACTAAATAACAGTATTAAATTTACTGAATCAGGATTTATTGTTCTGTACGTCTGGCGTGATGAACATTATTTGCGAATCGAGATTAAAGATTCTGGTATTGGCATGACTTCCGGCATACAAATGCAACTGTTCGATCCTTTCTTTCAAGTTAATAATGATAATAATATGGCAAGTAAAGGCACTGGACTAGGTTTGGCAATTTGTGAAAAATTAGCCAGTTTGATGGATGGAGATATTGAAATTAATTCTGAATACGGACTAGGCAGTACTTTTATCGTGCGTATTCCATTGTATAACGTCAAATATCTACCAATCCAAGTTCCTGAATACCGTTCAGCATTCACGATCGCTGTATTATGTCGTAATGATTTTCTGGGGCAATATTTATCTCGTCTGCTTGAACACCATGGCTTTAATGTCACTCTCATTGATGAGCTCCATAGCCAAGAGAATTACGCTCTGCTGTTGACTGATAACCCAGTATATAGCTCATTGGACATACCGCGGACTATCCGATTAGCTGCTACTTATATTGGTGAGGTACGTTTGGTTAAGCAGGGTGAATGGAAACATAATACCTATCAACTAGATCGGTTACCTACGTTTATTGATACATTGATGCGTGAAGAGAGTAATATAACTGTAATTCCTGAAGATCATATTCAATATGATGGTGCATTGAATAAATTTATCGTATTAATTGTCGATGATCATCCTATAAATCGTCTTTTATTGACAGATCAGATAACTAGTATGGGATACCGAACGGCAATGGCAATTGATGGATTAGATGCATTGGATTATATTGCTAAAAATCCAGTTGATATTGTTCTGAGCGATGTCAATATGCCTAATATGGATGGCTATATGCTAGCAACTCGTCTGAGAGAACAATCATTTACTCAACCTATCATTGGGTTGACTGCGAATGCGATGGCCGAAGAGAAACAACGTTGTATAGCTGCTGGTATGGACGATTGTTTATCGAAACCAACCAAACTACTGCAGCTGAAAAAAACGTTATTGAGCTTTAGTAAGCGTTAAAAAAATGCACTCTATGATTATTATCAATAGAATGCATTTTAAAACGCTATAGCGCAGTGTTGCAGCGATGTATTCACATAAAGTAATTAGCTGATTAACTTTAATAATCAAATGCTTATAAATATAAGTATAGAATTACTCTACAGGACTATTATCAATAGTAACCGAAGATAAATAATTGAGCAGGGCGATATCGTTATCTACACCGAGCTTAAGCATGGCTGATTTCTTTTGGCTACTAATAGTCTTAATACTGCGATTTAATTTTCGTGCAATTTCGGTGACCAGAAATCCTTCAGCGAATAAACGTAGAACTTCGCTTTCTTTTGGCGATAAACGTTTATCCCCATAACCACTAGCATTTACTTTTTCTAATAACTTAGTTACGCTCTCTGGTGTAAATTTTTTACCTTTCTGTAATGCAGCTAGCGCTTTTGGTAAATCTGCTGGAGCGCCTTGTTTTAGAACAATACCTTCGATATCTAATTCAAGTATTGCACTTAAAATAGCTGGATTATTATTCATTGTAAGAATAATAATCGAAAGATCGGGATAGTGGCGTTTGATATATTTAATTAACGTAATACCGTCGCCGTATTTGTCACCCGGCATGGATAAATCGGTTACCAAAACATCCGCATTTAGGCGCGCCAAGTTATTGATAAGGGCAGTTGAATCTTCAAATTCTCCAACGATATTAACCCATTCAATTTGTTCTAGTGATTTTCTGATACCGAAAAGAACAATGGGGTGGTCGTCTGCAACAATGACATTGATGTTATTCATATTATTGGTCACCTTCTGGCATTAATTTAGATACTGAATACTCCAGCTCTCTAATACCTTTACTTATTTCAAGTTTATTATGTTCTGCTATGTGGTACTCTAAATATTCACATATTTCTTTCAATAAATCAAAATCTAACATAGCAAAAACACCTTTTAAACGATGAGTTATATCTTTTAGCTCGGTTAAATCAGCGATACTTTCACTACTATACAGTTTATTAATATCTACTGGTACTGTGGTGATAAATAAATCTCGATATGGGCTGATAGATAAATTATTTTTATAACTTGCTAGAATGCTTTCGGTTGGATTAACTTCCGTTTCATCATATTCATTTATTTCAGGTGCGAATTCATTAATTCCTAAATTATCGAGATCAATATGATCACTAGACTCATTATTATCGATTAAAAATGAAATTGCATTAATAAGCTGATCAGAAAAATTAAAATTTGATTTGACTTTAGTTGTACTAATAACCGAAAGTTGCGTAGAGTTGCTATCTAAAATTATTGTTGGTCTTCCTATCTCATATTCTTCTTCATTATCAGTAATCACGATATCACCAATAGTGCTAGTAGACTGCTTACTCATTATTTTTACGTTTGCACCATAGTGACTCAATATATCTTTGACGATGGTTTCTGTTTCATAATTATGAATATCCATCAATATGATCATATCCTCTAATAGAGGAGGGAATTCGACAGAAGTACTCTCAGTGTTAGCAGCAAATGTTAGTGTATAATGTGAGCCAATCTCTTCTTTGCTATTTATAGTAAAGCTCCCGTTCATCATTTTACACAACATATGACATAAATAGAAAGTAACACCGGAGCGCGAGAATCGTTGTTCATAAATAACTCGATTAGAAAATGGGAATTGCAGATTATTTAAATCTGCTGCGGTTAGCCCATACCCACTGTCCATAATATTAATAATAATCTCATTACGTTCAGCGTTATAATCTAGCGTAAGAGATATCTTACCAAAAGAAGTACTACCAATTGAGTAATTCATTGTTAATTCAATTATATGCAGTAAAGTTTGCTTATCAATGGTAAACAGTTGTTCAGGATTAATATGATTATGAAAATATAATGTTAATCCCTTTTGATTGATTAATAATAATTTTTGCTGTAGAAATTGTGTGATAACTGTACTGATAGCGGTGGACTCTACATTCTGTGTATATAGATTAGCTTCAACTTGAGTTAAGAGATTAATATTATCAAACCAATGTTTGATGCTATCAATATGCAAAATTAATTGGCTTAAATACGGGTTATCATCATAAGGCTCACAAGAAAGTAGATGTTTTATTTGCTGATCTATTTCTATTAACCTAGGTTGGATCTCAAATCCCATATTTTCAAAAATAATTTTTCTTAAATGAATATTTTTTTTATATTCACGCTCAGCCAGCATATATTTTTGCTGTGATAGTGCCTCATTATCTTTATCAACTAAAATAAATAAGAATGTATTATCAAACATTGAACTATTAACTAAGGTAATTTCATACACTATGTTATCAATCGATACTTGGATAATACCGTGATTTTGTACCGCCATATCACGGATATGTACTAAATCCATTGATGTAAGTAGTTTATTTGCAATACTATTGCTGAGCACTTTTCTATTCAATGAAAAATCATACACCATCAATCCATAAGGAATATTATTTACAATTTCATTATTAATCGAATCCTTAGCTTGTAACTCGCGATACATGGTTCTATTCGGGGTAATAAATCGTCTTCTTATATATAAACTTCCACCGCAAGCCAAGGTAGTAAATAAAATCATACAAATGATTAACCAGAAGTTATTGCTCAAAATACTAATGATACTTTCTTTCAGTGAGAGCGCATAGATTAATTTGTATGATGTTCCTTGTACTGGCTGAGAGAAGATAATTTGAGCGCCTTGTACTGAAATATTATTTTTATTATTATCAAAATCATCATCTAGATTAGCAGGTACGAGTGAGATATTTTTATTAGATAGAGAAAGTGCACTGATAGAATTGAGAGAGATATCAAAAGATATAATGCTGGTTAATTGGCCTGGTGAATTAAACATCGCACGGTAAGTATAATAATAAATATTTTCTGGACTTAATTTTTGAATATTAGATAAGGTTTCGCGTTTATCTAAAATAGTTGATTGAACCAGCATATCAGCCCGTTTTTCTTCTGCGCTTAACGTTAGATAGCTCTCTTTATAGCGTAATTCTGGTTTTAATACTGAATGCGTAGTGGTCAATATGAGTGAGTTACTGCTCCCATCTAAATAATACATTGAGTTGTATTCATTTCGTGCTCCCCAAACAATTTCCATGTAATTAGCTAAGATTGATGCTAAGAATGAATCCTCTTTTTCTCGATCACCAAAGATAATAGCATCAATTGTCTGATTGGCACTGCTTAGCCAATAAACATTGGGACGAATTTTAATCACTGAATTATTGTTCTCTAAATGATAAATAGCTTCAGTATTTTTTATTTCAGGATTAGCGAGCTTATAAAGGTGATTCGCATGATATCGATAGTCCTCAATTTGATAGGCAAGGCGCAGCGACATGCTATTTAGTGAACTTTGTTTAGAGATTAACCAGGCATGAGAATAGTTATAAACAAACAGCGCCAACATCAATAATAATAAAAGAATAAAGGCGACAAAAAAACGTGAAAGTGTTGATGGCTGTAAAAGTGATTGTTTATACATAAATGAAAGTAAAGCCTTGTCGATAACACTATTAAATTGGAATAGAAAACAGATGCATGGGTATAATATATGCGCCGAATGACTTTATATTAACACTTTTTTTTATAAAAAAGCCGCCGATTGATCGAAGATTAATCAAACAGTAAAAAAAATGCATTTTTTTTACTTGTAGGGGTAGACAAGTTGCTCCGGTTTCTCCATAATCGCACCCCATGGAAGGATGGCCGAGCGGCTGAAGGCAGCGGTCTTGAAAACCGCCGATGGGAAACCATCCTAGAGTTCGAATCTCTATCCTTCCGCCATATTTGCCGGCTTAGCTCAGTTGGTAGAGCAACTGACTTGTAATCAGTAGGTCACCAGTTCGACTCCGGTAGCCGGCACCAAATAAGAACCCGCTATCTCTCAACGAGATAGCGGGTTTTTTCTTGCTTGTAATTCATGTCATTTAACTGCCTCTAGTAGTTAATGGGACATATTTGGGACATCATCAACAAAAAGGGTGTCCATTTTAAGTGCATGCTCTTTTAAATGTGAAGGTGCCAAGTGAGCATATCTTCTCACCATTTCTCTTGATTCCCATCTTCCAATAATAAAACGTTTCCACTTTTCGAGATGGGTCTTGCTTGTTGTACGATGTAATACTGAGTTTTTAGAGCGAGGCTTACAAAATAGTTATATTAAGCAAAATAACTGAATTAAGGTTTTGCCTGCTTTATCTTTGGCTTTATCTAAAGGAACGCAAAAGACTTTATATAACGCCTCTAAAGCACCAGGTAAACTATGTGCAAAGGCTTAAAGCAAGGTATCGTATCAGTGGCTAATATCAAATTTGATTCTGCTATTATTAAACATAGGGCTTAGTGCGGCCAAAGTGGCTGCTATATGCATAAATAATTGTTTAACGCCCAAGTAAAAAGCATAATTTTAATAATTTCCGCATAAGAATGTGTATTATATTTAATTGGTTTTTCACTGAATGCTTCGAGGTCGAAACAGAATATATTTTGGTTAATTTATAGGATAGTACCCATGTCAGATTTTAAAAATATAATGGATTATATTGCCAATATTATTAAATATTTTTTGGTCAAAAAAAAGAAATTTTATGCTATTAGCTGTTATTATATTTTTTAGCTATAGGTATGAGTTTTTTACAGATGTTTTTTATAAGGTTAAGAATAAAAAATTAAATGAACTATCTTTTTATAGAGATAGAGTTAAAAGTGAAACAACCACTAAATAAATTAATAATATAATTAATGAGATAATGGAAATAAGAATTACAAAAATTAGTGATTATAAAGAAAGAAATATTTTTATGTTTTTATCTTCACGTATAGAACATTGGAGTTATGGATATATTGTTTAAGGAATATTATAAGTTACATTTCTGTTGGTAAAAGATTTCGAATTAATTTTAAAAAGTATAAAAAAATCGAAGTGGTTATAGAGCGAAGTTTATTTTTTAGTCGTCGAAGTTATTTTCGCTAGTGATATCGCCACCTGTGAAGGCATCATTATCACAGAAGTTAAAGTGCATTGAACTATCGCTAATAGATTTGAAGTATATTAGAACTGTATATAACTAAAACATTTTGATTTTAGGGGGCAAAAAAGGAAATTTGAGGTTAGGGGAGAGTACATGCACAAATAGTGATAGTTAAGTCAAGAGAAAGTATAGTACGGTGGATTAAATATTATAATTTTGCGCCAAAGCTATATTTTTGTTCTGCATGATAGAATACGATAATATTAATATCGGCCTTGTCGATGAGGTGGTGGGAAAGACGATGAACGTTCTTGCCGTGATTGAGGGAATTTGGAGCTGTTTTCTTCAGTTTGCTGACTATCGCGATATACTTCCCCGCAGAGAAAATGTAAATTTGGTCGTTGTTTTTCTAGATAGTTTTTTCTAACTTCACATTCCTGTTGAGTATAAATCACGTCGGTTACGGGCAACGCATCACAGGCATCTAATCCACATGGACTCACCCATAACCCCCAGCCGATTAATATTAAGTGTGGTGACATCGTTTATACCCATTGAATAGTTGATCAATTCCAGTTTCAATTTATCTGTCAGATCATATCATATATTGTGCTAACTTTATTAATATAACTTAAGTTAAAGCAACACGATAGCTTTAAAACTATTTTTTCGATTTATGAGTAATAGGTCTTTATTTTATATAAAATGATAAGCGTAAAGTGATGCGTTTAAATTTAATTATCTAATAAACACATGTAATAATTATCTATTATAATTTTCAAGGTAGATATTGTGATTGTTTATGCTGGTGATGATACAAAATAAGCTTTGAATAATTTCATTATTGAAATTATAAGTTTTTTTGTGGTTTACTTCTCAAAAATATAAAACATTATACGGTGATACGACATTTTAAGAGATCAGTTATGTCTTTTACATTTATTATTCTTTACGATAAATATAACTATCTGATAACAGATTTTATAACATCTATAGGCAAAAACTATGCATACGGCGGAACAAGTTCTGTCATTTTGGTTTGAAGAAGCAACGCCAAAACAATGGTTTGAAAAAAATAGCCAATTTGATGCTGCAATAATTAAACGTTTTAGTGTAATTAGTGAGCGTGCAGCTAAAGGTGAATTAGCTTATTGGCGAAAATCATTAAAAGGTCGCCTGGCTGAAATAATTGTTTTGGATCAGTTTTCTCGTCATATCTGGCGGGATACTCCTAGAGCATTCTCTCAGGATACCATGGCGTTAGTTTTAGCTCAGGAAGCTTTAAAACATCAAGATTTTAATCAATTATCTCTTAGTCAACGTAAATTTATTCTTATGCCATTTATGCACTCAGAATCTATGTTTATTCATCAGCAAGCTGTCGAATTATTTCGAATATTAGGTCATGATAAAACGTTAGAATATGAAATGCAGCACAAGGCAATCATTGATCGTTTTGGGCGTTATCCTCACAGAAATATTATTTTAGAACGTCATTCATCGAAAGAAGAGTTATTATTTTTACAGCAAGCGGGCAGCATATTTTAATTTTTCTCTCAATGACATGAGTTAATAATAAGTTCGTAGTAAAAATATAGTAAGAACTTAGTAATAGACTCTAGAGTGCAAATAACTGATGCCCGCTAAATAGAGAAGCGTTAGCGAAATAACTCAACAGTGAGTGGTGTAATATTTAATTGCTGTTGTAATTGGGCTAAATAAATTTTGGTGATTGTTGCAAGCTGAGGATAAAAAGTGTTCTCAACATGAGACATCTCCACCAGAGTAAGATAACGATAAGCCCAGGGCAATAAATGTTGTTCAAGTAGTGTTAGCACTGCATCTGGTTTATTTTGCTCATATAATGCGGTAATGGCTAATAGCATCAGTCCAAATTGGTCTTCAGGCTCATTGAGATAAGAATTAGAGACTAAACCATGGCTGGCTAAAAATTCACGATATAATAAAGTTGATTCACCCATCACAATATTTTCATGATCCAGATAAACTGATCCCCAAGGCGGGGCAGGCATTTCCCCTTGACCTTCAAACAAGACAGAAAAATCATAACTTAGTTGCTCTGGAGTGTATTGACCCATCGACTGTAGCAGCGAATTAATATGTTGACTATCTGGCCAATTATTAAGCTCAGCTAATTCTGGTAATACAGGAATAATATTTTCAAATGTGGATGACTGTGGCGGGTAATAGAAACATGCGCCTAAAATTCGTAATAATGTGGTGTTAGCTAGCATAAGAGTTATTTTTCCGTAATATTGCAAATTTATAGGTGATGAGCTAGATATTGTATAATTACTATGCCCAATACAGGTATTTATTTTAGTCGATCTCGTTTAATAAGAAAGCCTGCATCAGGCAGGCTTTAAAAGTTAATCTTATTATATAAAAGGGTTATGTACGGTAGATTACATAGTAATTTGCCAAAGATTATAAAAAGCAATACGTCCTGCCAGTTCAGCCATTAAAACTGCACCAGCACAAGTAACTAATATTGTTTTTGGCATCCGTTGTTTTAAAACAGTGACAGCAAAAATAAAGATAGCTAAGGCGAGAATAACTAACTGAAAAGCCCAAAAAGGAGTTTGTTCTGCGCTTAACTGTGGGCCACTTTCGCTTAAGAAGCTTTGATAGCCAGCTCGGCTAGCAAAAATGGCGACTGAACCGACAATAAAGCACAGTACACCCAGTTGGCGAGCACCGATAATTACCGCTAATGCGCCACCACCGACTAATAAGGTCATCCACATTTGCAGAGTAGTATATTCGGTAAACCAATTAGCAATTGTAGCAATATTATAAACTTGTGGAATAGACCAAACGAAAGCTAGGCCAAAAATGACCGTACCAAGATTGGCTAATTCGCGCAGTAACGGTTTTTTCATAAATAACGTGAAAAACAGCGTTACTGCACCGAATCCAACAAAAATACCACTGAGTAATGCTTCATTACTCATTGGCGAACGGCCAACACCAAACAGCATATTAAAGAAACGCAATGGTTGGCCGACGTGCAAACCACCAATACCTAAGCCAATAACCACAATAATAAAAGCCAAAATATTAGCATTTTTGAGCTGATTAAGGTCGATTAAGCCCAATTTCTTGCTCAAATAAGCGATTAAATACAGGCCTGCGGCGGATTGCCCTAAAACGGTAAAAAATACTAGGGGTAGTTCATGCATATTACACCTCCGCCGGATTTTGTAGTTTGCCACTCTTATCGCCAAAAGGTTTGGCATCTTTGTGTGGTTTGATCACGATATTAGGATGGGTCAAATTAGGATCTGGCATTGGAGCAATACCGCATTCAGAACCGTGACGAGCACGTAACACAGTGATATCGTCAAAATCTAGAGCACGTTGAGGACATGAATCTACGCAAACCGGCTTCATACCTTGGGCAACACGCTCATAACAGCCATCGCATTTGCTCATCAATTTTTTCTTCTCATCATATTGAGGAGCGCCATATGGGCAACGTAATTCACAATAGCGGCAACCGACACAAATCGACTGATCAACAACGACTAAGCCATCTTCAGGACGTTTATGCATGGCGCCTGTCGGGCATCCTGTGACACAGGTTGGGTTAGAGCAGTGGTTGCACGAGATAGACAGATAATAATTAAAGACATTTTGTTGCCAAATGCCGTCTTGTTGTTGCCAACTGCCGCCGCCAAACTCATATACTCGACGGAATTTAGGGCCTAATTCGAGATCTTTTTCATCTTTACAACTGACCTGACACGTTTTACAGCCGGTACATTTTGTGGAGTCAAAGAAAAAGCCATATTGTTTCATTAATTAACTCCTTGTACACGTTTGACTTCGACGAGGTTAGTGTGTTGTGACGGCCCTTTAGCTAAAGGAGAAGGCATCTGTGAGGTTAAAGTATTGATACAACCTCCAACATCAATCCCTTCTTTGTCTAAACTGCGCCATGCACCCTGGGGCACAGCAATAACACCCGGTAATACGCGATCAGTAACTTTAGTTTTAATTTGGATCCTGCCACGACCATTATAAATTTCAGCCAGATCGCCATTCTTTAATCCACGCTGTTGAGCATCGATAGGATTTAACCAAAATTGATGGGGAATAGCTTCACGTAGCATCGCAACATTATAGTAGGTTGAATGAACGTGACCTTTGTCATGGAACCCAGTCATTTGTAAGGGATATTTTTCTTTTTGTTGTTTATTTTCAACGCCTTCTTTATTTGCACAATATTCAGGCACCGCTGGAATTCTCTGACCCTCAGGCAACTGCCAGTGTTTAACACGTTCAGCCAGTTGTTCAGAATAAATCTCAATTTTACCCGATGGCGTTTTTAATGGATTGGCTTGTGGATCGGTATAAAAGTCTTTTAACGCAATATTATCACTGCTATTGGCGAGGATCCGGTCGATAATGCCTTGATCATCCGTTTGTTCAAATGCAGGAAGATGAGGCATGGTTTCACGGGTTTTGTTATAGCAATATTCAATCCATTCAGGATAACTGCGCCCTTCTGTGAATTGATCTTTAATACCAAGTTTGTCAGCAACTTCGGCTAAAACATCATAGTTAGGGCGATTTTCCCACAGAGGAGTAATTGCATTTTGTAATCTGACCATGTAGTGATAAGCCCCACTGGCATAGGAATTATCAATTAGATCATTAGTTTCTACTGGAGTTACATCCGGCAGTAATAAGTCTGCATATTTTGCTGATGGGGTATTGTGATTATCCCAAACTAAAATAAATTCGCATTGGGATTCGTCAGATAAAATTTTATGGGTTTTATTTAAATCTGCGTGCTGGTTTCCGGTGACATTACTGGAATAACACCATAGAAATTTAATCCCTTGGTTTAATTTATCCGCTCCTTTAATCCCCGCATTTTCAGCGGTCATTTCAGGTGCTCGAGTAATCGCATCCGTCCACATGAAGGTTGGAATTTGTGTTTTGACTGGATTAGGAACTGAGAAACCTGCGACAGGGTATTCAATGCTACCGCCCCATAAGCCAGTATTGGTCCCTGGACGGCCAATATTACCGGTCATAATTGGCAACATCATAATAGCTCGGCTCGCTTGTTCGCCATTTTCGGTACGTTGAATTCCCCAGCCTTGAGAAATCCACGCATTTTTAGCATTACCGATTTCACGAGCTAATTGAATAATTTGTGCGACTGAAATACCGGTTAATTTACTCGCCCATTCAGGGGTTTTTGCCTGACCATCAGGTCCATTACCTAGAATATAATCTTTATAAGAACCATTGCGCGGAGCTGAAGCCGGTAAAGTTGATTCATCCCAACCGACACAGTATTTTTTTAGAAAATCTTCATCGGTCAGATTTTCTTGGATCATCACATAGCCCATGGCGGCGATTAAAGCGGCATCAGTACCTGGATAGATAGGTACCCATTCAGCTCCTAGTGTCGTAACACTATCAGTACGACGTGGATCAATGATAATGACTTTGGCTTTGCTTTTTTCTAGGGCATTGAGTGTTTCATAGAATTGTCCACCACCAGACATACGGGTTTCTGCGAGATTGTGACCAAACATGACGACTAAATCAGAGTTAGCGATTTCGGATAACAAAGATTCTTCCACTGAGCCGTAAACGTAAGGGGTAATTTCCATCAATTGAGCATAGGAATATGTTCCATAATCACTTAAAAAACCACCAGTTAAGCTTAATAAGCGTTTGCAGGCAGAGCGGCCATGTAAATTAGCCCCAGTAGAGCCAGTACCGTATTGGTAATAAATTGCCTCATTGCCATAATTTTCGATCGTATATTTCAGTTTTTCTGCAATTATCGAGGTGGCTTCGTCCCAACTAATTTTTTTGAATTTACCTTCACCACGTTTACCGACCCGTAACATAGGGTATTTTAAACGATCTGGATTATATGTTTTCCAGCGGACAGAACGACCACGCAGGCAGGGACGAATTTGATGCTGCCCAAAGGTAGAATCATCGTAAAAAGTTTCATTTGAAATACGGCGTATAACATTATCTTTCACATGTACTTTTAATGGACAGCGGCTACCGCAGTTAACTAGACATGCACTGTATTTTATGGTTTCTCCCGTCTCATCAGGTTTAGAAACAGTGATATCATTGTTTGCTCGCGCGGAAAAGGGCAGTGATATAGATCCCGCAACAGCCGCAGCACCAGCAACGGTAGCGGATGTCTGGATAAAATCACGTCGGCTCATTTCTGCAAAATGAGGGGCTTTTTTAGTTTTATGCATCGACATTGCCTATATAAATAACGATTATTATTTTATTGATGCTGATGTTAAAAAAATTAGCCTGGTACCATCATGATGTAAATCAAGTTAGAGGCTGAAAAATAAAACTAGATTATTCTCATTTACTTAATTTATAAGGATTTTTTGATTGGTTATTTACGTTTTGATGAGTAAGACTTACCAATGGATATGTTATTTAATATATAACGATAAGTAAAAAGCCATAAAAAAAGAGGAGTAAAACCCCTCTTAAAATAATTAATATCTAAATTTACATCAATTTAATTTAATAATCTCTAATAAAAATTAGATTATATTAATTTCGTCATTGTACCCAATTGCACGCATATCATTACCGGTCGGTGATTGATGAACTCTTAAACCAAATTGCGGCAAGATAGAGAAAATATGGTCAAATATATCAGATTGAATCCGTTCATACTCTAACCAAGCGGTAGTATTAGTAAATGCGTATATTTCAACGGGTAAGCCATTGGAATCTGATTCTAATTGTCGGACCATAATGGTCATATTTTTGTGGATTAACGGGTGGTTTTTTAAATATGCTTCCACATAAGCGCGGAATGTTCCAATATTTGTTAAGTTGCGTTGATTTAATGGCGATACTTTGTCTTGAGGTAGCGAGGAATTAAATTGTTTTAGCTCGTTAACCTTATTGTCTATATAAGGCTCAAGCAATTGCGCTTTTTCTAGTGCAGAAATTTCGTGCTCGGTTAAAAAATGAATGCTTGTCGTATCAAGGCGCACACTGCGTTTAATACGGCGTCCTCCAGACTCAGTCATTCCCTGCCAGTTTTTAAATGAATCAGAAATTAATGCATAGGTTGGGATGGTCGTCACTGTATTATCCCAGTTACGAACTTTCACTGTCGTTAACCCAATATCTGTGACTGCGCCATCAGCACCATATTTAGGCATTTCTAGCCAGTCGCCAATATTAAGCATATTATTAGCTGACAATTGGATCCCGGCTACTAAGCCCATAATTGGATCTTTGAAAACTAACATTAATACCGCCGTCATGGCACCCAAACCACTAATTAATATTAGAGGCGATTTTCCAATGAGTAGCGAAATAATCATTATGCCAATAATGACAGTTGCTATTAGCTTAACGCTTTGGAATATTCCTCTGAGCGGTAAACGCGCGATAGAGGGATAACGCTGCATGGCGCCCAGAATAATATCCAGCAGTGAATATAAGATAAGTAAGCCAAATAATAGGCTCCAAGCTTGTGCTCCAACGGTTAGCACTTGCTGAGTTGTAGACCCAGCATGTAGCCATAAAATGGCTTGAATATTAACAACTATACCTTGAATCAAAAAGGCAATACGATTAAATAACTTATGTTGGGTTAATTGAAATTGCCAACCTTGATTCTTCTTTTTTCCATTTTTTTCCAATTGAGGAAGAATAATTTTATGTAAAATAAAGTGCAGAATAAGTGCAACAATAATAATAAGTGATAAGACTATCAATAACGAGGTGATATCGGCGTAGTCATGGTTAAATTGTTTTATCCAATCAAGCAGTTGTTGCTGCATACGTTCCCCTAAAAAAATTAAATACTGCTGTTAAGGCTAAAGAATTCCACGCTTGAGTCAACCATTAACCGATAAATTGTAGGTAATAAAGATTACTATTATGTAACATTTGATTAAAATGTTCAGCTAACAGCTGCCAATAGTATATTGATATATATTAAAAATAATATTTTGGTAGGATAAATTGAAGTTGAGTAGTGAGTTAAGACAAAAAACTGAATTTATCTTATAAAACAATCAAATTTATGATATCAGTCATAGCTATACTAAATATCGTTTATAGCCATATTTATACATTCTTCAGAAATAAAAAAACCGCCTAACAATACAAGTTGAGCGGTTTATCAAAATACAAATTGAAATTAAAGCAAGATATATCAATCTATTAAAGGCCATTGAATTACATAAAACGTTTAGCTGATAATAATTCAACAACTTGTTGTAGATTGATAATAAACTGTTTGATATTGGTCATAACTTAATCCTTAATTAATAAAGTGTGATCCAGATCACTTGATGACCATTTTAGTCAATCATATGTTATAGTCAAGTTAATTTTAAAATTTATTTTAAAAATTAAAAAATAGTTATAGTGTTCTATGTCTATGTCTATGTCTATGTCTATGTCTATGTATAGATATCTAGATATAAGTTAACGAGACTAATAAGTGGTGATTAAAGCGAGTGTAAGTTTTTTTAATTATCAGAAAAGTGCTGATGCGAAGAGGTTAGTATGACCATAAGCACCCTTAGAAGTAAGCAGAGTGGGCATTTTTGTATACTAAATTAGTAACTAAACAAATAATTGTTATAGTTAGAGGAATAGCTGGCAGTGATGTTTATTCTTACTAAGAATAACGCTATAGGTTGTTCAAAGAGAAGATAAATAAAAAGGCTCTGCTAATTGTTACTAACAGAGCCTATAATTTACAAATAACTTATAAAATTTAACTTAAGATTTAAATTGTCTTTTTAGCAGGCTAGCAAAGCTAAATAGCGTGAATGAGGTAAATAGTAACTCAATACCAATAAATGTGGTTAATAAAATAATTGATGTTTCAGCACCGGCACTCAGCAGTAAGTAAGCGATAATAAAATCTAGAATACCGATCAGGATATTCATCCACGCTGAATTCGCGGATAAATTTGAAAATCCTGCATATAATCTGAAAACACCGCCAATAATAAATAATGCACCCACAAAAATAGCTAGAGTCAGTAAACCTTGTAGCGGATCTGTAATAAATACATAGCCCAAAATTAAATACGCGGCTGCGGCGATGAGGCTAAATAAAACTGATCGGCCATTATATATGCGCCCTACAATCAACGTCACAATTATAGCTATACCGCTGATCAGTAACATAACACCTATGATTAGGCTAATTGTTATACCTGATACTAAAGGGCTGGCTAAACAGACAATCCCTCCAACTAATAAAAGAAATGAAAGAATATACAGTAAAGTTCGCTGTTTTTTGATTTGTTCGCCCGCTAATTTAGAGAGCTGCTCGGGATTGATGTTAAGCATGATAAAGCCTCTTTTAATGACTATATTTTGATAAACGACTGTATATTAGTGAATAATGATATATGCGTAATAGATTTAAGTTTCAGCTGTATTTAGTTGCTTTCCGTCACTTAAAATAATGCTAAGCATATAAAATCCGTAGAGTTAAGTTAAGCTTATAATAAATATTAATCAACTACCATAATATAGATCAATAGCGATTAAATGTAACAAACAGTACATCGAGAGTAAGCCTATTCCTATAATTTAAATCATAAAAGGAATACTTTAAGTGCTTAATTTATACATAAGAAAATCTATATTATTAATTATCACTAGAATTATTATTCTAATATAGTATATATATTAATCTATAGTTTTTAACGGTCACATTGAATATTATCAGGATAACTATGTCTGAAATAACACCTGCGATAGCATATGTAAATGGCAAATATTTACCGGAAAGCCAAGCATCAGTATCTATCTTTGATCGCGGATTTTTATTCGCTGATGCGGTATATGAAGTCACTGCGGTTATTCAAGGAAAACTAGTTGATTTCTCTCAGCATATGGCTCGTTTAGTACGCTCTTGCTATGAGTTATCTCTACCACTACCTTATTCAGAAGCAGAATTAGAGCAAATTCATCATTCTTTAATGAGTCAAAATGAGTTAACTGAAGGATTAATTTATTTGCAATTAACTCGAGGAAATCCAGGAACTCGTAGTTTTTTATATCCCGAAAAACAAATAAAACCGACCTTGGTTTTATTTACTCAGCCGGTAAATATTATTGAGCAACCGTTAGCTAGGCTAGGAATACGGATGGTAACCTATGATGATATACGCTGGTTACGCCGTGATATTAAAACGGTTGCGTTACTTGCAGCATCGATGGCTAAAGAATACGCACAGACGAATAATGCCGATGATGCACTATTAGTGCAAGATGGATTTATTACGGAAGGAAGCTCAAGTAATTGTTTTATTTTTCGTGATAATAAATTAATTACTCGAGAATTAAGCCAAGATATTTTACCCGGAATTACACGTCGAGCGATACTTCAATTAGCCAAAGAACAAAATTTAATAATTGAAGAGAGAGCATTTACGCCACATGAAGCCATCGAAGCTCAAGAAGTCTTTATAACCTCAGCGACGACATTGATTTGGCCTGTTATTAGTATTGATGGCCAACTGATAAATAATGGCATACCTGGGCCGATAGCTAAGCGATTGCGAGAAATTTATTTAGCTCAGATAACTAAGTAATATATTAAATATAATATAGCATTGCCTTTGGCTATAGAACGTGCTGCTTTTAATTATTATATAATAAATTCATATTATGTAATCAAGTTTGAGTAAAGAATAGCAACCCAATTGCGTAAATAAAATTTAGCCTATAGAAATTTTATTTACGCAAGATAATCCGAACATATATATCTTAATAAGATTTTTATGACTGTTGCCATTCCGTGGAGCAAGAGATTGTCGCCATGCCTTGTAATGCTTGCATACTTTGTCTATGTAATTCCTCATTTGCGGCAGCACAAAGATCCTCTAATACAGTTACTTGATAACCTAAATCATGAGCTAAACGAGCAGTACTTTGGATTGCCATTAATGAACTGACGCCGCCGATGACTAAATGTTGGCAATTATGCTGCTTTAACCATTGGTCTAATTTATTACTGGTGAATGCGGATACCCCCTTTTTTATAAAAATATGATCTTGAGGTTGTACGTCTAGCCCTTTTACCCATTGACATCCTGAACCACTTAATTTTAAAGCTCCCAGTTTCTGTGCGTTTTTAAACATAGGCGAGCCTGCGGGAATATCGTGATAATCATCAGAAAAGCCCACCTTAACCCAGATTACAGGGATTTGATGAGCTCGCGCATATTGCGCTGTTTTATTCGATTTATTAATAATATCGCGTGTTTTTGTTTCGGCAGCACTACTATTAGACAGGCCTTGTTCACCAATAATATCTTCAATTAAGTCAATAATTATTAATACTTGAGACATAGATGTTCCTATATAATTAATCTGATAAAAAAGAGTTAATTTAGTCTATTTGTTCATTAGGCTCAGGAAGCCAACTATCATCAAGCCAAATTTCTTCTAACATCTCTTGTATTCTTTCCTTCTCATGATCAACTTTAGTTCCACTGATCACAATTGATTGCGAGGTACTTAATGCGACGCGAGTGATCATCTCTGGAAATTGTGGTTTTAGTTTACGTTCAATTTCTATTTTCAGCGCATCCATAATACTCGGAGACGGTTTATGGGAGGAAAGTTTATCAAACAAGACTTCAATACGTAACATAATAGCCTCATAACATAACTGTATCTATATACAGTGTATTTATAACTCGATTTTCTTTATTGTCAATTAAAATTTAATTAGTCATCATTAGCTGGAAGAAGCATCCATCTTCAGTAAGATAGTTCTTTTTACAAGCTATAATAAGACTTATTCTTATATTCGTGTACTGTGTGTAACATGATCACTTGTCATAAAATCTCTCATTTAGTTACTAATTGTTACAAAATAACAAACTATCTTTCTGTTTTTTACTTTTTGAATATATTTCACTGGTGGATAGCTCCACTTTTTCGAGTTTATAGTTGTGGTAATTACGAACTTTAGATATAAAACCGGGGAGAAAAATGACATAAACATAAAATCTATTAAATATAGAGAGTATTATATGACGCTAAATAAGACAGGTAAAAAAAAGTTTCGCCTTGGTTTAGGCTGGCAAATATTAATAGCATTATTTTTAGGTATTATTTTAGGAGCAATTCTTCATAATAATACAGAATATAAAGATTGGTTGATTTTAAATATTTTAAATCCAGCAGGTAATATTTTTATTCAATTAATAAAAATGATTGTTGTACCAATTGTTATATCAACATTGATTGTAGGAATTGCCGGAGTTGGTAACACTAAGCAACTCGGTACATTAGGTTTTAAAACCATTCTTTATTTTGAGCTGGTAACAACAGTCGCTATTATTGTGGGCATTTCATTTGCGAATATATTCCAACCTGGTGTGGGTATTGATATGTCGCAGTTGACCCAGGTTGATATCTCACAATATGAAAAAACCACGCAGGCAGTAGAGAGTCATCCGCATGGAATTATTAATACAATATTATCGTTAGTGCCTAGCAATATATTTGCTGCTATGGCGAGTGGTGATATGCTTCCTGTTATTTTCTTTGCTGTATTATTTGGTTTAGGTTTATCTTCATTACCAAAAGAGAAAAAGCAACCTCTATTAGATGTTCTACAGACTTTTTCTGAAACTATGTTTAAAGTGACCAATATGATTATGTTATATGCACCGATTGGTGTGTTTGCATTAATCTCGGTTACTGTTGCCAACTTCGGATTTAGCTCATTAGTTCCATTAATTAAGTTGATTGTTATTGTACATGTTGCAATTCTATTTTTTGCACTAGTAGTATTAGGATTAATTGCTCGTTATTGTAAAATAAATATATTTACTATTATTCGTATTTTAAAGGATGAATTATTATTAGCTTACTCAACTGCAAGCTCTGAAACTGTATTACCGCGTATTATGGATAAAATGGAAAAATACGGTGCGCCTAAATCAGTTACAAGTTTTGTTATTCCTATTGGGTATTCATTTAATCTTGATGGTTCAACTCTTTATCAGAGTATTGCAGCTATTTTTATTGCACAGCTTTATGGTATTGAATTATCTATCGGGCAGGAGATTATTTTAGTCTTTACTTTAATGATTACTTCTAAAGGTATCGCTGGTGTACCAGGTGTCTCATTTGTGGTTCTGTTAGCTACACTTGGTAGTGTAGGTATTCCTTTGCAAGGTTTAGCATTTATTGCTGGTGTTGACCGTATATTGGATATGGCGAGAACGGCTTTAAATGTCGTTGGTAATGCGCTTGCTGCAATTATAATCTCTAAGTGGGAACATAATTATGATGAGAAAAAAGCTATAGAATATGAAAAAAGTTTATAATAATTAAAATCTAATAATTCTATAAAGCCAACGTATTTGTGTTTAGACCACAAATATGTTGGCTTTTTTATTATTTGTTATTCATTATTTAATTTTTTATCTTTAGTAATATTAAATATAGTTAAGTTCTAAATTATTCTTTAAATGTAAAATATTTAATTAACTAATTTATGAGATGAAATATAAGTATATATTACGGAATTTTAGCTAAAGTACATAAACTGACAAAAATCTAGAGTATGATAAAATAACCATTAATCAATAAGCTAAATGATATAAGAGGCTTTTTTGGTGATTAGTTATTCAATTGGATTCTTAATTTTCTATGTCTCATCTATGATAAAATGATAAGATATTCAGAAATTTTTTATTGAGTTACAATCAAAGTAGCGAAATTTTTTAAGTTATTTGGTAATAAAATATATATTTAAGATAAGGGTGATTAGTGTATTCTAAAAATGTTTTTAAATATAAATATTTACATCCAAAATATGCATTAACTTGGCTTGGTGTGGGTGTATTATATTTGTTAGTTCAATTACCTTATACTTGGATTGTCATGATTGGAGGTAGCTTAGGTAATTTATCAAGACTTATCTTAAAAAGACGGGCAAAAATAGTTAAGAGAAATCTTCAATTATGCTTTCCAGATAAATCCGTGTCCGAAATAGAACAAATGGTAAAAAAGAATTTCTATTCTCTCGGAATTGCGTTATTTGAAACAGGGATGGCATGGTTCTGGAGTGATCGCCGGATAAAGAAAATATTTACTATGACCGGTGGTGAAAATTTCACCAATGCAATGAACAAGCAGCGCGGTATTATGGTCGTTGGAGTTCATTTTATGTCGATTGAGCTTGGTGGTCGGATCATGGGAACTTGTTATCCAATTAATGCAATGTATCGACCACATAATAATAAAGTTATGGAATATATCCAGACAAAAGGGCGAACCAGATCGAACAAAGGTATGATCGATAGAAGAAATTTAAAATTCATGATCGAAGAGTTAAAAAGTGGTAAAGCCATTTGGTTTGCACCTGATCAGGATTTAGGCACTAAAGGAACTTTATTTGCACCATTTTTTACGGTGAAAAATACCTCGACATCAAAAGGAACCGCGATGATTGCGCAGTTATCTAATTCCGTGGTACTAACGATGGTCTTAATTAGAAATAATAAAAATGGTAAACCTTATGAAATGATTATCGGTCCTGAATTAGATAATTATCCGACGGGCGATAAGCAACATGATGCTGAATATATTAATCATATTATTGAAAATGAAATAATGAGGGCTCCAGAACAGTATTTATGGGCTCATCGCCGATTTAAAACTCGTCCCAAAGGTGAACCCACTTTTTATGAAAATAAATAACTTATTATAAATATAATCGAGTTATAAGTATGCGCTAAGTAATATTTTAAATTTAGCGCATACTTATTATTATTCATGAATTGATGAAATAAACATCAGTTTTTTTGCATCTACACATCAGTCTCTCTTTATCTTCTAGGTACTTTCTTATTAATCAATACGTGAAAGAATATTTGTTGCTAGCTGCAAATAGAATATTCGATTCTGGTTAATAAGAATCAATCAATTAGTATAAAATATGTTGCTCGTCTGTTTATTTTATCATTTAATAAAGCAGCCCTACGGCTTTATCTTGAGTAATGAATTTACATGAAAAGTTACTATTATTAGTCATAGTTATCACTATAAGCCACGATGTTCAATCTTAAATAATAAGCAGGTGTTTATGGAACGTTTTATTGAAAATTTAATGTATGCCTCGCGTTGGTTAATTGCCCCAATATATATAGGCTTATCGTTGGCACTAGCCGCATTAACGATTAAATTTTTTCAAGAGATCATTCATGTATTACCCAATATATTTTCTATCGCTGAATCCGATCTCATTTTGATCTTATTATCTTTGATTGATATGGCATTAGTCGGTGGATTATTGGTCATGGTAATGTTTTCTGGTTATGAAAACTTTGTTTCCCAGTTAGACATAGCTGAAGGTAAAGAAAAACTGGGTTGGTTAGGAACCATGGACTCGAACTCATTAAAAAATAAAGTAGCAGCGTCAATTGTAGCTATTTCATCCATTCATTTGTTACGTATATTTATGAATTCACAAAATGTGCCCGACAATAAACTCATGTGGTATGTGATTATCCATTTAACTTTTGTTCTTTCGGCATTTGTTATGGGATATTTAGATCAAGTGACCAAGAAAAAATATTAAACTGAGTAAATTATTTGGCCTAAATATGTGTTGATAGCAGTGATAAAGTAAAATTTATTGCTGCTATTTTACTTTTTATACGTCTAAGTAAATTATTTAATTATTTGATTTGCAATAACTTTACTGGATGAGCACTGCAGGTCATAAAAATTAATATGCAAATAAAGGTTGCTATAAACAGGGGAATATGAGTAAATAGCGTCATCGGTTTGAAAGTACAGACCCATTTATGATAAGCAAGTTTAAAGCAGTTCACCATTTAGTGTTATCCACGATACCCCTTCATTGCGAATTCCTTCTAATTAGTTCCCATAAGTACGTACAAATTTAAAACAAACCTTAATCTGCCTTATGGCAACTCTAAAATTTAAAGGATTTCAAATGTCTAATACAATGACTGGTTTAGTAAAATGGTTTAACAATGATAAAGGCTTCGGTTTCATTTCACCAAAAGATGGCAGCAAAGACGTGTTCGTCCATTATTCTGCAATCCAAGGTACTGATTTCAAAAGCTTAGATGAAGGCCAAGAAGTATCTTTCACCATCGAAGATGGTGCTAAAGGCCCAGCAGCTGCTAACGTAGTTGCTCTGTAAGAGTTCACTGTTATTTTGATAAATAAACTATACTGTTTATTTAAATAAATACAAAGAATCTTAAAACCTCGCTTATGCGGGGTTTTTTACGTTATATATACTAGAAATTATATCTTTATATAGCAGATCTATTTTTTTGATCACAATATTTAATTAAGCTGAGTAGTATTTGCTATAGATATATTTAGCCCTAATATTAAATGTTACTCTAATATCATACTAGTAGATTTTAGTTCGAAAAAGTCGATGACGAGTACTATTTTTGTGTTAAGAGAATAAATAACGGTGGGGAAGTAGTTGCTTGTTCGGTACCGAATAAATGATTTTGGGTCGATTTTTACGATCAATTTTTTAGTGAGCCTATTATTACGCTATCAGTGGTTACAAGTTGATATTATATTATCAATCTAATATATCGGGCATTTTTTTAGGAAATTTTGGTCGGTATGATAGGATAATTATTGATGCAGCGGTTGGTTAGTTTGTTAAAACAGGTAAAAGATAAATATGAATTAACAGAACGGTACTATATAAAAGACATTTCAAAATAAAAGATATTTCAAAGACAGCAATAGTAAAGAGATATGAAGCGCTCAGAGGATAAAATTAGATAAAAATTAATGATAGCTGAAAATTTCATCGAAACATGTTTGATTATAGTTGGTGCTGTTTTAGATACGGATGAACGGGTAAATAAATCCACAATTAATAGTTAATACTTTTGTAACAAATTTTGGGCATTAATGCGATAAGCGTGAATAAGTTCCACCTAATTTATAGAATATAACCTCGCAATTGCGGGATTTTTTATGCCTAAAACAACCATAAGACGGGCTGTTAACTTTGGCCCGAGTTATATGTGTGACCATGCACAATAACTAATTAAACTTAAATTATTTTTAAAACTGTAAATTTAATGTTATTTCGTGTAAAAATAAACTCTCAAGAGCTTATATGGGGTGGTTTTTATGTGGAGTAACAAAGTAAATATTAAGATAGTTATTTGGGGAACTATTATTGGTGGCTTTATTAGCTCATTAGTTAAATGGGGCTCTGAAGTAAATATGCCACCGAGAGTTGCGGGAGAAATATCGCCACCAGCGGCGAATATTGATGCGTGGTTTAGCTGGTTAGGCGTTAACTCTCACTCTCTTGATTATTTTTATCAGGGTTCATTGATTGGTGGCGCTGTAACTTTATATCATTGGCTGTTTAGTTTTGTGTTCGCTTTTGTATATGTTTTTTTATCAGCTTATTTACCTAAGATCCGAATGTTTTATGGTGCATTGTATGGCGTTATAATTACAATATTTGCTCATGGAATAATGATCCCATTATTTGGATTTCGTCATCCATCATATAATGAGGGGAAAGTTGGTTGGCTCTGGAATTTAAATGGCTATGAACTAGTTAGTGAGATTTTAGGACATATTTATTGGGCTGTATCTATAGAGATTTGTCTAATTGCAGTCTTAGCATCTTTTGCTCGTCCTATACGTGGTCGCTGGATTAGCCAATAAATAATATTTACACTCGACTGTGTAGAGTGTGGCGATTTATCCAGAATTGGCTTATTGCCTTCTAATAAGAGACGTTCTATACCTAGTCGCATTAAATATATTCAAGACCTCGCATTCGCGGGGTTTTTTTATACTTAAAACGAGCATAAGTTTATTATTAACTTTGGTTAGAATTATATGTATAGTTACGCAAAATAACTAATCAATGGTTTCATCACATGATAAAAAAAATCACGCTAATGCTGTCTTTACTTTTTATGTTATCAGCATGTTCAATTAAAACGCTTAACTTAACACAAGAACAAGTAAGTAAAATTCCTTCTATGGGAAATGTAAAAGTGATTTTGCCTAATCTAAGTGAACATAACATTCAGCTTGCAAGTAAGCCTTCACTTTTTATTACTTATCGCTCTAGTGATTTACAAAAAATAAAGAATGAAAAGTATCTTTCTATTTCTCTTGATGAATCAACTAATAACCAAGAATATGTCATCAACATCCCAGACTATCAAGGGACTACTGTTGACAATATTTCATTATTGATTGCATATAAAATTAATGGAGATTCAACTATATACGCTAATGCAGTCATACAGCTAGTCGCCATATATGATGAAGATAGATATGAAATAGATAAACTATCGAAAGCGAAACACTATAAAAATGGAGATAGCATTAACTATATTTTCGATATAAAAATGCAACCAAATTTAAAATTAAAAGGATTGTATTTCTATACTGATAAGGACGTTATCTATGGTTCAGGAATTTCATCAGTGTGATGATATTACCGTGCTTATAAGTGAGACGTCTCTACAATAGCAAAATATATGTAAATAATGCTATTTTAGGCAACAAAATATTCTAGAAATTATTCCGAGGGTTGCGCATTGCGTGGCCTTATTCTATTTAAGAGAGATAGTTATGATTGATAAAATCAAACTATCAGTAATTAAAAGAGCCAAAGTGTCAGGTGTTGTTCTCATTCTAGAAGAGTAAGCGATCATCATTGGTATTATTTGTACGGTTGTAACGTTCTTTGTTAATTGGCACTACAAACGAAAAGATTTCAAATTATAAGAGAGCTACCAGTGGCAAAAATATCCAATAAGATAAAAATTGCAGCTGGTGATGTGATGGCTTTAACTGTTGCTTAGTAAGTTTAAATATTTATAGCCATCAGCTAATCACTAGTAGCTTTTTCATTTATGGATATATTTTATACCACTACGTATCCTTCACTAATGTCGTAAACACGGATATGCCAAAACAAAAACTGACCGCGGTGGTTATTGTGCTAAGCATCAGAGCATAAAATGAGAAACCATCAGCGAGGCATGAGCAGACACGAATGTGGCTATGGTTCTAAGCGGGACAAGATACGCGCCTGATTCCTGCGTCGTGATAAGTATTTGTGCCAAGAATGTATCAAGTTAGAACGAGCAATAGAGGCTAAGACCGTCGAGCATATTACACTGAAAGCGGATGGGGATATCGATAATAACAGTAACTTGCAGTCATTGTGCTGGCCCTGTGATAAACGTAAAACAGCAATGGAATGAGTTCACTAAATTAGTCGATGATGAACGTGGTGAACTAGAAAATGGTGCGCCGGTAGATATTTCCGCAAGGCATTGGATCGATGTGCGTGTCAATATGCCAAATAACTCTATCTACAATCAAATGCAAGCAGAAACCAAGAGACTCAGCGAAAGAGGAGGCGGAGTAAAATCCTTTTTAAGTCACCGATCATTTTACTCCTATTTTATCCCGCTTAAATTTCAGATATAAAAAAATAAATGTAACAGGTTGTTTTTTTTTAGGAAATGCTAGTCGGCATGATAGGATTTCAACCTACGACCGCCGACACTCATGAATCCGATTTTGAGTTATATAATATACTGATTTTAAATAATTAAATATTAATCGACTGTATTTTTAAATAGTACATGATATGCAAAATATATACTAATGAATCAATAGGTTTAGGTTAGATTGAATTTTATCTACTGAAACTCAGAGTATTAAGTAAAACATAGTATGATATTTAAAGTTTTCTAAGTGGCTAGCAGAAGGCAAGCAATATCCAATCGACACCATTGTTTACCATAAAAATAAAGCATAATAGTTAAAATTATTAAAATAATAGTATTGAGTCCGTCGTTGGCAAAGAGCGGAAAAAGCTAAAATCGGATCTCACTGCGGGTGATATCAATGTTTATAAAAAATAGAATCTGACACGCATTTTCAGCCATTAGCCAACTACCAAGCGGTAGGTTACAGCTATTCTAAAATAGAATCTGGCACTAATTATCAATCCAAAGGCAACTATTCCCCTACAGGTCATTATGCACTTAAAGGTGAAAGTTATATGAAAACTGAAAGGGATACATGGCATCAACCGAAAGGCAGTTACCAATCTAAAGATAGTTATCAAGCGGCAGGTTATAGCTATTCAAAAGCGAGGTCGACATAAACTATCAATCCAAGAAGAATTATCAGCCAACGGGGATTATGTGGTCAATAGAGCGTTAACGAATAGCTTAAATATAAAATTCAATATAAGCGGTGTGGTGCAGGCTACTGATGCATCGACGACTACGGTTATGAGCTAAAAAACGGTTACAGAAGTCTTACAAAATGCGATAAATCTCAATATTATTTATCCGATTGGTATCGTGGTATGGTTTGCTAAAAATAAAAATCTGAATCCCTTATTCCCTGATATCAAATTGCAATATGCCGGAGAGAATAAAATCATTCGATTAGCTAATTCGAGGAGTAACAACGTATTAAGCAGCTATGGGAGAGATTCAGTGACTATCGGTAAAGGTCATCTTTTTACGGTTTAATTAAAATATTCAGGTACAACAGTAAGTAATGGCGGTATACACATACTAGTGGCACCAATGAATATTACAGGCGAGTATGATTATATGCATCGGGAGCTTTTTCTTTAGGCTATATGCTGCTAATGGTGGATATACAGGGAACAATAATACAGGATCACGTAAATATATTTTCAATGCGCAAGTACTTGGAGTGGTAGCTCATCTCAACATGGGGGACGCACTCACACCTATTAAGGGTATATAGAAAACTTAGGATCAGGAGCAGCTTTGGCATTAACTAACCCTTATATCATGTTAATGGGATGGTATCGAGTTAGTTAGATTTTTTTTATAAATTAAATATTTTTGTTTATTAAAAAAGCAATAAAAACCTAAAAACATAATCTTTAGCTTAAAACTATAATTTTGTTTTAGAATAAAGGGGGTTATATATTTTTTTATTGAAGCCTGTTGTTGACGAGTAAAATAACAATAGCCATATACCCGAGTGCTGACTCTTCTCAGCAATGAATATAAGCCAAGTATAGATGGTGTTAAAACATCTATACAAACTGCTTTGTTATCTGATTTGTCATATATGCTATATAACATTTTTATAGCGTATATGATGTCATCAATATGATGCTCTTTAGCCGTATTTGTGATGCTATTCGTTCTAACGCGATAATAAATAAGAGGAGAAGATATACTATAAATAGTTTTTGAATTAATTGTAACTAAAGGAATAATTGCAGCATCCTCATATACTTTTCCCTCAGGAAAAGTAATATCCTTAAATAAATCTCTGTGATATATACGAGCCCATGGAAACCACTCATTTAGTTTAAATAATCCTTTTACATCAATGATATTATGAATATGGGTTAGTTTATCTAGAAGATTTGTGATTTTAACATCGGTAGTTATATTTGTATCATCGTTATAGAAACGTACCGCATTAAAGATAATCATATCAGGTTGAATGTGATTTAATATATGCTTAGTTTTCTCCCAAAAATTTGAACACCACAAGTCATCTGCATCAAGAAATCCAATGTATTTCCCTGAAGAATGAGATATGCCTACATTTCTTGCAACGGAGACACCTTGATTTTTTTGCTCAATAATTTTCACGTTTAGATTGCTGTTATCGTTGGCAAAACGTCGGATCTCATCAATAGAGCCGTCGTTAGATCCATCATCGATAATAATAATTTCAACTGTATCATCTACTTGCTCAGCAATTGAATGTAAGCAGGCATAGATATAATTTTTATTATTGTAGCAAGGGACTATAACACTTAATACTATTGTGGGCATAAAATGAACAACCTTTATATTGATTACACATTATCATACCATAGGAAATATATATATCATGTATAGGTGTGTTTGATTTTTGTGTGGATCCTTATGAAAAAAGTACAGGAATAGAAATAAAAAACCTGTAAACAGCAAAATATTTTCATATTCTCATGAAATTAATATGACTTTAGATATTTAAAGATAATTGATACGTTACTTTTATCTAAAACTGTTACTTCAATGACAAGATAGTCGCTTTAAAAAGCAGCTCTTTTCACTATCAAAATCGATGTTTTGGGTTGCTGAAAACAGGAACATTTCTATTAGTTTTATCCCCATTTTACCCACCTAAAATCACAGGCCTAAAAAAACCAACCACAATAGATTGTTTTTTTAGGGAATTTTGGTCGGCATGATAGGATTTGAACTTACGATCTCTCCGACACCTCATGACTATATACAATTAAGCCACAACCTATTGATTTTGATGTTGTTGTAATTGATTCGACTGCATAGGGGAACATTGGATTATTGATCATTTTGGTAGTATATGAATCAATGGATTGCAAGCGAAGAACAGGCCGAATTACAAGGGGTACCAGCTTATAAAGATTGTCCTCGATGTGCCGGGCGCAGATTTAAGCGTGTGCCATCATCTGTAGCGTATAATGCGATAAAGCAATTAGTACTCTATCTTAATGAAAGAACATGGCGTAGAAATTGGAAGCCATTCTATGAAAAGTTGACTAACAAATGTTATATTGAAGAAAACATAGCGGAACAGGCTTTTAAGAAAGTAATTAAATAGCCTATACAGATAGCGGGTGGTTTAAGTAGATAAAACAACCCGTTATTATAGATACCGAATATGGTGAATATAGCTCGAAAGTTATAATAATGACCTTAGTGCATTCCATTCGCTTTTAAATTTACGCCTAAGATACCAACAAAATAAATCCATTCGTAGTTTTCCATATGCAGTTTTCTTTCTTTTCCTGATAGAGTCAATGTTTGCATGTAATTCTTCGGGGTCAAAAAAATAGATTACAGAAGGAATGGGCGCTACTGTATTGTAGTAGCAAGATGGAGCTACATAGTTGAAAAATAAGTTTTCAACATGTTCCTTCGGATAATTTTTAGCGACTGAAGCTATATATGCATAATCAATTTCCGTATCAATAAAGGCATATGATAAAGCCTCACAAAGTGCCTTGTCTTCTAATGAATACCCCATTTAGTGAACTCTTCTATTTCGTCATCAAGACTATCAGCAACAACGGAACCAGCAATGCCACCAGCGGTTCCTCCTAATAAAACGACTGCGATAGCGCAAACTGGAGCGCCTGGGCCACATAAAGGCACAACGGCAAAACCTGCCAGCCAACCACCAATAACCCCGCCGCCTATCTGTACACCTTGTTTAATTGCTTCTTTAGGCTTATTTTCTGCATCTAGTATTTCGTATGTAGCTAGAGATGCTGTAATTAATATTCCTACCTTCCCTAGTATTCTTAGTCGTTTAGTTTCAGTTGAACTTTGAACATTATTTCTTCCTGCTGACTCTATTATTTCATAGTAAATAGTATTTTTTTGACTACCCGTAAGGCTTTTTATATCAAGACCATACTTTTTTAGAATATTTATCTAATAGTTCATTTAATGATAATGGTACTTTTTTATGTTGCTCAGCTTTAGCTAGTCCCTGAACTGAGGTTATTTTCCTATGTTCAGCCATTATTTTATTTCTCATTTCATCACAAAAGACTGAAGCCTCCTTAACGGATATTTTTTAGTATTTACCATTTATTTTACTTCACTTACTACGTGCTTTATATTTTATTGATAACTATTTCTTATTTTGGCGTCACTTATTGCATCTATTTATGCATTGCCCATCATCTAAAGTGATAATGTATTTTAGATCTGAATAGTCTCTATTTAGTGGTAATTGAAAGGAAATCCATTTTTCTACTGTTTTGTCCAAAACTGGCTTATTCTCTTTTGAGAATAGGCAGCCTATACCTAGTCGCATTAAACTAATTAAAGACCTCGCAATAGCGGTTTTTTTATACCTAAAACAAACATAAGATTTACTGTTCACTTTGGTTAAAGTTACTTTTTTCAAATGAGCGTCGACTTTTTGAAGAAATAATTCTTTAGGGGCTTTTTCGCAAGCTTCGTTAATTAACAGAGCTGATATTTCGATCTCGCTAATATCTAAAATAGGATTTTATATTTTATCTTTCTGAGTAATAATTTCAGCGACACCAATTGCTGTTGGATAAAAAGCATCATCGATTGTTAAGGGATCTTCACTCGTCCACTGAGATACAGGTTTAGCATCTGCAGTTGCGAAAGTGGATGCAAGTATTAAAAACAATATAATGATACTAGTAAATAGTACTTTTTTTATAAAATCATCTTATAGTTTTAAGTGAAATACTTTAAAAAAATTAAATATAACTGAATATGTTTAAAAGTAAAATAATCAGTATTTGATTATTAAAAGTAGATGATGTAATTATAGGAAACTGAGATCAGTTAAATATTTACTTTAAGATTCTATTAAGATTTAATTGATGGGCTATAAAAACTAACAGAAAAAGGAATTATTATGAATAATATAGTTATTGGACTCGTATTATCAGCGGCATCATTTGGTGTTTTAGCTAATAATGGTACGGGGGGATTTATTTCGAATGATGGCTCAGTCGTGCAGAAAGGTGGCTTTGTTGCAACAAATCAGGCTGTAACAACAGTCATTCAAGCCAAAGAGCTTCCTGATGATGCCTGGGTTTCACTTGAAGGTAATATTGTGAAGCAGATTGGTAAAGAACTTTACGAGTTCAAAGATAGTACTGGCTCAATCGCTGTAGATATTGATGATAGACGCTGGCGTGGACAAGTTGTAACACCTGAGACAAAAGTTCGCTTAGATGGTGAAATTGATAAAGAGTGGTCTTCATTAGAAGTTGATGTGAAGCGCGTAACGATTATTAAAAAGTAATCTTTAATATTATAAAAGTCCCTTAATAGAAGGGGCTTTTTTGAGTTATCTAATCACTAGATGAACTAATTCCTCAATTTAATTCTCTAGTAATTAGATACAGTTAAATTTTATTCTTGTTGCGCCATTAATTGAGTATTTTAAGCAAGCGAGATATACATTAGGCATAACGGCTAAGGAAATTCATCAAGCCACGAGAAAGCAAATGGCTTCTCATTGGTTTGGCTATAGTCAATGGCAATTACCGAACGAATCGGATTATTTAAAGCTTCAAGAATTGTTTCATCGTGTAGCAGGTGAAAAATTCAGTACAAATCCATTAAATCGAAGTCACTCAGATTTAATAGACACGCAAGCAACGCTTAATCGCGAATATCATGAATTGGCAGCAAAATATCAGTTATTACGCCGTCCTTTCTCTGTGACTGTTGATGTTCCTTATACAGACGTATGGATCTACCCACCCGTACAGTATTACCCCGGCAAGCATCCCTATGAAAAACCTTCAGCGATGATGGAACACATTATTAAGAGTAGTAGCCGTGAAGGTGATGTAGTGGCTGATTTCTTTATGGGTTCTGGCGCCACAATAAAAGCCGCATTAAAACTTAATCGACGGGTTATTGGTGTTGAGCTGGAGTCGGAGCGGTTTGAGCAAACAAAGTTAGAAATCTGTAATATAAGATTATAGTAAATATAGAGCCTATGCTTCGGTAGGGCCTTTTTGCTTTTTATATTAACTTTTATTCAATCAATTGATTTTTATTTCCAGAAGTTAGTGGTTAATCTTTATTTTTGTAGGTTAAATCACACTTAAAATATAAAAATCATTATTTCTTGAAATTTAATATTGTTTATTTGCTTTTTAACAGCTATTTTTTTATTGCTCGGTGAGTCATTTTTTTTATTTTTAATAATCTAAGCATTAATACAGGATAACATCATGAAAAAAATAATTATTGCATCAGCATTAATATTACAAGTTTTGGCATTTAATAGTTATGCAGGAAATAGTAAATGTGAGGATTATCATCAAGCTATTATTGATAACTGTAACTCCGGTACCGGAGGAATATCGAGTGGTTCAATGGGTGCATGCTTTGGCGCTCAGTTAGGTGCATGGATTGCGGGCTGCTAAATAAATATAAGAAAATAACCACCGAGCCGTTTAGTGGAATTAAATAGCCGCCAATGCGAATAATGAAAATGTTATCTTTCATTATCCCAAGCGAAAGAAATTAAAGCCTCATCTCGGTGGGGTTTTTCTACAATGAAAACTCTATTTGTCAGCTTCTATCTTGCATATATAGGTATTAAAGCGAGTAGGACTCTCATTGTAGACAATGCCAAGGCTGATTGGCTAACTCGTATGGGTTCTGTACTTGTCAGGATAGGAGCACGCCATGGGGAACCTGAAAGCGTATACCCTCAGTGTATGCCACCGTAATACCTATAACTATCTTATCGTTTTGATAATGTTTAATTGAACAATTGAACTTACAGATCTCTATTAGTCTAAATTTTCACTTAAATATGTAATGTGAGGTATGGCATGAGGCTATTTATAATAGTTTTTGTGGTAATGCTTTCTGCTTGCACATCTTCTGGGTCAGATTTTAGTAAGGAAAAACCTAAAGATGACCCCTATGCTGATAGTACGTTAAATAACATAAAGGCTAGTCAGAAAGCGCAAATAGACCAGAAAGTATATAAAAGAGGATACTAATTCAGTAACAGAACAATATTCCAAGGGCTACGCATTGCGTGGCCTTTTTCATATATAGCCATCAGCCATAATGATTTTCACTTTAGAAGCGTGAGCGATCATCATTGGCATTATTTGTACGGTTGGAACGTTCTTTGTTAATTGGCACTACAAACGCAAAGATTTCAAATTAAGAGAGAGCTAACAGTGGCAAAGGTACCCAATAAAATAAATATGACCGCTGCTGATGGCTTGATGGCTTTAACTGTTGCGATGGTCTCTGATTTCGAAGGATATGGATCTAAGCCTTATCGTGATGTGGTTGGTGTTCTTACCGTGTGTTATGGGCACACAGGCTCTGACATTATCCCCACCAAAATCTATACAAAAGCCGAGTATGATGCGCTGTTAGAAAAAGACTTGGCCATCGTCGCTAAAGCCGTAAATCCTCTCATCAAAGTCAATATTCCTGATTACACTAGGGCAGCACTTTACTCATTCACTTATAACGTTGGAACAGGTGCTTTCTCGCGCTCTACACTACTGAAAAAAGCGTAATACTGGTGACCAAACTGGCGCATGTAATGAACTTAAATGCTAGATATATGCTGGGGGCAAGCCGTGGAGAGGGTTAATGACAAGGCGAGAAGTGGAAAATACAGTATGCCTTGGAAGCCTATAGTCTGTTTGGTTGCCTATCTTATTTTATTTATTCGATCGGGCGCATATTTATTGCTTGATGACAATGATCAGCAGGGGGCTAGAAAAGCGTTGCCAAGTTGCACTCAGGCATTATCGGGGGGGATGTGAAGTGGAAAATAACAGCATTAACACTAGTTGATGTCATTATTTTGGAGGGGCTGCTTAACTGGCAGGTGAGTGAAAATCAAAAGCTACTAGATGAAAATACTGAGCTAAAAAAAGAGAAGAAGTCATTATATGACGCCCTCAGCGAACAAATCGCTATCACCGCAGATTATGAAAAGCGCATTAACTCCCTTCACGAACTCGACACTAAACATACCCAAGAGCTAACAAATGCAAAAACTGAAATTGACCAGTTGCGTATTGCTGCTGAGCGCAATTCTGAGCGGATATACATCAAAGCCAGTTGTTTGAAAAGCGAAGCCAATTCAACCGCCAGCTTGGATGATGGAACAACCGCCAGACCTACTGACTCCGCTATCCGAAATTATTGGTTACTCAGACAGCGAATTGCAGAGACAGAGCAAATGATTAGGGGATTAAAGTACAGTGTAATTCATATTAGAAATGCAAAGAAAGCCTACCTAATGCTTGAACTGCACAAACAGCTACCTCTTCCTGTTTGTCATCGCATAATTGAATAAGTCTTGAAATTGCAGCTTTTTGCCCTGTGGCAGCTTTATACTCACCAAGGGCTGATATCGCAGTAACCTTGATTTTATTATTTTCGTTGTGTGTTAACTCAATAAGTTTCCGAATTATAGTATTTTCCATTCTATCGCTCGCATATGTTTTTATATATTAACATCAGTAAGTAACGCATCATTAGCATACTGAAATAGCTAGTTAATATATGTAATGAATTACAACAAAATGCTACGAGAACAATTAAATTCGATGCGAACATTATTTAATAATAGTGTTGGTAGATGATATGAATTTAATAGCAAAGTGCAACTTGGACAAGAAAGCAATACGGGAAATTGAATAACAACGAGCCTCACAATAGCGGGACTTTTTAATATCTACAAAAATCGCATTTCACTCTGTACACCACATGCACACACATCTAAAAACATCGAGCCAATGTTTAGGAATGAGCCTTTGAGGTGATAAGTTATAGCTAATACTGCTTCGCTGGACTGATGTTGCTATGTGGCAAAGGCTCATTACTAAGTAAGGTAAGCACCATGAATAATATTATTCCTCTTGAATATGATGGGCATCCTGTGCATTTTAATCACGACGGATGGATTAATGCCATCGAATTAGCTGCTAAATTTGGGAAGTGCCTAATGAATGGGTCAAGCTTCCTGAAACCATAGCTTATATTCAAGCACTTGAAGGTAGATACGGGAAAATCCGGTATGTAAAAACTAGCTCTTAATTATAGGGACTCTGACACAATCTAAGTTGAATTGTGTCATGAAAAGAATATTAGCTGGCCTATTACTTTGCTCTGTTGGATTCGGAATGTTTGCGGACTGGAAGCATACAGAGAAAGTTGACGAGATGTGCGGCAAAACTCAGTATTTTACAAGCTTAGCTCCAGAAAAAGAGCACGAAGGTATAGCTATGATTTTAAGGGCATATAGTGACAATAATGCAAGATGCATACGATATTAAGTTTATGCTAAATGGTGCCAAATTTGATTGCAAGTTAGGCAGTATCTGCTCGGGTTCAATGAAATTAAATAATAAAAATATTGTCGATTTATTATTTAAAACAGACAAGGAAGGTGGGGCGATAGCAACGCATGTATGGCCGACTGGGGGGCAACTTCAGTTTTGAATTCTGACGTTGTTTATCTAGAGGTTCCCATAAAGAATGAAGGAATGATACAGTTTAAATATCACCCACAAGGCTTTAAATGATCAATGTAATAAACATCAACAATCACACATAATAACCTTCGGGGGTTTTTATTGCCTGAAATCTGTATCTATCCTAATATTCATTGAACTTAAGCTAAACTTGTTAGGGCAATGGAATGAATAAATTACTTGCGTGTTTTTTGAGCTTGTCAATTTTAAGCTCTACTGGTTGTATGACAAAGAATTTTTGGGAAGATCACCCAACAGTTGAAACAAAATCACAAGATGTCGTTAAGCTAACAGATAAGATAGTTACTACGTTTGAATATAAAAACATTAAAGTTCAAGGTAAAACAACAAATATTACACATGATATAAATATTCCAACTTCAGGGTTTGGTTTTGTTGGAGAGAAGTATGTTTATTTATTGACTAGTGGATCTACTGAATTAATGGATTTAAATGAAATAGTTAAAAAAATACCGTTAGCTGCATTTGATAATCCACAGGGAGTAATTCGAATACAAATACTTCCAAATAGCAACAGTCAGTCACCGATTGAATTTATGCAGGATTATTTTGTTTACACGAACTCTAATTATAAACTTACAAAAGAACAGATAAAAATATTAGAACAAGCAGGCTTTAAGAAAAGGTCTGAAGGAAATAGTAAATCATCTTGGATAAAAACAATATCAATTAAAGGGTATGTTATTGATAGAAATGATATGAACTTGCCTGCAATATCAGTCGATAAGCTCAATGAGTTATATACAGTTGAGTTATATTCTGCTGAAGATAAGAAATCTTTTAGTGCAGGGAATTTGGCCGCAAAGATAATAGCTACACCATTTACTGTCGTGGCTGACATCATTGTCACACCTCCCCTTTTTATTTTTATTATGTATGCATTTAGCAAATAATCATTTTGATAGCGAACTATTTGGCAACTTAATCTCTAATGAATAACCTGCTCCGGCAGGTTTTTTGTTGGCTTCAATTTGCACCCCCGCTAAGCTAACAGTACTGAAACTAATAAAAAACTGAATGAGGGGGGATAAAAAAGGTATTAATGATAGCAGTATTAGCTTCATTTCCATGTGCGACGGTGGTTGGTGATATCTTAAATGAGTCAGACGTAAAGATTGTAAAAAATAGCGCAGACGTAAGTGATCTAAAGTGTGATGGCTATGAGAAGTTAGGTTATTTATGCCAAAGATACCGCGTTGATTTCATATGAATTACTAGGAGGGACATCTAATTATAACCTGATTTACAAAGTCCCAGCACAATGTCTAGTATTCAAAAGTTAAAGTAATCAATTTAATCAAGGCTGCTTAATTGCAGTTTTTTTACATCTAATTTTAAGGAAATAGCATGTACAGTACAGATAAAATTATACAACCACAGCAAATACTACGAAAGTAGTCGGCACTAATACAAAGTGGAAAGATAAAAATTCACTCGTCTTGCCCGAGCAAGCCATCTTAATTTAAAACGGCGCCACAATTTACATTAACAGCATTGCCTCTATCTAAAGCAACACGGAAATGACGCTGAGTTTTCCGGTACTGGTAACCGTCAAAGATGCGACATATAACATCTTAACTCCGATGATCCACTCGGTATCAGATGCAGCAAACAAGATTGTGGCAATGAATAATGCTAACGTCCAGTTCAGCGACATATTGAATCGCTGGGCTACGGAAACTGGCACAATCACCGTCACGTTACCCGACGGCACCAAGCAGCAACTGCGGACAGCGAAAAAAATGGATAAGCAGTTGGGTGGGAAGTTTGAAAAGGCGGGCGGTACAGTTACAGGCTCTCTTACATTAGGCGGTAACCTTACATCCGGTGGCAGTGTTGTGCAAAGAAACAACGAAAAAACAGGAAGCAGCGGAAAGTGAGTCAGTGGATGATAATTCCTAACAAAAGGAAAGGTAAGGACTAGTGTGATTTGTGTTGTCATTTTACCCGACTTTTACCCACCCCAAATTCACCACATAAAAAAACCAACCGTAATAGGTTGGTTTTCTTAGGGAATTTTGGTCGGCATGATAGGATTTGAACCTACGACCCCCGACACCCCATGACGGTGCGCTACCAGGCTGCGCTACATGCCGAACAGTAATTATACTACCTATTTTTGTCTTAAAATCAAGAGTCGTTGGGGCGAGTGATTGAATTTTAAGCGTTAGTTATCATTAAAACGTTTTATTTCAGATAAGATTTTTAATAGTTCAGCCAAGTTAGGTTTTTCATCTTTTAGTTCATTTCCTTCGGCGTCATAAAGATTAAATTGACCATTATTGTGCATAAATAATGTTTCATTTTCGCTGGTGACGATAATGTCATTATTATCGCCGGTGATTAACCAAGGACGTTGGCGAGTTGCGGTAAATAAATCCTCACCTTGTGTATAGTCATCAGGATTATTAGTGACATGCAATAAACGCTGCATCAAGGTGGCCATAATATCTTGATGTCCAGTCAGTTTATTTAACTGCTGCGCCGGTGTCTCAGGCCAGTAGATCCACAGTGGAACCTGCATTTGCTGGCGATTGAATTTTTTATTGATAAACCAGTGATCAGCTTGTTCATTTAATCGATGATCATAATTAGCTGTAATAATGACAATAGTATTTTTCAAACTGTCATGTTGCTGCAATGTCGTGATAATTTGTTGGATCTCATTATCGGTTTGGGCACGATTATCGCCTTTGATATTTAGATAGGAGAACCAGGGCGCATTGCTTTGCAGGTTATTTAACCAATTTTGCCATTCAAGAATAGTTTTTGGATCGCTGTCCGTGGTTCTTGGCGAGAGTGAATAATCTGCCAAAATGGCCTGCCTGAAGAGCGGCGAAGTAAAGCCATCGGTAGAGAATAAGCCAAATTGATAGCCTTGATGTTCTAATGCTTCAAACAGGGCAGAAGTATGGCGTCCATTGAGAATATTATCGAAATAACTGGCAGAAATTCCGTAAAATAAGCCAAAGAGCGCGGTATCGTTTTTAATTCCGCTACTGTAATGCTGATTAAATTGGACGCTAATATTCTTAAACGCTTGCAGTGCTGGCATCTGTTGTTGCTCTGTAGCAGAGCCCAAATTGTCAGCAACCAGTAATAATAAGTTATAGCCTTGCCCTTGGTCTTGATATTTTAATGGCTTTAAAGGGTACTGCAGATGCTGAGCTGTCGGGCTGCCTTGTAAAAACAGGCGCTGTTGATATTCAGTTAAATTCAGCAGGCCATAGCGATCTAATAGCTTACGAGCAGTCATCGGATAGGATAATGGATAATTATAACGCTGCATGGTAATAGGGCGATAGAAGTTTGCATCAGCCCAAATATACATTAAATGTGACAGTACAAAAGCAGTTATAAAAATTCCTGCGACCGGTTTTGCAAATTTTTGTCGATTAAGACTGCGTAATTTTTGCCAACTCCAAGTGGCAAACAGCATCTGCACCAGAAAAATAATCGGGACACTGATAAACATCAGTTGCCATTCTCTAGCCATTTCACTTTGTTCAGGATTTATCACTAAATCCCAGACTTGAGGGGTCAGATGCAGCCCAAGTTGACTAAATACTCTGATATCGAAAATTAATAGGGTGATACCCGTTGTCGCTAAGGCAACGCATAGAAATCGCAGTAATCGCTGGGAAACGACAATAAATGTGAGCGGAAAAATAATCAGTAAATATGCAGCAAAGACAATAAAACTAAAATGTCCTAACCAGCTGACGATGGCATAGATACGCCCGGTAAGGGTACCGGGCCAGTCAAACAAGAACAGATAGCGGCTACTCAACACGAGGCTGAGTAAAATATTAAATAGTGCAAACCAGTGCCCCCAGCTGATCATCTGGGAGACTTTGTCACGGTAGCGCTGATGTGTCACCATACTGTCCGTATCATTAATTAAATTAGTGAGATTGGTCTTCTTTGACAGAAGAAAGTAACGCGTGCGCAAACGACTCGGCGATCATACTTCGCTGAGCGGGTGCAACTGACGTATTGAGTAAATTGGTGACCATATTACCTAAAACCATCAGGGAAAGATCAACCGGAGTCCGATTTTTTTCCAGTACACTGACTAGTTCAGCTAATAATTTTTCTACTTGTTCATCAGTATAGCGAGATGACTGTGGCATAAATTTCAACATCCTAAATGAATAAAAGCATCCTATAATAGCCGATAGTTGGATGATTTTCTGCAATTCTGCAAAGTTTTTTAGCGTTAATTCATAATAATAGTTATTAAGATAATTAGCCTCACTAATAGTTCCATAAATTGTATGGAAAAATGACTATTGATTTAGCGTTTTAGTTGCACCGTCAAGACAACAGTGTTTGAATAGCCGAGATTTTTTATTCTGCTATCCATGAGGAGCATATAATGAGTTTAGATATCACAAATATCGCCTTACACCAGCTAATAAAACGTGATGAACAAACGCTGGAAGTGATGTTGCGTGATTCTTTGCTGCCAACAACTGAGGTTGTGCGTGAGATGATGGCTGAATTACACCGTGTTTATAGTGCCAAAAGTAAAGCCTTTGGTTCGTTTAATCAAGACAGTGAGCTATCGGAAGCATTAACTCATTTACGTAAAGGTGACGAGGATTTTTTGGGGTTTAGTCGTGCTGCTACGGTGAGATTAAAAGATGAGCTAGCGAAATACCCTTTTGCTGAAGGCGGAATTGTGCTGTTTTGCCAGTATCGTTATTTAGCGGTCGAATATTTATTAATTTCAGTATTGAATAGCTGCGATAGTATGTTTGTTACTGATACTTTAGATTTAGGCACCACACATTACTTAGATATTCCACATGCGGATATTGTTGCACGTATTGATTTAACTGAATGGGAAACCAACCCGAACTCAACCCGCTATTTGTCTTTTTTAAAAGGGCGAGTAGGGCGTAAAGTTTCAGATTTCTTTATGGATTTTTTGGCGGCTAGTGAAGGTATGAATGCCAAAGTTCAAAATAAAGGATTAGTACAAGCGCTAGATGATTACTGTGAATCGGCTGAATTGAATAAGAATGAAAGTTTGGCTTATCGTCAGCAAGTATACAGTTATTGTAACGAGCAATTACAATCCGGCGAAGAAATTACGCTAAATGATTTGTCTCAAGAATTACCGCCGATTGGCGATCAAACTTTTTCTGATTTTACTCAGCAAAATGATTATCAATTGGAAGAGAGTTTCCCGGCAGATCGCAGTACCTTAAAACAGCTGACTAAGTTTTCGGGCAGTGGGGGCGGAATGACATTAAATTTTGATGCAATGTTACTAGGAGAACGTATTTTTTGGGATCCTGCGACAGACACGCTGACCATTAAAGGTACACCACCGAATCTGCGTGAGCAATTACAGCGTCGCAGCGGTAAATAATAAGTTAGCTGAATATTATTTGTCTCTATAAGTAAATAACGCCGCAAAAGCGGCGTTATTTACTCGGCGTCCCGAAATTTTTCAAGCTCGGCTTATGTGGCTAATTAAGCGCGCAGGAAGTCAATGTGCGTTAGTTTAGGCTTAAACGGGTGACGTTGAATAGCCTGCACTTTAACTTTAGTTTCTTTACCATCGATAACCAGAGTCAGAACTTCGTAAAATTCTGCTTTTGGCTCTTGGTTGATAACGTCATCATGGAACAGTTCAATAGCAACTGGCTCCTGGTTACCACCATACACGATAGCTGGGAACTTGTTGGCTCTGCGCAGGCGGCGGCTCGCACCCTTACCCTGCTCTGTACGTAAATTTGCTTTAATAGTTAACATTATTTTTTTCTCATAAAGAAAAGAAAAATAAAAATCCTGCTACAGGCGACCCAGCAGCAGGTTCGAGATTTGGCTAAGTGTTCGCACAACGCGAAAATCACTCAGGCGGCGGCATTTTAACGAAAAAGCGCTAGCGCGGCAATGACAATTACAGTTTATTATTCAAAGCACGTATTGATGACGTCAGTAATCACTCGGTGTTGATGACAAAATTCGTCTTTAATACAAGCTGTCCGCTAAGCGATAACGGCCTTGATAATCAAATATTTTTTCTCTAATTTGCCAAAAATTATCTTTTTTACGGGCGACGATAAAATCGGGATAGCGCAGTAAAATTTGCTGGCGAATAATATCCTCAGCGTGTTGCCAGATAAATGGTGTAGCGGGTGCCCGTTGATGGAAACGTAAAAAATGATATTCAAATGCTTTACGTTGAGCGGGGGTTTTTAAACGAAAGCGTTCAGAAACATCGCTACCATCTTCATCATAATAGGTGATTTTTATCCATTCACCTTTGGCATCTTCGCCGCTAGCTAATTGCATACCGCCACAGCGTAATATTAGCGCATCTTTGAGTTTTAATGCGGCTTTTAACATATCGTCCGGATCGGACAATATAGCATCACATTGGTGACAGCGTCGTGCGGCAATATCGTTTTCTTCACCGCAGTAGGGGCATTGTTTAAAGCGAAAGCGAAATTCGCACTGTTGTTTTTTATGTTGTTCATCAAGCTCCCAGCCTTGGCATCGGCGGCCATAATGCTCAATAATGTGTCCGTCTTCGGTTGTTAGTCCCCAAAAGGTATTCGCAAACTGACACAATGGGCAGAAAACTTGCACAGGAACGCTACGTGAATTAGGTTTAGGACTGCCAACTTCGGGATTAAATAGATCATGTGGATTGCCGGCATAATCTAAAATGAGGCACGATTTTTTCTCTGGGAATAAACGTAGGCCACGACCCACAATCTGCTGATATAAACTAACAGATTCGGTAGGACGCAAGATGGCAATGACATCGACATGCGGGGCATCAAATCCGGTAGTGAGTACCGAAACATTAACCAAATAATGCAGCTTCTGCTGCTTAAACTGTTGAATTATCGTTTGCCGTTCTGCAGCTGGGGTCTCAGCACTTACTAAGGCGGCACTCTGAGGAGGTAAATAACCGAGGATCTCTTTTGCATGCTCCACGGTCGAAGCGAAAATCATACAACCCCGACGCGACTGTGCATATTGAATAATTTGCGCGATAATTTGTGGTGTAATCCGTCGTTGCTTGGTAATTTCACGGTTGAGTTCAGTTTCATTAAAAATACCACTACTGCTGATGCTCACCTGACTAAAATCGTACTGTAACACAGGCATATCGAGCCGTTCTGGTGGCACTAAGAAATGATGTTTTATCATATAATGCAGCGGTAATTCATAAATACATTGGTCGAAAAAACAGCGTTCATCTCCTTTGACCATACCATGATAATGGTAGCGATAAATCCACCCTGTACCTAAGCGATAGGGTGTTGCGGTTAATCCAAGAATTTTTAGTTTAGGATTACGTTGTTTTAGCTGCTGAATAATTTGCTGATATTGGCTGTTATCATTGAGGCTTATACGGTGGCACTCGTCAATGATAATTAGAGAAAATGCACTATCGAACTGCGATAAATTCCGCGCTACAGATTGTACACTGCCAAAAATTACTTTTCCTTGAGCCTCTTTTCGAGCCAATCCCGCGGCAAAAATATCAGCATCCTGACCATAAGCGCAATATTTAGCATGGTTTTGTTCAACTAACTCTTTAACATGGGCTAGGACCAACACGCGGCCATGAGCTAGGCGTGCCAGTTCGGCAATGACTAAACTTTTTCCGGCACCAGTGGGCAGAACAATGACTGCAGGTTGATGATGTTGGCGGAAATATTGTACGGTAGCATTGACCGCATCTTGCTGGTAAGGGCGTAAGGTAAAAGACATATTTTCGAATAAAGAGTAAAGTAGCGCAGAATAATCGTGCTGTAGGATAACATTTTTTATAATGTTTGGCTGGTTTAGTCTTATTTAATCAACTGAGTGATTGTCTCGATTGTGTTACATGCTATCACTTGAGTTAGGTTGTTGTTATAATCATATGTGTGATAATAATCACAGCAATTCAACCTTCAATTCTGACAGCATGAGCCACTTATTTGCTCAGCTGACATGCCATCAATTTTAAGAGTAACTATGCGACTGGATAAATTTTTGTGCCAGCAGCTGGGGATCAGTCGTAATTTAATTACGCGTGAATTCCGAGCAGGCCGGGTAACTGTTGATGATAAGGTCATCAAATCAGCTTCTTATAAACTATCGCCTGAAGAAGTTGTAGCATACGAAGGCAATATCCTTAAGCAAATTATTGGCCCTCGTTATTATATGCTACACAAACCTGAGGGATATATTTGTTCTACAGATGATCCTACGCATCCGACTATCTTGTATTTTATTGACGAACCGATGGCAGAAAAACTGCATTCTGCGGGGCGTTTAGATATGGATACCACCGGATTAGTGCTATTAACTGACGATGGTCAATGGTCTCATCGTATTACCGCGCCAAAACATCATTGTGAAAAAACCTACTTAGTGAGTTTAGACTCGCCGATCGCGGATAACGTAGCGAATAAATTTGCCGAGGGCGTGATGCTTAATGGTGAAAAGCAGCCTACACGTCCGGCAACATTAGAGATCCTTGAGCCAACGCGAGTGCGTTTGACTATCAGTGAAGGGCGCTATCATCAAGTTAAACGTATGTTTGCTGCGGTGGGTAACCATGTTGTTGGTCTGCATCGAGAACGAATAGGCAGTATTATACTGGATGATGAGCTCGCTCCAGGTGAATATCGCCCACTGACTGAAGATGAAATAAACAGTATCCATATACCAAGTTAGGTCATTGCTTTTTTAGGAGTTATCGGCGTGCAACAGCAACGTTCGTCCTATTTAGGACTTATTTTAATCTTGGGATTGATATCAATGCTAATGCCTTTAGCGATTGATATGTACTTACCAAGTTTCCCAACGATTGCCCAGTATTTTGGTGTCGATGATGGCCAAGTCCAGATGACGCTAAATAGCTATATTATGGGTTTCGCTATTGGGCAACTGTTTTATGGACCAATGGCTGATAGCCTTGGTCGCAAGCCGGTAATTCTAGCTGGAGTGATTATTTTTGCTTTAGCGTCTGCCGCCTGTGCTTTAGTCGAATCAATTAATTGGTTTATTAACTTCCGTTTTATTCACGGTTTTGCGGCAGCAGCAGCCAGTGTTGTTATTAATGCCTTAATGAGAGATATGTTTAGCCGTGACGAGTTCGCTAGGGGAATGTCCTTTGTGACTTTAGTAATGACGGTCGCACCATTATTAGCACCGATTTTGGGCGGGATGCTGATGATTTGGTTCTCATGGCATTCAATTTTTTGGAGTATCTGTTTTGCAGCGGTGATCGCAGTTATTTTAGTCACTTTCTTTATTAAAGAAACGCTGCCAGTGGAACGGCGACAACCTTTTCATTTGGCGACTACCTTGCGCCAATTTGTGACCTTATTTAGAGCAAAGCGGGTATTCTTTTATATTCTTGCTAGTGGTTTTTCTTTTGCAGGAATGTTCTCTTTTTTAAATGCGGGTTCTTTTGTTTATATTGATTTAAATGGCGTTTCACCTCAGGATTTTGGCTATTATTTTGGTCTTAATATCATATTTCTTTTTGTGATGACTACGATTAATAGCCGTTATGTTAGGCGTTTTGGTGCGATGAAAATGCTGCATTTTGGGGTAACCGTACAGTTCATTATGGGAATTTGGCTGTTGCTAAGTACCGCGTTAGGATTCGGTTTTTGGTCTTTAGTGCTAGGTGTAGCAATTTATGTCAGTGGTATTGCGATGATAACCTCGAATGCGATGGCGGTTATTCTGGATAATTATCCACATATTGCCGGAACCGTCTCCTCTTTGTCTGGTACGATCCGTTTTAGTATTGGCGCATTCGTGGGGTCAATGCTGTCGTTGTTCCCTTCACAAAGTGCTTGGCCGATGGTCGGCTCGATGGCGGGGTGTGTCTTTTTTGCCATGCTGTTCGTAATGCTTGCGAAGCGTATAAAAGACTAGTTATACGACAATTGAGCGTTATTCTATTTTTATTGAGTGATCTCAAGGATGAGATTATCAATTTAATCATTTCCTACTTAATAACTATTAGCTTAGCTTTGTGCGGCTAATTTTTTCCTTTAATATTTGTAGTTATCCGGATGTCTTCGTTTTTTAGTCTAGCCGCTATTGCTAGCTTCTCTTCGTATTTACATATTGTTGCGTCTTTTAACGCTCATTCAGTAATATCGATTATTTTCATATAAGTTTAATGTTTGATGATCAGCTGATTGTATTGCCGTTATGTCAGCGCTACTTATTGTATAATTCGACGATAACAATAGAATACCTCGAATAAAACGATTAATAACTCAGAGGGATTAAAATAAAAGTCGATGCTTAATACAGATTAATATAGAAATGTGATTTTATTGTTAAATAATCTGTTAATAAAAGTAAATTAAACTGATGATTATTTTTAATATAAGTTAACTAATTATTTTTTAAAGAGTTTTGTTTTTATTTGTTAATTTTTTTCGGTTTAACAAATGAAATATGTAAATAAGAATTCAATATTCTGTTTAAAATATGAAGTAAAATATTTGAAATTTAAGTTTAAAAAGAGTATGAAATATCGAACAGTGATCTGTATCACTAAATGTTAACGACAGGTCTTTTGTTTAGTGTTATATTTAGTCTAATGATTTAACATTATCGTTACTTGGTTTTGACTCGGTTGATTCGGTTTGAACGAGTTTTTATTGAATGTTCACCATAGGAATGTTACGTGGAAAATATTGGACTTTCGGTAGTGCATCGACTGCCGCAAAGTTATCGCTGGTTGTCGGGGAAAGTGGGGAGCTCACTAGAAGTTATTCCAATGAATACGGCTGATAGCAATAAGCTGGTAGGTTTGAAACTTCTTAGTCATGACTGTGAAACGGATACGGTAGCCTTAAAACAGCTTGCTGATATTTTATCTGACATGCAAATTGATAGTGTAACTTTAGATTGGCAGGGTGAATTGTGTTTATTTATTCGTGCCACTGATGAGCAAGCAGCAATGTGCCGCTTCAAGGCGTTTGGTATGGCCGTCGCGGAATCAGTAACAGCATTCTATCCCTTTTAAGCGTAGATTTAAGCCACTGTTATTAAACTGCAATTAGTTGATAATAAATATACAGTCATAAATAAGAATTGATCACTAATTGATAGTTTTATTAATAGGTTAGTTGATAGCTTAATTGATAGTTGAATTGATTAATAGCTTGATAATAGCCCCTGAATAAGAAAAAACGCGTCCTAACAGATAACTGGGACGCGTTTTTTATGGCCTGTATTTATATTTTGTTATCTGGCCGGTAGCTCATTAATTCGTTGTTTCATGTTTCTAATTTAGTTGGCATTCACTATCGAACGGTTCAAATTAAGAGGGATCGATAACTCGTCTGCTGGCATAAAGACGCTTACTCCAGTAGCTATTATCCATCTTAGAGACGATAACACCGCTGCTAGTGGAAGCATGAACAAATTGGTTATCTCCGACATAAATACCGACATGGCGCATAGAACGGCCGGTTTTGAACAGAACTAGATCGCCAGGACGTAAATTATTACGTTTAACGCTCATGCCAATATTTTGTTGTTCTGAGGTAGAGCGAGGTAAATCCATGCCAAATTGTTCTTGGAAAGTTCTTTGAACGAAGGCTGAACAATCAATACCACTGCGGTTGGTGCCACCGAGACGGTAAGATACGCCTTTCCAGTTAGCATATTGAGCCATCAATTTTGATTTAACATCGACATTACGGACTAAATCTTCGAATTCATCTTGTGAGGCTAAGCTGAGTGAGTCGCCCATGTTGCCATTAAGCATACGACTATCGGATTTGGCAGTACGTTGATGTGTTTGATTTGAATTAGGGGAAGTACACGCGGATAAAGTGATGGCAATCGCGATAGCGGGGATAAGCCGCAAAATAGAGTGTTTGAGTTTGTTGGTTACCATTATGATTAATATCCCATGCCGTTCTTATGCATTGAGCTGTTTATGTCACATGCATGCTTTTAACTGATCCTTGTGAAAAATGCCTTATAGATTAGCTATAGTGTATCTTTCATAAGAAATGTTTGTTATCGCTAATGCTGTCGGCACTATGAATACTAAAACGTTCTATAATATTAGAGCGTCATATTATTATTTATTGGTGCTTATGCCAGCTTGATATTCTATTGGTAATTAGTCGAATAAATAATTATTAAAGTATCCACTCAACTTAACCGTTAACAGCATACATAAAGAAAACTAAAATGGCGAGTTAGACAAGGCAGAATTTACAAAACATTATATTTGTTGCGTTATTAAACTCGTCATAAAGGTATTTTTATAATACTCAGCCCATAAATCAACCTCATTTAATTCGTTACAATACAAAAGTTAGATCTAGATCACATAATCTCACAAACTCATTATCTCGTTGAATTATATTAATTTGCATCATCCAGTCATGGAAGGCAGATAAAGGAGACGATAGTGTACAATCGTTACCGTTTATTTAGGAGAATAATGCCTCTCTATTTAATGCTGAAAAATTTATATTCTCGTCGATTTCTGCTGATTTTTAGTTTATCGACTGAAATTAATCAATGAAATTAATTAATGTAATTTCATGCTTAAATGAAATTTTAATGGCAATTAGGCATAAGGGGAATGGGTTAAAAAGACTTGATTAGTCTAAATAAGTTGGTTTTTTTGTCTATTTATTGGCTTATTTTTGGCTTTATTGTGATAGTGATCGGCATTTTATTGGTTAAATATAAAAATAAACGTTTTTATAAAAAACGGCGTCCATACCTGTGATTTTGCTTAAGTGAAATGACATAACATTTGCTCAGTGAATGGAACTATAGGTTTCAATAATGGTAGGTAACTAAATTTATCATCTGTTAATGATGGATGTTGGTTGCTACAACCTTTTAATACTGAGAATATTTATGCCAAGTTATTTTTGTTTTACTCGTAATATGATTATTGTTTTTCAGGCAATATTGATATTAATGAGTATTCCTAGTCTTATTCATATCAATATAGCAAATGCGCAAAGCCAATCACGTACTGCCGGTGGCACAATTACGTTTACTGGTGCGATTGTTGAACCTCCTTGTGAGCATCAGCAAGTAGATAATTTGATGGAAACGGTATGTTGGAATAGCCTGGGTAAAAAAGAGCAATTAACAATTACTCTTAATACAATGAAAAGTGGAGAAGTTTTAGCTTTAGGCAATAAGGCTAAAGTCTCTTTTCAGTGGATTAATAAGCAAAAAAAACTTGGTATATACAAGATTATTTATAATTAATTTAATGCTCAACGGTGAGCTTAATCATATTAACATTATATTATCATTGCTTTTTTAGAATAAAATGATTTTTAAATCAATGAGTTAACTCTAAAGTCATATTAAATTAAGAATGATTTACAGACGCATTTTCTGCTTAGGTTTTTACTATAATAATTAATTGATTTTAATAATAGATTATTAGTCTATATAACAAGCCATATAACAAAGATATGTGATAGAAGTAGATATAGAAAAATAAATAACAATTTCTTCTTCCTACCAATAACGTGAGATCACCATATACAAAGTATTATTGGCATTGGTTGTTATATTTCTCGTGTTTATTAACCAGCAATATTTTTGAATAGATACTGTTTAATAAATATATTTGAATGATAAGTTGAATAAATTATAGATGGTTGATGAGCCTATCTTATCTCAGCCTATGGGCATTAGCCCATAGGAGTCACAGATACAGATCAGGTTATTACGGGTTTCACAACAATGTAATTAATCGCTGCGGCCCATATAACGACGTTCTGCAATATGAATACGAATTTTTTCGCCCGAGCTTAAATACTCTGGCACTTGAACGATCAAGCCTGTAGGCAGCGTGGCGGGTTTAGTCCGCGCACTGGCAGAGGCTCCTTTGATACTTGGCGTGGTTTCTACAATCACCATATCCACAGTTTGTGGTAATTCTAAGGCCAGCACTTGGCCGTCCATAGTGAGCACTTGCATGCCAGGCAAACCTTCTTCAGGAATGAACAGTAGTTCCTCTTCAATATCCTCTTTTTTAAAGGTATATGGCGTATAATCTTCAACGTCCATAAACACATATTCATCACCATCAATATATGAAAAGGTGATAGCCCGACGAGTTAAAGAGATAGTTTCTAGAATATCATCGCCTTTAAAACGTTCTTCTACTTTTTGTCCTGTTTTGACATCAGTGAAACGCATTTTATACAGCGTGCTAGCACCACGAGCACTTGGTGATTGAATATCGATATCTTTTACTAATAATAATTTGCCGTTGTAATTGACAGCACTGCCGCGTTTGATTTCATTGGCTTTGGCCATAATTTACTCTCTCTTGATACAGTCAAAATGTGGCGACAAAATTACTCGCAGACAGCGAATTAGGCAAGATAGAAACGCATTTTTATTGCAGAAAAATCCCCAGTCAATTGACTGGAGATAAGCTTAATTAAAAAACAGGTAATAAATTAAACAGAGAAAGGATATGAGCGACGGCGTTAATTACTCCGAATAAGATAACAAAGCCAATTAGAAAGCTACCCCCCGGAGCGCGATAAGAGCTGTCTGGGAAGCGTTTACGGCAAGCTCTCGCCATCATTGCTGGCACAATTACCGCCCATACAGTCGCCGCTAAACCGGCAAAACCAATCGCATATAAGAATCCATTCGGTAGCAACAAAGCCAATACAGTCGGGGGTAAAAAGGTGACGACTGCCGATTTAAAGCGGCCGGTACCATTGTCTTTGAATTTAAAAAAGTCGGCTAAATAATCAAATAATCCCAGCGTTACGCCTAAAAATGAGCTGGCGAGCGCCATATAGGAGAACAAGGTTAAAAATTTAGAGACTGTACTATTGCCAGTGGATGTGTCCATTTGGCGTAATAATGCATCAATATTGCCGCCTTCAGCAATAATTTGCTTAAACGAATCGCGAGAGATATTCCCCTGAATCACATACTGCCACAGGATATAAATCACCAATGCAATTAAAGTACCAATAAGTAAGCTGCGAACCACCGATTTACTGTCTTTACGGTAATATTTAACTAGCCCAGGAACATTACCGTGGTAGCCAAAAGAAGCGAGTAAATACGGCAATGCGGCTAAAGCAAAAGGCAGGTACTGGGTATCGGAGCCCGCGCTTTGATTAAATAAAATTGCCGGTGAAACTTGGGTAAACATTCCACCGACCGAGAGAATAAAGGTGATTACCATGCCGCCAATTAAGATGGTGCTTAGCCTGTCGACAGCGCGGGTTGATAACCATACAAAAAAAGACACTAATATTGAAAAGGCTAATCCAGCAACCATTTGGGAAACCGGAAATACCGTCGCTAGATTATGAGTGATAATTGAGCTACCGGCAGAAATATAGGCATAAGTTAAAATATACAACACGAAAGTGATGGATAATCCATTAATACTATTCCATACCGGCCCAAGTAAGTCTTTGACTATAGTATGAAAACTGGCACCTGCCGGATAGTTCATATTCGCTTCGAGGATCATTAATCCTGAAAAGAACATACATGCCCAAGTATAAATAAGCAGTATGATTGAGCCGGTAAACCAGACACCAGAAGTAACAATAGGGATTGAAAACATACCGGCACCGACAGCGGTACCTGCAATTATCATTGCACCTCCAATGACGGAAGGGCGTTTTAGCTGTGTCATTACGTCAGCTGACATGTGGACTCCTGATTATCCGTTTCTTTGTACTAGCTCAATGATACAAGTAAGGTATGTTAATGTAAACTAATAATATTCTTAATCGGATAAATTATGCTCACTTAGTCAATATAATCTAATAATGTCGCGATATGATAAATAAAGGATGCGTGATAAAACTCGCTCTATGTGATTTTTGCCCGCTTATAAGGTGAGATATAGGACGAGTTAATAGAGAGTTTGATGGCTGGAAAGCGGCAAGATAACTTGTGGCTATACAACAGGCAGAGCGTTGATTAACGCGACGCGCAATAGAATTGGCCCTGTTGCCAAAGTGCAATTGCAGTACGACTGGCTTCAAAATGTGGTTCTGGTAAATTATTGGGATCGACCCACATTAGCTGAGCACATTTCTCCGGTTCCATAATTCGTGGCGCCGGTTCTCCAGTATATTCTGCATGTAAACATACAGAAATGGTATGTTTACCCTCTTCTTGGTAAGTTGTTAGATTATTTGATAGGCCGAAAACGTGAGGGTCGATAATCTGAATGCCAACTTCTTCGGCAATTTCTCGGATAGCACCGGCTTCAAAGGTTTCCCCCGCTTCAAGGTGACCGCCGAAAATAGACCAGTAAGGAGCATGTTTACTGCTGCGTTTGCCCACCAATATTTTTCCTTGATGATTGCTAATAATGACGCCAATACCAACGACGACTGACATGTGCTGTTCTCTTTTATATTAATTAAATGGGTAGCGCTAGAATAGCATTGCTCAGCGTGAAATATCACTGAGGTAATTGTGTTTTTAATGATATAACTATAATTTGTAGGAAATTATTTACTGTTAATGATTGGCTGATAACTATTTACTAAAAACTGGTCATTAATCAATAACGTTGTATTGCTGTGATCTGCTAAAAATGGAGAATTCCGGTTATGACCCGCCGCGTTGCTACAATTACATTAAATCCTGCCTATGATCTCATTGGGCTTTGTCCTGAAATTGAAGTGGGTGAAGTGAATTTGGTTAGAACCGCTAGCCTAAATTCGGGGGGCAAGGGGATCAATGTTGCCAAAGTATTGCGAGATCTCGGCGTTGATATCACCGTTAGCGGCTTTATGGGCAAAGAGAACCAAGAAGAATTCCAACACTTTTTTAGTGAAAATGGTATGGCTAACCGTTTTTATATAGTCCCCGGCCGTACTCGGATTAACGTCAAGTTAACCGAGAAAAATAGCGACTCCACCGATTTTAATTTTTCAGGCTTTGAAATAAGCAAAGAAGATTGGAACCGGTTCTCTAGTGAATCACTCAGTTGGTTAGGGCATTTCGATATGGTGATTGTGAGCGGTAGCCTACCGAAAGGGGTTGATTTAGCTGATTTTACCCGTTGGATGACTAAACTACGTCAATTGTGCCCATGCATTATTTTTGACAGCAGCCGTGAGGCCTTAACAGCAGGCTTGCAAGCTTCTCCGTGGTTAGTGAAACCGAATCGTCACGAATTAGAAATGTGGGCAGGACGCAAATTACCCGAATTAAAAGATGTAATTGCCGCGGCTCATGAATTGCGTGATAAAGGTATTGCTCATGTGGTCATTTCTCTGGGCGAAGAGGGCGCATTATGGGTGAATGCTTCCGGTTCTTGGCTAGCTAAACCGCCACATTGTGAGGTAATAAGCACGGTGGGGGCGGGAGACTCAATGGTTGCAGGGCTGGTTTATGGCCTACTCAATGGTGAAACTAGTTCACATACTTTGCGTATGGCAACCGCTATTTCTGCGCTTTCTGTGTCGCAGCCTGATGTCGGTTTAACCAATCGCAACAAACTCGCTGAAATGATGAATAAAATCACACTGCAATCGATTTAGTCATATATTAGATTAGTATTCGGCGAGCTATTATTTATTAATTAAATCAATTTATTGCTGGATTATGTGCTGAAAATTAAAAAGCCTGATCAGCTTGATCCCGTCAAGTGGGATACTTCATTGTGATCGGGCTTTGATATAAGATAAAATTGAATTATTTAGTCAATCACAGGAGAGCTATTCATCAATAGCCCCTATTTCAAGCTTGTTGTGCTTTTAACCAGGCAATTTCTTCTGGCCAAATATCCGGATTAATAGTTTCTAAAATAAGCGGAATATGATCAAACCGAGCATCCTGCATAATATAGCGAAAAGGTGTATGGCCAATATTGCCCATTCCTAAGCTGTGATGGCGGTCAACTCGGCTGGCATATTCACTTTTTGCATCATTTAAATGCATAGCTTTGAGATACTCGAAGCCGACAATGTCAGAAAATTGCTGGAAAGTAAGTTCACAATTTTCAACAGTACGCAGATCATAGCCCGCAGCAAACGCATGACAAGTATCGATACATACTCCAACACGTTGTTTATCTTCTACTTTATCTATAATCGCAGCCAGATGCTCAAATTTGAATCCTAAATTAGTTCCTTGCCCAGCTGTATTTTCGATGACTGCGGTAACTCCCTCGGTTTTATCTAATGCAATGTTGATTGATTCCGCTATCCGCGCTAAGCAGGCATCGATATCAATTTTATGCAAATGGCTGCCGGGGTGGAAATTCAATAACCCAATACCTAATTGCTCACAGCGTTGAATTTCATCGATAAAGGCCAGGCGTGATTTTTCTAATGCTTCGGCTTCGGGATGCCCTAAATTAATTAAATAGCTATCATGCGGTAAAATTTGCTGTTTACCAAAACCGTATTTTTGACAGTTTTGTTTAAAACGTTCAATGATTTCTGGTTTTAATTCAGCGGCTTTCCATTGGCGTTGATTCTTGGTGAACAACGCAAAAGCGGTTGCATTAATCTCATGAGCGCGGGTCACGGCCTGATCAACTCCCCCCGCAGCGCTAACATGTGCTCCAACGTATTTCATCATTCACTCCTTATTTTTCGACAGTATGCCATTATAAGTTGAATAAATGAAATCGGCTGGAACCATTGAGATCCCAGCCGAGATAGATGATTGAATTTTGGGCTATTATCGCGATTAGCTAAACAGATATTGAATTGCCCCATTAATCGCTAAGCCGCCAATAATTAACCAAAAGAACAGGATTAATGCCATTAAAATTGGTTTAACGCCGGCTTGGCGGATGGCACTAACATGGGTCGTTAATCCTAATGCTACCATTGCCATAGCTAATAATATGGTATCTAAACTAATAATGTATTGAACCACTGTTGCCGGCAATAAATTAAATGAGTTAAACCCAGCCATTAAGATAAAAATTACCGCAAACCAAGGAATTGTAATTTTTCTCTGTTGAGGCTCTCCGGCATGAGCCTGTTGTTTACGACTCAAATATGCCGATAAGATGATTAAAAACGGTGCCAGCATCATCACTCGGATCATTTTAGTGATCACTGCGGCATTTTCAGCCTCGGTACCCACAGCATGCCCAATCGCCACAACTTGAGCGACTTCGTGTACAGTGGAACCCGCAAAAATTCCAAAGGTTTCTTGGTTAGCCGGTAACCAATCTAAATAGGCATTTAATTGGTATAACCACGGATAAACGAAGATAGCAATTGTACCGAAAATAACTACGGTAGATACTGCGACAGCGACCTTGCTGGCTTCAGCTTTTACTACGGGTTCGGCTGCCATAACTGCGGCTGCCCCACAAATACTGCTGCCGGCACCAATTAATAAGGTAGTCTGTTCATCCAGCTTAAATACTTTGCGGCCTAACCATAGTGCAATCAAAAATGTTGAAGTTAACGTTAAGGCATCAATTAATAAGCCGGTAGCACCGACATCGGTAATTTGCTGAAATGTCAGGCGAAAGCCGTATAAAATAATCCCTGCACGCAGTAAATAATGTTTAGCAAATTTTATTCCATCGTCACATACTGGTTTTACTTGGGTGTAAAAGCTATTACCCACGATGATCCCCAGCAATATCGCTAAGGTTAATGCCCCTAACCCAACATTAGAAAACCAATGTAGATTGCCAAGATAAATTGCGATAGCGGTGAGAATTGCCGCTAAGATTAATCCAGGGATCAGTGCAAACACTGTGGATAATCTTGAGGCCGTTGCCGGCATTTTAGTCTTTAGCTCTGTCATAGTTGGTCTCTCGTTATGCTTATAACGGTTAATTACAGTGATATCCCTCGGTAAATCTAACGTTATTTAATTACCTACAGATATCAACTTAAGGGGATATGTGATTTAGGAATAAGCATATAACAAAATTATTAATAAAATAAATTCATTATTCAAGTATAATTAATCGATAAAATAGATTATCAACTAAATGTTTGTAACTTACTGAGATATAGCTAATATTAACATTATCGTTACAAATGAATGCAATGTGAGCGAGGCGGGAATTTATGCGTATTACACTCAGGCAACTGGAAGTTTTTACTGAAGTATTAAAAAGTGGCTCCACAACGCAAGCATCGCAATCACTGGCGTTATCGCAATCTGCAGTAAGTGCCTCTTTGACGGATTTAGAAAGTCAGTTAGGCGTGCAATTATTTGATAGAGTAGGTAAGCGGCTAGTAACCAATGAGCATGGCCGCTTATTGTATCCCAAAGCGTTAGCACTATTAGAGCGAGCTTTTGAAGTTGAACAATTATTTAAAAAAGAGATGGGGGCAGTACGCCTAGCGGCTAGTACCACTATCGGTAATTATATGCTGCCAGAAATGTTAGCTCATTACCGCCATGATCATCCTGATATCCCCTTAGAATTGAATATTAGCAATACGGAAGAGGTGATCCGCTCAGTATTAGAATTTCGAGTGGATGTGGGGTTAATTGAAGGTGCGTGCCATAGCCCTGAATTAATTACTCAGCCGTGGTTAAAAGATGAATTAGTTATATTTGCTGCACCGTCGAATCCATTAGCCAATAGAACGATTAGCTTAGAAGATTTAAAACAGGCATCGTGGATTTTGCGCGAACGCGGCTCGGGTACACGAGATGTACTTGACCAACTGTTATTCGCGCAATTACCCGGGTTTCATATTTTGATGGAGTTAGGTAACTCAGAAGCGATTAAACATGCGGTACGTTATGGCATGGGTATCAGTTGTTTATCTCGCCGAGTTATTGCTGAACAACTGACTAATGGATCGCTGGTGGAATTAACTGTGCCTGGATTGCAATTATCTCGCCTCTTGTATTTGATTTATCATCGTCAAAAACATCTCTCTAATGGTATTCGTAGTTTGTTAAGTTATTGCCGTGAATAAATTTAATAGGCTTAACCAATCAATAGTTATCTTCCTATATAAATGAAGGAGGCCAGCTGTTTACGGTGAGTTGGTTGTATTTTGTGCAAAATAGATGGCGGTTATGATGGTTTTACTAATAATTTCCCCGCGATCATGAAGGTATCTTATAACAGGACTAAGTTTCTTAGACTCGTCAGAATGTTTTGCTAGAATCGCGGCATTATTAGTTAGAAAAAGAAAAACAGGATACTGATGTCAGAACAACCAACTAGCGGAGCGCATCCAGGCCCGCAAAGATTACGTCGAGAATTAAAATCGCGACATCTCGCTATGATAGCGATTGGCGGCTCAATTGGTACTGGATTATTTGTGGCCTCTGGTGCGACTGTGGCTGAAGCTGGCCCTGGTGGCGCGCTACTTTCATATGCGATTATTGGCTTGATGGTCTATTTTTTAATGACCAGTCTGGGCGAATTAGCTGCATATATGCCAGTTTCTGGGTCTTTTGCAACCTATGGTGCCAAATATGTCGATGAAGGTTTTGGTTTCGCTTTAGGCTGGAACTATTGGTATAACTGGGCAGTAACTATCGCGGTTGACTTAGTTGCCGCGCAATTAGTGATGACCTATTGGTTCCCAGATACTCCGGGCTGGATTTGGAGTGCGCTGTTTTTAGCGATTATTTTCTTGCTCAACTATATTTCAGTCAAAGGCTTCGGTGAAGCGGAATATTGGTTCTCTCTTATCAAAGTTACCACGGTTGTCATCTTTATTGTTGTCGGTGTTATGATGATTTTTGGTATCATGGATGGGGCTGAAGATGCCGGTTGGCATAATTGGACCTTGGGAGATGCTCCGTTTGTTGGTGGTTTTGCCTCGATGATTGGTGTAGCAATGATCGTCGGATTCTCGTTCCAAGGTACTGAATTAATAGGTATTGCTGCTGGAGAATCAAAAGATCCGGCTAAAAATATTCCTAAAGCGGTACGTAAAGTCTTTTGGCGTATCTTATTATTTTATATTTTTGCTATTTTGATTATCAGCTTAATTATTCCTTATACCGATCCTAATTTATTACGTAATGATGTAAGCGATATAAGCGTTAGTCCATTTACCTTAGTATTTCAAAATGCCGGATTGCTGTCCGCAGCGGCTGTGATGAATGCTGTTATCTTAACCGCGGTATTATCGGCGGGTAACTCTGGTATGTATGCATCAACGCGTATGCTGTATACCTTGGCGAAAGAAGGTAAAGCACCACGTATTTTCTCTCGTCTATCGAAAGGCGGCGTACCACGTTACGCACTGATAGCGACTACGGTGGTTGCTAGTTTATGTTTTGTCAGTTCACTAGGCGACGATAAAACGGTTTACTTATGGTTATTAAATACCTCGGGCATGACCGGCTTTATTGCTTGGTTGGGTATTGCGATTAGCCATTATCGCTTCCGTCGCGGCTATGTGGCTCAGGGTAAAGATTTAAATGACTTACCTTATCGCTCAGGTTTTTTCCCTATCGGACCTATTTTTGCCTTTGTTCTGTGCTTAGTGATCACTTTAGGACAAAACTATCAGGCATTTTTGGAAGATAAAATTGACTGGGTAGGGGCAGTAGCCACCTATATTGGATTACCCTTATTTTTAGTTATTTGGTTCGGTTATAAAGCGGTGAAGAAAACTCGGATTGTCCGCTACAAAGAGATGGAGTTCCCTACCTACCAAGAAAATTTGGATAAATAAAATCTTTTTTAGCGTTATTCGGTGATACAAAAAACCCCCTGAGATTTCATCAGGGGGTTTTTTTATATTAAAATAAAAATATCTTTAGACGAGTAAACGATATTCTAGATACATGATAGTCATCATGTGGTTGATTATTTATTCGGCTAAATCGAAGGAAATAGGATAAAAAACGACAATAAGCTTCACATTTATGCACTCTCTACTGATTTATGACGCCAATCGTATTGATAAGTATTATTATTTGCTTTATTGTTAGGGCACTTTGTTTTCAGGCAAAAGAGAGCGTATTCCGTGAGACGACATTTCACTCCTATCACTAAGACGATTAGTGTTGCATTATTGGCTGGCGTCGGTTTATTTGCTAGCGTTACTGCGTGGGCAACCACCGTTGTTGATGCGGCTGGCCGTACCGTAGAAGTACCTGATAATGTAAACCGCATCTTGTTAGGTGAAGGGCGTTTATTTAGTGCCGTCGCGTTATTGGAAGGTGATAAACCGTTATCTCGCATAGTGGGATGGCAAGGTGATTTACGTAAGCTCGATCCCCAAACTTATGCTGTTTATCGCGATAAATTCCCAGAAATTGACAATATTCCATTGATTGGTGGCACCAGTGCAGACAGTGTTAGCTCAGAGAAAGTGCTGACTCTAAATCCAGATGTCGCGATTTTTGGTTTATCAGGCCATGGTCCGGGTAAAAATAGTGAACTAGTCGGGCAGTTAGAAAAAGCCGGCATCCCGGTAGTATTTGTCGATTTTCGTAATGAACCACTTAAAAATACCTTACCTAGCATGAATATTCTGGGTAAAGCGCTTAACCGTGAACAAAAAGCGCAACAATTTGCTGAGTTTTATCAACAGCAACAAGATAGAGTAACCAATATTACCGCCAAAATAGCCGAAGATAAAAAACCGACTGTATTTATTGATTTACGCGCAGGATCATTTGAAGATTGTTGTTCTACTGCCGGCAATGGTAATCTCGGCAATTTTATTGATTTAGCCGGCGGTAAAAATATCGCTAAGCATGTATTACCGGGGCCGCTAGGCTCAATTAATTTAGAAAAAGTGATCGCTGAAGATCCGTCGATTTATATTGTGACTGGGGCAAAGGCTCCGGGCAGTAAAGAAGCTGGTGTACAGCTTGGGGCACAAAGTACGGTTGATGCCGCGAAAGCCAGCCTGAAAAAAATCACTGAGCGTAAAGGTATTAGCTCGTTATCGGCGGTAAAAGAGGGACGTGATTATGCAATTTGGCATAATTATTATAATTCCCCTTATAACGTGATAGCGACCCAAGTTTTTGCTAAGTGGTTCTATCCTGAGCAATTTTCGACCCTCGATCCACAAAAAACACTCGAAGAGCTACACAGTAAATTCTTAGCGGTTGAACCGACCGGTGTTTATTGGATAAGCGAAAAGTAATTAGGTAATTATCATGAGTATTACCACCGAACCTTTAGCCTCGATTAAATCGACGGTTGAAGAGCATGAACAAGGTATTAAAAGTCACTATCGCCAGCTGCTACGCCGTCGAGTAATGTTGATGCTATTGATTATTGCCTTTATCGTAGTATCGCTGATAATTGATTTCACCTTGGGACCCTCAGGGCTGTCGCTGGAAAAACTGTGGCAAACACTGACTTCGCCAGCATCAGTTGACGCAGGAACCCGGGTTATTGTGTGGGACATTCGCTTACCTTATGCCTTAATGGCCGTGGTGATCGGTATGGCACTGGGTTTAGCCGGTGCAGAGATGCAAACTATTCTGAATAATCCTTTAGCCAGTCCTTTTACGCTGGGTGTTTCTAATGCGGCGGCTTTTGGTGCGGCATTGGCAATTGTCTCGGGGATAGGTATTCCAGGGGTGCCTGATCAATGGTTTATCTCGGCGAATGCCTTTATTTTTGCTTTAATTGCGGCGTTAATGCTAGATGGTGTGACTCGCTGGACAGGGGTTGCGACCTCAGGCGTGGTGTTGTTTGGTATCGCATTAGTATTTACCTTCAACGCATTAGTCTCAATGATGCAGTTTATTGCCACAGAAGATACTTTGCAGGGATTGGTTTTCTGGACCATGGGCAGTTTAACAAAAGCCACCTGGATTAAACTCGGTGTGATGGCGCTGGCATTATTGGTTATTTTCCCAATATCGATGCTCAATTCGTGGAAATTAACCGCTCTACGTTTAGGTGAAGATAGGGCGATTAGTTTCGGTATTGATGTGCGTCGTTTACGCTTAGGCACGTTATTACGGATTAGTATTTTATCGGCATTAGCGGTGGCATTTGTGGGGCCGATTGCCTTTATCGGCTTAGTTGCTCCTCATATCGCGCGTTTAATGTTTGGCGAAGATCATCGTTTCTATTTACCGGCAAGTGCATTAATTGGTGCGGTAATTTTGTCATTGGCTTCAATAGCTTCGAAGAATATCATTCCTGGAGTGATTATTCCTGTTGGGATTGTGACTTCATTAGTGGGCGTTCCGTTTTTCTTGAGTATCATTTTACGTCACAGAGGTAATGTTTCATGATTGGTGGTTTGCAGATTAATCATTTCAATGCAGGCTATCCTAAGCATCAGGTGATTAATAATTTAACTACACAGCCATTGCCGCGCGGTAAAATTACTGTCTTGCTGGGCCCTAATGGCAGTGGAAAATCAACATTATTACGTTCTTTGGCTGGATTAAATAAAGCCACCGGCGAACTTTTGTTAGATGGACTGGATTTAACTCAGCAGAATTTTGCTCAGCGGGCTCAGAATGTGGTGTATTTGCCACAAACATTGCCGGCGGGCGTTCACTTATATGTTTTAGAATCCGTTATTGTAGCTCAACGTGCTTCTGGTGGCTTGAGTAATCAAGACAGCAAAGATCAAGTTATGAGTTTATTACGCCAATTAGGTATTGAACATTTAGCTTTATGTTATTTAGATCAATTATCTGGTGGGCAAAAACAATTAGTGGGTTTAGCTCAATCATTAATTCGCCAGCCTAATTTATTATTATTAGATGAGCCACTGAGCGCATTAGATCTAAATTATCAATATCATGTTATGGATTTAGTCGCTAAAGAAACGCGTCGCCGTAATATTATTACCGTAGTCGTGGTTCATGATATTAATATTGCACTGCGTCATGCTGAACATATTCTCATGTTAAAAAATGGCGAGTTAATCGCGCAGGGTGAACCTGAAGAGGTTATTACACCGGAAAGCCTAGCGCAAGTATATGGAGTACGAGGTCGTATTGAGCGTTGTTCTCAAGGCGTTCCTCAAGTTTTAATTGATGGATTAGTCAGTCATTTAGTCAGTTAGTCTGGTATCACTCTTATTGACGATGCTATTTAGTTTATTGATTTAAAACAAGATAAAATAATAACTGGAGCCTATTAGACTTTGTCATTATGGCTGGCTGACAGTGTCGTGTTTAGGCTGTATTAGGTTAGTAATATATTGCGTTATCATAGTAAAATAAGGGTTATTAAATAGTCTAAAATAATATTTATATTAATACATATTTGTCTTTTATTTATTAAATAATAACTCTGGAATATTAAATCTATTTTTATAATTAAAAGTGATAAAGGTGTTTATTTAACGGATAGATAAAATCCACACTAATTATACTGAATATAATAATAACATGTAATAAGGATGTTAACTCCTTATTAGCCGAGCTAATGTCATCGGAAAATATATTTAATTAGAATCTATACCTATTATTTAGGGCGTAGGGCAATTGCCTGCAAGCTAATTAATCTCGGGTATATTATCTCTCGGAGAATTGGGAATGGCTGTTTTTACGAAAAGAAAAATTGCATTAGGCATTATTACTGCTTTAACTGCCGCGTCAGCTTATGCAGCTGAAAATGAAGATACCATTTATGTCACCACTGCCGCGGGTTTCCAACAGAAAATTGAAGACGCTCCAGCTTCGATTTCTGTAGTGACCCGTCAACAGTTGGAAAATAAAGCCTATCGCGATGTTACTGATGCCCTGAAAGATCTTCCTGGTGTGCAGGTTACGGGCGGCGGCAGTAGCACGGATATTAGTATTCGTGGTATGGATGCCAAATACACCATGATTATGGTGGATGGTAAACGCGTGGATACTCGTAGCACCCGACCAAACAGTGATGGTTCAGGAATCGAACAAGGCTGGTTGCCACCATTGCCGTCGATAGAACGCATTGAAGTCGTACGAGGCCCAATGTCATCGCTATATGGTTCTGATGCGATGGGCGGCGTGATCAATATTATTACCCGCAAAGTAGGTAAAGAGTGGCACGGTAGTTTACGCGCAGATACCACTATCCAGTCTCACCGCGATTCAGGCAATCAAGGCCAGGGCAGTTTTTATGCTTCTGGGCCATTAATCGATGGATTACTCGGCTTAAAAGTTAATGGGTTGCTATCTAAACGTGGAGAGGACAAATTTGTTGGCGGTTATAGCGAACAAAAAATTGGCGCTATCGGCACTACGTTAACCTTTACGCCAGATGAGCAAAATACTTTTGATTTTGATTTCAAACATGACGAACAAGAACGAAATGGCTTGGCAGGTCGTTCGATAGAATTGATGTGTACCTCAGGAAAAGGCGCCAATAAAGTAACCAAACGTTGCGATGATTCAAAAACCACTTATCGGAAAAATAATTATGCTATCACGCATAATGGACTATATGAGTGGGGATCAACGGAGACGTTTATTCAGCGCGATGAAACTAAAAACCCAAGCCGTAAGATGGAATATAACGATACGTTAGCTAAAAATCAGACGGTTTTTAATCTTGGTGATCATACTGTTAGTCTTGGTGGACAATACCGCTATGAAGATTTACGCGATAAAGGTAATCAATTAGCATCAGCCAAAGACGTCGATAAATTAACCCGCTGGAGCTGGGCATTATTTGCTGAAGATGAGTGGATGATGACCAATGATTTCTCGTTAACCGGCGGTATCCGTATGGATAAAGATGAAAACTTTGGCTCACACTGGACACCACGTTTGTACGGTGTTTGGCATGCGACGGATGAGTGGGTTATCAAAGGAGGGGTTTCTACCGGCTATCGTTCCCCAGAATTGCGTCAAATATCCCCTAACTGGGGACAATCTACCGGTGGTGGTGGTGCTCCTGCGGTGATCATCGGTAATTCTGATTTAAAACCTGAAAAAAGTGTCACTGAAGAGATTGGTTTTATCTGGAATAACCAAGATGATTTAAATATTGGTGTTACCTTCTTTAACACTGAATTTAAAGATAAAATTATGGAAATTCGTCAATGTACCGACTCTACTAAAAATGATAAAGGAGAGACAGGGACGATAGCCAGTGGTGAGTGCATGTATGATGGCAGCGCGTACAAATTTATCAGTACTCGCGAAAACGTTGATAAAGCCAACTTACGCGGAGCTGAGCTGACATTAAATTGGGATATTAATACTGACCTAGCATTGGCAGCTAACTATACTTATTCTGATTCTGAACAAAAAAGCGGTAAATTCAAAGGTAAGCCGCTGAGTCGTACGCCAAAACATATGGCGAATGCCTCATTAACTTGGCAGACCACTGAAGACTTACAAAGTTGGACCCGCGTTAATTTCAATGGCAGAAGCAGTGAATATTTGTCTAGAACATCGATGTCTAAACAGCGCCCATCGTATACTTTTGTTGATATGGGGCTGAGCTATCAATTATCCAAAGAAGTTAATCTGGTCGGCGGTGTGTATAATATTTTTGATAAGCGTTTAACTAAAGATACAAATGATATTATTCTGGATGGTCGTCGTTATAACTTTGGGGTTAACTACAACTTTTAATCTTAGAAAGAATTCGATAACCTAATACATTACAAAAAGCTTACATGCCAGTGATATGTAAGCTTTTTTATTGCAATTAATGGGCAACATTTGTAGCTCATTAATTGTGATTAAGGATGAATAAAAATTCGTTCAAAAACAAATGGATATATATAATTATAAGTTATCGATAGCTAATCTGTATTTTGCATGAAAAATTATCATCAGAAATCTAGGATTTTCGACGATTTATACTTGCTATTTATGGTCAGGGTGGGCAAAATGCGCCATCTAAAATTAACTGATGCAAATTACCCCTGCATCGGTTTTTTTTTGCTTTACATTAATTCATTTTATGGGGCCGGACACCAGGCCGGATTGATAAACGATACACACGCGTAGCTTATAAAAAATAAAGTTACCGAGTTGAGGGATGCTTACATGGCGTACATTTTCGCATTAGCACCTGTGCCAATTGGCCACAGCTGCATTGATGACTACGGAGCTACTGGCTCTGTTAATCACCTATTCCACTTTTTAACTTCTTTCTTTTCTGCTTATAGGCAGATGCAAAGTCTTCCCAGTAACTGTCGGTTGAGTCGAATTATTAGGACAAAATCGAAAGTTATGGGAGGACGCGTTAATGTCAAATAATACCACTACTCATGCTGTCGCCATTGGTAAAAACCAGACTGGCGCAAATAATCGTGTCCAACTCGCCAAAACCTTGACGCTATTACAAGTTGTCATGATGGGGCTTGCCTATTTGCAGCCTATGACGATTTTTGACACCTTTGGCCTGGTTTCTTTGAAAACTGATGGTCATGTTCCGTCTTCATATGTGATTGCATTAATTGCTATCCTATTTACAGCAATAAGTTACGGTAAGCTGGTGAAACGTTTTCCATCAGCCGGTTCCGCATACACTTATGCTCAAAAATCCATGAGCCCACATATTGGCTTTATGGTGGGTTGGTCGTCGTTATTGGATTATTTATTCATGCCGATGATCAATATCTTACTGGCTAAAATTTATCTCGAAGCTATTTTCCCGAATGTTGCGCCGTGGATTTTTGTGGTCGGTTTAGTTATTTTGATGACCCTTGCCAATCTGCGTGGCATTAACGTGGTGGCTAACTTGAATACGATTATTGTTATCGTTCAGGTTGCAGTAATGGTTGTTTTCCTTGGGTTTTTAATCCATGGATTGTCAAAAGGCGAGGGCGCAGGGGAGATGTGGTCCTTCCGACCATTTACTTCTGAGAATGCTCATCTAGTGCCGATGATCACCGGAGCGACTATTCTGTGCTTCTCATTCTTAGGTTTTGACGGCATCAGTTCATTGTCTGAAGAAACTCCGAATGCCGGTAATGTGATCCCGAAAGCTATCTTCCTGACAGCGCTTATTGGTGGGATTATCTTTATCGCGGTGTCTTACTTCTTACAATTGTATTTCCCAGATGTTTCTCATTTTATCAATCCAAATGAGTCACAACCTGAAATTATGCTGTATGTGGCAGGCGCGCTGTTCCAGTCAATCATTCTAGTCTTCTCTTGTGTTACCGTACTGGCTTCGGGTATGGCGTCACACGCAGGGGTATCTCGACTAATGTATGTTATGGGCCGTGATGGAGTGTTCCCTCAAAAAACATTTGGTTATGTACACCCAAGATGGCGTACACCGGCATTTAACGTTATTTTAGTTGGTGCATTGGCGTTGAGTGCTATCTGGTTCGATATGGAAATTGCGACCGCGCTAATTAATTTTGGAGCGTTGATTGCTTTTACCTTCGTTAACTTGTCGGTTATTTCTCAGTTCTATTTCCGTGAGCGTCGTAGTACCACACTGATGGACAAAGTGAACTACTTGATTTTACCTATCATCGGGGCATTAACTGTCTGTGTGCTGTGGGTTAATCTGGAAGAAAATTCGATGATGCTAGGGTTAGCGTGGGCAGCGATAGGCTTCACCTATATGGCGATTATTACTCGCCGCTTCCGTCAGCCATTGCCGCAGATGAACGAGCGTTAATTCAGTCTTAACCTGTATTGTTTTATTTAAAAACAGCGCCTTTGAGCGCTGTTTTTTTTTATCCAAATACCCATCCTCGCTATTTTCTGCTAAGTTAATTAACGTGTTATTAATCAGTTGTAACTCGTATTATAATTATGTGATTAGCCATCAATCCGCAGACAGAGACAGATCCCAAGACAATCCACAGGGTGAGAATAAATAATAATGAATGATGTTAAAAGTTCAGCAAATCAACGATTACTGCTTACATTAAAAAATATTGTCGGTAACAAACATTTACTGACAGAGCCTCATAAAACAGAACGCTATCGTAAAGGATTCCGTTCCGGTTTCGGGGATGCACTGGCTGTCGTTTTTCCCGGTACATTACTTGAGCAATGGCGGGTATTTAAAGCCTGCGTTGAGGCGGATAAAATCGTATTAATGCAGGCTGCCAATACGGGATTAACCGAAGGCTCAACGCCCAGCGGTAACGACTATGATCGCGATATTGTGATTATTAGTACGTTACGATTAGATAAAATACACATTTTGGGCGAGCATAACCAAGTGGTCGCTTTTCCGGGCAGTACTTTATACCATCTCGAAAAAATTCTGAAACCGTTAGGTCGTGAGCCTCATTCACTGATTGGATCTTCTTGCATAGGTGCATCGGTTATCGGCGGTATTTGTAATAGCTCGGGCGGCTCGCTAGTACGCCGAGGCCCCGCGTATACTGAATTAGCACTGTATGGACGCGTTAACGATGAAGGCCAAGTTGAATTAGTGAATCATCTGGGTATTGAGCTGGGTGAAACCCCAGAACAAATTTTAACTAATCTTGAAAATCGTCATTATCGCAGTGAAGATGTTCAAGCAAGTTCAAAACTGGCTTCTGATCATGAATATGCCCAGCGTGTCAGAGATATTGATGCAGACAGTCCATCACGATTTAACTCCGATGAACGCCGTTTATTTGAAGCTTCAGGCTGTGCGGGTAAATTAGCCGTTTTTGCGGTACGTTTAGATACCTTCCCCGCAGATACTTCAACTCAAGTTTTTTATATTGGTTCTAATAATCCTAACGAATTAGAAGACGTTCGTCGCCATATTTTAGCTAATTTTGAAAGCTTACCTGTGGCGGGTGAATATATGCATCGCAATTGCTTTGATATTGCCGAAGTCTACGGCAAAGATACCTTTTTGATGATTGATAAGCTTGGTACCGATAAAATGCCAGCATTTTTCACGCTTAAAGGGCGTGTCGATGCGGTGCTAAATAAACTGCCTTTGCTACCCGCTAATTTCTTGGATAGAACGCTGCAATTTTTCAGTAAATTATGGCCATCACATTTGCCACCCCGTATGAAAGAGTTTCGTGATAAATATGAACATCATTTGATGTTAAAAATGGCGGGTACCGGGATAGATGAAGCGAAGTCATGGTTAAAAACTTACTTTGCTCAGGCCGAGGGGGGATATTTTGAATGTACCCCAGAAGAAGGAGCGAAAGCCTTTTTACATCGCTTTGCAGCAGCAGGCGCAGCGGTACGTTATCATGCGGTTCATAGTAACGAGGTGGAAGATGTTTTACCGCTAGATATCGCGCTGCGCCGTAATGACCGTGATTGGTTTGAAAAATTACCGCCAGAAATTGAAAAATTATTAGTTAATAAATTGTATTGTGGCCATTTTATGTGTCATGTCATGCACCAAGATTATATTGTGAAAAAAGGCGTTGATCTTAAAGAACTGAAACAAAAGATGCTCGAGTTACTAGATTCACGGGGTGCTCAATATCCTGCTGAGCATAATGTGGGGCATTTGTATCAAGCACAGCCACAAGTTAAAGCTTTTTATCGACAGGCCGACCCGACTAATACGATGAATCCGGGGATTGGTAAAACCACTAAACGTAAAAATTGGGAAGGAGATTGTGGGTGTGCTACGCTACATCAAACTCATCAGTCTCAGAAACATCAAGAGTAATTATTGATGATCGACGAATGTCATGCGGTTACTCAGTCGCTAATTTACGCTTTAGTTAATGGGGTTTATATTTATATCACATTGATTTATTGAGTTTAGCTTTAATAAAAACCAAAGGCCGACTTCAATCTCAACAGATGAAGTCGGCCTTTGGCTTGTTACTGTGGGAATCGCTAGGTGTGATTCAAGCTAGCTAGCAATCTCAACAGCATAGTCAACTAAGGCTTTTAGCTGTAAGCAGCGTTGAGCGTCATGCTGATATTCAGCTAATAAGTGATTAATTTTTTCAATATACGCTTTGAGATTTGTTTCAGTTAAGATTTCTCGTCGATGATTTACCCAGCGATGTTGTTCTTCCAGTGATAAAATACCGGGGTAATTCCGCGCCTTATAGCGAAAGAATAGCGGCTCCATACGCGGATCTTCAAAGGTTAAATCCAAAGCCGGTAGATTTTGTGGTAGCGTTTTGCGGATAATATCCATCGCCGAGCGATCTGAAGGATTAAAAAAGCCGGAATAAAGCATCGCATCAACGTTAGTGGATTCTGCGAACGGTTCTGCTTGAGCAAACAGTTCTATTACCTTATTTCTGATCTCTGGGTGCCGCTTTAAAATTTCCAGATTTTGAGCGCAACGGTCGCGATCGATCGCTGTTCTTTCTGCATCTTGAGTTCGCAAGGTTTTTTCAGGGGCTAAAATAGGACATTTATTGATATGCACTAATTTAATAGGAACAGGCAATTCATCTGCGGCTAAATTGGCTCTCGGAGTATATAAACGGGTGCGTAGTGCTTCTGAATCTAGCGTTAATAACGGGCTAAGGTCTGCCATTAAATCGCACATAATCACTGCATTACGATTATCTGGATGCCATGCCAAAGGTGCGACTAAACTAATATTTGAACGCTGAGCACCAAACATACCTGAGACATGAACTAATGGAGTCATATCAACGATATCAATTAGCTGGCTAACTTTATTTTTGTTTCTTAACTCAAAGAAATAATTAAACATTCGTGGTTGGGCAGCTTTCAATTTCTTAGCCATCGCAATGGTAGCATCCACATCGGCCATCGCATCATGGGCATTCTCATGGAAAATTCCATTGGCGGCGGTTAAATGCTCTAAGCGAAAGCTGGGCAGCCCCAAATCATTTTCAGGCCACACAACCCCCTCTGGACGCAAGGCGAAGCAAGCACGGAGAACATCCATCAAATCCCAACGCGAATTACCTTGCTGCCAAGCATAAGCATAAGGGTCGTAAAAATTACGATATAAAATATTTCTGGTAACTTCATCATCGAAGCGAATATTATTATAGCCAATAATACAGGTCGATGGCTGACTAAAGACCTGATGAATACGGCGAGTAAACTCTGCTTCATTGACGCCTTTTTCACGGGCGAGTTGTGGCGTAATACCGGTGATCATCACAGCTTCGGGTTGGGGCAGATAATCATCGGTGGGCGCACAATAAAAAACGTGTGGCTCTTCAATAATATTAAAATCATAATCGGTTCTCACCCCAGCAAATTGTGCGGGGCGATCTAACGCAGGATGTTGCCCGAAAGTTTCATAATCGTGGAAGAAAAAGCTCGGTTGTTGTTTGTCATTTTTCAAAGTTATTTTCGTCCATCTTGTGTTTGTTCATCTTCGCTTGGTGGTGAAATACGATAAATATTCAGCGGCGAGGCGGCATCAGCCATCTTTGTTCTCTATGGTAAACCATATATGCCGAAATATGAAATTGCCGCCCCTGACAAATAAAAATAATTTTGCTGAAATTTTATTTAGTCGCGGGGGAGAAATAGCCATTCAATGATTGAGATTATCCCTATTTTAGAATGAAAATAGATATATTCCTGATATTGTTCGAGAGAGATTTATTAAATACTGCAGGGATAAAGATAGCCAGACGATAAATTGAACATAAACTATTTTTGTAACCTCGTATGAATAGAGGATGACGAAATATAGATTAACTTGCTAAAATTGAATAAAGTTTACTCATGCCACCTGCGTTATTTTCGTGTCTCTATATTGTCAGAGTAAGCTATATTCGTAGGGCATCTTTCTCAGTGTATATTACTGTGGATAGTAATAAAAGCAGCAAGTTTTGAAGGCGTCTTTTATAATGAATAGCTTAGTTGCTAGCATTAAACAGCCGATTTTATCCGATGTTTGTCCAGTTAATATTATTAGTGATCATTATCACAAAACGAATCTGTTAACGTTAACAATCGTGCTTAACATCACAAAAAATACTTGGCAGATTAGATTATTGACTATGTTAACCTTAACATTAGCGCCATACTGTTAGAAAAGAAAATGGACCCCCTCTATGAATAGTGAATCTAAAAAATATTATGCTTCATTAAGTGCATTATTATTTTTCTTTTTCTTTACTTGGTCATCGGCTTTTTCAGTGGTGGCGATTTGGTTAAGAAAGTTTGTTGGTTTAGAAGGCACCGATATTGGAATTATATTTTCCTGTATATCGATTGTGGCTTTATGTGCCCAGCCACTGTATGGCTTTATCCAAGATAAATTAGGACTAAAGAAAAACTTACTGTTTTATATTGCTGCGCTGTTAATTGGCTCCGGTCCATTTTTTATGATATTGGCCCCGTTATTACAGTGGAATATCTTTGTCGGTAGTATGATTGGTGGGTTATATGTAGGGATGACATTCAATGCGGGTATCGGGGTTTTAGAATCCTATACCGAGCGCGTTAGCCGTATGCGAGACTTTGAATACGGTAAAGCCAGAATGTGGGGATCGTTAGGCTGGGCAGCAGCAACGTTCTTCGCGGGGAGAAATATTAATATTAATCCAGATTATAACTTTATCATGGCCTCAGTTTCAGGCGTGATATTTATGGTTATTTTATTGCGCTTAAAAGCAGTAAAAACTAATGCATTAAATAACTTAGAATTTGGTAACCCAGCAGCAATTACAGTAAAAGATGCATTGCAACTGTTAGTATTACCTCGATTTTGGGCATTGATTTTATTTGTACTGGGTACCTGTATTTATGGTGTCTATGATCAGCAATTTATGGTGTATTTTGCCCAGCAGTTTGCTGATGAAAGTATGGGTAATGAGATGTACGGTTATTTGAATTCATTGCAGGTATTCTTAGAGGCGGGGGGGATGTTTTTAGCGCCGTATATTGTCAATCGCATTGGTGCTAAAAATGGACTGTTATTTGCTAGCTCAGTGATGGCATTGCGTATCATTGGCTCCGGGCTGGTGGACGGTCCGATTATGATCTCTGTAATGAAACTTTTGCATGCGGTTGAATTGCCTATCTTGCTGATTGCGATTTTTAAATATAACAGTAAACATTTTGATAAACGCTTATCTTCTACTTTATATTTAGTTGGTTTTAGCTGCATTACATCGATTGTTGCGAGTGTCCTCTCCCCATTAGCGGGATATGGTTATGATAAAATTGGTTTTGCTGATACTTATCTCATCATGGGTAGCTTCGTAATTATTACCACCGTTCTGTCTTATTTCTGTTTACGTAATGACTCCCCAGATGATCATAAACCCATTGCCGCCAATAATAACGGCAAGCTTAATTTAGTCGAAGACAAAGTAGCGAACTAATCTGAGGGTTCGCTGTTCTAACGGTATGTAGTAGTATTGTTTTATAGTCAACTGTTTATCGAGTTTTATAAAAAAAATTGTATAAATAAGCAGTAAAATCAATAAAATTGATAAACCGACTTGTAACTTAATAGCATTAGATTGTATTGTGTTAAGAATGCATTGTGTTTAAATATTTTTAACAGAGGGTCTTAAACATGGACAACGCCAACAAACAAACTTTCCAAAATGTACTGGAATTTGTGCGTATGTTTCGTCGTAAAAATAAAATTCGTCGCGAAATCACTGATAATGAGAAAAAAATTCGCGATAACCAGAAACGTGTTTTATTACTTGATAACCTGAGCGAGTATATTAAACCGGGCATGAGCATCGAAGATATCCAAGCAATTATCGCCAATATGCGCAGTGACTATGATGATCGTGTCGATGACTACATTATCAAAAATGCAGAACTTTCTAAAGAACGTCGCGAAATCTCTAAACAGTTAAAAGAGATGGGTGAGATCAGCAAGAAAGAAAAATAATTTGATAATGAGAGCTTAATTAGCCGTCATACTAATTATTTTATTACCGCCGACAGATCTATTCTGTCGGCGTTTTTTATGATTATTATCTTGATCTAAATAAGAAAATTGAGCGTCTTAATATACCATGCAATGGCCTATAAAAATCACCAATTTGGTCGCAATTGGCTATCTATCACTGCATAAACTTGGCCATAACTTTGGCGATCTTCGGCGAGTTTCTGAAGTTGTTTTGCCACATCATAGCGACTGACAATGCCGTGCGCTTCACCCACCAATAGCTCGCAATGACCGCTACCTGCGGTATTGACTAAGCCGCCGGGGCGCAGAATGGTAAATGCCAATTCACTGGTTTGAAGATAACTTTCGGCCATCGATTTATAGCGTACGGCACGGCCAAATAAGCTTTTGGCGCGCGGAGATAAACTGAGCCATGTGTCACCACAGCCAATAGACGTCACCAGCAATAGCCGGGAGATTGCGTGCTGTTCAGCCCGTTTAATTACAGTAAAGTTACCCGTAAAATCGGCATCCCCTCCGCCGAGAGTGCTGAAAATGATGCTGTTGGGGCTAGCATTTGAAAATAGGGTGTGGAGTGAGTTATCGACTACCGCATCGCCTAGATAGGTTTCAACCCCTAATTTACCGAGTTCCTTTGCGGTTGATTCGCTGCGTACTAGCGCGCTGATGTGATGTCCAGCAGCTAGCCCGAGATCAACTAAATGACGGCCGACACCTTTACTCGCGCCAAAAATAATCCACTGCGCCATAATACCCTCTAAATAATAATGATTATTATTCTATAGTATAGCTAAAGTATAACTAATTTATCAAAATCTATATCCATCTATAGATATTTATTAATAAATCAGAGGCTAATAAAGTGATCAGCAAGTAAAGAGGGGGGATAGATAAATACTAAAGATAGGCATATCGAAAGCCAGACGATCTTCGGGTGATAATTATTGGTGGTAAGAAAAAGAAAAACCCCCAGTGTGTTAATCACATAGGGGGTTTGGAATAGGCTAACCCATTGACTTAATGATGATTATTCAATAGGTGCTGGTTTGGCCATCTCAGCAGTAGCAACGTTGGTCGCGATATGACCACCTGCACCACCTTTTCCTTCGAAATTAACTGCTTCGCGTTGATAGATTTTAATTTCTATCGGTGCCTTAATTTCGTTAGGCGCAGGTGTTTTGGTCATTGGAGCATAGGCATGACGACCCGGCTCAACCACAATAACCGTGCTCACCACGTCTACCACAGCAACATCTTCTGTTTTCACTGTTTCAATTATTTCTGGCTCGGTTATTTCTGGCATGGCTGTGTCAGGAATCGCTGTGTCAGGAATAGTTATCTCAGGAATAGCTGTATCAGGATTAGCTACAGGTACACTTGCTGGTGAGGCGGCAGCTGAATGCGACGATCCGCCAGTACGTGCCGGTGCATGATTAGTCATCGCTGCATCGGTGCTAGCTACGTTCTGCTGTGGTTGTGGACTGATTGATTCAGGTTTAGCCTGTTCAATAGCAGGAGCATCAACGACTGGCTTGACAGCTTCAACAGGCTCATTGATAGCCGCAGTTGGCGAATAGGCCGGACTGTGGCTATGAGTTTCTGTGGAACGCGTGGTTTCTATCGATTGCGCTTTAGTTGTCACTGCAACTTCGGCAGGGGCGATATCTGTATTTTTACTGTCGTTATCCGCTGTGTTTTCAACTACATCCTTAACTACATCCTCAACGGTATTTTCAGCAACCGGGGCATTTTTCGCAGTAGATGCGTTAATGGCCGTTGCTGATTGCGCAGCAACTTTTGCTTGTTGAAGTGCATTAGCTTGCTGAAGTGCATTGGCTTCTTGTTCTAGCATCTCTTCATTAGTAATGATTGCTGGTGAATCATTTTGTGAAGTCATCAGTGAATAGTTAATCCACACTTTCCCAGATGCTAACTCAGGCGATGCGACGGCGGCAGTTAATGGTACAGGTGACTGCGTCAGATTACGTTCGTTACGGTAGCGACGACGACGTTGACCACTGACACGTAAATGGCGAGGTGAACGGCGAGAACGACGCGGAATGATGGTATCTTGTTTGTCACCATCAGCATTGTTTCCAATATTACTGCCAGGATTATTGCCGTTTTCATCGACATTATTCGCAGTAGCTACCGGGGCTTTAGCTTCGCGCACTGTTGTAGGTAACCCAGAGGCAATAGCGGCAGGGGAGCTAACCACAGGTTGTGCAGCGGTATTTGTTGCTGTTTTATTAACAGGCGCTGGTGTTTCCTGCGTTTTAGTGTCGGCTATAGTCGGCAAAATAACGTCATTATTATCAGTTGCTGCCTCAGTAACACGAACTTTTTGTGTTAATGGGCGACGTTGACGGCGCTGCATCGCTGGGCGTTGCTGCTCTTCTTTTGCTTCAACAACTTTTGCCTCAACAACGTCAGCAGATTTTGCAGTTGCAGCTGCAGTTGCGTCAGTTGCTTCTTGCTGAGCTTTGTTCGCTTGCTGTTGACGTTTTTCTTCTTGACGGCGACGACGTTCGGCACGTTGTTCGCGACGCAATTGCTGTTGAGCCTCACGAGCTTCATCATCAATTGGCGTTTCTGGCGTGGTATTGGCCGCTACTGGTGCGTTATTTTTAGCATTACGTAGTTTACGAGATGCATTGTCATCGGTCGATTGTGCTGCCGCTGGGCGATTTTGACGATTGTCACTGTTTTCATCGCGATCACGACGCGGACGACGATTATTGTTGCGACGATCGTTATTATTACGACGGCGATTATCGTTATTACTGCTGCCTGTATTATTACTCGGGCGTGCAGGTTCAGCGATAGGTGCAGTAACTTCAACCGGTTTATCTTCGCTAGCAAACAGTTTTTTGAAGAAGCTCGCAATGCGGGTAAATAAGCTGGGTTGTGGCTCAGTAGGTGCAATCTCCACCGGGCGTGTTTCTTTGGCCGGAGCTTCTTGCGCTTTAATTACTGGGACAACTTCATTATTTTCATGTTCTTGCAGGGCAAAAGCTGAAATTGCCGGTTGTTCTGGTAATTTACGCTCAGGGGTTGTTTCTTCGCTCGCATTTAACGCTTCAGCTTCATGATACTGCGCTAAATTGTAGCTCAGAGTATTAATTTCTTCGCCTTTACGAATACGTACCACGTTAAAATGCGGTGTTTGCATTTGATCGTTAGGCACGATAATTACCCGGACTAAGCGCTGGCGTTGTTCTATTTCACTGATAGCATTACGTTTTTCATTCAGTAAATAAGAAGCAATTTGCACCGGTACGATAGCATGTACTTCATGGGTGTTTTCTTTCAGCGCTTCTTCTTCAATTAAACGTAGAATCGACAGTGATAGCGATTCGTTATCTCGGATAGTACCCGTCCCACTACAACGCGGACAAACGTGATGGCTAGATTCACCCAGCGATGGACTTAAGCGCTGACGCGACATTTCCAGCAGACCGAAGCGCGAGATACGGGCGATTTGGATGCGGGCTCTGTCTTGGCGTACGGCTTCGCGCAGACGGTTTTCTACTTCACGTTGATGACGAACTGGGGTCATATCAATAAAGTCGATAACAATTAAGCCACCTAAGTCACGTAAACGTAATTGACGCGCGATTTCGTCAGCCGCTTCCAAGTTAGTATTAAACGCAGTTTCTTCGATATCCCCACCACGGGTTGAGCGTGAGGAGTTGATATCAATTGCGGTTAAAGCTTCAGTAGTATCGATAACCAGTGCGCCACCAGAAGGTAGACGAACTTCACGCTGGAAGGCAGATTCGATTTGCGATTCAATTTGGTAATGGCTAAATAATGGAATATCACCACTATAGTATTTGATTTTACTTGCAAAATCACCACGACCAATCGATTCAATATGGCTACGAGCCATATCAACAACTTTTGGATTATCTATCAGAATTTCACCAATATCTGGACGTAGATAATCACGGAATGCACGGACAATAACGTTACTTTCTTGGTGGATTAAGAACGGTGAGGGACGATTCTCAGCCGCTTTTTTAATCGCTTCCCAATGACGTAAACGGTATTGTAAATCTTGTTGCAGTGACTCGGCAGATTTGCCCACACCGGCAGTACGGACGATTAAGCCCATGCCTTCAGGGATTTCCAGCGAGGAGAGCGCTTCTTTAAGTTCTGTACGATCTTCACCTTCGATACGGCGAGATATACCGCCAGCACGTGGGTTATTTGGCATCAGGACTAAGTAACTTCCCGCTAAGCTAATAAAGGTGGTTAACGCGGCGCCTTTATTGCCTCGTTCTTCTTTATCAACTTGTACTATCACTTCTTGGCCTTCTCTCAACACATCTTTAATGTTAGGACGACCGTGGGCATGATAGTTACTAGGGAAGTATTCGCGGGCAATTTCTTTAATAGGTAGGAAACCATGTCTTTCAGCGCCATAATCAACAAAAGCAGCTTCAAGACTCGGTTCAATACGGGTGATTTTACCTTTGTATATGTTGGCTTTTTTTTGCTCATGACCTGGGCTTTCGATGTCCAAATCATAAAGACGCTGCCCGTCAACAAGGGCAACTCGCAACTCTTCTTGTTGAGTCGCGTTGATTAACATTCTTTTCATTATAACTTACTCATTATTCGTACTTACTTTCAATAAAGAGCAACGAAAAAATGGTGCTACTGTAAACCGATGGCCCCGTGACTTTTACAGGATCGTCAGCCTCGCGGATGTCGACTGTATAGAGGCGCGTTATTTTTCGGTGAACCTGATTTTTCGATTAAAAATTCAGCGTTCTTAATCGAGGCACCGTAGCTATTAAAACAATACGATTAGTCCCCGACCCAATAAGCAATTATTCGCTGCTCGCTAATTATTTGATTTTGCTTAACGTCTTACGCCATTGCAGCGTTATTACTCAATCAAACAGCTAAATATCTTACTTTCTTACTTTATTTGCCAATTATTGTTTTAAAGAAACATTCTGACAGTTATGCATTATTCCATTGCTGCTAGCAATATAGCAAGGAGCCATTGCAGCTTTATTGAAATTTTATTTATAAAAAGTATAAATCAGCTATTATTTGCGCAGTTTTAAAATATTTAGAAAAACTTTTTCAAATATCGGTAAGATATTAGATTCGCTTTTGCGGATCTTTCAACCATCAAGAGTTAGCACATTTCCTAATGAAAACACAAAACCAAGTTCAGTTTATTGATATCAGTGAGGACGAAGCAGGGCAGCGCATTGATAATTTCCTGTTGGCCCGCTTAAAAGGCGTACCAAAAAGTATGATTTACCGCATTATTCGCAAAGGTGAAGTGCGGGTAAATAAAGGCCGTATAAAGCCCGAGTATAAATTGTGCTCAGGCGATAGCGTGCGTATACCTCCGGTTCGTGTGGCAGAAAAAGAACAATCAAATGTTTCTGCCAGTTTAACCAAAGTTGCTGCTTTGGCTGATTGCATCCTGTATGAAGATGATGTCATTTTGGTGCTGAATAAACCTTCGGGTACCGCAGTGCATGGGGGGAGCGGGCTAAGTTTTGGCGTGATTGAAGGTTTACGTGCATTACGCCCAGAAGCGCGTTTCTTAGAATTAGTCCACCGTTTAGACCGCGATACCTCCGGTGTATTATTGGTGGCAAAAAAGCGCTCCGCTTTGCGTGCGCTACATGAGCAATTGCGTTTAAAACAGATGCAAAAAGATTATATGGCGCTGGTACGGGGTCAGTGGCAGTCCCATGTGAAGACTATTCAAGCTCCATTATTGAAAAATATTTTGCAAAGCGGTGAGCGCGTTGTCAAAGTGAACAGTGAAGGAAAACCATCAGAAACGCGGTTTAAAATTGAAGAACGTTTTGAACATGCTACTTTGGTTAAAGCCAGCCCAGTGAGCGGGCGTACCCATCAAATTCGAGTACATGCATTACATGCCGGTCATCCGATTGCCTGCGATGATCGTTATGGTGATACGCAATTTGATAGCCAATTGGCCGATACCGGACTTAATCGTTTATTTCTGCATGCTAGTGCGTTGAAGTTTACCCATCCTCAGAGTGGCGAAGAAATGCGAGTTCAAGCACCGCTCGATGCGAAATTAATGAAATGTTTGAAAGTATTAAGAAACAAAAAATAATAATTAGTTATGCGATAGATGATCAACAAGCTGATAGACGTAAACCAGCCATCGGTCAATTAAGCTGACCAAAAGGTGGGGGAAATCGCCTATCAACTATATTAGTCTATCAACTATATTAGTCCATCAACTATATTAACAGGTCATGGCTATAGGCCATTAAAAGCACGCTATTTATTTTTTTGGTGTATTGGTTAGATGGTCAATCAATGTAGCTAACCAATGCAGCATAGATAAATAGCGATTGCTTATCGATAATTTATTTTTTAGCCGTTCTCTATTAACTCTGAAAATTTAATGCTTGGTGAGCAATCTGGCTAAGCAATTCTGATGATTGATTAATAAATCGTTGTATTTCGGATATTGCACCCCGTTAGCGTTCTAATGGATTAATTCCATGTTTGCGCAGCATCTCTAATAAAAGAATGAGCGGTAATCCAATTAGCGTATTGGGGTCGCGTCCTTCGAGCCTATCAAATAATGCAATTCCCAAACCTTCGGATTTAAAACTGCCAGCACATTGATACGGTGTTTCTTTGTTGAGATAGTTCGCAATTTCATGATCAGTCAATTGACGAAAATGTACCTTGAACGGTTCACAATGAACATCATAATGCCCGTTACTGCTGTCTAGCAGGCATAAGCCGGTATAAAAAGCGACGCATTTCCCAGAAGCCGCGCGTAATTGTTTGACTGCATTATCGAAGTTATGTGGCTTGCCGCAGATTTTGCCATCGATCACACAGACTTGATCACTACCAATAATTAAATGTTGTGGATACAGTTCTCGTAATGCACCGGCTTTATCGTGAGCCAAACGGGTGACCAACGCCTCTGCGGATTCATTGAGTACCGGCGACTCATCGATATTCGGCGCGGCGGTTAAAAAAGGTAGGCCGAGCTTCTTTAATAGCCCTTGTCGAAATTCAGAAGTAGACGCTAAAACAATTGATTTCATAATTTTTCTCAAAATTCGTAGCCAAATGGTATAACTCATTCTAAACTATCCGCCGCTCAATGAGCGATTTTTTGGTGGAAAGGTGAGTTAGCTCGCCTTTTTCTTTGACTCTAGCTCATTACAAAGTTAATATGCGCGCCTTATGCAAAAGGTAAAATTACCCCTAACTATCGACGCAAAGCGTGCTGCTCAGAAAAAACTCGACTATGTCGGGAGCTATACCCCTGAGCAAGTTGCCCGTGTCGCAGAGTCGGTAGTCAGTGTGGACAGTGATGTAGATAGCGAATTATCATTTGATATTGATAATCAACGTTTGACAGTAGTAAGGGGAAGTTCGGTAACGGACGTCACTTTAGAGTGTCAGCGTTGTGGTCAACATTTTCATCGCCATGTCCACGTAACATATTGTTTTAGCCCTGTCGTCAATGATGAGAAGGCCGAGGCATTACCGGAAGAATATGAGCCAATTGAGATTGATGATTTTGGCGAAATTAGTTTGCTGTCGATGATAGAAGATGAAATAATTCTGTCACTGCCGGCATATCCGGTACATGATTCTGAACACTGTGAAGTGTCCGAAGCGGACATGGTATATGGTAAACTGCCTTCCGAGGTGGAAAAACCAAATCCATTTGCCGCATTAGCCAGTTTAAAGAAAAGTACTTAAAGGAGTAAGGTCAATGGCCGTACAACAAAATAAACCAACTCGTTCAAAACGCGGTATGCGTCGTTCACATGATGCACTGACTGCAACCCTTTTATCTGTAGATAAAACTTCAGGTGAAACCCATCTGCGTCACCATGTGACTGCTGATGGCTACTACCGTGGCCGCAAGGTTATCAACAAGTAGTTTCTGCTTTCATTAGCAAGTTGATACCTTGACTAATCTAACCATTGCGTTAGATGCCATGGGCGGGGATGTAGGTCCCCGCGTCATAGTGCCTGCTGCATTGCAGGCTCTAGCATCTAATCCAACACTTAAGTTACTGCTAGTCGGTAAACCAGACGCAATACAACCACTGCTTGCACCCTTTGCCCATGACAGCAAAGCCGCGGAGCTGGTTTCGCGTATTCAAATTATTCCAGCTGATAACATCATTGCCAACGAGGCAAAACCTTCTCAGGCCATCCGCCAGAGCAAAGGAACATCAATGCGTATCGCGCTTGATTTGGTGAAATCGGGGGAAGCTCAAGCGTGTGTTAGCGCCGGTAATACAGGTGCATTGATGGGATTAGCGAAGTTGATGCTTAAATCTATCGATGGAATTGATCGTCCTGCGTTGATGACCGTTTTACCTAATATCGAAAAAGGCAAAACGGTGGTGTTAGATTTGGGCGCAAATGTGAACTGTGATAGCCAAATGTTGGTGCAGTTTGCGGTGATGGGCGCGGTAATGGCCGAAGAATTAGCCGGTATTCAGCACCCTAAAGTTGCCTTGTTGAATATTGGCGAAGAAGACAGTAAAGGTTTAGATAATATCCGCGAAGCCGCCGCAGTGTTAAAACAAACGGCATCCATCAACTACATTGGTTATGTTGAAGGCAATGATTTATTGACCGGCAAAACTGATGTCTTGGTGTGTGACGGCTTCGCAGGTAATGTCACGCTGAAAACAATGGAAGGGATCGTCCGGATTATTCTTTCATTGTTGAAATCAGCAAGTACAAAGAACAAAAAACCGTCATGGTGGGTTCAACTGGCTAAAAAATGGATTAAAAAACGCATAATAAAGCGTTTTGGGGAGCTGAACCCCGACCAGTATAATGGCGCAACTCTGTTAGGATTAAAGGGTATTGTCATTAAGAGTCACGGTGCGGCTAATGAGCAAGCATTTATCGCTGCGATTGAACATGCCGTACACGCTGTCGAAAGGCAAGTACCGGACAGAATAGCTGCTCGTCTGAAGATCGTATTACCCAAGAGTGAACAATAATCCATGCATACTAAAATATTAGGCACAGGCAGTTATTTGCCACAGCAAGTTCGGACAAATTCTGATCTGGAAAAGATGGTTGATACCTCTGATGAGTGGATTGTAACTCGCACAGGCATTCATGAAAGACGCATTGCCGGTGAAAATGAAACTGTTTCCACCATGGGATTTACAGCAGCGCAACGTGCGATAGAGATGGCCGGCATTAATAAAGCCGATATTGACCTGATCATCGTGGCGACTACTTCTGCGACGCATGCATTTCCAAGTGCAGCTTGTCAAATTCAGCAATTGCTGGAAATTAATGATTGCGCTGCATTTGATGTTGCTGCCGCTTGTGCTGGATTTACTTATGCGCTAAGTATTGCCGATCAATTCGTGAAAACCGGAATGTCCAAAACAGCATTAGTGATTGGTGCTGATGCGTTATCAAAAACTGTTGATCCTACAGATCGCGGTACGGTTGTTTTGTTTGGTGATGCTGCCGGTGCGATGGTTGTTACCGCGTCTGAAACCCCAGGCATAATCTCAACACATTTGCATGCTGATGGCCGCTATGGCGAGCTATTAGCTTTACCACAGCCAACGCGTGGTTCCAATGAGCCGGCTTATTTAAGTATGACCGGTAATGAAGTCTTTAAAGTCGCGGTCAGAGAATTGGCTCATATTGTTGATGAAACATTGATCAAAAACGGGCTGGATAAATCACAGCTAGATTGGCTGGTTCCACATCAAGCCAATTTGCGTATTATTTCCGCAACGGCTAAAAAATTAGATATGACCATGGACAAAGTCGTGGTGACATTAGATCGCCACGGTAATACGTCTGCGGCATCCGTGCCGACGGCTTTTGATGAAGCTGTGCGTGATGGGCGTATCCAAAAAGGTCATTTAGTGCTGCTTGAAGCTTTCGGCGGCGGTTTTACTTGGGGCTCAGCCTTAGTCCGTTTTTAATAACTGAAAGCGCGGCGTATTGAGAATTCATTTTTAATTTATTGAGAAAATCGATATGACTCAATTTGCAATGGTATTTCCCGGCCAAGGGTCGCAATCTTTAGGCATGTTAGCTGCATTAGCCGCTGAGTTTCCAATTGTTGAACAAACATTTGCCGAGGCATCAGAGGTATTAGGTTACGATTTGTGGGCTTTAGTCCAAAATGGTCCTGAAGAAGAATTAAATAAGACTTGGCAAACTCAACCCGCACTATTAGCGGCATCGGTAGCTATTTTTCGTGTTTGGCAACAAAAACAAGCACCAATGCCACAAATTATGGCGGGACACAGTCTGGGTGAATATTCAGCACTGGTCTGCTCTCAAGTAATTGACTTTAAAGAAGCGATTAAATTAGTTGAATTACGTGGTAAACTAATGCAAGAAGCCGTTCCTGCGGGAACGGGCGCAATGTACGCGATTATCGGCTTAGATAATGCAGCTATAGAGCAGGCATGCCGTGAAGCCGCACAGGGCAGTATTGTTGCTCCTGTTAACTTTAACTCTCCGGGTCAAGTGGTTATTGCTGGTGAGAAAGCTGCGGTAGAACGTGCCGGTGCCGCCTGTAAAGCAGCAGGTGCTAAACGTGCATTACCATTATCTGTTAGTGTTCCTTCGCATTGTGCGTTGATGAAACCAGCAGCTGATAAATTAGCGCTAGCATTAAAAGACGTTAACTTTAAGCAACCTGTTGTGCCTGTGATCAATAATGTTGATGTCAAACAGGAACAGAACGCTGATAATATACGTGATGCACTTGTGCGTCAGTTGTATAATCCTGTTCGCTGGACCGAAACAGTTGAATATATTGCTGGACAAGGTGTAGAACAACTATTAGAAATAGGGCCGGGTAAAGTCCTTACAGGGTTAACCAAGCGTATAGTAACTAATTTAAGTGCAGCGGCGGTTAATGATCCCGCATCATTAAATGCTGCTCTAGATAACCTTTGAGGGCGACCATGAGCTTTGATGGAAAAATTGCACTTGTAACAGGCGCTAGCCGTGGAATTGGCCGTGCAATCGCTGAGAATTTAGCTCAGCGCGGAGCAATTGTCATTGGTACAGCAACAAGTGACAGCGGTGCAGAAGCAATAAGCACTTACCTGGGTGATAAAGGTAAAGGTTTTGCGTTAAATGTTACCGATCAAACATCAATTGACCAAACATTAGCCGATATTCGTAAAGAATTTGGCGAAATCGATATTTTGGTTAATAATGCGGGTATTACTCGTGATAACCTACTGATGCGTATGAAAGATGATGAATGGCAAGATATTATTGACACCAATCTTTCATCCGTTTACCGTCTGTCTAAAGCAGTAATACGTTCTATGATGAAAAAACGTTGTGGACGTATTATTTCTATCGCATCTGTTGTTGGTGTGATGGGTAATGCGGGACAGGCAAATTATTCGGCAGCGAAAGCTGGGCTAATTGGTTTTAGTAAATCATTGGCCCGTGAAATAGCTTCCCGAGGCATTACCGTGAATGTTGTTGCACCAGGTTTTATCGAAACTGATATGACTCGGGCATTGACAGACGAGCAGAGGGCAGGCATTTTATCTCAAGTTCCTGCTGACAGGCTAGGTGATGCAAAAGAAATAGCCAGTGCTGTAGCATTCTTAGCTTCAGATGAAGCAGCTTACATTACGGGTGAAACATTGCATGTCAATGGCGGCATGTACATGATTTAAGAAAATGGAGGAGTCCTTTTGCATTATTTGTGTTATGTAGCGCAAAATATTGCAAAAAAGCGATTCCAACAGCCGGGATTGGGTTGTATCTTTTCCTGTATTTCATAAACTACGAAAACCATCGCGAAAGCGAGTTTTGATAGGAATTTTAATAGTATGAGCACTATCGAAGAACGCGTTAAGAAAATCATCGTTGACCAATTGGGTGTTAAAGAGGACGAAGTTGTTAATACGGCTTCATTTGTTGATGACTTGGGCGCTGATTCTCTTGACACAGTTGAGCTGGTTATGGCTCTCGAAGAAGAGTTCGATTGCGAAATCCCTGACGAAGAAGCTGAAAAGATCACTACAGTACAGGCTGCTATCGACTACGTCTCGTCCGCAAGCAACTAATACTTATATACCATATCTAGGCGGTCACTCGACCGCCTATGTTTATCCCTTAACTTTTTCCCTCCTTGGAGGATAAGCGTGTCTAAACGTCGAGTCGTCGTAACTGGACTGGGCATGTTATCTCCTGTCGGCAATACAGTTGAATCATCATGGAAAGCTGTTTGTGACGGACAGAGTGGTATCAGCCTTATCGAGCATTTTGATACTACTAACCATGCAACGAAATTTGCTGGGGTAGTAAAAGAATTTAATCACGAAGATTATGGACTTTCCCGCAAAGATGCGCGGAAAATGGATCCATTTATTCAGTACGGGATTGCCGCAGGTCAACAAGCACTGCAAGATTCAGGGCTGGAAATAACAGAAGCCAATGCTACTCGTATCGGTGCAGCGATTGGTTCTGGTATTGGTGGATTAGGTCTTATTCAAGATAACTGTGAGTCTCTTGGTGCAGGTGGCCCACGTAAAGTGAGTCCTTTCTTTGTGCCTTCAACGATTATTAATATGGTTGCGGGTCACTTAAGCATCATACATGGTTTTAAAGGCCCATCAATTTCGATTGCTACTGCTTGTACCTCGGGTGTTCATAATATCGGTCATGCTGCGCGTATGATTGTTTATGGTGATGCTGATGTGATGATAGCGGGCGGTGCGGAAAAAGCGACCACCCCTTTGGGTGTGGCGGGTTTTGGTGCAGCGAGAGCATTATCGACGCGTAATGATGACCCGCAGGCGGCAAGCCGTCCTTGGGATAAAAATCGTGACGGTTTTGTGCTTGGTGACGGCGCGGGCATTATCGTGCTCGAAGAGTATGAGCATGCTAAAGCGCGTGGAGCCAAAATTTATGCTGAAATTGTTGGCTTTGGTATGAGCAGCGATGCTTACCACATGACGTCACCGGCAGAAAATGGTGAAGGTGCGGCATTAGCGATGGTCAATGCATTGAAAGATGCTCAGATTAGTGCTCAGGATATCGGTTACATCAATGCTCATGGCACATCAACGCATGCCGGTGATATTGCCGAAGCTCAAGCGGTTGAAACGGTCTTTGGGATGGGTACCGATGTGTTGGTCAGCTCGACAAAATCGATGACTGGTCATCTATTAGGTGCGGCTGGTGCAATTGAATCGATTTTCACCATTTTGGCGTTAAGAGATCAAATTGTCCCGCCGACAATTAACCTTGATGAGCCTGATGAAGCATGTAAACTGGATTTTGTCCCTGGCGCTGCGCGTAAAGTTGAAAATATGGAGTACGCACTGTGTAACTCTTTCGGCTTTGGTGGCACCAATGGCTCACTTATTTTCCGTAAAGTGAGTGACAGCTAAATATTTGTTAGTGTGTATTCTTTGATAGTGGGGATTTTTAACCTGCTATCAAGCGGCTAACACGCGACAATAAATATTAGTTAAAACAGTCATAACGACAAATATCCTGAAAGCCTCGGCATTTAACCGCCGAGGCTTTTTTGCATCGGACTTATCAGTCAGCTGAATTGACTCACTCCTGAATTGATATTACCATCTGATTTATCAGTATTAATTTAATTAAGAATAGCGATGACCTATTGGATTAATGGCAGCAAAACCGACACATTGTCCGCGAGCGATCGTGCTGTACAGTTCGGTGATGGTTGTTTTACTACTCTGAAAGTAGAGCGCCAACAGATAGTCATGCTGGAGCAACATCTTACGCGCTTGCGTACCGACACAATGCGTTTGCGTTTGCCGCCCCCAGATTGGCAGCAACTTCGCGCCCATTTAGTCAATATTGCTGAGCAACAATCCGAGACGATGGTGCTGAAAGTGATTATTAGCCGTGGGCAAGGCGGTCGGGGTTACAGTAGCGCGAATTTTACTGCACCGACGGTGATTGTTTCCGTCAGTCCTTATCCCCATCATTATCCATGTTGGCAGCAAGCGGGCATCGAATTGATCCTCAGCCCCATCCCCTTGGGTAAAAATCCCTATTTAGCCGGTATCAAACACCTTAATCGCTTAGAGCAGGTGCTTATCAAACAATATATCGATGACCAACAGGCTGATGAAGCTTTAGTCGTTGATATTGAAGGCTTATTGGTAGAATGTTGCAGTGCTAATATATTCTGGCGTCAGGGAGAGCAGGTATATACGCCATTGCTCGATAACGCTGGCGTGAATGGATTAATGCGTCAGCGTATCATACAGTTACTGGCGGATAGCCCATATACACTGCAGCAGGTGGCTGAGTCCCCACAGGCGTTAGCTCTGTGTGATGAGGTGCTGGTATGTAATACACTAATGCCAATTATACCGGTAAACGCCATTCGGTTACCGGAATCTTCCACTGTTTGGCATTATCAGTCACGGCATTTATTTAACTATTTGTTGCCAAGTTGCCAATAATTAATGCCAAATCAGCCCATAGGTTCAAAAATAGGTAAGTAATGAAATTAGCAAAACAGATAACTATTGGGGTGGTATTTATTGCCGTGGTAGCGGCGGCGACCCTGTATGTTCTTTATCAGCAGGTGGTAAGCTATGGGCATGAGCCAATCACCTTAAATGAAGATAAAATCTTTACGGTACCCGCTGGAACCGGGCGTATTGCGCTGGAAGGCCTATTAGTAGATGGTAAGATTATTGAAAAAAGTCCGGCATTCCAGTGGCTGTTAAAATTACAGCCTGAACTGGCGCAATTTAAAGCTGGAACGTATCGGCTACAACCTAAGATGACTGTCACTCAATTGCTGGCATTATTATCGAGCGGTAAAGAGGCTCAATTTACCATTCGTTTTATTGAAGGCAGCAAGCTCAGTGATTGGTCAGCAATATTACGAGACGCGCCGTATTTAACCCATGAAACTGAAGGGAAATCCTTGGAGCAATTAAGCGAATTGTTGGCGATAGAAACGCCAGATTCGCTGGAAGGATGGTTTTATCCTGATACTTATCACTATACCGCCAATACCAGTGACTTGGATATTTTAAAACGGGCGCACCAACAAATGAAAAGCGCATTGGATCAAGCTTGGAAAGGGCGAGACAAAACATTGCCTTATACACGTCCTTATGAAATGCTGATCATGGCATCTATTGTTGAAAAAGAAACCGGTGTAGAGCACGAGCGTTCCAAGGTGGCCTCCGTGTTTACTAATCGATTGAAGAAAAATATGCGGTTACAAACTGATCCGACGGTAATTTATGGTTTAGCCGAGAAATACCGAGGCACGATTTATCGTAGCGATTTAAATAATTATACCCCGTATAATACTTATCTTATCGATGGATTACCGCCAACACCGATTGCGATGCCTGGTCTGGCCTCGCTCAAAGCGGCGGCACATCCTGCGACCACTGATTATTTATATTTTGTGGCCGATGGCACGGGTGGGCATACATTCAGCACTAATTTGAACGATCATAATCGTGCGGTTAAAGTGTATCGGCAGTTACAAAAATAACATTAATGGATAGCATGAAAAATCATTACATTGTCATTGAAGGTCTAGAAGGCGCAGGGAAAACCTCCGCGATTAATACGGTCATTGATACGCTGGCGGAGGTTGGGGTGCATAATATCACTTTTACCCGCGAGCCAGGAGGCACACCGTTAGCGGAGAAACTGCGTGACTTGATAAAACAGGGGATAGAGAGTGACCCTGTCACAGATAAGGCCGAATTATTAATGTTATATGCGGCGCGAGTGCAACTGGTAGAAACCGTGATTAAACCAGCGTTAGCCCGTGGGTGTTGGGTGGTTGGTGATCGTCATGATCTCTCCTCGCAAGCATATCAAGGCGGAGGACGCGGTATCGATCAACAACTGATGCAGTCACTGAGAACCTTGGTACTTGGCGAGTTTAAACCATCGCTGACTTTGTATCTGGATTTAGATCCTGAAATAGGCCTACAACGTGCACGTTCTCGCGGTGAGTTAGACCGAATTGAAAAACAATCTCTCGACTTTTTTCACCGTACCCGAGCGCGATATTTAGAGTTAGCCGCGGTAGATGACACTATCTTGACTATTGATGCCAGCCAAAATTTCGCGCAAGTTCAAGCCAGTATTCGCCAGACATTACAGCAATGGCTTGCTCAGCAGGAAGCATAATTGATGAACTGGTATCCGTGGCTGAATAAAATCTATCGCCCGATAATTAATGCTTATCAGCAAGGTAAGGGGCATCATGCGTTGCTGATCCATGCGCTTGATGGAAATGGAGCTGATGCATTGTGCTACGCTATCAGCCGTTGGTTAATGTGTCAGTCGCCCGACGGATTAAAAAGCTGCGGTCATTGTCATAGTTGCCGTTTGATGTTAGCAGGTACACATCCTGACCACACCGTGCTCAGCCCGGAGAAAGGCAAAACCAGTATTAGCGTAGATGCGGTCAGAAAGCTGATCGAAAAATTGTCCTCTCATTCTCAGCAAGGCGGCGCTAAAGTTGTGTGGATCCCCAACACTGAAGCTTTAACCGATGCGGCGGCAAATGCATTGTTAAAGACGCTGGAAGAACCCGCGCAATCGACCTTTTTTATTTTGCAGTGCCAGCGACCAGAAACGCTGCTGGCTACGTTGAGAAGTCGCTGTTTTTATCATTATCTTGCAGTGCCTGACAGTGATAGCGCTTGGTTTTGGCTGCATAAAAACTTCCCCCAAGTGCCTTACTCCGATGCAGTAACCGCGTTACGTTTATCGCAAGGCGCACCTGTGGCCGCGGCTAAGTTATTAGAAACCACTCATTGGCAGCAACGCCAGCAATTTTGCCATGCATTATCGGCAGCGTTACAGCAGCAGGACATGTTATCGTTATTACCGGCATTAAATCAGGAGGGGATGACAACTCGACTTTATTGGTTGATGGGGTTACTCACTGATGCGATGAAGTACCAACAAGGGGCAGCTGAGTTTTGCAGTAATCAAGATCAGCTCCCTTTAATCGCCCAACTTGCCAACATACAGGCGCCCTCTCAATTGTTGGCTGCCTTTGATAAATGGCAAAATTGCCACCATCAATTACTGACAGTAACCAGTTTAAATCAAGAGCTGATACTGACTAACCAGTTATTAGATTGGGAAAAATCGTTAGTTATGACGTCAAAATAATTGACCAAAATAGCTTTAAAATAAAAATACCCGTAAAAATAAGAGTTAAATATGTTTTTAGTTGATTCGCACTGTCATCTCGATTGCTTAGATTATGAAAAACTACATACTAGCGTCGATGATGTGATAGCCAAAGCTCAGCAACGTGATGTCCAGTTTATGTTGGCCGTCGCAACGACCTTGCCGGGTTTTGAGAAGATGAAAGATCTGATTGGATCGCGAGATAATGTGGCTTTTTCATGTGGGATCCATCCACTAAATTTAGACGAAGGTCATGATTTTGAACGATTGGCTTCGCTAGCTGCACAATCTGAGGTCGTGGCGCTAGGTGAAACCGGTCTAGATTATTATTATCAAAAAGATAATGCCGAATTGCAGCAAACCTCGTTTCGTCAGCATATTCGTATTGGTCGTCAATTGAATAAACCGGTGATTGTTCATACCCGCGATGCCCGTAACGATACCTTAAATATTCTGCGTGAGGAGCATGCCGAAGAGTGTGGCGGCGTGTTACATTGCTTTACTGAGGATAAGCAGACGGCAGTAGAATTGCTGGATTTAGGTTTTTATATCTCATTTTCTGGCATTGTTACTTTCCGTAATGCCGAGCAAATTCGAGAAGCCGCGCGCATTGTACCACTTGATCGTATTTTAATTGAGACGGACTCACCGTATTTAGCGCCTGTTCCTCATCGTGGTAAAGAAAATCAACCTGCATACGTTCGGGATGTTGCTGAGTATATGGCGGTATTAAAAGGTGTCAGCGTGGAACAACTGGCCGAAGCCACTACAGAGAATTTTAATCGCCTGTTCCATTTAAATGTCGATCAGCCAGCTGAGTAAGTTTGAGCCCGGCGCTAATTATCTGCTAGCTATTACCTGTTTAGTTATTATCATTCTATATTAGGGGATTAAAATGTCAGAAGACACTATTTTCAGTAAAATTATTCGTCGTGAAATCCCAGCCGACATCGTTTATCAAGATGAGTTTGTGACTGCTTTTCGCGATATAGCGCCGCAAGCACCGACCCATATACTGATTATTCCCAATAAATTAATTCCAACAGTTAACGATGTCACCCCTGAGGATGAACAGATGTTGGGGAAATTATTTGTGGCAGCCGCTAAAATTGCAGAACAAGAAGGTATTGCTGAAGATGGATACCGTCTGATAATGAACTGCAATAAACATGCGGGACAAGTGGTTTACCATATTCATATGCACTTAGTGGGTGGACGTCCATTAGGCCCGCTATTAGCAGAATAGTGGATTCATTGCAGGCGAGTGTGCCGAGAGTAATTCGTCTAACTCGCTGATAATAGGCTAATACTAATGCGTAAACAACTCAAGGAATTCAGTTTATTAGGGATAATAACTCTAATGCTGGTGATGCTGACAGGGTGTTTGAGTAAGAAGCAAAATGGATTGAATTTAAATCAAAGTCAATTAGTGGTAATGGAGCCTTCGGTACTGGCCAGTGGCGTGATAGTCGAGACCCCGCGCATAACGCAGCAGAATAACGGTATGACGTCCGCCAGTATTAGTATTAGTAATGTTCATCACCAACCAGCGAACATTATGTATCGTTTATATTGGTATGATGCCAATGGCTTGCGTATTGGCAAACCGAAAGATAATCCGCTAACGCTGGCAGCGGATTCGGTTAAAACCATTGTGGCTGATAACCCTGCGCCACAGGCTAACCATGTGCGTATTTATGTATTTTTACCGAATTAATTCGCGGAGAGAGTGATGAAACGGATCTTATTGGTTATGGCTGCCAGCGTATTACTGGCAGGCTGTCCTTCAACCTATATGCCTGAAAATAAAGCCCCAGTAGAAACGGTAACCCCTCCGCCAGAGGTTGAACCTGTTACCCCACCACCGGTTGATGTGGTTCCTATTCCACCGAAACAAACGGCGGTCGATTGGTCAGCTGTTGTTGCTCCGTTGATCACACAAATGGCCTCAGCTGATAGTGTAGAGAGCGGCAAGATTTTATTAGTTGATTCAGTAAAAAATAATACTAACGGCGCATTGCCAGTTGCAAAAGTGACTTCGGCGATTGTGAATACTGTCGATAATACGGGGCGCTTTAATTTGGTGCCGCAAGATGTGGTGGTTAGTGCCCGCAAGGCGCTAGGCTTATCTCAAGAAGATAGCTTAGTCACCCGTAGTAAAGCCATAGGGCTTGGGCGTTATGTACAAGCTAATTATGTGCTATATAGCGTGGTGTCTGGCAGTAAAGATAATCGTGATATAGAAATGCAATTGCTGTCGGTACAGAGTGGCGAAATTTTATGGTCAGGCGACGGAAAAATTGACCAATAACATTTTTCGGAGCTCGGTGATTGATAGCACCTCTAGCGATCCGGCTATAATTTCGTTATTAGATTTATTGTCCGCTCATTATCCACAAGTCCGGCAAACACCATGGTCTATCACACCATTAGCCGGACTGTCTGGTGGTACTTATTTGCTGGCTAATGGTATTGAGAAGCTTATCGCGCGTTCACAAAACGTGACTCAGACTAATTTATCTGTGTCGCGGAAAAAAGAGCATGCTATATTGCGGCAGTTAAACGATTTTGACGCTGCACCCCAGGCGATAGCCGTGAATCGGCAGTGGCTGCTGGTGGAATGGTTACCGGGTATCTCACCTGAGACGTCGACATTCTATTCTGCCGATTTTCAACGCCAATTAGCCCAGCTAGTCGTAACATTACATCAGCATCATCGTTTCAGTTATCATTTGCCATTGCGCGAAGAAATTAGCCATTATGCGCGTTGGATTGACCCGCGCCGTAAGACCCCCGCAGGGTTAAGATTGCATCGGCATTTTATGCGCTCACCGCTACCAAAAACGCTTAAAATCACCCCTGCCCATATGGATATCCATGCCGATAATTTGCTTATATCACCCTCCGGCCAGTTATTGTTACTGGATTGGGAATATGCGGCGAATACCGACATCGGTTTATCCTTAGCTTGCTATTTTAGCGCCAATAATTTAAGCCTTGAGCAACGACAGATTTTTTTATCCCACTATTGTTTGGATTATCATGCGTATACTGATTTATCCGGGCTAGAAAATCAGTGCCAGTTATGGGAACCTTGGGTAAAATACATGATGCTGATGTGGTATGAAGTTCGTTGGCAGCAGAGTAAAAATGACCAGTTTCTGCAACACGGACAGCCGCTAAGACAGTATTTCGGTTTATCCTGAGCTATCAGGCTGAGAAATATCAAGAACATTTTATATTAATATAGCGAGGCATGTTATGGGTCCGATAATGTTGGATGTTCAAGGGTACGAATTGGACCAAGAGGAACGTGAGATTTTAGCACATCCACTGGTAGGTGGTTTGATCCTGTTCACCCGTAACTATCATGATGCACAGCAATTAAGAGAATTAGTTCGGCAGATCCGCGATGCTTCTCGGCATCGTTTGTTGATTGCTGTCGATCAGGAAGGGGGACGAGTTCAGCGTTTTCGCCAAGGATTTACTGCATTACCCTCCGCACAATCGTTCGCCGCATTAAATGATGCTTATGCGGGAGCTAAATTAGCCGAACAAGCAGGCTGGTTGATGGCGGCTGAAATGATTGCTATGGATATCGATTTAAGTTTCGCGCCAGTGCTGGATTTAGGTCATGGTTGCATAGCAATTGGCGAACGAGCCTTCCATGAAGATGCTGAAATTGCTATGGTCATGGCTGAGCATTTTATTAAAGGCATGCGTTCTGCCGGCATGAAAACTACTGGAAAGCATTTTCCGGGGCACGGTGCCGTGAAAACTGACAGCCACAAAGAGACTGCCCGAGATGAACGAGCTGCCGAGGTAATCCGTCGGCATGATATGTCTATTTTTACTGATTTTATTCAGCGCGAATTACTCGATGCTGTAATGCCAGCCCATGTAATCTATAGTCAGATTGATGAACGCCCAGCCAGTGGATCGCCATACTGGCTGAAATCAGTTTTACGTGAGCAGCTAAGATTTGATGGAGTGATATTTTCTGATGATTTATCTATGGAAGGGGCAGCGATTATGGGCACCTATCCTCAGCGAGCGCAGGCGGCGCTAGATGCTGGTTGTGATATGATTTTAGTGTGTAATAACCGCCAAGGTGCTGTCAGTGTGCTGGATAATCTACCCAAAATGCCTGCCTCGCGCGCATCTATGCTGTATCACAGCGGTCGTCAGTATTCATTAGCCGAATTACAAGCTAGCAGCCGTTGGCAGCAAGCGAATGGTGCTCTAACAGATTTACATCGTCGTTGGAATGAACAATAAGTCGCGCTGATCCCCATCAATTGATTAAATTGGTGAGTTCGAATTCGTTTGTTTTGTACTAAAGCATGCCCAGTGACAATACTGGGCAAATTGATTTTAACTGTGTTTTTATCCTCTTACGTCGATTTTTGAGAATAATTAATAATTGTCTTTTTTATTTTCTATTTTTTATTCTATAAAATATTAGTCATTGAAATTTAATTATTTTTTTTAGTTCCTCAATGATTTCCCCTCCGATTAGCCTGATTAATAAATTCATTGCATATTCTATGTTTAACTTAGCAGTCAATGCTTCACGAGAGAAATATATCCATCAGGATCAAATGATCAAAAAGATTTGACTTTGTGACCGATGTCATAATAATCAATTAAATTGATTTGTATCAATTTTGGTATGACCAAATAACCGGCCATGTTATTCTTTGTCACAAATCAGATTATGTTTTGTCAAATTAGGTTATTTAATTTTTTTGTCTACAGAATACTTAAATAATATTAATTTATTTTGCAGTGGAGTTTATATGGCATCTGTACAACCAAAAATTATTATCGTCGGCGGTGGCGCGGGTGGGCTAGAGCTGGCAACACGCTTAGGTCGTAAGCTAGGGCGTAAAAAGAAAGCTGAAATTACGCTGGTCGACCGCGAACATAGCCATTTGTGGAAGCCATTACTGCATGAAGTCGCTACGGGCTCATTAGATGATGGCGTTGATGCATTGAGCTATTTGGGGCATGCCCGTCAAAATGCCTTTAATTTTCAATTGGGCTCATTAACTGATATTGATCGTGAAAATAAAACCATCACGTTAGCTGAGTTACGCGATAAAAATAATGAGCTGTTAGTCCCAGAACGTCAACTAAGCTATGACTTTTTAGTCATGGCGCTGGGCAGTACCTCGAATGACTTTGGGACACCGGGCGTAAAAGATAACTGTATTTTTCTCGATAATCCACATCAGGCTCATCGATTCCATGATGAGATGCTTAATTTATTCTTACGCTATTCAGTGCGCGATAATGCAGAAGAAAAAGTTAATATTGCTATTGTCGGCGGTGGGGCGACAGGGGTTGAGTTGTCAGCTGAATTATATAATGCTGTTGAGCAGCTCACTAGCTATGGATTTAAAGGGTTGGATACCGATGCGTTGAATGTCACGCTAGTAGAAGCAGGCGAGCGAATTTTGCCGGCATTACCTGTGCGGATCTCATCTGCTGCTCATCAAGAGCTGAATAAAATGGGCGTGCGTGTCTTGACGAAAACTATGGTAACCAGTGCTGATGCTGACGGGCTGAATACCAAAGATGGTGAGAAAATTAATGCCGACTTAATGGTTTGGGCTGCGGGGATTAAAGCACCTGATTTTATGAAGGATATTGCTGGGTTAGAAACTAATCGAATTAATCAGCTGGTGGTTAAGCCAACCCTGCAAACGACGCGTGATGAGGCTATTTTTGCTATTGGCGACTGCGCTTCTTGTGCCAAAAAAGAAGGGGGGTTTGTTCCTCCACGCGCACAATCGGCGCATCAAATGGCGAGTTGTTGTTATGAAAATATTTTAGCTATTTTGCGCAATAAACCGCTAAAAGAATATGTTTATAAAGATCACGGCTCATTAGTTTCTTTATCGCGCTTTAGTACCGTGGGTAGCCTGATGGGGAATTTAATGCGAGGCGATATGATGGTTGAAGGACGTATTGCTCGTTTAGTGTATGTTTCTTTATATCGTTTACATCAAATCGCCTTGCATGGTTATATTAAAACCGGCCTGATGATGCTAGTTGGTAGTATTAACCGCATTATTCGTCCACGGTTAAAATTGCACTAATATTTATGTATTTAATAATGGGTTAAATTTTATTAAATTTTTGTATTAATAAAATATTCTATTAATTGAATAAAAATGGCATCACTAAAAGTGAATATCCACACTGATTAAGATGCCATTTTTGTAACTGATTTTTTGTTATCCTAGTTGTATTCAATCATTTTCCTTATCACTACTCCTACAATTAATTGTTTTTTAATTATTATATATCCGATTGTTACCTTCATTTTCACTAAATATTGCTAATTTACTCGCAGAATAAAATGATTTAGGTTAAATAATAACTTATTAAACCAATTTTACTAAATAGCAGTCGATGCCCATTTCTCATCAATTAAATTTGATTATAATCATATCGTTAAATAGAGGTAATATTTTTTTATAGATAAAAACAGTTAAAACAGGTTAGAAATAGAATAAATTTTTGTTAAATATCGTTTTTTCTTGGCCTTCTATTGAATAAAAACTCAGTATAATCGCTATACTATTAGCAGATGTACCGAAACTGACAATTGTTACTGAATTGTGGAGCATGAGGCCTGCTAATGGCAAAATATAAACTCTCTTTTATTCTTTTAGCCGCAGTGGCCTTGTTGATACTGGGGCTAATTATTGGATTGAAATCAGAGTCAAAACCGCAACTGGCGACAGTTTTATCGGTCGACCCTATTATCGTGACCCAAGTTATTGAGAATGAGCATTGTGATGTTGCTGGATTTATCGGCCCGTTTAATCGCGATCATTTAGCACGTTATCACCCAGCAGAAAAAGAATGTGAAGTTTTCTATATGATAGAAAAGATCCAAGGGATGCATATGACGGATTATCCGAAACGTCAATTTAGCCATTGCATCGTTACCCAGCAAAATATTTTGGTGACCATTGGCTATGATGTTATTTATCGAATTGGCGATACCTTAGGCAAGGTGAGAAGCCCTTATGATCCGGGAACTTTTATTCCACTGGATGAAAAAGGACAGTTGATATTGGATCTACCACTGAAGAAACTGTGTGAAAATGCGATGCATAACAAAGAGGCAGCACAGCCATTCTATTGTTTAAGTGGTTTATTAGTAGCAAACTCACTAGAGCCGGTACAATCGCTGAAAATATTACCCGCTAAGACATATGATTAATAATCCCCAGAAGGTATAAATAGAGCCGAGTAGACAAGAGATGCCATACTCGGCTGATATTTTACCAACTACGAACTATTAACTGTTTAATTGATGTTCGCTAAACTCGGTCAGTAAATTTTTCAAAAATTCAATCCTGGCCATTCTATCGCTTAAATCGAGAATAAATTTCAGTTTACTTGGCCCATCTAAACGGTAGGTTTGCGGAGCGCTTTGTAATAGACCAATTAAGAAACTTGGATCAACTTTATTGCGTTGACTGAATTCAATAAAGCCACCTTTTTCATGAGCTTCAATCCGTTTGATCCCTAAAATATTAGCTTGGAGGCGTAACGCCGCAGAGGCCAATAAATACTTACCGGCATCGGGCAATAAACCAAAACGGTCAATCAGTTCAATACGTAGCTCATTAAGTTCGGGTTGATCTTGCGCACTGGCTATTCGTTTATAGAAGGAGAGCCTGATATTGACATCATGGATATAATCCTCAGGTAGAAGTACCGGCATACGCAGCTCAATCTCTGTTTGCTGCTGGGTTAAATCTTCTAGTGAAGGCTCTCGCCCATCTTTTAGAGCTTCAACCGCACTTTCTAATAACTCCATATACAATGTAAAACCAATGGTGGTCATTTGTCCGCTCTGATCATCCCCGAGCAGTTCACCGGCGCCACGGATTTCTAAATCATGAGTTGCCAATGCAAATCCAGCCCCGAGATCTTCTAAAGATGAAAGGGCTTCCAAGCGTTTTTGTGCGTCAGTGGTCATCGCTTTCGGATGCGGAGTTAATAAATAGGCGTAGGCTTGGTGATGAGAACGTCCAACGCGACCGCGTAATTGATGCAATTGAGCCAAACCAAAATGATCGGCACGCTCAATAATGATGGTATTAGCACTCGGTATATCGATACCCGTCTCGATAATCGTCGTACAAATTAAGACATTGAAACGCTGATGATGGAAATCGGTCATAACCCGTTCTAACTCACGCTCGCGCATTTGACCATGACCAACGACAAAACGCGCCTCTGGGATCAGCTCTTCCAGCCGATTTTTAGCTTTTTCGATATTTTCGACATCGTTATACAGATAATAAACTTGGCCGCCGCGCATCACTTCACGCAGAATAGCCTCACGGATTACCAGCTCATCATATTGCCGTACAAAGGTTTTTACCGCTAAGCGTCTTGCGGGCGGGGTAGCGATAATTGATAAATCACGCATACCACTCATGGCCATGTTTAGGGTACGAGGGATCGGTGTTGCGGTAAGCGTCAGAATATCCACATCGGCGCGCATAGCTTTGATCCGTTCTTTATGACGGACCCCAAAACGGTGTTCTTCATCGACAATTAGCAGCCCTAAATCTTTCCACATAATATCATTTTGCAATAACTTATGTGTACCGATAAGTATATCCACTTTACCGTCGATAGTGTCTTGAATAACTTGTTGTTGCTCTTTGGCCGTTCTGAAGCGTGAGATCATTTCTATTTGGATTGGCCAATTAGCGAAACGATCACGGAAATTATCATAATGTTGTTGGGCTAATAATGTTGTTGGCACCAACACTGCTACTTGTTTGTGATTATTGACCGCCAGAAAGGCTGCGCGCATCGCGACTTCGGTTTTACCAAAACCGACATCACCACAAACTAATCTATCCATAGCAATAGGTTGGCACATATCGCTCATTACTGCATTGATAGCTTGTTCCTGATCCGGAGTGGTTTGATAAGGGAATCCTTGGCAGAAAATTTGATATTGTTCACGGTCTTGTTTAAACGCAAAGCCGGGCTTCGCAGCACGTTGAGCATAGACATCCAACAGCTCAGCAGCAACATCACGAACTCGCTCTGCGGCTTTTTGGCGAGCTCGGCTCCAGCTATCACTGCCCAGTTTGTGCAGTGGTGCATTTTCATCGGCGCCTCCCGAATACCGACTGATCAAATGCAGCGACGAAACGGGGACATACAGTTTATCGTTACCGGCATAAGTTAAAATCAAATATTCGGCTTTTACGCCACCGGCTTCTAGCGTGGTTAATCCTTGATAGCGTCCCACACCGTGTTCGATATGTACCACCGGCTGGCCGGGACGTAATTCGGCTAAGTTACGAATTAGCGTATCGGTATTGATACTGCGTTTGGTCTCAGAACGACGACGAGTAACGCGTTCGCCCAATAAATCACTTTCGCAGATAAGAGCGAAGTTATGCTGATTATCAATAAAACCGTGCTCAGCAGGTCCGATCATGATAGTAAAACGTGAATTTTGCCGTTGATTAAGCGAATCAATCGACTCAGGACGAATTTTTATCCGAGCCAGTAACTCAACTACAGATTCACGTCGGCCTTCACTTTCTACCGAGAAAACAATCGCTCCTTTAAAGGTTTCGATAAATTGACGCAACTTATCTAATGGCGATTTACTTTGCCCATTGACGCTGATATCGCTCAATAATTGATACTGTAAATTAGTATGTGCGGCTTTAGTGGTTAATTTATCTTGGGATAATTGCACCCGTGGCCACTTTTTAATCTGTTGATTGACCTGCTCTAAGGTTAGCCATAATTCGCTCGGTGCTAACAATGGGCGCATTGGATCGACTTTTCGACTGTCGAAGCGTTGCAGAGTATCAGCTTGAAATCGTTCGGCAGCGGCTTGAAAATCCTGCGAAATAAATAATGTATTTTCAGGGAAGTAGTCAAACAACGAAGGCAAAGGTTGACTAAAAAATAAGGGTTGCCAATATTCAATCCCAGCGGGCAGTGTTTTTTTACTCACTTGCTGATAAATATGCTCAGCATCACGACGAACATCGAAGCGCTCGCGCCATTGGCTACGGAATAATTCGATAGCCTCCTGATCGGTCGGAAACTCATGTGCGGGCAGTAAATTAATCTGCTCAACTTCCGTTAGCGTGCGCTGGGTATCAACATCAAACGTTCGTAGACTATCAATCTCATCATCAAAAAAATCAATACGATAAGGAACTTCACTGCCCATTGGGAATAAATCGAGAAGTGCACCGCGTGTAGCATATTCCCCATGTTCAAGCACTTGCTCGACATGACGATAGCCGGCTTGTTCAAGCTCAGTACGCAATTTGTCACGCGAAAGTTTATCGCCTTTTGACATTAATAAAGCATGCCCTGCCAGATAGTCGGCTGGACACACTTTTTGCATTAAGGTGTTAATCGGAAGAATTAGTACACCTTTTTGCAAGGTGGGTAGCCGGTATAAAGTGGCAAGTCGATTAGAAATAATTTCTTGATGCGGTGAAAAACTGTCATAAGGTAGCGTTTCCCAATCAGATAGTGTGTTGATGGGTAAACCGGTGAATTGTCGTATTTCATCACGCAAACGGAGGGTATTTTGCATGTCACGGGTGATGAGAACGACAGGTCCCTGATGACGTTCGATTATCTCTCCACATTCGATAGCACCAGCCGCACCTATCAGGCACCCTAGTTGGCGTACATCTCCGCTGCGCTGTGGGAGTTCATAACGGTATTTTGCAGACATAAAAGTTGTTAGCTTCTCATTGCGTGATGCCCCTCGACCTGAAAATCCCGGTACATTACTCTGAAAAATAGCAAGACAGGTCGAGATAGAACAAAAAAAACCACAAATCCGGGGGTGAGTGGTTCCATTCATCAATACTACCCTTTATTATCCCTGAACACTTCGCTTTAGCAACAGGGGCGTTACAGATTTCATGATTCAATCTGTCTCTTTATTTATAGGGCTACGTTATATGCGTGGTCGGGCAGTGGATAAATTTGGACGATTTGTCTCAAGTTTATCCGCTATTGGTATTACTTTAGGGGTTGCAGCGCTGATCACGGTAACCTCGGTTATGAGTGGGTTCGAACGTTCATTACAGGAGAGTATTCTAGCGTATATGCCGCAGGCGGTTATAACGTCAGACACAGGAAGTATCGATCCTCACCAATACCCATCTAGCAGCTTGAAAAATTTGGCGGGTATCAATGATATTACCCCAATAGTCCAAGGAGACGTCGTATTACAAAGCCGAAATAATGTGGGTGTTGGTGTGATGATTGGTGTACAGCCCGATGAACATTCACCATTATTAGATAATTTACGCAATAGTGAGCGTGATGATCTACAGCCCGGGGCATATAATGTCATTTTGGGCCAGCAATTGGCCCAGACATTAGGGGTCAAACGCGGTGACCAAATCCGTATTATTGTGCCGGGGGTCAGCCAATTGACGCCGATGGGACGTATGCCTAGTCAGCGTTTGTTCACGGTAGCAGGCGAATTTGCTACCCAAGGTGAAGCAGATACGACCGAATTAGTGGTTAATCAACAGGATGCCGCACGACTAATGCGTTATCCAGCCGAGCATATCACCGGCTGGCGTTTATTCCTCGATGAGCCTTTAGCGGTTGACCGACTAAGCCAACAAACGTTACCCGAAGGTTTAGTCTGGACTGATTGGCGTGAACGTAAAGGTGAGTTTTTTCAAGCGGTTAAAATGGAAAAAAATATGATGGGGCTGTTATTAAGCCTGATTATTGCCGTGGCGGCCTTCAATATTATTACTTCGTTATCACTGCTGGTTATGGAAAAACAGTCAGAAGTGGCTATTTTGAAAACCCTGGGATTAAAGCGGCGTCAAATTTTATGGATATTCATGATCCAAGGAGCCGGAGCTGGGGTTATTGGTACTTTAATCGGTACGGTGATTGGCGTACTAATCTCCAGTCAATTAAATTTATTAATGCCGCTGTTTGGTTTATTACCATCAGGAATTAACTTGCCTATTGTTATTGATATGACACGCGTTTTAGTGATCGCGTGCTCTGCTATTATTATTTCGTTGCTGGCGACCTTGTATCCATCATGGCGCGCGGCAGCGGTTCAACCTGCTGAGGCTTTGCGTTATGAATAAAACTCCACTTCTTGTTTGCCAGAATCTTTGTAAGCGTTATCAAGAAGGGGCGCTGTCTACAGAGGTATTGAAAGATGTGAGTTTTTCAATCAATCCCGGCGAAATGTTGGCCATTGTCGGTAGTTCGGGGTCGGGGAAAAGTACACTGCTACATTTATTGGGCGGTTTAGATACACCTACCTCGGGTGAAGTTATTTTCAGAGAGAAAAAAATCAACCTATTATCTTCGGATGCACGCTCTGAATTACGTAATAAACAATTGGGCTTTATTTATCAATTCCATCATTTACTGCCTGATTTTAGTGCATTAGAAAACGTTGCTATGCCTTTATTAATTGGCGGTACTCCCAAAGCTGAGGCCAATACTAAAGCGCTGGAGTTATTAGTGTCTGTCGGATTAGGCCATAGAGCTAATCATCGACCTTCAGAATTATCAGGGGGAGAGCGCCAACGCGTGGCGATAGCTCGGGCATTAGTTAATGATCCCGCACTAGTTTTAGCCGATGAGCCAACGGGAAATTTAGATTTACGTAACGCAGATGCCATTTTTGAATTATTAGGCGAATTAAATCGTCGTCAAGGTACCGCATTTTTAGTGGTTACGCACGATTTAAAATTAGCTGCGCGTTTAGATCATCAATTAGAAATGCGCGACGGATTTTTACAGCAAGATACCTCATCAGGAGCGCAATAATGGCTCGATTGCCGCTTTCTTTACTAACCGCGATACGCTTTAGCCGTGGGCGTCGGCGAGCGGGAATGGTATCGCTCGTATCAATTATCTCCACATTAGGGATTGTACTTGGTGTGGCAGTATTGATTATCGGTTTAAGTGCGATGAATGGCTTTGAACGAGAATTAAAAAATCGAGTACTGGCAGTGGTGCCTCATGGGCAAATTTATGCTGCCAATCCACCGTATCAAAATTGGGATTACGCTTATAAAGCCATCGAAGAAACGCCTGGGGTAGCAGGTGTTAGCCCGTATATTGGTTTTACCGGTCTCCTAGAACGTGGCGTAAATTTGAAAGCTATTCAAATTATGGGGGTTTCGCTAGAGAATGAGGCTCAAGTTAGTTCATTACCTAACTTTGTATTAGATAATGCTTGGCAGCGTTTTCAGCCCGGAAAGCAACAGATTATTTTAGGCAGTGGTGTTGCGAATGCACTGAATGTCCACGTTGGGGATTGGGTGACCATCATGATCCCTAATACTGACGCCAGCTTGAAGATTCAACAACCGAAACGTATTCGGGTACAGGTTGAAGGTGTTTTTAAACTGAGCGGTTTGCTTGATCATCAATTGGCGCTAATTCCATTGCAAGATGCGCAAAAATATCTTGATTATGGTGAGGGAATTAGTGGATTTGAAATTAAAGCCACCGATGTATTTAATGCCGAACAAATAGTCTACGATGCCGGCATGCGTACGATGCACCATGTGGTGATTAAGAGCTGGATAGGTGATTATGGCTATATGTATAACGATATCCAAATGGTACGCAGTATTATGTACTTAGCTATGATTTTAGTTATTGGCGTGGCTTGTTTTAATATTGTTTCTACGCTGGTGATGGCGGTAAAAGACAAAAGTACCGATATCGCAGTACTGCGCACGCTAGGGGCTAAAGATAGACAAATTCGCGCGATCTTTTTGTGGTATGGCTTGCTAAGTGGGCTGGTGGGGTCACTAATTGGTGCATTGCTTGGATGTATTGTCTCATTGAATCTCACCACGATAATCAGTGGATTAGAATTTATGATTGGTCATCCTATTCTATCCGGAGATGTGTATTTTATTGATTTTATGCCGTCAGAATTAAATGCAATGGATGTAGTTTATGTTTTATGCACCACAGTGATCCTCAGCTTATTAGCTAGCTGGTATCCTGCAAGGCGAGCAACAAAATTAGATCCTGCACGCATTTTAAGTGGGCAATAGCAGCGAATAACATTTAAATGCTATTAAATTCGCCGATAACAGTGAAGCTTGTTTTAGGCTGATAATCGATAAAAACCGGCAATAATTGGATGTGATGGTACCAAAAATTACGGGTTATTGACCGGTGAAATAAAAATATGCCGCAAAATAAAATGAAATGTACTAACATGATCGGCAATATTTGGAGTTATGGTTTAATTTAAACTCTAATCTAATTATGATAGTTTAAGCTTGATAATTAGTTAGTTTAGAATTTTTGCTCGGTAGATCTTAAACAAACGCGCTTCGATGTTAAGCTCGGTGAGTTAGCTGTTGCGCGAATGAATAAACACAAGGAAGCAATGTCATGATGCGTTATCGGCATCGCACGAAGAAGTTCAGAAAAATTAAACATTTACGACGTCAGCGTTCCCGCGGTCGTCTGTTTTATCAAGATTACAAATCTACACCAACGACGTTGCCAAAGATTGTAGTTCTAACGGGCGCAGGTATCTCTGCCGAGTCGGGTATCCGCACATTCCGCTCTTCTGATGGCCTATGGGAAGAACACCGTGTTGAGGATGTTGCTACTCCAGAAGGCTTTGCCCGTGATCCCCTCTTAGTCCAAAATTTCTATAATGACCGCCGCCGTCAACTCCAACAACCTGATATACAACCTAATCCAGCCCATTATGCGCTAGCAGAACTTGAAAAAGTGCTGGGCGATAATTTTTTGCTGGTCACTCAAAATATAGATAATTTACATGAACAAGCTGGTAATCAGCGAATTATTCATATGCACGGTGAATTATTAAAAGTACGCTGTTGTGGCTCAAATCAAGTTCTATCATGGAAAGGCGATTTATCGGTGGATGATAAATGCCATTGCTGCCAGTTCCCTCAGCCTCTGCGCCCCCATGTTGTCTGGTTCGGCGAAATGCCTCTTGGTATGGATCAGATTTATCACGCTTTGGAACAAGCCGATATATTTATTGCGATTGGGACATCGGGACATGTATATCCTGCGGCAGGATTCGTCCACGAAGCCAAGCTCAATGGTGCGCATACGGTAGAGTTAAATCTTGAACCTAGTCAAGTTGAAAGCCAATTTGATGAGAAACATTATGGACTGGCAAGCCAGTTAGTTGATGATTATGTTGAGGTTCTATTACGTGCGGTGCAAGCATCAGCCAAGCAAGATCATGATGTTAAGGTAGCCAGAGTCGATTTGCTTTAATAGATTGAAATCATCTTTACTTTAGCTCTCGCGATAACTAAATAATTCGATGGGGATAATTATTCCTGTCGAATAATGGTTTATATCGAACTGATTATGCATATTAATCCCTTCATTATCTGTAATTTCTGCTAATTAACCTCATTTCGCCATTTTTTGTCACCTTTCGCTACAAATCTGATTTGACGCAATATCTGATAATAGACTTTCCCCATAATAGGTGAAGATAAAAATATTAAGGGGAAGGAGAATGGATAGATTATTGGAACGTTTCTTTGATTATGTATCATTTGATACACAATCAAAACCTTCCGCAAAAACAGTACCGAGCAGTAACGGGCAGCTTAAATTGGCTCGTGCATTGGTCAATGAATTAACCGAGTTAGGTTTTGCGGATGTTACATTATCAGAACATGGCTGTGTAATGGCAACATTACCGGCTAATACTGATTGGCCAGTCCCTATTATTGGTTTTATTTCCCATTTAGATACCTCGCCAGATATGTCGGGGAAAAATGTTAAACCACAAATTTTAGAAGATTATCGTGGCGGTGATATCGCGTTAGGTATTGGGGATGAAGTCCTTTCGCCAGTAATGTTCCCCGTATTGCACCAAATGATTGGTAAGACATTGATAACCACTGATGGTAAAACTTTGCTTGGCGCAGACGATAAAGCCGGTATCGCTGAAATTATTACCGCAATGTTACGTTTAAAACATCAAAATATTCCTCACGGAAAAATTCGTATCGCTTTTACCCCAGATGAAGAGATTGGGCGGGGAGCTCATCATATCGATCTAAAAACTTTCGATGCTAAATGGGCTTATACGGTAGATGGTGGTGGGGTTGGTGAATTACAGTATGAAAACTTTAATGCGGCCAATGTCACGATAAAAATAGTTGGAAATAATGTGCATCCAGGTAGCGCTAAAGGCGTGATGGTAAATGCATTATCATTAGCGACACGTATTCATAGTGAGCTACCTCCAGAGGAAACCCCTGAAAATACCGAGGGCTATCAAGGTTTTTATCATTTGAATTGTATTAAGGGGACGGTAGAAAAAGCCGAGATGCATTATATTATTCGCGATTTTGATACTTCTGGTTTTGAAAATCGTAAACGTAATATGATCAGTATCGCAGAAAAAGTAGGTAAAGGGCTACACCCGAGCTGCTATATTGAACTCACTATCGATGACTCTTATTACAATATGCATAAGGCAGTGATGAAATCGCCTTATGTGGTTGATATTGCACGTCAAGCGATGGAGGATTGCAATATTACGCCCATTATTGAGCCGATCCGTGGGGGGACCGATGGAGCGCAGCTTTCATATCGGGGCTTACCTTGCCCAAATATATTTACTGGGGGATATAATTTCCATAGTAAACATGAATTTATTTCTTTAGAAGGTATGGAACAGGCGGTAAGTGTCATTATGCGGATTGCTGAATTAACTGCATTGAGTGCTAAAAAACTGATTAAATAACTCTTGATCTATTCTCTCTTTTTATTAACCCAGTCACAGAAATAATTCGTGGCTGGGTTTTTTATGGCATTGGCTCACTTAAGTCGTATCAGCGTGTTAAATATAAAGTTATCTGTTTTGCGTTGTGGTTGGTCGAATGCAAGAGTAATACCAAGAAAACACCTTTCCGTTACCATATAGAAGTTCAATATAGAAGTTCAAGATAATAGAGGTAATATAACGAAGGGAAGATATTTATGGGGCATTAAAAACAAAAAGCGTAGCGCATATAAAATAGCCGTGTAAATTTCGTATCGTTAAGTCTTTTAAATTTTATAGATTATTTAAACGGCAAACGTCGCTTAATAACATTTGAAAAACATAGGAATATAAAATACAAATATTAGCAATAGAAAACCACCCAATAGACGGGTGGTTATATTTTAAATTATCTATTATTCAATAGATTAACTGCCTAATTGATTTATAGCTGAACTCATCGCTAGCAATTAATCATCAAAATACCAGTAGCCATTATTGACAAGCTCGGTGAGCAGAGCAATAAAATTAACATCATCAATGGCGTCACCCAGTAATTCGGCGGTAACCGCTTGGTGACGGCATAAGCTGTCTGCGGCGTGGTAGCACTCGGTAGCTAATTGTTCACCATTTACAAAGAAATGATCACCAACGCGTAGGGCGCGTAATCCATTGAGGCGATACAGTGTCTCTTGCTGTGATTTCAGCAGCTCATACACTTCTTCTGGTTTATATTCCGGTTCTGGCGGCGCGATATCCAGCTCATGGCGTGATTGAGAGATAAATGTCCCTAACCATTTTCGGAATATTTCAGGTTCACTAATCATCGACTCCATCATTTCGCGCAGTTTAATTTGCTCGCCTTGTAAAATTTCAGCCGGATTATCTCGGAATGAAAGGTCTGGGTCGCTATAACGATAGCTACCTAACTCATTGGCAATTAAATAATCAGCAAAACTGCTTAGTAACTCGCGTGAATTAGGGGCTCTGAATCCAACGGAGTAGTTGAGCGAAGGTTCAATTGCATAGCCTTCATGTGGAAATCCAGGCGGAATATACAGGATATCACCGGGTTCCATTTCTTCATCAATGATGGCGTCAAAGGGCTGGACCTGCAATAAATCAGGATGTGGGCAATGTTGTTTCATTGGGACTTTTTCACCAACGCGCCATTGTCTACGGCCTACACCTTGAATAATAAACACATCATATTGATCTAAATGAGGGCCGACGCCACCGCCAGGCACTGAATAGGAGACCATCAAGTCATCCATACGCCAGTCTGATAAAACTCTGAACGGTTTCATTAATGCCGCAGAAGGATGATGCCAATGATCAACAGCTTGAACTAAAATTGACCAGTTTTCTTCGCCAAGATGGTCATAACGTTCAAATGGACCGTGTGAAACTTGCCAGTTACCGGCTTTATTACTAACAAGGCGGCTATCTACTTCCTCTTCCATTGCCAGCCCTGCAAGTTCATCAGGCGAGAGCGGATCAATAAAATCAGAGAATCCATTTTTAATTAATAGGGGGCGTTTTTGCCAATGGCTGTCGAGGAACGATTGCCAGTCAAGATTGAGTTTATAATCCATCTTTCTGTCCTGAGTTAATGGTATCTACAGCTATAGTATACCCGAATATTGGCGATAAACAGGAACATAAAGTTCTTTCGTGATCTGCAATTAATTATCATCAATCACCGATTGTTGACGAAAAATAACCACTAACTGTGCGCCGCCCAATGGACTATCATTAATTTGGATTTCACCATCATATTGGTCAATAATTTCCGAGGCGATGGAAAGCCCTAGGCCTTGACCGGGACGCATGGTATCAACACGCTGACCTCGCATAAAAATAACATCACGCTTACTCTCTGGTACGCCGGGACCATCATCGTCAACAATAATTGCTAAACTGTCGTTATTGACACGCGCGGTGACTTCGACAAATTCTAAACAATATTTGCAGGCATTCTCTAAAATATTGCCCATCACCTCCATAAAATCATTTGGCTGGCCTAACCAAGTAATTTCTGGGGAGATATCTAAAGTAATGACGACATCTTTACGTTGATACACTTTATGCAGCGCGCTGATTAAGCTGTCGAGTAAAACCGACACTGAAGTTAATTCACGTAGCATCATATTGTTATCGCTGCTACGCATGGTGGCACGATGCAGATAATAACCGATTTGTTGCGATATTCGGCCAATTTGCTCAATCATGATCGGTTCTGCTTGCTCGATTGTCATCTGTTTACCTGAGCGTAGTGAACGGAGTGTAGACTGCAAAACGGCTAGAGGCGTTTTCAAACTGTGGGTTAAATCAGACAAAGTGGTGCGATATTTACTATTACGCTTGCGTTCATTACTCAAGAGTGCATTTAAATTGCGCACTAATCCCCGTAACTCAGCCGGGGGATTCTCATCCAGAGTTTCTCTTTCACCTTTTTCTAAGCCACTTATTTGAGTAATTAATAACTTAATTGGCCGTAAACTCCAATAAGCAGCAAGCCAAAGCAAAGGGATCACTAAAATAAGATTAGCTAATAACACATATCCAAACCATTCCCAAACTAAATCTGTTTTTTGTAAATCTTGGGGAAGAGGGTCAATAACCACAATTTTTAAGGCAGGTAAATGATCTGTTTTAGCATATTGATTTACGGAGAGAGAATGGATTAAAGGCTCATCATCCTCGTCTAGTTCATCAAGCTGTTGATGATAATTCGGTGAATCTTTTAATAATTCGCGGGTGGTAGATAAATCAGTCTCTAGCTCATGTAATCCCTCAGTGGCGAGCCATTTTTTCGAGATCATCTTTTCAACTACGGGTAATTGACGCTGACGCCAAATAATCTGATCGTGATCATCATAGATTATTACCAAAGAGGGGGCATTTAAGATGAAATTGGGAGGGACACGGATATCTAACCGGTTATTACTCCATTGTGCCAAACTGTAAAATAGATTACTTTGACTCCGCAGCAAAGTATAGTTTGTCTTATCAAAACTGACTAAATAGCCTAATATCGCGACCACGCCATAAGATAGCGTGAGCGATAATATTACGGCGGCGGTGGCTAGCAGAAATCGTGCGCGTAATGACAGTGGTTTTAAGCTGAATTTCTTGATGTTCATGGTTAGATATTCACATCGAAGCGATAGCCTTGCCCTCTGACTGTAATAATCACTTCATCGGGATAATATTGCTGAATTTTTTTACGCAATCGCCCCATTAATACATCGATAGTATGGCTTTCTCGTAATTCAGCATCTGGGTAGAGTTGTCGCATCAATGAATCTTTACTTACCACTTTGCGATTATTACGCATAAGCGTTTCTATTATAGTATATTCAAAAGCAGTTAATTTGATGTTATGCCCTGCAACAGAGAATTCTTTTCTTGATAAATCAATGACAAATGAGCCAATCTCTAGCACTTGGGAGGCTAGCCCGCTGTTACGTCTCATGAGTGCTTGCATTCGTGCTACTATCTCTTCTAATTGAAAAGGCTTAGTAACATAGTCATCTGCACCACTGTTTAAGGCGGCCACTTTTTCTTGCCAGCTTTCTCGAGCTGTGAGCACTAATACGGGTAATTTCACCTGATTAGCACGCCAACGGCGTAGCATCGATAGTCCATCTTCGCCGGGTAGCCCAAGGTCAACAATGGCGATATCTGGCTGACTTTCGAGTAAAAAGTAATCAGCTTCTTTTGCATCCTCTGCGGCATCAACTTGATGGCCAAATTCTTTCAGTTGCACGGTTAAATGATGGCGAAGTAGTGAATTGTCTTCGACGATTAAAATACGCATCTAAACCCTCGTTATTTGGCACGAAACGTGACTAATTAAAAATATTAGCTATCAATAGTAGATTGAATAGTTACGTTTAGAAAGGGTAATTTTACTGTAGAAATACTTAATAAATGATTAACGATAAGCAGATAAAATACGGGATAGCCAATTATTAGAAGATAATATGAATGAATAGCGTGAGTGAGAAATAAGATGCGTAAAATTCATATAATTACCCGCATGATTAATCGCCGCAGCTATTTGAATAGCGACGGCGATTAAACAATTATTTTAATTGATCAATAAAAGTAACTGCATAACCGATGTAGTTAGCCGGAGTCAGGGCTTTTAAGCGATCTTTTTCTGCTTCAGGTAGCTCAAGACCATCAATAAAGGTCTTCATACCTTCGGCGGTTACGCGTTTACCACGGGTTAATTCTTTGAGTTTTTCATATGGTTTCTCAATGCCATAGCGACGCATAACAGTTTGAATTGGCTCTGCCAGTACTTCCCAGTTATGATCTAACTCTTCACGCAGATGGGCTTCATTAACTTCTAGCTTATTTAATCCTTTCATAGTGGATTGATAAGCAATTAACGCATAGCCAATACCTACGCCCAAGTTACGCAGAACAGTGGAGTCAGTCAGGTCACGCTGCCAGCGTGAAACAGGTAATTTAGATGCTAAGTGACCTAATACAGCATTTGATAATCCTAAGTTACCTTCTGAGTTCTCAAAATCAATAGGATTAACTTTGTGTGGCATGGTTGAAGAACCGATTTCACCGGCGATAGTTTTTTGCTTAAAGTGATTCAGTGCCACATAGCCCCAGATATCACGATCAAAATCGAGCAAAATAGTATTGAATCGCGCGACGCAATCAAATAACTCAGCAATGTAGTCGTGCGGTTCAATTTGAGTGGTAAACGGATTCCAAGTGATCCCCAAAGAGGTAACGAAAGATTCGCTGAACTGGTGCCAGTTAACTTCTGGGTAGGCGACAATGTGTGCATTATAGTTACCGACGGCACCATTGATTTTACCGAGAATTTCAACTTGACTCAGTTGGCGATATTGACGCTCCATACGGTAAGCAACGTTGGCAAATTCTTTGCCCACTGTCGATGGTGTCGCTGGTTGCCCATGAGTTCGGGATAATAACGGGAGATCACGATATTGATGTGCCATGGCCGTGATTTTATCAATCAACTGACGCCATTGGGGTAACAGAACCTCTTCACGTGCAGTATTTAACATCAGCGCATGAGACAGGTTATTGATATCTTCTGAGGTGCAAGCAAAGTGAATGAATTCAGAAACTGCGTGCAGCGCTGGAATATCTGCCACTTTTTCTTTTAGGAAGTACTCAACCGCTTTAACATCATGATTGGTTGTGCGCTCAATATCTTTGATACGCTGTGCATCTTGTTCACTGAAGTTGGCGACAATTGCATCTAAGTAAGCGTTTGCGTCTGCATCAAATGAGGGAACTTCATTAATTTCAGGGGTTGCTGCTAATTTTTGTAGCCAGCGAACTTCAACTTGAACGCGAAATTTTAGTAAACCAAACTCGCTAAAAATACCGCGTAGCACGCTAACTTTGTCGCCGTAACGACCATCAACCGGTGAAACAGCGGTCAGAGAGGATAATTCCATGGGGAGCAACTCCAGTTCTTTATTCACAGTGGGACAAAATTTCTTTCGCCTGATGAGTCAGACGGCTTCGGGAAAACATCAGTTGTAGACGACTACCGCCGACTTGCTGCCAGAGAACAGCACTGCGGATACCGGCTAACAGCACCGCGCGGACCTTAGCTTGAACTAACGAGTTCTTTAAAATATCCGGCGAGCCAGTGACTTGAATTCGGGGGCCGAGCGGACTAACAACATCCACGTAAATACCGGCTAAGCCATTAAATACCCCTTCGGACATCGGTTCAAAATAGTTACGTTGACGCTCAAACTGTTCAATTTTCTGGCCCAAGGTTGCAAACGCGTTCTGATCTTTATTTAATCGACGTTCTAACACCATTAGGCTCAGCATGTAGCGAGTCATCTCCGCGGATAACCCACTATTGGTCCCATTAAACATTCCTAGCAGCGCCTCTAATCCGGTTTTTAGATTAGTGGGATCATTGCCAAATACATCTAACGTAGAAGATGGATTCATATTAGTGATGCTATTGATCATGACTTCTAGATCGTTAGTGCGGCATTGACCCTCATGAGCCAATTGCTGCACGATACGCCCGGCTTGGCAGATACCTGCCATCGCCAGTGTTATGTCATAAAAGTTCTTTGCCACGATTACTCCTGAATACGCGCTTCGATAATACCGCCGCCCAGACAAACTTCATCAATATAGAATACCGCAGATTGACCAGGTGTTACGGCAGCAATAGGGAAGTCAAAGGTTACTTCAATTTTATCATCGCCTAATGGAGTGACTGTGCAAGGAATATCGGCTTGACGATAACGCGTTTTCACTGTGCAGCGTAAAGGCTCGGTTAAGTTATTTCTATCTACCCAGTGTAATTGCTGAGCAATCAACCCCGTTGACATTAGTCTTGGGTGCTCATGGCCTTGGGCAACAATCAGAATATTGTTCGCGACGTCTTTATCTACCACATACCATGGATCTTCAGAGCCATCTTTGGTACCGCCAATTCCCAATCCTTTGCGTTGCCCTAATGTATGATACATCAGGCCACTATGTTGGCCGATAGTTTCACCGTCAACGGTGACAATAGGACCTGGTTGGGCAGGTAAATAACGCCCTAAGAAATCACGGAATTTACGTTCACCGATAAAGCAAATCCCGGTAGAGTCTTTCTTTTTCGCGGTGACTAAACCAATTTCTTCTGCAATACGGCGAACCTCAGGTTTTTCTAATTCACCGATAGGGAATAAGCTACGACCGACTTGCTCATGGCTTAATGTGTATAAAAAGTAACTTTGGTCTTTATTACCATCTAAACCGCGCAATAATTGGCTTTTGCCATTAACATCTCGGCGGCGGACATAATGCCCAGTTGCGATATAATCTGCGCCTAAATCTTCTGCGGCAAATTCTAAAAACGCTTTAAATTTTATTTCTTTATTGCACAGAATATCAGGATTAGGTGTACGGCCAGCTTTGTATTCAGCTAAAAAAAGTTCAAATACATTATCCCAGTATTCGGCAGCAAAGTTAATGGTAAAAAGCTCGATACCAAGTTTGTCGCATACTGCTTGCGCATCGGCAAGATCAGTTGCGGCAGAGCAGTACTCTTGGTCGTCATCTTCTTCCCAGTTCTTCATGAATAGACCAGCGACCTGATACCCTTGTTGCTTGAGTAAATAGGCAGAAACCGATGAATCCACACCCCCGGACATACCGACGATGACTTTAATTTGGCTGTTATCTAACATGGCGTTACTTGACATGAAAATAGTCTCACTGGGGGAAAAACAAGCCCAATACTTTACCATGTTGCACCCTTGTTAGACTATACCAAAGGTGCATATTTATATTTTGGGTGCTATATTTGTGCAAAGTTATCGCCAAACACAGAAATAACCTCTAATGGCAGAGGATTATTTTGTAAAAAACAATGGATACTTTCTGCCACCAACGGTGAACGCAAACAGTCACTGGTTAGAATACGCTCGGCAGATACCCAATGACAGCAACTAATATCATTGTCTTGAGGTGTCGTTGGGCAAATATCATCTAGCTCAAGTGCGAATAGAAAGCGAATAAACGGTGTGTTATCCGGAGCTATCCATTGATGGATCCGCAGTAATTGCTGAGGCCGGGCACGGATCCCCGTTTCTTCAAATAGCTCTCTTTCAGCGGCAGCAATAACGCTTTCATCAGCCTCTAAATGACCCGCGGGTTGGTTCCACGTAGGTTTACCATTAATCCATTCTTCAACTACTAGAAATTGTGCTTTAGCATGAACAACGGTAGCGACAGTTACATGGGGTTTAAACATTTTGGATCTCCTTCCATTTACCGATAGCAATATTCTCAAGCGTATATTCGCCAACTTGATAACGAATTAAACGTAATGTCGGGAAACCAATATGAGCTGTCATACGTCTAACTTGACGATTACGTCCTTCATATAATGTGATTTTTAACCAACTGGTCGGAATAAGCTTACGCTCGCGGATAGGCGGATTGCGCTGCCATAACCATTCAGGTTGTTCGACAATTTCAATACCTGCTGGGCGTGTTGGCCCATCATTTAAAATTAATCCTTGGCGAAATTTAGCCAATGCGGCTTCATCAGGTATCCCTTCGACTTGGGCAAAATAGATTTTTGCGACTTTACTTTTGGGCTGAGTTAATTGTGCTTGAAGTTTGCCATCATTGGTTAAAATTAATAAACCTTCACTGTCTCTATCTAAACGACCTGCGGCGTAGACACCCGAATAAGAAATATAGTTTTTTAAGGTTGTGCGCCCTTGATCATCGGTAAATTGAGGTAATACATCAAATGGTTTATTAAAAATGATCAGTTTGCGTGGGCCTTCAAGTTTAGGTTTTTGCTCACGGGCGGGGTGTTGATTAGATGAACTGTGTTTAGACGCGGATTTATGAGTTGATTTGCTGCTAAATTTATGGGTGTGTTTATTATTTTTTGTAATGCGTTTAGGTGTGGTCATGTCCGCTCATTAATTAGAATTTATAGGGAGTGTGTTATTACTACTTTATCAATTATTGATTTGCCTGGGATTATTATATGCACTATACGGATATGGACTATACACAAATTACATATAGAAACGATATTCGTACGTATGATTCGTAGGTATTTGGCACGAATGCTGCGAGTTTCCCAGAAATACTGCTTAGAAGCTAACAATTGTATTTTAGTTTTAGGTTAAGGTACAGGCAGAAAATTTCAATAAAAAACAGTAGCAAGTTAGATGTATTAAACACGGTGTATTACCGTATGTTATCACGTGAGATAGGGTTAAACATTTTCTTTTTATTACAAAAATTTTACATTAACAGTCAAATACAGTACTCATTTAAGGTCATTGATACCCGATTAAAAGAATAAAACCAATAGCGATTAGGAGTTCACGTCGATTATATTTTTTGGGGGGAATATTTATACTTGAACAGTATAGTTAAGACTGAGATTAAACGGTCACTACGGCCACTACTTTTACAGTCTCTATTTTTAATTCTATATTAATACAGTAATCAAAATAAAAATATACTTATTAATAAATTAACAATCAAATATTATAAATTAATTTTAGTTATTTTTGGGTTAATAGGATAATGGGTTTTCAATGATAAAGTGATATTATGCGTGTGATTAGTTCAATAGAAGCTTTTATTTTATGATTTTGGTTTTATCATCTAATAAATCTATTAGATCCTTAAAGTTGTGGTCTGTTTTAGTGTTGATATCTTCTTATCTTCTTATCTTCTTATTTTTATTGTCATTTGTTGATTTATAACTTATAAAATTGTGTAATAAAAGATCTTATTTAAAAATTTCAACAGTATCCGTTTGTTTTAATAGAGATTGAATAAAAATTATTGATGAAAAATAATTATTCAAATAACATTATAAGCACCATTTTAATCATAAAAACCATCAGAATAATTAATAACTCATTATTGTACTCGCTTTGTATCTTAGACAAAAAATGTCAATGATTGACAAATGTAACCGTTATCATCTAATTTAAAGATGAAAGGTGAATATAAAATACTTTAATCGTTTATTAATCTTTGATTCTGTGAGCGCAATAAACTTTTTAAATTGCATTGTTAGATAAGATAAAAATCTCATTAAAATAATTATTTCTTGTAGTTAAGTGCGCTAAATTATCGTGATTTATCTGGCAGTATTGGTATAAATGTTTATTTATTAATAATACAAGTGAGAATTTTAATTGTTAGGAGTTTTGTAATATATTGATTTAAGGGTAATTATACTGACACTTATCCAGAACTCTCCTGAGAGTCGACGGCATAAATTAGCCGTATGCCATGAGATACTGTACTAACCATTGGCGTTCGGGAAAGATTCAAGTAATATCGACCGGTATCTTACAAAAAATTAACAAGAAAAATGCTGACTTGAAAGGAGAGGTTAATGGAAAGCAAAGTAGTAGTTCCGGCACAAGGCGCTAAAATCACCATCGATGCTAAAGGTAAACTCATCGTTCCAAACAACCCCATCATTCCTTATATTGAAGGGGACGGTATCGGTATCGATGTAACCCCTGCAATGCTGAAAGTGGTTGATGCATCTGTTGAAAAAGCCTACAAAGGTGAGCGTAAAATTTCCTGGATGGAAGTTTATACCGGCGAAAAATCTACTCAAGTATATGGTAAAGATGTATGGTTACCTGAAGAAACTCTCGAGTTAATCCGTGAATATCGTGTTTCTATTAAAGGCCCTCTTACAACGCCTGTTGGCGGTGGTATACGTTCTCTAAACGTTGCCCTGCGTCAGCAACTTGATCTCTACATTTGTTTACGTCCTGTTCGCTATTACACTGGAACACCAAGCCCAGTAAAACAACCTGAACTGACAAACATGGTTATATTCCGTGAAAACTCGGAAGATATCTATGCAGGTATCGAATGGAAAGCGGGCTCTGCTGAAGCAGATAAAGTTATTAAATTCTTAAAAGATGAAATGGGTGTAACCAAAATCCGTTTCTCTGAAAACTGTGGTATCGGTATTAAACCGTGCTCAGAAGAAGGAACTAAACGCTTAGTTCGTGCTGCAATTCAATATGCGATTGATAACGACCGTGATTCAGTAACGCTGGTTCATAAAGGTAATATCATGAAATTCACCGAAGGTGCTTTCAAAGACTGGGGTTATCAACTGGCTCAAGAAGAGTTTGGTGGAGAACTTATTGATGGTGGCCCTTGGATGAAAATCAAAAATCCAACTACGGGTAAAGAAATTATTGTTAAAGATGTCATCGCAGATGCATTTTTACAACAAATTCTACTGCGCCCTGCGGAATACGATGTTATCGCCTGTATGAATCTGAACGGTGACTATATTTCTGATGCTCTGGCGGCACAAGTCGGTGGTATTGGTATCGCACCTGGTGCTAATATTGGTTCAGAATGCGCTTTATTTGAAGCAACGCATGGTACTGCACCTAAATATGCAGGTCAGGATAAAGTTAATCCAGGCTCAATCATTTTGTCCGCAGAAATGATGTTGCGCCACATGGGATGGACAGAAGCCGCTGACCTAATCGTTAAGGGAATGGAAGGTGCTATCGAAGCTAAGACAGTTACTTATGACTTCGAACGTCAATTAGAAGGCGCTAAATTACTGAAATGTAGCGAATTCGGCGACGCAATCATCAAACACATGTAATTAATTAGCATGTGAGATTAATAACGGGAGCCTGATAGTTCCCGTTTTTTTTCTGTACAAGAAAAACCTTCCCCAAAACTCCCCCAAAACTCCTCCCCAAAACAACTCAAAAAATAGGCGATTTAAATAGCGATAATTTGCCACTCCTTACCACGATCGTCGTTATATTTATCGGTCATTTTTTGTGATTTATGGCCCAATAATTTTTGAGTATTGATACCTTGATCTCGATACAATCTTTCTGACAAAGAGCGTTGCTCGTGGAAAGATGGCGCGGCTCTTTCTTGCCACTCTAAGCCGCATTTATCTCTCGCTTTCTTAAATGTTGTTGTTAATGTATTTGCAGTGACCTGCTCACCACGTTTTGCTTGTGATGTAGTGTGACGGTAATGGACCAAATATTTACTGACAACAGCGTCACGGCAGATTGAGATAACTTGTTTAAGTGTCATGCCAATAGCCTCAGATTTAATTGATAATGGAATTGCTAGTTTTGAGCCTGTTTTTTCTTGCTCAATATGAAGCATGTCATCCCAAATATCTGAGAACTTCATTTTGACAATATCACCAATTCGTTGTCCAGTAATTACAGCTAATAGCATCGCATTACCCAAATATTTATGTTGGTTATCTGCCACTTCAAATATTTTTTGCCACTCTTCTAAGTTGAGGCGCTGGCGGGTAATTCGTCTTTTAGGTTGCTTGGTTGCGAGTGCAGGGTTGTACCCAGGTGAAACATGTCCAGCATGCTGAGCCTCTGCATAATTACCTCCACATCTGCCATATATAGATTTAAAAATTAAATATCGTCAGTAACTGGTTTAATTAAATGCTGGTGGATAATAGACACATATTTGGCCTGATGAATTGTATCAGCTAAGGCGTTATGTTGCTCACTGGCAAATTTGAGTGATTGAAGCTGGGATGCATTATTTCAATGTGAAAAATAATTTCGCGCTTTATCATTTTAGCCACCATTATTGGTCGTTACTGTAATATATTTCATCGGTGTCAGATTCATCTAAAACCAATAAGATTGTCTTCGTAGTAAATCGCACCAACAAGACGTTTAAGCTCAAAATAGAATGGAACAATCTTCTTAGCGAGTCTGTTTGAATACTCAAACTTGCCTGTTTATAGAGGCTTAGAGGCTGAAAATAGGGGATCCTAATTAATTAAACCACTACAGTAGCTACGGCATTTTAAGCTGACTGCTAATCAGCTATCGATTCGAGGTGATGGGTTCAAGACGATACTCTGACATCGTACTCAAGGAATGGAGGAGGCTACTGTGAGAGCACAGTCATAAGCAATGGCTTCTTCTTTTATTCCTCAAATGAGAGCGAAAAATAGAAGTTAAAAAAGTTCAAGGGGACGGATTATGTGTTTTTATTTATACATCTCACCAATTTGATGGGATATATAAATATTAGTAGAATTCAGACGTCCACATGAGAAGCATAAGTGATAAAAATGCCAGTATTATACCAATAGAGATACAGAAAGCTCCCTTGCTTTGGCTTGATGAAACAATAATTATGAATGAGACAATAAATCCTATTATGGGGATAATCGCTAATAGTTGAGCTAAGTCATTAAACATAATAAATTTTAGTTAGATTCAGTTAAGTTGTCATGTTTTATCATGTATCAATTAAAATGCTAATTAGCTATATTTTTTTCTAGCGGTATATATTCATTTTTAAATTTAGAGTTATAATATATTTTACTTAACCTAAATTATAATAAAAGTAAAAATTCATGGATACAGAAAAAGAAGAATATAAAGTAGTTGGTAAAGGAATTTTAAATGCATTTTGGTTTGGGCTTGTGGTATTCATCATAGCATTGATTATTAATCAAGTTAGCCCGCACAATAGCTCGGGTGGATGGTCAACTCTCTCCAGAGGGTTGTCGATGGCATTTATTATTTTTGGCGCAGGTGTTTATTGTTTTTTTTGTTTCATTATTGCTATGAATGAGTGGATAGATAACCGAAAAAAGAGTCACGTTAATACAGAGCGGGCAATGATAGCCACATTTTTGCACGGTATCGTTGCTTTATTTGTGGGCTGTTGTACATTGATTATTTTTAATAATTAGTTTTCTTATATTTTACAATCACAATATTTATTTCAATGGCTGCGTATTGCGCGGCCTTTGTCTATTTAAGAGGAGGAGGGATATGAATCGAAATATCAGAAAAGAATGAATTATCCGCTTTTCTAAGGTAATGGTTAATAGTTATTTACAAAATGAAGCTGCTAAACAAGCCACGCAATAAGTCGCTTTGAGAGAAATAAAAAAATAACAAATGTTACATTTAGTAATGAAAAATAAGACTAGTATGGACTGTTTTATAGGGATTCATTATTTAGTATATCGTTAGTTTTATTCGGAGGTGATATGTTTTCAAGTATATTTAAATTATCAAAGAAAGAGGATAGACACCTATCTTTAGCTGTTCTTATTGGTATTATAACAGGAATATTATCTGCTTTTGTAAAATCAGGGACTGAAAGTATTTTACCACCAAGAACTTTGGATAGAATAGCGCCTCCTGTAAAGATGATTGAAGATATGGGAGTTAATATTAATAATTTTGTTTATACGTATTCTGATCAAGTTGTTCATTGGGGCGGAAATGGAGTTCACATTATATTCTCAATTGCTGTTGCTATCTTTTACTGCTTAGCTTCAGAGATTTTTCCGCGAATAAAAATATTTCAGGGATTGGCTTTTGCTATTGTAGTGATGGTCGCATTTCATGGCATAGTTTTGCCTATATTGAATTTATCTCCAGCAGTTTGGAATTTGCCCTTTGATGAACTGTTTTCAGAAGTTATAGGGACATTGCTCTGGATGTGGTCGATTGAATTATTAAGAATGAATCTTCGTTATAGAATGACTAAAAAAGCAGATTTATAAAATTAACGGGATATATTAAATAATAAGTTAAGAAGCCATCAATTAATTATGGATGGCTTCTCATTTTACTAAAAGATCACTGCAGAGTGAGATTGTGAAGTATTTATTGAATAATAAAGATAGATTAACTACTTAAATACAGTTAAATTTAACTTTTGCAACCCCATTAATTAAATAATTTGAGCTGGTTTCATCGCTAAGTATTTTTAGCGCTTTATCTTGTTTTTGGCAATATTTAGATGCATTAGTGGTTGCGTAAGCTATGGCGCCACTAGTACGTCCAGCCCCCGGAGCGGCTTCTACAGAAGCAACATAGTAACCATCGGGTGTTTTATTAATATCTGAATTGTATGTAAAGCCAATACCTTTAAATTCAGTTGAGTCATTTTTAACTGCACATGCACTTAGTGATAGTACTGCGGAACAGATAAATAATAAAGGTAGTATTTTTTTCATAATAGAGTTCTCGATATATAAGATATATTTTTATTAATTATATTATGTGAAAAATAAACAAATATTAAACGATAGATCTAAATAATATTATGATTTTTTTAGTTTATCAATACTATTGATGAGATTAGGTAGTTAAAATAATTTCTACTTTGATATGACAGACAAACGTTTTAATGCTATATGTCATCTAAACTTTATTTGATATATATTGCTATGAGTATATCATAACAGTATGAATTACATGTGTTTTTATACCTAATTTGATTTTTTACTTGTTTGATTTTATACTCTCACTTCATTTTGGTGAAAATAGAGGGATGTTCGGTATGATTATCTTCCTCTAATTGCTTTTATTGGTTAGTCCTGTTATTAAGCCATGAAATTAATTATTAAACTCTAACTACAATAATCGCTCACTTTTTGTTAATAGATTTTTTTCGTTAAATCAGTCTTCGATAATAACCAATACGAGAGATCAAAAAATATAAGGTTCGGGAGTTGTAGGGAACATCAAATGAGATAGAATGCTAACTTGGCCGTCATTATGTAAATTACACTCATAGAGTGATAAATTTTAATCACTTTTTCAGTTTGCACTCTCTAGAATGTAAGTAAAATGGCTATTATTGATAAAGCTTTTAATCATGTGATTCTTTGCAGCTTCTAATTTTGATGCGCCTATTTGTTTATATTATTCTAAGCAAATGTCTACTATATGCAATTATCTTGTGGTTATTTATTTCCATCTAGTTATAAATAACCTATCATAGCAAAATTATATACTTATTTATTGGGAGAAATATGAATTTATTGGAGTTAACTCAAAAAAAGGCCCGCCATATTTCTATTGCGATTTATGTTGGAGTCATTGCGGGTATTTTTTCTGCGCTAGTAAAGTCTGGGTTTGAGGGATTAATTCCGCCAAGAACATTAGAGACAACACCACCTCCGGTAGTATTACTTGAAAAACTGGGGATAAATGTAGATGCAATGACATATGACTGGATGGGATATTCAATTAATTGGGGTGGGAATGGTGTTCATATTCTCTTTTCGATAGTTATTGCTGTTATATATTGTGTTATTGCAGAATATCTTCCTAAAGTAAAAATGTTGCATGGGATTATTTTTGGTATAGGTGTTTCTATTTTTGCTCATGGTTTAGTTGTGCCTTTATTAGGTTTATCTGGATGGTTATGGATAGCTGGTCCTGAGGCTTTAATTTCTGAATTTGTTGGTACTGCATTTTGGATTTGGTCAATTGAAGCGATTAGACAAAATTTACGCTATTGTTTAACTAAAGGGCCAGATGCTGAAAATTGTTAATATTGAGGATTAATAAAGAGGTAATATGAAATATTTTCCTATTATTTTAGTATTATTTTTTCTTGCTTGTGTTTATTTTATTTCTATTTTATAGATGTCTAATAAATAAAATTAATACGAATAATTAAATAATTTGATATAGTAAATCGCACCTTAATATTCGATACAAATATTTTAAGGTGCGTCTTTTCATGGTGTTTATTGATTAATTCTGTTGTTTAATAACAGAATTAAGTATATTTATGATACTAAAAAATAGAAGGTGAGAATAAAATTTTCACCTTCTGGATTTAAGTTACATATCAAACTCAAAAGAATGACTGATATCATGTACTAATAAAGTACACTTTATAGTTACTGCTTCAGGATCAATATTACGTTCTTGCAGCATGTTAGTAAATACATGATGAAAAATATCAATAACACATTTGATTTTTGCTAAATCACAACAGCCAGTAACATTGATTTCACCAGAAATTGTTGTTTCAACATTAGTATGTTTTTTAATATTTTGCAGGTTATTAACTTCTTTAGCAAGATAATCATCAATCCAATTACGAGTTTCTGCTGCAGCATTACTATTATCTGCTGGATTGTTTTTTTCTACAGAATAGGATAATAAAAAGGGTTTCATTACACATCCTTATGTAAACATAAATAATTTATCAATATAAAATAATGATATAAGTTGATTGGTTATTCGCATCGAGAATAATGAAATAACGATCTATCATATTGATTTTTAATTAAAAATAGAAGCTCAATATGTGATAATTGTTCGATTAATTCCAATTGTGTGAAGACGATCACTGTAATTATAAATATCAAATAAAATACTTATGAATTATTTATATTAATTATTATTAATTTATCTAATAATTATTTTTTCTACTTTTAAATATATTAAATATAGCTATATTTAAGTAAATATAATAATAGTCAATTATCAATAAAAACTTAAGAAATATTTATAGAACTGTGGACTTAATCAAAGTATACGATATTGTAAAAAATCAGATATCCAATTATTGATTTATATCAATAATACTGGGAAATTAAAGGACTATGGTTAATTCACGATTAATCGCTTTAGTGGGTAACTATATGGACTATTGGTTTATATCATTTAAAGTACGTTCAAGAAATGGCGATACGTATGTTGGTCAGAAGATTTTTGAAGCCGTACAGGGGACTACTCCTCATAATGCTTTAGAAGCAGCTATTAAAGACGTGGCAGACTTTAATCAAGCTGATTTGAATACGGTTAGGATTTTGGCATTTAATCGTGTGTAATCATTATTTTATATTTTTAATCCTTAATTAAACCTCGCTATGCGAGGTTTTTTGTTAGATGATTTCTCATTAAAAAATAACATATAGAAGTTAATTTTTATAAAAATAGCTATATTTAGGTACATAATATTAGGTAAAATAGCGACAAATTTAACTTATGAACAATTTTATTATGATAGCTAAATATTTACCTATATTATTATTAGTCATTTCTAATGTATTTATGATGTTTGCCTGGTATGGTCATCTTAAATTTGGATCAAAACCCTTATATGTGGTTATTTTTTTTAGTTGGTTAATTGCATTGGTAGAGTATTGTTTCGCGATTCCTGCCAATCGATTAGGACATCAATATTACAGTACTGCAGAGCTTAAAACATTACAGGAAGTAATTACATTATGTGTTTTCATGGTATTTTCTGTTGTATATTTAGGTGAAGGATTTACTATTAATCATCTTATTGGCTTTATTTTAATTTGTGCAGGTGCTTTTTTTATTTTTAAAGGTCCATTTTAATTAAATTTAGTTAATAATTCGTTAATTTTATTATTACGGAATTTATGCAAACAATAAATTTTAAGCCTGTCATTTGATATTTTCAAAAAACATATTCTATACTAAGTAAGTGGGTTTCTATTCTTATCTTACTTTTATCTATAGGAGGATATATGGCAGGTAAAAAGATTATTATTGGTGCAGATCCTTCAGGTTTTGATCTAAAAAATACAGTCAAATCTTATTTGTGTGAAAAAGGGTACCACGTAGATGATATTACGGCTGAGGCACCGACGGGATATTGTGACGTTGGAGATACTGTTGGAAAAAAAATTTCAGATAAAGAGTATGATTTGGGTTTTATTTTCTGTGGCACCGGAATGGGTGTGAGTATTGCTGCGAACAAACACTTCGGTGTCTATTGTGGAGTTTGTGAGAGCGTAACCACGGCTAAGTTATGTAAGGCTATTAATAATTGTAATGTCCTTTCTATGGGAGGACTGTTGATTACGCCTTTCAAGGCTAAAATGATGGTAGATGCTTTTTTAGGCGCAGAATTCTCGCAGAATTTTAGTGAAGCCACTCCTGATGAGCTGAAATCAGGATATAGTGATATACAAAAAGCAGAAAAACGAATTTTTAATCGTTAAAACGTATTAATTTTTAGAAAAAATAGAGCTAACCCGCCATAATGTGGTGGGTTTTTTGTTTTTTGTTTTTTGTTAGGCGTATTGTTTAATAATTATTGCAACCATTTTAACTTGTTGATATGTAATGTCTTTTGTTTTTTTTGGGGTTGCAGTCTGAGTTAAAAGTAAGTTTCATGATAAGAGCAGGGAGTAATATGCTCCTTTGAATTCAGATATAAATAAAATATTTGAATTTATTGTTTGCGTTATGCCATAGAATATGAGTTAATAGCGTCACTGGTTTGGAAGTACAGACCTACTTTATGAAAGACAAGTTTAAAGCAGTTCCTGTTTGGTGATATCGAAGATACCCCTCTCATTGTGAATTTCTTCTAATTAGTAACCATAAGTAAAAAAGAAAAACAAACCGAAAAATGCCATATGGCGACTTAAAAAAATTATAGGAAATTTAATATGTCTAATACAATGACTGGTACAGTAAAATGGTTCAACGAATCTAAAGGCTTCGGTTTCATCTCTCCAAAAGATGGTAGCAAAGATGTTTTCGTTCATTTTTCTGCAATTCAGAGCGATAGCTTCAAAACTTTGAACGAAGGTCAAGAAGTTAGCTTTACTATCGAAAACGGTGCAAAAGGTCCTTCTGCTGCAAACGTAATCGCACTGTAAGATAAATTAGTTAATACTAATTTTAATCTTTAAAGTGAAAAATATTTAAAACCTCGCCTTGGCGGGGTTTTTTCATATATAAAAAATCATAGTTCAAGCTATTATTATCTTCTGTTTTTTATAATCAAAAATAGCCTATCAGCTATTGCTCTCGTTATTTACTAAATAATTACTATTAGAATTAATCTCAATAGGCTTCTAGCTAAAATTATAATGATTTATGTTTACAAATTAACGTTTTTGATATAAATAATAAATTTCATTTATTAAAATAATTATTTATAATCAATATTTTTGGTTAACTATATAATTAGATCAATCTCAAAAGACTTAATCATAATTTTTAAAGGAATAGGGAATTGGCGTAAGATAAAAAATTCTTTTAATGTTGATTCCTATCAGTTTAATATCGATAATTAAGCGTTCGTGAGTTAATATCTATTATGTTTTCAAAAATTGAGGGAAGCCTAAAATATTAGATTTTGGATACGATAATTGGGGGGTTATTATCGGATTAGCTTTATTTTTCTAGTATCTGTATCGATTAATATAACTATTTTTAGTATTTTTTTCGGAGATATTTTGGAGTTTTGGTTAGTATTTTAGTATAAACCATTTATCAAAATAAGTATGTAGAAAGTAATATCCATCTTGGTTGATTTATAAATTATATTGACATTAATGATTGGTATAATTATTTTGGATGGATGACAAAACAGGCTATGATTAAAATTATTTTAATCATTAATCGTATATTTTTAATTTCGAATAAAGGTAAAAAGAACGAAAATTATAATCTAAATTGCTTATTTAAGATAATATTTTCACTGATTACGATTGTGGAATATTTAGGTTATTCTGTGATTTCTAAGAAATTTAATTTAGAGAAATAGGGTTTTTCCTCAGACACCAGAAACACTACTCATGGCATTATTATTTTCAGAAAAGTATATTATGAAAATATGTTTAATAAAAAATTACTATACAATATTCTAATGGGTATCTTTTTTCTATCACAGCATTACTTTATTTACTTTCGATAAAAATAAATAATATATAAATAAATTTATATTATCAAAAATGAGTATTGTTATAGATGAGTATAGTTATTGCTACACTTTACAGTATTTCTATATTGAATAAGGCTAAGTAAAAAAGAATTAATTTTAACTCTTATTGATTTAGTTTTGGCTGTGTTTAGTGGGATAATTATTAATATATCATGATGTTTATCATTATTATCTTGAGTAAAGTGGTAATTCTAAAATAAATATAACCCCTACATATGAATAATGACGGAGTTATATTTTATTTTTACTTATTTTTGGGCTGGACTCGAATTTTTATCTAGCCATTGCTGCATTTGCTCTATTTCTGGGCCTTGAGCATCAATTATTTCTTGTGCTAATTTTCTCATTTCAGTATTTTTACCGTACTTAAGCTCAATTTTTGCCATATCAATAGCACCTAAATGATGAGCTATCATGCCTTTAGCAAAGGCTATATCAGGGTTTTCAATGGAGGCACTTTCAGCCATTTCTTGATGCATTTTCATCATCGAATGATCAAGCTCTTGTTGCATAGCAGATGGACTATTGTTCGTTAAATTATGCTCCATGGTAGGCATATTTTTATCTGCAATGGCTGAAAAAGAAAGAGCGCTTGATAATAACGTAATTAAAGCAATTGTTTTTTTCATAAATAAATCCTCTTGTTAATTGGGAATAATATTTACTGTAAAGCTTCCTCTAAGGGGAAGGTCAAATAGTCCCGGTAAGATTTTACTTACTTTACATTTCTTCAATTCATGATTATTAATAAATAAAAAATGTTATATTGTAATATATATTATTGTTTAATTACATACTTTATAAATTCATTTAGCTTGGAGGTGATTTTATATTATTAGATGAAATAATTTAATTAGTGATGCTGCAGTGAAAAATAAAAAATATAATTTAATTGGATGTTGTTTTTGATATGTAATATTATTAAAATAAATAGCTTGATGATTATTATTAATATCTGGTGACTGAATTAGTTCATATGTAAAAAGTTAGTTCAATTAACTGGTGTAAAAATAAAGATAGGTGATAAATTAAAATACTAGATAGATAGTTGATGAAATCACTAGTATTGGAATTGTAGATATTATTATTTTATTGCAGGTAATAGTATTTAAACTGGAAAATTATTAATCTTTAAGTTTACATTATAGAGTAATATGGAGTAAAAATAGATAAATTAACTTATTATCATTAAAGAACAAATGGGTTTTATAATCATAGGAAAGACGCAATATAAAAAACTTAAAATATAGTATATTGCAGTATATTTTTGTTTATTTTGCTGTTTTTTATTATTTTTAAATGCCGTTCTGGTAGAGAGAACAGGTGTGTTCTACAATAAAAAATTGTTATATCAGTCATAAGTTATTGAATAAATATTATTTATATTTATTTTTGATGGAAGGTTAATTATTTATAATATACCTATTATTAGGATTGATTTTTATTTTATGCTATTTATGGCTGTCTTGTAAGTAGATTAAAAGTAATTATTGTAGCTGTAAGCTTTCTCTTAAACAGGAGTATACGATGAAAAAAGATAAATGGATTGATACAGAAAATACGGCAAATGAAATAGAGCATCGTTCTAAACATTTGCCTTCTCGAGCTGCAGCTATTCATGAGGAAATCCGCAGCGAAGGGCAGAAGGAATTAAATCGTGATTTATTAGCTTTGTTTTTATCAGCGATTGCTGCTGGTTTATCTATAGGAGTATCACTATTAGTTAAATCAAAGTTAAATATATCTTTTGCTGAGACAGATTATCGTGGTTTGATTGAAAGCTTTGGTTATACTCTGGGGTTCGTGATTATTATTATGTCTCGTCAGCAATTATTTACTGAAAATACACTGACGGCAGTATTGCCTATTATGCATCGACCTACAAAAAATAATTTTAAGATGTTGGGGCGTTTATGGGGAATAGTTCTAATAGGTAACTTAGTTGGAACATTTATTATTGCTTATTTACTAAATAATTTATCAGTTTTTCCACCAGTATTAAAAAATGCATTTCATTTAATATCTGCAGAGTTGCTGGAACAAAGTCCAACTAATATGTTTGTTGGTGGAGTAATTTCTGGGTGGTTGATTGCGACTATGGTATGGATGTTACCCTCTTCGGGGAGTAGTAAAGTCTTTATTATTATCATGATGACTTTTATTATTTCAGCCTTTGGGTTTCCTCATATTGTGGTTGGTTCGGTAGAAACATTTTATTTGATTATTGAAGGTGTGCAGCCTTGGAGCGCTTTTTTCTATCCATTTGGCATACCTACTGTGGTGGGTAACATTTTAGGTGGAACATTTATTTTTAGTGTATTAAGTCATCTACAGATCCGTAATGATTTGAAAGCACGTCAATAACTATTTGTTTTATAATATTATTAATTAATACTTAGTACCTCATCTATTTATGATGGGGTGCTTTTTTATTGATAATCTAATTTTCTATGAACATGGAAATATTAAAATTGAGATAAATTTATTTGTTATGATTTTTATCATTAGTAAAGAGATAATATGCTGTTTTAACGTTAAATAATAAAAAATTGTATTAATTTTGACAAAATAATTTCAAATATATATTCTTATTTGAAATATATAATATCTGTATCTAATTGATTTAAATGATCATTATTTTAAACCTAACTGGGGGGACAAATTTTTTAGTTTTATGACTTGCTAATTGTAATGAGATGTGCGTTAATAGGTCATCGGTTTGGAAGTACAGACCTATTTATGCAAAGCAAGTTTAAAGCAGTTCACCATTTAGTGTAATCATTAATACCCTTCATTGCGAATTCCTTCTAATTTAACGACTCATAAGTACATCTAGCACAAACCCTCTATCCGCCCTTGGCGAATTAAATAAATTTAAGGAATTCTATATGTCAGCTACAATGACTGGTTTAGTAAAATGGTTTAACGAATCTAAAGGCTTCGGCTTTATTGCTCCAAAAGATGGTAGCAAAGATGTTTTTGTTCATTATTCAGCAATTCAAAGTAATAACTTTAAAACATTGCAAGATGGACAAGAAGTCAGCTTCTCAATCGAAGACGGAAGTAAAGGCCCTTCAGCTGCAAATGTTATTGTTCTTTTATAATCAATAGCAAACTTCTTTAAGATAATAGCTTTACGATAGCGATGACGGGTCCCCCTGAGCAGTTAAAGCTGTTATCTATAATATTAAGCCTTGCATTAGCAAGGCTTTTTTTTTGGAGATATATGACTAAGGCTACTAAATTTCATATTGTTATAAAATTATGTACTAATATTTTAGTTATCGTTTTATTATTATCAGCTGTATTGATGATGTCTAAATGGTTTCAATAGATAAACTATTATTGAATATAATCAATTTTTTGTTTTTAATATTATAATTCATTATATAAAAAATCTATTATATCTGTATTTTATAATTAAATTATTATTCATTTTGTTCTGCGAAAAATTTAGCTAATTTACTTAAAGAAATAATAGAAGCAATAGCAATATCTTTATTATAGTCACCACATAAGGAAATTAGACGTTCAATAGCGCCCTCAAGCTCAATAGTACATTGATAATCACCTAATGCATTGATTGCTGCGACTTTGACATCATTGTTTGTTCCGTAAGTTAAAGAAACTAAGTTTTCAACAATTTTATTTTTCATTTTAGAATGTTTAATTTATTATTCAGTGAGTGATATTTTTATTATAGAGTAATGTTTTTTTAAAATAAATTATTTTTTATATCAATGCTAAATATTAAATTATATATAAATTATTATTTCTCAATGATCTATAGATGACTAACTTACTTATTATTAATGGTTGATAATAACTTATTATTTTTAATAATAAGTTATTTGTTGATTGCTGGGTAAGTTTAAGTATTGTTATTAGAGTAAAAAGCCAACCCGAAGGTTGGCTATAACGACATTACTCTTGCTTTTATTATAAAGATTATAGCATAAGTTTAGCCGATGAATAGTACGTTAGAATTGATGTGTGTATCAATGGATAGTGATGGACGTCCGAAAGCATTAATAATGTTCAGAATCTTCATTTTAGAGTCAAAATTGATACTTAAAGCTAATACATTTCGAGTTAATACTGCTAAATTAGACTTGGTTTTTTTAGATATAATGAATTTTGTATAGTCCAATAGGTGGCTGGTAACAAATTTATAATTTAGGTGGTTATTCTTGAAACGGTTTTATATTAAGTTATTTATAGTTGGTCTGTTATCTTTGTCAGTATTTGCGTATGTATATTATAATACAGTGCATGACAGTGATGTATTTCAAACAGTTCAGCAGCGTATTGAGCAAAAAACAAAAGCTACAAAACCATTAATATTTAATGATATGCGTATTGCTCAGCGTTTTGAGCAATCAAAAGGTGAGATGTTACGCGTTTGTGGAGACTTTCAGTATTCATTGGTAGGTAATAAGCAAGCATTTGTAGCAATCGTGAGTATCAGCAATAATAAAATTTCCTCAGCAGGACAAATTTTATTAGCTGATAGTGAGTTTACGCGATCGTCAATACGTACATTATGCGCGGAGCAGCGCTAGCCTTAGCGGATAACCATCATATCCTTTATTAACAGCTGAAAAAGTTATCAACTAACGAGATTATGTGATTTGCTATTGGAATAATGATCGTCATCTGGATATGTAACCAGCGCGCATGCTGAGAACTGATACGTTTAAATCCGTTGTTTAGAAAGAAGATCAAGAAGAACTATATGACATAGTGAACGATCGTGGTGAAACTATTAATTTTGCGCTAATAACAAGTATTGAGGGCAAAAGCTGAGTTGGGTAAAAAATTAGATAATTATTTGAAAATTTTTGCGATCCATTTTATACAGAAGCGATTATTAATTAAAAATAGCATTTAGATGCTATCGGATATCAGTATCATAGTAGTGAAGCTAGTATTTAGAACTCTCAAAAAATTCGCCTATTGCTTGCAGATAAACAATTTCCTAAAGCAAGAGAGATTAGGTTGTCTTTATATAAACAAGCACGCCTGTCTTATGCTGGGAAAAATAGTGAGTATAAAATAACAACACAATGTAATGATTAATAAAAGTAAACGGATAAATATTATATAATTTATCCGTTTTTTATTTCTCTAAATTTTCACCATATTTTTAATCTAATATGTGTGAAAAATATATCACATTGATTAATAAAGAATATTATTTGTTTAGTAACAGTTCGGTTTGGATTTTACAAGCGCTAACAGAATCATTGAGTGATTTAGTGAAATCTTCTTTAGTGGCGAACGCGGTTTTATTATCGCGAATACCTTGGATAGCGACTTGCAGATCTTTTTGCAAAGCAGCTTGATTGCTTTTTAACTTACTCAAATCCAGTTGTTCACTTTTTACCTTGACTAACGCAGTGTCGATCAATTCTTGTGCACTTTTATTGGTGCTATATGCTTGGGCCAGTACATCGCCCGTGATGTCACAATAATCAACCGCGGTTTGACTAATCTTTAATGGTTCATTGGCAGCGAAAGAGAGAACGGGAACCAAACATAAAGATAATAATAGACGTTTCATGGTATTACCTCGGATGCAGTCTAAAGATACCCACAGTCTAGAATAATTATCATCATAAATATAGTAGATAAATCCTTAAGTTTTTTACTCGGCGAATTATTTTTGTTCTCAGTGGAGAAGAATACTATTTATCATGGCAGTATGGGGCGCTCTTTTACAAAGGGATTAAATATAATAATAGAAGTGAATTCGGATTTTTATGGTGACAAAAGAAAAAGCCAGTACAAAACTGGCTGCTAGATAATTTAGCAAAAGCAATGTAGATAAATTTCGTTATATAAATTATCATATGACGTATAAAAGAAAAGCGTTATCTTCAAATAAATAATAATTAATCTGATGTTTGTGATAGAAAGCTACATGAGATGGATAGAAGAGGGCTAATTAACAGTGACTGGCGTTGCCACCAGTCAGATAACTATAAAGAAGTTGTGTTTTAGTTTATTTTTTTAGCCAATGACCATGTTGATGTACATCTTCTAAGATTTCATGCAGAACAATTCGTGCTTCATCATCATCATGAAAGCCATGGGTAGTAAAGATCGTTGGCCCAACATCATGAGTGATTAATAAGTTGCTGCTAGGATAAACCTCTTTTACGCGAGCAGTTAATTCTGCAATATAAGCGTCATACGCAGGTTGAGTTAAATTTTGGACAGAGTCATCAGCAACTTTGATTTTAATTTCCATTGAGTAAACCTTCAGCAGAATGATTATTTTTATCTGACGTGTATACGTCAAGCTAGTGTTTTATTGATTACCATAACGCAGTCTCTTGTGGACAGCAATCTCGTCTTTTCAGTCATCACCTTCCGTTGATGACTTATTGTATTGCTTCTATCTGCGTAAGAGCGGTAAATTTTGATGATATTATTATTAGTACTCAACCATTCTACGAATATTTATCTAAGTTAACAATTGTTCTTATTTTATGATTTCTAATATAGGGAATCACAATGTAAAGTAATTATGATCTCACTGGAAATAAGCAGTCTAAAATCGAACAAAAAACATGCATATGTTGGTTGATTTATATTCAATGATTATCACTTGGCTTACAGTTTAGTCATATGATATGTGAGTTTTTTAATAAATAGAGTAATTAAACAGTTTAAATTTTATGAGCTATTTATATAGCTGAATGATTAAGATATTACGTTAATATAAAATAGATATTTATTAGGATATATAGCTACAGTGAGCTTATCTTAAATTGTTGGTGTAATCTAAATCAATTGATTTATTTTTAAGCTTAAAAATAGTACGGATGAAAAATTTATTTTAAAACAGTTAGTTGATAGATAGTTTTAGGTGGTATCTGGTGTCATCATTAATTGTTTTAGTTAAATGAAATATCACTTAATTAACATAAAGTAGATCACAATGATAAAAATTTATACATCTAAACTCGCTTTATGATACATTATTTTCGTTATCTAATACATTATACCTATCGTCATATATTCATGAATATGTTGATCGAATAATCAATATGTTACCGTGCGTATTTTGCTTAATTAATAATAGTCAATAAGCGATACTATAGGCATCAGCGGAGTTGAATTTGGCATATTCATTATCCGATAAGATAAGGGGAAATATTTTGACTGAAGTTATTAACTATTTAAATAATATACTATGGGGTTCAATACTCATATATTTATTATTAGGTGTTGGTATCTACTTCACTTTACGTACAGGGTTTATTCAAGTTCGTCATTTCTTTCATATGTTCGCTATTTTAAAAAATAGTAATAATTCTAATCGAGAAGATAAGGCAGGAATTTCTTCATTTCAAGCGCTATGTACTAGTTTAGCCGCAAGAGTTGGGACAGGGAATCTGACGGGGGTGGCAATCGCGTTAACAGCTGGTGGACCCGGAGCGATTTTTTGGATGTGGGTTGTTGCGTTGCTTGGCATGGCAACTTCATTTATTGAGAGCACGCTCGCACAGTTATATAAAACGAAGGATGATCAAGGAAATTATCGTGGCGGTCCGGCCTATTATATGGAAAAAGGGCTAAAAATGCGCTGGATGGGGATATTATTCTCTATTTTTCTGATTATTGCGTTTGGTTTAGTCTTTAATGCAGTACAGGCAAATTCTATCGCGCAGGCGACAGCTGTTGCTTTTGATTTTAACCCTCTGTATGTCGGTATATTTTTGGTAATTATTAGCGGGATAATTATCTTTGGAGGATTAAAATCTATTGCAAAAGTGGCTGAATGGGTAGTTCCTGTTATGGCTTTAGCCTACTTAGGGTTAGCTGGATGGGTAGTCTCTGATCATCTAACCGAATTACCTGACGTATTTATGCTGATTATTCGTAATGCATTTGGATTGCAAGAAGCAGCAAGTGGAGCGGTTGCTTATGGCGTTGCACAAGCAATGACCCAAGGCATCCAACGCGGATTATTTTCTAATGAAGCAGGAATGGGGTCGGCGCCGAATGCAGCGGCTTCTGCGTCACCTTATCCACCGCACCCTGCATCTCAAGGTTATGTACAGATGCTGGGTGTATTTATGGATACGATCGTTATCTGTAGTGCGACAGCGATTATCATTATATCTTCCGGTGTCCTTGATAATCCAACAGATAAGATTAGCGGTATTGAATTAACACAGATGGCTTTATCGTCTTCGGTCGGTGACTGGGGAACTACTTTTATTGCTATCGCAATATTTTTCTTTGCATTTACATCGATAATTGCCAATTATGCTTACGCTGAAAGTAATCTGATTTTTCTAGAGAACAACAGTACTACAGGTTTGCTGATTTTACGTCTAGCAGCCTTAGGGATGGTGATGTTTGGTGCGCTAGCTGAAATGCCATTTATTTGGAAACTTGCTGATTTATCTATGGGATTGATGGCTTTAATTAATCTGATAGCCATATCATTGTTGTCAGGAATCGCCTTTAAGATCACCAAAGATTACAATGTGCAGCGTAAATTAGGTAAATTACCAGTATTTGATATTAACCAATATCCAGATATAGAGCGGCAAATAGAACAGGGTATTTGGGAAAAAGAAGCAGTAGAAAAATGGGTCGAAAGAGAAAGTAATCGTTAATTTTTGAGCCTGTTACTATAAATCGAACCAATTTAATCACCTCTTACCTGATCATTCAGTGTAAGAGGTTTTTTATTTGTAGACAGCGACGGTTGCTGTAGGATGACTATAATTTATCGATAAACCTAACTAATTAGCAGAAAAGTTACGTGAAATATATTTTACTCTTACTGTCGCTGGTCTTGGTCGGATGCCAAACTCCACGTGATTATACCATTAGCCAATATCCAATTGCAGGAAAGGCGGGAAATACACCTAAATTTTTAATTATTCACTATACTGCGTTAAATGATACAGATTCCATTAACGTTCTTTCATCAGGTCAAGTCAGTATTCATTATTTGATCCCAAGCATACCTGAAGTAGAAATAACAGGACGATTAACGGCTATACAGATGGTCGATGAAAAATCTATTGCGTGGCATGCGGGACAAAGTTACTGGCAGCAAATGCAAGGTCTGAATAAGTATTCAGTGGGCATTGAAATTGTTAATCGTGGTTTTCAAACGCGTTTATTAGGGCGTCACTGGTTTGCGTATCAGCCTGCACAAATAGAACTATTGGCTAAACTAGCTAAGGATATTATTCAACGCTATGATATTGCACCGGAAAATGTTCTAGGGCATAGTGATATCTCACCCGGTCGAAAAGTTGATCCAGGGAGGTTATTTCCTTGGCAGCAACTAGCGGAGCAAGGTATCGGTGCATGGCCAGAACAACAGACAGTGAAATACTATTTAGCAGGGCGGCCAGTTAACAAACTCGTTGATCCCCATGATAAGTTATTACCTGCGCTAGAACGTTATGGCTATCAATTACCCGTATCATCGACATCGATGAATAGCTTATCAATTAAATTACTGATTCAGGCGTTTCAGATGCACTTTCGACCTGCGGATATTTCAGGAATAGCGGATGCAGAAACAGAAGCCATTGCGTTGGCATTAGTGGAGAAATATCGGGCATCTAAACAGCAGATAATAACGATTAATAAGTCATCTATATAATTACAAATATCAATTCCGCTACCCTACAAGGGGTAATAGAATATATAGCCTAAGGAGTAAAACCAGTGAAAAATATTAGTCAGCAAGCAGCAACTGGTTATGGGATTATCGCGATTTTACTCTGGAGCACTATTGTTGGATTGTTACGCAGCGTAAGTGAAAGCTTTGGGCCTGTCGGTGGTGCTGCATTAGTATATACCTTAGGGGCCATTATTCTATTATTAACCATGGGGTGGCCAAAGTTAACCTTATTTCCTAAAAGATATTTATTTTGGGGAACATTATTATTTGTCAGTTATGAGTTGTGTTTAATTTTATCTTTGGGATTAGCCAATAATCGTCAACAGGCGATAGAATTAGGTATGGTTAATTATTTATGGCCCAGTTTTACGATAGCATTATCAGTTATTTTTGCAGGCAAACGATTTAGTTTGGCATTAATTATTGGTTTGATATTGGCTTTTTGTGGATTGATATGGGTATTAAGTGGCGACCAGTCAATTTCTGCGGTTAATTTATTGGCTAATATTCAAAGTAATCCAGTGAGTTATTTTTTGGCTTTTATTGGCGCAGTTATCTGGGCATTTTACAGTAATGTGACAAAGAAAATTTCTGGTGGGCATAATGGCATGGTGTTATTTTTTATTTTAACGGCGATGGTATTATGGGTATTAACCGGACTGCAATCTAATATTGACATGTCATTCTCTTTAGCGAATACCAGTTTATTAATTTTAGCCGCACTTGCTACCGGTGCCGCAAATGCTTTGTGGACGTTAGCAGTAATTAAAGGCAATGTAACGTTATTAGCTACGCTATCCTATTTTACTCCGGTGATTTCAACGGCTTTTTCTTCTTATTTATTAAGTACTATGCTTACATTGAGTTTTTGGCAAGGGGTTATTATGGTCACGTTAGGCTCAATTATTTGCTGGCTAGCGACACGTCATTAGCTAATAGTATAAAAGTGCCCATTTTATTACTAGTAATGGGCGCTTTTATACTGGAGTTTCAGCGCTATTTTTGAGTTTAAATTGTTATATTATTCGGATAACATTTAATTTAAACGTTAACAAATTTATTAATTGCAGTAGCAACGCCATCTTCGTCATTGGTACCTGTAACAAATTTTGCCATTTTTTGAATATGTTCAGCGGCATTACCCATAGCGACCGACATACTGGCATATTCTAGCATTTGGATATCATTATTATGATCGCCAATACTCATGATTTTATCATGGGTAATCCCTAATTTATCGGCTAAAGTTTTTAGTGCTTGCCCTTTACTAACCGTTTTATTATAGATTTCTAAGAAGTAAGGGCTAGTTCTTACCAAGGAATAACTATCAAAAGTATCTTCAGGAATATAGTTAATACGTTCAGAAAGCACTTCGGGATGATCAATCATCATTAATTTAGTAAAAGATAATTGGCGATCCATCTCTTCTACTGGGCAATATATCAGTGGAGTATTGGTGAGGTATGCATCAACAACAGTATAATGATGGATATGTTTATTAGCTGTATAAATAGAATTATCAGCTAGCGCATGCATATGAACCCCAATTTCGCGCGAGAGTGACTCAAAAAATTGATAGTCGGCAAATTCGAGTAGGTCTTCAACCAAATGTTCGCCATTATGGGCTTTATGGATCACACTGCCGTTATTACTGATACAGTAGTAATGGCTATTATCTAATTCTAATTGATGCAAAAAAGGAGCAATTCCAGAATAGGGTCGTCCTGATGCAAGAACTATATGAACGCCTTTTTCTTTTGCTAGCTGGATGGCATTTTTTACTGCATCAGTAACTTGATGGTGGCTATTTAATAAAGTTCCATCTAAATCTATGGCGATCAATTTAATCGACATTAATTCCTCCGGGTAATTAAGAGCGTTATTATCTTGAATTACCTTACTCTATTTATATCAAATGTAAATCAGCAGCAATGGATAAATAGGTGATAACATTTACGCTAGTTGATCCCTAATTATTCTGCGAAATCAGGGCTCAAATGTAATGGCTGCTTGACCATTAGTTCAATGTCTTGATTTTGTCGGAAATCAAACGGTGTGATCCCATATTCTTTACGAAACATATAAGTAAAATGAGATTGAGAACCAAAGCCAAAATCTAGAGCGATATCAAAAATAGACTGCTGACTGTTTCTCAGTAGATTCACAGCTCCCGCAAGTCGTCGTTGGCGAATATATTTACCAAGAGAAATTCCCGTGACTTCTTTGAATATTTTTTGCATATGCCATAGTGAGTAGCCGGAATAGGCAGCTAGTTCTTCTAAGTGGATGACTCGACCTAAATGGTTTTCAATCCATTTACTTAAGGCGCAGACCAATGCTAGGTGATTATATTGTGGCATCTCAATTACAGGCTAGTTAAGGATAAATGCAGTATACACAACTTTTTTTGTAGATGACAAAGGCCAGTTGTGCGGTAAAATCAGTTAACTCAGCATTGAGGCTATATTTTACGCTATCTTCATCATTATAAGACTGAAAACTTCCCCCTAATAAACGCGAATAGCTCAATTAATCAACGATTGAATTGAATAACAATTTCTAACACATGTAAAAATTTTAGATTGCCAAAGTATTATTATACTCAAGGTAGGACATATAAAATGGTGAAAAGGATCTTTTATATAACCCAAAGTGTATCGCTGGTTGATCAAGTTGCATGATTGAAAGGTAAAAAATTGATTAAAATTAAAAGATTACTTATTATCCTCTTGGTCATATTTAGTTGCTTGTTATTGTATTTGTTGGCATTAGACAATGTGTGTGATCAGGGCGGCAAGGATTTTAAGTATGGCGTTTGTCAGATAACCGATTGGTTACCCTTTTAATTGCTTACAAAGTAGTCGTCGGTAAAGCTCTTTTATTGACTAATTTTAGTTATGATTAATTGGCAAATAATGCTATTAATACGAAGATAAAATCGTGAAATTATAAAATTGTTAAATAATTAGTCACGAATAATAAAAAACAATCAAGGGTGTCATAATGTCAGAAATGAATGAGCAAACGTTAAAGCGAGGATTAAAAAATCGGCATATCCAGCTGATTGCTTTAGGGGGTGCTGTTGGTACAGGGTTATTTTTAGGGATCGCCCAAACGATTAATATGGCGGGCCCTTCAGTTTTATTAGGGTATGCCGTTAGTGGATTTATTGCTTTCCTTATTATGCGTCAGCTGGGTGAAATGATAGTTGAAGAGCCTGTCGCAGGCTCATTTAGTCACTTTGCTTATAAATATTGGGGTAGCTTTGCTGGTTTCTTATCCGGTTGGAATTACTGGGCAATGTTTATTCTCGTCGGAATGGCAGAATTGACTGCTGCCGGTATGTACATGAAATACTGGTGGCCAGACTTACCAACTTGGATATCTGCAGCTATTTTCTTTGTGGCTGTTAATGGTATTAACTTAATTAATGTACGTTTATACGGTGAAACCGAATTTTGGTTTGCAATTATTAAAGTCGTAGCCATTATTGCGATGATAATATTTGGATCTTATTTACTGATAAGTGGAAATGGTGGACCTCAAGCATCTGTTGCCAATCTTTGGCAGCACGGAGGCTTTTTCCCTAACGGTATTTCTGGGCTAGTGATGGCGCTGGCTGTCATTATGTTCTCCTTTGGTGGCTTAGAGTTAGTGGGGATTACGGCAGCTGAAGCAGAAGATCCACAAACCAGTATTCCTAAAGCGACCAACCAAGTGGTTTATCGTATTCTTATTTTTTATATTGGTTCTTTAGCCGTATTACTTTCACTATATCCGTGGATCAATGTGGTGAGTGGTGAAAGTCCGTTTGTGCTTATTTTCCATGATTTAGGTGATAAATTAGTCTCTAATGCTTTGAATGCGGTTATCTTGATTGCTGCGCTCTCGGTTTATAATAGCTGTGTATATAGTACCAGTCGTATGCTTTATGGTTTAGCGCAGCAACGAAATGCCCCACATTTCTTAACCCGAGTGACGCGCAGTGGTGTGCCGCTAATGGCACTTTCAGTTTCCGCATTAGCGACCTCATTGGGTATTGTCGTTAACTATATGATGGGAGGAAAGGCGCTTGAATTATTGATGTCACTGGTCGTAACCACGCTGGTGATTAACTGGATTATGATTTGTGTTTCTAATCTTAAATTCCGCGCCGCGAAAAATAAACAAGGTGTGACTACTCGTTTCCGTGCGCTATGGTACCCATTTGGTAATTATTTGTGCTTAGCATTCTTAGCTTTTATTTTAATCATTATTTTGATGACTGATAGTATTCGTATCTCGGTGATTTTAATGCCATTTTGGATTGGATTTTTATGGATTGGTTTCCAATTTTCTAACGCCAGAAAACAGTCTATTAATAATAACAAATCTGCATAATTAGTTTATGTCAAAGTTAATAGAACATTTGATACAAGCTAATGACCAAGACGTAATCACCTAGAGTTAATGGATTAAAATAGAAACTAAAAAGGCGACTAATAGAGTATTTATTAGTCGCCTTTTTATGATAAAACATTTTTTACAGATTATTTTTCGCTAACTTTATTATTACCACTGCCAACGAAGCCAAGCAAATAATACGTTACCATTATTATAGGTACCCGGAACATAGGTAGCTTGAAATGCTAGGCGATTGTATTCAACCGAAACTAAAGGTAAAGGCAGTGGTATTGGAATATAGTTATATTCATGGCGAGCCGTGATACTTAAGGTAAAACCGGCGCCCATACGAAAGCCGTCTATATCTCCGGGGATCCACATTTTCTGGAAGCCATAACCTATAATCGGTTCGACTTTGTCATTCGAATCCATAAACGCCATTGCATAAAGAGAATGCCAATCATTATCTTCATCATAGCGATATTTACCTAGCCCTAAACCCCAAGGGGTCTCATTATATCTATCGGTTTTTTTCTTATCATACGTCAAGCGGTTATGCCAAGTTAGTGCCGGTAAATAGACCTCATATTCAGGAGAATCCCATGTTTTACTGACATTGCTGGTAAATTTATCCCACAATCCCGGCGTATTTATTGATGCTGGGGCAACGTCTGAAGTGGAAGATGCGGAACAAGTAGCCGAACTTAACCAGATAGTTGAACTCGCCGCTAGGATCACCCAATTTTTTACAGTCATTACAATTCCAATATACGTTAACACATCACGTGTTTTTCATCTCTTACCCTAAAAAATCCTTTGGACAAAATGTATGTTAAAACAATCAGCAATGGCATTAAAAAATATTATATCGAGCTATAATAACATTTTTTTAAAAAGTGAAAACTAATACATTATTCATTATAAGAAAAATCTTAGATTATATATGTATTGATTCTCTATTTTTGATTTTTTCAGATTATGAATTTTTAACCTTAATAAGGAGTTAGTACAGCTGATAGTACTGAAAATAGCTAGTATACCGACTAGATAGAGGTTGATGATAGGCTAATATCAATGAGTAATAATCTCATAGTTTCTCTAGGTTATTTTTTTGTGTGACTGTAAATAATATTATTTAAATGAGTAAAATTTAAAAAGAAGAGTGTTTTAGTATCATTTTATCTTGAGTTTATTATAGCGCAACGAGCTAAATATAAAGTAATTATATTTGACGACAGATAAATTAATATAATATTAATTATATTTTTATTGGGTTAAATGTATTTGATTTTACCCGCTGGTTTGCGCTGATAATTAATGCGATACTAATCCGCATATTTTCTGCTTTTGCCAAAAATGGTAGAGCATTTGACTCGGGGCGCCTTAAGGCTGAGATGAACCCGTATTACCTGATCTGGATAATGCCAGCGTAGGGAAGTCGGTGAACTGGGTATCATTTTCCTTGCCAAATCATCACTCCTTAGCTGCATTTAAGTTACTAATACTTATAATCCGCATTTAAGGAGAAATATAGTGAGAATTAATGCATTAACCATCGCTGGAACCGATCCTAGTGGTGGTGCCGGGATCCAAGCCGATTTAAAAACCTTTTCGGCCCTTGGTGCATACGGAACCTCAGTGATTACGGCGCTGGTGGCGCAAAATACCCAAGGGGTCCAAGCGGTCTACGATATTTCTTCCGAGTTTTTTGCGACTCAGCTCGCATCCGTTTTGTCAGATGTGCGAATCGATAGCGCAAAAATTGGAATGCTCTCGAATAGCCAAAATATTGCTGTTCTTGTTAGTGCCTTAAGACGCTATCCTATCCCTTATGTTGTCCTTGATACCGTTATGGTTGCAAAAAGTGGTGATCCACTATTATCTCCTGATGCTATAAGCACTATGGTGAGCCACCTTCTGCCGTTGGTCTCATTAATTACCCCTAATCTACCGGAGGCTGCGGCATTATTGGCGACTTCTGTTGCCACGAATGAAAATGAAATGAAAATACAAGGGAGGATGCTGCTAGCAACAGGTTGCCAAGCGGTATTAATGAAAGGGGGACATTTGAATGAAACAGAAAGTCCAGATTGGTTATTTACTGCACAAGGCGAATGGCGGTTTTCCGCACCGCGTATCAATACCGTGAATACTCATGGAACTGGTTGTACGTTATCAGCAGCACTTGCAGCATTACGACCTAAATTTAGTAACTGGCAAACGACATTGCCGGTGGCTAAAAATTATTTACAACAGGCTTTATTAATGGCGGACTCATTAGAAGTGGGACAGGGTATTGGACCAGTCCATCACTTTCACCAATGGTGGTAATTAACTATATGTGTTGGAGAATAATAAATGGAACCATAAACTCCAACACACAATAGCGTTAAAACTAAATAAATCGCAGTAAAACAAGCGCTAAAAACCACAAAAAGTAGCGATGAAAATGCGTACTGCACTATCTAGGATAATAGGTCACATTGTGGCGGTAACCGACAGCTAATAACGTTAGGTAAAATCTCAAAGCGGAACGTTTCACCAGATAGTGGTTCGCCATCGAGATTAAATACCATTTTATGCGGAGAATGAATTTTTATCCATGAACTTGTTCTGCGGACAATACTGTCATTTTTTTCGGGGTTAAATAGATTATTGACGATAGCCGGGATTATCTCACGGGCAGGGATCAATAGAAGGTCTAATTTTCCATCATCGATTAATGCGTTTGGAGTTAGTACTTGTCCGCCACCAGCTTGTCGACCATTACCAATACCGATAACCAAGGTTTCGCCTTCCCAATTGAAATCTTCGGCTTCGACGCGACAAATATCTGTTTTTAGTGTATCCGGTCTAAATAGCCCGTTGACAAAATAGGCCATCCCTCCTAGCGCAGATTTGAGAGCAGCAGGGGTTTCTGTTGTTATACGGGCGCCAAAACCACCAGTCGCCATATTGACGAAATAAAAGTCATCATTAACTTTAGCTAAGTCGATAAGGGTTGTTTTTCCTTTAATTGCTAAAGCTAAAGCATTGTCGATTTCACGTGGGATCCCCGCACTGGTGGCGAAGTCATTAGCAGTACCGAGCGGTAGAATAGCGAGAGTAGGTCTTGAGCTACTCTGGCAGCGCATTAGGGCGGTAGCTACGGCATTAATAGTTCCATCACCACCACCAGCAATAACTGTGTCTATACCCCTGCTCACGGCCTCGTCGATAAAGCGGGTTAAATCATCAGGTTCCCAAGAGACACGAACGAGAATATTTGCACCCTCATGACGTAATTTCTCTACCGCACTACGCACTTCGGGATTCGTTGCATTTGGAGCAAATATAATCAGCATGCTGATATTTGAATTCTCCATATTTAACCTCTTTTTATACATGGATTTAATGGCGACAGGGCAGAATTAGACCTGATTATTCTTTTACTATAGATGGTTATATTGCGTGAGATAAATTTATTTTGCTAATAATGATTAAAATAGCCTTTAAATAGAGTCGCTAAAAATAATGATTAGAAGTGTAACTTAAAATTTAGTTCAAGGAGAAGGAGAAAGAACGTTGGAAAAATAAGCCGGGAGCTAATGATGGATAAAACGAATTGTGGGTAAAGTAAACAGATAAAAGAAATGGCCAGCCCAAGGGAGATTGGGCTAGCCAAGGAGGTGGTTCCTAGTCTTAATCTATGACTTTATAGTTCTTAATTTTCGTTGAGGATTATAGGACAAGCAGATATTGATTGATGTGATCTATGGCAAAAATTTGCATATTAGTTATAAGTTGAGTGTATGAATTTATAATATTGCTGAATTATTCAATATCAATGTAATGACTATTCTACTGGCAAACTCAGCCTATGTTGGGCTTGCCGATTTGCATGTAATCTTTTATTTCTATCCGCTATGAGGGGACGGTAATATATAAGTTAAGCTAATTGTATTCTCCACAGGGAATTGTATCGAGGGATTCAATGAAGGTTACAGCTCTAGCTATGCTGTTGTTGTCCTTAATGATAAACGCAAGCAGAGCAAACTGATTCAGGCATAAACTACAGAACAAGTCGGTTTTAACAAGTAGAGATAGTCCATAATTTTGAGAATAAGCCTGAATCAACAAAGCTCGAGATATCATTAAAATGCTTACTTTTTTGGGCACGGGCTTCATGTGATGAAGCGCAATTGGATTGGGGCTCTGTAAAAATCGTGAGAGGATGATCGCTACCGTATTAATTAAGTTACCTTAGCTTCGCTACCGTAACTCAGCTATCAGTAGCTTTTTCTGAGTACCTAAGACGCGCTATTTTTAGTCAATTATTCAAGTAAGCCGATAAAATCAAAATAGGGATTAGCGTATTGGGGGTTAATGTTATGAGCTATTAAGGGTCATCAACAAGCAAGTCGATAGACTCAACAAAATCCGGCCTCAGTTATTCTTACGCGGGTTCAAAAAGAGAGCTTTAACAGTAAATGGAAATGGTTGAATCCTTTAGATCAGACAAAAGGTCTGATCTAAAGGGAAATAATACTAATAAAAAGCCATCGCATTAGCTTCTGTATTCAGAATATTGCGATGGCTAATATGTGCTCGTAAAGTTAATCACTTTAAAGTACACAGGCTAAAATACCTATGTGCTGAAAATTATTCTTATGCCGCCGAGTGTGGATCACGGGTAGTAGTACCCGGTAAGTTTCTGATCAGCAAACCAAATTCGAGATTAAAATCTTCAGGAATAGGTAAATAAACAATATGCCCATTTCCTGGTGCAACATCAATGGCTTCACCTTTACGATTCGCCAGTGTTTCTAATGTGAATACTACGTTGCCAGCTGGCGTCATTAATTCCAAGCTGTCGCCGAGGCTGAATTTATTTTTTACGTCGACTTCGGCTAATCCATTAACACGTTTACCGGTTAATTCACCGACAAATTGCTGGGTGTCAGAGACCGAATAACCATATTCATAAGTTTGGTAGGAATCATGGGTATGACGACGTAAAAAGCCCTCGGTATAGCCACGATGCGCTAATCCTTCAAGTGTGGTAAGTAATGATGCATCGAAAGGTTTGCCTGCGGCGGCATCATCAATTGCACGGCGATAGACCTGTGCTGTACGAGCGCAGTAGTAGAATGATTTTGTCCGGCCTTCAATTTTTAGTGAATGTACGCCCATTTGAGTTAGTTTTTCAACATGCTCAATGGCACGTAAATCTTTAGAATTCATGATGTAAGTGCCGTGTTCATCTTCAAAAGCCGTCATGTATTCGCCCGGACGTTTAGCTTCTTCAATCATAAAAACTTTATCGGTAGGTGCACCCGCGCCGAGGGTTGGCTGAATATTTTTGACTGCAATCGGTTCATGTTGGTGAACAATATTACCAACATCATCTTCTTTGCCTTCTTCGACTTTATATTCCCAGCGACAGGCATTGGTGCAAGTCCCTTGGTTAGGGTCACGTTTATTGATATAGCCAGAGAGCAAACAGCGGCCAGAATAGGCCATACATAATGCACCGTGAACAAAAATTTCCAATTCAATCTCAGGCACATGCTGGCGAATATCGGCAATTTCTTCGAGAGAAAGCTCACGGGATAAAATAACCCGCGTCAGTCCCATTTGATGCCAGAATTTTACCGTAGCCCAGTTCACCGCGTTGGCTTGTACCGAAAGATGAATATCCATGTTCGGAAAAGCTTCACGTACCATCATAATCAGTCCTGGATCGGACATAATTAATGCGTCTGGAGCCATTTCTATCACTGGCGTAAGGTCACGAATAAAGGTTTTTAATTTGGCATTGTGAGGGGCAATATTGACCACAACATAGAATTTTTTACCTAATTCATGAGCTTCTGCGATACCTTTAGCCAAATTTTCGTGATTGAATTCGTTATTACGCACACGCAAGCTATAACGCGGCTGTCCCGCATATACGGCATCTGCACCGTAAGCGAACGCATAACGCATGTTTTTGAGTGAACCTGCTGGGGATAATAATTCTGGTTTAAACATGATAATTCTCGGTCTGATAACAAGTCAGGGCTTACCGGATTGATAAGCTTTTAAGGAGGCAGATTCTAGCGCGTTATCGAGAAAATGCCAAATAAACCCTGCAAACAGTACGCGTATAAAAATAGCGAATTTATGGATCCACAATAAATTATTGGCGCTGCTTTATTCGTCGGATTCATTTTCAACTTCATCCCAACGGTATCCCAGTCCATAAATTGAACGAATGAAAGTTCGAGTATTGTCTAACGAGTTAAGTTTTCGGCGTAGATTTTTGATATGGCTATCAATAGTTCGGTCAGTAACTACACGATGATCATCATAAAGAATATCCAGTAGTTGATCTCGAGAGAATACGGTCCCAGGATTATCGGCAAAGTTTTTAATTAGACGAAACTCCGCTGGAGTTAACTCGAGTTGTTTATCTTGATAGCGAACTTGATAAGCTATTTCGTCGATAGTCAGTTTTTCATCGGAGGCTAAAAACGTATCATGGCGTACACAACGGCGTAAAATGGTTTTAACGCGAGCGACAACTTCCCGCGGGCTAAAGGGTTTGCAAATGTAGTCATCTGCGCCGATTTCTAAGCCAAGTAAGCGATCCACTTCTTCTGTTTTTGCGGTCACCATAATAACTGGGATTTGACTAAATTTGCGTAGCGCTTGGCAAATTGAAATACCATCTAAGCCCGGTAGCATTAAATCGAGTAAGATAATATCTGGCTGGTGGTTTTTGACATAGTCAATCACTTGGTCACCACGTAACAGCCATGCGGGCTGATAACCTGCGGCATGCAGATAATCATACAATAATTGACCCAATTTCGGTTCATCTTCGACGATTAGCACGTTGGCTGAGGTGATTGAACTGTTCATACTCAGTGAGTTTCCATATTAAGTTAGCTATCTTTAGCTATATTTATACTTAGCTATATAAAGAAAGCGGCTATACAAAGTGACAAGCTTAAACGGTGATACGTTTATCATTAGGTATCTGCTAACTACAGTTTCTGACAACATATCGTTGTACATAGCGTTTAGGGTGCCTGAGTCATCACCAGCATAGCTGGTGTATTCAGATCACTAAAGTACAGCCTAATTTCAACTATGATCGTATTTCAACTATGATCTAGCATGGTATTTTCTATCGTCATCAGTGGCAAGGTGAGGGTAATACATACTCCACCCAATTCTGAAGGCGAGGCGCTAATGGTGCCGTTATGTGCTTCGACGATGTTAAAGCAAATGGCTAATCCTAGTCCTGATCCTCCGCTGGCACGGTTGCGTGAAGATTCGGCCCGATAAAAACGCTCAAAAATTTTATCACATTGCTCGACACTTAAACCGGGGGCGCTGTCTTCCCAGCGTAAAATAAATTGTTGGTGATTAATTTCACCTTGCAGCCGCAATTGCCCTCCATTGTGGGTATAACGCAAACTGTTTTCTAATAAATTATAGAATAACTGGGTAATACGATCGGGATCAGCCATCACATTAACTTGTTCTGGTAAGGCTATCTCGAGAGTTAAAGGCTTCTCCGCCAATCGTCTCTGTGCATGGCCGAGTGCAACAGTAATCACTGGTGTTAGATTAATCAATTGTTTACGGTAGGCAAGGGAGCCACGATCGGATAATGATAATAGATGTAAATCATTGACCAGCTTGATTAATGTTTCCGTTTCGGCGAGTAATGAATTTAATGTTTCTGGTGTCGCTTGGCGAATACCATCTTGTACCGCCTCAAGTTCACCGCGCAGTACAGATAGTGGGGTACGCAGTTCATGAGAAATATCAGCCATATAATCACGCCGCGTTTGCTCGTTTTTTTCCAGCGTTGAGGCTAAATGATTAAAGTTTTGCGCTAATTTAGCCAGTTCGTCAGGGCCTGAATCAGGCACTCGGGTAGAAAAATCACCGGCAGCTAATTTTTGGGTTCCTTGCAATAAACGTTTAATCGGCTGTAAAAAGCCGCGTGCTAGAAAATACGTGGCAATTAAGGCCACTAACAGTGAAATTCCTGCCACTATCCAACTGGTATAGAGTTGCTGAGCATCAAAACGCAAGTCGATTTCTCGGGTTAATCGATTCGTTGAACTAGCGGCAACCCAACCAATAATTTTGCCATTATTTAGCTTAATTGGCTCACGTATTGCATCGGGAGGAATAGGTGTTTTACGCCCGTAAAGCGGTTTACTGCGCTTATCTAATACCCAGAATTGCATCGGCATAGGTTGAGGTGGCGCATTTCTAGGCGCCATTCCAGACATATGCTTATGCCCATTCATTGGGCCATGTTGTCGGCTGTTTTGGAGGTCATTGCTGGCATGCTGTCCTTGTTCGATAGAACGTAATATACGGAAAAAAGCCCGTTCATCTTTCATTAAAAATTGCCAGCTACCCACCTCTTGATATTGTTCCGCCAAGGCGTCAGCGATAAGTTTGGTACGCTGTTGGTTATCGGTTTTAATATAGCCGATAAATCCAGATTGAAAGCTCGAACGGACACCAAAGTGCATGATAATAACCAGTAAAATACAGGTGGCAAAGATAGCCAGAAATAAACGCGTTCTTAAACTGGTTAATCGGAGCTGAGTTAATCCTAATCGGCGTTTCATAGTCACTCCGTTAATGATGAGCGCGTACGACGCTGCTGCATTTTTTGACGTAACTGATCGAAATATAAATAGACAACCGGTGTGGTAAATAGGGTTAATATTTGTCCCATAATTAGCCCACCGACAATAGTTATTCCTAGCGGTTGACGCAGTTCTGCGCCATCACCCGAGCCAAGCGCTAAAGGAAGTGCACCAAAAATAGCCGCTAATGTAGTCATTAAAATAGGCCGAAACCGCAGTAAACTGGCTTTAAATATGGCTTTGCGAGCAGTTAATCCACCAACACGTTGTGCCTGAATAGCGAAATCCACCATAATAATGGCATTTTTTTTCACTATCCCTATTAACAACATCACCCCAATGAGTGCAATTAGACTAAAGGGGGTATTAAACAGCTCTAAAGCCAGTAAAGCCCCAACCCCCGCGGAGGGGAGCGTTGATAAGATGGTTAATGGATGAATATAGCTTTCATATAAGATCCCGAGAACTAAATACACCGTAACTATGGCGGCAAGAATTAATAATAGCTGAGATTTTAAGGTATCCTGAAAAACTTGAGCCGTTCCGGCAAACGAGCCACGTACAGAAGAGGGGACGCCTAGTTCAGTCATGGTTTTTTCAATGGCATTAATCGCCTCATCTAAGGTGGCGTTTTCGGCTAGGTTAAATGAAATAGTTGAAGCAGCTGAGAGCCCCTGATGATTAACACTTAGGGGCGCATTTGATGGCTGCCAACGGGCAAAATAGGATAATGGAATGGCTTGTCCTTGCCCATTTATTACAAACATTTTATCTAATGAACTGACATCCTGAGTATATTCAGGCGCTACCTCCATGACCACTTTATACTGATTCATGGCTTCATAAATGGTTGAAATTTGTCGTTGACCAAAGGCATTATTCAGCAAATTATTGGCTTCTCGCACATCGATACCCAATTGAGCCATTAAATCTCTGTCATAGGTTAGCGCCATTTCTGCGCCTTTATCTTCTTTATCAGAGTTAACATCAGCTAGTTGCGGTAAGGTCGCCAACGCTTTGCGTACGGCCGGTTCCCACTCGCGTAATTCATTTAAGTCATCAGCTAACAGAGTAAACTGATAACTAGCCATTGCCTCACGGCCACCGACACGTACATCTTGCACCGGCATCAGAAATAAATTTGCTCCTGGTTCGTTAGCCAGTTTGACGCGTAGACGATTAATTACTTGTGTCGCGCTTTCACTGCGTTCGTCTAGTGATTTCAAGGAGATAAACATAAAGCCACTGTTTATACGACTCCCACCAGTGAATCCTGTTACATTATCAATCGCCGGATCGGCTTTAATTTGCTGGATAAAGCGTGACATTTTTTCTTTCATCGATTGGAACGAAATACTTTGATCAGCACGGACAAAGCCCATTAGTCGGCCCGTGTCTTGCTCAGGAAAGAAGGTTTTTGGTACGCTGATATACAAATATACATTTAGGCCGATAGTGGCTAACAGCAATGCCAATATGGTGCGTCGATGGGATAATGCCCAGTCTAACGTGACAGCGTAACCTTGTTGTATTTTGAACAAGACTTTGCCAGCACCTCTGATTTTCTTCGCTTTATTTTTATTCGGTGCCTTGAGTAAATAGGCACACATCATTGGCGTTAGGGTTAATGATATCAGCAATGAAATCGAGATAGCGGTGGTTAGAGTAATGGCGAACTCTTTAAATAAGCGGCCGACTAATCCATCCATCAATAACAGGGGAATAAATACGGCGACCAACGAGATACTCATCGAAACCACGGTAAAGCCGACTTCAGTTACCCCTTTAACGGCAGCCTGAAAGGGCTTTAAACCATTTTCCAAATGGCGCGAAATGTTTTCCAATACCACGATAGCATCGTCGACCACAAAACCCGTGGCAACAGTGAGCGCCATTAAAGATAGATTATTGAGGCTAAAACCGCACAAATACATAGCGGTAAAAGTCCCAATCAATGAAACAGGAACAGCGATAGCCGGAATTAAGGTGGCTCGGCCAGAACGCAGGAAAATCAGGACGACCAAAATAACTAAGGCGATGGCAATTACAAGCGCACGTTCTACTTCAACCAGTGATGCTTTAATCGTCGGCGTTCTATCTTGTGCTACAATTAGTTCAATACTCGCTGGGATCATGCTGCGTAATTCGGGAAGTTCCTCGCGGATACGCTCTACCGTTTCAATAATATTGGCTCCAGCATCACGGCGAATAATCATTAATATCGCCGGAGATCCGTCGGACATTCCAGCCGCGCGCACATCTTGGACAGAATCACGAACCGTAGCGACATCGCTGAGTTTTACCGCATTTCCCGCGCTGTAATGAACAATTATTGGTTGATAATCAGCTGCTTTCTTAAGCTCATCATTGGTTTGGATCTGCCAGCGTACATTATCATTAGTTAATTGCCCCTGTGGTTGACGGACATTGGCGCTACTAATTGCTTGGCGTACCGCATCGAGTGAAATACCTTGATTAAACAATGCTGTTGGATTGAGCTCTACTCGTACTGCTGGGAGTGATCCTCCGCCGACGGTGACTTCACTCACTCCTTCAATTTGTGCGATTTTTTGTGCCAGCTTTGTCGATGCAATATCATACATTTCACCGCTATTGACCGTTTTTGAGCTCAAAGTTAAGATCATAATCGGTGCATCAGACGGATTAGATTTGTAATAACGTGGCCGACTTGGCATGCCACTGGGTAGCATGCTTTGTGCTGCATTCAACGCCGCTTGGACTTCACGCGCAGCAGTATTGATATCTTTAGTTAAATCAAATTCTAAGGTAATACGTGTACTGCCTAGTGAGCTGCTGGAGGTCATTTCATTGATCCCCGCAATCCGGCCTAGAGAACGCTCTAACGGAGTGGCTATCGACGAAGCCATCGTTTCAGGAGAAGCACCCGGCATCGAGGCTGAAACGTTTATGACCGGGTAATCCACTTGGGGTAAAGGTGAAACCGGTAAAAATGATAAGCTAAGTAAGCCACATAACGTAATCGCAACGCTGATCAGTAGGGTAGCAACCGGCCGCCGAATAAATAGGGCAAAAAAGGCTTCCATCATTTACTCCTGCGTTATCTGGGATGAATGACCGGATTTAATCCAACGCGATAAACGATCAAACAGTAGATAAATGACTGGAGTGGTGAACAGAGTCAGTACTTGGCTTAAAATTAAGCCGCCTACCATACAAATCCCCAGCGGTTGACGCAGTTCAGCACCGACGCCGGTGCTAAGCATCAGCGGTAATGCGCCTAATAACGCGGCCATGGTGGTCATTAATATCGGGCGGAAACGCAATAAGCAAGCTTGATAAATGGCTTCATAAGGTGTCATACCTTGTTCTCGCTCAGCGGCCAAGGCAAAGTCAATCATCATAATGGCATTTTTCTTTACGATACCAATCAACAAGATAATCCCTATTACCGCGATCATATTTATCTCGCTTCCGGCAATCATCAAGGCTAATAGCGCGCCAACTCCGGCTGTTGGTAAGGTAGATAAAATGGTGATCGGGTGAATGAAACTCTCGTATAAGATACCCAGCACGATATACATGGCAACAATTGCCGCGATAATCAGCCAGACGGTACTGGTCAATGCTGCCTCAAACGCTAACGTAGAGCCTTGGAATTGAGTTGTAATATCTTTAGGTAATTGAATAGCTTGCTCTGCTGCTTTCACTGCATTGACGGCTTCGCCTAGTGATGCACCTTCAGCAACATTGAATGAGAAGCTCACAGACGGGAATTGATCAAGATGATTAATTGATAGTAAGCCTTCGCCTTCTTCGATATTGACCAAGGTTTTTAGCGGAACCATTGCGCCATCCGACCCTTTAAGACGTAGATTATCAAATGCAGATAGTCCCTCTCGACTTTGTGCATTGTTTTCTAATATCACCCGGTACTGGTTCGACTGGGTATAAATAGTCGAGACCATCCGCTGACCAAAGGCATTGTAAAGAGCGTTGTCAATCGCTGACATAGTTATTCCAAAGCGGCTTGCGGTATCGCGGTCAACACGCAAAAATGCCACCAGGCCTTTATCTTGCCAATCGCTACTGATATCAGTAAGTGCTGATTGTTGTTGTAATTCATTCAACAACTTAGGAACCCACAAACTTAAATCTTCGAGCGATGAGGCTTGCAAAGTAAATTGATATTGAGTCCGTGACACTTGGGTATCAATAGTTAAATCTTGCAGCGGTTGCAGATAAAGGTTAATGCCGGGAATGCTCTCTGCGGCTTTTTGCATACGAGGAATGATAACATCCACTCGATCTGGGCGCTGATCGAGCGGTTTTAAGGTGATTTGTAAGCGTCCATTATTTAAGGTCGGATTAGAGCCATCAACACCGACATAAGAGGTTATGTTATCTACCGCGGGATCTTTTAACAATAACTGGGTCACTTCACGTTGTTTATCCGCCATCGCAGAGAAAGATATTGATTGGCGAGTTTCAACCGACCCCTGAATGATGCCATTATCTTGTAATGGGAAAAAGCCTTTTGGGATCCACAAATAGAGCAAAATAGTGAGAGCCAACATACTTAATGCGACAGCCAATGTTAGCCATTGGTGATTTAAAACCCGCTTTAAACCAATGGCATAGCTGGCAATCATACGATTGATAAATTTTTCACAGGCGATTTCGAATCTATTGTGCCGATGCTCTGATTCTGGTTTTAACAATCGAGCGCACATCATTGGGGTTAGGGTAAGGGAAACCACGGCTGAAATTAAAATAGCTACCGCTAAAGTAATCGCAAATTCACGGAATAAACGTCCAACGATATCCCCCATAAATAATAATGGAATGAGTACTGCGATCAGTGAAAAGGTAAGCGAAATAATAGTAAAACCAATTTCTCCGGCGCCTTTTAATGCCGCTGTCATGGGTTTATCACCTTGCTCAAGATAGCGCGAAATGTTTTCAATCACTACAATCGCATCGTCGACCACAAAGCCGGCGGCAATAGTCAGCGCCATTAAAGTAAGATTATTAATTGAAAATCCACAGAAATACATCACCGCAAAAGTACCGATAAGCGATAATGGCACCGCTATTCCAGGGATCAAAGTAGCAATTCCATTGCGTAGAAACAGATAAATTACCATTACCACTAAAGCGACTGCTAGCATTAACTCAAATTGCACGTCGTCGACGGATTCGCGAATAGTACTGGTTCTGTCGGTTAATATTTCAACATTGACTGATTTGGGTAAACTCTTGACCAATTCGGGCAGTAAATCTCGGATGGCATCGGTAGTTTCAATGACGTTAGCGCCCGGTTGTCGCTGGACGTTAATAACTATTGCTCGCTCATTATTTGCCCATGCGCCTAATAAATCATTTTCAGCACCTTGTTCAATAGTGGCCACATCGGCTAAGCGGACGGGAGCACCATTTTGGAATGCTACGATCAGTCGGCGATAATCGTCCACTGATTTCATTTGGTCATTGGCTGATAAGGTGACTGAACGGGTTGGGCCATCAAAACTACCTTTTGCTGAATTGACATTGGCGTTATTGATAGCGCTGCGTATAGTCTCGCTGTCTAATCCTTTGGCGGCTAAGGATTGTGGGTTAAGGCCGACTCGGATAGCGGGGCGTTGTCCTCCCGCTAAAGTGACGAGCCCGACACCATTGACTTGAGATATTTTTTGCGCAACTCGGGTTTCGACCATATCTTGAACGTCGGTCATTGCAACGGCATCAGAAGTTACCGCGAGGGTCAAAATCGGCGGATCGGCGGGATTAACCTTACTATAAATTGGTGGGTAAGGGAGATCGGCGGGGAGTAAATTAGTCGCCGCATTAATCGCGGCTTGAACTTCTTGCTCCGCGACATCAATGGGCAACGCTAATTGGAACATCAGGGTGATCACCGAAGCGCCGCCTGAACTTTGCGACGCCATCTGTTTTAGTCCTGACATTTGACCAAATTGACGTTCAAGCGGTGCCGTAATAGCCGAGGTCATCACCTCAGGGCTAGCGCCCGGATAGAGTGTAACAATTTGAATAGTCGGATAATCGACCTCAGGTAAGGCGGAGACCGGTAAAAAACGATAGCCAATAATCCCTGCTAATAAGATAGCCACCATAAATAGTGTCGTGGCCACTGGGCGTAAAATAAATATGCGCGAAGGACCGCCGGCACGTTTCAGAGTGTCTGGCTGCATTATTGTTTCTCCGCTGACGGGGTTTTAGTGGTTTTTGTCACTTTTTGCGCATTCGCCGTGACGACTTCAACTTGTGCGCCTTCTGTTAATCGATCGACACCATCGGTCACTACTTTATCGCCTGCACTAAGACCACTTTCAATCACTACGCGCTGATTATCCTGCAAGCCAACTGTCACCACGTGCTTACTAACACGATTATCCGCATTTAATATCCAGACATAATGACCTTCATTGCCCATTTGTAAGGCGGCATTAGGGATCACAATCGCATGTTGTAATGTTTCAATTTGCATTTTTATATTCACAAACTGATTGGGAAATAAGCGCTGCTGTTCATTGGTAAAACGCGCTTTCATTTTTAACGTTCCCGTCGCTGGGTCAATTTGATTATCGATACTGAGTAAATGTCCGCTGGCGATTAGCGCGATATTATTGCGATCCCAAGCTTCGACCAAGACCTGATTATTCCCTGGCTGTTGTGCGCGTTGAACGGCAGGAATATCGCCTTCTGGCAGTGAAAAGACCACATCGGCAGGATTAGTTTGGGTGATCACTACTAACGGAGTACTGGTGCCACTGCTAATAAAGTTGCCAACATCCACCAGTTTTAAGCCCACACGGCCAGAAATGGGAGCGATAATTTTACTGTAGGTTAATTGCAGTTTAGCGTTATCAACCGCTGCTTGATCAACTTTAATACTGCCTTCTGCTTGTAGCACTAACGATTTTTGGTTATCTAGCTCTTGTTTAGAAATAACATTGCTGCCTGCTAATGTTTGAAAGCGAGCCAGATCTAAACGAGCATTAGCTAATAGCGCTTTATCTTTAGCAAGTTGGCCTTCGGCTTGTGCTAGCTGAACTTGAAACGGTCGTGGGTCGATTTCGGCAAGCAAATCGCCGGCATTAACTTGCTGTCCTTCGACAAAATGCAAAGACATTAATTGACCTTCTACTCGACTAGTCACGGTTACAGTATTGGCGGCTTGTACAGTCCCTAATCCTGAAAGATAGCGCGGTACCACTTGCTCAACTGTTTCAGCAACTTGCACTGGCGGCAAAGGAAAACGTCGTGTTGGCGCGGCATTTTTATTGCTTTTTTTAGCGGCGGGTTCACTGATTGTATCGTGGGTGGCCGAGTAAAAATATCCGCCAGTACCGATGATAGCGATAATGGCAACAACAACGGCTGAGCGCATCAAAAGAGTCGAACGATTATTTTTAGTCATTTTTATTCACTTTCGCTTAATTCAGGATAAATCAGTGGTGTTATACCGTCCAAAATAGACGGACTAGAATGTTCAAAATTCCGTTTGTTCAGTTGGATTTAATGAAAAATATCAACAACATTGGATAGGCTAATAGTTTAGCGTTAATTATCCAGCGAAAAATGGAGGAATTATGAAGATACTGTCAATAACCGTATAAAATCAGAGGGAAACAGTAGCATATAATAGAGAAATAAATAATCGATTCAGTTTATATTATTTTTGTATGAATAATTGAGATGTAATCAGAGGCCGATCATGGCGAAGGAATCGCGTATACCGGCAATGCTACCGGCATACGCGAGAGGAAAATTACTGCTTAGTGTTGTGCTTGTGCGGACTGCGTGGATACAGTCTGTTCCGGAGCATCGGTCACTTTATTAGCACTCCATCCTTTATAAGCTAATGGTAAAAAGGCAACTAAAATCGCTAAAATTGAGACGCTTGCGACATAATATGCCGGTGCCATATGTGATTGTTGCAACCATGCGCCAGTTAAAATTGGGGTTAGTCCTCCAAAAATAGCATAAGCAATATTATAGGCGAATGATAACCCTGAAAAACGGATCGCTGGTGGAAAGGCACGAGCACTGATTATTGGGGTTGTTGCAATTGCCCCTACAAAAAAGCCCATCAATCCATAATTAAATGCCAAAGTAGTCGCGCCAATCTCAGAAGATAATTGAGCATAAAAATAAACTGAAGTTATTGCTAAGCCCCCCCATGCTAATAACATAGAGCAACGAGTCCCTGTTTTATCGCCTAACCAACCCCAGAAAATACAGCCTATAGTTAGCATTAATGTTGCGACACAGTTAGCTTGTAATGCGGTATTACGATCAATTTTATATACCCCTTGCAGTACAACATCAGGGGTCATTAATATGGTGACGACAATCGCAGTTGATAATGACCAAGTTAATGCAGCGGTGATCAAGCAAGCTTGTTTATGCGATTTTAATACCGTCTTGACGGGTAATTCTTGAGATAATGCTTTTTTAGCCGCAAGCTCTTTGAATATAGGTGTTTCTTCAAGAAAACGGCGTAAATATACTGACAAGAAACCAAAAATACCGCCTAAAATAAAGGGAATACGCCAAGCAAAATCATGAACTTGCTGTGCGCTATAATTACGCTCAATCATAATGGCGACAATAGAACCTAATAAAATCCCGCCGGTGATCCCCGAGGTTAAGGTACCAATACCTAACCCATAACGCTGTTTTGGCGTATGTTCGGCAATAAATACCCATGCTCCCGGCATTTCGCCCCCGATGGCCGCACCTTGCATAATACGCATTAACAGCAGTAATAATGGTGCTGCGGCACCAATGGTCTCATAGGTTGGTAAAAATCCGATAATCAATGTCGGGAAAGCCATCAAAAAGATGCTTAAAGTAAACATGCGCTTGCGACCAACTTTATCGCCAAAATGCGCCATAATTATTCCGCCTAATGGGCGGGCTAGATAACCAGCAGCAAATAAACCGAGTGTTGCCATTAAGGCTAGAAATTCGTTATTCCCCGGGAAAAACAGTTGAGAAATGATTTTTGCGTAAAAAACAAAAATAACGAAATCATAAAATTCCAATGTACCGCCCAAAGAAGATAAACCTAAAGTTTTATAATCTTGGCGGGTTAATGGCCTTGCCGACGGTTGTCCATTAGTGGTTTGTGTTGTCATGTTGCTATCCTTTATATATTCTATTTTTTATCCCTGATACTTTATATTGCCCAGAATAGCAGAAGCTGTTTTTACGGGGTATTGCATCATTGGTTATCTGTGGTTAAACATAAATTGACGTTAATAGTAGGCTGGTATAGAGGATCATATTCTCTACGGCCTGTTATTAATTTCTATTACTTACTTAATTTTACTGCCTGAGCGTTAGCACTCTTTATGGGCTATTGGTTTAGCTATCGGCCTGGCTATTAGCAAATAAAGAGAATTTATTTTGCTAATTTATTTTTGTCTGGTGAATGTTATAACAAAGTACATAAGTAATTTATAGCAGAAAGTTTCAGTTTTTGTAAACAGTAAAGCTAAAAACAGGTGTTAAGTTCTTCTTATTTGGAGGTGGTTGGCTTGATATTTTGGTGTGGGCTAACATGGTACAATATAGTTTTATGAATGGTATAAAAACAGAATATTGTAATATTAATAGACGTCATTATTTGATTAATCTATTTTTTAGATTAAATTATGGGATAAAACGAAGAATAAATAAACCGAAGCATAAATAAATCTATAGATAGAACCATGTATTTAGAATGTATTTTGAAGTGATGGAGTCTAATGGACTTTTATTTATTTAGGCTATTTATTAACTCATGATCAAAAATCAAAAATCAAAAATCAAAAATCAAAAATCAAAAATCAAAAAATAGAGAATAGCAGTAAATAGAAAATAAAAAGAGACCATAAAAAAAGCATGTCAGTGTCACAGACATGCTTTTTATACTGGCAGATGTTAATAATAATCAACGGCAATACTGATTAGCGTTGATTATTATTTATTATAATGATTAGAGACGCATTAGACTAAGAAAATAGTGGCTAATCCTAAGAAGATAAAGAAACCACCAGTATCGGTAATCGCTGTAATCATTACGCTCGAACCAATGGCTGGATCTTTACCAAATTTAATCATTAGCATTGGGATTAATACGCCCATGATAGCGGCCATGAGTAAGTTGAGGATCATCGCGAGGGTCATTACGCCACCCATCGCCATATCTCCATACAATAGATAGGTGACGACCCCCATCATTCCGCCCCAGACAATGCCGTTAATAAAGGCGACGCCAAGCTCTCTGACAAACAAGAACGAGAAGCTCCCGGTCTGAATTTGGTGTAAAGCAATAGCTCGTACAATCATGGTAATGGTTTGGTTACCCGTATTCCCGCCGATACCGGCGACAATGGGCATCAATGTTGCCAATGCGACTAGCTGGGAAATAGTATCTTCGAACACCCCAATAACGCGTGAAGCTACAAAGGCGGTACATAAGTTGATAGCCAGCCAAGTCCAACGCGTTTTAACTGCTTGTCCTACCGGAGCAAAGACGTCTTCTTCACGGCTTAACCCCCCCATGCGGCGGATACTGGTGTCGTTTTCTTCGTGCATATTATCGACGATATCTTCGACGGTGAGTCGTCCCATCATCAAGCCATTGGCATCAACCACGGCTGCGGAGATTAAGTCATAACGTTCGAACGCACCTGCCGCATCTTCACCTTTTTCATCGGGCATGAAGGTAACAGTATCGGTTTTCATGACGTCGGCGACAATTTTTTCGGGCGATTGAGTCAAAATAGTGGTTAACGGCAATTCACCGGTGAGATGATTCTGGTTATCGACCACAAAAATCTTATCGGTGGCTTCGGGCATTTTACCGCGTTGACGTAAATAACGTTGCACGGTTTTTAGCGTGACGGAAGGCCTTACGGTGATGAATTCGAAATCCATCATTTGACCAACACTGTCTTTCGGATATTGCAGTACTTCGCGGATCCGGCTACGTAGGCTTGGCTCTAAATAAGTTAGCAGGCGACGCATAGTATCGCGAGGTAAGTGCTCGGCAATATAGGCTTGCTCATCGATATGCAAAGTGGCGACTGCGCGTAAAAGCTCGCGGTCGGTCATATCTTTGATTAGGCTATCCCATACAGAAACCGAGGCTTCTACCAATACTTCACCGCGTTCACTGTTATCGACCAGATGCCAAAGTGCTAAACGTTCATCATACGGTAACATCTCCAAAATATCAGCGATATCGGCAGTATGCAGGTCTTTTAGCAGCTCTTTTACCGCGGCAATTTTTTCTTTTAGTACTTTGTCATCTGTACGGACGTGAGGGTCAGTTTCTAATAGGCTATGTACAAACTCTTCATCATCCAGAAAAAGAGTTAAAATTTGCTGACGAATATGCGCCAGTTTTTGTGAATGCGGATTCATAGTGGGTGCCGCATCAATTGAAAAAGCAGGTTGAGACATTTTAATCCTTAAAACATAAATTGAATGCCCAAGAGCATTTAAAATGAGTCCATTAGATGAATTCTAGCGGTTATTGCTCATCAATGAATCGCTGTCAGCGACAGTGGCTTTTATTTTTAATGATGAACAATTAAGCCGATTCCTCACATATTTTCAGTTCCCAGCCCGGAACGTCTTCCCAAAAAGCTTGTTCTTTTTCTAAATCCAGTTGCATTAGAGCATTCTCAGCCAAGTAGTTGGGTGGCAGATATAATGTCCAATAACCGTCATTAGTTTCAAGCCTTAACGTTGCCGGCGTTGTGGTTGACTGTCGTTGATTATTTAACAGAATGGATAGCCGAAGAATTTGGATCAGCGGCATAAACTGTTTTTTCTTATATAAATTAAACTTCGGAATATCATCATACTTAATGGCTTTACGATGATTTTTAACCAAAGTCGCTAATAATAATTGCTGTTCTTGATTAAAACCGGGCAAATTGGTATTTTGCAAAATATAAGCAGAATGACGATGTAGTCCGCTCAAATTAATACTTAAACCGACTTCATGCAGCATCACGGCCCAAATTAAAATCGCCTCTAAATGCAAATTAACTTGTTTCGGATTTTGTTCCGCCCATTGTTTATAAAGTTGTTCCATCGTAGCTAAAACGCGCTTTGCTTGTTCTCGATCGATATTATAGTGCTCTGCTAAACTCAGTGCAGTGCGTTGTCGAATATCCTGATGGCGAAAACGGCCTTCCATTTCATACAGAACACCTTCGCGTAATGCGCCTTCAGAAAGCCGTAGTTCCTTGATATCTAAAGAATCAAAGACTGCACATAATATTGCAAGTCCGGGAACAAAGATTTGCTTTCGATCATCGGATAAACCTTCAATCTCCAGATCATCAAACGATGTGTATTTTAATACGTGTTGGGTCAGTTGTGCTAGTCGTGCGGGCGTAATAATCCCGTCTCGTTCACCATTTTCTAGCAACACAGCATGCGCTGCCTTTATGGTACCCGATGCCCCTAATACCACATCCCACCCTTGTTGTTTAAATTGGGTAGCAATATTTTCTAATTTCTGATTTGCGACTAAGCGTGCGCGGGCAAAATTACTCGGTGAAATTTCATTATTTGGAAAATATTGACGCGAAAAACTCACGCAACCCATACGCCGGCTTTCAATTAGCAGTGGCGTAAAGTTCTCGCCGATAACGAGTTCAGTGGAGCCTCCACCGATATCAATTACTAGTTTACGGCCTTTTTCTGGCTGTGTATGCTCAACGCCCATAAAAATTAATCGAGCTTCTTCTTGGCCTGAAATAATTTCAATCGGATAGGGGATTATTTGTTTTGCTCGGCGTAAGAATTCTTGTACGTTTGTGGCTTCACGTAATGAATGTGTGCCAACTATACAGACATTTTCAGCCGGAAATCCTTGTAATCGTTCTGCAAATAGTGCCAGACAAGATAATGCTCGTTCGATGGATTCTTCGCTAAGCTCATTATGTTCATTTAATCCGGTCGCCAGATGAACGCGCTGTTTTAGCCGCGTTAGAACTTGTAATGCACCATTAACAACCCGCGCAATAATCATATGAAAGCTATTAGATCCGAGGTCAATAGCGGCGATTTCTAACGGTCGAGGTGTTGATGTATAAGTTAATGGCATGTTTATTAAGATCTCATGTCTGGATTTTCTATAGATTTCAAATAGTCATAAACCGCAAGCTGGGCACGGATCTTACGTTTGTTTCCTCGAGGAACATAATGATTGCTAAGTTCTTTGTCAACAAATCGTGCTTTTACGGTATCACCAAACTGTAAGTCTAAAATATCCAGAACGCGTTGTTTTAATTGCGGATCGACTAATTGCACTGCCACTTCAATACGATAGTCAATGTTGCGAGTCATCCAGTCAGCTGAAGATAGAAAGACTTTTTCGTCGCCACCATTGGTAAATACGTATACGCGATCATGTTCGAGAAAACGGTCAACAATACTGGTGACTTGAATGTTTTCACTCATTCCGGGTTGCCCTGCGACTAATGAACACATACCACGGATTAATAACCGTATTTTCACCCCAGCATTTGAGGCATCGTATAATCGGTCTGTGAGCTCTCTATCTACCAAATTATTGATTTTTAGAGTTATTCCAGAGGGTTTATCTGCCAGTGCATTTTCAATTTCAGTATCTATTAATTGATTTAATTTAATGCGTGTATTTTGTGGCGATACCATTAAATTATCGAAAGTCACCGGGCGATATGGATTTTCAATAAAGTTAAATACCCGGCGAACTTCATTGGTAATTTGCTGATCGGCGGTTAATAACGAGTAGTCAGTATATAAACGGGCGGTTTTTTCATTGAAATTACCCGTGCCAATGTGGGCGTAACGAATAATTTGACCGTCTTCCAGTCGAGAAATAATAAACAGTTTAGCGTGAATTTTTAGCCCCGGAGCAGAGAAAATGACATGTACACCGGCTTCAGTGAGGCGTTTCGCCCAATGAATATTAGCTTCTTCATCAAAACGGGCCTGTAATTCGACCACTACGGTGACTTTTTTACCGTTGTGTGCGGCGTGGATCACTGAATCGATAATCCGAGAGTCTTTAGCCACCCGATAAATATTGATTTTTATCGATATAACACTGGGATCAAATGAAGCTTGACGCAGCAGTTCTAACGTATGTTCAAAGGTATAATAAGGATAATACAGTAAAACATCGCGCTCACGGATAGCATCGAAACCATTACGAAAATTATCAAACCAGCGATGGCGCAGACATGGCAGCGGTTTATACAGTAAATTTTTATTTCCTTCATTAGGGAATTTTATGAAATCTTTAAAATTATGATAACGACCGCCAGCAATAACCGAGTCATCATTCGAGAGCCCTAATTTAGTTCTCAGTAATTCGACCATTTCATCCGGCATATCACGTTGATAAACAAATCTTACCGGTTCGGCAGTAAGCCGTTGTTTTAACGTCGATGACATTAACTCAAGCAGACTGGATTCCATTTCAGTCGCTAAGTCATATTCTGCATCTCGCGTCATTTTCATTGAATAGGCATTAAGTTTGTCGTAATCGAAAAAGCCTTTGAAAATTTCATCGAGACAATAACGCAAGATATTATCAATTAAAATCATTGACTTACGTCGTTTTGGCATTTCTGGAGGCAAATTAACAAAACGCGGAACTTTATCAGATGGAATTTCTAATAATGCATATTGAATCTCTTGCCCATGAATAATTTCGACCGCTAGATAGGTGTAATCATCTTTGAGAAATTCAACAAAGTTGGTTTCAGGATTAATTAAGATTGGAGTAATGTGCTGACGTAATTTTTGGCGAAAATATTGACGTAACCAAATTTGTTGATTGGGGGAGATTTGTCGCTCGTTAATTAAAAATATTTGATTACGTGCCATTTCTAGCAGTAGTTCGTTATATAGTATGTCAAATTCTTGATCGAGTTTAGCGACTTTGGTTTGAATTTTGCGTAACAAGTGACGAGAACCCGTAGCTGAACCACGTTCTTCATTGATCAAGATACGGCGCTTTACATCCGCAAAACGGACTTTATAAAACTCATCAAGATTATTGGAGTAAATACCAAGAAAACGCATTCGTTCTATTAACGGGTTACGTTTGTCAGCCGCTTCTTGTAGAACACGTTCGTTAAAAGAGAGCCAGCTCAGCTCTTTTTCATGATATGAGCGATCTTGGGACATTATTACTCCAATATGATAGGTGATAAGGTCAATCCTTGTTAGCTAGCTATTATACCTGTTGTTTAATAGTTGCATGTTTATTAACCACACTTTCTGGATGACTACTTTGTTGTTTCATCGCAAAATATTGTTGCTGAAAAACACACATACGGATAGCAGTGTGATAGCGACCATTAACAAAAAACTCATCGATTAATTCACCTTCGGTATAGAAGCCGAGCTTTTCATAAATATGGATAGCTTTGATATTTTCTTTATCAACAATTAAATATAATTTGTATAAATTGAGAACTGAGAATGCATAATCCATCGCCAGTTTTGCTGCGCGTGTGGCATAGCCTTTGCCTTGAAAATTAGGCGCGATGATAATCTGAAATTCAGAGCGCCGATGAATATAATCAATTTCGACTAATTCAACTAAGCCGACTTTTTCTGCAGCATTTTCAACGATAAAACGGCGTTCAGATTGGTCATGGATATGCTTATCGTACAGATCGCTTAATTCAACAAAGGCTTCATACGGTTCTTCGAACCAATAACGCATAACACTGGCGTTATTATCAAGTTGATGAATAAAAGCTAAGTCTTCGCGTTCAAGGGGGCGCAATCTAAATGGGGATAACTGCCCGGGTTTCATAATTTTACCTCAGAAAAGTTAAGGGTATTAGCTATACGCTACGCTAATAAATAAGCAGCTTAGCGTTGAGTATAACCAATAATAGGGCGATATTAAAAAATGCTGACGTAAATATCACCGTTATAAACAAGACAATCACTAAGGCAATAAAATTAATACTTTCTATTCATTATTAATCTTATTGATTGGTTTCTCATAGGATATCACTTATTTAATAGAAAATAAGCCAACCTCAAAATAGACAGACATCGATTGATGAATAATTCAGCAACAATTAAGTTGAAAATTTTATCTCTGCTGTCGGTGAGTGGAGTTAGCGAGGGATTAGCCGAATAACGGTGATGATAGCGATTAAAGTAACTCATTGAAATAAAATAATAGATAGTGAAGTGACCCCATAAAGTTGCTAATGGGGCAGAACAAATAAAAACCAGATAAACAGGGTTCAAATAATGAATAGGATTTAAAAAATATTCATAAATGAAAATATAAATCACCGGATTATCTGGTTTTCCAGTATTAAAATTGAGCCAATAAATTGTAATTTAGTGGTCTAGTCGTCGCTAGCATACCCGTGTTCGGGGAGAACTTTTCCGTCTAATTGCGCATTATTTCCCACCATTTGTAATCGACCTGAAATAAACCAATCAATTACAACCGGATAAATATCATGTTCTTGGGTTTTAATTCGTTCAACTACATCGTTTTCATGATCATCGGCAAAAATAGGTACTTTGGCTTGTAAAATAACCGGTCCGCCATCTAACTGCTCGGTGACAAAGTGGACAGAAGTCCCATGTTCTTGGTCACCATTTTCCATTGCTTTACGGTGGGTATGTAATCCCGGATATTTAGGCAGCAATGACGGGTGGATATTGATTATTTTACCGCGATAGTGGCGTACAAAATCGGCAGTCAAAATTCGCATATAACCGGCAAGCACCAGTAAATCAGTATCATGGCTATCTATTGCTTGCTGCAGTGCATGGTCATAGTCTTCGCGATTGATGTAATTCTCAGGTTGAATTACAAAGGTAGGGATCCCGGCCTCTTGTGCCCGAGATAATCCCAATGCATCGCTTTTATTGCTGTATACCGCACAAATTTCGGCGTTTATCTTACCTGCTTGGCAGGCATCCATAATCGCTTGTAGATTTGTGCCACTTCCCGAAATCAATACCACTATTTTTTTCATTAGCCAATGATAACCTGTTCTGCGTTTGCTGGTAATGCAGCAATTTTACCAATTTGCCATGCGGTTTCGCCTAATTCAGTTAATAAATTGATCGCTGTAGCAACTTCTGCTGGTGGAAGAGCGATTATCATCCCCACACCACAGTTAAAGGTACGATACATTTCATGGGTGCTAACATCGCCAGCCTTTTGTAGCCAACGGAATACCGCTGGCCATTGCCAGCTGTTCGCATCAATTTGTGCTTGGGTATTCTCCGGCAATACACGCGGAATATTTTCCCAAAAACCACCACCGGTTAAATGAGCAATAGCATGAATATCACTTTTCTCAATCAGAGTTAAAATATTTTTGACATAAATGCGAGTTGGCTCGAGAAGATGGTCAGCTAAACTTTTGCCTTCAAGCTCGGTAGCTTCAGGATCAGTTTGACTCACTTCTAAAATTTTACGTACCAATGAATAACCGTTGGAGTGAGGGCCACTAGAGGCGAGAGCGATTAGGGCATCACCAGCTTGCACTTTGCTGCCATCAATAATTTCTGAGCGTTCAACAACACCAACACAAAAACCGGCGACGTCGTAATCTTCACCATGGTACATGCCTGGCATTTCTGCGGTTTCACCCCCGACTAATGCACAGCCCGATTGTTTACAGCCTTCGGCGATCCCTGTAATTACGCTAGCCGCAGTATCGACCGATAATTTACCAGTCGCGTAATAATCTAGAAAAAACAGGGGTTCAGCACCTTGAACGATTAGATCGTTAACACACATTGCCACTAAATCAATGCCAATGGTGTCATGGCGTTTTAAGTCCATGGCTAAACGTAATTTGGTGCCAACACCGTCAGTACCCGAGACTAATACCGGCTCGCGATATTTTTGTGGCAGAGAACAAAGTGCACCAAAACCACCTAGACCCCCCATAACTTCAGGACGACGCGTCTCTTTTACAACGCCTTTGATACGTTCAACAAGTGCATTACCTGCATCGATATCGACACCGGCATCTTTATAGCTAAGAGAGGTTTTATCAGTCACAACAGCCCCCAAGGCAATTACGTTTTAAACAAAGAAGCAATAATGAGATTAATTCTAACAGGCTAAGCAAACGTTTGCGATAGCTTTCTGCGGGAAATAATCTAAGATTAAAACAACATTATTCGGAAATGTTTTGATCAGCATCAACCCGATACTAGTGGAACTATCTCAAAAAAGAGTTATAATCTCGCGATTTTTTTGCCCGCCGACCACCAAAAATAGTAGGAGAAAAGTATGAAAGTTGTTGAGGCGAAACACCCGTTGGTAAAACATAAACTCGGCCTGATGCGCGATCACGATATTAGCACCAAGCGTTTCCGCGAATTAGCGTCAGAGGTAGGGAGTCTCCTGACATACGAAGCAACTGCCGATCTTGAAACTGAAACAGTAACAATCGAAGGGTGGTGTGGCCCAGTTGAGATTGAACAAATTAAAGGAAAGAAAATTACCGTTGTTCCAATCTTACGTGCTGGTTTAGGCATGATGGATGGTGTTTTGGATAGTATTCCAAGTGCGCGTATTAGTGTTGTTGGTGTATATCGAGATGAAGAAACTCTTGAGCCAGTTCCTTATTTCCACAAATTAGCGTCAAATATCGAAGAACGTATGGCGTTGGTTGTTGATCCGATGTTGGCGACTGGTGGCTCAGTTATTGCAACGATCGATTTGCTGAAAAAAGCCGGTTGTAAATCGATTAAAGTCTTAGTCTTAGTCGCCGCACCAGAAGGTATCGCGGCATTAGAAAAAGCCCATCCAGATATCGAACTCTATACTGCCTCTATCGATGAGTACCTTAATGAACATGGCTACATTGTTCCAGGGCTCGGGGATGCGGGCGATAAAATATTTGGTACTAAATAAGATCAGCCGACGAATAGTCGGCTTTTTTTTAAATAAAAATACTGGGAATAATAAGTGTTGTTACCGTGTTGCGAGTTCAGCTTGGTTTTAGAGGGCTCGCAACCAGTGACTGATAGTTGGTATTCAGACACCGGACGAATTAAAGTTAACTTAATAGCCAATATGCGTTCCGTATGCGCTATTAAGGACTGTTTTAATCGTCTGCAATTATTAGGCTATATAGCCAGTTATGTTGTAAATGCGTTAGCTATAATTAACTGCGTAATTTTAACCCGTAATTTTAACCATAATATCTAAAAGTATATCATCTAGGGGATGCAACAAATGACTCGCCGTACCATCGGAGTTGAAGAAAGACCACCATTATTACAAACTATTCCACTTAGCCTACAGCATTTATTTGCTATGTTCGGCGCAACGGTAATTGTTCCTATTTTGTTCGGCGTTAATCCAGCCACGATCTTATTATTTAATGGCGTCGGGACATTAATTTATCTATTTATCTGTAAAGGTAAAATTCCTGCTTATTTAGGCTCTAGTTTTGCGTTTATTTCTCCGGTATTAATTTTATTACCTTTAGGTTATGAGCTAGCACTTGGCGGCTTCATTATTTGTGGAGTACTCTTTTGTGTCGTGGCGTTAATTGTTAAAGTCGCGGGCAGAGGCTGGATTAATGTGATGTTTCCCCCCGCTGCCATGGGTGCCATTGTGGCGGTCATTGGGTTAGAGCTGGCACAAACCGCAGCCAGTATGTCGGGATTATTGCCTCAAGGCGATACTCCTGTAGATCCATCAACCTTAATTATTTCAATTACTACGCTGAGTGTAACTATTCTTTGCGCGGTAGTGTTCCGTGGATTTTTATCAATTATTCCTATTCTTATCGGTTTCTTAGTTGGATATGCCTTATCCTATTTCATGGGGATTGTGGACTTGACGCCCATTGTCGATGCGCCATGGTTTGCGGTTCCTGAATTTTATACACCACGTTTTGAATGGTTTGCGATTTTAACTATTTTACCCGCGGCATTAGTTGTTATCGCGGAGCATGTAGGGCATTTGGTGGTGACGGCAAATATTGTCGAGCGTGATTTACTAAAAGATCCCGGTTTACACCGTTCTATGTTTGCGAATGGTTTTTCGACGATCATTTCTGGTTTCTTTGGTTCGACACCAAATACCACTTATGGTGAGAATATCGGCGTAATGGCAATAACTAAGGTTTACAGTACTTGGGTTATTGGTGGCGCAGCTATACTAGCAATTTTACTGTCATGTGTTGGTAAATTATCTGTGGCGATTCAACTCGTTCCAACCCCCGTGATGGGCGGTGTTTCTTTGCTGCTTTACGGCGTAATTGGTGCATCAGGCATTCGTGTGCTAATTGACTCAAAAGTAGATTATAATAAGCCACAAAATCTAATTTTAACGTCGGTGATTTTAATAATCGGTGTCAGCGGTGCGGTTATCCATATCGGTCAAGCAGAACTGAAAGGTATGGCATTAGCCACTATTGTTGGTATTGGTATGGCGCTGTTATTCCGTTTTATTACGTTTGTTCGTCCAGAAAAACATTTTATTACTGAGCAATTAGACGAAATTGAAACTAAGCGCTCGATAAAGCAATAATCTAGGCTTACAGTTAGTTCCGGTTGGTCGGCCTTTGGTATCATCGTGTCGGCCAACAGTGTTGATAACTATTACAAAAATATTGTCTAGAAATATTGCTCATAAACATTGCTTATAAACAATATATATCAGGTTCATTTAACCTGCGATTTTATGTTAAACTGTACCGCGAAAATTTGTTCGTTAAGCCAGAGGCTATCCTGAATACACCATCGCAGCTCTCATTACCTTTATATCTGCCGGATGATGAAACGTTTGCTAGTTTTTATGCGGGAAATAATCCCTCATTGCTGGCGGCGATTAAGCTCGCAATTCATCAACCACATGGCAGTTATCTCTATTTTTGGTCCCGTGAAGGTGGCGGAAAGAGTCATCTTTTACATGCTGCCTGTGCAGAATTATCTGATAAAGGCGAGGCCGTTGGCTATGTGCCACTGGATAAACGAGCATATTTTGTGCCGGATGTATTAGACGGAATGGAACACTTATCATTGGTTTGTCTTGATAATATTCAATGTATCGCCGGTGATGAAGAGTGGGAAATGGCGATTTTTAATTTATATAATCGCATTTTAGAGATAGGCCGCACATGTTTGTTGATCACGGGGGATAGGCCGCCTCGGCAAATTGAATTAAAACTGCCTGATTTAGCGTCTCGTCTTGATTGGGGGCTGATTTATAAACTGCACCCATTAAGTGACGAAGAGAAAATTCAAGCATTACAACTCAGAGCGCGCATGCGGGGCTTTGAGCTTACCGAAGATGTTTGCCGCTTTGTATTAAAACGCTTAGATCGCAAAATGGGTACATTATTTGATATTTTGAACGAACTTGATCATGCGTCTATTGTGGCTCAACGAAAACTGACAATTCCATTTGTTAAAGATATTCTGAAGCTATAAATCACGCGCTCTTATGAGTAACTCGGTTCACATTATTGATTTATTTTAGTCCTGCTGATCCACTATTAGCGGGTTAAAATCATAAAAATAGCGGCAGCTAAATAAACTGCCGCCAAATTAGCGGATTTGTTGACTGAGCTATTTTTTAACGCTTATTCTTCAGCTTTTGAATGTTAGTCGCTATTATTTAACCCGATGGCCTAGAATTTAGCGTCCACGATTTAATCACCTAGTATTTAAAGGCATTTCATTCGTCGCTTAAGGCTATAAAATCTCTTTAACTTGCTCCGGTGGGCGACCTAAACGCGCTTTATTACCGGCGACCACAATTGGGCGCTCAATTAATTTTGGATTTTCGTGCATAGCCTGCAACAATTGCACTTGGCTTAACTCGGGATTAGCTAATCCCAATTGTTGATACAATTCATCTTTGGTACGTATTAATTGGCGTGCATCCTCAAAGCCTAAAGCTGACAATAATTGGGCTAATTCGGCTACGCTAGGCGGTGTGTTTAGATATTCAATAACCTGTGGTTTTATCCCCATCGATTCGACTAATGCCAAGGTTTCACGGCTTTTTGAACAGCGTGGATTATGATAAAAAGTGACGGCTGTGCTCATAATATTAGAGACCTTTTAAAGTTTGATTTTACTTTCTCGCAATTGGAGCTGACGGATTTCGTCAATTCGAGCGTCATAACGTATTTGCTCATAACTCCCTAGTTTTGTCATTCTGCTGGCATCGCTCAAGTAGTTAATTGCCCCATCAAAATTACCTCGTAATACCATGTCTTCCGCGTAAGCCGCCAATTCTTCATTGCGCTTACCTTGCTTCGCGGAGGCCTCGGCCAGTAAATCCCAGCCATTGGGGTCGCTTGGGTAATCAAAAGTATATTTATACAAAAGTTTTGAAGCATCGGCATATTGTTTATTGCGAATATACGCATTGGCCAGGTTAATCTGTAAAACCGGATCTTTTGCAGAGTTTATACGTGCCTTTTCCAAACGAGCAACGGCTTTAGCCGCACGATTTTGTTCAATATCCAAATCGGTCATAGCATCGATAAACCACGGATTATTAGGTTGTTTCGCCAGTAATTCCGCTATAATTTTATTCGACTCGGTATATTTTTTTTCTTGTGAAGATAGCCACAGCGCTCGACCATAATCTGCGGCCATTTTTTCTTGCTCGCTACCTTTACTGTAGTTAGATAAAATTTGCTCTAAGATGGCTTTTTGATCCACACCATACATCGCCAAAATACGGACACGGGCTAGCATAAAATCAAATGATGACGGCACGGTGACTTTGGGAAATTGGCTTGAACGATTACGGGCATCGGCGAGCCGGCTATCAGGTAATGGGTGAGTGAGTAAAATTTCTGGGGGTTTTGACATATAGCGTGTTTGGTCAGACATTACCTGCATAAAATCTGCCATAGCATGGGGATCAAATCCTGAGCGACGTAACGTTTGTAGACCGATACGATCGGCTTCTTGCTCATTGCCTTGAGTAAAGCTAATACGACCTTGTTGAACCCCCGCCATAGTGCTGGTCAAGGCGGCAAACCCGGCTTGTGGATTCGCCATCACCAATAATAATGAACCAATAGTGCCGGCAATGGCTAATGGAGTATTGCTTTTTTGATCTTCAAGCATACGGGCTAAGTGCCGCTGAGTAACGTGAGATATTTCATGCGCCAAGACGGAAGCCAATTGGCTTTCATTTTGGCTATAACGAAATAGTGCGGAATGCAGTACCACGTTACCACCGAAGTAAGCATAGGCGTTAATATTCTGATTATTAACTAAATAAAATTTAAAGGGTGTTTTTACTGAATCTGCATTTTTAACTAACTTATGCCCCAAGTTATTAATATATTGCAGCAGCAGAGGATCATAAATGAGAGGTGTACTGGCTCTGATTTGCCGAGTAAACGCATCCCCCAATAAAATTTCTTGGTCAATAGTTAGAGTGCCTGCGGCGGTCGTTCCCATATCAGGCAGGGTATCTTCGACGGAACTGTAGGCCGTAGCCCAAGGTCCAAAAGTGAGTGTTGCAATTAATACAGCCAAAATAGGGTTTTTCAGTGTGTTTTTCATGAAATAGATACGCCCCTTACAGCGATGAATGAGCAAAATTCCCATTACTTGTCATTTATCAAATGGCCGATATGCTGGCTATTTTTGCATATTTTGAATTAATTGAGCTATATGATAGCAAAAGCTATCGTAAAATCTGTGGATCAGTATAATTTCATTAAATTAAATCGATTATTGGCTTATCCCTGGTCCCCAAGGAGTCATTGCTATGCTTGATATGCTTGTTCAATGGTATCGACGACGTTTCTCAGATCCACAAGCGGTTGCATTATTTACCAGCTTAGTTATTGGATTTTGTATTATATTCTTTTTTAGTGGAATTTTAGCCCCATTATTAGTGGCGATTGTTTTAGCTTACCTTCTCGAATGGCCAACTCATTTGCTTGAGAGGTTAGGTTGTTCTAGGGTATTAGCCGTATGTATCATTTTGACCGTGTTTGCTGGAATTAGTGCCATGGTTTTTTTCATCATTGCACCTACGGCTTGGCAACAGGCAATTAATTTGATCTCTGATTTACCGACTATGGTGAATGATTTTAACCAATATGCCAAAACATTACCTGAACGTTATCCTGCATTAGTCGATGCGGGTATTATAGATATGATGGCGGATAACTTGCGCAGTAAATTATCTTCAGTGGCGGAATCAGTGGTTAAATTTTCAGTCGCCTCACTCATTGGTATTTTTACACTTTCTATTTATATTGTGTTAGTACCGCTGATGATGTTTTTTTTATTAAAAGACAAACAGCGCATTTTTGCTGGCGTACAAAAAGTGTTACCGCGTAACAGAATGCTAGTTACTGAAGTTTGGCAAGAAATGAACCAACAAATTACCAATTATCTACGCGGTAAAGTGACAGAAATGGTGATTGTGGGTATTTGTACTTACGCTGTTTTTGCCTTTTTGGGGCTGCGTTATTCCGTTTTATTATCGGTGTTAGTCGGTTTTTCAGTCTTAATTCCATACATTGGTGCTGTGGCGGTCACTATTCCTGTGGTGATTGTGGGATTATTCCAATGGGGATTAGGCAGTGATTTTTGGACTCTAATGATTGCTTACTTAGTGGTTCAAGGATTAGATGGCAATTTATTAGTGCCGGTTTTATTCTCTGAAGCGGTTAATTTGCATCCGTTGGTAATTATTTTGTCGGTGATTATTTTTGGTGGATTCTGGGGCTTTTGGGGCGTGTTTTTCGCTATCCCGCTGGCCACGTTAGTTAAAGCGGTGATCCACGCGTGGCCTGAGGATGTAATTGAAGACAACTCAGCAGATGTCAAATAATAGTGCTTGAGCAAGAATAACGTTCGAGATCCTCACCCATGAGCGGTGAGGACACGTTAAAACAAGATACTTCTTAACAGGGACAATACCTATTCTGCGTCGGTGAAATCCCCAGAATAAAATAAGCGCAGTGATATCTAGCGGTGTTTACTCTTTATTTATAGGGATCGATTATGTTTCGTTTGTATACCCGATTTACCCATATTGCCCATCATTATTTTCACAGCCGACCGCGATTATTGCTTTCTTTGGGCGCTGCGACAATCACCTTTTTTATATTGCTGTCTTATTATCCAGTACAAACTGGCTTAATGTTGAGTTGGAATGTATTTGCATGGCTCTATTTAGCCTGTTTGCTTGAAAAAACTATTATTCGTAAAAAAATCGATATCCGCAAAGTGACTCGACGGGAAGATGAAAGTGCCAAAATGGTGATTTTCTTTCTATTAGCAGGGTGTTGTATCTCAATGCTGGTGCTGTTTGTCGAGTTGAGTGGCAGTGCTAACTTAAAAGGGTACGATAGAATTTTTTCTTATATATTAACTGCATCGACATTAATTTCATCTTGGTTATTAATTCCTATGGGTTTTACTATGCATTACGCCCATCTTTATTATGGGCGGCATGAAGATAATCAACCGTGGTTAATTTTTCCGGATAAACCTAACGAGCCGATGTATTCAGATTTTATGTATTTTTCTTTTACTATTGCCGTTGCTAGTCAAACTGCAGATGTGTGTGTTGGCTCTTCGATGATGAGAAAAGCGGTATTATTGCAATCAGTAATATCGTTTATCTTTAATATGGCAATTTTAGGCTTGTCGATTAATATTTGCGCCAGCTTATTTTAGTCCGTTATTTGATATAAAACGATTAAATTAAATAAGCTAATTTTTATTTTTATGCAACCGATAATCTTGTTGAAGGTCCGATGCTCACAGAACATTTAACTGAACAAATTGCCGAATACGGTTATTGGGCGACATTTTTTGGCACCATGCTGGAAGGCGAGGCCGCAGCTTTTATTTCTGGCGTAGCAGCACATAATCAGTGGTTATATTATCCGTGGGTTTTATTGTTTGCGGCGCTAGGTGGAATAACCAGTGATAGCCTGTTATTTACGGTCGGTTATTTCTTTGGACCCAAAATTTTAGCCCGCTTACCTCGGCATCAGGATAAAATTACTTGGGTACAGCAAAAAATAACTCAGCATCAAATCGGGTTAATTATCGGTATTCGTTTTGCTTATGGATTACGCACTATCGGACCCATTATTATCGGTAGCGCTAAAATTAATCCATTAAAATTTTTCGGATTCAATATACTAGGCGGAATTTTATGGAGTGGCATAATTGTTACTTTGGGTTATATGGCCAGCTCAGTACTGATATGGCTGCCGTTTAAGTCTCCTGTTGTTTGGTTAGTCGGACTAGTCATTATTTTGTTGGCAATTTTGATGGCGCGTAAATTTTGGCATAAGAAATGGCGTAAAAAACCTCAATCAAGCGATAACGACTAAAAAGTCTTGGATTATTGGTTGTGTGTTTCTCGTATAGCGGCGGAATAACTAATCTTGAAGGGGCCGAGGAAATTGCCGCTGAAGTTAGAGTCAGCGGCAAGAATATAGTTAGGCGTTAGAGTTGAGATAATCCAAGACGATTTGATGGTGATCGCTGGTTTTAAAGTTATCAAAAACATGTTCAATGTTGCCATTCGCATCAATTAAAAAGCTAATGCGGTGAATGCCATCATAGGTTTTTCCCATGAATTTTTTCTCTCCCCAAATACCAAATTGCTCACAAACATGGTGATCTTCATCGGAAAGTAGAGTGAAATTCAACATCTCTTTTTCAACGAAACGAGCCAATTTTTCTGGTTTATCGGTGCTTATTCCAAGAACATCAACGCCTTGTTGTTTTAGTGTATCCATTTCATCACGCAGACCACATGCCTGAACAGTACAGCCTGGCGTCATCGCCTTCGGGTAAAAATAGACTAAAACACGTTGCCCTACATAATCAGAAAGATTGATGATTTCGCCATCTTGGTCAGGAAGGCTAAATTGAGGAGCCTTATCGCCGGCTTTCAATGGACTCATTGCATAGATCTCCGTTAATTCTGCATTTTTGGATTATGAATAATATTTATGCTGCCTTGAGCATGCAGTATTGTACATAGCTGCTCAAATTTATGGGTTATTACTCCGCCATTATCATCCATAGGATTATGGGCGGTAATTTGTACTTCAAGCTGAGGTGGCAATCCGTCATCCACTAGGTGGGTTTTAGACATTAGCTCAGCAATATTACACTGCTGGGTAGTAAATAAATTAGTAAATTGCTCGACTATACCAGGTGCATCATTTACCACAACTTTAACGACTGCGGTTGATGGATAGTAGGTGGTCTCGATACAGCGGGTACGTTTCATCACGATCAATAAATCGAGCTCTGCACCTTTTAGCGGCAAAATGGATTCGAGCATAGTGATTGAATTCCATTTACCTGACAACATCATAATAAAAGTAAATTCTTCTCCAAACATCGCTAAGCGGCTATCTTCTATATTACAGTCACATTCACTGACCAGTCGGGTGATAGTATTCACTATTCCTGAGCGATCTTTTCCTAATGCGGTAATCACCAGATACTGCTGTTCGGACTGTGACGATGCTGATGGTGGCAAAGCGGGTTGTGGCAAAATAATTTCCTTAGTGTTTGTTCGCGTATCTGTTTTTGTCTAATTATCAGTTACTTTTGCTTATTTTAAACTTATTTGGGCTAAACGCTAGAATAGCTTATCGCTAAATATAGCGTTTAAGCATCCGCCTTAAAATAGTCGATGCAAAATAAAAATAGAATCAACGTTCTCTAAGGGGAGCATAAAATTGCAGTGATGCCAAGTAAAGCTCATTACGGTTTTTATTCATCGCTAAGCCTTGATGGTGATTCAAAGCCGCATCAATACGATAACATGAGAACCTTAGCTATCTAGAAATTGATAATAAAGAATGAGATTGAACTCTATGCCGATATCTAGCTTGCCAGATAAATTAACTTGAAAAACTGAACCTAATTGCCCGAATTTGAGGGAATTATTACTTCTGTTTAAGTTAAAGATTCAGCTATTAACAAAATTCATTAAAATCATGCGTTAGAATGGTTTTATTCTTTCTGCCGAGAAAGTAACATGAGAGTTCAACTTTTTGGGGGAATGGCGAATGGCTAGCGGACAGAAAAACTATAAACAATTTATGCAGGGCAGTATGGTTGCATTGATTACACCCATGGATGCAGCGGGAAAACTGGACAAAAAAAGTCTAAAAGCGTTAGTCGATTATCATGTCGCGAGTGGCACCTCAGCGATTATTTCTGTTGGTACAACGGGAGAATCAGCCACACTGAGCCATGATGAGCATGCTGAAGTGGTACTGGCCACGCTGGAATATGCTGATGGACGCATCCCGATTATTGCGGGAACTGGCGCTAATGCAACTGCCGAAGCAATTTCGCTAACTAAACAGTTTGAAAATACAGGCGTTGTTGCTTGTCTGACGGTTGCACCTTATTATAATAGACCGTCACAAGAAGGGATGTATCAGCATTTTAAAGCTATTGCTGAAAATACCGATTTACCTCAAATTCTGTATAATGTTCCTGCGCGTACTGGCAGTGACTTATTGCCAGAAACTGTGGGCAGATTGGCAAAATTGGCGAATATTGTGTCAATTAAAGAAGCTACAGGGAACTTAAGTCGTGTTAGTCAAATCAAAGAGCTGGTTGATGAAGATTTCATTTTGCTCAGTGGTGATGATGCATCGACATTAGATTTTATCCAGCTCGGCGGAAAAGGTGTTATTTCGGTAACCTCGAATGTCGCCGCTGCTGAAATGGTAAAAATGTGTGACTTAGCCTTAGCAGGCAAATATACTGAGGCGCGAGAGTTGAATAAACGCCTGATGGGGTTACATCATCAGTTATTTGTTGAACCGAATCCAACGCCAGCTAAATGGGGCTGTCGACGTCTGGGTCTGATAGCGGATGATTCGCTACGGCTGCCAATGATCCCACTGACTGCGTCGGGCCAGCACAAGGTTGAAGAAGCCCTGAGGTTAGCTGGATTACTGTAAAATTTAGGGAATTTTAATGGCAACATTATTGCAAAAATCGAAGGTTATGAAGGTTGCTGGTCTGTCACTTGTCGTGTTACTGGCAGCCTGTTCCAGCGATCAGCGCTATAAACGTCAGGTAAGTGGTGACGAAAATTATCTGGATGCTGCGCCACTGAAAGCATTGGTTGTCCCACAGGGAATGAGTTTACCTTTACAGAACGGCGAATATGATATTCCACCGGTCACTTCGACAGGTGCAGTAGGTAAAGCATTAGATATTCGTCCACCGGTTCAAACCATTAGCTTATTAAGCGGCTCGAAAACAGAAAATAGCGCGGATGCAAGCCGTTTGTTGCTAGAAAATACACCTGAAAACAGCGCACTTTGGTCTCAATTGAACCTGATCTTAGCTCAGAAAGGGATTAAAGTTGCAGAAAAAAATGATCCGACCCAAACCGTTGTGACTGACTGGGTGGTGTGGGATCGCGCCGATGAAGATGTACCATTACAAACACGTCATCGTTTAGTTATCGCGCCACAGGGATATCAAATTATTCTGACTATCACCAATGAAGGCATCAAACAGGGTGAGCAAAATATCACTGATCCGGTTGAGATCCAACGTTATAACAAGCTGTTATTAAACGAAATTGTTGATAGCTTATATATTCTGCGTGATACCTCTAAACAAGATAAGTTAGGTAATACGTTTGGTATTATTGATGTCCAAAGTGGCAGTGATAGTAGTGGATTACCGCAAGTTATCGCTCGAGCTCCGTTTGATGTTGTTTGGGATCGTTTACCGGTAGTATTGGAAAGCATCGGTATGAAAGTGGGCGATCGTAGCCGTTCAACTGGGGCCGTTAATGTTACTTATAAAGGACTCAGTAGCTCTGAATGGCAAACCTTCGGTATTGACGATCCAACAGTTCCAGAAGGGGATTATAAATTGCAAGTTGGTGATTTAAATAACCGTAGTAGTCTGCAATTTATTAACAGTAAAGGCGTACCGTTAACTCAAAAGCAAAATGATGATTTGGTCGCCGCATTAAAAGCTGCATTTAGCACCACGAACATCAAATAAGTTGTTTTAGAAGACGATTTATTGTGCGATTGTTTGATGCCATATTGTTTTAAGCCATATTGTTTGAGGCAATATTGTTTGAGGCAATATTGTCTGATGGCGAATAAATAAAAGGAGAGCTTAGGCTCTCCTTTTTTGTTGGCTTGGGGAGGAATAATTATCGCTATGGCAGAAATCTCATAGCCGATACTTTGTATATTTTTAAGATTTAATCAATCCTGTAGCGCTTGTTGCAAGTTTCGCAGGTTATTTTTTGTTATATTATCACTTCGATATCTTACAATTTAATTTTTTCTTAATTGCATAATGTCACGATTGAAAAATATCTTATAATGTTTAAGTAATCGTTTGCGTAGGCGAGATAATTTTATTATTATAGTTAATAGCAAGATTAAAAATATTTATTTTCAATGGGTTAGGGGTATTGTAAAGGTTATTATTTATTTTTAGCGAACAAGTTGATTTCTAAGCGATTAGCGGTAAACAAAGTCGATAATAAACGGCATAAACTGATAGATAGAGTGTGCATCACCAACACGCCGTTTGTTATCTATTTTTGCAGTTAAACTGCGCGGACAAACCTTGATAGAGTCGGAGTATTTCATCCCTCTATAGAATGAAATATGACGGTTTTATTTTCAAATGATCACATCGCTGGAGTGTGTAAGATGCAAAAGAAAGCTGAGCTGTATCGTGGAAAGGCGAAAACAGTCTATACCACAGAGGATCCTAATCTGCTAATTCTAGAGTTCCGCAATGATACATCAGCGCTGGATGGTGAGCGTATTGAACAATTTGATCGTAAGGGGATGGTTAATAATAAGTTTAACCATTTCATTATGACCAAACTGGAACAAGCGGGCATCCCAACACAAATGGAAGCGTTACTTTCAGACACTGACGCTTTAGTGAAAAAGCTCGATATGGTCCCGGTCGAATGTGTTATTCGTAACCGAGCCGCGGGTTCATTAGTCAAACGCTTAGGCGTCGAAGAAGGACTTATTCTGAATCCACCTATTTTTGATCTGTTCTTAAAAGACGATGCTAAACATGACCCAATGGTGAATGAGTCTTACTGTGAAACTTTTGGCTGGGTAAGTAAACAGCATTTAGCAGAAATGAAACGTTTAAGCTATTTAGCTAATGATGTCTTGAGCAAAATTTTTAATGATGCAGGTCTTATCTTAGTTGATTTCAAACTGGAATTTGGTTTGTATCAAGGAAAAGTAGTATTAGGGGATGAGTTTTCTCCGGACGGTAGTCGTTTATGGGATACAGAAACATTAGATAAGATGGATAAAGATCGTTTCCGTCAAAGCCTCGGTGGGCTTATTGAAGCTTATGAAGAAGTCGCTCGCCGCATTGGTGTTGAGTTAGACTAATTGATGTTGATACCCTAACTACGCTAAAAAACCTGCCCTAGAGGCAGGTTTTTTGTATTAAAGCCCTCTCAATAGCCCAATTATTAATCATTACTATGTTTTGATTGATGAATAACGGTAATATTTTCAAACCGAAGCTAATTTTTCGCTATAATTCAGGCAAAGCTCACTCTGTATAATTATCCCTACCTGAGGGACTGAGGTCACTATGCGTTGGCAAAATCGTCGCCGAAGCGACAATATCGAAGATAGAAGAGGCGACAGTTCGGGCAGTAATGGCTCGGGAGGTAATGGTTCTCTGGGCGGCGGCCGAGGGATCCGTATTCCATTAAGAGGCAAAACAGGATTGATTATTATTGTTGTCATTGTGGTGGCAGGAATATTTGGTGTCGATCTCAGTGGATTAGTCACTGGTGAGCCGATTAATATTAATCAAAGTAAACCGACAGCGACGCAGTACCAACCGGTGAGTAAACAAGATCAACAACTAGCAGAATTTACCTCGGTGATTTTGGCATCAACTGAAGATGTTTGGCAGCAACAGTTTGAAAAAATGGGCAAGCGTTATCAGCAGCCAACATTGGTCATGTATCGTGGTTCAACGGGCACAGCTTGTGGTCAAGGACAGTCAGTGATGGGGCCATTTTATTGTCCTGCCGATCATAAAGTGTATATTGATCTATCGTTTTATGACGATATGCGTACCAAGTTAGGAGCAGACGGTGAATTTGCTCAAGGTTATGTCGTGGCGCATGAAATAGGTCATCACGTGCAATCGTTATTAGGCATAGAACGTCAAGTTCGCCAGAAACAACAAGGCGCTAGCCGAGCTGAGGCTAATCGCTTGTCAGTAAAATTAGAACTGCAGGCGGATTGTTTTGCCGGTGTTTGGGGACATGCTATGGCACAAGAAGGGATCCTTGACTCAGGCGATTTAGAATCTGCACTTAATGCTGCTAAAGCGATAGGTGATGACCGTTTACAGCAGCAGAGTCAGGGGCGAGTTATCCCCGACAGCTTCACACATGGCACATCGCAGCAACGCTATACGTGGTTTAAAACGGGTTTTGATAGTGGGGATATTAACCGTTGCAACACATTTGCTGCTCAGTAAAAGTTTTTGTTTTATAAGTTAATTTTATTGATTACCGGTCGCAGCATTAATGGTTGCGACCTTCTTTATGTTGTTATTTATCCGTAGGGGATCCAAAGTATGGGCCAAGTCGATCCGACACTTATTATCCTGCTGGTGCTGGCTGGGCTGGGCATTATTAGCCATAACAGTACTGTGACATTAGCTATGTTATTTCTGCTAGTCGTACGTATTACGCCATTAAACAACTATTTTCCATGGATTGAAAAATATGGGCTAACGATTGGGATTTTAGTACTAACGATAGGCGTGATGGCACCGATTGCCAGCGGGAAAATCTCAGCACAAGATGTGCTAGGCAGTTTTTTAAATTGGAAATCATTGCTGGCTATTGTGATTGGGATTTTAGTTTCTTGGCTCGGAAGCCGCGGCGTATCTCTCATGTTTAATCAGCCTTCGACAGTAGCTGGGTTATTAGTTGGCACGATAATTGGTGTTGCACTGTTTCGCGGGGTACCCGTCGGTCCCTTGATTGCTGCTGGTATTTTGTCCTTATTAATTGGTAAAACCTAATTGATAGGACTTAAAAAACAGCAAATCGTGATGACAAAAAATGGTTGAAAGCATGACTGAAAGCATAACTGAAAGTATAGCTGAGCCATTACTCAAGCTGCATCAGCAGCGGTTGATTTACGGACAGCGGCAATTAATAGTGTTGAGCGGTCAATCCGAATGGATAGAGCGGCAGTTAAATGAGATAACCAGTGCGCTGAATGGGGATTGGATAACGCTGTCTCCACACTTAGCAGGGGCAACACTGCCGTCTAAAGCCACGGTATTATTAGGCCGTGAATTTCTACATGGCATTTTTGATGCTCAGTCAGGCTGTTATGCTGAATCGATGGCTATTTTGGTCGGTACATTAAAAGCCGGCAGTGTTTTGATTTTATGCATCCCCGAATGGGATGCCTGGCCATTGCAGCCGGATAGCGACAGTTTACGCTGGAATGAAGCTCACGGTATGATTGCCACGCCTCATTTTGTCGCGCATCTACAGCAAAGCTTATGTAATGATCCTGATGTTTTGATTTGGCGTGAAAATCAGCCGTATATCTTACCTACCTTGACACCGGCAGTACCTTGGTGTGCGCCGCAAGGGCAAGCAACGCCTCAGCAGCAACAGATATTATCAACTTTGTTGGCGGCAGAGCGCGGTACTTGGGGGATAATTGCGGCGCGAGGCCGAGGAAAATCGGCACTGGCCGGTATGTTGATTGAACAGTGGCCAGGCAGTTGCTGGTGCTGTGCTCCAGCAAAGATCACAACGTCGGTAATGAATCAATTTACTCACAAAGCCCCGCGATTTTGGTCGGTAGATAGTTTACTCGCCTATTGTTTGGCTGGGGGGGAAATCGAGGCTGACTGGCTGATTATTGATGAGGCGGCGGCTATTCCAGGACCTCAGCTTAAACAGCTAACCGCTTATTTTCCTCGCTGTTTATTAATTACGACAGTCGAAGGTTATGAAGGTACCGGTCGCGGTTTTTTGCTTAAATTATGTGCCTCACTGACTGATTTTCAGGCTTTGACGCTCACCGCACCGATCCGTTGGGCGCCGAATGATCCGTTAGAACGTTGGTTGAATAAAGCATTATTGCTGGATGAAAAACAGCCTGATTGCCGCACTATCGATGTCCCCGACCAGATACAGTCAATTACTCAGCGTCAATTTATCGATTCTCCTCCGTTACTGGAAGGATTTTATGGCTTATTGACCAGTGCGCACTATCGAACATCGCCGCTTGATTTACGTCGATTATTAGATGCGCAAAATATGTTTTTTATGGTATCAAAGCGCCAGCAACAGATTATTGGCGCATTGTGGGCGGTCGATGAAGGTAATTTATCCTCCATGTTAAGTTGGCAAATATGGGCTGGATTACGCCGGCCTCGCGGTAATCTGGTGGCACAATCTTTAGCCGCACACAGTTATTTTCCACTCGCGAGCCAGTTGCGTTCACGGCGAGTCAGCCGTATTGCGGTCGATATTCTCTATCGGCGTCAAGGTATAGGGTTGGCATTGTTGAATCAACTGGCTAAACAGTCGGCATGCCAACAATTAGATTATTTATCGGTTAGTTTTGGCTTTACTCCCGAACTGTATCATTTTTGGCGGCGAGCCGGTTATCGACTGGTTCGTTTAGGCAGCCATAAAGAAGCCAGTAGTGGTTGTTTTGTGGCGATGATGATCTTGCCATTATCTGCCTCAGCACGGCAATGTTTTCAGCGGGCTGAATATATGTTGCAACGGGATGTTTATTGGCGCAAAGATAGGCAACAATTAGGCCTGATTACAGGCAATGATCAGATCGTTAATGAGCAGTCAGAATACGAACAATCAGAATATAAACAATCAGAATATGATCAGCGATTGATTGATGAAGATTGGCAAGAATTAGCAGGATTCGCCTATACCCATCGTTCACTGGCCGCCAGTTACTTCGCAATTTGCCGTTTTTTAGCCACAACTAACGGCGAATTACCGATATTGCGTCTTTATTGTGAACAGCATCTGTCATTGCCGGTTATTTGCCAACAGCTTAAAATCGCGGGACAAAAGCAAGGACTAACGCAGGCAAGAGCCGAGTTAGCGGCCGCATTAGAGCAACAACAGCCACAGAGAATGAACTATTGGCGCGAGCTAATCACGACTTTTTATCGTTAGGCCAGTCGTCGTCATCATCCCATTGATGATTGTTATCGCGGTGAGGCGGAATTTCAGGTTTATTATCCAGATACTTTTTATGATCTACGCGCATCATATCTTTAATTGAATTCCAGATAATACCGACGAGCAGCAGCAGGATCACCCACCAGTAATCAGCTAGCCAATGCATAATTTAGCACCTATATTTTATGATTTTTTTAAGAAAGGTTATTACAGCACACTTTAGAGCAATGAGGGAGCGCAAGATGGGAATAAAGAAAGGAATATTAATCCTCATAGGGTGGTTTGCGGTAATTTTAGCAACCTTAGGTGTCGTATTACCACTGTTGCCTACCACGCCTTTTTTACTGCTTGCGGCGTGGTGCTTTTCACGATCTTCACCGCGCTTTCACTATTGGTTGCTCTATCGTTCGTGGTTTGGCGGTTATATTCGCTATTGGCAAACTTATCGTGGATTACCTAAAGGGGCGAAACCGAAAGCTATCGCCTTGATTTTGGTTACCTTTGGGATTTCCTTATGGGCGGTATCAATGTGGTGGGTTAGGGGATTATTAATCCTCATCTTATGCGGCTTAGTGATTTTTATGTTGCGCTTGCCAGTGATTGATAAACCTATGATTGATAACTCTACGATTGATAAAAAATAGATAAATCTTAAGAAAGACAGCGATCTATATTCGGATAATAGCGCTATTTAAGCAGGTTATTGGGAGTATGGCTGACAGCAGCGGCTCAAACGAAACATTAATGAGCAGGATTAAATCGGCCACCTCGGCTCTTCAACAGAAGGACATGGGCTGAATAGTTTTAATTTAGCCCATGAAACCTGACATCCAGCGCAATAAATCTTATTCTGGAAGCCGAATATAGCGTTCAAATACCGTCGATAAATTGGCTAATAGCCACGTTTTACCGGCAATATCTTCAGTACTCAGAACTTGCGCTATTACCTCTGGTGTCAACAATGCCTCTGCTTGATGCGATAACGGCCAGTAACTAATATGCCATGGTTCATAGGCGACACCGGCATCCGTGGCGGTAAAGGGACGATAAAAATCAAACGCAGCCATATTCTCTGTCAGCCATTGGCTAAGATGATAAAAATAGCCACCTTCCTCATATTCCCACGGTGTTAATTCCAGTGATTTATCTTCAGGAAGCAAAAATGGATCGTAAATATCTAGCTCTGTACCCCAATGATGGCGGCTGGCACCGGGCAGTGCTGACCAGCGTAAAATAGCTTCACACAATTGGCCTTCACTAAGATGAGTAATATCAAGCGGTTGGCTATCTGCATCTAATACCACTCTTGCTCCAGTAAACTTACCGTTCCAAATAGCTTGTTGGCGTGTAAAATCACGAAACGAGCTGGCAGGTTGCAGTTTAAATCCCGCACGTGCAGCCGCTTGTTGTAAGGCTAAAAAAGCTTTAGTGGCATTAAATTGTAATCGATGATGGCTATTCAATGACACTAAGTGGCCGCATGCGCGGCCGGTGAGCTGTTCAATAGTTAGGTTGTCATTCGACATTATAACACCAAGCGCTCCATAATATTTTCATAAATAATGGCTAATTGTTGGAGATCGCGCACATTAACGCACTCATTTACTTTATGAATAGTGGCATTTAATGGTCCAAGTTCAACCACTTGAGCCCCCATTTTAGCGATAAAACGCCCATCAGATGTTCCACCGCTGGTTGATAATACCGGGACATGACCACAACATTGTTCGACAGAAGTGACTACCGCATCGACTAACTTACCTTTAGACGTTAAGAAGGGTTGACCCGATAATGCCCACTGTAAATCATATTTTAGCCCGTGACGTTGTAACATATCCTCGACTCGCTGGCGAATGAGCTGGTCTGTGACTTCAGTGCTAAAACGGAAATTAAATTGTACCGACATTTCACCAGGGATCACATTATTCGCGCCAGTACCCGCATGTATATTAGCAATTTGCATGCTGGTGGCAGGGAAAAACTGATTCCCGTTATCCCATTCGGTGGCGACAAGTTCTTGTAAAAAGGCGGTTGCGCGATGCACCGGATTATCCGCAAGTTGTGGATAGGCGACATGTCCTTGAACACCGATGATGGTCAAGTTAGCGGTGATGGAACCGCGACGACCATTTTTGATCATATCACCAAGTTGCGATTGGCTAGAGGGTTCACCGACTAAACAATAATCTAAACGCTCATCGCGAGACATTAAAGCTTGAACTACTTTTACGGTACCATCCGCGGCTTTGGCTTCTTCATCGGAGGTGATTAAAAAGGCTAAGCGGCCTCGATGATCGGGATATTTTTCGACGAAGCGTTCGGCAGCGACTACCATCGCTGCAATAGAACCTTTCATATCAGCGGCACCGCGGCCATATAAATGACCATCGATAATTGTTGGGGTGAAGGGAGGCGTAGCCCAATGGCTGGGATCGCCGGCAGGTACCACGTCGGTATGCCCAGCAAAAGCTAACGTTTCTCCTTCATTACCACGATAAGCCCAAAAATTAAGGGTTTCACCAAAAGGCATTCTTTCTATAGTAAAACCAATATTTTCAAGTCGTTGGATAAGTAATTCTTGACAACCTTGATCATCAGGGCTAATAGACGGCTGGCTGATTAATTGTTCTGCAAGGGCGATAACAGGGCAGTTCATGATTGACCTCATCCAATAAATTGTTGATATTCTGTCTCAGAAAAACCGAGGTGATAGCGGTTATTTGGTGCAACTAACACTGGGCGTTTGATCATCGCGGGTTCAGCCAGTAATACGGCTTTAGCGCTGGCTGCATCTTTTACTGCATTTTTTTGTTCATTAGTTAGTTTTCGCCAAGTAGTGCCGCGTTTATTTACTAACACTTCCCAACCGAGAGCAGCGATAAATTGGTCGAGCAGCACTTCATCAATTCCATCAACGCGATAATCATGAAACTGATAAGTGATACCTTTATCATCCAGCCAACGGCGTGCTTTTTTTATGGTGTCACAGTTTTTAATACCGTACATAATGAAAGTGGAATGACGGTGGCTGTTATCTGTCATACTATTTACCTTTTGGTTATCACTAATTATTTACTACATAATGCGTGAAAAAGTCAGTCTGATCCAGCCCTTAGGTGTAAAAGTGATGCCATCAAATCTGTCAAGATAACTGTCGATATAGCCTATATTAAAGTGTTATTTATTGTTTAATTCAGTATATTCTAACTTTTTATAGCGTATTTTATTTTAAATAAATAACCTTCATTTATTTTATAACGATTACTAGTTATCTTAAAATACCCTATTTTATTTAGTGTTTTAATCTGCCGTTGTTAGTAGATAATAATCAAATCGTTCAGTTTATTTGGGGTGTTAACTGATTCTATGTTGATAAAGTTTCATTGTTCAGCATTAATTTTATTTGTTTTTCATTATTTTGGGTTTTATTTTTTATTACCATGATAAAATTATTTTATCAAAAATGGATTTAATCATTTAGAGGTGTTTTAATGGTTATTTTAACACTAATAAATAATTGGATATTAAAATATTAACGTTAAGCTATAAGATTATTATGTGAGTTAGAAATTTATTTATAATACTAGTTAGTTTATGTAATGATATGTGTTAATGAGTTATATAACAAATAATAAGTATGTTTTATTCGTATCACTATTTAGTGCGTAAATAAATTAAGCTGGCTTCTAATCGTGAACGAGCCTGTAATTTTTTCAATAAATTTCTAATATGAACTTTAACGGTTTCTTCAGAAATAAATAGCGCTTTAGAGATTTCTTTATTTTTTAATCCTGAGGATATTTCCTGTAATACTTCAAACTCACGTTTAGTCAGAAAAGACAGAGGGTCTTGATATTTATGGCGATTTATCAAGAACTGATATACTTTTTCGCTGAATACAGTATGGCCCTGTGCTGCTCGGCGGATACTGTTCATTAACATATCTAGTTCGCAATCCTTTAATAAATAGCCATTAGCTCCGGCATCCATAGCACTGTAAATATCATTACGATTTGCAGAGAATGAAAGAATAAGGACGTAGGTTTGTAGGCAGTATTTTCGTAATTGACGAATGATCTCGATGCCTTTCATGTTTGAAAGGTTAATATCCATCATGATAATATTAGGTTGTATTTTACTGGCTATATTAATGGCATCAGAACCATTATTAGTTTCTGCTGCCACGATAAATTTCTTTTCACTTTCGACTAATTGCCTTAATCCATGTCGCATCACTGGATGGTCATCAATAATCATAATTGAACTATTAGACATATTTTACTCCTTTAGCAGTTTGTTCGGGCGATTGATTAAATTCTTTGATTGTTAAACGTAAGTTATTTAATGAAAGTTATTTTTTATCCTTATTTATGCTGAGTTAATTGATTTATTTTGCTTAGTTTGAGTGTTTTAATTGATTTTATTTTTTAATGGCATAGTTTCTAATGGTATTAATTAATATTTTTGTGATTATTTTAATAGCGATGTTAATTGGAATATTATTGTATCTGGCTGATGATAACCTAATCTTATTAGATATAAAATAGGCATTGTTAATAGTTAGTATTCATATATTTTCATACTAATTGATGACATGGCCGGTGAAAATTACATCGATTAGATAGAACCATCTCAGATAAATAAAAATTATGTAATTTCGAGCGATGTTCATGATTTAGCTATGCGTTATGTTTATACTAGTTTGGCTCTTACCTCTATAAGATTAGAAAGGACGTTATGATGGACAAACAATTAAAACAAAGTGCTCTTGATTTTCACGAATTTCCACAGCCAGGAAAGATAGCGGTAACGCCGACTAAACCCTTAACCACCCAGCGTGATTTAGCGTTAGCTTATTCTCCGGGCGTTGCTGCGCCTTGCCTTGAAATTGCAGAAGATCCTTTAGCGGCTTATCGCTATACCGCAAAAGGCAATTTAGTCGGTGTTATTTCTAACGGCACTGCAGTGTTGGGGCTGGGTAATATAGGGGCTTTAGCCGGTAAGCCAGTCATGGAAGGTAAAGGCGTCTTATTTAAAAAATTCTCGGGTATTGATGTCTTTGATATTGAAATAGATGAAACCGATCCTGACAAATTGATCGAAGTTGTAGCGGCGATGGAGCCGACCTTTGGTGGGATTAACTTAGAAGATATTAAAGCGCCCGAGTGTTTCTATATTGAAAAAAAACTGCGTGAGCGCATGAATATCCCCGTTTTTCATGATGATCAACATGGTACCGCAATTATTTGTACTGCTGCTGTTTTGAATGGACTACGTATTGTTAAAAAACAGATTGAAAATGTACGTTTAGTCGTTTCAGGCGCCGGGGCGGCTTCTATTGCTTGTATGAATTTGTTACTGACCTTAGGCCTGAAACGTGAAAATATCACGGTATGTGATTCAAAAGGCGTAATTTATAAAGGTCGTGATACGCGCATGGATGTTACTAAAGCCGCGTATGCTATTGACGATAATGGCAGCAGAACTCTCGCTGATGTTATACCAAATGCTGATATCTTCCTCGGTTGCTCAGGCCCTAAAGTCCTTACGCCTGAGATGGTTAAAACCATGGCAAAAGACCCGTTAATTTTAGCATTAGCCAACCCAGAACCTGAAATTTTACCGCCATTAGCTAAACAAGTGCGCCCAGATGCGATTATTTGTACCGGACGCTCTGATTATCCGAATCAGGTCAATAACGTCTTATGTTTCCCGTTTATTTTCCGTGGCGCGCTAGATGTTGGGGCAACGGCTATTAACGAAGAAATGAAATTAGCCTGTGTACATGCGATTGCTGATTTAGCTTTAGCTGAACAAAATGAAGAAGTTGCTTCTGCGTATGGTGATCAAGATTTATGCTTTGGTCCAGAATATATTATTCCTAAGCCATTTGATCCACGTCTTATCGTAAAAATAGCGCCAGCTGTAGCGAAAGCCGCAATGGACTCAGGGGTTGCAACGCGTCCAATTAGTGATTTTGATGCTTATACCGAACGACTCAATCAGTTTGTGTATAAAACAAACTTGTTTATGAAACCTATTTTCTCACAGGCGAAAAAAGAGAAAAAACGCATTGTATTAGCTGAAGGTGAAGATAATCGCGTATTACATGCAACTCAAGAATTAGTATCTTTAGGATTAGCACACCCTATATTGATCGGACGCCCAAGCGTTATTGAAAGCCGAATCAATAAGTTAGGTTTACATCTTGAAATCGGCAAAGATTTTGAAATCGTTAATAATGAAAACGATCCACGTTTTAAAGAATACTGGCAAGAATATTATCAAATTATGAAACGCCGTGGGGTTTCGCCAGAAATGGCACGTCGTGCAGTGATAGGTAATCCAACCTTAATTGGCGGTATTATGGTGTTACGAGGTGAAGCCGATGGCATGATTTGCGGTACTGTAGGCAGTTATAGCGAACACTATGACGTGGTAAAAAACATTTTTGGTTTCCGCGAAGGTGTTCACACCGCAGGGGCGATGAATGCGTTATTACTGCCGACGGGTAATACGTTTATCACTGATACGTATGTTAATGAAGATCCAACAGCAGAACAACTAGCCGAAATAACGATTATGGCGGCAGATACCGTGCGTCGTTTTGGTATTGAGCCTAAAGTGGCGTTATTATCTCGTTCCAGTTTTGGTTCATCAGATTGTCCTTCCGCGCAAAAAATGCGTGATACGCTAGCCTTGGTTCGAGCGAAAGCCCCGAATTTAGAGATAGACGGTGAAATGCACGCCGATGCAGCGTTGGTAGAAGCAATTCGTCAGGATGTAATGCCGGATAGTCCGCTAAAAGGTTCAGCTAATCTATTGATTATGCCAACGATGGAGGCTGCACGTATCAGTTATAATTTGTTACGCGTGACCAGCTCAGACGGCGTAACGGTGGGGCCTGTATTAATGGGGGTAGCAAAACCAGTGCATGTTTTAACTCAAATTGCTTCGGTGCGTCGTATTGTTAATATGGTCGCATTAGCTGCCGTAGAAGCACAAACGCAACCCTTATAGTAGCTAAAACTCTGTGAGCTTATCGTTAATCCCGCCAGCATTATAATAGGCTAGGGCACTAAATTGACCTCTGTAACAGTATAAGGTTACAGAGGTTTTTTATTGCTAATAGTTCTCATTACCGCTATCTTGGGCGGCCTATTTGCTACATTAGTTTAACGTTTCGAGCTATCATTCATGAAATCAAAATTGATTAAATTCAATAAATTAATTCTATCAGTATCCTTATTTTTGCTGGCGGGCTGTGTTCAATCATTGAATCAACCATCAGACAAACCATCTATTGATCCCTTAGCGGCAGAATTAATTACCCACGGAAATATTATTGATTTGCATACCGGTAAAGCGATAACTCCGGCACAGTTGGTACAGCGGTTATCGGATTCGTCATTGGTGATAGTCGGGGAAAAGCACGATAACCGTTATCATCATCAGATTGAACGTTGGCTAATACAGCAAGTTGCACAGCAGCGACCACAAGGCGCTGTTTTGCTGGAAATGCTGGTTCCTGCCCAACAGCCGAAGGTCGATCAAGTGAAGCAATGGCTGCGATCCAAACCTTATGTTCGTGATGAGACATTACAGCATGCATTAGCTTGGCAGCAGGGCTGGCCGTGGGAACATTATGGCGAGTTTACAAAAACGTTACTTTATGCATCATATCCGCTATTAGCTGCCAATTTAGATCGGCAGGAAATTACCCAACTGTATGATAATCCGATACAACTGGCCGGTACTTATTCTACCCAACCGACAGTCCGCGAGATGATAAATCAAATGATCGATAGCTCGCATGGCGGTCAATTAACCGCAGAGCAAATAAATAAAATGACGACTATCCAACAAATGCGTGATCGCCGTATGGCACAGCAATTATTAGCCGCGCCGCGTCCTGCGTGGTTATTTGCTGGTGGATATCATGCAACTCGAGTCGTTGGTGTACCATTGCATGTGCAGGATCTGGCGTCGAGTGCTGAGATGAGTGTGCTTATCCTCAGTGAACAAGGCAGTGAAATTAATAATATGCATGCCGATTATGTTTGGTATACCCCAAGTTCTTCATAGAAAGCGTTAGCATGACTGCGCCAATAGGGGATTTGGGTCCGAAAAATCACTTTGGCGCAGATAATCTGTCTAAATAACTGTCATTTTATCTTTAAGTGATTATCATTCTCATATATTTATTGTCCATTAGATGAGATGTTATTACCGAAGATGAAGACCTTGCTGCTTCCCTCTGATAACCGAATAAACCTGATTATCGCCGGCATAATTGCTCTCGCGATACATGGGGTGTTTTTGGCTTGGTTAATGACTAAAAATAATATCTATCAATGGGATGAAGTATTACCTGCCGCTTCAGTGATTGTAGAGTTTTCGTTTGATCATCAAGCTAAAAAACAGATTGAGCCGCATATTGGGCCAGAGCAGCAATTGTCCGCATTGATGACAGCCCAAGAAGCCATGCGTGAGACACCGCAATGGTTATTATTGGCCGAGAATGAACAGGCAGATATACAGGTGCAGCCTAAAAAATCACCGCAGCAACAGCAAAAACCCATAATTTCAGCCGTACCTACGCCGAAAAATATCCCCGCACAGCGACCTAGCGACAATACCCAAGCTAGCCGGGCACAGTTTACTAGCGACGCTATTGCCCAAATCGTGAGTGATAAAACGGCGGCAAGTTATCAAAGTGAGTCCCATGAAGTGAACAATGAGGAGCAGCAATGGCAGGCACGGGTACTTGGGCATTTAATCAAGTTTAAGCAATATCCCACAGATGCACATCGGCGAAATCGCAGCGGGACACCAGTAGTGTCGTTTGTAGTCGATGCCGAGGGTTATGTACTGCAACAGTCATTATTGCGTAGCTCAGGAACACGGGCATTAGATAGAGAAGCTGAACGAGTTATCAAACGCGCCCAACCGCTGCCAATTCCGCCGCCCGAAGCGTTAGCTCACGGGCAAGTAACGGTGATTTTACCCATTGTTTTTTTATTAAATGAGTGAGTTTTGGTCAATATGCTAAAAAGCACATTATTTTCACCGGTTACTGAATGAATTAAAGAGAAAATAAATGCATAAACCATTAAGCTGGATGCTTGATCCGCAGCGGATCGCACATTGGTGCTTGATTGCCCTATTAAGTTTTAATTCAGGAAATATATTGGCGGAGGAAAAAATGAACGCACCGCAGGCTAAAAAACAGCCCCATAGCATGACAATTCATGGTGATACTCGCCTCGATAACTATTATTGGCTGCGCGATGATGAGCGTCAGTCGCCGGAGGTTCTCGATTATCTTGAGCAGGAAAATCGCTATACTCAGCAGATGCTGGCGCCCGGTGAAACGCTGCGTGAAGAGATTTACACCGAATTAGTCGGTCGCATGAAACAAGACGATCAATCCGTGCCTTATACCTCAAATGGTTACACTTATCGTACGGTGTATGTTAGCGGCAAAAATTATCCAATTTATCAACGAAAACCTGCGACTCGCCGAGCAGAAAATCAACATAATAGTCAGCAAAATAACAGTGATCTAGAAAGTAACCAAGATGATTGGCAAACGCTGATCGATGGTAATCAACGCGCAGAAGGCAGTGAGTTTTATCGTCTTGGCGCATTAGCGATTTCACCGGACAATAAAATTATCGCGGTTGCTGAAGATAAACAAGGACGCAATAATTTTTCGATTTCATTTCGCCAAGTTGATGATAATGCATGGCAAGATAATGTCTTGCAGGGGACCTCGGGGAATATAGTCTGGGCGGCAGATAGCAACACACTGTTTTATGTGCATAAACATCCTAAAACGCTGTTACCTTATCAAGTCTATCGTCATCAATATGGCAGTACACAGCAGCATGATCAGAAAATTTATGAAGAGCTGGACGACACTTTTTATATCAGTTTGTCTAAATCGACGTCTAAACAGTACATTTTAGTCGCGATAACCAGTACAGAAACTGCGGAATATCGCTTAATTGATGCCGCTAATCCACAGCGCGAGATGGTGACGTTTAAACCTCGAGAAATCGGCATCGAATATTATCTTGATCACTTTAAAGATAATTTTTATTTGCGTGCTAATCATGAAAATGAACTGTTTGGTTTATATTCTACCGACCATCCTGGAAATAACTGGAAAACGGTAATTGCCCCGCGTGAGGGGATTGATCTGGAAGATTTTGAGTTATTCAATAAATGGTTAGTGACTGAAGAGCGTGAAAATGGTCTGGTTAAGTTACGTCAAATTAATTGGCAAACCCAAGAAGAGCGCTATATTCCGTTAGATGATCCCGCCTATATGGTGTGGATTGGTTATAATCCAGAGCCTGATAGTGACTATTTACGCTATGGTTATTCCTCAATGACCACGCCGACCACCACTTTTGAAATAAATATGTGCACTCAAGAACGCCAGTTATTAAAACAGCAAGACGTTAAAGGGTTTAATGGCGCATTATACGCCAGTAAACGGGTATGGATTGAGGCGCAGGATGGTGTAAAAGTCCCGGTTTCATTGGTGTATCGTAGTGATCTGTTTAAAACGGGTGATAATCCATTATTAGTCTACGGCTATGGTGCTTACGGCGCTAGCATGGATCCATCGTTTAGTTCTTCACGCTTGTCATTATTAGATCGAGGTTTTGTGTATGCGATTGCCCATATTCGAGGCGGCGGTGAGCTGGGTAAAAAATGGTATAATCAAGGTAAATTAGCCAATAAGAAAAATACTTTTACTGATTTTATCGATGTTACTCATGGATTGATTTCCTTGGGTTATGGCCATCCTGAGCATATTTATGCTATGGGGGGCAGTGCGGGGGGATTGTTGATGGGCGCGGTGATTAATATGGCGCCGGGGTTATATCAAGGCGTGGTGGCTGCGGTGCCATTTGTGGATGTTATGACCACCATGCTAGATGCATCTATTCCGCTAACTACTGGGGAATATGATGAGTGGGGCGATCCTAATCAGTCAAAGGCTTATTTTACTATGTTGGCCTATAGTCCTTATGACAATATAAAACCACAGCGATATCCGCATTTGTTGGTTACTACGGGATTGCATGATTCGCAAGTACAATATTGGGAACCGGCAAAATGGGTGGCTAAGCTACGCGATTATAAACAAGGTAACTCTTTACTCTTATTGGAAACCAATATGAGCGCGGGACATGGTGGTAAATCTGGTCGTTTTAGTGCACTGGAAGATATTGCAACCGAATACAGTTTTTTGTTAATGCTGGAAAATAAAGCTAATTATTTCCCACAATTAAACTAATATTATGTGGATATGATACTTGCCGGTACTATTTTCCGGCACTATTTTCACAGACTATTCACTGTCACTATGTGAATATAATAATGAATCTAGTCTCTAAATAAATTAGGCGCTAGATTCATAAAATAAAAATAAAAATAAAAATAAAACTGATAATAAATTATATTAATTGAAAGTATTTTATAAACTATATCTTTAACTCCATGATTAAAATGAAATATTTCTAATTGGTTGATATATCAAGCTAAAATTATTTTATTTCTCAAGTATATATTTGTAATATATTTACAGAAATAAGACTTAAGTTATTTTTTATTAAGCAAGTGAGTTTATGGTAAATAAGCTATCTTAAAAACCTACCTTACGGATTGGGATGATTATTTATTTAAATGAAAGCATTTATAAAAGTCTAGCGCGGTATATAACACAGGCTCATTGAATGTCTATAATTAATATTTCATTTAGAATAATACCCCATGGTATCTTATATTTCTATCTTATCTAGAAAAGATATCGGTTATTAAGATCTGTTTAAATTTATGGATAAATTTACGGAACTGTTTAATGAATAAAATCACCCAATTAATATCGTTAGGTATTTTTCCTGTAGGGATAATGCTGATAACGATCACACAGATAGCACAGGCGCAAGCGCCAAATTCAGGTAATAGCCAGCAAGCACGCATCTTTCGCCCATTAAAAATATCGGGCAGTACTAAGAATACCCCATCAACTCAAGCCTTAGAACGGCCAGGCGCCTATAGTGCACTCAGCGTAGAATATAATTTACAATCGCTTGATAGCGCGATACGTACTTTGCCGGGGGTGTATACCCAAATGGATGGTAGCCAAGGGGCAGTCAACGTTAATATTCGCGGGCTCAGTGGCTTGGGGCGCGTAAATATGATGGTTGATGGCGTCAGTCAAAGTTATTACGGAATTTCGCCGAGTCAATATACCCATGGCCAGCAACCTTATAGTCAATTTGGTAGCATGATTGATCCTAATTTTATTGTGGCGTTAGAGGTTGAAAAAGGGCAACTTAATGGGGGCAATAGTATTAATGCATTAGCGGGTAGCGCAAATTTTCGCACTTTGGCGATAGATGATGTTATTTTTTCTCCGCATGTTTATGGCATCCGCAGTAAAACCCGTTGGGGGAATAATGGTATAGGCTATAACGGCATGTTGGCATTGGGTACCAAAATAGCGCTAAATTCATCGCAGGGGTATATTGGCGGTTTGATAGCATTAAGTGGACATAATATTCCAGGCAATTATAAAAATGGTGATGGTATAAATAGTGATGAATTTGCTACAGACAGTACTTTTAAACAACGGCCTAAATCACAACTGGCAAAAATTAACTATAAAGTTAATGATTTTCATCAACTCGAATTAAGTGGCCGTTGGTATCAAAATAAATTAACTCGCCGTAATATAAATACTAAAGATTATTTTATAAAATATAACTATACACCGTTTAATGATTTTATTGACAGTGAAGTCCTGTTAAGTAATAGCCAGAGTCATCAGGATTTTTCAGGGGATTCACTAGGGTGGGCATTACGCCAAGGTAATTCCTATCATCAATCATGGGCGATGAATGGATTTAATACCAGTCGCTTTTCACTCCACAATATTGATTATCAATTCACGTTAGGATCAAAACTCATCGCGACTAAATATCATCGACAAGTGAGTACTGCCAGCACGGTTGATACGATGATTAGAAATCCATTCTCTCCATCAGGAAAACAAAATTTGGCTAGCGCTTATGCTAAATTAAAAATGGATTATCAAATTTATACCGCTGAGTTTGATATTAACTATACCTATTATGATGTTAAGGGGCATAAGCCGGCATGTGATGCGCGAGAAAAATGTTTTCCCGAAGGTGCCGCTGATTTTCGATTAAAGCACGGCGGATTTAACCCTGGCGTGTTGCTTTCAGCTGAAATTATCCCTGAATTTCAACCATTTGCCAGTTATGCCTACAGTATGCGTGCCCCCAATGCTCAAGAAGCTTTTTTTTCTAATGAAGGGGGAGCATCGATGAATCCTTTCTTGAAAGGAGAAAAAGCCCAAACGGTTCAGTTAGGATTTAACAGTTATCGACCTGATTTAATTATTACTGGGGATGTATTAAGGCTCAAAGCCTTGTGGTATCACAGTAAATTGACCGATTATATTTATAGTCGCGGTTACATTTTGTGCCGTACTCATGCTGATGATGAATATCATCGTTGCTTAAATAACGACGATGCTTTTGATAATTATGATGTTAATGCCAATGTTAGCATGTATATCTACCAAAATAACCCCGATAAAGTCACGCTGCATGGTTATGAACTGCAGGCGGATTATGATGCCGGCCTATTTTATTCGACCTTGTCGTACAGTAAGGAAAGCAGCAATCAGCCGATGTCCGTGACTTATAGCTCTGATGCGTTTAGCGCCGGAGATATTTCAGAGTTGCCAGAATACTATTTGAGCTTAGATTCCGGCATACGTTTACTGGATAAGCGCTTAAAACTTGGCACCCTGATCACTATTACCGGCCCTTCTAAGCGGATTACCCCTTCAGGCGAAAGAAATGAAAGTGGCGATATTATGACTGAGCAATATGAACAGCAGCCGACAATTATTGATTTGTATGCAAAATACACGATTAATCGACAGATTAAATTGATGTTTAATGTGAATAATATCACTAACCGCAGTTATTCAGACGCGCTAAATCGTGCAAATTCATCGGCCAAGATAAGTGAGAAAGATCAACATACAGCTCGCGGACGCACCTATATGCTGGGTGCAGCGGTACGTTTTTAAGCTTATTCAGCATTTAACAAAAAGGTTATTGAGTCACTAAGTGATTCGATCAATATCAATACGAGAGGCATTCGAGCAGTAATCGCCCGAATGCCACAGCTTAGATTAGGTTTTGCTGACGGGTGCAGTTTTACGTTGGCGAATTTTTTTGATCGCGGTGATTTCACTATCAACCCAGCCATCGTGCAAGCGGGTACGCAACATTTGACCTTTTTTAACTTGGCTGACACCTTTTAGTACTTCACCCGTTGGGGTTTCACTAATACTAAATCCTCGGGCCAAGGTCGCTAATGGGCTCACTGTTTCCATTTTTGAACAGGCGACGGCAAAGCGCTGGCGATAATTATTCAATACTGTAACTAGTGAACGCTGTAGACGATATTGATATTGATTAATATGCTGCTGATATTGCTGAACTTGTGGCCGAAGATCATGTTGCATTAATTGACGACTCATCTGTGTATATTGAGTCATTCGGCGCTGTAATAGGCGACTCATGGATTGAGTAAGGTGTTGATTTAACGTCGCGAGTCGATTTTGCTGCCGCGCTAAGCGTAATTGAGGGTGCTGCTGTTGCAAACGATGATGTAATTGAATGAAACGCTTATGTTTATTCGCCAGATAATAATCCAGCGCCATTTCCAACCGCTGCTGGTGGCTGTTTAATTGTCGTAGTAACTCTTGTTGATTGCGGCTAATCACTTCTGCGGCAGCCGAAGGCGTAGGTGCCCGTAAATCCGCCACAAAATCAGCAATAGTTACATCGGTTTCATGGCCTACGGCACTGACAATCGGTAATTGGCTAGTAAAAATTGCCCGGGCGACTTTTTCATCATTAAATGCCCACAGATCTTCTAAAGAGCCACCGCCGCGGCCAACAATTAAAACATCACATTCTTGGCGTCGATTAGCAATTTCAATAGCACGAACAATTTGTGCTGGGGCGCCATCTCCTTGAACCGCAGTGGGATAGATAATAATCGGCAGTGAAGAGTCTCTGCGGCGCAAAATATGCAAAATATCATGCAGTGCTGCGCCCGTTGCCGAGGTGATAATACCGACACATTTTGCCGGTGAAGGCAACGGCTTTTTATGGGCAGATTCAAATAATCCTTCTGCGCTCAATTTTTGTTTTAATAGCTCAAATTGTTGCTGTAATAATCCTTCGCCCGCCGGCTGCATACTCTCGACAATTAGTTGATAGTCGCCGCGAGGTTCATACAAAGTAACAGAAGCCCTAACCAGCACTTGATGGCCATTTTGTGGACGAAAGGTTACTCGCCCGTTTTGCCCGCGAAACATGGCAGCCCGTACTTGCGATTTGGCATCTTTTAATGTGAAGTACCAATGCCCAGAAGAAGGCTGGGAAAAATTAGAAATTTCCGCACTGAGCCAGATTCTGCCCATCTGATTGTCTAGTAGTTCCCTGACCGTTTGATTTAAACGGCTAACAGAAAAAATTCCGGTCGATGAAGTTGTTAACATATGCGCTAGAAAAAATTTCAAAACAATGACTTAATCAATCGATACTAACCTACCTCGTGCTGTTAGCAAGCTTTTTTTTGAAAATAAAGCTGGAGGCAATCGGTTTCGGTGTGTATAATGCCGCGGCAATATTTAAACCTTTCTAACAAGCTGCCCGGTGAGATATTGCCTATGTTACGCATTAAAAAAGAAGCACTAACTTTCGACGATGTATTACTCGTTCCTGCACACTCAAATGTACTGCCTAACACGGCAGATCTTACTACTCAACTCACTGATACTATTCGTCTAAATATCCCAATGCTGTCTGCAGCGATGGATACCGTGACCGAATCTGACCTGGCTATTGCACTTGCTCAAGAAGGTGGGATTGGCTTTATTCATAAAAATATGCCAATCGAACGTCAGGCAGAAGAAGTTCGCCGAGTGAAAAAATACGAAAGCGGCGTAGTTACCGACCCTGTCACCGTCAGTCCAGAAACCACAATTCGTGAAATTAAAGAACTGTCAGAGCGTAATGGCTTTGCCGGTTATCCGGTTGTTGCCGCAGATAATTCTTTGGTAGGTATTATTACCGGCCGTGATATCCGTTTTGTGACTGATTTAGATCAGCCAGTTACGGCAATGATGACCCCAAAAGAACGTTTGGTAACGGTCAAAGAAGGCGAAGCTCGTGATGTTGTGTTACAGAAAATGCATGAAAAACGAGTTGAAAAAGCTTTAGTTGTTGATGATAAATTCCATTTATTAGGGATGATCACCGTTAAAGATTTCCAAAAAGCAGAACGTAAACCTAATGCCTGTAAAGACGAACAAGGCCGTTTACGCGTTGGTGCGGCCGTTGGCGCAGGCGCAGGTAATGAAGAGCGCATTGATGCATTGGTGGCTGCGGGTGTTGATGTTTTACTGATTGACTCGTCTCACGGACATTCTGAAGGTGTCTTACAGCGTATCCGCGATGCACGTGCAAAATATCCCAATCTGCCAATTATTGGTGGTAACGTTGCAACTGCGGAAGGTGCAAAAGCACTGGCTGATGCCGGCGTGAGCGCAGTAAAAGTGGGCATCGGCCCAGGTTCTATTTGTACTACTCGTATTGTTACTGGCGTCGGCGTACCGCAAATTACTGCTATTGCCGAAGCTGTTGATGCCTTAGAAGGTACGGGAATTCCGGTTATCGCCGATGGTGGTATCCGCTTCTCTGGCGATATCTCCAAAGCGATTGCAGCGGGTGCGGCCTGTGTAATGGTCGGCTCTATGTTCGCCGGTACCGATGAATCCCCAGGGGAAACTATACTGTTCCAAGGTCGTTCATATAAATCGTACCGTGGCATGGGATCGTTAGGGGCGATGTCTAAAGGATCATCAGACCGTTACTTCCAAACCGATAATGCTGCGGATAAACTGGTACCAGAAGGTATCGAAGGCCGCGTTGCTTATAAAGGCAAACTTAAGAATATCATTCATCAACAAATGGGCGGACTGCGTTCATGCATGGGTCTGACGGGTTGTGGCACTATCGATGAATTGAGAACTAAAGCTGAGTTTGTGCGTATCAGTGGTGCGGGTATTCAAGAAAGCCATGTCCATGACGTGACTATTACTAAAGAATCACCGAACTATCGTTTAGGTCAGTAATTACAGTAATTTTTTCAGGGCGGTCCTTCGCGGGACTGCCATATTTTATTTTGACATGAATGTTTGGAATTCTCCTCAAATGACAACAAATATCCATAAACATCGCATTCTTATTTTAGATTTTGGTTCCCAATACACACAGCTTATTGCACGTCGTATCCGTGAAATTGGTGTGTACTGTGAACTTTGGGCATGGGATGTGTCTGAAGAGCAAATTCGTGAGTTTAATCCCAATGGAATTATTCTTTCGGGCGGCCCTGAAAGTACAACGGCTGAAGATAGCCCCCGCGCGCCAGAGTACGTTTTTCGTGCTGGTGTGCCTGTATTGGGTATCTGTTATGGCATGCAAACTATGTCTATGCAACTGGGCGGCGCGGTCGAAGTCTCCGGTGAGCGCGAATTTGGTTATGCACAAGTAGAAATCAAACAGCAATGTGAACTGTTCCAAGATATCCACGATTCACTGTCAGAGCAGGGCGCACCGGTATTAGATGTCTGGATGAGCCATGGCGATAAAGTAACCGCTATTCCTGCTGATTTTGTAACCGTTGCTAGTACACCAAGCTGCCCATACGCGATTATGGCTAACGAAGCTAAACGTTTCTACGGGGTACAATTCCACCCAGAAGTCACTCATACTCATCAGGGTCTGAATATTCTGAAACGTTTCGCGTTAGATATTTGCCAATGTGAAGCTCTGTGGACACCGGCGGCAATTATCGAAGATACCGTTCAGCGTCTGAAAGACCAAATTGGCGACGATCACGTTATTCTGGCACTGTCTGGTGGTGTTGACTCATCAGTAACTGCATTATTATTACATCGTGCTATTGGTAAACGCCTGACATGTGTATTTGTTGATAACGGTCTGTTACGTTTAAATGAAGCTGAGCAAGTTATGGAAATGTTTGCCGGCAAATTTGATTTAAATATCATCCATGTTGAAGCGGAAAACCGCTTCTTAAATGCATTGGCCGGTATTGCAGATCCTGAAGCAAAACGTAAAGCCATTGGCCACGTATTTATCGATGTATTTGATGAAGAAGCGTCAAAACAATCTCAAGTTAAATGGTTAGCACAAGGCACGATTTATCCAGATGTGATTGAATCTGCAGCATCAGCAACGGGTAAAGCTCACGTTATCAAATCTCACCATAACGTTGGCGGGTTACCTGATGACATGAAACTGGGCTTGGTTGAGCCATTAAAAGAATTGTTCAAAGACGAAGTGCGTAAAATTGGTTTAGAACTGGGGTTACCGTATGACATGCTGTATCGTCATCCATTCCCAGGTCCAGGCTTAGGTGTTCGCGTCTTGGGCGAAGTGAAAAAAGAGTATTGCGACCTGCTACGTCGTGCTGATGCTATCTTTATTGAAGAGCTGCATAAAGCTGATTTATATAATAAAGTTAGCCAAGCATTCACCGTATTCTTACCTGTACGTTCTGTAGGCGTGATGGGTGATGGCCGTAAATACGACTGGGTGGTTTCATTACGCGCAGTTGAAACTATCGATTTCATGACCGCACATTGGGCACACTTACCGTACGATTTCTTAGGCCGTGTATCTAACCGTATTATCAATGAAGTCGGTGGGATCTCTCGCGTAGTCTATGACATCAGCGGCAAGCCACCAGCGACTATTGAGTGGGAATAAACTAGCGTCAGTCGATAACAAGCGTTAGTTGTTGATAAATTCTAAGGCATCAGTAACTTACTGGTGCCTTTTTGTTTTTTACAGCGGTTAACAGTCGATAGTAGCCGATAATTTTGACGGTATCTATGACAGTGTGAAATAAAAAAATATAATTTTATAATTAAAACATCGCCTCAAAAATAATTAAAAATGACGGTATCACGCAAAGGAATACCGACGTGTTAACCGATAAAAAATTAAAGAGCTTAAAGCCTCAGGATAAGCGTTATAAAGTGGCTTATCGTGATAATTTATATGTTGCCGTATAAAAAACTGGCGTAATATCATATAGATATAATTACTGCTTTAACAGGTGTAGAGACACAATAACTTTCTGGCGCTATAGTGATGACGGTATTACGCTAGCAGAAGCAAGAAATTTATTATTGGCGGCTAAAAAGCGTCTAAACGCAGGTGTATTACCAGCATCAAGCTAAGAGATCACGACATAGAAGGTTAGAGCCTTATATCAAAAAATTAAAGAGCGCGGCGCAAGGGCCACTGCTTTGCAGGTACGTGAAATCATTGGCTCTGTCTTTACTATGTCATTGACCGTGGCTATGAAATTAAAAACGCCGTCGGCAGCATTAAAGCATCGTCAATTGCCATCTTTGAAGCGCGTGAGCGTTCATCATCTCCTAAAGAAATTAGCATCCTATTCAACGAACTTGAAAATTACAGTTGCTATCCAACGTTAAAACTCGCTGTTAAGTTTGTATTGATAACGTAGTGCGAAAGAGTGAGTTCACAAATGCAACTTGGGATGAGGTTGACTTCCAAGAATGTCAGTGAGTGATCCGATTACAGAGAAGACATAGTTTACAACCGATACGTACGCTATCAGAGTGAATTCAATCCACGGCAGTCTCTTTAGTTATAAATTGAGATCCTGTAGGTTAAATACTGTTATTTGGGCGTTAAGACTAGCCGCCTTTATTTATGGCAATTTGTGCGATAGTCATAAAACCCCTCGGCAATCTAGTGCCGGTCTATGATCGTCATGTTAGAATTTATTTTTTGATGATTGATAAAAATAGGAATTATATCGGCTATGGCAGTTAGACAGATTATAGAGATCCCTGATGAGCGTTTAAGAGTTAAATTTACTCCGGTACAAGATGTTAACTCAGTACAAACGTTAATTGATGATATGTTGGATACCCTATATGGCACCGATACCGGTGTAGGTTTAGCCGCGCCCCAAGTTGGGGATAAGCATGCGGTAGTTGTGATTGATATTTCAGAAACGCATGATCAACCATTAGTTTTAATCAATCCTGAAATTATCAAAAAAGAGGGATTAACCACCTATCAAGAAGGCTGCTTATCGGTCCCCGGTATTTATGCAGATGTTGAGCGTTATCAATCTGTTACTGTGCGTGCTCTGGATAGAACAGGTAAAGAAATTTTGGTGCAAGATGATGATTTTTTAGCTATTGTTATGCAGCACGAGATAGATCACCTGCACGGAAAAATCTTTATCGATTATTTGTCGTCTTTAAAACGTAGCATGGCACTGAAAAAAATGAAGAAATTTAAAAAATCCAATGCAGAATAGTTCAGATATTAGCCTGAGCGATGGGGTGATCACCATTCTTGACGGTAGTGTTTATTCCCATGCGTAGAGGTCGATGCACTATTGCTCTTTTTACGGTTACTTTGCGAAATTAATAGCATTAATTTCGCGCATCAGAGTAGATAATTGACCGTGGCGTGGGTGTAAAAGCCCAACGTTGCTGGGTGCGGATATGTTATACTGCGTTCATCTCATTATTAGCTATTAGTATTTAATCCTATGAATTATCAATGCCCTCTATGTCATCATCCTTTGTTATTAACCGGAAAAAGCTGGATTTGCCAGCAAAATCACCATTTTGATTGCGCTAAAGAAGGCTATGTTAATCTGTTGCCAGTACAGCATAAACGCTCGAAGCAGCCCGGTGATAGCGCGGAAATGATGCAGGCACGGCGTGAGTTTTTAGATGCCGGTTATTATCAGCCGATGCGTGATTTAGTGGCTGAAAAACTAGGTCATTTTTTGCCAGAGCTTAGCCAAAGTATTTTAGATATTGGCTGCGGTGAGGGCTATTATACCGCACAATTTGTTGAAAAAGCAGCCAGCCTCGGTCGTGAGATTGATGTTATTGGGCTTGATGTCTCGAAGGCCGCAATCCGATCGGCGGCTAAGCGCTATACTCAAGTTAATTTTTGTGTCGCATCAAGTCACCGGTTACCATTTAATGACAGCAGCATGGGGGCGGTGATCCGCATTTATGCTCCTTGCAAAGCGGAAGAATTGCAGCGTGTTATCGAAAATAATGGCATTTTAATTACCGTCACGCCTGCGCCTGAGCATTTGAAACAATTAAAAGCGCTGATATATTCTGAAGTGCGTTTGCATCCGGTTAATCATGAAGATTTGGCTAATTTTGAATTGATTGATCAACAGCAATTGACTTACACCCTTGATTTATCTGGCAGTAAAGCATTTGATTTATTACAGATGACACCATTTGCTTGGCGAGCTTCGGAAGCGGTAAAGCAACAGCTGAAAAGTACGCTTAATTTCCATTGCACGGCTGATTTTATGGTAAATGTCTATCGGTTAACCAAGTAACTCGATAGCCAGAATCGTGGGAGTTTTAACGGTATAGCTATAAAAGGTATGACTATAAAAGAGATAGTTATTGAGTTGTATTGCCACTGAATAAGGGCAGTAACGTGAATATAAAATGTTACTTACTCAATAAACAGTGGCAATAGGGTAGTTATTTGGTGTTAGCCGCAGCAAGATTAAGCCGGTGCATACATAAATAGTTGCAGATGTTCAAACAAGATATTAAAGCCGATACCAATAAGTACTACGCCGCCGATAATTTCTGCTTTTTTGCCTAAGATAGGGCCAATATAGCGTCCGATCATCATACCGATAGTCGCCATAATCATAGTCATTAGGCCGATAGTCATGGCGGTATGAACAATATCAACTTGCAGGAAGGCTAAACCTAAACCGATAGCCATGGCATCCAGACTGGTGGCAATAGCGGTACAGATTAGGGTGACTGAGCCGTGACGAGTTTGCGGTTCTTCGCAAGGTTGGTCTTTTGTTTTATAACTTTGCCAAATCATTCGTGCGCCAAGCACAAATAATAAACCGAAAGCAATCCAATGATCCCAGCGAGCGACATATTGACTGGTTAATAAGCCGACCCCCCAACCAATAACGGGAGTTATGGCTTCAATGATGCCAAAGATAAAACCAGTGCGGAGGATTTCTCGGAAGCGGGGTTTGTGCAGAACGGCGCCTTTGCAGATTGCGACGGCAAATGCGTCCATAGACAAGGCTAATGCCAAAATTAAGGTTGCGTAAAAACTCATAATTATAGACTCGGTTGGGTATTATCCATATACACATAAATTACCCCCAACCAATGGCGTATTTATGTGTCTATGGTCTTGCCAACCGAATTTGGTGTCCGTACCACGTTTTAAATAAAACGAGTATGTTGATACGGACTTTCTGAATAAACGCGGTTATTCAGAACAGGCTACTCCCCAATGACGTGGACGGAAAGATACCATAAAATAATTAAAACGCAATAACAATATTATTAAGGATATTAAATCTAATTGAGAATTATTTTCATTTATGTAATTGAAAAAAATTAAGATTAATTATTTTTAATTAACCTTAATTTTAAAGTGAATATATAAATAAATTATTTATGATTTAATAGGAAATTATAAATCTTTTGTAAATCATCTAGTTGAGTAACTCTTATATAGAGTTTATTTTTCTCTAATCCCACAATTAAAATACCGTCTTCGGATAAATTCATAGTTTTAATTCGATTAAATAAAATAAAAGTATTCGCGAAATAAAAGCCATCTTGTTTAAATAATAACTTTGGCGAACGAATAAATGCTAAATAAATAGCCATTAATATAGTTGCTAATAACAGATAGGTGGTTAATAAATTACCATCGCGGGTAATATTGGTATAAATAACAATAGATACTAGCACAATAAAAATAACCGCATCCACTCGATGCTTACGTTTTAATTTGATTTTAAGAAGAGTTTTTCCTTGGCGTGTTGGCTGGATAAATTCATCATAAATGGCATAAGCCAGCATCAAAAGAATAATAATGGCTAGAATGATATCATTTAAACTCATGGTGAACATGCCCTTGAGTGGAGTAGTGAGTTGGTGAAGAATAAAAGCAATAACGGGAGGTCGCAACCTCCCGTACAATTATTATTGGATTAGATACCGAGGAAGCCTAACCAATAACCGAGGATACCTAAGGCGAAGAACCCGATAATTATCCACAATGCATTAACTTTATGACGTAATAACCACATACAGCCGAAAGTTAACAGCAGCGGAACCAGTCCCGGCATGAGTTGGTCAAGAATGGTTTGGACCGTGGTAACATCCATTTGTCCGGTGGCCTGATTTTTGATTTCAGAAACCACCAGTGGAATATTGACATGGGTCCATTTATTGACCAAGGCGCCCATGACAAAGAGGCCGAGGATAGACGCTCCTTCCGTCAATTTTTGCAGGAAGCCGCCACCCATATCTTGAACGATATCCAGTCCTTTTTTATAGCCGTAAGAGATGCCGTAGTATAAGGTTAACAGACGTACTAAGTTAAACAGAACGAAGAACAGTAGGGGGCCTAATAGGCTACCGGTCATTGCGATACCGGCACCCAATGCGGCAAACACCGGACGCACAGTACCCCAGAAAATAGGGTCACCGACACCGGCTAGCGGTCCCATTAAACCAACTTTGATCCCATTGATTGCGGCATCGTCGATATCTGCGCCATTCGCCCGTTGTTCTTCCATCGCCATTGTTACGCCGAGCACAGGGGCTGCAACGTAAGGGTGGGTATTAAAGAACTCTAAATGACGTTTGATGGCTTGTTTGCGGTCATCATTGTTTTCTGGGTATAAACGGCGAATAACTGGGATCATTGAATAGCAAAAACCCAGCGCCTGCATACGTTCAAAGTTCCAAGATCCTTGGAATAAGTTGGAACGCAGAAATACGCCACGGATATCACCCGGGGTGAGTTTTTTCTCAGCAGGTGCGGCTGAAGAAGTTGTTGTATCTACCATGAATGCGTCCCTCTTAATCTAATTCGTTATCAAGATTATTATTGCCATTACCGGATTGGCTGACGACAACCTGTGATTTGTTATATTTAGGGCTAAGCTGGATATACAGCACTGCCATAACCACACCGATAACACCAAGAGCAACCAAGTTAAAGTCAGTAAATGCCGCAGTCACGAAGCCTAAATAGAAGAATGGCATTAGGTAGCCTGCACGCATCATGTTAATAACCATCGCGTAACCGACAACAACAATCATACCACCAGCGATATTAAGACCATTAGTCACGACATCAGGGATAGAGCTGAGTAACTCTTGCACTTCTGAAGTTCCGACAGACACAGCCACGATTAATGCAGGAATAGCTACACGCATGGCTTGTAACACTAACGCACTAATATGGATAATCCCTAACGCGGTTAGATTACCATTTTTACCGGCGCGGTCAGCAGCATGTTGGAAGGCAACAGTCACCGTACGCACTAAAATAGTTAATACTTGTCCGGCAGCTGCCAGAGGGATAGCTAGTGCGATACCTGCACCAATATTTTGCCCGCCGGCGATAACCAAGATAGTAGAAATAATCGATGCCAGAGCCGCATCAGGCGCAACCGCAGCCCCGATGTTCATCCAACCTAATGCGATCATTTCTAGCGTACCCCCGATAATAATACCGGTTTTCATATCACCTAGTACGATACCAATTAAAGTACAGGCAACTAGTGGGCGGTGAAACTGGAATTCATCGAGGATAGACCCCATACCTGCGATACAGGCAACGATGAAAACCAGTACTATTTGAACAACGGTAAGTTCCATTGTTAATCTCCTGTAACCAAACGAGTTTGGCAATTCTGTTTTCGAGTAATGATAAAAAATACGTGTTAAACCGCCGTTATTAACGCACCGCAGTTATCGACGTGGAGTTATTAATTTTTTGCTTTTTTTATTAAGTCCATCATACGAACTTTACTGTCTGAGGCGACTTTACGCACTTCCAGCTCAATGCCTTGATCATTCAAATAATTGAATGCTGAGACATCTTTGTCATCAATCGATACTGCATTGGTGACTTGGGTTTTGCCTTCGTGGAAAGCCATACCGCCAATATTGACGGATTTAATCTCAACACCGCCCTCAACAATGCGTTTAACATCGGTTGGATTAGTGAATAACAACATCACACGCTCACCGGCGTATTTAGGGTTGTTATAGACACGCACACATTTTTCAACATCAACAACATGGGCGGTTACACCCGGAGGCGCGACTTGTTTTAACAGAGTAGAGCGGACGTGATCTTTAGCCACTTCATCGCTAACGACAATAATCCGTTTAACCCCAGTTTCTTTAGTCCAACGAGTCGCGACTTGCCCATGGATTAGACGGTCATCGATACGTGCTAGCGCGATCACCATATGGCCACCAGGACCTGGAGTAACGTGTGGTGCGGCTTGTGGAGCAGGGCTCGGCGCTGGTGTGGCAACGGCTTCAGGTTCAGATTCTTGCAGTTTGAACGGTTTGATTCCACCCCGGCCTGTTTCTAATGCCACGGTCACTAACTCTTCCATCGAAGGGCCATCGTCACGGCACATGAAGGTTTCAACCAGCATCGGGACATTAACGCCAGTAACAATTTCATAATTGTCATTTTGGTTAACGATCCGCGTTGCTGCATTAAAAGGACTGCCGCCCCAGGTATCAACCAAAAATAAAACACCGTCAGTAGTGGTTAAGTCGGTTAATTTGGCGTTGTATTTATCGAATAAAGTGTCAGCATTTTCCCCCGGCACAAAATCAATAAACGAGACATTTTCTTGCTCGCCAATTAACATTTCGGTGGTGCGTAGCAACTGCTCTGCTGCGACCCCGTGGGTACCAATCATAATAGCTATACTCACTATCTTTACCTCTTAATTAGATATACTTGCTATAAACCAATTTTCTGTTATGCAACTAAAACAAAAATCTTGGCTATCACTATGCTGTAACCCGATACTGTTCCTCCGTTATGCCAATGAGAGATCGATTATTTTTAATGAATATGATGTGTGGGATCCCAAATATCGGGGGATATACCGACACGTTAATAGCTACCTAGTTATCATTAGGCATTTATCAATTTAACTTATTAAAATTACAATATTAGCTAATGTTAACTATATGTAAATATAATTAATTTTGCATCTTTTAAATAGGATAGCATTTTGTTTAAGGTAAAAAACTTGTTTTGCGTCAGAAAATTAAAATAAACCAGATTATATCGATTATAAAGGTTGAATTGTTTTTGATTTTTACTATTTTAGATATTTTATAAGTATATTTTTTGTTTGGTTGAATTTATTATCTTTTATCGGTAACAGAATATGTCTGTAATTTAGAATTAACTTGTAAAAAAGACTAAAAAAACAGCAGAATAAAGGGTGGGATAAAAAATAGCCTTAGCAAATGCTAAGGCTATATTCTTATTTCGCCGGTTAAATTTTATATTAATTTAGCTAGCGAATAATTAAGGATAGTGAAAAAGAGTAAAAATAGTTTAGTCACACTGAACTTTTATCGCTAAACCACCGCGAGATGTTTCACGATATTTAGCGTTCATGTCTTTACCGGTTTCATACATGGTTTCAATAACTTTATCCAGAGAAACACGGGGTTCACTGGTTCGGCGGATAGCCATACGTGCCGCATTTACCGCTTTAACTGAGGCAATTGCATTACGTTCAATGCACGGTACCTGTACTTGTCCAGCGACAGGGTCACAGGTCAATCCTAAGTTATGTTCCATGCCAATTTCTGCGGCAATACACACTTGTTCAGGGCTGCCACCTAATAGCTCTGTGAGTCCAGCGGCTGCCATCGAGCATGCAACACCGACTTCGCCTTGACAGCCCACTTCAGCACCTGAAATAGAGGCATTCATTTTATACAGAATACCAATAGCCCCAGAGGCTAAAAAGTAGCGGGTGTATAGTTCTGGTGTGACGGGTTCGATACACTCGTTATAATAGGCTAAAACAGCAGGAACAATCCCACATGCACCATTAGTCGGTGCGGTAACAACACGCCCGCCAGCCGCATTTTCTTCATTGACCGCTAAAGCATACATATTGATTAAATCAACAACTTGCATTGGGTCATTAGAGAATTTACTGGATGAGGTTAACAACCGGTGCAGCGCAGAAGCGCGACGCGGAACACGTAATGGACCTGGTAATACGCCTTCGGTATTTAATCCGCGCTCAATACATGCCTGCATAGTGTGCCAAATGTCGGCGAAATATTGTTCGATTTCAATCCGAGAATGCAGATCAAGTTCATTCTTCATCATCAGGCTTGAAATAGATAAACCGGTTTTTTTGCAATTCAATAATAATTCAGAGGCTGAATTATAAGGATAAGAAACCGGTTTGCTATTGAGTGTTGATTGCCCGAAATGCTCTTCATCAACGATAAATCCACCGCCGATAGAGTAGTAAGTTTTGGTATAAATTTCGTCATCACCGGAAAAGGCATGAATAGTCATGCCATTTTCATGCAATGACAAGTTATCGTGACGGAAATTCATTCCACCATCACGCAAGAATTCAACCACGTTTAACCCATTGGCTAAAGGCAGTTGCTCAGTTTGTTCAACTTGCTGAATGAACCCAGGAATGGATTCGATATCAACTGTTGCAGGTAAATTGCCAGCCAATCCCATAATAATAGCAATATCAGTATGATGGCCTTTTCCAGTTAGTGAAAGTGAACCGTAAACATCAACGGTTACACGCGTGACGCTGGGTAGCAAATTTTTAGCGACCAAATCATCGACAAATTCTTTACCTGCCTTCATCGGACCGACCGTATGAGAGCTTGAAGGACCTATGCCGACTTTAAACATGTCGAAAACGCTTATCACGCTTGACTCCTTAAAAATGAACAGTTATTTGGTGTTTTATAGTAAAGCGCGCTACTTTACTTTCATTTCATAATGTAAACCAGCACGATTATAGGTTTTTTTGAATTGTCATAGAGTTTTTAACAAAAGGGGTTGAAAATAATACAAATTATCTGTCTTATTTTGGTTATTTGAGTTTTGTTATTTGCTTTTATAGGGCGCTACTTGACTATATAGAAAATAACCCGTTGGATGAGGCATAAATAGATAATAAGCCAATTAGTCAGTAAATTGATTATACGCTATAGCGGAGTAAATAGTGGACATAATTGTGCGATGTACCAGGTGAGATTCATACCATGAACTGTTTATTATTCATCTCCGTCGTTCGGTGATGAAACGTGGCTTAATGAAAGTAATGTGACCAGTAGCGATTTAATTAAGTTGTAATGCCAATTGATGAAGAATAGCCGCGGTCAATCCCCATATCATGCGATTTTTATACCAGTAAAAGAACACCCGTCGCCGTGTGCCAAAACGGATAATATCGATATATTTATGTTGATGTAGAGATAATGCATCAAATAAAGGCACTTCAAAAATATCATCAACTTCGGCGTCATTGGCATGATAATCAATTCCGGAAGGAATTAAGCCAACGATGGGCGTGACTTGATAACCGCCCAGACTGTTCATCGGGGATAATTGGCCGAGAACTTGGACTTGATTAGGGGGGATAGCGACCTCTTCGAAGGCTTCGCGCAATGCGGTATCAATTAAACTGGCATCAGTCGCATCCGCAGCGCCGCCGGGAAACGCCACTTGCCCAGCGTGAGAGCGCAAAGTTGTGGCGCGGCGAGTTAATAATAAGGTCGGTTGTTGTTTACAAACAATCGGTAATAACACGGCTGCCGATTTATCCTGTTGAGAAAAAGATACTCCGGCAACCGGGACGTTAAGCTGAAAATCACGAATGAAATCAGTTAGACAGGTCATTCTGGTGTAATTCTCCGAGCTGCGGCAAGATTAGTCTAAGTTTGTCGAAGGTTTCTTGATATTCCTTGCTAGCCACACTATCGGCCACAATACCGCCACCCGCCCAGCAATAAATTTTCTGCTTGTCGGTAATTAACGTTCTAATGGTGATATTGGTGTCCATATTGCCACTGAAACTGAGATAGCCTATCGCTCCACAATAACCATGGCGTCGATGGGGCTCTAGTTGTTCGATGATTTCCATGGCTCGTACTTTTGGGGCACCGGTAATTGATCCTCCGGGGAAGCATGCGCGTAATAATTCTGTCGCTTGATACTGAGAATCTAACTCCGCTGTAATGGTGCTGACCAAATGATGCACCGCAGGGAAGGGCTCGACTACAAATAATTCGGGCACTTTAACGCTGCCGGGCTTGGCGACTCGGCCAATATCATTGCGTAGTAAATCAACAATCATCAGATTTTCAGCCCGATCTTTACTTGAGGCCGCCAGTTTTTCGGCTTGCAATGCATCTTCTGCGGCATCCGCTAAACGAGGCAGCGTACCTTTAATCGGACGGGTTTGAATATGGCGCTGTTCAAGAGAGATAAAACGCTCTGGTGATACGCTGATCACTGTGTTTTTAGGCAAGCGTATAAATGCCGAGAACGGGGCTTTATTGGTTTTATTTAGGGCTAAGAAGGCTTCCCATTCATCCCCTTGATAATCGGCAGTAAATCGTTGAGCTAAATTAATTTGATAACAATCGCCACTGCGCAAATATTGATGGATTTGGGCAATTTTTTCATAGTATTCAGATTCTGTCATATTGGCAGACCAATCGGAGGTCAATCCAAATGGACGCTGCTCTGCGGCTTGTTGCTGCTGTAACCACTCAAAACGCGTATCGACATCATTAAAACTGAATAAAGTAACTTGCTGTAAATGGTGATCAACCACTAATCCCCAATCATAAATGCCAACCGCCATATCAGGAAAGTCCAGCTGGTTAGCCGCTAGTTCAGGTATTTTTTCAACGTAGCGCCCTAAATCATACCCAAAAATACCCAGCGCGCCACCTTGGAAAGGTAATGCTGAATTTGGCTCTGTGGCGAATTCAGGCTGTTGTTGATACAACGCTAAATAATGCTGTAACAGTGCAAAAGGATCGTCGGTGGAAGACCAGCTTTTATCTGCTTCATGAATAATAGTTTGATGATGCTGAGTTTCTAAAGTCACTATCGGCTGTGCAACTAGAATATCAAAACGATTATGTGAATGATCAGCCGCGCCAGAGTGTAATAGCATAGCCCAAGGTAAATGCGCAATAGTGGAAAAATAATCTTGAGCGGCATTAGGATGATACGGTAATGAGCGTTTTTGTAGCGTAGATTGTAGCATAGATTTCATGGGCGTTAATTAACCAATTGAACAAGATACGGTAACAATATTATCATAGGTTACTTGACAGGGTTAGCGCGGATTGTTATCAAATCGCTGACTTAAGACTCACTGATTGGCTATTACTGACTCAGGAATTCGGGATAATTAACAAATCATAACGATATACTGCTATATTGCTTGCCCGTTGCGATAGCATAGCCCATCATTCATCAACTACGGATTAATTTAACCAGAGTCAGCTGAGTCGATCAGTTGCTTATGCATTGAAGATCCCTCAACGCAGTGATTAAAATTATTAGCCTATATTTCTGTAATTATAGAAATATAACCCTATAAATCTAGCCATATAAATATTGTCATAGCATCGAAAATCTTAATCTTGTATATCAATGTTATAACCCGGTTGTTTAATTTAAGAGGTAATAAACGATGTTTTCTGGAATGCCTGCACTAAATCATACGCAACAACAGGTTGCAGTAGAACGAATTCATCAATTGATGGCGGACGGTATGAGCAGTGGTGAAGCTATTATGATTGTTGCTCAAGAAATTCGTGAACAATATAAAGACGAAGAACAGATACATGTGCGCTTTGAAGATGATGATGCTGATGAAGATCAGCCTCAAAGATAGGCATAGTAGCAAATTATTAGGTTGATAATGAGCAAATAACCAAATAATTAAAACGTTTTATTAACATTATCACAAAAATCCGATAAATAATGTGCTACTTATAGACTTTGATATTTTTCAATCTTAAGTTTTCTGTCTCGTGAGTTAGAAAATAGTTAGCAAATAGCGAGCAAATAACATTGAAATAAATCATTGTTTAATGAGCACATTTACCCCAAAGAGGGTTGTCGGAGGAAGTATGGAAACCATAAAAAATAACCGCCTGAATCTTATATTGGCCACAGTTGCACTAACATTCAGTGCTTTTACGTTTGCCGCCACCTCAGATGAGGCAAGAACAGCCCATTTTATAAGCTGTGAAAAGCTAAATGAAGTGCAAATTGGCGCACAAGTAAAAAATGATTTTATGCACAATCGTCTGCCGCGTTGGCAAGATGAGAAAGCAATATTAGGCAGTAAAGCCGTTGCTTGGGTGAATAATAATAATATTACTCAAACCCCAGAGGGCTATCAGGTACCACTTGATGTCCGAGGTGCAAAAAAAGATCTGCGTTATAATGTGCAAGTTGATTGTGTAAAAAATACTATTACCTATCAGCCAATAAAATAATTCATGAGTAGCTAGCAAAAAGGAGAATATTAAGTTCTCCTTTTTGCTGATCAAATTATTTTATAGTTGGTTCGTAAGGTAAACGCGAGAGCGTTTGAGAGCGTTGCCGATAAAAGACTAAGCGCTCACGAAAATAGTCGCGTAGAGACTCGGGTTGTTGTTGTTCAACCAGCTCGGCAATAATCGGCATATTATAACGCTCTTTAAAGGCGACGCCGGAGGCCGCGAGATCAACATTAATTTTATCCATCTCTGATTTAGACAATTCCGCCAAATTATAACTCATGTATGATCCTATTAATTTTGGGTTATACACCATGATATCGGTATTTTAGCAGCCTGTTATTCACCTGTCTTGTCTAAGCTGGGGGGCTATCTTTGAAGGTTTTTTTGTGATGATAGAAAATACATTGTAGAGCTAATGTATTTAAGCGATAGCGTAGATCTTTATATTGATGATATTTTAATTCAATAATAAGAAAAATATCGATAAATAATAAGTTTAATTTAATGCAAATAACAATAAATCTTATTATTCTTTATTAAAATTGAATGATATTTAAAATAACAAATAGCTAAAAGATAATGAATCGCATTGCGTAATATATTTATTGAATGAGATTAGTTATTATTTGATGTTTCATAAAAAGTTAATATTAATCAATATATTGTGATATTTTGTTTTATTTTTGTTTTAGTGTGTATTTATTTGTAATAGTGTGCATAATACACAGATATTTTATTATAAAAAACAGGAATAAATAATATGCTTACAAAAGACATGATCAATAAATTAAATGAACAATTAAATCTTGAATTTTATTCAGCTAATTTATACCTGCAAATGAGTGCGTGGTGCAGTGATAAAGGTTATGAAGGCGCGGCAGCGTTTTTAAAAGTCCATGCAAAAGAAGAAATGGAACATATGCAACGTTTATTTGATTATCTGAGCGATACTGGCGCATTGCCTCTGTTAGGTCAGATTGCAGCACCACCATCAGCATTTTCTTCTATTGCCGATGTGTTCAAAACAACTTATGAACATGAACAATTCATTACTGCTGAGATTAATAAACTGGCGCATTTAGCGATGACTACGCAAGATTATTCAACTTTTAATTTCCTACAATGGTATGTTTCTGAACAGCATGAAGAAGAAAAACTGTTTAAATCTATTTTGGATAAATTGGATATGGTAGGTGAGAGTGGTAAATCCTTGTTTATTCTGGATAAAGATTTAAAAGGAATGTCTGCGGCAACGCATGTTTGATTGGTATCAGTTATAATTCCGTTCGAATAATATCGATAAAACGACCAGAGCTATTTATTTGCTCTGATCGTTTATTAAAGCATATATAATTTTCACTTCATTTGACCTCAATAATTACCACGCAAATAATCATCAATTAATTAACATTTAGTCAACAATGTCATTTTAGGTATATTCCTTTGTAGAAATGACTAAAATGAGTGCTGTATCACAGGATAAAACACTCGTACAAATTAGTGGCAGCGTAATGTTCTTTCTTAGTATAAAATAATTGTCATTACAAATAAAATCACCTGCAAATTAAGGGGTTACTATGCCACTTCATAAAATTACATCGCCATGGCGCAAATTAAGTGCAATCGCCGTTTTATTTATAGGGATGTCTTGTCAGCAAGCTCTCGCTCATGCACACCTTACCGATCAATTGCCTGCCGAAGGCGCATCAGTAGAACAGACGCCTGAATCGATTACACTTAACTTTTCTGAAGGAATTGAAGTTAACTTCACTAAAGTTAATATTACCGGACCAAATAATACTCGTGTTGATACCGGTAAGCCGATACTTGATGCCGCCAACGATACCAAAGTAATCGTACCTATCAAGGCTAAACTTGCCAGTGGTAAATACGATGTTTCTTGGAGCGTTGTTTCGGTTGACGGACATAAAACTAAAGGTGAATATAGTTTCACAGTAAAATAATGGTGAAATAATCGTAAAATAATAATGTCTCTGGATCAGCTGTATGTCCTAACTCGTTTTATTCATTTTATGGCAGTGATGCTAATGTTCGGAATGAGCATATTCACTGCCACCCTCGCTGTTGATCGCTTCGCGTTACTTTTATCTTCTCAGCTTAAAAAAGGCTTGATATTTAGTACATTGATAACTGCATTGACCACCTTTGCTTGGATGTTTATACAAGCGGGATTAATGGGCGATGGTTGGGAAGACGCATTTGATTTCTCGACTTGGATCAGTGTATTGGGTACGACTTTCGGTCAATCTTGGCGCTGGGAATTAATTTTGTCAGTGGCTGCGATGGCGGCATTAACACTAAAATCACCGCGATGGCGTAATCGTGGGCTATTAATTATTTCCATCGGGTTATTAGCGGTACATGCCACTATAGGGCATGCGGCTATGTACAGTGGTATGCGCGGTATATTACATCAAATAAATCAATTCATTCATTTAGTTAGCTCGGCTTATTGGTTCGGTGGATTATGGCCATTCTTGATTTGCATCCAGTTTATGCGCGACAAACAGCAGCTCACGGGGGATCTTGATCCTGCCATTCTGCCTTCTATTATTCGCACGATGACTCGCTTTTCCCAGATTGGACATATCGCGGTGATTTTGGTGTTAATCACAGGAACAATTAATAGCTTATTATTGTTACCGGGCTGGCCGATTAATTTTACTTTCTCTGATTATCAATCACTGCTGGGGCTAAAAATTGGCTTGGTACTGGTGATGTTAATCTTAGCGGTGGTTAATCGCTATGTGCTGGTGCCCAAACTTAAGTTAGCTGGACGGTTACAATATTTGATTATTAATAGCTGGATCGAGCTAATTTTAGGTACAATGGCGATTCTCGCTGTTGCTATTTTTGCAACATATCAACCCGCATGACGATCAGATTAATATCGCTGATGAATATCACTGATCATGAATTTAGGTGAAGGGCAGTATACATGAACATCAAATCCGTTGTTTTCACACTATTATTAACCAGCATCAGTTTTTCATCGCTTGCTGCGCCTATTACGACGGTGAGCAAAAAACAAATAGGGGCAGATAAATGGCCCTTTACCCGAGAAGAAGTGATGCTAGAGTGCCGAAGCAATGGCGCATTAATGGTGATTAATCCCGCCACACTAATGCAGTATCCGATCAACGATATTGCTATTCAGCAGATGAAAAATCGTGAAATCAATGCAATGCCTATTGATATCTTATTGCTTGATGACCCCCAACAATCAGGGATGAAAATGGACATTGCGGTAATACAGCAAGCGGCTCAAAGCTTATGCCATAATGATTAGTTTGCAATAAATCTGATTATTACTGGTTCAACAGACTCAATATTATAGATTAGTTCGAATAATCAATAATATTGGGTTTTTTTATGGCTAAAATTTGAAAAAATTAATACGGATTTATCGGGGGGAGATATTGAGGAATAACGGCAAATAAATCCATTACGTAGGATAAATAACTTAATTGCTAATAGTAGGAACTGTTTAAAAACCAGTAATCAATTATAAATTAATGTTAAAAAACTGTAAAATTGAGCAGGTAATTAATGGCGAAAATAAGTAAATCAGCTAAGATTAAAATTATAGGCTATATCAATTAAGACCAAAATTAAAATTAAGATTTTAAATAAAGAGTTTAGATAAAGATTTTAGATAAAGAGTTTAGAAAGATTTTAGCGCATGGCTCAAGCAGAGCCCTTTCCCAAGGCCAGATAAGCGGAATTTATCTGGCCTCTTTTTTTACTATCATGACGTCATGCTGTTTACACATACACATTAGGCGACTCGCATAACCCAGTGATCACGTTCTTTATCATACAGATGCCGATAAAGTAGCACCGGTTGCTCGTTGATGGTGGCGGGAATACTGGTGTGTTCATCCCAGCCATCCAACTGCATACAAAATTCGGTATCTGAATTACACGGGATACGTACCATAGACGTTTGTTTATCAGAAAGAATAGCATCATCGATTTCATAGGAAGATATTTTCAATTTTACGATGTTCATCAGTAACCCCTAATTTCATTTAATGGTAATCAGCTAATACTGCAGTAAGCCGTTCAAGGAACAATAATAACAAGCATTCATTGAGTTACTGGAAGGTAATTCAATTGTTACATTATTGATACTCACGCTATACAGCATAGTATAAATGGAATCTATTTCCAAAATAAATTTAGCCACTAAATAAAAAGGAGGTGCAATATTCTCATAATATGCACCTCCTGTAGCATTATCGTTTAGGGATTGCCGTTCCCCATTCCTGCCAATCTTTAGGTGGCTCTAATTTTAGGATGAAATGCTGTTCGGCTTTAGCCGGATTGGATAAAGGTACGGTCGGTGGTGTAGCAATGGCGATTCCTCCACGGACGAATTGTTTAAAGGTGCCGCTTTTCACTACGCCACCCGTTAAGCCGAAGGATAAATTGTATCCAGAAGCTAACCAAAACTCAGTGTTATCCCGAATAAGATATTGATATTCTTTACCAATTCTGGTTGAAACATAGACTCTATCAGACAGTTCGCCCAACGTAAATCCGGTCACTGTTCCAATTTCCAAACCGCGAAATAGAATCGGCGTTCCAACTTGTAAGGCGCCTATTTCGCTGGCATCAAGTACGATAGTCATACCATCAAGATAGCGTGAGTCAGTAATGTTGGCGGTTTGTAAGGCAAAGAGATAACGGTTTTTTGTGCCTCGGCCGGGCTCTGCATTAATATAAGGTTGCAGCAGTGAATCTAAGTTACTCACGCCCGCAGAAGATAGCTCTGGCGTCACTACAGCAAAACGACTGCCCGCTATAGAGAATGATTGAACATACTGGGGATATAAAATCGCTTGAGCATGCACTTCACTTTTGTTGGCAGATAGTTTCATCGATTCAATTTGGCCGATATCGATGCCGAGATAACGAATAGGCATTCCTACGGACAGTTTAGAAGCATCGAAGGTTGTGAGGGTAATCACGCTACCTATGGCTTTAGCCGCAGTTTCGTTAGGGTACAGGGTATGCCGACGTTCGTCATTTACCACTACGCCGGAAAAGTTATCAAAGCTGATAGCGCCTTTAATCGCTCGGCTAAGTGGAGCGGCCTGCACGGTAAGCCCATGGCCGTTTAATTGGACTTTGGCTCCACCTTCTGCCCAGAACACACTATTATCTGTCAATAAATTACGGTATTGGCGCGAAATATGCACATTGATACTAAACCCTTTGGCATGCGGTTTAATTGAGACTATTTCGCCAACTTTAAATTGACGATAAAGAACAATAGATCCAGCCTGAATGTCGGGTAACGTATTGGTTTCTAATGTGATTGATGTCGTTGGTTCCGAGCCTATCACACCCGCTTGAGCATTTTCATCACTGCGATAGAGAGGATAGGTTTCAGTGCTATTTGTGGGTGCGCCTGATCCAGCCAGCAAGTGGATACCACCTTCTAACCATTCTTGTGGTGTTGCTCCTTGAAATTGCACTCCATTTAAACCAAATTGAACATCTACCCGACTATTGGCGACAAATTTGCTATTTTCTCGAATTAAGTGGCGATACTCGTCCAATATACCAATGTTGAAAATGACATTTTCATTGGAGAGATTACGGGCTAAAACTTCACCTATTTTGATCCCTCGATAGACAATAGGCTGTCCTGCGTTCACACCGTAGGTTTCGGGAGAGGTTAATGTCAGGCGTAAACTTTCGGGTCCATATTGGTTTTCAATATTAGCGATATCTCTGGCGGCTAATAAAGGAAAGTTTTGATCTTGTTCAGCGGCAGGGCTGTTTTCTGGCGAGTCAAAGGCAACTGCGCCATTAATAACCGCAGAAAGACTTTCCATTTTAACACTGGCACCTGAACGCAGATCAAATTCGCCTTGTACACCCGAAACATTCCAAAATTGGCTGTCTTGTTTGACTAAATGGGCATAGCGTTTTTCAATTACTACCGCAATAGAGACACCTCGGCTGTCAGGTAAAATAGAATAATCATAAATATAGCCGACAGGGACTTTACGATAATAGACCGCTGAGTTTTCGTGCAGTGAGCCTAAATCCGAGGCGCTGAGATAAATCAGTAATTGTCCGGCATCCATATGAAATTGAGGTTGACTATCTTGTGCGACGTAATTATGTGCTTCCGCGCCTTCTCCCGGCATCATGCCTATATAGTTGCCTCCAACCAGAGCATCTAAGCCAGAGACGCCAGCTAATGAGGCTTTGGGAGTTACTAACCAAAATTTAGTGCCTGCACGCAGTGCCGATTTCATGTCTTTATGAATACTCGCCGTGACACTGATGGTTTGCATATTTTGGCTAATTGCGACTGATTTAACCATACCCACTTCGACCCCTTGATAGCGAATAGGGGTTCTTCCTGCCACGATGCCCGGGGCTGATGAGAATTGGATCGTAATTTCGGTTCCTTGCTGTGACCATTGTTGCAGTAATAGCCAGCCGGCAATAAAAATCGCGACCAGTGGCAGCAACCAAAAGGGAGAAATTCGAGCTTTGTGTTTTATCATCACCGGCACTTCAGGTTCTGAGGGTTCACTTGGTTGTGGTTTTTTTTGCATATGTATCCCAAATTAGACGGCTATCAAGCCATTCAACGGCAAGAATGGTGAGAATGACAGCGGTACCAAAATAAAAAGCGGCTGGTCCTAGCGTAAATGACATTAATTGGTCTCGATTAATTAAGGTCATCATCAGAGCAATAACGAATAAATCTAACATTGACCAACGGCCAATCCATGAAACAAATCTCAATAATTTCATCCTCAATATCGGGTCTAATGCGCTGTTAATGCGGATAGATATTAGCAGGATTATCATCACTATTATTTTCAAAAAAGGAACAAATATACTGGCGATAAACACAATTAGCGCAATCGGCCAGTTTCCTGATTGAATTAATGACACTACGCCAGAATAAATTGTATCTTCCATTCGCTGACCATTAAGATAAACAATTGATATTGGTAATAAATTGGCCGGAAATAATAAAACCATAGCAGCAATTAATGCAGCACAAGATTTCTGCATACTGGCGGGTTCTCTGGCATGCAGTGGACGATGACAGCGCTGACAAACGCCACGTTTATTAGGTGGCGCAGTATAATCGCAGGCGCGGCAGATTAGCGCGTTATTTTCCGCGCCATGAGAAGCTTGTGGATAAAATCGAGACCACAGCCGTTCAAGGTCGAGGTGAATGAGCATTAAAAGGCTTAAAATAGTGATGCATATAAAAGCGATTAAGCCATTACCGATAAAAATAGTCGCGTAATCTTGCAGTTTTATGGCCGCTACACCTAATCCAACCAAATAGACATCCAGCATCACCCACTCTTTTAAGCGGCCTAAGACTAATAATATCGGCCGTAAATTCATCCCGATGCGGGATCCTAAAGATAAATAAAGAATCGATAAGGGTAAAAATAGCGGGGCGGCAATGGCACAAAACGCCACAATCGCCGCCGTTAATGGCGAGCCTTGTTGACTCATTAATTTGACGCCAGTAAATACGTTGGCATCTATTTGGCTTCCCAAAAGATGTATCGAGATTAAAGGTTGCCAGAAAGCCATCGGGGCCAAAATTAGAATAGAAATAGCTAAGACAGTTAAGCGGCTGAGCGACCAACTATTGCCATCTTCTAATTTACTATTACAGCGCGGACAAATCAGTGCTTGTTGGGTATATCGCGCCGCAGGTAGCTGTAATTTTTGATCGCAATAACAACAACGTTGCGAAATTGTGTCACACCTATTAATCTGAGCCATATAAAAATGTTCGCTATGGGTGACTCAACATAAAAATACCGCGCATGTTGGCATTAATACGCGGAAAAAGCTGCGCAGAGTCACCTGAATATTGCAGCTATTAGTGCCGTTATTGTTGATTTATCGTGCTTATGATGGCACGAATTTGCCTATAAGGTAATTTATTGAGTTCTGTGAACGGAATAAATTTTACCACAAAGTGACATCCTGATAACCTGTTCTTCGGTGGTTTATGGTGCGCATTATTGAAACTTGGTTAATTTCTAGAAGATATCATTATGGATAAACAGATTTTATATCGTGAGCTTACGGATAGTTTGTCTGCTCTATTGGCTGGAGAGTATGATTTTATTGCCAGTCTAGCTAATACCAGTGCATTATTATTTGAACGCTTAGAAAATATTAACTGGGCGGGATTTTATCTCAGAGATGGGCAGCAATTAGTGCTTGGTCCTTTTCAAGGTAAAATTGCCTGTGTCAGAATTCCTTTTGGTAAAGGGGTATGTGGAAGCGCATTCTCAGAAAATAAGATCCAGCGGGTTGCCGACGTGCATGAATTCCCTGATCATATCGCTTGTGATGCGGCAAGTAACTCTGAAATTGTGCTGCCTTTAGAGATAAATGGTCAGATCTTGGGAGTTTTGGACATTGATAGCCCAAATATTGAACGGTTCGATGAAGAAGATGAAATTGGCCTGAAAATGCTTGTAAGCCAGTTGTGCCAACATCTCGCGCTATGTTCTATGGCAAAATATCAATAATTAAGGGTAACTTAACTTAATCAGGGCGTGGTAATTGTTTGTAACGCTATTATAATGTCCGCTTGTTCATGCCCATGCTGGTTGGCAAAATCGTTGTTATCAGGAAATTTCATGGAAAATCAACCTAAGTTGAATAGTAGTAAAGAAGTCATCGCTTTTCTGGCTGAGCGTTTTCCGCTCTGTTTTATCGCTGAGGGAGAAGCGCGTCCATTAAAAATTGGTATCTTCCAAGATATCGTCGGACGTTTGAAGGATGAAGATGGTATAAGTAAAACTCAGTTGCGTACAGCATTACGCATGTATACATCAAGCTGGCGTTACCTTTACGGTGTTAAAGAAGGGGCTAAACGTGTTGATCTTGATGGTAATGATTGTGGCGAGTTAGAAGCAGAACATATTCAACATGCGCAGGCTCAGCTTGCTGAAGCAAAAGCGCGTGTTCAAGCTCAACGTGCACAAAAACGCGCGGCTGAAAAAGAGAAAGCTGCTGGTGAAAAAACACCACGCACTGCTCCGGCAAAAAATAGCACGCCTCGCCGTCGTACTGCAGACAGTGAAAAACGTGAAAATCGTTCGTCAAACCAAACTGCCAAACCGCGTAAACCTGCTGGACACTCTCCTCAACCTGCATTGAAATCAGTCACTGACATTACGGCACTAAAAGTCGGTCAGTTATTGAAAGTCAAAATTGGCCAGAGCTTAATGGATGCGTCAGTATTGGAAATTGCCAAAGATGGTGTCAGAGTTCAGTTACCGACTGGATTGGCAATGATGGTGCGCGCGGAACATTTAAAGTTCTGATACGGAGGTCAACCTGGGCATGAGCAAACTTCTAAAAGTCGCTTTTGTTTTAAGCCTTGCCACCTTTGGCAATGCAATAGCAAATACACAAGCCGTGACCGCAATCACGGCGAGTCAGTTACCCGAGCTAAAACAAGATCCACAGCATGGCATTGTGAGTGAGCGAGTTACCTCACGGTTTACTCGTTCTCATTATCGCCAATTTGATTTAAATGCTGACTTTTCAGCTAAGATCTTTGATCGTTATCTAAACATGTTGGATTATGGGCATAATGTCTTGTTACAGTCTGATGTCGATAAATACGCCAAAGATAAAACAAAAGTGGGACAGTGGCTGGAAGATGGTAAGCTTGATGCCCTGTATGACTTGTTTAATTTATCGCAAAAACGCCGATATGAACGCTTTCAGTTTGCGTTAAATCGGTTAAATCAGCCGATGAATTTTGATGGTAATGATACGATTCAGATAGATCGTAGCAAAGCCCCATGGCCGAAAAATAGCCAAGAACTGGATAAGTTATGGGATGAAAAAGTTAAATATGACTGGCTCAATCTCAAGTTAACCGGTAAAGATGATAAAGAAATTAAAGAAACTCTGACCAAACGTTATAATTTTGCGATTAAGCGTTTGTCTCAAGGTCAAAGCGAAGATGTTTTTCAATTAATCATGAATGCCTTCGCGCGCGAAATTGATCCACATACTAGCTATTTATCGCCTCGCAGTACCGAACAATTTAACTCGGAAATGAGTTTATCTCTTGAAGGTATTGGTGCGGTATTACGTCAAGATGATGATTATACTGTAATTAATTCTATGGTTCCCGGTGGGCCAGCAGCAAAAAGTAAATCATTAGCGGTCGGCGATAAAATTATTGCAGTGGGCCAGCAAGGTAAAGGTATGGTCGATGTAGTCGGTTGGCGCCTTGATGATGTAGTCGCGTTAATTAAAGGACCCAAAGGCAGTAAAGTTCGCCTTGAAGTCTTAGCGGATAGCAAAAGTGCCAAACCGCGAACCATTACTATTTTGCGCGAGCAAATCCGTCTGGAAGATCGCGCAGTTAAATTGAAGATTAAACAAGTTGGTAACCAAAAAGTCGGCGTTCTGGATATTCCAGGCTTCTATGTTGGTCTGACCAATGATGTTAAAACCCAATTACAAAAAATGGCGCAAGATAATGTTTCTGCCTTAGTAATTGATTTACGAGGTAATGGTGGGGGCGCGTTAACCGAAGCTGTCTCATTATCTGGCCTGTTTATTCCGAGTGGTCCGGTAGTGCAAATCCGTGATAATAACGGACAAGTACGCCAAGACATCGATGAAGATGATGCGGTTTATTATAAAGGCCCCATGACAGTATTGGTTGACCGGTTTAGTGCATCAGCCTCTGAAATTTTTGCGGCGGCAATGCAAGATTATGGTCGGGCATTAATTGTCGGTGAGCCGACTTTTGGTAAAGGTACGGTACAGCAACATCGCAGTTTAAGTCGAGTTTATGACCAAATGCTGCGTCCAGAATGGCCTTCATTAGGCTCAGTGCAATATACTATACAAAAATTCTACCGTATTAATGGCGGCAGTACCCAACGAAAAGGGGTCACACCAGATATTGTGATGCCTACGGGAGTTGATCCAGCTGAAACCGGTGAAAGTTTTGAAGATAATGCGTTGCCTTGGGACAGTATTCCCGCAGCAAGTTATGAAATTCAAGGTGATGTTAAGCCGATAGTGGCAGAATTAACGGCCAAACATCAAGCTCGGATTAGTCAAAATCCTGAGTTTAACTATATTGAAGAAGATATTGCGCGTTATAAGGCTAATAAAGAAAATAAAGATGTTATTTCTCTTAATTATGCTCAGCGTGAAAAAGAAAATAGCGAAATTGATGCAACGAAACTTAAACGTATTAATGCGCGCTATGCTAAAGAAGGTAAACCTTTATTAAAATCAATTGATGATTTACCAAAGGATTATGAAGGTCCTGATCCTTATTTAGATGAAAGCGTTAATATTGCGATTGATACGATTAATGTACCTTCAGGCCGTTTGTTAACTAAATAGTCTCAGGCACAGATTAAGTAATCTGCTTGCGATTAGCAGATTGAAATACCAGCCTTAATTAGATTGGAGTGAAGGGATTTGCTTCAATCTACCTTTATGCTATTAGCCCATCCGTGTTTATTCAGTATAGTTATTCAGCGCAGTTATTCAGCTTAACTCTTCGGTCTATTCCAGGCGTTTTATGCTAACTTTCATGACATTGAAAACAGCAGGTTAAATTCAAATTAGGCTAAGATAACTGATTAATAATTCGCTAATTAGTGAGCTTTGTTATCAATTATGTAAAGTTATGTTTATTTTTATGTTTGAGGTGGTAAAAGGCTTGAAAAATTGTGAGAAAGCCTTATTTATAGCGTTAGATTCTACCGAATTAAATTCGTGTAATATTATTTTAACCAAGGAAAGCAAATTATATGATGCGTATAGCTTTATTCCTGCTTACAAACCTCGCGGTAATGTTTGTGTTCGGGATTATACTCTCTTTAACTGGAATACAGGGCAGTAGTGTTTCAGGTTTAATGATTATGGCGGGATTATTTGGATTTGGTGGTGCGTTTATTTCACTGCTGATGTCTAAATGGATGGCATTAAAATCGGTCGGTGGTGAAGTAATTCAATCTCCGCGTAATGATGTTGAACGCTGGTTGATAAATACCGTACAACGCCAATCACAGCAAGTAGGCATAAAAATGCCTGAAGTGGCGATATATCATGCGCCAGATATTAATGCGTTTGCGACCGGTGCACGTCGAGATGCTTCGCTGGTGGCCGTGAGTACTGGATTATTAGAAAATATGAGCCGTGACGAGGCAGAAGCGGTTATTGCTCATGAAATTAGTCATATTGCTAATGGTGATATGGTAACAATGACCTTATTGCAAGGGGTAGTAAATACCTTTGTTATCTTTATCTCACGTATTTTGGCTCAAGTAGTGGCTGGATTTTTATCTAATAATAATGATGAAAATGAAAGCAGCAACGGTAATCCTATGGTCTATTTTGCCGTGTCGATGGTGCTTGAAATTGTGTTTGGTATTTTGGCCAGCATCATTACTATGTGGTTCTCTCGTCATCGCGAGTTCCATGCAGATGCAGGCTCGGCTCAATTAGTTGGTAAAGAGAAAATGATCGCCGCATTGCAGCGCTTAAAAACCAGTTATGAGCCACAAGAAGCCAGCAGTATGATGGCATTTTGTATCAATGGTAATGGTAAATCATTCAGTGAATTATTTTTATCTCATCCACCATTAGATAAACGCATCGAAGCTCTACGTTCTGGTGATTATTTGAAATAATTGCATTAAATCGCTAAAAAGTCATATTGACTGCACCTCAAACGTTGAAATAGTACGGAGTAGGGTGCAGTTTTTATTTTTAATGAACACAAAATAATTTTGAATCGTCGAATATGATGAATATCATGGCTAAATAATTTTATCGCGATAAGCTGCTATTCTATTAAGAGTTAATATTAATAGCTAATTGAACAGTCATATTGGATAAATACATTATATTAGACAATAACTAAAACCTTGCAGAGGAAGCTTTATGGATACATTAGTCGCAACATTAGTATTCGGTAATGATTTTATCAATGCGGTTAATCCTGCGCGCTTGATCCCGTTTAAATTTGAAATTTATCAAAATGATCAGGGATTCTATCATCGTATATATAAAGAAGTGGGGATGGCGGCGGCTAATTTAGGGCTGGTGTATAAAGTCTGGGCTTTTGAAGAACAAAAAAGCTGGGAATACGGAAATAAGCAGATTCAATTAGCGGATTATATTGCACATTGCCAAGATCTTTATGCGGGAAAAGTTAAAGATTAGCGCGCAGTAGTCAGCGATTTAGACCAGCAAATTGATGGCTAAAAAAGCCCCTTCAGAATAGATGATGCACTGAAGGGGCTAAATATCTCGGAGATATTTTTAGTATTTACCTAGTAAGTTATTTATTGGCGATAAGCTGTTTTAATTTGTTCTAAGGTGCTTTTATAGGTTTCTGCTTGGCTGCAATCTTCCATTGCGGCAACTTCACGATCCATCTTAATCAATATTTTACCGGCATCGGCTTGACCCAATGCTTTGAGCATATGAGTTAATAGATTTTTTAAGCAGGTAACTTCATCAGCCAATACATTGATATCTGCAGATGTTGGGAAATTGTTTTTCATTGCTATATTCCTTGAAATTTACTGAATGATTGACTAATTTTACCATAAAAGAATCGGTTAAAATTTAAAAAACTAATTAAACATGACGATTAAATTTATCTAATTTATACAGTCAGGAGGGTAAACCATGCTGACGCAAGCCGAAAAAGACTTATTAGCCCAACGATTCCCTTATTTAACGGCTGTTCGCCCTGAAGAGAGTAACAAAGGTACCTTTGGCACCCTGGGAATTATTGGCAGCGCGCCACAAATGAATGGTGCCTGTGTATTAGCAGGAAGTGCAGCATTAAAAACTGGCTGTGGTAAAGTTATCATTGGTTTTAATCAAAATAAATTACCTTTAGCAATAGTAGAGAATGCACCTGAACTAATATTAAATATTGCTAATGAGTTAATTAATAATAAGCATATCACCGCATGGGTGATTGGCTGTGGATTAGGAATGCAATTAGCCGCAGTTATATTAATAAAAAATATGTTGCAGTATATTAATAATGGAGCCAAAGTTTTAATTGATGCAGATGGACTGAATATATTATCAATACAGGCTGAAACGATAAAATTAACTGAGAATTGTATTATTACGCCGCATCCTAAAGAGGCATCAAGATTATTAGCTTGTAGTGTGGAAAAAATACAACAAAATAGAGTTGAAAGTGCAATAAAGCTGGCAAAAATATATCATTGCTGGGTTGTATTAAAAGGCCATGCAACAGTGATTGCTGCACCCAATGGAAAAACTTGGGTTAATGAGACAGGAAATTCTGGATTAGCGACTGCCGGGAGTGGCGATGTACTATCCGGTATTATTGGTAGTTTACTGGCCCAAAATATCCCGCTTTCAGAAGCGGTACGAGCGGGTGTATGGTTACATGGTAAAGCCGCAGACGACTTAGTATCTCAAGGTATTGGTCCGATCGGTTTGACTGCACATGAATTAATTAACGCTGTAAGAATGCTACGGAATCAGCTAATTAGCCGCTAATCATATCTGTTAAATTGAATTTTTGTTCATTTTAAAACGCTTAATAAACGTGATATAGTTCACACATTGCGTTTTCACTATTTTGTTAATGTGACATTTTAATTTGCAATAACAAAAATGCCTGAAAAACTTATTGATTGTCCGTAGTACACAATAATATCTAATTACTATTGTGTATTTTATATATCGGCTATTACGTTATATATTAAGGGCTAAATATTGTGTGCCATGTTTTACGGATTAAGCAAATAAACTATGAACAATATATCACAGGTTTCTAGAAAAACGGCGTGGACTCGGGTTATCGCCTTATCTATTGCCGCTTTTGTATTTAATACTACTGAATTCGTGCCCGTTGCTTTATTAAGTGATATAGCGGAAAGTTTTAATATGTCAGCGGCACATACTGGGTTGATAATAACTATTTATGCTTGGGTTGTGGCATTAATGTCATTACCGTTAATGTTATTAACCAGTAAAATTGAGCGTAGAAAATTATTAGCGATTTTATTTATTATTTTCGTCATCAGTCATATCGTTTCAGGCTTCGCTTGGAGCTTTGAAGTATTGGTTGGCGGACGCATTGGGATAGCTTTATCACATGCGGTGTTCTGGTCGATAACAGCCTCATTAGCCATTAGGGTAGCCCCGCCGGGTAAAAAAGCTCAAGCTCTAGGGTTATTGGCCACCGGAACGGCTTTAGCGACAGTACTTGGGTTACCAATTGGACGAATTATTGGCCAATGGCTTGGCTGGCGAGTTACCTTTTTATGTATTGGTGCTATTGCCTTATTTACTATGATTATACTGGTGCGTTTTTTACCGAAATTACCGAGCGAACATTCTGGTACCTTTAAAAGTTTGCCCGTAATTTTAAAACGACCTGCACTGGTTGGTATTTTCGCATTAACGGTGATTGTGATGACCGCACACTTTACGGCATATAGCTATATTGAGCCTTTTGTGCGTGAAGTTGCTCGTCAAAGTGAAGATTTTACCACCTTGATTTTATTGATTTTTGGTGGTGCAGGGATTATTGGTAGTGTAATTTTTGGTCGCTATAGTAATAAATTAGGATTGGTTTTCTTACCGGCAGCGATAGCGATGTTAACCGTGAGTTTGTTATTCTTAATGAAGGTAGGCGGTGAAAGTTGGTCATTAATTCTGCTGACTATTTTCTGGGGAATGGCGATTATGTGTATTGGTTTAGGTATGCAGGTTAAAGTGATTGATTTATCACCGGATGCGACTGACCTATCAATGGCTATTTTCTCTGGCATTGTTAATTTAGGTATTGGTGGCGGGGCGTTATTGGGGAACCAAGTGATCACCCATTTAGGAATGACTAATATCGGCTATGTCGGGGCTGGGTTAAGCTTTCTGTCTCTGTTATGGTGCGTATATATCTTTAGGCGTTATCGTCAGGCGTTTAGTGATATTACACCACCGGCAGCGAGTTCAACCTCTATTTAAATTAAACTACGTGACGCTGTCACGATAGACTTAATTCCGTACCGTGAGACTTGACGGTCGTATTCGAGCTAAATTTAGTCATATAACCCGAGTTTATTGCGTCTTATTTTAGGCCATAAGCTCGGGTTTTTTTATCTCAATTAAGCGGTAAAAAAATCTTGTCATTAGTAATTGTTATGTTATAACATAATTTAAAATAAAATGGTTTCATTGATAGGATTAGCTTTCATGACACGCAACTCATTGTTTATTTCTTTAGTCGCCTTAGCGGGTAGTTTTTCATTTTTCAGTATTTCTGCATTAGCGCATGGTGGGCATAGCCACAGTCATCCGCCACAAACCGAAGAAGCACGTTTGGCAAGTGACGGTATATTTAAGGATGATGCAGTCAAAAATCGGCCCTTGAGTAATTGGGATGGGGTCTGGCAGTCAGTTAACCCCTATTTATTAAACGGTGATTTAGATCCTGTTTTACAGGCAAAAGCGCAAAAAGATCCGCAAAAAACCGTGGAGCAATATCGTCAATATTATAAAATGGGCTATGCGACTGATATAGATATGATTGGTATCGAAGATAACGTGATTGAATTCCATCAAGGCGATAAGGTCAGCGCCTGTGAATATCATTATTCTGGTTTTAAAATATTACACTATGCTTCAGGTAAGAAGGGCGTACGTTATTTATTTGAATGCGCTAAAGGCGATGCTGATGCTCCGAAATATGTACAATTTAGCGATCACATTATTCAGCCGCAACAATCAGCCCATTTTCATATTTATATGGGAAATAGCTCGCAAGAAAAATTATTAGAGCAAATGGACAATTGGCCGACCTATTATCCCTACTCACTAAATGCCGCACAAATTGTCGATGAAATGTTACATCATTAATATATTCAGCTATAAAAAATAATTTTCCATAATTAAAACCCACTTAAAACAGTATTAAGTGGGTTTTTTGTCGTTTTTAGTACTGGTTAAGTGTGTTAAATTTCACCGTGCTTATTATTTGCTTTAATTTTAATATAGGTGAGAATATAAAAGGTCTGGGGCTATTAATTTTATCAATTCTTGCGGAAGTAATTGCCACTACAACATTAAAGGCTTCTGATGGATTTAGTCGATTTTGGCCTTCACTGATAGTCATTATCGGTTATGCAGTTTCGTTTTGGGGCTTATCGCAAGTGGTTAAAACAATGCCTTTGGGCATCGCTTATGCCATTTGGTCAGGTTTAGGTATTGTATTAGTTTCTATTGCGGCGATGTTTATTTATCAGCAAAAACTCGATCTGCCTGCGGTGATCGGTATGCTACTTATCATCGCGGGAGTATTAGTTATTAATATATTATCTAAAAGTGGAACCCATTAATTTTAGATAGTGCGAATATTCGGCTAGCATACGCTGGCAGTCGCAAGCACAAGTCAGCGGAGATAATAATGAATCGGTTTACTGGTAATATCGCATCATTAACGGTATTGGGAATAATATTGAGCATAGTTTCAGGTTGCAGTAATTCTTCAGCACAGCAAAAACAACGACAATATGTTAATCAAGATGCTGATTATGCTCGACAAGTGATTAATTTGGGGCCAGGGATCAACGAAGCCTGTACTTCTGCCGGAGGCATTCCTTCGCTAACTCAGCAGTTAGACGGCGCCAAAACACCCGTATGTCAGTTTGCTAATGGCAAACGATGTGATATTGATGCCATTCAATATGGTAGCTGTTTATAACAGTAGGCAGCAGAATAAAAATAGCCAGTTTTTGCAACCTGGCTATTTTTGTAGATATTAATGATTGAATTATTACTATTAGCTATTTAGTTATTGGGGATAGTGAAATAACGGATTATTTCTGCTTAGCAGCAAAAAATTGACTCAACGTAACAATAATTGCCATCAATAAATAAACTGCAAATACACCAATTAACCACTGCGGCATATCCCAGCCTAAAAAGATCCATTGTCTGACTGAACAATCTCCGGTGGCTTCAAATACTGCCGGAACCCATTGATTAAGCGGTAGCCATTCAGGGAAATTGACAAAAAAATCACAGGAGGCAAAAGGTGAAGGATAAAGCTGTAACATCGTATGTTCCCAAGCTAAATCCAGCCCGCGCCAAGCACTGTAAATCCATACAATAATCGCTAGCCAGCGTAATAATCTATTCTGTGGAGCAATCGCACCAATTAACCCAGCAGCAATAATCCCTAATAATGCGATGCGTTCATAAATACACATGACACAAGGCTGTAATTTCATTACATGCTGAAAATAAAGTGCGGCACATTCCAGCATTAATGCAATAAAAGCCATTAATAGCCATGCTCCTCTTCCTTTTGAGCAGGAATTAAAATATCTGAGCATACTCATTTCCCTAAGTTTATTAATGGCTGATATTTTGCCGTGTTATGTTGAGCAAAAAAAGGATTATCGCCAATTTGTCGCTATATTATGGGCTAATTTACTTAATCTTACGATTGTTATATCGGTGTGAATGTTACTTTAAACACCGATATAACAGTGATGTAATAACGAATAACAGGATTCATGCCTATTTAAGATAACGTAATCCATCCCATAGTCTGCATCCAATCAGAAACGGGTAATAACCATAACTCAACGCCTAATAAACCGATAACCGTCATAACGATAGTATAAGGTAAGGCCATCCAAACCATACGTCCATATGACAAACGAATTAATGGCGAAAGAGCCGAGGTGAGTAAAAATAGGAACGCGGCTTGTCCATTAGGTGTCGCCACGGAAGGTAAATTAGTCCCGGTATTAATAGCAACCGCAAGAGCTTCATATTGATGCAGCGAAATTAATCCTTGTTTCATTGCTGTTGTTGCTTCATTTATATATACCGTACCAACAAACACGTTATCAGAAACTGCAGAGAGTAAACCGTTAAATAAATAGAATAACGATAGCTGAGAAGATTCTGAAGACTGTAGAACAAATTGGATAAACGGGGTAAACAAATGCTGATCAACAATTACCGCGACTACTGAGAAGAATACGGTTAACAATGCGGTAAACGGTAGGGCCTCTTCGAAGGCTTTACCCAATGAATGTTCTTCGGTTATTCCACAAAATGCGGTGGTCAAAATAATCACTGACAAACCGATTAAGCCAACTTCCGCCAAATGAAACGCCAGAGCGAAAATTAACCATAATCCAACAATCGCTTGTACAATCAATTGAGCACGATCACGACGTGTACGTTTGGCACTGGCTTTTTTATCATGCTGTGTCAGGATATTTCTGACGCTATCAGGTAATTCCGCACCATAGCCAAACAGTTTAAATTTCTCAACTAAATAACAGACAAGTAATCCACAAACGAATACTGGAATAGTCACAGGAGCCATGCGCAGGAAGAAAGTAGCAAAATCCCAACCCACATACTTTGCAATAATCAGATTTTGCGGCTCACCAACCATCGTCATTACGCCGCCTAATGCGGTACCGATACCCGCATGCATCATTAAGCTACGTAAAAAGGCACGGAATTGTTCAAGTGTTTGTTTTTTTTCTGCAGTATCGATATAACCGTCATTGGTTAAATCATCATTATCTTGTTGATTTGATGCATAATGATGATAAATAGAGTAGAAGCCGACCGAGACACTGATAACTACCGCTATTACCGTTAGGGCATCTAAAAATGCCGATAAGAAAGCACTGGCAAGACAAAAAGCTAAGGATAGGGCGCGCTTAGAGCGGATAGACAGTAATAACTTGGTGAAAGCAAACAGCAGCAGTTGCTTCATAAAGTAAATACCCGCTACCATAAATATAAGCAGCAGTAATACTTCTAGGTTGTTACTGATCTCATGGCCTATTTGGCTAGGGGAGGTCATACCAATAATAACCGCCTCAATAGCTAATAGTCCGCCGGGTTGCAGTGGGTAGCATTTTAATGCCATAGCTAAAGTAAAAATAAATTCAACAACTAGCATCCAACCTGCAGTGAACGGATCGACGTGATAAAACACAATAGGGTTGATAATCAAAAAGATAATGATAGCTAGTTTGTACCAGTCAGGTGAGTTTCCAAGAAAATTTCTAAGAAATGCTTGTTTGAAACTGATATCCATTATTATTCATATTCCTCTGGTATATATGTAAAGCGTAGTGTGGCTATATACTACGCTTAAAATCAATGGAAATTAAGCTTAGATATTCATAGTAAATGCATTAATAGTATAATGTTTTATGATTGATCTCACTGTTTATACAGCACCTAACTATCTCAGATTCAGACAATCTGTTATGATTTCGGCTATAATTAGTAAAATTCAGTTTGGAATCAATCAAAACATGGTTATTAAAGCTCAAAGTCCTGCCGGCTTTGCGGAAGAGTATATTATTGAAAGTATTTGGAATAATCGTTTTCCTCCGGGGTCAATTTTACCTGCTGAACGTGAACTTTCAGAGCTTATTGGTGTAACGCGAACCACTCTGCGTGAAGTATTACAACGGTTAGCCCGCGATGGTTGGCTGACAATCAAGCATGGTAAGCCGACAAAAGTAAATAACTTTTGGGAAACTTCAGGCTTGAATATTCTTGAAACTCTAGCGCGATTAGATCATGACAGAGTCCCCCAATTAATTGATAATTTACTGGCAGTTCGTACCAATATCGCGGCAATTTTTATTCGTACTGCATTTCGTAATAACCCTGAAAAATCATTAGAAGTGTTGGCACAAAGAGAGACCGTCGAAGATAACGCGGAAGCCTATAGTGCATTGGATTATAATATTTTTCGCGGGTTGGCTTTTGCCTCTGGTAATCCTATTTATGGATTAATTATCAATGGATTAAGAGGTCTATATACGCGTGTAGGTCGCTATTATTTCTCTAATCCTGACGCACGTAAATTAGCCCAAAATTTTTATCAACAACTGATAAACCTGTGCCGTGAGCAATCTTATGAGCGGATTATGGAATGTGTGCGTAATTATGGAAAGGATAGCGGGACAATTTGGCACAGTATGCAAGGCAATATGCCGAGCGATTTAGCCCAAATGAGTTAATCATCAATAGCCGTATAATTCTGTATAAATGGCCTTCGAGTGAAGGCTATTTTTTTGACTAAAAATGCAAATTGATGATTAATAATTTTTGCTGTCTCGATTCCGTTATAATAAACCAATCCAGTTGTGATGACGTTGTAAATAATAATAAACCAAGTTTATCATACTGCTAGTATTCAGTTTATAGTTACTCATCTATTTAATGATCTGATTTTTAAAATAGTTCTCACTGATTCTCTGTTTTTCTGTTAAATAAATATTCTACCAAATAATATATCGTTATTAATCATTATTTAGTGCTGCTTTAGGGATTAAGTTTGTTTTTTATCCAGTAGATAATTCTGTGCTGGCAAATATTTTATAGCCGATTACTCTTATGTTAATGGCTGGTTATAAAATATAGAGGGCAATGATGAAAGTTCTGGTATTAGGTGCGGGCGTTATTGGTGTCACTAGCGCATGGTATCTCGCGCGCCAAGGGCATGAAGTCATAGTCATTGACCGTCAAAATGCGGTAGCTACAGAAACCAGTGCGGCTAATGCAGGGCAGATTTCACCAGGATATGCAACTCCTTGGGGAGCACCAGGTGTTCCGCTAAAAGCGATTAAATGGATGTTTGAAAAAAAACATGCGCCTTTGGCTATTCGCCCTGATGGCACATTGTTCCAATTACGTTGGATGTGGCAGATGTTGAAAAATTGCAGCGACCAACGTTACGCTATCAATAAAAGCCGCATGTTACGCTTGGCTGAATATAGCCGCGACTGCTTAAAGCAGTTGCGGGCTGAAACCGGTATTGAATATGAAGGCCGGCAAGGGGGAACGTTACAGCTATTCCGTACTCAGCAGCAGCTTGATCACGCGGCTAACGATATTGCCGTTTTGCAGCAGCAGGGTGTGGCTTATCAATTATTAACCGCCGATCAATTAATCATCGCAGAACCGGCACTAGAGCAGGCTCAACATAAGCTAAGTGGTGGGTTACGTCTGCCAAATGATGAAACTGGTGATTGCCAAAAGTTCACGCAAAATTTAGCCACAATGGCGCAAGATATCGGAGTACGCTTTAAATTTGGCCAACAGGTACAGGCGATATTAACCGCGGGAAATAAGGTCACCGGTATTCAATGTGACGATGAATTACTCACCGCAGATAGTTATGTGGTCGCGATGGGCAGTTATTCGACTAGGTTATTGACGGATTTGGTAAGCATTCCAGTCTACCCCTTAAAAGGTTATTCATTAACTTTGCCAATTATTGATGCCGAGCGCGCTCCCGTTTCAACCGTGCTGGATGAAAGTTATAAAATAGCTGTAACACGTTTCGATAAGCGAATTCGCGTCGGCGGTATGGCTGAAGTCGTGGGATTTAATTTGCGTTTATCTCCTCAGCGTGCAGAGACACTAAAAATGGTAGTTAATGATCTTTACCAGGGGGCGGGAGATATCGAAAAAGCGACTTTTTGGACCGGTTTACGTCCGATGACACCGGATGGTACACCGATTGTCGGCGCAACACATTATCAAAATCTGTTTATTAATACCGGCCATGGGACGTTAGGATGGACAATGGCATGTGGTTCAGCAAAATTGTTGGCTGATATTATCTCGGGAAACTGCCCTGAAATTGCAGCGGATGATCTGTCGGTACGGCGTTATATGGACAGGCGTTAATGCGGTGAGGCAAATTCAATAAAGTTGATTTAAGCAGAAATATCCACAATTATTTCTGGCGCTTCGATAAAAAATACGAAAAAATAGCCAATAAAAACAATAAGAGGAAGTCGAATGCCCCGTCCGATCTGTGCAAAAATCCACTTGCCGAATTTTACTCATAATTTGTCGATTATTCGCCAGCAGGTTGGCACAGCTAAAATTTGGTCGGTCGTAAAAGCCAATGCTTATGGGCATAATTTAGCTAAAGTTTGGCCATTTCTGGCGGCGACAGATGGTTTTGCATTATTAGAGCTTAGTGAGGCGATTCAATTACGCCAAGCTGGCTGGCAGGGGCCGATTTTATTATTGGAAGGTTTTTTTCATCCATCAGATTTAGCGGTTATCGATCAGTATTATTTGACTACCGCTATTCACAGTGAATGGCAGTTGGATGCCTTAGAACAAGCGGATTTATACCATCCAATATCAATATATGTAAAATTAAACAGTGGAATGAATCGGTTAGGTTTTTCACCCACTGATTATCCGAAGATTATCTCGCGTTTACAGTCGCTAGATAATATTGCTTCAGTGACGTTAATGAGCCATTTTGCTAATTCGGATAATAGTCAAGGTATTGAATATGCTCATCGACAAATTGAAGCCTTTTCAGCATTAAAATTAGCGACTTGTGTCGCTAATTCAGGGGCAATTTTATGGCATCCGAATACTCATTATGACTGGGTAAGAAGTGGTATTTTGCTTTATGGTGGCTCTCCAAGTGGTTGTTGGCGCGATATTGCTTGCTATCAAGTTAAGGCCACTATGACCTTGTGCGCTGAAATTATTGCAGTACATCATATTGTGGCCGGTGAATCTATCGGCTATGGCAGCCGCTTTACTGCGACTCAACCTAAACGCATTGCCACTGTCGCTTGCGGATATGCGGACGGCTATCCTCGTCATGCGCCAACAGGAACACCTGTTTGGGTAGATGGTGTACGTTGTCCGATATTAGGTGCTATTTCGATGGATATGTTAACTATTGATATTACTGATTGCCCAACAGCGAAAGAGGGAACCTCAGTGGAATTATGGGGACAAAATTTACCGATTGATGATATTGCTCAGCGAGCGGGTACGGTGGGTTATGAATTAATGTGTGGGTTGGCTCAGAGAGTACCTATTGATTACGAAATATGATTAATTATGAATAAATACGGTAGAATTAAAATTAATTGTAAGCACAGTTAACTAAAAATGTGATTTGGTGGGATTCTCCTTGGCACTTAAGGCAGACAACAGTATTATTTGGTCAAATAGTTAATTAATAATCTAGGGTTAGCAATGTCTAAACATGTTAAATTAGTATCAATGGGTATCGCAGTAGGCTTATTATCAGCATCATCCTTCGCTGGAACTTGGTCTATTGGTGGCTCAGTATTAGCTCAAGCCTCACCTTATAAAGGGATCAAAGCTAAAGACTATGTCACTCCCGTACCAGTGATTAATTACGACAGTGAAAATTTTTATTTTCACACTTTAGCGGCGGGTTACTATCTGTGGAATGATGAAGCAGATCAATTATCACTTGATGCACATTACTACCCACAATTTTTCAAACCTAAAGATAATGATGACCACGACATGCGTCAGCTAGATCGTCGTCGTGATACCGTGATGGCCGGCTTTACTTATAAGCATAATGCACAATGGGGTACCTTGCGAGCAATCGCTTCGGGCGATATTCTGGGTGTTAGTAATGGATTGAGAGGTGACTTCGCCTATTTATACGGTTTCCAGGGCGATAAATGGTCTATCATGCCAGGTGCTGGTATTGTATGGACGAGCAAAAATCAAAATAATTACGAATACGGTATTTCATCTAAAGAGTCACGTAACAGTGGATTAAGCCGTTATAAAGCGGGCGACAGCTGGACTCCTTACTTAGAATTACAAGCTAGCTACCGTTTCAATCAAGATTGGTCTGTATTTGCTGTCGGTCGTGTTGACCGTTTATCTAATGAAGTTAAAGATAGCCCAATGGTTAATAAATCAGTTTCTGGGATTGTATGGTCTGGCGTGACATATACATTCTAATATGCTGATTTATAGTCTTTATTAAGACTATCGACGCAAAAACTGTAGATATAATGAAGTAACCCCCAATAGTTGGATAACCAATTACAGGGGGTTTTTTTATGCCAAAATTTTCAGGTATTATCGCTAGAGTTATTTTTTTTATAACTATCATCTTGAGCGGCATTATCCAAATAGGGATGAAACTCATTATGATCGCGACAACGCATAATGAGTGACATACGTGCAGGCTCGGCATTATCCGGTATCATTGGTTTATTGATACGGGCGGTTTCAACGCAGATCATCTGCTTGTAACCATTATTCGGCATATCTGGCATGCTGCACGATAACTCTGCCCACGGATTCCAGCAAACTACATCACTGTGATGATAATGGTGCATTTCAATAGTACGCTGCCAGCCATCATCTCGAACTAAACTGTATTCATCCGATTCAGTATAGATGCGATCGGTACGTCCATTAACTCTCAGTGTTGATGCATTATATTCTTGCTTATCAGTCACTTTATCTAAATAGTGTGAGCCTAAACCATAGACTGCCGTTTTTTGGATATCACTGATATTTAAATAGCTATGCATCGCACAGGTTGCACTGAAATTACCGTAGCTTTCTAATTCAATTTCGCAGGTTTCCCCGAGCTTAAAACGTAATATCAATGTGAAGTCATGCGGCCACAGTTTTTTAGTATATTCATTATCAGACAAAGTGAAAGTGAGGATAACTCCATCATCGTGTTCATTATGTGCGGTAAATTCCCATGGCAAAATACGTGCAAATCCATGGCTAGGTGTGCCGGCAGGACCAAACCATGGCCAGCAAATAGGAATACCGCCACGAATTGCTGTGCCGGGTTTAAACTCACTATTTTCACTTAACCACAAACAGGGTTTCTGGCCGCTAGGTTGCCAAGCAATTAATTGCGCCCCTTGGAAGCTGATAGCTCCGCGTACTTTAGGGTGTGAAATGACAATCAGAGGAAGTTCGCCTAGCTGACGTTGGCTAAGGTAAGGGGAGATCTGTGTTAATACCGGTAAATTAAAAATTTTATCATTCATGATAACTCGCCTATTCATACAACCTAAGGATTAGACAAACAGGATTGTTGTGCTAATTAAAGGTCATGGAATACAGAGGAAAATAACATTTCTGTCCATGGAGCTCGAGCAGTATAAAGTAGATACAAAAGAGCCGCCATAATGGCGGCTCGAATATATTCTGAAAACTAATTAGCTATTATTTAGAGATATGAGCAATCAGGTCCAGAACTTTGTTTGAGTAACCAGTTTCGTTGTCATACCAAGAAACCAGTTTAACGAAGTTATCGTTCAGTGCGATACCTGCTTTAGCATCGAATACTGAAGTCAGTTTTTCGCCGTTGAAGTCTGTTGATACAACGTCTTCGTCAGTATAACCCAGAACACCTTTCAGCTCGCCTGCAGCAGCATCTTTGATTGCTTCACAGATTTGCGCGTAAGTTGCTGGTTTAGCCAGACGTACAGTCAGGTCAACAACAGAAACGTTTGGTGTAGGAACACGGAAAGACATACCCGTCAGTTTACCGTTCAGTTCTGGGATAACTTTACCTACAGCTTTAGCTGCACCGGTAGAAGATGGGATGATGTTTTGTGATGCGCCACGACCACCGCGCCAGTCTTTATGAGAAGGACCATCAACTGTTTTTTGAGTTGCAGTAGTTGCATGAACAGTTGTCATCAGACCTTCAACGATACCAAATTTGTCGTTGATAACTTTTGCCAGAGGTGCCAGGCAGTTAGTAGTACAAGACGCGTTAGAAACGATTTCTTGGCCTGCATAAGTATTTTGGTTAACGCCCATAACGAACATTGGGGTGTCATCTTTAGAAGGACCTGTTAACACAACTTTTTTAGCGCCTGCTTGGATGTGTTTACGTGCAGTCTCATCGGTCAAGAAGATGCCGGTAGCTTCAGCAACAACATCAACACCAACTTCGTCCCACTTCAGGTTAGCTGGATCTCTTTCTGAAGTACAACGGATAGTTTTACCATTGACAACCAGGTGACCATCTTTAACTTCAACAGTACCGTTAAAACGGCCATGAGTTGAATCGTATTTCAGCATGTATGCCATATATTCAGCATCTAACAAATCGTTGATTGCAACAATTTCAACGTCAGAGCGTTCTTGTGCAGCACGGAAAACGATACGGCCGATACGACCAAAACCATTGATACCTATTTTGATACTCATAGTATTTCCACCAGCTATTTTTTAGTGAATTAAGTTGTATTTAAACTTACCAAAACCTTGCCAGCCGTCAAGCGGAATCGTGTCAATTATTGCAAAAGATCAATTCAAAACGCACTAATTGGTTACTTGTCAGCCATTTTATTGAGTAAATACACCCAAAATGTATTATCAGGGCAGATTGAAATAATTAAAGATCTTATCAGTAATATATGTGAGATAGGTCACAAACAGAATTCGAAAGCAGCTTCTAATTAGTTTAGAATAGCATTTGACAATTTTCTGTTAAATTTTTGTTTCAACATAGATTAATTTAATGATTAGCAAGATCTTTTATCACAGCCATACTGATAATCCATATACTGTAATACATATAAACAATTAATTATATAAAAGTAATTAATCGATATCATGAGAGAGTCGGTGTGGGAGTGAAAAAATGCAGTAAAATTAATTAAATTAATCAGATAACACGGGTTAATACGCATTTTTAGCCAAGTTTATATTTTACGTTGTTAGCGAAAATTAAAAATTGTCCAAAGAAAAAACAACAAATATAGGTACCGTAATGTCAAAGTCTAAAGATAATCAAATTGATCTCTCCGATCTTAGTGAAATTCAGCGTTACGTGACTCAACAAGCCGGAACCGAGCCACCGTTTTCTGGTCGTTTATTGCATCTGCGAGAAGAGGGGATATATTATTGTTTATGTTGTCATGCGCCATTATTTCGTTCAGAAACTAAGTTTGATGCGGGATGCGGATGGCCCAGTTTTTATCAGCCAGTCAATGACTCCGCGATAAAATATATTGAAGACAATAGCTTGGGTATGCAGCGAATTGAAGTACGTTGTCAGCAATGTAATGCGCATTTGGGACATGTATTCCCTGATGGGCCACAACCTACCGGACAGCGCTACTGCATTAATTCAGCCTCATTGCGTTTTACTGATGACAATCAGAATAAATCAATCGATGGTTAATTAAATAAAAATAAAGTAACTTATTGATATTAATGGAGTAAGGTTCAGTAATAGAATCTACAGGCCCTATAATCAACGCATCATATAAGCAATACCCGGGCTTAATCGTTTCAGCTTTGAATGTAAATTAAGTCATAACGAGAGCTATATAACGAGGGCTCTATGCCCAAATATTAAGCTCAGATATTAAGCCCAAATGGCGAGTATTGACATTAAGCACAGGCGATTAAAATAGGCCAGTTTTGAAAGATATTAAAACATAGGCAATAACTAATATTTTAAGTCAAGGTGAATAATTTAGCCTTGGCTTGTTGAGGAGTGAATGTGAGTTTTGAACCTAAATCGGTTGATGTAACGCCGCTGGATTTATCTGAGCCAGCGAGTGAAACTCAAACTGAGGCACTAGATCCACAGCATATCGAGCAGTTGCTTTCGGTTATGACGCCAGAAATTTATCAACGTTTAGTAACCGCAGTCGAGTTAGGTAAATGGCCAGATGGGGTTGCTCTCAGTGCTGAACAAAAAGCCCACAGTTTACAAATGGTGTTGTTATGGCAGTCGCGGTATAATCATGACCCCGAACATATGACGGTGGGAACAGACGGCAATATCACCATGAAAAGCAAACAGCAGCTGAAATCAATGTTTCAACAATCGCTGTTAGCCACCTTAAAGCCGCAGGACAATGACTCGAGTGCTCAGCATTAAATTTAAATATTAAGTTTGAATATAAAGTTTGAGTATAAAAAAAGCGCAATTAAATCAGCGGTTATTAAGCTAACCGCTGTCTTTGTATAGAAATTTCCTTGGCTATTCTTGTGCACAAAATTGCGCGAGATTGATCAAAACAGCACCGTTATCAGCCATTTCTTGCAAGGCGAGTTGCCCATCGTGTGGGGCTAAATTAACGGCACGACAGCCATCGGTAATCACTTCCACGCTGTAGCCTAATCTCAATGCATCTAATACGGTGAATTTAACGCAATAATCCGTCGCAATACCCAAAATGAATAATTTTTGGATCTGCTGCTGTTGTAGCCATGAGTGTAGTTGGGTTTGGCTGCGCTGATCGTTATCGAAAAATGCGCTGTAGCTGTCTATTTGTGGATTTTCACCTTTGGTAAATATTGCATCGATAGCAGCTTGGTTTAATTGAGGATGCAGCGCCGCTCCGGGGTGGTTTTGTACACAATGTACGGGCCACCAAACCTGTGGCAGTCCATTCAGTAAGCCACATTCGCCAATATTAGTTCCTGAATTGACTGCAAAACTTAAATGCGTCGCGGGGTGCCAGTCTTGGCTAGCGATGACGTGAATATGGTTCTGTTGGCAATAGGTAATCGCTTGATTCGCAATATCGATCGCCGTTTCGCTATTCTGGACGGCGAGTGCACCTCCTGAACAAAAATCATTTTGTAAATCAACCAGAAGTAGAGCAGATTTCACGTTATCGTCCTCATTATCAGTCATCAGCGTAACTCAATTCACCGCGTAAATTATTTTGCATTAATTCGCGAATATGTGCAGTAGTAAAATTTTGGCTTAGTAAATAATGCAATTTGGTCAGCGTAGCTTCAAAGGTCATGTCATAACCACTAATAACCCCAGCTTCAGCCAGTGCATGCCCAGTGGCATAGCCTTCCATATTAACTCGTCCAGAAATACATTGGGTTAGATTAATCACAATAATGCCTCTTTCTGTGGCTTCGCGCAGTAAGCGTAGTAAATCAGGCTGTTGAGGGGCATTACCGACACCATAAGAACGAATAATCAAGGCTTTTATCGGTTGCTGTAAAATATTATTGATAATATCAATTGATAGTCCTGGGTAGAGCATTATCACGCCTATAGGCTGAGGGGTGATATTATGCGTGATAAATTCACCAACTCCGCGTGGTGCGGGGCAGGTAGCAAAGCTACGAATATTAATTCCTGCTTCCATTAACGGCGAACAGTTTGGCGAGGTAAAGGCATCGAACCCGTCGGCGTGGGCTTTTACCGTGCGATTTCCACGAAATAATTTATTATTGAAAAATAAGCTCACTTCGTTTACCGGATAATTAGCGGCCAAATATAGCGCGTTAAGTAGGTTAGTTTGGCCGTCAGATCGCAGTGCTTCCAAGGGAATTTGTGACCCTGTCACGATAACGGGCTTTTGCAGATTTTCAAACATAAACGACAATGCTGACGCGGTGAAAGCCATGGTATCGGTACCATGTAGAATAACGAAACCATCGTATTTATCGTAATTTTGGTGAATATCATCGGCAATAATTTGCCAATCTTCAGGCGTAATATCTGAAGAGTCAATTAAAGGATGATGTTCACGCAGCGTAAAAGAAGGCATTTCAGGCCGGTGAAACTCAGGCATTTTGGCTAATTGTTGTTGTAAATGCCCCGATACAGGCACATAGCCAAACGCAGAATGCTGCATACCAATAGTGCCGCCAGTATAAACCACATAAATTGATTTTTTTTCTATATCTTTTTGCATTATAAAAATCCGACCTGAAGAGAGACAACTAATTAATCGGGATTATAGAATGAATGCAGTATAAATATTAGATAATAAATGCAATTTATTGGTGTAATAATATTAAGGTGCCAGATTTGGCGCTATTTTAATCTCGTGGATTGAGGGAGATGGTGTGGCAACTTCATTCAATTAAAAAGAGCATATAAAATGGAATGAAGTAGCCAGTAAGTCAAATAATTAAGCGCTCCCAGCTTTAGAACGCTGGGAACGCCAATACACGTTAATTACTAATATAAGCTAATTAATAGATGCGTTAATTAATAGATATCTCCGCAGTTTAAACAAAAGGCATAGCGGTTTTGGGGATCGTTCATCTTTAAGAAAAACTGGGCTTGTTTACGAATATCGGTCACAGTTTGTTCTGGTAACAGCGCATGCAAGGTATCGGGCATTATCGCCTGAGCTTTAGCGGTGATTTCTAACATCACTAAATCAAACAATGATAAGTCTGGACGTAACCAATCAATTTTAACATTATTTGGTGTGATATTGGCTAGCTCTGCGGCTTTATCTACCGCGTCATCAAAATCACCCAGCTGATCGACTAAGCCAATATTCTTAGCATCGATGCCAATCCATACACGTCCTTGGGCGATTTTATCAATTTGCTCGGGAGTTTTATTGCGTGATTGAGCAACCAAATTAATAAAGGTGCTATAGCCATTTTCGATGGTGATTTGCATTAAGTCGCCAAACTCGGAGCTGATCCCCTTGGTGAGCGAGACATCAGCCAATGGCGATGTTGAAACACCGTCAGTATATACTCCCAGCGAATTTAATGAGTCTTCAAAGGTGTTGATAACGCCGAAAATACCGATGGAACCAGTTAGCGTACTCGGACTAGCGATAATATAGTTTGCCGGTGTTGACACCCAATATCCACCTGAAGCGGCTAAACCCCCCATTGAAACGACTATCGGCTTACCAGCTGCACGGGTAGAGGCCAATTCACTGCGAATAATATCTGAGGCAGTTACGCTACCGCCTGGGCTATTAACCCGTAAAATAATGGCTTTAATCGCCGGATTGAGCCGAGCTTTACGAATTTGGGCGGCAATGGTATCACTGCCAGCAATACCGGGTGTTTGTGGGCCGTCCATTATTGCCCCTTGTACCACGATCACTGCGATATTTCCGCTATCTTGTTGTGATGAGTCTGTATTTGCCAGGTCTAATTGCTGAGAATAATCATAAATACTAATATAATTGAAATGCTGCTGGGTTTTATTCCAGCCAAAGTGAGCTTTCATTTCATTTTCAGCTTGTTCGCGAGTTACCACTTTATCTACTAGCTTTTGTGATAATGCATATTGCGCATTATTGCCATTCACCGCTTTTAGTGAAGTGAGCAGTGCATCAGCTCCCGGAAAAATACCGGTTGGCGTGGATTGGCGGTTGTTAGCTAACGTAGTTAAATAATTATTCCACAGAGTTCCCAGCCATTGCTGATCCGCCGCGCGTGCTTCGGGAGACATTTGATTGCGCATAAATGGCTCAACAGCAGATTTGTAGGTACCTACGCGGAAAATATGAGTATTAACTTTCAGTTTCTCGAGCAGCGTTTTGTAATATAAATTATTGGTAGAAAAACCGTAAACGCCAACGGTACCTTGCGGTGAGAGATAAATTTCGTCGGCATAGCTAGCTAAATAATATTGTGATTGGTTATAACTATTGCCCAGTGCATAGACTGGTTTACCTGTGGCTTTAAACTCACTGATAGCTTTACCAATATAATTTAATGAAGGTTGATCTGCGCCAACAAAATTATCTAGTTGCAATACCATTCCGGTAATATTTTTATCATTGGCAGCTTCACGTAAAGTATCAACTAACTCAAATAAGGCATTTTCTTGCATTCGGTTAGCGGAAGCGCCTAATAATTCGCGACTCATACGCCCAAGTGGATCAGGGCTTGAGATTTGATCAACTACGATCCCTTGCAGATCTACATATAGCGCACCTTGCTGAGATGCTACGGGTTGTTGATCTGATTTATAAATTACAATCCCAGCACCGATGATAATTATCAGCGCTATGAATACAGCATTAAAAAATAGTTCTCGGGCAAAATTCAATAATCGCCAGCTAAATTTAAAGACTGTTGCGATAATGTTCCAAATTTGGCGCATACTCTCTCCATATTACAAAAATTTTGCCCATATTAATGGCAAAGAACATCTTTTTCTGTCTAAATCCTGATAATTTATCCACAAAAAAAGTGTCAAGATGATTATAAAATGCGGGCATCATATTTCTCTGTACCGACAGATGATATAATTCAATATATTGATATGTACAGTTATTCGCTACGGTTATTCAAATTAATTACTATAATAAATCGATATTATCGAGTAATTACGAAAACAGTTTATCCCGAAATGGAGATATAGATGGATGCTTTAACACTTTTATTGAATCGTCGTTCAGCTTCACGCCTAACGACACCGGCACCAGCAGGTGAGGCGTTACAAAATATCCTTACCGCTGGTATGCGTGCGCCTGATCATGGCGCTTTACGCCCATGGCATTTTATCGTTATGCAAGATGAAGGATTGATTAAATTTAGTCAACTGCTTGAACAAGCTGCGATTGTGGGGGAAATGGGCCCAGAAGTAGAAGAAAAAGCGCGCCATGCCCCGTTTCGTGCACCGCTGATTATTACGGTAATTGCTAAAATCGTCGATCATCCCAAAGTGCCTGATTGGGAGCAATTGGTTGCTGCGGGCTGTACAGTACAAGCCATGCAAATGGCGGCATTGGCTCAGGGCTTTGGTGGTATTTGGCGTTCAGGATCATGGACTGAAGACCCTATCGTGAAAGCTGGATTGGGCTGCGCTGAAAATGAAAAAATTGTTGGCTTTTTGTATCTTGGTACGCCTGCATTAAAAGTACCAAGTAAAGTTCAGCAACCAGATATGAGCGACTTTGTTAGTTATTTTTGATTTGGGAGGCCTTTAAATGCAAGATATTAGACTCACACAATACAGTCACGGTGCTGGATGTGGCTGCAAAATTGCGCCAAAAGTATTGGAACAAATTTTACATAGCGAGCAAGCTAAATTTCATGATCCTCATTTATTAGTCGGCAATGAAACTAAAGATGATGCGGCGGTGTATGACCTTGGAAATGGTATCGGTATTATTAGCACTACCGATTTTTTTATGCCGATTGTCGATTCTCCATTTGAGTTTGGTCGGATAGCAGCCACTAATGCGATTAGTGATATTTATGCTATGGGTGGAAAACCAATGATGGCTATTGCTATTTTAGGTTGGCCTATCAATAAATTAGCGCCGGAAGTTGCACGCGAAGTGATTGAAGGCGGGCGAGCAGCATGTAAAGAAGCGGGCATATCACTGGCAGGTGGACATTCAATTGATGCACCAGAACCGATTTTTGGTTTAGCGGTTACTGGTGTGGTCGATACTGCTAAAATCAAGAAAAACAGCGCAGCAAGCAGTGGATGTCAATTATTTTTGACCAAACCGTTAGGTATTGGCGTATTAACTACCGCTGAAAAGAAAAGCTTATTGGCAGATGAACATCGTGGTTTAGCAACAACAATCATGTGTCAACTCAATCAGATAGGTAGTGAATTTGCGGCTATTGAAGGTGTTACGGCGATGACTGATGTGACGGGTTTTGGTTTATTAGGTCATTTAAGTGAAATATGCCAAGGCTCGCAAGTTGCGGCACAAATTAATTTCTCACAGGTGCCTAAATTACCAAATATTGAACAGTATATTGCTCAAGGTTGTGTGCCCGGCGGAACACAGCGTAATTTTGATAGCTATGGCCATTTGATTGCACCATTAACTAATTTACAACGTGACGTTTTATGTGATCCTCAAACTTCAGGCGGATTATTGATAGCAGTACAGCCTGACGCGGTAGATCAAGTCACCACGCTGGCAGCGCAGCACGGTATTGCATTAAATGCGATTGGAAGATTGATTCCACAGCAACCAGATCAGCCTTTGATCGATGTTATTGAATAAGCTATGCGTTTATTTATTGCGGAAAAACCGAGTTTAGCTCGGGCTATTGCAGAGATATTACCGAAGCCCCATAAACGAGGGGACGGTTTTATTCAGTGTGGTGATAATCAAATGGTCACTTGGTGTATTGGCCACTTATTAGAGCAAGCGGAGCCAGAGGCTTACGATGCGCGTTATGCTCGTTGGGCGCTAAATGACCTGCCTATCATCCCGGAAAAATGGCAATTAAAACCAAGGCCTTCAGTCGCTAAACAACTGAATACGATAAAATCATTATTGTCTCAAGCCTCAGAAGTTATTCATGCGGGAGACCCCGACAGAGAAGGCCAATTATTGGTTGACGAGGTGCTTGATTATCTCAATTTGCCCGCAGAAAAAAGAAAAGCAGTTCAGCGTTGTTTAATTAACGATTTAAACCCTCAAGCCGTTGAGCGAGCTGTACAGCGATTACGTGCTAATCGTGACTTTATCCCGCTATGTGTTTCTGCATTAGCTCGTGCCCGCGCAGATTGGTTATATGGGATAAACATGACTCGCGCTTATACACTTTTGGGTCAACGTGCTGGCTACCAAGGGGTATTGTCTGTCGGGCGAGTACAAACTCCAGTGTTGGGGTTGGTGGTGCGCCGTGATGAAGATATTGAAAATTTTGTACCTAAAGATTTCTTTGAAGTTAAAGCTCACATAGTAACGCCCAATGAAGAACGTTTTACGGCGGTCTGGCAGCCAAGCGACTCCTGTATTGATTATCAAGATGAAGAAGGACGATTAACGCACCGGCCTCTGGCTGAGCATGTGGTGGCACGGATCTGTGGGCAACCAGCAGAAGTCACCTCATATCAAGATAAACGTGAGTCAGAAATATCGCCTTTACCATTTTCATTATCGGCTTTACAAATTGAGGCGGCGAAGAAATTTAACTTGAGTGCGCAAGAAGTCCTAGATGTTTGTCAGCGCTTGTATGAGACACATAAGTTAATTACTTATCCGCGTTCTGATAGCCGCTATCTTCCGGATGAACATTTTGCTGGGCGTCATGCGGTACTTAATGCAATTTCAGTCCATCGACCCGCATTAACTGAATTTGAGTTAACTGAAATTGATCACAAAAACCGTTGCTGGGATGATAAAAAAGTTGATGCTCACCATGCGATTATTCCGACGGCACGCAGCTCAGCGGTCAAATTAACTGAGCATGAAGCTAATATTTATGGCTTGATAGCACAACAATATATTGTTCAGTTTATGCCCGATGCTATTTATCGTAAGTGCGTGATTGAGTTAGAAATTGCAGGCGGTAAATTTATCGCTAAAGCGCGATTTTTAGCTGAGGCTGGGTGGAAAACAGTACTGGGTAATAAAGAACGTGACGCAGAGAATGATGGCACTCCGTTACCCATCGTTAAAAAAGGGGCACAATTATTGTGTGAAAATGGAGAGGTAATCGAAAGACAAACTCAGCCACCTCGGCCATTTACCGATGCCACCTTGTTATCTGCAATGACCGGTATAGCTCGCTTTGTGCAAGATAAATCATTAAAAAAAGTGCTACGCGAAACTGATGGTTTAGGGACTGAAGCGACGCGTGCAGGGATTATTGACTTGTTATTTAAGCGCCAGTTTTTATTTAAACAAGGGCGCTATATTCATGCTTCACCGGCGGGGCGGGCGTTGATCCATGTGTTACCTGATATGGCAACATTACCTGATATGACCGCACATTGGGAATCAGTCTTAACTCAAATAAGTGAAAAGAAAACTCGCTATGATGATTTTATGCAACCATTGTCCGCGACATTACAGCAATTAATTGAATATGCTCGACAAAATACCAATGTAAAAGCGTTTAGAGAATTACCACCTGCACCTGCGCGCAAAGGTAAATCTAGCACAAAAGCGCGGAAAAATTCTGCCTCAGGTACCCGCAAAAAGCCCGCAAATAAAGCATAAAATACTAATAATCTCGACCCCATAATTGAAGCAATGAACTTATCAATTATGGTGGCCGAGATTAATGCTTATTTATCGCTAGCAGTTAGCTCAAACTCAGCCCACACCGGCGCGTGATCGGAAGGTTTTTCCATCGCCCGGATATCATAATCAATTCCAGTAGCGACACAGCGTTTGGCCAATGATGGACTGGCTAAAACTAAGTCAATTCGTAGCCCACGGTTATCATCAAAACCTTTTGAACGATAATCAAACCATGAAAATTTATCATCAGTATTAGGGTGCATTTGACGATAAGTATCGACTAATCCCCAATTTAGTAGCTTGCCTAACCATTCACGTTCTTCGGGTAAAAATGAACATTTTCCACTACGTAACCAGCGTTTCATGTTGTTTTCACCGATACCGATATCTTTATCAGTAGGGCTAATGTTGAGATCGCCCATAATTAGCAGCTGTCCGGCGGGATCAAACGTTTCGACATAGGTTTGTAGATCGCGATAAAACTTTTCTTTAGCCGGGAATTTAGTTGGATGATCGCGGCTTTCACCTTGAGGGAAATAGCCATTAATGACGGTTAATGGGCCATTTTCAGTGGCAATATCAGCCATGATAATACGGCGTTGAGCATCTTCATCATCGGTAGCAAAACCCTTACGTATCGCCAATGGTGGATTTTTCAATAATAATGCCACCCCATAGTGACCTTTTTGTCCATGATAATAAATATGGTAACCCAGCTGTTTCACATCATCTAAAGGAAACATATCATCATGAACTTTAGTTTCTTGTAACCCAATAACATCAGGTTGATATTTTTCAACAATTGCAGCGAGTTGATGAGGGCGGGCTCTTAATCCATTGATATTGAATGATATAAATTTCATGGTAAGGGAAGTGTCCATATTTTAACTGAAAAAACTATTTTAACAGATAATAGAATTTATGTAACCATTCAAAATAATAATTTAAAATAATGTAAATATAATTAACTTAATATGAAATTAAACTGGTTCGCTTATTATATTAAATGTAACAATGATAAATAAAGAATATAATAAGAATGTGAGCAATGTTTAAAATAGCTTGCTGTAAAGGTTGAGGATAATTTTTATTTAATACAGGCATTACAAATTTTATTCATATAAAACGCTAGATTGGCATGGTTGAGTTTGTTAGAAATTAAGTGCTTTAAGTTATAGGATTATATTATCTATTCGATTTGGGATTGTTAAATTAATTATTTTTTAATTTCCATGCTCGATAAGCTAAAAGCGGTCTAACTCAAATTAACTAATTGATATCTAGAGTTATTATTTGAATATTACTCTATATATTCTTATTTTATCGTAGTTTGGATGGGGATATAGATATGTTTTTTTCACGCAAGCTAGAGGCTTTTATGGCAGTAGTAGAAAATGGCTCATTAAGTAAAGCTGCTCGAGTAATGAATAGAACAACGCCACCAATTGCTAAGTCAATTAAAGATTTTGAAACCATATTAGGTAAACGACTTTTTAAACGTGAAAAATTTGGTATGACACTCACAAAAGATGGTTTTGAATTATATAATGACCTCAGAGAACTTTATTTACAGGAAAAAGAAATTACTAAGAAACATTTTACTGGGCATATAAGTAATGAGGCAAATATTTATTATGACTGGGGAAAGGAAGGGCATTTAATTAATTTATATCACTCAGCGAGTAAACATAATACACAGGTAAATATTTTTAGATTTAATTCTCAAGAATTAGACGATATTGTCGATTACGATGGTAATACATTGATTCTAAGCTCGGAGATAGTCATTAGCGAGCGTTTTAGTCTACTAAAGCAGATTGAGCATAACTCATTAGGTATATACTGCCAGCGTTCACTGTATCAACTGTGCCAAGAAAATATTATTGAACTGCTACGCAAATATACTTGGTTATGTGATCCGGCATTATATAAAAGTCCGTTAATGGCGCAGCTAATTCATCAAGTGGGTGCTAATAAAATAAAAATTAGTATCCGCCAAATGGACAATACTGGCTGCTGTGTTAATTTTATCCAGCAGGGCGATTTTATTGGATTAAGCGATCAACTACCTAAAGAGTGCCGCAGTGATGAGAAAATGATATTTTTACCGTTAGATAAGCTGAATATCAATTTAAAGTGTTACATTTATAAATCGAAAGCCCATTCTAGCGTATTGAATCGCTTTATTTCGTTAATTGAGCAGATGACATAATGATAAATATAGCCAGAGATAAATAAAATGATGTTGTTGAAAATAAATGTAGATAGGGCGCAAAAATATGTACTGTACAAGAGATAATTTAAAACAAGGAGAGGGTCGTTAGAGTAGGATTAAATTTGAAATATTATGATGAAAATTTTAAGTGAGTCTATCAAGGCTAACTGGCGGTTAGCGAAGTGGTGGTGGGGGAAGGATTCGAACCTTCGAAGTCTGTGACGGCAGATTTACAGTCTGCTCCCTTTGGCCGCTCGGGAACCCCACCAAATTTTTTCGCTCGCTATCTGTGACAGCGGGCAGAATCATATCAAATGAGCTGCCGCTGTAAAGTATTAATTTAAAAAAATAGTTCGAATGCCGTTTTTTTGCACTTTATGGCGGTTTAATCTACTAAAAATCTTTTTATAAGATAACTGTTCTATTTCCGTACACGAAAACGCGTTGTGCTAATACCCAATATAGGGCTTGGCTCAGCACGTTTTTTTCTACATCGCGCCCAGCCCGCATCATATCGTCCGCCGTAAAGGTATGATCAACGTTGATGACGTCCTGAGTAATGATCGGACCTTCATCCAGGCTATCGTTAACAAAGTGTGCGGTAGCCCCAATAATTTTCACCCCACGCTCATAAGCTTGATGGTATGGGCGTGCGCCAATAAAGGCTGGCAAGAAAGAATGATGGATATTAATGATCTGATTTGGATAATGTTGCACGAATGCTGGAGTCAGTACCCGCATATATTTAGCTAACACGACATAATCAGGTTGATATTGGTCAATTTGGTTGATCATTTTTTCATCATGTTGCTCGCGAGTTAGCCCTTCATGGCTAATATGATGGAAAGTAATCCCAAATTGCTCAACTAATGGCTTTAGGGTATCGTGATTCCCAATAACTGCGGCGATTTCAACATCTAAACCATCGTAGATGCTCTTCATTAATAGATCACCTAAACAATGGGCTTCCTTGGTCACCATAATCACAATACGCCGACGACCTGCTGCATTAAGCTCACGTTTTGAACCACTAGGTAATGCATCATCCAGATCCGCTAGTAACGTTTCATCATTAAAAATTCCTTCTAGCTCGGTTCGCATAAAGAAACGTCCGGTGAGATGGTCAACGAATTCATTATTTTGAACAATGTTGAGCTGATGTTTGTAGCAAATATTGGTTATTTTTGCGATTAGGCCTTTTGCATCAGGGCAAATAGTTCGAAGAACTTTTCTTTGTATATTTTTGTGTTGCATGAAACGGTTAGATCCTTAAATAGTTTCGATTTTAGTTATCGCTGATGACGGCTACATTAAAAATCGTCAATGATTCCCGCGTAATAGCAGAATAAGATTAATTATCACCGCAGCATTTTTTATATTTTTTCTCTGAGCCACAAGGACAGAGATCGTTTCTGCCGACTTTTGGTGTTACCTCATCAATATAGAGCCACTGTTGGCCGACACGCACAAAGCGCGAACGCTCATGAATAAGTTGTTTATGATCAGCTTTTTCATCAATAAAGCAAGCCGAAAATTCGACATAAGCTAGGTCTGAGTTTTTATCATGAGAAGAACTAATGACACGCAACCCAAGCCATTGGGTATGGGCAAAACCATTAATTAGTTCATCCTGCCACTGCTCAGCATGACATTCTGGATGCCATGTTTGAAGCAGGTAATCTGCGTTATGTGTTACATAGGCACTATAACGTGAGCGCATTAATGCTTCGGCTGTTTCGGGAACCTGCTGATGGTCTAAAAAAGGCTGACAGCATACGTTAAATGTTTTTTGGCTACCGCAAAAGCAGTCTTGGTGCACAGAATCTTCCATTTTTAGCCTGTATTTTTCTATTTTGAAATAAAATATCTATACTTAGATTACAGTTACCCAAAAAAATAATAGGGTTCGGATAATAGTATCTGAATTTTGTCTCTAGTGACTAGCGATTGGATTTTTTATGAAAAATAAACAGATAATGATAGTCGAAGATGAAATTGTTTTTCGAACTCAGCTTGAGAGTTATCTGCGCTCATTAGGGGCTACGGTAATTGTTGCAGAAACAGGTAAGCAAGCATTAGATATGATTATTCATCATGGTGTGCATCCTGATATTATTTTATCCGATATTAATATGCCGTTGATGTCGGGTGAAATGTTGATGACTCAGCTGATCGAAAATAAGCTGTATATCCCGGTGATAATTATTACGGCTACTAATGATTTTACTCAAGTGGATAAAGTGCTTAGACTAGGCGCTAAGGATGCATTACTAAAGCCTATTCGTGATTTAAATGAGATTAAAGAAACTTTGGAAACCTGCTTGTATCCAGAGCGTTATCAATCAGATATTGGTATAGAAGCAGAGATGCGCCATATATCCTCATTATTACAGCATCCATTACCTAATATCACACCGATGTTAATGCAATTACAGCCGCCTGTTTCTCAAGAAATTAATAACTACAAAGTTAATTATCGCCAACTAAATGATGCTGAGCGTGTGGGGCTGTTATTAGATTTAGCCCCATTATCGGTTCATCAAATTGGTTTTTATTGTATCGATATCGAACAATCACCAAATGAAGGCGTCATGGCAGCATTACTTATTCGAGTTGTATTTAATAATTTATTAAAAAGTGCGGTTAATAATCCACAACAAAAATTACCAAAAATTGAATACATTATTCAGCAATTAAATTATTTACTAGAAGACTCCGGCTTTAGTGGCCAATTTCCGTTGCTAGTGGGGTATTTTAATACTGACAGTAAAGCCGTTATTCTTACTTCTGCGGGATTAGAGGTTCAAATCGAGACTGAAAACAATACATATAAACTCAGGCCGAGTTTACCGCTGGGTACCGCTAATCCAACAGATACCGCGCAATTAGCCACTCATACGACTCAGTGGCAATGTAAAGTCTCCAACGCAGGGCATCAAATTACGCTGATGTTTAACCCGTTAACAGTTTAATTTGAGTCATAACTTATACTCGTGCATAAATTATACTCTACATCAGAAAAAGGGTTATTACCGTCTTATTTTATTATCAATTAATGAATTAATCGGCTTCGCTCATTAAATATGGCTAAAAAATTCTGAAAAAAAGCCAGATCTATTTATCCTTGCTTTATTCCTGCTATACTCCGCAGCACTATATTATGGCACTAAAATGCTCCCTATATTATATCGAGGGGAGCTAGTGTTAAGGGAGATTATTTGGTCATGAAAACTGGATTTAAACATAAAGTACGTAAAGCGGTCATTCCGGTGGCAGGTTTAGGTACGCGGATGTTACCTGCAACGAAAGCTATCCCTAAAGAGATGCTGCCTATTGTAGATAAGCCACTGATCCAATACGTGGTTAATGAGTGTATTGCCGCAGGGATCAATGAGATTGTTCTGGTCACGCATTCATCAAAAAACTCAATCGAGAACCATTTTGATACTAGTTTTGAATTGGAAGCTATTCTAGAACGCCGAGTTAAACGTCAATTGCTGGCTGAAGTACAGTCTATCTGTCCCAGTCATGTCACTATCATGCAAACCAGACAAGGTATTGCTAAAGGTTTAGGTCATGCAATACTGTGTGCTAAGCCGTTGATTGGTGATGAGCCATTTGCAGTTATTCTACCTGACGTTATTCTTGACCGTTATAGTACCGATCTGTCTAAATTCAATTTAAGTGAGATGCTAGCGCATTTTGATGAAACAGGCGCGAGTCAAATATTAGTTGAGCCGGTTCCTGAATCTGATGTGTCTAATTACGGCATTGTTGATTGCAATGGCATAACGTTACAGCCTGGTGACAGTAAACCTATTTTACGCATGGTAGAGAAACCACGCCAAGAAGAGGCTCCGTCTAATTTATCTATTGTTGGGCGTTATGTCTTAACTGATAAGATTTGGCCTCTGCTAGCTAGAACAGCACCAGGTGCGGGTGATGAAATTCAATTGACTGATGCTATTGCTATGTTAATTGAACAAAATGAACCTGTTGAAGCTTATCATTTGCGCGGTAAAAGCCATGATTGTGGAAATAAACTGGGTTATATGAAAGCCTTCGTTGAATATGGCATGCAGCATGAAGAGTTAGGTGAAGATTTTTCTCAGTGGATTAATTCACTACCAGCAAAATTAAACGTCAATAAATAATATCTATCTCGATTTGACCATCCATTTATAATTACTCGCCGATATATTACGCATATATCGGTTTTTTTATTTTTGTAATTAACCGCCATTTTTACTCTATAGCGCTAGAGCATTTTACTTAAACTCATATTGTAAATTGTATCTGTATATTTGAACGTTATTTTACTCGTAATAAGAGGAGAAAGGAGAGAATTACGGTTTAAATTCATCAGGTATTATACCTACCACTTATATGGTACTGCTAAATCACTAAATTTGTTATCAGCTATTCTCGTTTATTCCAATATTATACGGTTCATCAATTTTTATCGTTTGATGAGAAGTGAGTTGAACGCCATCTAATCGAATAACGCTATATTCATAAAATCCCACGAATATTATGTGTATTAAATTTCATAAATCTTTATTTTATTTCGGATAATAATTATTAAATGAATAACTAAAATTAACTAATTGATTCATTAATCAATCGAGCTATTATTGATAATAATTACATAAATTTACTTTAATTTTCGCTTTTGTATAAAACGTCAAATGAATGTTGAAGGCTGGTTATTTGTCCAGAGTGTTGATTTAGAAAATATCTTAATTTGATATTTATAATTTTAAATTGTTTTTAATCAAAGTCGTTAAGTCAATAAACTTGCCTGAATAGGTGATAGCACAATAGGATAATTATCATATTGGGTTCATACAACATAAGAGAGGGATTATTTTCTGATGAATAAATGATTTATTCAAAAAAAACGCCCTTGATTAAGGACGTTTTTTAATAACATATAAATCAATTAGATTAAGAAATCTTCTAATGATTTACCTTGTTCTTCAATTGCTTGTTTGATGACAGCTGGAGTACGACCTTGGCCGGTCCAAGTTTTGCTTTCACCATTTTCGTCGATGTATTTATATTTTGCAGGACGTGCAGCACGTTTAGGTTTAGCGCTAGTTTTCGTTCCGCCCATAGATTGCAGCAGCTCATTAGGGTCGATACCTTGAGCCAGAATCATTTCACGTACTTCTTCCAGTTTACGAGTACGTTCTTCTAATTCAGCTTGTGCTTGGCTATCTTCTTCACGACGCTCTTCTACAACAACAGTTAATTTTTCTAACATCTCTTCCAGTGATTCCAGAGAAAGTTCTCTTGCTTGCGCACGAAGAGTACGGATGTTATTTAATGCTTTTAATGATTCGCTCATTTTCCTGGTCTCAAATTAATTAGTAGGTTTAAGTGTCTTAATAATAGAATGCTATTATATTTTCTGCAATAGCTAATTTTCTCTATTAGTTTAAAAGTTATCTTTAGTAAAAGCAATTCCTTTACAAAAGGAATATTAAATTTTCATAGATATATATTTCCATTTTTATAAAACTTAGCAGGATATGAATCATAGTCTGTTAATTGCTTGGTTAACGCTATTTATATTTTCTTTAGCCATAAACTTATACAAGCAACTAAGCTAGATTTTACTAGATTTACTATCCTCTTAAACAAAATTTTTGTTTTTAGTTTCAGTGATAAAGTCATGAAAAAGACAATCTGGATTTTTATCATCAAGATCAATTATTAGAATAGGGTCTATTTCTCATTTATGTAGTCATTAATCTGATTGTTACTAATTTCTTATCTGTTTTCTTATATAATAAGATATATCGAGATGATAAATTAATCGACGTTAGTCGGTATTCTAATTTTATCGTTCTATTTGCTCTCAGGAGCTTTGTTTGTGATAGAATCAGCCGGTTTTATTTTTCCAGAGGGGTACGGCTGATGGCTCAGCTTTATTTTTATTACTCTGCAATGAATGCAGGGAAATCGACATCACTTTTACAATCTTCTTATAATTATAATGAACGTGGAATGAGAGCGCTTATTTTTACTGCAGAAATTGATACCCGTTTTGCTCAAGGTAAAGTTGTTTCGAGAATTGGCTTATCTGCCGATGCGTTACTTTTCTCACCACAAACGAATATGGCTGAAGTAATCAAGAAAGAAAATAATAATCAAAAAGTACATTGTGTCTTAATTGATGAGTGTCAATTTCTGACAAAACAGCAAGTTGAACAATTATGTGACATAGTCGATAACGTGGATATTCCGGTATTATGCTATGGCTTACGAACTGATTTTTCAGGCGAGTTGTTTTCTGGAAGTCAATATTTGTTGGCTTGGTCTGATAAGCTGGTGGAATTAAAAACCGTTTGTTGGTGTGGACGTAAAGCGGGTCGAGTATTGCGGATTGGTAGTGATGGTATTCCGGTTTATGAAGGCGCTCAGGTTGATATTGGTGGTAATGAAAAATATATTTCAGTATGTCGTAAACATTACATGGAAGCTATTAATAAAGCTAAACTGATGGCTAATGGTCAGTTGCCAAAAGTTCCTTTCCATTTTAATTAATGTTGACTGAGATAAATTTCTGACGAGACCCTTAATGATTAGCGCTGTATGGCTTGTAAGGGGATTTAATCAATCTTCTGATAACTTTGCATCGATTACACTAAAAGTGGCTCAATAGTTCTTGTGTGACCTTTAGTGTAATTAGTTTGTTTTTCAATCTGTATTTTCTCATTATTCCTGCAGATTTTACTCCCATCATTAACTGTAGTGATTAGGACAGTATTTGGGACGAAAATACTCTTCGCTATTCTATTTTCATGGTATTGATTATCTGCCAGTTATTTCATTCACACTTTCTTGCTTATCAGTTATAAAAACCGTGTCTTTTTATTTATTGTTGTATGTTATGACAATCGGATGATGAGTGCGTGGTTATTAACAGCGATAATAATATGGAGTTTTTTTCTGCGTGATAATTAAATCGGGTATCGGGGATAGATATAAAAATTAATCCGCAGAACAGATTTAATCCGGGTCACAATATGTGACGGATAATTATGTGATAGAGAATAAAGTGGCTGTATTGAATATTCTATGGTGAGGTTAGTTCAGCGCTAGTTAAGGTTGGTAGCCGACGTTATAAAAGAGACACTGATTTATCATCAGTGTCTCTTGATAGGGAGATCTCCTTTTACGTTAAGTTATACGAGTCGTGTACTTATCGAATATAACTTAATGAGTTAGAAGGATCGCCATTGTTATTTTTTAGTGGCTTTTTTGCTTTCTTTCGCTGCTTCAACCACATTTTCTGAGTATTCACGGCCGTAGTAAGTATCCAGAAGAATTTGTTTCAGTTCAGCAATCAGTGGGTAACGTGGGTTAGCCCCAGTACACTGGTCATCAAATGCATCTTCAGATAATTTATCAACTTTAGCCAAGAAATCAGCTTCAGCCACACCAGATTCACGGATTGATTTTGGAATGCCCAGTGAAGATTTCATTTCTTCAATCCATGCCAACAATCTCTCAATTTTCAGCGCTGTATTGTCATTTGGCTGGCTCAGACCTAAATGGTCAGCAATTTCCGCATAACGACGACGTGCTTGAGGGCGATCATATTGGCTGAAAGCCGTCTGTTTTGTTGGGTTATCGTTAGCGTTATAGCGAATAACGTTACAAATCAATAAGGCATTAGCTAATCCATGAGGAATATGGAATTCTGAGCCTAATTTATGCGCCATGGAGTGGCAAACTCCCAAGAAAGCATTGGCGAATGCGATACCGGCTAAGGTCGCTGCATTATGAACACGTTCTCTAGCTACTGGGTTAGTTGCGCCTTCATGATAGCTGGCTGGCAGATAGGCTTTCAGCAGGCTAAGTGCTTGTAATGCTTGGCCGTCAGAGTATTCGTTAGCCAATACAGAAACATAAGCTTCCAATGCATGAGTTACCGCATCTAAACCACCGAAGGCAGTCAGAGATTTAGGCATATTCATAACTAAGTTTGCATCGACAATCGCCATATTCGGAGTTAATGCATAGTCCGCTAATGGATATTTTTGACCTGTCTTATCGTCCGTAACTACCGCAAATGGTGTGACTTCAGAACCGGTACCTGAAGTGGTGGTAATCGCGACCATTTTCGCTTTAACCCCCATTTTGGGGAAACGGTGAATACGTTTACGGATATCCATAAAGCGTAAAGCTAATTCTTCGAAGTGGGTTTCAGGATGTTCATACATCACCCACATAATTTTAGCTGCATCCATTGGTGAACCACCACCTAATGCAATAATAACATCAGGTTTGAAGGCGTTCATTTGTGCTGCACCTTTGCGCACAATAGATAATGTTGGATCTGCTTCAACTTCAAAGAATACTTCAGTTTCAACATTGAATTTTTTCAGAACGCGGACAACTTCTTCAACATAGCCATTATTGAACAGGTAGCCATCGGTGACGATAAATGCACGTTTTGCCCCCTCAGTAGCGACTTCTTCTAATGCTATTGGTAAACAGCCCCGGCGGAAATAGATAGAGTTCGGAAGTTTATGCCATAACATATTTTCTGCTCTTTTTGCTACGGTTTTGGTATTGATTAGATGCTTAGGACCCACGTTTTCAGAGATAGAGTTTCCACCCCAAGAACCGCAGCCTAGAGTTAGAGAAGGGGACAGTTTAAAGTTGTACAGGTCACCGATACCCCCTTGTGATGCTGGGGTATTAATCAAAATACGTGCTGTTTTCATTTTGTCGCCAAAATGTTCGATACGTGATTTTTGATTATCTTGATCAGTATATAAGCAAGAAGTATGTCCAATACCGCCCATTTCAACTAATTTTTCTGCTTTTTCGACCGCATCTTCAAAGTTTTTACCGCGGTACATTGCGAGTAACGGAGACAGTTTTTCATGTGCGAACGGTTCTGAATCGTCGATAACTTTAACTTCACCGATCAAGATTTTAGTGGTTGCAGGGACACTGATACCGGCCATTTCTGCAATTTTAGTCGCAGGTTGACCGACGATATCTGCATTTAGGTTACCGTTTTTTAGAATAACGTCTTGTACCGCTTTTAAATCTTCACCTTGCAGTAGATAACCACCGTGAGTAGAGAAGCGTTCGCGGACTTGATCATAAATTTTATCAACCACTACAACAGACTGTTCTGATGCACAGATAACGCCGTTGTCGAAAGTTTTAGACATTAAAATAGAGGCAACAGCTCGTTTGATATCGGCGGTTTCGTCGATCACTACTGGCGTATTACCTGCACCCACACCAATTGCCGGCTTACCAGAACTATATGCGGCTTTAACCATGCCTGGACCGCCAGTGGCTAAGATCAGGTTGATGTCTTCATGGTGCATTAATGCGTTAGACAAAGCGACAGATGGCTCATCAATCCAGCCGATAATATCTTTTGGCGCGCCTGCAGCTATGGCTGCATTTAGTACAATTTCAGCAGCGCGGTTAGTGGCATTTTTAGCGCGTGGATGTGGAGAGAAGATGATCGCGTTACGTGTTTTCAGGCTGATCAGTGATTTAAATATAGCAGTTGATGTTGGGTTAGTGGTTGGTACAATACCACAGATAATCCCAATAGGCTCGGCGATGGTGATAGTGCCAAAAGTTGGGTCTTCAGATAAGATCCCACAGGTCTTTTCATCTTTATACGCATTATAGATATATTCTGAAGCGAAGTGGTTTTTAATCACTTTATCTTCAACAATACCCATACCGGATTCTTCTACGGCTATTTTAGCTAAAGGAATTCGAGCATCTGCGGCGGCGAGTGCAGCAGCACGGAAAATTGCGTCAACTTTTTCTTGTGGGAAATTGGCGAATTCACGCTGTGCTTTTTTGACACGGGCAACCAGTTCGTTGAGTTCGGTAACATTAGTTACTGACATAAAGATTACTCCTGATAAATGTTAAACTTTTTAAGCCAATGAGCAGTCAAATGGTTAACCAAACCAACAAGATAACTAATGTTTCTTAACGGCTTAAACTATAAATCTAACATATTGAATCAATGGCCGTTTGAAGATCTTGTTAGCGGTACTTTTATATCTCAAGCTACAAGGATAAAAATAATAAAATTAAATTAACCTTTTAAGATAATAAATTTCAACAACTCTGTTTTATACCGCTTATTGGCTTAAAAAGCTCTTTAAATCAAGGACGACAGTATTAATTAATACTTGATATCGTCTGTTTTAATGCAATACAGCTTAGCATTAATCTAGATAAATAAAGTGATCTAAATCACAAAACAGCCATGCTGACACCATTCAGCATGGCTGTTTTATTAATCAATAGAGATGTTTTATTAGTGTCAAAATAATGTAAACAGATAAGAAAGATTTGCTAACTTAAAAATTCATCTATTAACGAAAATTAAGCTTACGGACAGAAGTGTAAATAAAAATAGCAGACATTATAGAGATAAGTTACATTACCGTCCTTCGCGTGAAAGCATCAGTAGATTCTACTTCTATTATCACAAAATTACGTATCACAAAATTAAGACTTACAGAGGATGGTTATTCGTGGGCTCAGCATTACTAGATTTGTCAGGTTACATTAAATTCTTTATTGGGTTATTTGCCTTAGTTAACCCAGTAGGGGTATTACCTGTTTTTATCAGCATGACCAACTATCAAACGATTGCGGATAGAAATAAAACAAATTTAGTCGCTAACGGTTCAGTCGCTATTATTTTGTGTATTTCTTTATTAGTCGGCGATTTAATTCTTAAATTATTTGGTGTATCTATTGATTCGTTCCGGATTGCTGGTGGGATATTGATTGTTACTATTGCTATGTCGATGATTAATGGGAAATTAGGCGAAGATAAACAGAATAAACAAGAAAAATCAGAATCTGCTATCCGTGAAAGTGTCGGCGTAGTTCCTTTGGCGTTGCCATTAATGGCAGGCCCCGGAGCGATTAGTTCATCAATTGTTTGGGCGTCACGCTGGCAAGGGTGGCAAAATTTTTTAGGTCTGGCACTGACCTGTATTATTTTTGCTTTTTGTTGTTGGTTATTATTTCGTTCTGCATCCTTATTAGTGCGTTTTTTGGGGCAGACCGGTATTAACGTCATTACCCGTATTATGGGATTGTTATTGATGGCTCTGGGTATTGAGTTTATTGTCACTGGGATTAAAGCTATTTTTCCCGGCTTATTATAAATATTCGTGCTATGGCTATTGCCTCTATATTGATCTCCTGCTGCGTTTCAATCTCTAGCTAGAGCTAGAGCTAGAGCGTAGTACGGAGAAACCCCCTTTGCGTACTTATTTTATTAATAACTGAACATTAATAATGAATAATCGTTGAATTCCTATTACTTTATTTTTATTGCATCTGATAGAAGATCCTCGCCATATCACCTCAGTGTGATATTTCATTATGTTTTAATCACTTATTTTAATGATTTTTTATTTCCTGCCTTTTAATTCTTTGTCTTTTAATTTCCCTGCTTTTAATTTTTACCGTCAACGAGCATTTTTTTATGTTGCTTGTCTAGGGTAAACAGAAAGATTAAATAGGGTACTTTTTTATAAATTAAGGGGAATATCTTACAAATGTGTGATGAATGTAAATTTTCACACTAAATAATTTGTATTATGTTAATAAATTGTTTATTTTCGATTTAATGACTTAAGAAATGAAAGCACATTAATTTATATATTTAGCCTTTAAATATCATATACATAATCACATTTTTGAGGGTTATAACGTTTATTTAGTCACTAATAACGAACGGGAAGGTTAGCAGCGATTAATTTTTGATTAATCAACTGAATTTTATCATTGGCATATTATTTAGAGACTAAAACTTGGCTCGGATAGCTGTTCTGATTGAGATGAAGATAATAACGGCTTAATTCTATCATGATTTAATGGTTATACCGGAAACGGGTTAATCGATTTTTATATAATAAAATTTTTAATCACAGTGAGTTATCGTCACTTATTAATCATAAAAATGAACCTGAACAACACATCACCACTTCAACGGCAGTTTATTTATTGGGAGTAATGAGATGATAAAAAATATTAATAAAACCTGTGTGGCTCTAGCGGTTTCTGCTTCAATATTGGCGGCAACACAGGGAGCAACATTTGCGGCCAATGTTTCTGAAGGGGTGCAATTAGCTGAAAAACAAAATTTAGTACGTAATAACGGTTCTGAGCCTCAGTCATTAGATCCACATAAAATAGAAGGTGTACCGGAAGCCAGTTTAGCGCGTGATTTGTATGAGGGGATCACTATTGTTGGACCTGATGGGGAAATATTACCGGGTTCTGCGATTAGTTGGGAAAATAAAGATTTTACCCAGTGGACATTTAATATTCGCGAGGGCGCAAAATGGTCCAATGGTGACCCTGTAACGGCAGGGGATTTTGTTTATAGCTGGCAACGATTAGCTAGCCCTGATACCGCATCACCTTACGCAAGCTATTTACAATATGCTCATATTGAAAATATTGATGATGTTATTGTTGGGAAGAAAAAACCTACCGAATTAGGGGTTAAAGCTCTTGATGATCATACTCTAGTCGTGACGTTAAGTGAGGCCGTACCTTATCTACCCAAATTATTAGCTCATTCTTCTATGTCCCCCGTGAATAAAAAAACTATCGAGAAATACGGTGCTAAATGGACTCAACCAGCTAATTTTGTCGGAAATGGAGCCTATAAACTCAAAGATTGGACAGTTAACGAGCGAATTGTGTTAGCGCGTAATCCTAACTATTGGAATAATGATAAAACCGTCATTGATCAAGTGACATTCTTACCTATCTCTTCTGAAGTAACCGATGTTAATCGCTATCGCAGCGGTGAAATTGATATGACTTACAGTAATTTGCCGATAGAACAATTTAAATCGCTGCAAAAAAATATGCCGAATGAATTAAAAATTAATCCATATTTATGCACTTATTATTATGAAATTAATAATGAGAAACCGCCATTTGATAATCCTAAAGTACGAGAAGCGCTTAAATTATCCATGGATAGAGATACCATAACTTATAAAGTTAAAGCTCAAGGGGATATTCCGGCCTATGGTTTTACGCCTCCGTTTACCGATGGAATGGAGAGTGAAAAACCGGATTGGTATCAAAATATGGATCAGCAACAGCGGAATGATAAAGCCAAACAATTGCTGGCAGAAGCAGGCTATAATGAATCTAATCCATTGAAATTTAATTTATTATATAACACCTCGGATTTACATAAACGTATTGCTATCGCCGCGGCTTCAATGTGGAAAAAGAATTTAGGCGCGGATGTTAAATTAGAGAACCAAGAATGGAAAACGTTCTTAGACACTCGTCACCAAGGAACATACGACGTAGCGCGTGCAGGATGGTGTGCGGATTATAATGAACCATCGTCTTTCTTGAATATGTTGTTGTCATACAGCAGTAACAATACGGTACATTATAAAAATAAACAGTACGATGCGTTAATTAAAGAAACGTTACGGGCTAAAACGGATAATGAACGTGCTAAGTTATATCAACAAGCTGAGAAATTAGTCGATCAAGACTCGGCGATTGTCCCACTATATTATTATGTAAATACACGCTTGGTTAAACCGTATGTAGGTGGATACAGCGGTAAAGATCCTTTAGATAATCTACATACCAAAGATTTATATATTATCAAAAAATAATAAGATGCTGATCATTGTTCATATTGCTGCCACTGAGCCACATCAATTTATTTATGGTGGCAGCAATATAGAGATCATAGCGATAATAGAAAGTCCAAATAATGGATGACCACAGTATAAATTATCACTCTGAATAAGTTATTCAGTAGGAAGGGGCAATGTTAAAGTTTATTATTCGCCGGTTACTTGAGGCGATACCGACATTATTTATTTTGATTACTATTTCATTTTTTATGATGCGCTTAGCACCGGGAAGCCCATTTACCGGGGAGCGAAAGTTACCACCAGAAGTTATGGCGAATATTGAAGCGAAATATCATTTAAATGATCCCATCTATAAACAATACTTTTCTTATTTGGCCCAATTATCTCAAGGTGATTTTGGTCCTTCCTTTAAATATAAAGATTACAGCGTTAATGAGTTAGTCGCGAAAGCTTTTCCGGTATCGGCAAAACTTGGCGCGACGGCTTTTTTGGTGGCGGTTCTGTTTGGCGTTTCTGCGGGAGTAATCGCAGCACTTAATCAAAATACTAAATGGGACTTTACGGTGATGGGATTCGCAATGACGGGGGTAGTTATTCCCAGTTTTGTGGTAGCGCCATTATTGGTCCTCATTTTTGCCATTCAGCTGAAGTGGTTACCCGGCGGGGGCTGGGATGGCGGTGCGGCTAAAAATATGATTTTGCCAATGGTGGCTTTATCCTTAGCTTATATTGCCAGCATTTCGCGTATTACGCGCGGCTCAATGATTGAAGTCATGCACTCTAATTTTATTCGTACTGCTCGTGCTAAAGGGTTACCGCTCAGAACAATTGTTTTACGTCATGCGCTTAAGCCAGCATTATTACCGGTATTATCCTATATGGGACCGGCATTTGTCGGGATTATTACCGGTTCGATGGTCGTAGAAACGATTTTTGGCTTACCAGGAATCGGTCAGTTATTCGTTAATGGTGCGCTTAATCGGGATTATTCACTGGTACTGAGTTTAACCATTTTGGTCGGGGTGTTAACCATCGCCTTTAATGCGATTGTTGATGTGTTATATGCGGTGATTGACCCGAAAATTCGTTACTGATCTGGAGTAAGCTATGTTACTACATTCAAAAAACAGCGATGCTCTGGAAAGTTTCTCCGAGCAGCTCGATATTGAAGGGCGCAGTTTGTGGCAAGATGCACGTCGGCGATTTATTAATAATAAAGCCGCGTTAGCCAGTGTATGTCTGTTATTTCTAATCACTCTATTTGTAATTTTTGCCCCAATGTTATCACCATTTCTTTATGATGATACCGACTGGGATATGATGTCGATGCCACCAGATTTTGCCAGTGGACACTATTTTGGTACAGATGCCTCCGGGCGTGATTTGCTAGTTCGTGTAGCCATAGGGGGACGAATTTCATTAATGGTGGGCGTTGCTGCGGCATTTGTTGCCGTCATTGTGGGCACATTGTACGGCTCACTATCGGGTTATTTAGGGGGTAAAATCGACTCTTTGATGATGCGTTTACTCGAGATCCTTAACTCTTTCCCATTTATGTTTTTTGTTATTTTATTAGTCACTGTATTTGGACAGAATATTTTACTTATTTTTGTGGCCATCGGAATGGTTTCTTGGTTGGATATGGCTCGTATCGTACGGGGTCAAACGTTGGGCTTAAAGCGTAAAGAGTTTATTGAAGCAGCGTTGGTGGGTGGGGTTAAAACTCGGCAAATTATCTTGCGTCACATTGTCCCCAATGTGCTCGGGGTGGTAGTGGTATACGCCTCTTTGCTAGTTCCAAGTATGATTTTATTTGAATCCTTTCTCAGTTTTCTGGGATTAGGCACCCAAGAACCCTTAAGCAGCTGGGGGGCATTGTTAAGCGACGGCGCTAACTCAATGGAAGTCACTCCATGGTTATTATTAATTCCGGCAGCGTTTTTGGTGACCACCTTATTCTGCTTTAATTTTATTGGCGATGGCTTGCGTGATGCCCTCGACCCGAAAGATCGCTAAGGGGATAATAATGAACAATATACAGCCCACATCATTGCTTTCAGTCAAAGAGCTAAATGTTGAATTTACGACACCCGACGGTCAAGTTACTGCCGTTAATCGTCTTAATTTTGAACTTAACGCGGGAGAAACCTTAGGGATCGTCGGTGAGTCAGGCTCAGGAAAATCTCAAACCGCTTTTGCCTTAATGGGGCTATTAGCTAAAAATGGTAAAGTCAGTGGCTCGGCACAGTTCAACGGACGCGAAATTTTGCATCTTAGCGAAAAACACCTTAATCGTATGCGAGCTGAAGAAATTTCAATGATTTTCCAAGATCCCATGACGTCATTGAATCCTTATTTAAAAATTGGTACCCAGTTGTCTGAAGTATTGCGTTTGCATAAGGGCATGAGTAAGCAGCAGGCGTATGAAGGATCTGTGCGTATGCTTGACGCGGTGAAAATGCCCGAGGCTCGCAAGCGGATGGAGATGTATCCACATGAATTTTCAGGTGGTATGCGCCAACGCGTTATGATTGCTATGGCGTTATTATGTCAGCCAAAATTATTAATTGCCGATGAACCAACTACCGCATTAGATGTGACGGTACAAGCACAGATTATGATATTGCTTAATGAGCTAAAACATGAATTTAACACATCAATTATTCTAATAACTCATGATTTAGGCGTTGTGGCGGGAGTTTGTGATAAAGTTTTAGTCATGTATGCCGGACGTACCATGGAGTATGGTACTGCACGTGACGTATTTTATCAGCCTTCCCATCCGTATTCTATTGGTTTACTTGAAGCGGTACCGCGTTTAGACGGTAACAGTGAAATTTTAGCTACTATTCCTGGTAATCCTCCGAATCTGTTACGTTTACCTAAAGGTTGCCCATTTGGTCCTCGATGTCAATTTGCTTATGATAGATGCCACCAGCATGAGCCAACGTTACAAGCATTCTCACAAAATAGATTACGAGCGTGCTTTAAGCACGTTGAGGAGTTGGCATGATCCCGTTAGAACAGCGCCAAGTATTATTAGAAGTTGACGATCTAAAAGTTCATTTCGCGATAAAAGATCATAAACAGTGGTTTTGGCAAGCCGATAAATCACTGAAAGCTGTCGATGGGGTGACACTGCGACTTTACGAAGGTGAAACCTTAGGTGTCGTGGGGGAATCCGGCTGTGGTAAATCCACATTAGCTCGCGCTATCATTGGCTTAGTGAAAGCTTCAGGGGGGGCAGTCAGTTGGTTAGGGCGCGATTTATTAGGCATGAATGCCCAACAATGGCGAGAAGTACGCAGCGATATTCAAATGATTTTTCAAGATCCTTTGGCCTCATTGAACCCAAGAATGACGATTGGCGATATTATTGCTGAGCCACTAAAAACTTATTTCCCGAAAATGAAATCAGCTGAAATCGAGGACAAAGTAAAAAATATTATGATGAGAGTTGGGTTATTACCCAATCTGATTAATCGTTATCCGCATGAATTTTCTGGCGGTCAATGTCAGCGAATTGGTATTGCCCGGGCATTGATTTTAGAGCCTAAACTGATTATTTGCGATGAGCCTGTATCGGCACTGGATGTGTCAATTCAGGCGCAAGTTGTTAATTTATTACAGCAATTACAGCGTGAAATGGGGCTATCATTAATTTTTATTGCTCATGATTTAGCCGTAGTAAAACATATTTCAGATAGAGTGTTAGTGATGTATTTGGGGCATGCCGTCGAACTTGGCACTTATGATCAGGTATATAATTCACCGCTGCATCCTTACACCAAAGCGTTGATGTCTGCGGTACCGGTCCCAGATCCTGATAAAGAACGTAATAAATCAATCGAATTGCTAGAAGGTGAGCTACCTTCGCCAATCAATCCACCTTCAGGTTGTGTTTTTCGTACGCGATGTCCGTTGGCCGACGACGAATGTGGTAGAACTAAACCATTGCTAGAAGGCAGTTTTAAGCATGCGGTCTCATGTTTGAAAATCGATCCATTATAATTTAGCCAGTGAAGAGACAAATAAACTAGGTCTGTATAGAATAGCCCGAGTTTTTCTATTTTTAATTGTAATATTAATAAGTTATCGCAGTAACTCGGGCAATTACTGACGCCAAATAATATGTGAAAATGGCTGTGATAAGTCTCGGCTTATTAAAATACGAGCGAAAATATCTTTTAGTTCGGCATCTTCATCTTCCGCCAGCCCAATCACTACTTCACAGAAACGTTGACTATCAATCTCTCGGTTTAATTGCTGCTGCCAATCTTCGCTCACATCGATAACTTCTGCCGCGCCACACTGTTCAAATTGCAAACTAAAAATAATTTGATCTGCCGGCTCTAAGTGCTCGCTGGCACCTTCCAGAAATAAGTCGTACGCGATTTCTAAGGCATCATCTTCAGTAATTAATTGATTGCTAACAGAACTATTCATCTTGGTTAACACCTTAACTAGTTAGAGTAACGGACAAGTTAGAGTAACGGACTAAAGAAATAACATAAACGTTCCACAATACGATTCCAGAATGGGCGTTGTTCCCACTCTTCAAGCTCCAAGCGGGTAGAACGTGCAATATAATCATATTGAACGATGGTGAGATCGCTACCAAATACTTTGTCATCGATAACGACAGTAATTTCAAAATTGAGCCATAAACTGCGCATATCTAAATTAACCGAGCCGACAAGACTTAATTCGCCATCAACTAATACGCTTTTAGTATGCAATAAACCATCTTCGAATTGATAAATTTTAACGCCGGACTCTAATAATTCAGTGTAGAACGATCGACTTGCCCAGCGCACTAAAAATGAATCATTTTGCCGTGGCATAATAATACTGACATCGACGCCACGCATTGCTGCTGTGCATATGGCATGCATTAAATCATCACTAGGCACAAAATAAGGTGTGGTAAATATCAACTGTTTGCGTGCCGAGAAAATAGCGGTCATTAATGATTGCTGGATAAGCTCATCGGGAAAGCCCGGGCCGGAGGCAATAACTTGGGTCGTATGACCGTCATCACGCTCAAACGGCATAATATTGGTATCTGGCGGCGGCGGTAACATACGTTGTCCCGTTTCCATCTCCCAGTCAAAAGCGTATACAATCCCTAACGTTGTGCTGACTGGCCCTTCCATGCGCACCAAAACATCAATCCATTGCCCGACGCCCGCATCTTGTTTAAAGTAGCGTGGATCAACCATATTCATACTGCCGGTATAAGAAATATAATTATCAATTAAGATAATTTTACGGTGCTGGCGTAAGTCCATTCGACGTAGGAAAAAACGCCACAAGCTAACTTTCAATGACTCGATAAACTCGATGCCTGCTTGACGCATTTGGTCAGGATAGGGGCCGCGGAAAAAGTGCCAACTGCCCGCAGAGTCAACCATAACTCGGCATTTAACGCCACGTTTTGCAGCGTTGATTAAGGCCTCTGTGACACCATCGACTAAGCCTCCCGGTTGCCAGATATAAAACACCATTTCAATTGAATGACTGGCATTATTAATATCATTAACAATGGCTTTTAGTGATTCCTCACAGGTTGTCATTAATTGAATACGATTGCCTTTAACCCCAGCAATTCCTTGGCGTTTTTCACATAGTTGGAACAGAGGTTCAGCAACAGCGCTATTTTCGGTAGCAAAGATATGTTTAGAATGCCGCAATCCTTCTAGCCAGGTCGCGACAGAAGGCCACATTTGTTGCGCTTTTGCTACCCGTCGTTTGCCCAGATGTAATTCGCCAAAGGCGATATAAGCAATAATCCCAACTAATGGCAGAATATAGATAATTAATAACCACGTCATGGCGGAGGTGACAGGACGACGCTTCACCAATACTCGCACTGTAACAGCGGCAATTAATAGCCAATAAAGGAAAAAGAATAACCAACTCAATAGGGTATACACTGTTGTCATACTAAGATGCTAACCTCGGGGGACGAAAAGTGAAGTGGATGAACATCATCACAGTAAAATGATAATCAACGATTTATACCGATGCTGGCTAAATTTAACAAATATTTAGATTAAAAGCTGCGAAAATGAGTAAATAATTTAATAAAAGTTACCGCTATCATTTTATGATTTCATTTTTTAATAAAAATACCATTTTCAACTATTGTTTTTGGCACTTGTTTTTAATATTAGTTTTTGGCACTAAATGACTTAAAGATAAATAATTTAATCTATCGAATCAACGTGAATTGAAAACTTATCTCATCCCCTTGGATCCCTAGTTTAAAGGTCTATAATATTGCAACAAAATATTATCATCCATATTTTCTTGAGAATTTAAGGGTAAAAGATGAGACGCAGTCGTAATGAAGTCGGTCGTTGGAGAATGTTAAGACAAGCTACTCGCCGTCGTCGCCGTTGGCTAGAAGGACAGTCGCGACGTAATTTACATATCTACGCAATGCGTAAGATAGATATTTATAAAAGCCGTCGTTCGCTGTTATTTACTGAATGGAAAGAATGAGTTTAAGCCATAATTTTGGCACAATAATAAGATTGAATGATAATCCTTATTGAATATGATTGCTATTTGCATTTAAACTATAGCCCATGATGTTTCACGAATAATTTCGGCAGTAGGATAAAATTAGGCTATGCGTTGTATTCGTTGGATTTTTATTATTGTGCTTTCATTAGCTCTGCATGCAGGGTTAGCTATGGCGTGGATGTTTAATCAGCCCAAAGTTACGCCTCCCCCTGAACCCATGACTATCGCCATGCTAGCGTTTGAATCACCTGAGCCAGCTGCCGAGTCAGCCTCATCATCTGCTGCGGTGGAGCCAGAACCTGAGCCAGAGCCCGAACCTGTGACACCGCCACCCCCGAGAGTTAAACCGGCGATTGCGATTGCAGAAAAAAAACCTGAAGTAAAACCAAAACCGAAGCCAAAACCAAAAAAAGAACAAAAACGAGAGAAAAAACAGCCTATTAAGCCGATTGAAAACAAGTTAGCAGATAAAAACACCCCGTCGCTTGAGTCTCTAAACAGCGGTAAACCGGCAGCGCAAACGGTAAAAACGGATAACCAAGGAAGTACAAATTCGTCAAGTAGTGGTGCTCGTGGGCCTAAAGCCTTACGTCGACAAGCCCCTAGTTATCCTGATAGGGCACGCCGTCTGGGTAAAGAAGGGGTGGTGAAAGTTCGTTATGATATCGATACTGACGGGCGAATTACCAATGTAGAAATTATTGAAGCTACGCCTAAAGGATTATTTGAGCGTGAAGTCAAGCGAGCCATGAACCGTTGGTTATACGAGCAAAAACCACAACCGACAACCGGTAAAATTGTTGAAATACGGTTTAAAATTGACGGAACTGTTAGCCAAATATAAGCCAATAAAAAATACCGGTGTTTTAATATTAAAAACACCGGTATTTTTTCATCTATCTATCAAACCAAACATGAATTCAAATATGAATTAAATTACTTGCCATCAAGTTGATAAACCTGAACCTTCTAAGACAAAATTACGTTTCTCAGGCGGTAATAAACGTGGTTTGTTTTCATCATTAATAGCTACATAGGTAAAGGTTGCCTCAGTCGCTCGATAACGCTGGCCAACGGGTTCTGTAGATACTTTCTTTACCCAGACTTCAATATTGACTGTAATTGAACTGTTTCCCGTTTTTAGACAGCGAGCGTAACAGCACACTACATCACCGACAGAGACCGATTTTTGAAACTCAATGCCATTCACTGCCACAGTAACCACACGGCCTAATGCAATTTCTTTAGCCAGAATCGCGCCCCCGATATCCATTTGTGACATTAACCAGCCACCAAAAATATCACCATTCGCATTGGTATCTGCGGGCATGGCAAGTGTCCGAAGTACTAACTCTCCATTCGGTAAATGCATATATCACTCTTTTCAATAAAATGATGGTAGTAATAAAATTATGGCTTGCGCCATCCTAGGTATCACATTATAAGATTAATTATAATTAATGATGCTGTTAACTATTTTGCAGATAATCATCTATATCGGCAGGCATTTATTCAGCAACTTATTTCTAATTCAATTTGGTTATTCGATAATGATAAACTAGAATAATAGCTAGCGTCATCACTTTTACGCTTAAAAACTATCTAAATAGGCCCGTTTATAGTTTGTTATTACAGTAGTGAATCATGCGATCATACCGTGAAGAAGGATCTATTTATTTATGGTTATGCAAAGATAGATAAAAAAGTGTGCTTAGCGTTGCTGTTTAATCACTAATCTGGTTACTATAGTGATTAAATCTGACCTATTTATTAAGCTATTTTAATTAAAACCCCATGATTTTAATCAACTCTCTCTATTGGTCGAGGTCGATGAAGCACCTAAGAGGGATTGAATGGATAAACAGAGGTTAAGTGATTATGAGATTATTGCTGGCAATATTATTACCGTGGCTACAATTTTTCACTATTGGTCGTCCTTTTGCGGGTATTATCTGCCTGATTTTACAAGTTACCTTAATTGGCTGGATCCCCGCGGCTATTTGGTCAGTTTACGCGCTCTCTCAATATAAAACCGATGAAAAAATCCGCCGAGCATTAGGCCGATAATCTACTATTTATTGCACCTATTTCTGATACATAAAAAAACACCTGCATTGGCAGGTGTTTTTTTATCGCGTGAATTATTTCATTAAGGCAGTTAATCATAAAGCTAATCATGTTAATTAATAGATTTAAGTAAAATTAGACTAGCTCTATTGCGGTTAACAACGTCAGTATAGGTTGAAATAAAAATTATTTATTGGCTTCTTTAGGCATATATTTATAGATATAAACCACTGAAAGTACCGTAAATAGTAAGGTGGCGGCGGTTAACCCGAATACTTTAAAATTGATCCAAATATCTTCTGAAAGCCAAAATGCGACATAAACATTTACCAGCGCACAGACGATAAAAAACAGTGACCAAGCGATATTGAGTTTAGTCCAAACAAATGGCGGCAATGTTAGTTCTTTACCTAGCATTCGTTGAATGAGGGGTTTATCAGTAAACCACTGGCTGCCAAGTAAGGCTAAAGCAAAAATTCCATAAATAATGGTGACCTTCCATTTGATAAAGACCGCATCATGGAAAAAAATAGTCAAGGCACCGACAACCATCACTACGCCTGCAGTAATTTTGGCACTTTTTTCAATTTTTTTATACATCAAGTACGTGACAAGCATAGCTAATGCCGTCGCAATCATTAAAGCGCCGGTAGCATAAAAGATATCCACTTTTTTATATACGATAAAGAAAATAATGAGTGGGATGAATTCAATCAGTTGCTTCATATTAGTTGTTTCCGATCCATTGTTGTAAGTCATTTAGCCATCAAACGATCGTGATAAGCTAAGATCATTGATTATGGCTAATTCCATCATATGTTTGCATCGTTGCGGTGCAAATAGCGCTTAACTGTTGGTGTTACAAATTATTCTGGCTATCTTAGCGTAATTTAGGGCGAATGTTAAAACTTTGCGTGTAATTAGGCGATAAAATCAATCCAAATGTAATCAACTTAGCACCAATGCCAGTTTATCTGGCCGTGATGCTAGCTTAAGTTATGTGCTTCGGATATAACTTAAGGAACGATGGAGTTAACTGACTAATTGAGTAGGGAATTTTCAATTATGCTAAAGGCGAGGTTATTTAATTGGGCGCCCGGAATAAAAGTATTAGCACAATACAATAAAGACTATCTTAGTGCGGATATTAAAGCGGGTTTGTCGGTAGCGGCTGTGGCATTACCGGTGGCGATTGCCTATGCTGAACTAATGGGAATTAATGCCATAATTGGTCTTTATGCTTGTATATTGCCGATGATTGCCTACGCATTATTTGGTACTTCGCGCCAACTAATTATTGGTCCTGATGCAGCAACTTGTGCTGTCATTGCAGCAGCAGTAACTCCTTTGGCGATGGGGGATGAAAATTTACGTTGGCAATTAATTATCGTCATGAGTTTAATGACCGGATTTTGGTGTATTCTAGCGGCACGTTTTCATTTGGGGGCATTTGCCGATTTTTTATCTAAGCCGATTTTACAGGGATTATTAAATGGCGTTGCGTTGACGATTATTGTCAGTCAATTAGGTAAAGTATTTGGTATTCATCATTTACCTTCAGCATTTATAGAGCGTTTGGTTGCTCTCCCTCAGTTACTGCATATTGCACATATTCCTACAGTCATTGTGGCGCTATTAACTTTAGCTATCACCATAGTTATTAAACGATTTCGTAGTAAATGGCCATCATTACTCATTGCGATGTTACTAGCAACATTAATCAGTATGTTGATGGATTTTACTCAGTATAAAATCGAAATTGTCGGATTTCTGGGCGAGGGTTTACCTTCAATACCGATGCCAGACTTTCCTCCAGGACTGATCCGTGAGTTAATTATTCCCTCGTTAAACTTAGCGGTGATAAGTTTTGTCAGTTTTATGATGACGGCACGCAGTTTTGCTAGTAAAAATGGTTATCAAGTCGATGCAGATCAAGAGTTAAGGGCATTAGGGATAGCCAATATGGCTTCGGTATTATCGCAAGGTTTTGCGGTTAGTGCGGCAAGTAGTCGTACCGCGGTCAATGATATGATGGGTGGTAAAACTCAAATGGTCTCGGTTATCGCTGCGCTGACTATCTTATTAGTTTTGCTCTTTTTAACTAATTTTCTAAGCTATATACCATTACCTGCATTAGGCATGGTATTAATGATTTCAACTTGGTCATTATTAAGTTTTCGCCAAATTTGGTCGATACGAAAGCGTAATAGAGAAGCTTTCACTTTAGCTATTTTTACCTTATTTTCTGTATTAGTCGCTGGGCTAATAACCGGAATTGGGTTAGCGGTATTATTAGGACTATTACAGTTTATTCGAGTTATTTTTCGGCCAACAGATCAGTTATTAGGTACTGATTTTCAGGGGATGATCCATTCAATAGCCGATGATAATCATATTCACTCACCTGAAGGTGTTTTAATTTATCGTTTTAACTCGCCTTTGACCTATTTTAATGTCAATTATTTTAAAGAACGACTGCATAAACACCTGGATAATCAACCTAAGCGCCCAGCTTGGGTGATTGTCGATGCAGCCGTTAGTTTTACTCATAACGATATCAGTGTTTTCTCAGCATTGAATGAAATCGTAACCAGCCTAAAAGCCAAAGGCGTGACATTGGTGCTGGCGGGCAGACGTACATCAATTAATCGCTGGCTAGAACAGAACAAAATAAATCGTTGTGATGATGATTTGCTGGTGGTTCCGGATATATATTTTGCTATTCGTCTGATACAAAGTAAGCAATTAAGTCAGCAGAAAGAGAAACAAAATACAGTAATTACGCCAGAAATAGGGGAAATAAAGAAAGATTAGATAGGGGGCGATAATGCCTATTTGTTGGATAAATTTGGCGGCCAGCAGAGATTATTTATCTACGCTGACCGTCAAAAATTTTATCATGTTAGTACGATCATGCCTGCGGTGGTTGCACCAGCATATATAAGCGGAAAAAGTAAATTAGCACAAATGCGGCGATAATATTATTAATAAAGAAAGATAGCCCATTGATAATAATATCAGGCAGTGGGATATGCCCTAAAAGTAACCCAACCAACATTTGGCTAGCCATCCAAATTAAAATCATCGGTAAAATAATTCGCCAATTAGCATAGGCTAGTTTCCAACTCCGAGCCATTGCACTGAATGGATTAACTTTTTCGGTCATTAAAATCGATGGTGCTAATGAAAATCCAATGGCTAAAATCACACCAGGTAAGATCATTACTGCGGTGCCTAACTGGATCAATAATGAACAAACTAATAACAATATAAACATGCTGACTAATTTGCCGCTTGATTGTAACAGCGCTTGCAGCCCGCTAACTTCCTCACCTTTAGATAAAGCCAGAATATAGGATAGTGTACCAGAAACCAATAATAAGCTGCCTAGGGTAATTGATAAAATTAGGCCAAAAGAAACCCGCAAAATGCTACTTTTATCTTGGTCTGATAATTCTTTAATCCATTCTTGTAGTCCTGCATTACCTGATTCTGCCAACTTATTTTGTGCTTCGAAGACGACGGCAATCATCTCTTTATTGGGGATCATCAAATAATAGATAACGACACTAACCACGGTGGCGAGAAGCGATATCGTGAGAAGGCCATTCAGTTGATTTTTGAAAAAATTGACGCTATCACGGATAAGTGAATTGGCCGTAATGGACATGAAACTGCTCCTAATCTATGGGCTGCATAACAATTGGGCGCAATTGTAACTGACTCTGGCTTGAGAAGGTAGTAGCAGAGGCGAAAAGTCGGTGAGTTTGTAGAAAAATACACCGTGAAATGTGGATAGCTAAATTTATGATAATTAATCAATACTCGGATAATTATGCCATCAATAAAGATAGGTTTATCAATAAACAAATTTATCTGTGATTAATTTGTACAAATAATTTTTCATTAGATGATTAAAACATCAAAAAAAATAAATTGTCTCTATAGGAATTATCTATTTTTAGCTTAACCATAAAAAATTGATTTACATCAAAAATAAAAAATACATCAATGGAATAATAATTGAAAATTGACGGGATATGACTCTATTTATTAAAACTTGTGATCTTGATTAGATCATAAAATACAATTAAAGAGTATATTCCCCTAAGAATAAAAAACACAGGAATGGGATGATAATGAAAAAATTAGCGGCAATCGTATTAGCGGCGGCAACTATTGCGCCAAGTATTTCTTTCGCTCACCAAGAAGGTGATTTTATTTTCCGTGCTGGGACGGCAACTGTACGTCCAAATGCAGGGTCTGAAAATGTATTAGGATTAGGTTCTTTTGATGCTAATAATAATACTCAGCTTGGCCTGACTTTTGGTTATATGGTAACCGATAATATTGGTGTTGAATTATTAGCAGCAACGCCTTTCGAACATAAAATCAGCTTGGGTAATCAGGGTGAGATTGCAACTGTTAATCATTTACCACCCACATTAATGGCACAGTATTACTTTGGTAATAAACAAGACAAATTACGTCCTTATTTAGGTGCCGGTATTAACCATACGTTTTTCTTTGATGAGAAATTTAATGCTAATGGTAAATCAAAAGGATTAAGCGACTTAAGTCTGTCTAGCTCATGGGGCTTTGCAGCGCAGGCTGGTATGGATTATATGCTGGATGAAAACTGGATGCTGAATGCGTCACTGTGGTGGATTGATTTAGATACCGATGTTAAATTCAAAGCAGGTGACCAAAAAGTTAAGGTTGATACTCGCTTAGATCCATTCGTCTTCATGTTTGGTGTTGGCTATCGTTTCTAATTGATCCGCCGGTTATATTATTAGTGGTAATTCACGGGGCGTTCGCCCCGTTTTTTTATGTCTATTATTTCTTAATGATTATCTTCGCTCTATTTGCTTTGATACTAATTTTTTTGATATGTAAGGACAAGAAATAAACTAATAAGAAACAGAGAAAATGAAAAAGGTGATTAGAAAATAGATTCAAAATATAAATAACAATAAAATATAACAGGCATTTAAAATACACTTTTACTATAACTTAAAGCTGTATAGCAATCAGATATATAGTTTAAATTTAGATTAACATAAAAATTCTTTAAATGTATTTCAATAACCGTGTCTTCTCGACGGCGAATAAGTCTATTTATTGGATAACTTTGGCAATATAAAAAATCAGCTTCAATAGAAGCTGATTTTAAAGGATAGATCAATTTAATGATGGGCCAGTATTTAGCGTACTTTCATTGAATCAATAACACTTTGTACTCCGTTAACGCCGCGAGTAACTTGTATTGCGCGTTCTGCGGCATTTTTTGAGTTAACAAATCCGCTCAGTTGTACTCGACCTTTAAAGGTTTCGACACTGATTTGTGTAGATTTTAGATCTTTCTCGGCTAATAACGCAGATTTAACTTTCGTGGTGATCACAGAATCGTCAATATAGCCACCAGTGCCTTCTGTTTTTGCACTTGGTGCACAGGCAGAAAGTGCAACAGCCATAAATAATGCGATAAATACTGCAGTAACTGATTTGATTGCTTTCACCGTATCTCTCCTGAAATAGAATATTAATCAAATAAATCTTAGATAATCCAATATTTATTTTTGCTTAAACTTATACCTAGAGAACGAGGTATTTTATTTGCCTCTATATCAGTATTAATAAAAATTAGACAAAACACAAATTTATTGTTGCTTAATTAATCATTTTTAATAAATCAGCTGAAAATAAATACAAAAAAAGAGATAAAAAGTCCCAAGGGTAGGTAATGTCTTTAGATAGGAGATATCTAGAGAGCGATAGAATAATAATTATCTATTGCTCTCTATAACGAATATTCGATTGAATTATAATTGAGTTGCGGCTTTCATTTCGCGCACAAATTGAGTTAATGCGCTAAGCATACGTTGGGGATCCGCCAGATTATTGGCGATAATATTAACCACAGCAGAGCCAGAGATAGCACCGGCAGCCCCGTTATGTAAGGCTTCGCGCACTTGGCTAGGTTCAGAAATACCAAAGCCTTGTAACGCGGGAGCTACATTATATTGCTGAAGTTTATTTATTAGATGCGTTAATGGTTGCTCTGCTCGTTTTTCAGTACCCGTTACGCCAGCTCGCGATAATAAATAAGTATATCCCCGGCCATTATCTGCAATTTGCGCGATTAGCGATTCATCCGCATTCGGTGGGCAAACAAAAATCGGTGCCACATTATGTGCGATAGCCGCATCACGGAACGGTTGTGATTCAGACATCGGAACATCTGCCACTAATACCGAATCCACACCGGCTTGTTGACAGCGCTGATAAAAATTATCAATTCCACGACTAAAGACTAAATTTGCGTAAACTAATAAGCCAATCGGCATTTGTGGGTGCTTTTGGCGAATGCGAGTTAATAATTCAAAGCATAGGGTTGGGGTGATTTGGGCTTTAAATGCCCGCAAGTTAGCGGCTTGAATCGTCGGGCCATCGGCTAACGGATCGGAAAATGGAATACCAATTTCAAGCGCATCTGCACCGCCAGCGATTAAAGCATCTACGATGTCTAATGAGAGTTCAGCATCAGGGTCGCCCAGAGTGATAAATGGAACGAAAGCCCCTTGATTTTTCGCTTTCAATGACGCAAAAAGTTGTTGATAGCGTTCCATTAAATCTCTCCTTTTTGGGTTAAAATATCGTGCACCGTAAAGATATCTTTGTCACCACGACCGGAAAGATTGACAATTAGAATTTGCTCTTTTTTGGGTTCTAACTCAATCATTTTTAATGCGTAAGCCAGTGCATGTGACGATTCTAACGCCGGAATAATTCCTTCTTTGCGCGATAATAATTTAAAAGCATCTAATGCTTCATCATCGGTTACTGAGACGTATTCTGCACGTCCAATGCTGTTTAAATGTGCATGCTGTGGCCCAACGGAAGGAAAGTCTAATCCGGCTGAAATAGAATAAGACTCTTCAATTTGGCCTTCGGCTGTTTGCATCATGGGTGATTTCATCCCGAAGTAAATGCCGACACGGCCATGCTTTAATGGCGCACCATGCTGTCCTGTCTCGATACCTAATCCTGCGGGTTCAACACCAATTAATCGTACATCGGTTTCAGGAATAAATTCTGCGAACATGCCAATAGCATTGGAGCCGCCGCCAATACATGCCAGAACAGCATCAGGCAGTCGTCCTTCTCTTTGCAAAATTTGTTGCTTAGCTTCTTCGCCGATCATGCGTTGAAATTCGCGGACAATTGTCGGGTAAGGGTGTGGCCCAGCCGCAGTCCCTAATAGATAGTGCGCCTGTTGATAACTGCCAGACCAATCTCTTAATGCTTCGTTACACGCATCTTTTAAGGTGGATGAGCCACTATGAACAGGGATCACTTCTGCGCCCATTAAGCGCATCCGGAAGACATTAGGGGATTGACGTTCAACATCTTTTGCGCCCATATAAATCCGGCATTTCATGTCCAAAAGTGCGCAGGCTAATGCGGTAGCAACTCCATGTTGTCCCGCTCCAGTTTCAGCAATGATCTCGTTTTTACCCATCCGCTTGGCCAATAATGCTTGGCCAAGTACTTGGTTGGTTTTATGTGCGCCACCATGCAGCAGATCTTCGCGTTTTAAATACAATTTGGTGTTAGTGCCTCGGGTAAGATTACGGCACAAGGTAAGAGCTGTTGGTCTGCCGGCATAGTTTTTTAGCAGATCCTGAAATTCTTGCTGAAAAGAGGGATCATTTTGCGCATCGATAAATGCTTGTTCGAGTTCGTTGAGTGCAGGAATTAAGATCTCGGGAACATACTGTCCGCCGAATTCTCCGAAATAAGGATTTAATTTACTCATTATGCATCCATCCATTTTAAGACTGTAATAAGGTAAAAACATGTGCAATTTTTTGTGGATCTTTAATCCCCGGCGCGCTTTCTACACCTGAGTTAAAATCTAATCCATTGCAACAATAACCGGCGGCGCTCTGGCAGTTTTGTGCGTTCAATCCCCCAGCTATCATAATTCTGCATTGGCTGGTGGTCGGAATATTTGCCCAATCAAAGGGTTGACCGCTGCCACCCTGGCCGTTATCTAACAGAATTAAATCAATGTTATTAATATCATTAATGCTATCAAGATGGGCTAATTTTTTATCTGCCATATTATAGGCTTTCCAGATCTCACAATCTTCGGGGAGTTGAGTTCGTAACTGAGCTATAAATTTAGCATCTTCATTACCATGCAATTGAACCGCAGATAGGGCCAGGGTATGCGCCAAATGGGCAATAAAATCGACCGCTTGCTGCTGGAATACTCCTACATACTTTAAGGGGGCGGCATGAATAATTTGCTGTGCCTGTGACAACGTCACTTTACGCGGGGATGTATCGGCAAAAATAAGTCCGCCATAAGTGGCGCCAGATTGATAGGCAGCAAGGGCATCTTGCGCTCGGGTTAACCCACAAACTTTATGCTCGCCAATAATCAATTTTTTCAATGCTTGAGCTAAATCATCTTGAGACATCAATGCGCTACCGATTAAGAATCCGTTAGCAAATTGGCTTAATTGCTGAATATGTTGGTGTTGATAAATACCGGATTCGCTAATAATAAGAGTGTCTTCGGGCAGTTTGGGTGCCAATTGACGAGTACGATCCAAATTGATCGAGAGATCACGCAGATCGCGATTATTGATCCCCACAACTCGAGCATTGAGTTTAATCGCCCGGGCGACTTCTTCGTCACTAATAACTTCGGTTAATACACCCATATTTAATTGGTGTGCAACGGCAGCTAAGGCGATATATTGCTCATCATCCAGAACCGAAAGCATTAATAATATGGCATCTGCTTGGTGATAACGCGCCAGATAAATTTGATATTCATCGATGAAAAAATCTTTACATAACACCGGTTGATGCACTGCATCGCTGACTTGTTGCAGATAGGTAAAATCCCCTTGAAAGTATTTTTCATCGGTTAATACTGAAATTGCCGCTGCATAGGGTTGATAGGTTTTAGCGATAGTCGCAGGGTCGAAATCCGCGCGGATCAGCCCTTTAGAAGGCGAAGCTTTCTTGCATTCAAGAATAAATACGGGATGCTTAGCCTCAAGTGCTTGATAAAAATTTCGTTTTGCAGGGACTACCGCATCGATAAAACTGCTCAATGGTTGCAGGGCTTTACGCGCGATTAGCGCTTGACGTTTATCATTGACGATAGTGTGTAATATAGTTACTTTCATGGCATTACTTCCTTAAAGCCAGGGCAGTCACACGGTCATAAGCCTTGCCACTGCGAATAACATTGAGAGCAAAATCTGCATTTTCAGCCAGATTTTCATGCCCGTTAATTTTCATGAGTAAAGCAACATTTGCTGCCACTGCGGCCTCATGTGCCGGCGCACCTTGCCCTTGTAACAGCTGGCTGAGTAATTGGCGATTGTGCTCAGGTGCCCCCCCAGCTAAATCGGTGAGAGCATATGGCATTAACCCAAAATCATCGGCATTAAGTTGGTAATAAGACAGCTTTCCATGATTAAGTTCAGCCACATCGGTCGGTGCATGCAATGAAACTTCATCCATTCCACCACTGTGTACCACAGCTGCGCGGGTAAACCCAAGCATTTGTAATGTCTCAGCAATGGGTTTAACCAATTCCGCTTGGTAGACTCCAATTAACGCAATCGAAGGGCGAGCCGGATTAATTAATGGGCCCAGCACATTAAACAGTGTTCGAGTTTTTAACTGGCTTCTAACAGGTGCTGCGTGACGAAAACCACTGTGATATTGCGGGGCAAATAAGAAACAAACGCCTAGATCATCAAGGGCATCGCGGGCGTTTTGTGCGCTCATTTCTAACGAAATACCAAAAGCCGCCAATAAATCAGAAGAGCCGGAACGGCTGGATACGCTACGATTACCGTGTTTAGCGACTTTAATACCACATTCAGCCGCCACAAATGCACTGGCTGTTGAAATATTAATACTGTTGGCCCCATCACCACCAGTACCAACGATATCACTGAAGGCATAGTCCGGGCGTGGAAATGGCTGGGCGTTTTCTAAGCAGGCTAATGCTGCGCCTGCGATTTCTGCTGGCTGTTCGCCGCGAATTTTCATACTAATTAATACAGCGGCTAATTGTGATTCGGTCAGTTCACCGCGAATAATGGCATTGAATAATGATTGGCTTTCTGATTGTGATAACACTTGAGCGCCAAATAATTTATTTAATAATGTATTCATAATATTTTCTCTCTATCTAAATTGGCCTTGCAGTTTATTGATATTTATTTTATTTCTGCGTATCGAGTGCCCAAGCTAATGTCTGCTCAAGCAATCTGGCCCCTTGTGTTGTTAAGATAGATTCGGGATGAAACTGAAAACCGCACACTTTATCTTGCTGATTACGGACCGCCATCACCATGCCGTTAGATTCCGCGCTAATGGTTAATGTACTCGGGATTTTGTCGCCCACGAGTGAATGATAGCGCGCTACTGGCAGAGGGTTATCAAGACCGGCAAACATAGCTTGATTATCGTGAGTCGCCAGTGATGACTTACCGTGTAAAATTTCACCTGCGGCAGACACTTGGCCGCCATATACTTCAATAATGGCTTGGTGCCCCAAACAAATACCAATAATGGGATATTGTCCTTTTACCGCTTGCAATACGGCGGGCATACAACCGGCTTCTGACGGTTTACCCGGGCCTGGAGAGAGCACTAATAGCGGGGATTCCATGCTCGCCAGTACGGTGAGAATATGTTCAGCAGAGACCGTGTTGCGATAAATAACCACTTGATGGCCATAAGCACGTAATTGGTCGACGAGGTTATAAGTAAAAGAATCGACATTATCGAGTAATAGAATATTAGCCATTAGAGGATCTCCTCGGTTTGGTGTGCTTTAGCTATCGCGCGGATCACCGCTTGGGCTTTATTGCGTGTTTCATCGGCTTCGTCTTGCGGATTGGAATCCAACACCACACCACCACCGGCTTGTACTGTGGCAATGCCATTTTCGACATATGCCGAGCGAATTACGATACAGGTATCAAAATGACCTTTACCGGTGAAGTAACCGACCGCGCCCCCGTATGATCCTCGACGTTCTTGCTCATATTCTGCTATCAGTTGCATTGCACGAACTTTTGGTGCCCCGGTTAGGGTTCCCATATTCATACAGGCCTGATAGGCATGGAAAATATCTAAATCGGAACGTAATGTTCCCACGACTTGAGAGACCAAATGCATCACAAACGAATAACGATCTACTTTGGTTAAATTAGCCACATAGCGGCTACCAGGTTCGCAAATACGGGCTAAATCATTACGGGCCAAATCCACTAGCATTAAATGTTCAGCCAATTCTTTTTTGTCTGTACGCATGGATAATTCAATGCGGCTATCTAAATCCGCATCAATCTCGCCATTTGCGCGATGCCCGCGAGGACGAGTACCAGCAATTGGATAAATTTCAATCTTTCGGCTGTCGGCATCATATTTAAGCGCGCTTTCTGGAGAGGCTCCAAATAGGCTAAAATCCTGATCTTGCATAAAAAACATGTACGGGCTGGGATTCTGTTGTTTGAGATGCTGATAAGCCAATAAGGGGTGTGGGCACGGCATGCTGAATTTACGCGATGGCACTACTTGAAAGATATCTCCTTGGCGAATGTATTTTTTCAACGCACTCACGGCATCGCAATAAACTGCATCGTCTTTATTCACGTTAACCGTAAAGTTGTCGACAGAAACTGCTGGTAATGCAGATAAGAAGGGGCGACAAGCAGAGATAATTTCTTGGTGACGCACGGAAATACTATGATTAATCGTGATATCTTGGCTAAAGATACTGCTTCTAAGTACCGCGGCTTGGTTTTGATGGTCGATCACTAAATAATGTTCGGCAACATAAAAGCAATAATCAGGGCAACGATTAACCGATGCGACTTCAGGCAAAGATTCAAAGTTGGCGATAAGATCGTAAGCAAACAAGCCACCGACAAATAATAATTCCGGTTTATCTGATTTTTGTTGAGCTAATTCAGGCAATAAGCGTAATACGTCCATTGACGAATGGGCTTTGAGGCGGTTATCTTCATCTAACTCTGGCGCAGGCTGTGGAAAAATGACGATTAATTGCCGGGGAGTAATGTTTATGTTCTTACTGTGTGAGGCTAATAAATCGGCTATGAGCGGTAATAATGCCGCACCGTTTTCACTTAGCGCTTCTATCTCAACTTGTTGGCCAAAGGCACGGATACGCAAGGCGCTATCGACAATCAGCAAACTTTGTAAATTAGTTTTTAGCGTGATTTCAGCAGATTCGAGCAATAGGGTGGCAGGCTTATTTTCACACAGATGGTGAAATAGCAGTGTCGGATCTTGCTGATAATTAATCGGGCTTTCCAAATGATCAAACTTAACCGCTGTTTCTTTGTGATTTGTCATGTGTCTTACCTTAAAACTGTAGCCTTAAAACTGAGGCTTAAAATGAAAATGTAGCAATAAAAAAACCCACCTCAAGGGGCGGGTTTCAGCACGGTAGCATCTCTATTCTATGCACTCGCGGATTGCGCCCAAACGGGGAAGTTACGCCACCAACGGTTAAATAAAATAGATGCTGTCATACCGTGCCTCACATGATTTAGGGTTAATTTATCTAAGGGTTATCATCCTGACCTGTGTACTAGTTAACTAGATCGAGCTTGGTGTGTCAAGCCGTTTATGGAATACTAGTTAAAATAATTAATATCTATAATTAATACTGATAAAAAGGACTCAACATGTCGCAACAGTTAACTGAACTGCTGGTTAGATATGATTTGCATAGTCATACTACGGCTTCAGACGGTGAGTTAACCCCTGAAGAACTGGTAGAGCGTGCGGCAGAAATGGGGATTAATTTTCTAGCAATCACCGATCACGATACTTGTGCGGCTTTGCCAATCGCACAACAGTATATTATAGAAAGTCATCTTCCAGTAAGGTTGATCACTGGCGTAGAAATCTCAACATTATGGGAGAATATGGAAATCCATGTGGTGGGATTAAACTTTGATCTCAATTCTCCGGCGATTAGTCAACTGCTCGAGTTACAATCAACCAGACGTTATCAGCGCGGTGAAGAAATAGGGCGACGGCTAGCTAAAAGTGGTATCGAAAATTGCTGGGAAAATGCGCAGCGATTAGCGCAAGGTGGGCAAGTGACTCGTGCTCATTTTGCTAAATATTTGATAGAAATTGGTAAAGAAAAAACCATCAATAAAGTCTTTAAACGCTATCTAGCGAAAGGGAAAATTGGGTATGCTCCGCCAACATGGTGTTCAATTGAAGAGGCGATAGCCGCTATCCATCAATCCGGCGGGGTTGCCGTGTTGGCGCATCCCTCCAAATATCAGTTGTCAACCAAATGGTTAAAGCGGCTGGTGGATTATTTTAAACAGCAAGGCGGCGATGCAATGGAAGTCTCGCATTGCCAGCAAACCCATCAAGAAAAACAGTTTCTATCGCAACTGGCTGAATTGCATCAATTAAAATGTTCTCTGGGCTCTGACTTTCATCGCCCTTGTGGCTGGATTGAGCTGGGCCGTAATTTGTGGCTACCAAATGATAATAATGCAGTTTGGCAATTGTGGGATAACACGGATAATAATAACGCGTTGCTGAGCGTATAAGTCAGTGTAGAATAGACAAAATTTAATTTAAACTAGAATTAAATTAACAGTGCAATTTATTGTTAATCTATATCCTATAACTCACATGGTGAGGTATGGTCGTGAAATGTTCACGACCAGAGGATCGCGAGGTAATTTATGAGCCAATTTTTTTATATTCATCCAGATAATCCGCAAGCACGCATGATAAATCAGTGTGTTGATGCTTTAAAACAGGGCGGAGTAGTGGTTTACCCAACCGATTCCGGTTATGCAATGGGTTGTTGTTTGGGCGATAAAAATGCGATGACTCGCATTTGCCGTATTCGCCAGTTAGATTCTAACCACAATTTTACTTTGATGTGCCGTGATTTGTCTGAACTAGCGACATATGCCCATGTTGATAATACCGCGTTTCGTTTGATTAAAAATAATACGCCGGGTAATTATACTTTTATTTTAAAAGCTACCAAAGAAGTACCTCGTCGTCTGATGAATGAAAAACGTAAGACGATTGGGCTGCGAGTGCCAGCTAATCCAATAGCGCGTGATTTGTTAGAAGCAATGGGTGAGCCATTAATGTCCACCAGCTTGATTTTACCGGGTGATGATTTTACCCAGTCTGATCCTGAGACTATTCGTGATGTGTTAGACCGCCAGGTGGATGTGATTATTCATGGGGGCTATTTAGGACAACAACCGACCACAGTGATTGATTTAACTGATGATTCCCCGGTGATTGTACGTGTAGGAACTGGGCCGACTACACCTTTTGAGTAACCGAGGTTTGTTTAGGGCATTCACTGAAAGCTGTGTATAATGCGCAGGGATTTTGATATTGTATCGGGATATCCGCAGCAAGCTATATCAGCCCATATCAAATTAGATCATATCAAGATAATAAGCCATATAGATTATCTATGTGGCTAAGCCATATTTATAAATCACTGTGTATAACATTGAAAGTGAATGAATAATAGCCAGTGCAAAGTAAACAATATTAATGAATATGACGCCTGTGAAGGCGACACATGAGGTATACATGAGCGTTAAAACGCAAAAGACAGAAAAGTTACAGAAAGTTTTAGCCCGTTCAGGGCATGGTTCGCGTCGTGAGATTGAAACATTAATCGAAGCTGGGCGGATCAGTGTTGATGGTAAAGCCGCCACATTAGGCGATCGTATTGACGTTAAATCATCGACTAAAATCCGTTTAGATGGCCGAGTGCTATCTATCAAAGAAGCTGAAAAAGAAGTTTGCCGCGTCATGGCGTATTACAAGCCAGAAGGTGAACTCTGTACCCGTAATGATCCCGAAGGTCGTCCGACCGTATTCGCTCGTCTTCCTCGTTTAACCGGCGCTCGCTGGATAGCGGTAGGTCGTCTGGATGTTAATACCAGTGGTTTACTGTTATTTACCACTGATGGGGAATTAGCTAATCGCTTAATGCACCCAAGCCGTGAAGTTGAACGTGAATATGCGGTGCGCGTATTTGGCGAAGTTACAGATGCCATTAAACGCCAACTGACCATGGGTATTCAACTTGATGACGGCCCTGCATCGTTTAAAACCTTGACCTATAAAGGCGGCGAAGGTATCAATCAGTGGTACAACGTGACCTTAACCGAAGGGCGTAACCGCGAAGTACGTCGTCTGTGGGAAGCGGTTGGTATTCAAGTGAGCCGTTTAATTCGTGTGCGTTATGGCGATTTAGATCTGCCAAAAGGCTTGCCACGTGGTGGTTGGGTTGAATTAGGTTTAGAGCAAATCAATTATTTACGTGAATTGGTTGAATTAGATCCAGAAGTTGTGACTAAAGTGGCTGTTCCTCGCGATCAACGTCGCTTAAAAGCTAATCAAATTCGCCGTGCAGTGAAACGTCATTCGCAGGTGTCTGAACGTACGGGGGGGACTAAACGCCCAAGTACTCGTGCAGGGACTAAAACTGGGGCTAAATCCAGTACCAAACCCGTGACTAAAAGTCGTACCCGTACTTAATCAATATATATAATCAATATATAAATTAGTTTTAGTAAAATCAGCCGGATATTTTATAGCGGCTGATTTTTTATTATTACGATATCATTCAAAAACAATCATTAAATACAATAAATTACGTGATATTTATTCTATTTTTTTATGAGTTATTGTCCTATCCCTTACATTGTTACAATCCTGTACCAAATTACAATCTTATACCGATTTTATAATTCAGACTCGGGCTATATTTGGTACTGGCGTATCAGTTATTCAACAGCTATTTATAACATCGTTGCCCAAAGAGTCATTGATATAATGGCTGATCTGGCTCGTGCTTTTTATCGTAAAATGACGGGCTAAACAACAGTAAATGGATTAGCCCGCCGTAGCTATTATTTCGAATGATTTTTAGTCATTAGCTTTTACCAATCGATGCCTTTTTGCGCTTTAATACCGGCATCAAATGCGTGTTTCACCGGGCGCATTTCGGTGACAGTATCTGCTAGTTCCAACAGCTCTCGATGGCAACCTCGTCCGGTAATAATGACCGTTTGATGCTCTGGCCGCTGGGTTAAGCGTAGGAGAACTTCCTCTAACGGCAAATAGCCATAACTCACCATATAGGTTAATTCATCCAGAACCACTAAATCGATGGATGGATCAGACAATAATGGAACTGCCTGTTGCCAGGTTTGTAGGCACGCTTGGGTATCATAGTCACGGTTTTGGGTATCCCAAGTAAATCCGGTGGCCATAACATGAAAAGGAACACCTAATGGTTCGAGCAATGCGCGTTCGCCATTATCCCAACCGCCTTTGATAAATTGGACAACTGCGGCTTTTAAACCGTGCCCGATAGCCCGTGTTACGGTCCCAAACGCTGCGGTGGTTTTGCCTTTGCCATTGCCAGTAAAAACGATTAAAATTCCGCGTTCAAGCTGAGCAGATTCAATCCGAGCCTCAACTTTATCTTTCAGTCGTTGTTGCCGTTGCTGATGTTGTGATTCTGGCATCGATTTACTCCGTTATCCCCGGTTTTCTATTCGGTTGTGCATCAAAGCTAATACCGCTTTTCCCTTGGCTATCATTACCCATAAGATACACATAAACTGGCATAATATCGGCCGGGGTTTTTAGTCCGAGAGGGTCTTCTTGTGGGAATGCACTGGCTCGCATTTGAGTACGAGTGCCTCCAGGATTGATACAATTAACTCGCAGATTACTTTGTTTATATTCTTCAGCCAGAACTTGCATCAAGCCTTCGGTGGCAAATTTAGAGACAGCGTATGCTCCCCAGTTTGCACGCCCTTGTTTACCGACACTGGAGCTGGTGAATATTAATGAGGCACTGGTTGAGCGTAATAATAGCGGGAGTAATGCCTGCGTTAGCATAAAGGTCGCATTAACATTAACTTGCATAACTTGATGCCATAATTCAGCGGGTTGTTCGCTGATTGGGGCAACAATACCTAATAACCCAGCATTGTGCAGTACGCCATCAAGACAAGGTACTTTCTGTGCTAGATCAGCCGCTAACGCTTGGCATTGTTCCTCGGTCGCGGTTAATAAATCTAGCGTATAAATTAACGGAGTGGCGTGATAAGTATCAGTAATCTGTTGTTGGACATCTTTGAGCTTGCTTTCGGTTCTGCCCAGCAAAATAAGTTTGGCACCATAACGTGCATAGGTTAATGCGGCTTCTCGGCCAATGCCTGCACCAGCCCCAGTTACTAAGATAATTTTATCGTTTAATAGGTCACTTTTGGGTTGATAGTGTAACATGCGTTGTTCCTAATCGATTGGTGGTTATTTATCTATTTGTATTAACTGCAATTATTAGCTAATTAAATACAATCGAATTCAGTAGATCCTCGATTAAGAGTAAACTACTCTATAATTTTTGCTAGCCTCATGAATTTATTCATGAGAATATTTTTGTATATATTTAGTCTGAAAGAAGGATTATTTCGTGGAGTATTTTTCTCTGTATGGTTTATTTTTAGCCAAAGTAGTAACCATCGTGTTAGCTATTGGGGCGTTGGTAGTATTAATTTTTGCTAATAGCCTGCGTCGTGGTGGGAGTAAAGGCGCATTGAAAATTAGCGATCTTGGTGAGCTTTATCGTGATCGTCAACGTGAAATGCAGCGGCTAAAAATGAATGAGGCTGAGCATAAAGCGTGGACAAAAGCGTTTAAAAAGCAGCGTAAAAATGATGCTAAAAAACAGAAGCTTAATGCGAAGGCAGGTCAGAGTGGTGTAAAAAAACCGTGCCTGTATGTATTGGGTTTTAAAGGCAGCATGGATGCGCACGAAGTTTCGTCACTGCGTGAGGAGATTACTGCCGTATTAGCGGTAGCGGATAAACAAGATGAAGTGCTGCTACGTTTAGAAAGCCCGGGCGGTATGGTGCATGGTTATGGACTTGCAGCGTCTCAATTGGGGCGGTTGAAAGAAAAAAACATTCCATTAACTGTGGCTGTCGATAAAGTGGCCGCCAGTGGTGGTTATATGATGGCATGTGTTGCTGATAAGATTGTGGCGGCTCCTTTTGCTATTATTGGCTCTATCGGTGTGGTTGCTCAAGTACCCAATATTCATCGTTTATTGAAAAAACATCAAGTTGATATTGAACTGCATACTGCGGGTGAATATAAAAGAACATTGACAATGTTGGGCGAAAATACTGATGCTGGCCGTGAAAAATTCATTGAAGATTTAAATGAAACTCATCACTTGTTTAAATCATTTGTGCACGATAATCGACCATCATTAGATATTGAAGCAGTAGCAACAGGCGAATATTGGTACGGAACTCAGGCAAAACAGAAAGGTTTAATTGATCAGATTGGCGTTAGTGATGATTTGATTATTGAGCAAATAGAAAATAGAGAAGTGATTAGCGTGAGCTATACACACAGCAAAAAATTAGTTGAACGTTTTACTGGTAGCATCTCAGAAAATGTGGATAAATTACTATTACGCTGGTGGCAGCGCGGTCAAAAACCGTTACTTTAATCATAATAATGACTAAATTAGTGGATTAAAAATAATCGCTAATAGTTATTTAATGACGAATTTGATTATATTTATGGTTTAAATTTAAGCATAAATATAGTCGATAGTTCATTTTATAATATTTAGAGGCAAGTTATTGCGATAAAGATCATCAGCCGTTTGCTGTTATCTTTATCGCATGCTGATTATTAATCTTTTAATCTATATTGTTCAGATAATGTTTGAGTTAAATGTTTAAACATATTAAATACTGCGGTACTTTTGGCCGTTGGTACGCCATCTTCATCGAGGAAAAACTCCCCTTTAAACACTAGGGTCGGACCGTGTTGTTCAACAGTGGTTGCGTACATTCCATGAATAAAATCTTCATGTTCTTTAATGATTTTATTCGCTTTTTCTAAAAGCTCATCCCGAGTAATGAGTGTTGGTTGCTTCTGCATAGAACTGACTCCTTAAAAAAATAATTAGTTGCGTATCACTATTTATCAGGTAGAGTGTGTGTTTTTCATTTGCCACTAAACTGCTATTATACAGCAAAAAATATTGCATACTAAAACTCAGTTTCTCTGTGTCTAAAATAGCTCAGTTAATTTTACTGTTTTTGTTCTACCGCAAATAAATTAAAGAAAAAAAGTTGATCTATTACGATTCTTACGCAATATAAGAAAGAGATTTTCAATTTAGTACATTTAAATAATGAATGTACTTATTACAGAAATTAGGTAAAGGTAATTATGGGTAAAGCTCTTGTTATAGTGGAGTCCCCGGCAAAAGCCAAAACGATAAATAAATATCTTGGCAAAGACTACGTGGTGAAAAGCAGCGTTGGTCATATCCGTGATCTGCCTAAAAGTGGATCAGGAACGCAAAAGAGCGCAGCCACAACTACCGATAAAACCAAAAAAGCCAAAAAAAATCCACAAGATGCCCTGGTTAATCGTATGGGTGTCGATCCTTATCATGGGTGGACGGCTAATTACCAGATTTTACCTGGTAAAGAAAAAGTGGTTTCTGAATTACAATCGTTAGCTGCGGATGCAGATCATATCTATCTCGCAACCGACCTTGACCGCGAAGGAGAAGCTATTGCTTGGCATTTGCGGGAAGTGATTGGTGGTGATGATTCACGATTCAGCCGGGTCGTATTTAACGAAATTACAAAGAACGCCATTACACAAGCATTTAATAAGCCCGGTGAGTTAAATATTGACCGAGTTAATGCTCAACAAGCGCGTCGCTTTATGGATCGCGTGGTGGGCTATATGGTTTCTCCGCTACTGTGGAAAAAAGTGGCGCGAGGATTATCTGCCGGACGCGTTCAGTCCGTCGCTGTACGTTTGATTGTTGAGCGTGAGCGCGAAATTAAAGCATTTGTACCAGAAGAATATTGGCAGCTACATGCAGATTTAGCAGAAAAAACAGTTTCAGCGATCCGTATGGAAGTGACCCACAGTAAAGGTAAGCCCTTTAAGCCGGTCACTAAAGCCGAAACTGAAGCTGCAGTGGCATTGCTGGAAAAGGCTAAATTTGAGGTCACTGACCGCGAAGATAGACCAACCTCCAGTAAACCCAGCGCACCTTTTATTACTTCAACTTTACAACAAGCGGCCAGCACACGCTTAAGCTTTGGAGTAAAGAAAACCATGATGATGGCTCAGCGTCTTTATGAAGCGGGGTATATTACCTATATGCGTACTGACTCGACTAATTTGAGCCAAGATGCATTAACCATGGTGAGAGACTATATTGGTGAAAACTTTGGCGCTAAATATCTGTCTAAAGACGCTAATATTTACAGTAACAAAGAAAACTCACAAGAAGCGCATGAAGCTATTCGTCCTTCCAGTGTGGATGTATTACCTGATTCCTTGAAAGATATGGAACCAGACGCAAAAAAACTGTACCAGTTAATTTGGAATCAATTTGTGGCGTGTCAAATGACACCTGCCAAATATGATTCAACCACATTAACTGTAAAAGCGGGTGATTTTGAGCTTAAAGCCAAAGGTCGTACATTACGCTTTGATGGTTGGACGCGAGTGATGTCGGCATTACGTAAAAATGATGAAGATAAAACTTTGCCACCGATTCAGCCGGGAACGGTACTGAGTTTGGAAACGCTGCTACCTAGCCAGCACTTTACCAAGCCACCCGCCCGTTACAGTGAAGCCTCTTTAGTTAAAGAGCTTGAAAAGCGCGGTATCGGACGTCCATCGACCTATGCATCGATTATTTCTACTATTCAAGATCGTGGATATGTTAAAGCGGAAAATCGTCGTTTTTATGCTGAGAAGATGGGTGAGATTGTTGTCGATCGCCTAGAAGAAAACTTCACAGAATTGATGAGTTACGATTTTACCGCGCGTATGGAAGATCAGCTTGACCATATTGCTAATCATCAAGAAGAGTGGAAAGCGGTGTTAGACGAATTCTTCTCTGATTTTAGCAAGCAACTGGATGTGGCTGAAAAAGATCCGGAAGAAGGCGGCATGCGGACCAATCCAATGGTGTTAACGTCGATCACTTGTCCTGATTGTGAACGACCGATGGGCATTCGTACTGCATCAACCGGTGTTTTCTTAGGATGTTCGGGATATGCTTTACCGCCTAAAGAGCGCTGTAAAAAAACCATTAATCTGATCCCAGAGAATGAATTATTAAATATTCTCGAAGGCGAAGATGCGGAAACCAATGCATTACGTGCTAAGCGTCGTTGTCCGAAATGTGGCACTGCGATGGATAGTTATCTAATTGATACTCATAGAAAACTTCATGTTTGTGGTAATAACCCTGCCTGTGATGGCTATGATATCGAAGAAGGTGAGTTCCGGATTAAAGGCTACGATGGCCCCGTGATTGAGTGCGAAAAATGTGGTTCAGAGATGCACTTAAAAATGGGACGTTTTGGTAAATATATGGGATGTACCAATGATGAGTGTAAAAATACTCGTAAGATCTTAAAAAGTGGTGAGATTGCGCCACCGAAAGAGGATCCGGTCCCTTTACCTGAGTTGCCATGTGAAAAATCTGATGCTTACTTTGTCCTACGTGATGGGGCTGCGGGGATATTTTTAGCTGCCAACACTTTCCCTAAATCGCGGGAAACTCGTGCACCGTTAGTTGCTGAGTTACAACGATTTAAAGATAGATTAGCCGATAAAATGAAGTATCTAGCAGAAGCACCTGCCACCGATCCTGAAGGTAATCCAACGATTGTTCGTTTCAGTCGCAAGACTAAACAGCAGTATGTTTCTTCAGAAAAAGACGGTAAAGCCACTGGCTGGAGCGCATTCTATGTTGATGGCAAATGGGTTGCAAAAGAAAAGTAATACGCATTTATTGATGTCGTTTTATTGCCTAATGACTAGATAATTGACATAGATAAATAAAGGCGCTGGAAACCAGCGCCTTTATTGTTTGGTTATCCGCTAAGATCACCAAATATGTACCCGTTCAGTCGGAGGTAGATATAATTTGTTATCGGGCTTAACGTCAAACGCTGAATACCATTCATCGATATTACGTACTACGCCATTTCCTCTGAATTGATTTGGACTGTGAGGATCCGTGAGGATTTTGTTTCTCTCGGATTCTTGGTTTGCTAATTCTTGCCACGTTCTGGCCCAAGAAATAAAGAAACGTTGTAACCCCGTGGTACCATCAATAATCGGTGGTTCGCCGTTCGGATAATGTTCTTTAGCGAACTGTTTATAGGCATTTAAGGCAATACTTAGCCCCCCTAAATCACCAATATTTTCCCCCAAAGTTAATTGCCCATTTACGGCCAACTCATTGACTTTAAAATTACTGTACTGCTTGATTAGGTTTGCAGTTTTAGCATTAAACTGGGTTTGTGATTGTTCTGTCCACCAGTCTCTTAGAGTGCCTTTACCGTCATACAGTCGACCTTGATCATCAAATCCATGGCCCATTTCATGCCCGATAACTGCGCCGATGGCCCCGTAGTTATAGGCTGGATCAACATTCGGATTAAAGAAAGGTGCTTGTAAAATAGCCGCAGGAAAAACGATTTCATTTTGCACAGGATTGAAATAAGCGTTGATCATTTGAGGAGGCATCTCCCACTCCCAGGTGCGGACTTTTTCACCTACTTTTTGCATATCTTGTTGATATGACCAATTTAAAATATTTTGGTAGTTATTAAATAGTTGGTCGTCACTTAACGTCAATTGGTGGGTATCGGTCCATTTATCTGGATAACCTACTTTTACCTTAAATTGGTCAAGTTTGGTTAAGGCTTCTTGGCGAGTCTGTTCATCCATCCAGCTATTTTTCTGTAAACGGTCGCGGAAGGTTTGTTTGACATAATTAACTAAATCGATAATTTTAGCCTTTGAATCCGCATTAAAATAACGCTCAACATACAGTTGACCTAATGGCTCATCTTGTAGTCGGTTAACGGTTTCTAGCGCGCGCTCTTGACGGCTACGTTGCTGTTCAATGCCATTTAGCTGGTGAAGATAAAAATTGAAGCGTGCGCTATCAAAATCGGGTGTTAAGAAGTTTGCGTTACTGCTTAACAGATGAAATTGCAGATAATCCTTCAGTGTATCAATATCGGTATCAGCAAAAATCTTGGCAGATTGTTGAACCGCACTGTCATTTTGCACAATAATTTTTTTGAGTTGTTTATCCGAGAGTTTCCAATAATCAAATAATTCATTTAATGGATACCCCGCAGTATATTTGGTAACTTCAGCAAGGCTCATTGGGTGATATTGCTTGATAGTGTCTCGGTTAGCTTCTGGTGTCCAGTGAGCCTTGGCTAGGGCGGTTTCTAACGCCAAAATTTTATGTGCTTTTTGGTTAGCTGTAGCTGAATTTTCGCCAGCGAGTTTTAACAGAGTTACAATGTATTCGACATAATTTTTGCGGATTTCAACCATTTGCGGACTATCATCAAGATAGTAACTACGATTCGGTAAGCCTAATCCCCCTTGTCCCAAATACAACACATAGGTATCCGGCGCTTTAGCGTCTAAATCAACCCAATAAGAGATCAACGAGAAAAAGCCAGGTTGTGCCATTAATTTGGCAATATCAGCATGACTATTGGCTTGCTGTATTGCGTTCAGTAATGGTTGAGCCGGAGCTAATCCGGCCTGTTTAATTGCCGATTCATTCAAATAGCTAAGATAGAGGTTACGAATATTGCGCTGATTATGATTTAACGTATTTTCTGGCTGGTTGAGTAAGTTATCTATTAATGACTGTAATTGTTTTTCGGTTTTAAGATGTAACTCAACAAAAGAGTTAATACGTGACATTCCGGTAGGAATTTTGGCCTGATCTATCCACTGCTGATTGACATAGTGATAGAAGTCATCTCCCGGGACAATATTATCGGATAATGCGATGGTTTGAGAGCCATAAGTAATATCTTTGGCATAACTTGAAGGTAGGGTTGTTATCGCTGAGATCCCTATGGCTAAGGCTAATAACGTTTTCTTCATAGAGCAAAAACCTCTTTTAACTGAGACAGCTAGCGGATTATCATAAGGTAGGCGTAGCTGGTGATTAATTCAATCTCAAATTCTAACATATAGCTGTTAATTATTATTTAAACAATGTTATATTAGTTATATTAACTTATATCTATATTACTTTTTGTTATATGTAAGATGATTTAGCTATAGCCAATTAGTATGGGCATAAATTTACAGGTTGAGGGTGGTAGAACTATGAAATTGCAACAACTGCGGTATATCGTCGAAGTCGTAAATCACAATTTAAATGTCTCATCGACAGCCGAAGGTTTGTATACCTCTCAGCCGGGGATCAGTAAACAAGTGCGTATGTTGGAGGATGAGCTAGGGATCCAAATTTTTGGACGTAGCGGAAAACATTTGACTCACGTGACGCCGGCGGGTGAAGAGGTGATTCGAATCTCCCGAGATGTTCTGTCAAAAATAGATGCTATTCGTTCTGTGGCTGGAGAGCATACCTATCCTGATAGAGGCTCATTATATATTGCGACTACCCATACACAGGCTCGTTATGCGTTACCCCCGGTAATTAAAACTTTTATTGAACGTTATCCTCAGGTTTCATTGCATATGCATCAGGGATCGCCAACCCAAATTGCGGAGGATGTGTGCAAAGGCAATAGCGATTTTGCCATTGCTACGGAAGGGTTACATTTGTATAGCGATTTAATAATGTTGCCTTGTTACCATTGGAACCGTTGCGTTGTCGTGCCCAAAGACCATCCTTTAGCCAATAAAAAAGATTTAACTATTCGAGATATTGCTGAATATCAAATTGTTACTTATACCCATGGATTTACTGGGCGTTCGGAGTTAGATGTTGCATTTGAACAAGAACAACTGACGCCGAAAATTATCTTTACTGCCACCGACGCCGATGTGATTAAAACTTATGTACGTTTAGGGTTGGGTATTGGCATTATTGCCAGCATGGCCGTTGATCCTGTGCAGGACAGTGATTTGGTTACTATTGATATGCGAGATAAATTTAGCTATAGCACCACTAAAATTGGATTTCGTCGTAGCAGTTTCTTACGTAGCTATATGTATGATTTCATGTGGCGTTTTGCACCGCATCTAACCCGGGATGTGGTCGATAAAGCGGTGGCTTTGCGTAATAATGAAGATATTGAACAGATGTTTAAAGATATCCAGTTACCGATTATTTAGCTGCTATCTTAGCTGTGGCTGTTTGCTGTTTTTCGGTATAGTACTATTTTGGGTTATAGTACTATTTAGCCTACTATAACAGTGTGTCACATACGTGCTGTTACTATGTTTATCGATATACCATCCATATCTTTATATGAATACATATCTTTATATGAATAAACGGTATAAAGAGGGCGATAAGTAACTATTTAGAACCGTATGTAGGTGGATGTTACGATTGAGTAGGGTGACGCCCAAAAAAGTTATCTGATTTTTGAATCGAACTCAGCAAATGGCGTTGGATAAATTGTTCAAATTGATGGCTAACCAGTTCATCCTTAAGTGCATCATCATTAAAAAACGCACTAAACGAGGTATATTCAAAATTAATCTCAAAACTATCACTGGAGTTACAATTCAGCATCAGTTGTGCGTTCTTACGATTGAAATGTAAATGGTAAAAACAGATTTTGGGATAAAAAACACTATTTTGCATAATATTGTGTGCTTCTATAACGCAAAAGATTAGTGTGGTAGAGAACTGATTAATATTTTTCTTTAATCTCAATTGCATTGCTTGTTCTTGTTCTTGAAGAAACAGTAAAAATGCGTCTAATCCTTCATTTTGAACATTCAAAATCGTCTCCATGATTAAAGCTAATACACCTTTAGCGACAGTTATTCCTTTAACCTGATGGCTTATTTCCTTTTTTTGTATGGCGGAACAGGTGATTAGTGGCAATTGTTGTGTCGCATCTAGCCAATTTTTTAATCCGGGTTGGTGGGATGAAAGTGTATCGATAGGGTGATTGGTATTGATATAATGTGTAACAATGGAAATTAAACTAATCAGATATTTTTTCAGTTTAGTGAGCTTTTCATGGATACCTGGTTTTTTATACAGTGATCTGTCGATGATATACTGAATGATGCCATCGTTGTCACTATTTCTATGCAGGATGGGTTGTGTTTGCGCTGTCGGCTGCACATCAGAAAGTGTATAGGTATTGTTAATATGCATATTCGCATGAGTATTTGTGTGGGTATAGGCGTAGATATTCGTATTAGCATAGGAATGTTTGAATCGATGATAATTAAATTTAGTCATAAAATTCTGATCTCATTCTATTGAAAGATAGATAGAATTAAACATAGTCTGCTATCGACTGAAAAGGCTAAATTTTATTAACGCGTGAGAATGTTTACCGGTAATTAATAATATTTTTATGGTTTTTTATTGTTTATGTAGGTCTTAGATGTGATTTAACTTAGGTTAATAACACGGTCTGAACTGTATTTAACGTTATGTATTTAAAGTTATTTTAAAATTAGCATTTAACTATTCCGCAATTATTTCGCAACTATTCTTCAATAACTATTTATCCTTAAAAACTACTCTTCAATAATGACTTTTAAACAACTATCGTCCAACTATTCCATATTAATTTATACAGAAAATACGAAAGCGCCGATGATAGGCGCCTTCAAGGATTACAGTAAGCCTTTTTCGGCTAACTCTAGTGCAAAGTAAGTAAAGATAATATCTGCACCTGCGCGTTTAATTGAGCCTAGTGTTTCTAAGGTCACTCGAGTTTCATCAATTGCACCGGCCATGGCTGCAAATTTGATTTGTGCATATTCACCACTCACCTGATATGCGCCAATCGGTAACTCAGTTCGCTCACGCAAATCGCGAATAATATCCAGATATGCACCAGCGGGTTTAACCATCAACACGTCTGCACCTTCTTGGGCATCAATCAATGATTCGCGAATAGCTTCACGACGGTTCATCGGATCCATTTGATAGGTTTTACGATCGCCTTTTAAGCATGATCCTGCGGCATCACGGAATGGACCATACAGTGCTGAAGCGAATTTAGTCGAGTAGGACATAATTGGCGTATGATTAAAACCTGCGTTATCTAGTGCTTGGCGAATAGCGGCAACTTGTCCGTCCATAGCTGCTGATGGGGCAATGAAATCTGCGCCTGCCCGTGCAGCAGCGACCGCTTGCAAACCCAGGTTATGAATAGTCTGATCGTTATCTACACTCTCATTATGCAATACGCCACAGTGACCATGTGAGGTATATTCACAGAAACAGGTATCTGACATAACTATCAGTTCAGGCGCCGTTTGTTTGGCTATACGTGACATTCTAGACACCAAACCATTCTCTTGCCATGCATCGCTACCGGTTTCATCTAAATGGTGCGATACCCCAAAAGTCATAATAGATTTAATTCCTGCCTTGGCAATACGCTCTATTTCATACGGTAGACGTTTTTCTGGAATACGCATGACACCCGGCATGCTCTCAATCGGTTGGTAGTCATCAAGACCTTCTTCAACAAAGATAGGTAAACACAGGTCATTGAGTGACAGAGAGGTCTCTTGGAAGATTTCGCGGAATGTTTTTGTTTGACGGAGTCTTCTCAAGCGCTGGATGGATGGCTGATTATTCACAATAGCTCCTTATTTTGTGATCTGGCTGTTTGAGGATAGTGGCTATTTTATGGCAGCTAACGCTCAGTGAGCATAAATTGTAATGACAGTATAAACGTTATCAACAGAAAGTGAATGTAACCGATTGGATGGGGAAACTTGATGTTGATGATAGTTAAATGCTGATGATAGTTAATAGAGCAGATTTAGAAGACCATCGATTGGATGATCTTCATCAAAAGTATTTATTTACTCGTACTGATATTTGTCAAATTATTTATTAAATAATAAATGACCCATTTTTTCCGCTTTGATATCTAAATAATGCGCATTGTTTGGATTTCGGCCCACAATTAAAGGCACGCGTTCAACCACATTGATACCCGCTTGTTTCATGATCTCTATTTTTTTCGGATTATTGGTTAATAATCTTACTTGGTTGATCCCGAGTAATTTGTACATATCTGAACACAAGGTAAAATCGCGCTCATCGGATTTAAATCCGAGCTTTAGATTAGCTTCGACAGTATCTAGCCCTTGATCTTGTAACGCATACGCTCGGATTTTATTGAGCAGACCAATATTTCTGCCTTCTTGGCGATGATAAAGTAAAACACCTCGGCCTTCTTTAGCAATTTGTGACAATGCAGCTTCTAATTGAAATCCACAATCACAGCGTAGGCTAAATAATGCATCACCGGTTAAACATTCTGAATGGATACGAGATAGCACCGGAGTTTCGCCAGAGATATCCCCATAGATTAACGCGACGTGATCTTTACCGGTAGCGATTTCTTCAAATCCAACCATTAAAAACTCACCAAATGGGGTCGGTAATTTCGCCTCAGCGACGCGCTTTAGCTGTATATTTTCTTTCATGAATAGATTATAACTCTCGGATAATGATAAAAATGACCGATAAATAGAGTCTTTGAGATTTGCGATTAAGATTAAATAGACACAAAATTATAGTGTATATTATCTTAGGGCTATCTAATTAAGACATCATTCCCACGCAGTCTTAGCTATATTAATACAATAGGTTTTGCTAAGAATAAACAAATTTAATTAAAAATAATATCAGTGCTAAGGATGACAGAAAATGAGAAAATTTACTTATCCTATTGTGGTTTTTGCGATGATTTTGGCATTGCCGCCCATACTGCTGGTGGCTATGCAATGGCATTGGCAACCTTTTGATAATCCTTTCGGCTTACCGTTGCTATATATTACTAATACAGCGGGGAAACCGTGGTCAATAATCACTTCTTTGTTGTTATTGCTATTAACACTTTGGCTAATTCGTCCACGAGGAAAGCAGTGGATTAAATGGGTGATAGTGATGACTGGATGTATTGTTATTGGGCAAGGGCTGAAAGTGGGAATAAAAAATAGTGTGCAAACGCCAAGGCCCTATGTGTTGTGGCTTGAACAGCAGTATAACATTTCTCCTAACCAATTTTATGCTCAAGATCGCCAACAAAGAAAAGTACTGATTAAACAATTAACATCAAATGTTAGCGATATTCCGCAATGGCAGTTAACTCATTGGCAGAATGAGACGGGTTATTCTTTTCCCTCAGGACACACGTTATTTGCCACTGGTTGGGCATTATTACTGATAGGTCTATTTTGGCAACGTGGTTATTATCTATGGTCGATTGCGCTAGCGGTGTGGGCTGAAAGCGTTATTGTAAGTCGACTGGTTTTGGCGATGCACTGGCCGAGTGATATTTTGCTATCAATTGCTATTAATGTTGTATTAGCGATGATCGCATGTCGGCTATTAGCTCAACCGACCAACCGCTAATTGGCTAAATACTAATCGCCAAAGTATGATTATATTATTGAAATGCGAAAATAAAAATCTCGATAAAACAGGGTATTATTCAGAATGATAGCCAAGGTATAATAGAGAGTGTAATAGAATGTGTATTACACCGTATCGATAAGGCGATAATTGATATTTTTTGGTATATTACGGATATCGAGTTAGATTTTGTAAAACACGGCCATTATCCGACTTACAGCTGGCAGGTTTATTTGAGAAATTGCTTGGTCTGAACTCAGAGTAAATGCTACCTTATCAGGCAGATAATGGATATTTATGTCTATCGACGACAACTGATAACAGGAAATAATGTGAAATATTTTCTAATTTTATTACTGGCAGTGGTGATTTTTATTGTGTCAATAACGCTAGGATCGAGTAACGACCAAGTGATTAGCTTTAATTATTTGATTGCTAAAGGTGACTTCTCTGTTTCTACGCTGTTGGCCTCATTGTTTGGTATGGGGTTTATTTTAGGTTGGTTGGTCTGTGGTATTTTCTATTTAAGATCATTTGTTGCTTTGACGAATGCCCGTCGTAAAATTAAACGCTTAGAATCACAATTAACTGAGTCAGGCAAAAATGCATCCGAATCGGCGGTATCTGCTGTGACCTTATCAAATAAGGATTAATTTTCTATGTTAGAGCTGCTATTTCTGCTGCTACCGATTGCTGCCGCCTATGGCTGGTATATGGGGCGTAGAAGTGCTCAACAAGATAAACAACAGAACGCTGATCGTCTGTCGCGTGAATATGTGACAGGCGTTAACTTCCTTTTATCCAATCAACAAGATAAAGCGGTTGATCTGTTCCTTGATATGTTGAAGGAAGATAGCTCTGCTTTTGAAGCTCATCTAACCCTCGGTAATTTGTTTCGTTCTCGAGGTGAAGTTGAACGTGCGATTCGTATTCACCAATCATTAGTTGAAAGTGCCTCGTTATCTTTTGAACAACGTCTGCTTGCGACCCAACAATTGGGGCGTGATTATATGGCCGCGGGTGTCTATGACCGGGCAGAGAATATGTTTTTACAATTGACTGATGAAGTGGATTTTAAAAATAGTGCTTATCAATCTTTATTATCGATTTATCAATTGACTAGTGACTGGCATAAAGCCATTGATGTGGCAACCAAGCTAGTCAAATTGGGGAATAATGCGCTACGTGAAGATATAGCCCAGTTTTATTGTGAATTGGCCTTACAGCAATTGGGCAGCGATGATTTAGATGCCGGTTTAAATTTATTGAATAAAGCCGAACAAGCAGATAAAAATTGTGCGCGTGTTTCAATTATGAAAGGGCGTATTTATATAGAAAAAAATGCCTACGATAAAGCCATTGCCTCGTTGAAACAGGTTTATCAACAAGATCGCGAATTAGTTACTGAAACGTTGCCGCTACTTTATGAATGCTATAAACAACTGGATAATATGCAAGAATGGGCTGAATTCTTGCAACAGTGTGTCGCCGGTGATTCGGGTGCTGCGGCTGAACTCTATTTGGCGGATATTATTGCCCAAAGCGAGGGACACGATAAAGCATTGACCTATATTAATGCTCAATTGCAGCGCCATCCAACAATGCGCTTATTCTATCGCTTGATGGAGTATCATTTACAAGATGCCGAAGAAGGGCGAGCCAAAGAAAGCTTAATTTTATTACGTAAAATGGTCGGCGAACAAATCCGAACCAAACCTGATTACCGTTGTCGTAAATGTGGATTTACTTCACACTCGTTATATTGGCATTGCCCATCTTGCCGTTCATGGGATACGACAAAACCTATCCGTGGGCTAGATGGTCAGTGACACTGTCACATCATATTTTCGTTTTTTTCAAATGATATAAAGGCATAGCATAGAAATGAACTCCCCAACTCAAAATCAAACAATGGCACCTGTCGATCCATCGGTTATTGTTGCTCTCGATTATGATGATATTAATCAGGCATTGGCCTTTGTTGACCGTATTGATCCGCGCGATTGTCGGCTAAAAGTTGGCAAGGAGATGTTTACTTTTCATGGGCCTGAGCTGGTTAAGCAATTAAAACAACGTGGATTTGATGTGTTTCTGGATTTAAAATTCCACGATATTCCCAATACTGTTGCGCGTGCAGTGGCTGCGGCGGCAGAAATGGGGGTTTGGATGGTCAATGTACATGCCAGTGGGGGGACACGTATGATGGATGCGGCGAAAGAAGTATTAATACCTTACGGTAAAGATGCCCCGCTACTGACGGCGGTAACAGTATTAACCAGTATGGATCAAACTGATTTGGCCGGTATTGGTATCGATGTTTCACCGGCCGAACATGCAGAACGTCTAGCTTTACTGAGTAAAAACAGTGGATTGGATGGGGTTGTTTGCTCTGCTCATGAAGCGGCCCATTTAAAACAATTATGTGGCGCTGGTTTTAAATTGGTCACTCCTGGCATTCGTCCCGTAGGCAGTGATATTGGCGATCAACGTCGGATTATGACCCCACAAGATGCAATTGCCGCAGGGGTGGATTATATGGTCATTGGTCGTCCCATTACTCGCAGTGATTCTCCTACCCAAATGCTACAACAAATTAATGAATCACTGAAGGGGCTGTAATGAAAGATAATAATAGCCGCTTAGTCTATAGCACTGATATAGGGCGTATCGAGGAAGAAAAACCACGTATTGAACGACCTAAAGGCGATGGTATTGTGCGGATCCGCCGTGAAACCTCTGGCCGAAAAGGCAAGGGGGTTTGTGTTATCACTGGATTGGATTTAGACGATAGCGCATTAGCTAAATTGGCTGCTGAATTAAAGAAAAAATGTGGCTGTGGTGGCGCGATTAAAGACGGCAATATAGAAATTCAAGGCGATAAACGCGACTTAATTAAACAGCTACTTGAAGGCATGGGTCATAAAGTGAAGCTGGCTGGTGGATAAATCAGTGGATGACAGACGTCGATTTATCAGAAATGCAGAGCGACAGTAATATTAATTAATGGATAAAATAATAGGGCGCAGAATAAGCGCCCTATTTATAGTATTTTTAAGCGACATTTGCTAATGGTATTATTTTTTAACCTGATGACCAATAACCCCCCCGACAGCCGCCCCACCCACAGTGCCTAATACACTTCCCCCGGTTAATACCGCGCCACCTACGGCACCAATCCCTGCGCCAGCCGCGGTATTTTTATCTCGTTTAGACATATTTGAACACGCAGAAAGTGAAAGGACTACGACTGCGGCTACGGCATATGCTGTAATGGATTTTTGTCTAGCTTTCATAATTCAATTCCTCATTTTAATAGTCAATCTACGTTAGCATAGCCCAGTAATTAGCAAATGAGAATAATCGGGGATTTTTATTTAATTACCCCGATAATTTAACTTTTAGTGCGAATATTGTTTACGAATATTGTTTGCGAATATTGTTTATGAATATTGTTTACGAAGCACCAGCATAATGGACTCTGCGAAACTACGGCTACGCCAATACAAAGTTACTCTAAGATATAAGGTTAAATAGGGCAGATTAAGCCCGTCCAATGCAATAATAGGGCTATCAATATAGAAAACAAGCGAGTAAAAATAGACAGGGTAAGTAATTCGATAGGAACAATATAGACACAATAAAAAGCCGGATGATTTTCACCCGGCTAGAATATCGATAATCTGAAATTAGTTGACAGGGCGCGCTACGATATTGCGAGTCTCCATACGGACCTCGGCAATACGTACATCAATAATATCATTCAGTTTATAGACGGGTTCACCCTTAATCAGAACGGCGCCGGTTTCTTGGCTGCATTGAATTTCATCGCGCGTTGAATGTAAGAACGTGGCGGGAATAAATGCTACAGCACCATTATCGACTAGGCGAATACGAACCCCTCCGCGTGTTATATCAATGATTTCCGCACTGAAAACCTGGTCAGTCCCAGCATATGGGCTAAGGAAGCGAGAATATAGCCAATCTCCAACATCTCGTTCCGCCATGCGATTAGCACGGCGACGCTCAGCTAAATGAAGCGATAACTCTTCTGACGGTTTCTCAGTGCTTGGTTTGCCGGCAATAATTGATTTTAATAAACGGTGATTGACGATATCTGAATATTTACGGATGGGCGATGTCCATGTCGCGTAGGCATCAAAACCTAATCCGTAATGGGGCGCGGGTTCATTTTTGACTTCAGCAAATGTCTGGAACCGACGAACGCGGCTATCCAAAAATTGAGTCGGCTGACGGTCTAAAATGCGGCGAATTTTACGGAAGCCTTCGATAGATAGCAGTGACTCTGCGTCAGTTTCAATGCCATTATCTTTTAATGTTTGTACCACTTGTTCGATATTTAGTGGGTCAAAACCGGCATGCACATTAAACACGCCAAAGCCTAATTTATTTTTCAGCTCTGAGGCAGCGCATAGATTAGCGGTGATCATTGCTTCTTCTACAATTCGGTTAGCTGCACGGCGGTTTTCAGCGACGATATCAACTACCACGCCGTTATCATCGAGAATAAACCTAAAATCAGGGCGATCTTTAAACACTAAGGCATTATCCTGACGCCATTGACTACGGCGGGTAGACATCTCAAATAAGCGCTCAATTTGTTGCTCAACTTGAGGGTTTTCTGGCTGCCAAGTTCCTGTTTTTTCAATCCAATCAGATACCAAGTCATAGGCAAGCTTGGCTTTTGACTCAATCCATGCGGCAAAAAATTGAATATCATCAGCTAAAGTACCATCAGCTAAAATGGTGACTGAGCAGACGAGTGCAGGACGCCGTTCATTCGGACGCAACGAGCATAAATCATCTGACAATGCGCGGGGCAGCATCGGGATATTAAAGCCGGGTAAATAATTGGTATACGCCCGGGCAGCGGCAATTTTATCTAATGGGCTGTCTTTAGCGATATAACTGGTGGGATCAGCAATGGCGATAAACAGTTTGAGATCACCGGCTTCTGTGCGTTCAACATATAACGCATCGTCCATATCTTCGGTGCTGGCGCTATCGATAGTGACAAAGAATAAATCGGTTAAGTCAATACGTTCTAGATCATTATCATCGCGTTCGCTGTCAACCATCTCAGGGGCAATACGCTCTAATTGATGGCGGCGTAATGTTACCCACCATGGAGCGTAGTGATCGTCAGCGTCAGTAATAAATTCAGTAATTTCAGCGTTAAAAGCTTTATCGCCTTTAAGCGGGTGACGGCGCATTTCAGCTACGGCCCAATCACCTTGCTTAAATTGATGATCTACGTCTTTGGCAGGGCGACAAAAAATAGCGTCGCGTAATAATGGATGGTCGGGAATAATGGACAGACGATTATCGTTTTCTTTCTTTTGAATTCTGCCGACAAATCGAGTTAAAAATGGCTCAACCAACTCTTCTGGCTCGACGGATTCGCGGTCTTTATCAGTATGAATAGTTGCGATGATCCGGTCGCCATGCATGACTTTTTTCATTTGTGGCGGGGGGATAAAATAACTTTTTTGTCCGTCAACCTCAAGAAAGCCAAAACCTTTTTCTGTACCTTTTACGATCCCTTCCGCTCTCGGCGTGGTCGCGTGAAGTTGCTGTTTAAGCTGTGCAAGCAGCGGATTATCTTGAAACATACTTACCATTTTTCGTGGAGTTTAAAATTTAACGCCCATTGTTACGCAAATCAAAGTTATCGGGCAAGTATAATCTCGCCTGCGTGATAACTTTTGGGCCCGTATTGAGTTAATTTTCAGGATAAACTTTTTGTTTAAATTCGCATAAGTCTTCAATAATGCAAGAACCACAGCGTGGTTTTCTGGCAATGCAGGTATAGCGACCATGCAAAATTAACCAATGATGGCAATCAACTTTGAATTCAGCGGGTACCACTTTTAGCAGTTTATCTTCCACCTCAACGACATTTTTCCCGGGGGCAAAATTAGTGCGATTACAAACGCGGAAAATATGGGTATCGACAGCAATGGTTGGCCAACCGAAAGCGGTATTCAATACCACATTAGCAGTTTTCCGCCCAACGCCCGGCAATGCTTCTAGTGCGGCTCTATCTTCTGGAACTTCACCTTGATGTTTTTCGATTAACATTTGGCAGGTTTTAATCACATTTTCAGCTTTGGTATTAAATAAACCAATGGTTTTAATGTACGGTTTTAAGCCATCAACGCCAAGTGCCAAGATTTTTTCTGGTGTGTTAGCTATCGGATACAGCTTGGCTGTGGCTTTGTTCACGCTGACATCGGTCGCTTGAGCTGACAATAACACCGAAATTAACAGCTCAAATGGGCTGTTAAAGTTTAATTCGGTGGTTGGGTGTGGGTCATTTGCCCGCAAACGGGTTAAAATTTCAATCCTTTTGGTCTTATTCATAGCTCACAACATGTTGATTTAGATAATAATGCCGGCCATGCACCATGCCGATAATCGGTGTTAATGGCTTGACTGTCCTTCTGAAGCGCGCTCGGTGGATAATTCTGTTTGAGGCTCAGCTTCTTGAGTTTTATTTTGGGTTAGCGACTTATGGGTCTGGCGCTGTTTCATTTTTTCATCAATTAAATATTTTAATGCCAGCATTAGTGCAAGACCAATAAAGGCACCAGGAGGGAGCATGGCTAAAAGGAATGGCGAATCGAGATGAATAATTTCAATTCTCAGTACTTTAGCCCAAGAGCCAAGTAATAAATCCGCGCCATCAAACAGCGTACCATTACCAAGAATTTCACGCATGGCTCCTAATACCAGCAAGGCAGCGGTTGCCCCTAGTCCCATCGCAAGGCCATCCATCGCTGATTGATAGACTGGATTTTTGGCAGCAAAGGCTTCAGCACGACCAATCACGATACAGTTGGTGACAATTAGTGGAATAAAAATCCCCAATGATTGATACAACCCAAAAGCATAGGCATTGATCAGCATTTGTACCGCGCTAACTACTGAGGCGATAATCATTACATAAATGGGGATACGAATTTCTGAAGGCACCCAACGACGAAAGGCCGATACCGCAACATTAGTACAGACTAACACTAAAGTGGTTGCTAAACCGAGACCTAATGCATTGGTGGCGGTTGATGAAACGGCCAATAATGGGCATAAACCCAGTAATTGAACCAGCGCAGAGTTATTTTTCCACAGCCCTTGAGCAAATAATTCTTTAGTCTGATTCATTATTATTCCTCTCCACACACAGGATAATCGGCCAGATTATCGGTAACATTTTGCATAAATAAAGCGGTTCTTTTTGTAGCATTGACCACAGCTCGTGGTGTGATGGTTGCTCCAGTAAATTGATCGAACTCTCCACCATCTTTTTTTACTGCCCAAGGTGATAGATTATCAGCATCAATTTTTTTACCACTAAAATGGGTGATCCAGTCGGAAATCCGAGTTTCAATTTTATCACCTAACCCTGGCGTTTCATGATGTTCAGTAACCCGAGCCCCCAAAACGTTACCGTTAAAATCACTGCCAACAATTAAGTTGATAGCGCCTGAATAGCCATCAGGTGCCGTAGATTCTAACGCCGCCGCGACAGGAGTACCTTGTTTGCGCGCGATATATAAGCGGTGCGGTTGTGCAGTCCCCAGGGCCTCGGGTGCAGTGACTAAATAACATTCTTGGCTAAACTGATTATCGTACATTTGTGGAGGAACCACTTGGTCCAATAATTTTTTTTGCTCAATTTGGGCTTGTTCCGCAATAATATGTTTAGTCAAGGTATAAACCGCTGCACTTAATCCGGTGGTTCCAGCGGCAAACAGTGCCAAAGTAATCGCATGGCGTCGCATAGTTGTTAACATCTGTTTTCCTTATTTATGCCCGTATGCTCGTGGTTGCGTATAATTATCGATTAATGGTACCGCGATATTTGCCAATAATACCGCAAATGCAACAGCATCTGGGTAGCCGCCATAGACTCGAATAATCCATACTAATAACCCAACCAGCCCGCCATAAATTAATCTTCCGCGAGGTGTTGTTGATGCCGTCACTGGGTCGGTGGCAATAAAGAATGCACCAAGCATCGTTGCGCCAGACAGTAATTGGAATAGTGGCGGAGCATAATGGCCATCATCAACTAACCAGCTGATGGTAGAACAAATCGCGAGTACCGCTAAGAATGAAACGGGGATTTGCCAATTGATCACCTTGCGATTAAGCATGATTAATCCGCCAAATAAATAACCGATATTTACCCATTGCCAACCAATGCCGGCTAATGAGCCTTGTAATATGGGTTGCGCTAAGACTTCGTCAATGGCATGGGTTAATAAGCCGGTTTTAAAGCTGTCGAGCGGCGTAGCTTGGCTCATGCCATCAATTCCTAAGCGTAGCTGCTCTAATGTAGATCCTCCAGGTGTATGCCCGGTGAGAATAATCATTAGGCTATCCCAAGCTGAGGTAGGGATATTTTGTAACGCATCCGGCGGTAGCCAACTGGTCATTTGTACGGGGAATGAAATGAGCAGTACGACATAGCCGACCATGGCGGGATTGAACGGATTTTGACCTAATCCACCATACAGATGCTTGGCTATAATTATGGCAAATACAGTACCAATAACAATTAACCACCAAGGTGCTAAAGGCGGCAAACTAACGCCTAATAATAGTGCGGTCACTAATGCCGAGTTATCTTTGAGCGCGGTGCTTATGCTACGTGTGCGTAATTTTACCGCGATAGACTCGGTAATAATGGCGGTTAGCATGGCTAAAATTAACTGGTATAAAGTACCAATTCCGAAAAAATAAAGCTGCGCGGCAATACCGGGAATAGCAGCAATAATTACCCACAGCATAATTAGTTGGGTATTATGTTGGTCGTGAGTAAACGGCGAGCTAGCGATTTTTAAACGACGACTTTGTTGATTTATGGGTCTAAATTTCATATTTTTTTCGCTATTCTATCGATGTTTCTTCATGTTTTTGCATTTCACGCTTTGCTTTTACGCGAGCAATTGCCGCAGCAACTGCTATTTTACGTGGATCAGTTTCGTCTTCGATGGGCTCATCGGCAGCCGGCGATAATTGATTATCTATTTCCATTTGTAAACTTGGCGTATCAATCTCAATCGTGCTGGCTTGTGCGGCTTTTTTGGCTTTCACTCGAGCAATCGCAGCGGCTACAGCGGCTTTGCGTGGGTCAGTTTCAACCCCGGCTTCCGTTGCAGCTTCAGGTGCTGTGGTTGCAGACGCTGTTGTAGAAGCTGTTGTAGAAGCTGTTGTTTCGGCAGCTACTGTTTCGGCAGCCTCCGCCGAGAGATCAGCACCAGCTTGTGCGGCTTTTTTGGCTTTCACTCGAGCAATCGCAGCGGCTACAGCGGCTTTGCGCGGATCAGTTTCAACCCCGGCTTCCGTTGCAGCTTCAGGCGCTGTGGTTGCAGACGCTGTTGTAGAAGCTGTTGTTTCGGCAGCCACTGTTTCGGTAGCTACTGTTTCGGCAGCCTCCGCCGAGAGATCAGCACCAGCTTGTGCGGCTTTTTTGGCTTTAGCACGAGCAATCGCAGCGGCTACAGCGGCTTTGCGTGGGTCAGTTTCGGCCCCGGCTTCCGTTGCAGCTTCAGGTGCTGTGGTTGCAGACGCTGTTGTAGAAGCTGTTGTTTCGGCAGCTACTGTTTCGGCAGCTACTGTTTCGGTAGCTACTGTTTCGGCAGCCTCCGCCGAGAGATCAGCACCAGCTTGTGCGGCTTTTTTGGCTTTCACTCGAGCAATCGCAGCGGCTACAGCAGCTTTGCGCGGATCAGTTTCGGTCCCGGCTTCCGTTACAGCTTTAGGCGCTGTGGTTGCAGACGCTGTTGTAGAAGCTGTAGTTTCGGTAGCTACTGTTTCGGTAGCTACTGTTTCGGCAGCCTCCGCCGAGAGATCAGCACCAGCTTGTGCGGCTTTTTTGGCTTTAGCACGAGCAATCGCAGCGGCTACAGCGGCTTTGCGCGGATCAGTTTCGGCTCCGGCTTCCGTTGCAGCTTCAGGTGCTGTGGTTGCAGACGCTGTTGTAGAAGCTTTTGTTTCGGTAGCTACTGTTTCGGTAGCTACTGTTTCGGCAGCCTCCGCCGAGAGATCAGCACCAGCTTGTGCGGCTTTTTTGGCTTTAGCTCGAGCAATCGCAGCGGCTACAGCAGCTTTGCGTGGATCAGTTTCAGCCACGGCTTCTGCTGTGGCGGTTGGTAGCTCAGTAGACGTGGATAATGACTCAGCGGCTTTTTTCTCGGCTTGGCGTGCGCGTGCTTGTGCTTTTCGTGCTTCACGAGCGGCAATCACTGCGCTGTTATCTGGAGCCTGGGTCGGATCGACAGTAATGCTTTCGGCGGCAGACTGCTGTTTTGCTTTTACACGAGCTAAAGCTGCATTAACCGCACTTTTATCATCGCTATCTGGTTGCACGGCGGCTTTTCTATGTCGAGCTTCACGCGCTTCTTTTTCTCTTTCCATACGGATTTGTTTAGCTTCAAATCGCAGTTTAGCCTCGTTAGCACGTCGTTCTTCTTGGGCTATCTCTTTGATTTCTGCTTTTTCTTGGCGGTAATATTGCACCAAAGGAATATTGCTCGGGCATACATAGGCGCAAGCGCCACATTCAATGCAGTCAAATAAATGATGCTTTTGTGCTTTATCGTGCTCTTTGCCTTGGCTAAACCAATATAGTTGCTGTGGCAGTAAACCAGCAGGACAAGCTTCGACACAGAGCCCACAGCGAATGCAGGCTTCTTCTTGTGCTTTAAGCCCCATTTCTTCTGCGGTAGGCACTAACAGGCAGTTGCTGATTTTTACGATAGGCACACTGAGGTCGGGCAGGGTAAAGCCCATTAATGGCCCCCCCATAATCACCATTTGTTGATCTTGTGGTTGAAAACCCGCTTGTTGCAATAGATATTGTACGGGTGTACCTAAACGCGCCCAAAAGTTTCCCGGTTGCTGTATAGCTTCACCCGTCACAGTTACCACGCGCTCGATTAAAGGGTGTCCGTCAATAATTGCGCGTTTAATGGCAACCGCCGTGCCGACATTTTGCATTAATACGCCAATTTGAGATGAACGCGCGCCAGAGGGTACTTCTTTGCCAGTTAAAATTTTAGTTAATTGTTTAGCTCCCCCCGAAGGGTATTTGGTGGGGATCACCCGAATATGGATCAGTGGGTCGTGTTGCGTTAGTGCCTTTTTTAAGGCGCGAATGGCTTCGGGTTTATTATCTTCAATGCCTATTAACACTTGTTCAGGGTTAAGCAAATGGATCAAAATTCGGCAGCCTTCAATAACTTCATCGGCATGCTCTTGCATTAAGCGATCATCGGCCGTGATGTAAGGCTCGCATTCTGCGGCATTAATAATTAGTGTTTTAATCGCTTGCCCTGCGCCAGCTAATTTTGCTGCCGTTGGGAATCCCGCACCGCCAAGGCCGGCAATGCCTGCTTGTTCGATATGGAATAATAGCTCGGAAGCCGTCAGCTGAGTATATTCAGGATGTGGATGTAGTTCACCCCATTGGTCTTTACCGTCGGTGGTAATAATTACACACAGCTCAGCTAATCCGGAAGGATGCGCAGTAACGCGTGGCTCAATAGCACTGACAATCCCGGAGGAAGACGCGTGTACCGGGACGGTTCTGCCAATCCCTTTGGTTAACGGTTGGCCTTTAAATACATAATCGCCAACCTTAACTAATAATTCACCCTCAGGGCCTAAATGCTGCTGTAATGGAATAATCAATTGCGCAGGTACCGCGGCGATACGCATGGGGGTTTGGCTGGATTGTAATTTCATTTCAGGTGGGTGAATACCACCATCAAAATCCCAAATATTGTCTTTTTTCAACCAGTTAAATAAATTAAACATGCGATTCACCCTGAGTCGATCCCTTCGGAGTGATAGGAGTTGTTGGTAATGTAATATTTTTAACCGGAATCGAATTTAAATCCCATTTCCAGTTAGAGGTGGATGTTTTGATTGGAACTAATTCAATGCAGTCTGTTGGGCAGGGGGCCACACACAGATCGCAGCCAGTACACAGATCTTCAATCACTGTATGCATGGCTCGCGTTGCACCAATAATTGCATCTACCGGGCAAGCTTGAATGCATTTGGTACAACCAATACAGTTCTCTTCATCAATAATTGCCACTTTGCGCTGAGGATTTAATACGGCTTCATCGCCTTCTAGTGGCTGCGGGTCTACATTTAGTAGCTCCGCAATTTTCAACATCGCTTGCTCGCCACCAGGAGCGCAACGATTGATCATTTCACCATTATTGGCTACCGCATTTGCGTAAGGTTTGCAGCCAGGATAACCACATTGACCACATTGGCTTTGTGGTAGAATATGATCGATTTGTTCGACAATCGGGTCTTCTTCGACTTTAAAACGCAGAGATGCGTAACCTAAAATAAGGCCAAATATCAGCCCAAATGCGGCTAATATGCCAATAGCAATCCATAACGATATCATTAGAATTTCACCAAACCACTAAAGCCCATGAAGGCCAAAGACATTAAACCCGCGGTAACTAACGCAATTGATGAGCCCCGAAATGGCGCGGGTACATCGGCGACTGCCAGTCGTTCGCGTATTGCAGCAAATAGCACCATGACTAATGAAAAACCAACCGCGGCACCAAAACCATAGACTGCCGATTGTAAAAAGTTATGGGATTGATTGATATTAAGTAGTGCAACCCCTAAAACCGCGCAGTTAGTGGTGATTAGCGGTAAAAAGATACCTAATAAGCGATATAAGGTCGGGCTAGTTTTACGTACGACCATCTCGGTGAATTGGACCACCACCGCGATCACTAAAATGAAACTTAATGTCCGCAGATAAATGAGATCTAAAGGGATCAGAATAAAGGTGTCCATCAACCACGAGGTGATAGACGCAAGGGTCATTACAAAGGTGGTTGCAAAGCCCATTCCAATGGCGGTTTCGAGTTTTTTTGAGACGCCCATAAACGGGCATAAGCCAAGGAACTTAACTAACACAAAGTTGTTAACTAAAACGGTCCCGATAAATAAAAGCAGATAATCAGTCATTGCATTGCCTGAAACGTGTTGATAAAAAACGAAAAAGAATTAGCGAATTATTAAAAATAACCCGGCTATAATAACAAGCAATTTTAGCGTGGCTTATCGATCTTGTGTGAAAGTCATTTTTACGCGGTATGAACGTTTCATATAGGGCACAAATAACGATGCGGCAAATAATGGCCATAATAGCACTTTTAGCGCCATAGTATCGTCAATCGGTGAAAATGCGAAGGTTTTCAGTCCGAGAACTAATGAAATCATGAGCCAAATTATGAACATACGTGGGAATTTGCGTGCTCGAAAAAACATCAATTTAATCACGTGAGCAGTAAAAAGACCCATTAATAACGTCGTTGCTAAAGATAAATACCAGCTAAGTGGTAGAAAGCTAGGCCATGCTCCATAAGCTGAATATAAATCAAAAAATTTTAAAATATACAATATAAACATGCCGCAAGCAGCAACAAACATAACAACTAGATAGGTCGCTGGCGCTAATAGCCAACCATTAATATGCTGGTAATCATTTAAAGGTTTCATTATAGATATCAACTCAATGACGGGAAATAGCGCTATCTTAACATGTCGCTAAGGGATAGAGCTATTTTAGTTTAGTTTGCTAATCAGCAAACACTAGTGGTACTTTCTTCTCTAGCTAATTAATATTAATGATTAATTTAAAATCTATCATCTGACCGAGATAAAGAGGTAATTATGACTAAACCAATTAAAGTTGGATTAGTAGGGTATGGGTATGCAAGTAAGACATTTCACGCACCTTTTATTGTGGCTTTAGATCAGTTTGAACTCACCGCTGTCTCAAGCAGCAATCCGGCAAAAGTTAGTGCGGATTTGCCCGATGTTACCGTAGTTTCCTCGCCAGAAGCCTTATTTAATAATCCCGATATCGAACTTATTATCATCCCTACGCCTAATAATACTCACTATTTATTAGCACAAGAGGCTTTGGCAGCAGGTAAGCATGTCGTGGTCGATAAGCCATTTACTGTAACAGTAGATGAAGCTGAGGCGCTGAAGAATCAAGCGGAAAATGCTGGTTTATTGCTATCGGTTTATCATAATCGTCGCTTTGACGCAGGGTTTTTAACGTTGAAAAAACTGTTGGATCAGCAGATCCTCGGCGATATTAAATATTATAGCTCACATTTTGATAGATATCGCCCGGCAGTGCGTCAACGCTGGCGCGAATCGGCTGTCGCCGGCGGTGGGATTTGGTACGATTTAGGCCCGCACTTGTTAGATCAAATGTTGCAGTTTTTTGGTAAGCCGCAATCGATCACCGCCGATCTGGCTGAGATCAGGCCGGGAGCAGAAGCGGTAGATTACTTTCATGTGATGCTTAATTATGCTGATAAAAAGGTGGTTCTGCATGCGACAACAGTGGCTGCTGCTGAATCGCCTGTTTATACTGTGCATGGAATGCTGGGCAGTTATGTTAAATATGGCTTGGATACCCAAGAAGATTTATTAAAAACGGGGCATTATCCAGTCGGCGATAATTGGGGTGTGGATCCACGTGCAGGAATTGTGACGCTGTCACAGGGTGATCAATTAGTTGAACAGCCGTGGCCGAATGAAAAAGGCAATTATGGTGGCTTTTATACGGCGATTTACCAAGCTATCCGCGAAGGAGAAGCTAATCCTGTTACACCTGAGCAAGCAATTATGGTCATGAAGTTAATCGAAGCCGGTGTTAAATCGGCAAAACAGCAGCAAACTATTGTTCTGGAATAACAATTTTAGAACAACTATTTTAGAACAACTATTGAAGAATAATTCCTTTAAATGGAACAGGTTGGAATGGTAGTTTTTATTTAATCATTACTGGCATCAGGATAAGGTGCCAGTAATATTATATTGAGAAGTAATATGCCTTGGCTAAATAAATTAAAAATCGACCCGTTTCTTATTACCATGCTATTGGTGATTGGAATTGCGAGTATTTTTCCTTGCGAAGGTGAGGTTAAAATAGGCTTTAAATACTTAACGGTTGCTGCGATAGCACTGCTATTTTTTATGCATGGCGCTAAATTATCGCGGGAAGCGATAATGGCGGGCATTCGTCATTGGCGGCTGCATTTGTTGGTGTTTAGCAGTACTTTTATTGTGTTTCCGATTTTAGGGCTGGGCATGCACTTTATGGTGCCAGAATGGATGTCGCCTACGGTATATATGGGCTTTCTTTATCTATGTGCTTTGCCCGCAACAGTACAGTCAGCGATAGCCTTTACTTCGGTAGCCGGAGGCAATGTCGCAGCGGCAGTTTGTAGTGCTTCGGCATCCAGTATTCTTGGGGTGTTTTTATCGCCTATATTAGTTGGGATGTTGATGGACGCTGATGGTAGCCAAGCTGTAGATACTTTTAATGCGATTGGCTCAATTTTACTGCAACTGATGCTTCCGTTTATCGTTGGACATCTGGCGAGGCCGTTAATTGAAAAATGGATTAATCGTCATCGTAAATTAATTAATATCACTGACCGTTCATCGATTTTATTAGTGGTCTATGTTGCTTTTAGTGAAGCAGTGGTTGAAGGGATCTGGCAAAAAATCGATGCTTTTTCGTTATTGATGATTTGTGTAGTGAGCTGCTTACTGTTATTGGTGATAATTGTGATGAATATTGCTGCAGCGAGATTACTGAAATTTAGTAAGCCCGATGAAATTACGATTGTTTTTTGTGGTTCAAAGAAAAGTCTGGCGAATGGTGTACCTATGGCGAATGTATTATTTCCGGCATCTGTCGTTGGGGTGATTTTATTGCCATTAATGATTTTCCATCAAATCCAATTGATGGTTTGTGCGGTACTTGCACAACGCTACGCTAATCAGGGAGCTAAGCAAAAAGCCGAATAAGCCCGAGATCTCGGCGTAACTATTTGATGACTGAAAAATAATAAATTGATACATACGCAATAATTGTCTAATACCGATATGTTGTTTAGATATTTGGAATCTGTTCTGAGTATAGACTTGAGTTCATCAATAGAGCTTAAGCGGTTTAGCGTGGCTTATGATTTGTCAATTTGTCATCACGGTAGGTTAAACTCGTTTAATTTAGTAGGTCACATCATTGACCTACTAAATTGACCGATTCGATTAAATAAGCTATTTACGTTGTGCAGCAATTTCAATTAATTGCTGTTTTTCTGTGGCGCTTAAAAATGCCATACGTAGACCGTTGCGCTGCGCTTGTAAAATCTCTGCGGGAGTTAACCCAGCATCGCTAGCCGCGAGTTGATACTCATGAGCTATCTCTATTCCTTGTACCGCCGGATCATCGGTATTGATGGATACAATAACCTGATCGGCTAAGAATTTCCTTAATGGATGCTCTGCCAGAGAAGCTACGGTACTGGTTTGCAGATTAGAGGTTAAGCAGCTTTCAATTCCAATCTCTTGGGCAACCAAATAATCCATTAATTGAGGATCTTGTATGGCTTTAACGCCGTGACCAATCCGCTCGGCGCCGAGTTGATTTATCGCTTGCCAAATACTGGCGGGACCCGCAGCCTCGCCGGCGTGTACCGTTATATGCCAACCCGCATCTTTGGCTTGGGTAAAATGCGAATGGAATAACTCCCCTGGGAAACCGAGCTCGTCTCCGGCTAAATCGAGGGCACAGATATGGTCTTTATGCGCTAATAATCCATCCAACTCTTGTTGGCACGCCTCGCGTCCAAAAGTTCGGCTTAAAATACCGATTAAATTAATTTTTATGGGATATTTTTTAACTCCCGCTTGAATGCCTGCGATTACTGCCTCGACAACACCATCGATAGGTAATTGGTGTTTCATCGCCATATAATAGGGAGAAAAACGCAGCTCGGCGTAGTCAATTCCTGCATGATAGGCATCTTCTACATTTTCAAAAGCTACACGATAACAGGCGGCTAGATCGGCCAATACTGCCACACCCCAATCAAGTTTTTGTAGAAAACCGAGTAAGTCTGGTTGATTGCTAAGCACTTGAACATGAGGGCGTAATGCTTCTAATTCATCCGCAGGCAGAGCGATATTGTGCTGTCTTGCAAGAGATAATATGGTTTGTGGACGAATATTGCCATCAAGATGTCGGTGTAAGTCGGTCAATGGAATAGTATGGTTTATCATGCAATTCTCGTCCTTTTAGTCTATATAGTGAAACGAATAATAAAAAACGCCAGTCAAAGAGATTGACTGGCGTTTTAACAAAAAGATAAATGATATTAACAATAACTTAAACTGAAATTATTATTGTGCCGCTGGAGCCTGTTCACTTACAGCTGGAACTTCAATTTCTTCTTGTACATCAATCTGTTCTTCAGGTTGTTCTTCAGCAGTTGGTGTCATGACATGCATTTTAGTCAGGAAATCAGCTAAAGCAAATTTCTGGCCATTAACCATAATGTCATTGCCGTCAAATTTGAATGACATAGTTAATGCATCATCGCTATTGACCATCCAAGGCGTTGGTTTTTGCTTGGCTTTTTCTGCACGTTGTTCGTCAGTTAAGAACATATCTTCATAGGGTGAAGAGAACATATCAGCAGTTAATGGCGCTTCAATGGTAGTTAATTCTTGAGTCGCTTGTTCGGTGAACGCTTTTTTCTCTTCTGCGTTAACTACTTTACCTGAATCAATGCTGTGCGACTGGGCAATCGCTTCGATAAGCATAGGTTTTGACAGTTTGATGTTCATATCAAAGCTTTTAAACAGTTTTTTCACGGCTTCGTCAGCTTTGTTAGACATTCCTAAATTAGTTAATTCTTCCGGTGTCCATGCATTGAAATCTATTGACAGGTCAAAGTTGCTTTCGCCAGCCGCATTTTTCCAAGACAGTGGGGAAATAGCAAATTGTGGATTTGATTTCATCAATTCAGGCAGACTTGTTGATAGCATACGCATCGCTAATTGATCAGCAACATACGGTAAGCTGCCATCCGATAAACTTTGTGAAATTGCTTCGTTGTAATCAGTAATGAATTTGCCCAAGGCTTCGGCACTTACACGATCCATTGATAATGACATTTTACCTGAGCCTAAGTTTTGGCCGAGAACGTCTAAATCATCAATGCTATAAGTCAAACTTCCTTTGGCATTTTTATCTGCAACAGAAGTCGCTGAATTAACCTTTAAGTTTTTGAAAGAGAAGGCAGTGTTATTATTATTAACATCAACATTTTCAACAACTAAAGCTTGATCGCCAGTATAAAAACCATAGTCAGTCTTTGTGATATCACTCGTAAACTTCAGGCCTTTTAATACCATGCTTTCTTTTTCAGCATCGCTAGAAATAACGGTATTGTCACTGGTTAAAGAAGCTTTAATATCTTTTAGATCTGCGGTACCTTCAAATACGAATTTTGCACCACTGAATTTTAGGCTATTACCATTTTCAGTAATATCTAATGGAATAATATCAAATGTTGAATCGATACCTTTGCCGTAACCGATAACAGTAGTACCGTTGATTAATGATTTACCGTCGGTATATTTAAACAGTTTCTCAGTTACTTTGTTGTTAGCCAGTTCAACATGTGTCGCAGCTAATTTTGGCATTAAATTAAATTTAGCCACTTGAGATACAGGGAAAGGACCATGATCAATGTTAGTTTTAATCACGATAGCATCGGAGTTATCGGTAGAATCCGCACTAGTGATCAGAACATCTGCATTAGAACTGAAGATACCACGTTGATAATTTTCAACTTTTAACACAATTCCAGTATCTGGCAGGCTAACGGCCAACGCTTGGTTAGTTTTTTCAATCACGCGACTGAATTCAGATTCAACTTTAGAACCTGTGTACCATGATGCGCCCGTCCATACTGCGCCTACTGCGATAATAACGCCAACCGCGACTAATGACTTTTTCATGCTGAACATCCATCCTTTCTGTCCGTTGTAACACAACGGTGCTTAATACGAATTACGAAAATTTATATTGCCGTCTATTGAAAAAAATCAATGACGAGTAAAATACAAAGTTAATGACTACAAATTATAGGCTCTGGCCAGTTTACCATGACCGTTTATATAAGCTAACTTATCAGAAGCAGGGAGAAAAATAGATTCGCCAGCAATAATTAACAACTCATCATTATTGGATGTTATTTTAATTTCGCCTTCAATACAAAACAGGATTGAAGCGGTTTCATTCTCTATTTTAGTCTGCATTTGATTAATAGAATATATACAAAATGCAAAATCTTCTACAGGTATATCGTATTTACAGATATTTCCATTTATTTGAGGTTCAGAAAATAAAGATTCTACCTCTTTAGGGATAAAATCAACATTAGCAATTAATTCTGGAATATCAATATGCTTATTGGTTAAACCTGCACGTAATACATTATCTGAATTAGCCATTATTTCTAATCCGACGCCTTCAATATAAGCGTGCGGAGTTCTAGCGTAAAGAAACATCGCTTCTCCAGGCTGTAATTCAATCACATTTAACAGTAACGGTGAGAATAAGCCATTATCTTCAGGATAAAGACTAGCCATTTTTTTAATTGTATTCCAAGGTTCACCTTGACGGCTATTAAGCGCAGATTTTAACACGCCAAGCGCGCGTTCTTTTTGTTCTCCAGATAAACTAAGAATTTGTGCAAATAATTTTGCCAGTTTTTCTTCGGTCGGCTGTTGAACAAATAATTGAATTTCAGGATGTGCCGCAGAGACAAAATCAAGAAGATTGGCAATTTCAGCTAATGGACGGAACGCATTCATCGCTTTAAACGGAGTAAGAGCGTAAATTAATTCGGGTTTATGATTATCATCTTTATAATTTCGATTTGGTGAATCCAGTGCAATGCCCGCAGCATTTTCTTTAGCGAAGCCGACTTCAGCATAAGTTTTATTCGGATGAACTTGAATCGATAGAGGCTGTGCGGCGCATAATACTTTAAACAAAAATGGCAATTGATTGAATTTATAAGCTATTTTCTCGCCGAGAGTGGCAATTGGATCAGCTTCAATCAATGATTTTAAACTGATTAATTTATGCGTTGAACTATCCATAACTCGAGAGCTGGCTTTGGGATGGGCACCCATCCACAATTCTGCCATGGGTAAATTATCAGGATTTTGTATGCCATAAAGTGACGTTAAGGCTTTTTTACTTCCCCAAGCATAATTTTGAATTTGATTGGTCATTTTTAACATCGCAAAACCCTCATTAGTGATAAAATCAACATATTTCCTTTTAACTACAATACAATAAACACGCATAAGTCGCATAATTGAAATTAAATTTATGGCATCATATGTTCATCGATTTTTAGTTTTCTGTTCAACAGATTGTTCATAATTTAATTTTTCTGTGTACTAAGTAAGGAGAAAGTAATGGCAGCTAATCGCATTGAAAAAGACTCAATGGGACCCATTGAAGTACCTGCTGACCAGTTGTGGGGAGCGCAAACTCAGCGTTCTTTAGAACATTTCCGTATTTCGGTAGAAAAAATGCCTGTTGCATTGATTCATGCACTGGCATTAACCAAGAAAGCGGCAGCCTGCGTCAACATGGATTTAGGATTATTACCGAAGGATCGCGGAGAGGCAATTACTGCTGCTGCTGACGAAGTTCTGGCGGGTAAACACCCAACAGAATTCCCGCTGGCTATTTGGCAGACGGGCTCCGGTACACAAAGTAACATGAATATGAACGAAGTGCTGGCTAATCGTGGTAGTGAAATTCTCGGCGGTCAACGCGGTAACGAACGCCTTATCCATCCTAATGATGATGTGAATAAAAGCCAAAGTTCTAATGATGTATTCCCAACAGCAATGCATGTAGCTGCGGTTACTGCATTGCGTGAACAATTATTACCGGAATTAAAGCAACTTCAGCAGACATTAGCGGCCAAAGCAGAAGCATTTAAAGATATCGTTAAAATTGGCCGTACTCATTTACAAGATGCCACTCCATTGACTCTTGGTCAAGAAATCTCAGGCTGGGCAGCGATGTTATCCTATAATATCAAGCATGTAGAGGAGAGTATTCCTCATCTATGCGAGCTAGCACTAGGGGGTACAGCAGTAGGCACTGGACTAAATACACACCCTGAATATGCAGTACGTGTCGCGAAAAAAATTGCTGAGTTATCTGGTCAGCCGTTTGTGACCTCACCCAATAAATTTGAAGCGTTAGCAACTTGTGATGCATTAGTTCATGGCCATGGTGCGTTGAAAGGGCTAGCAGCTTCGTTGATGAAAATTGCCAATGACGTACGTTGGTTATCATCAGGCCCTCGTTGTGGAATCGGCGAAATTTCTATTCCTGAAAATGAACCGGGCAGCTCAATTATGCCAGGTAAAGTTAACCCAACACAGTGTGAAGCAGTTACTATGTTATGCGCACAGGTTATGGGTAACGATGTAGCCATTAATATTGGTGGCGCATCAGGTAACTTTGAATTAAACGTTTTCCGTCCAATGATTATTGATAACTTCTTACAATCAGTCCGTTTATTGGCTGATGGAATGCGCAGTTTCAATGAGCATTGTGCGATAGGAATTGAACCAAACCGTGAGCGTATTGATAAGTTATTGCATGAATCATTAATGCTAGTGACCGCATTAAATACCCATATCGGTTATGATAAAGCCGCTGAAATTGCTAAAAAAGCCCATAAAGAAGGATTAACACTGAAGCAATCTGCATTGAAATTAGGTTATTTAACCGATGCTGAATTTGATGAGTGGGTACGTCCTGAAAATATGGTCGGTAGCATGAAATAATCGTCACTTTACGCTGAGCTATGTTTATTAGCTGAAGCAACATACATACCGTTATTAGAAAGCCATCTTAGCCGACTAAGATGGCTTTTATATTATCCGTCTCTATCAATATAATTTTTATCATAAAGTTTGAATAATGATCTTAAGCCGTAAACAGTATTATTGCGGCTGAATATTAAGGTAATTCACGATATAAATTTAACCTAGGAATTAATAATTCTAACGGTTTACTTTTCGGCTTATGTCGCAGTGTAATATTACTGGCATCGTAATCGTTCAAATCACCAATAATGATACTGTTTTCTATCGGCTCGATTAAAAAAATTAATAATGGAAGAGGGCAGGCGTACTGGGTTTGTTTTTGCTGCTCGCTATTCCACACTCGAGCTATCGGCTGCACTTTAACCGGCCGTTGAGTTTTCAGGGTCACTGGTTCCCGCAAACTAGCGATAAGCCGTATTTCTTGATTAATTTGCTCAAGCCACTCCGAAGGTTGATAACCCGCAGGTGTCCGGCTATTCTCGTAGCTGAATTGCAGTTTATCTAACATTTGTGCTTTAGTGATTTTATTAATGATTTTTTTATTTGCCCAACCAAAACGGACGCTATTTGGTGACTTCACATAGGTGAGGGTGCGATAGGCATTTAAGGTAATTAATCCGTGAATATTGTCATGCACAAACTCAAAACGTTTATTCTCATCTACACCCGAAGCCTTGGTGACAATGTATTTTAGTTGATGTTTTAATTTATTGATTTCATCAATTAGCGCTGTCAATTGTTGATAGTTGTCTGCTGATACGCTAAAGCATAGAGCACCGGGGAGTCTAATCGCAGATTTACTACTAACAGATTCAGACTTATCAAAGATAAACAGTAAGTTATACAGTTTTATTGCTTTATCTAAAGCAATTTTATTTTCTAAAGTATTCACACTTATTTGAGTTATTTCATCATGTTCTTGGCCTTTTTTTACCGAAGGTAGCTCAAATACCTTCGCTGCTAATAATTTTTGCTGCCGCAAAAGCTGACTAAATTCTGCGATTTTTTGTTCTAATTGATTGAAGCACTGATTGAGTTCTAGTTTAGGTTTTATCATAGTTATTAGTTACAACATGCAATTGTGTGGTAACCAAAGAGTAACACATAAACACCTGAGATAAAATACACGCTAAACAGTAAGGCCAATGTTGATTTTAAGTGCTCTAGATGCACGAGCAGAAAAACTATATAACAAAGAAAAAAAGAAGGGTGCAAGAAACCAATAGTGATGTCGATTACTGCGATAAAACAGTATCGAGACACCACTATTTATAGGGCGCTTAGATAGGGAGGATATCAGCTTGTTGTTTTAATTTTAAGGCAATCAATAATCCAAATATTAACATTGCAGCAATAAAATAGACCACACCAGACCAGCCAAAATGTACCCAGAAGATGCCGCCAACCGTACCAGCTATACTCGAACCAGCATAATAGCTGAATAAATACAGTGACGAAGCTTGGCCTCGTGCGCGCTTAGCGCGGTGACCAACCCAACTGCTTGCCACAGAATGAGCAGCGAAAAATCCGGTTGTAAGGATTGTCATGCCAATAAAAATCAGTACGATATGGGAAAATAGTGTGATTAAAATACCGATTAACATCATTAATAACGCGGAAATTAACACCTTGGACATGCCAAACTTATTGGTCAAAGCGCCGGCTTTTGAAGCACTGTAAGTTCCAGTCAAATAAATAACCGATAAAAAACCTACTGCTGCCTGACTAAAGTTATATGGAGCTTCAAGCAATCGATAACCGATATAATTATACAGTGTGACAAAACCGCCCATTAATATAAATCCCTCAATAAATAACAACGGCAGGCCTTTATCGCGAAAATGCAGTTGAATATTGATCCATAGAGATTTAGGTTTGAGTGAGCTAGGTCTAAAATGCTGAGATTGCGGTAATAAACGCCAAAAGCTAATGGCTGCAATTAATGCCAATAGGCCGATGATGATCACTGCCACGCGCCAAGAATAGTAGTCGGCAATAACCCCGGTCGCTAGACGGCCACTCATCCCACCAATTGAGTTACCGCTAATATATAAACCCATCGATAAGGCAATATAGCTGGGATGGATCTCCTCGCTTAAATAAGTCATAGCCACAGCAGCAACGCCGCTTAATGATAATCCAACTAATGCACGTACTATTAATATTCCTTGCCAACTTTGCATCACCGAACTGAGTAAGGTAAATAATGCCGCGCAAGTTAATGCGATCACCATAACATTTTTGCGTCCGATAGCATCTGAGATAGGACCAGTAATTAATAATCCTAATGCCATCATCCCCGTACATAATGAAAGTGATAAACTTGCCGTGGCTGGAGAAACATTAAAATCTTCTGATAATAAAGGCAGAATAGGTTGTACAAAATAGAGTAGGGCGAAAGTGGCTAACCCGACGGTAAAAAATGATAAAGTGACCCGTAAATATAAAGCGTCATTACGCTGAATAAAATGTTTATTTTGCGGTTTGAGCGCCGACGTCTTTTGGCTCGGAATGGATTCTTCAACCCTCGGTTTATCGGAGATATTCACGTATTCTGTCCTTAGATTATCACTATTTTTAAAGTGGAGATCACAGAATAGAAACTTAGTACTTTTTTGTCTAATATATTAATGGTCTAGATTGATATGAAAAGGATCTCAATTAGAAAATGTCCATAGAATTAAGGCACTTACGTTATTTTGTTGCTGTTGCTGAAGAGTTACATTTTGGCCGAGCTGCGGACAGATTACATATTTCACAACCGCCACTAAGTCAGCAAATACAATCACTTGAACAGCAGATAAAGGCTAAATTATTAGAGCGCAATAACCGTAATGTCAGCTTAACGCCCGCAGGAGTAATGTTTCTAAAAGAGGCATATCAAATATTGTCTCAGGTCGATGCTGCGGTAATAAAAGCGGCACGGATGGAAAAAGGGGAACTTGGAGAGCTTTCAATTGGTTTCACATCAACTACGCCGTTTATGAATAAAGTTACCATGAGCCTCAGGCAATATCGAGAAACCTATCCTGATGTGGGTATTCATATGCACCAAATGAATACTAAACAACAAATAGCGCCGTTACTGACCGGGCGTATTGATATTGGGATCATGAGGAACACGGAACTTCCAGAACAGCTTGAATATCAATTACTGTTTAAAGAACCCTTTATGCTGGCTGTTTATGAAGGGCATCCATTATTGGCCTATGAGTCGAGCCATGTAGATATTGCGTTATTAGCTGATTATCCGCTGATTTTTTTTGAGCGTGATGTAGGAACAGCGCTTTATGATGAGATATTACACTTATTAACGGCTGCCGGGGTTACCCCAACTATTTCACAAGAAGCAGGGGAAGCAATGACTATTTTAGGGTTAGTTGCTGCAGGAATGGGGATCTCTATCATCACACAATCTTTTACTCGCATGAAAGTCGATGGGGTTCGTTATCTTAAATTATCTGATAAAACAGCAACTTCTGAAGTATGGTTGGTCTCAAATAAACAGCGATCTATTCCTGCCGCTGCGCAAAAATTAACTGATTTATTAGTTAACAATATAGTGAATGCTAAATAACTATTTATGTGATGCTAGTCACGTATTTGATGTATTAAGTTACATCTTTTGATCAGGTTTAGCATAATTAACCGGTGTTTATTTTGTGGTACAAATTAATTATGAGTATGGATAATCTAACTGGTCATAATGACCAGATTAAGCAATTAAATACAGGATTAATCTATCGATTAATTGATCTGCATGGACCGATATCCAGAATTAGCCTGTCAAAAAAGGCCAAACTCGCACCTGCAAGTATTACTAAGATCACTCGGGAATTAGCCGAGGCTCATTTAATTAAAGAGATAGAATTCCCCGTTTTAGGGCTTAGAGGCCGACCCGCGGTTGGGTTAGAAATAGACAGTGAAGGGTGGCAATTTTTAGCTATCCGTATTAATAAACAACAGCTTGTTTTTTCACTAAGAGAATTAAATGCTAACCTAATTATTGAGGATGAATTTGATTTTACCGCGCAGGGAAATGCTAATTTTAGCCAACAACTCCTCGACTCTATTAGTTTATTTTTCTCTCGCTACCAAAATTTTCTAGAAAGATTAACCGCTATTACTATTATAACTCAAGCAAATATAGATCCATCGGCGGGGATTATTAATCAATTAGATGATTACAATATTAAAAATTTACCCATTAAAGTACAGATTGAAAATAAAATAGGCTTACCTGTCTATTTACAAAAAGATATTTATGCATGGACGTTAACCGAAAGTTTTGTTGGAGCAGCTAAGGACTGCGCTAATATTTTACATATTATTTTAGATGATCAAATAAATGCAGGGGTTATTACTAACAATTATCTTATTCATGCTGAAAATTCACGAACTATTGAACTTGCCCATATGCAAATTAATAGAGAAGGGATTAAGTGCTCCTGTGGAAATATAGGCTGCTTAAAAACAGTAGCGAGTATTCCTAATTTATTAAAGCGTATAACTATCTTATTAGCACAGTATCCTCAATCAATACTGCATCAGCAAGAGATTACTATTAAACATTTTTGTCAGGCAATCGTGGCTAAAGACCCTTTATGTTTAGAAATTCTTGGTGATTTCAGTCGAGATTTAGGTCGTGCTATTGCGCCATTGATTAATATTTTTGGTCCTGAAGTCATTGTTATCGGCTCACCATTAAATACTATCGCCGAAATTTTTTATCCACAACTAGCTGCTATTATAAAATCAACGTCAGTTCCTAAATACACTTCAAACCTGCAATTAAGAGCGGCAAAATATACGAATACAGGGACTTATAATTCATCAGCCTTAATTAAACAGTCATTATATAATGGTGAGCTTTTGTTAAAATTGTTACAGGGTTAAACCACGATAACGAAAAAGCAACATAAATAGACTGGTTTTTTTAGCTTTCCAACCAAAAATTGAGCTAACGCAAGCTTCATTTATCTCCATTACCATAAACTGAACTTATATCATCTATTTCACCAGTTCTGTCATTTCAGGATATAAATTAATTATGGTTACTAATCTATTTGTGACAGGGACAGATACCGATGTTGGCAAAACGGTAGCGACACTTGCGATCCTCCAACTTCTCAATACAAACGGGACTAAAGCCGTTGGTTATAAACCCATTGCCGATAATTGTATTGATACCACCGAAGGTTTGAGAAATAAAGATGCTTTACTAATTCATAAGGCATCACAACTAAATGTTTCTTATGAAGAAATTAATCCCATTCAATTGGAAAACAATTACGAAAACGATACACAAGTTAACTTTGATAAAATCCAACACGGTTTAGATCATTTAAATAAACAATCGGATACGGTAATTATCGAAGGTAATGGCGGTTGGCGCTATCTGCTTAATAACAACACATTTTATTCCGACTGGGTTAAACAGCAAAAACTAGGGGTTATTTTAGTGGTTGGTATTCAGCATGGTTGTGTCAATCATTCATTATTAACTGCTGAAGCAATTAAACAAGATGGCCTACCGTTAATTGGTTGGATTGCTAACCGAATTAATCCGGGACTAGCGCATTACGCACAAATTATTAATCGCTTACAAGAACATCTCGATGCGCCATTAATTGGTGAAATACCTTATTTATTACGGCCTGAAGAGAAAGAATTAGCTCAATATTTAGATGCTGATGCATTGCAATCATATATATGTGAATACGCGTAATACTCAGTATAAAAGGAAAGGGCGCAGCGCGCCCTTTTTAGTCTAATTATCTAACATAAAAACAATATGGCTTATTGGGCTTCATTATTGCCGTTAGCAAAGCGAGTATAAATAATTTTATAAGTTTCATTTTGGCAATGGCCAACAATTTGCCCACCGGCATTATCCGCTTCATCATTAGGTACTGCTTCTAGTTTAAAAGCGTTTTCAGCGACACCATTATTAATGATTTTCTGTTTAATATCTTGGATAACACTTTCACAAGATGCTTGTGCTGCAATAGGTGCAAACATTAAAAATAATACTGAAAATAAAACTTTCTTACTCATAGTCATTTCCCTCATTTCTATCAGAATAAAGCTATCTTATTATTAAGGCTTAATTGGATAGCCAGTATTAGTGTCTAAACAGCGTTGAGTATTAGGTTCCCAGTATGCATTTCTATTTAAACTTTTGCGACAGGTATCTTCGTTATCGATAGCTTGTTCCAGTTTATTAAATTCTTTTTCAGTCCGAGAAGTTATTTTACTCCGCAGAGATTTTGTTTCATCCCAATGCTGCTTTTCTTGCCGGGCTTGTTCTTTGGTTAAAGGATCTTCGACACCATTCCCGACTGTAACGCAGGTGCTTCCCGATGTACAGCTTGCCGCAACGGAGGTTGTTGCCCAAAATAGCGGTACACATAATGCTATTGCAGGAAGTAGACATTTAAACAATGGAGTTGATAATTTCATTTTGGCCTCAATATAAAATTCTAATACCCAAAGTATAAAAACAATTACCTATTTACAGTATATAAGTAAGCTCTTAATTTTCTTTATTTACGCTTAAACCAGCAAATGACTGAGACACCGGCATCATCTCTATCGTGTTAATATTCACATGGGCAGGGAGATTAGCTATCCAAAATACGGTTTCAGCAATATCTTCAGGCGTCAATGCATTGGCACCTTTATAAATATCAGCCGCTGTTTGATTATCCCCTTTAAGGCGGATATTAGAAAATTCAGTCCCACCGACTAAACCGGGTTCAACATCGGTTACTCTAATTTTTTTACCTTGTAAATCAGCTCGTAAGCCAAGAGAGAATTGTTTTACAAATGCCTTCGTTGCCCCGTAAACATTACCGCCTTTATAAGGCCAATTCGCCGCAGTCGATCCAATATTAATAATATGACCGTGATTATTTTTCACCATGATTTGTAATATTTCATAGGTCATATTAACCAAACCTTTAGTATTAGTATCAATCATCGTCGACCAATCGGTAGGGTCAGCTTCATAAGCAGGAACAATGCCTAAAGCTAGACCCGCATTGTTGACCAGCAGATCAATATTTTTTAAATGTTCAGGTAACTGTTTTACCGCTTTAGCAATCGCTGTACTATCGGTAACATCAAGTTGAATAGGGTGAAACTGATCGCCAAATTCTTGTTGTAACGCAAGTAAACGTTCGAGCCGGCGACCAGTACCAATCACTTGCGCGCCATGAGCAATAAATTTTCTGGCAATTGCTTCGCCAAACCCAGCCGTTGCACCCGTGACTAATATAATCATGTTTACCCCTGTATGTTATGTATTAATTATTATATCTCATCATTCTAACGCCATCTTAAATAAGATACAAAAAATGGTTTAGCAACAGAATGAAAAAACACTCGCTTAAAATTAATACGTATTTTTATGTTCGATACCATTATTTGACCGAAGAAATAAACAGTCTGAGTTATGTCATAAACTATGTCTGAGTTATGGCGCCTCCGTAGATGAACCAGAAGGTTTGACCTATACTGGCTTACCATTAATTAATGATAATCATTTACATTTTAATCATTTAAGGATGAATACTATACTTATGATGAATACTATGCGTTTCATCTCACTGTTCATTACTCTAGGAGCGTTAATAGTGTGCAAGCCAACATGGGGAAAGGATACCGATCCTCCTTCTATTCCCCCCCTAAGAGATAGATTATTTACCAAGGATTATAGAAAAATAGAACTACGTTATGATCCTAATTTACCCCAACGGGCACCTTATCCGAAGACGCAGCAACAGGTTATCGATTTATATCACCAGGCATTAAACGAAAATAACGAGGATGATAACTATGTGTTATTTTCTTTTTTCAGAACTGGCTGCTCTGATTTTAATGGTCCCAATTATTCAGTGAATGCACAAGAAGAGTGCTCTTTAGCAAACTTCTTTTTAGCTCGAGTGCTAAACCTTAACCCTACCAATGGATTAGCCTTATTCTATATGGGCCAAACTTTTCATAGGGGTTATCTAGGAGAGATAAATACACCAAAAGCCGTTGAATATTATGAAAAAGCCTATCACCTTCATAGCAATAGCCTTATTCTAGCGGCACAAAATCTTTTTGTTATTTATATGCATGGGATCGGGGGGGTACCGCAAGATTTTGATAAAGCCAAATACTATTTGGAAAAGGTGGCCGCAGATAACCCAAAAGGGATCGAAGCCTATGATCTGAGGAATTTTGATACCCATGTAGACATGGCTAAATTATTGAATGAAAGTGATAGATGCAAACAGAAAGATCCTAATAACCGAGAGTGGAGACTAAAATGTACCGATGAAATGGATAAAAAAAGAGAAGAATATATAAAGAAATATCAAGGCACTGAAAGAGCAAGAAATTGGCAAGAAAACCCTGATCAGGAGTCATCAGAGTAATCATAATTTGTCGAGCGCCTTAGGTGTGGAGAGCGGTATAACCTGAAATCACCTAAATGCGTTCTTTATATAAAAATGACGACAAAAAAGCTAATTAGCGTGACGCTGTCACTAATAGTTAATAATAAGCACAAATAGCACTATCAAATAGTTAATTTAGTCTAATTACAGCTCATTAGTTCCTCAAAGCCAAATAAAAACGGCAGGTAATATTAATTTATTAAGTATAATTGCCTTAAAAAATATAAATAATCAACTATTTAACATGTTGGTTCGGATAATATTATTTGATTATGTTAAATTGACTGTGTTAATAACACTGAATAATAGGGGAGTTAATCATACCTATCTTATTGTGCGATGTGACACACTAAGTACCGAGTTATGCTAAAAGAATAGCGGTTACCGGGATGCAGAATAGCGAGAGGAGATCTTTACACAGAGTGGGTTATGAAAATCAATTATTCATTATAGAGTGGTTTTTTTAAAAGCCTATTATTTCAATAGTTTTTTACGAAGTACATTTAAAATTCTATCATAAACATTGTCACATCGTGTACTGAAAATAATAAATAACTATTTACCCTTATTGGACTCTAGTGTTGTATTACGGAGATAGTTTCAGGATAGCTACAGGATTAACTTCAATTTTGTTATTAACACTTATGGGGATTTATTTTTATTATCTAATATTGATTTGCCAGATTTTCGATAATTATCTTCACTGACTGATTTATACCTTATGAAGTATATTACTAGATAGTAACACTGATATGGTGACTAAGATTCTTATTATTTTAGTACAAGCGACGGTTGCGCTGAGACTAATAATCATCCAGAAAAGCACAGTCAAGAGATAAAAAATTAAGAAGTACAATTTACATCCGATATATGAATTTGATGGTTATATTAAAATTTATTTATTGTGGCAATGATCAGCAATAAATCACTTAAAAAGAACCAACACGATTAACCAGCCAGAACGCTGGATTTCTTCATTTATTACAAAGGTTCGCATAATGTATATTATGTTAAATTGAATTAATTGATCTATTATTGCTGTTGTTGGTCAATTAGCCAGAGCTATTTCCCCACTACTCTACTTTTTGCTTTTGTTTTTGTTTTAGTGACGTTATAGATCAACAGCGATTATTTTTTCATTTATCAAATATTGGTTGTAAATGAGTTTTTAGTAATGGCTATATTAACGGATTATCGTTTATAACTTAAAAATCTTATTTACTATCCAGTTACACATATGAAACGTATTGTTGTTGGTATTTTAGTCTGTTTAATTAATAGGGTCAGGATGCCGCCTTTGTCCGTCAGAGCCTTCCCCTGTTGGTGTGTTTTTAGAGTATGACCGAAATCGAAAAATTATGCCGTTAATCATTCTTTTGGACATCGTTTATTTACTGGAATGATACCGAAAATCTAACTCATCTAACCTTTTACGCTAAATAATTCATATTTCTTATTTATACTTTTTATTTACAATTATTATGCTTGCTCTCTATGATGATAAGTTACATAGACAGAAATGGTAGATTTAATATCTGAATTTAGTCCTCCACCTCTTGGGAATATTTCATAAGGAACGGTTACAAACTCATGACTTAAATATGAGACATACCCGTTATTTTTTACAAAATCTTCTATTTTCTTTATTAAGGGATTTAAATCTAAAGTTTCTGAACCTCCATAAAAATAGATAGAACCTACTTTAGAAACTTTAATGACATCCTTTATTTCTGGTTGTTTAGCATTTTTTTCATCAATAAATTGATTCATTTTTCACCTGTCTAATTAGTTATTTTTCGTCATAATTATAATGGATCATATTTATATAATATTTGGTTCTATCCATTACCGAATAGCTGCTATAAAGTATCAATCACTGCTATTAGTTATATGATCCTCACCGTAAAAATAGAAAGGCCGCATATCGATTTTTTGTGTCTTAATAGAACAACCTAAACCTTCGCGTGCAGCATTCACTAATAGTCCACTACTATCCTGATCGGCAGTCCATGTCATTAATCCACCTAAGCCTTTATTAATAACGTATTCTCCCTTAGCGAATACTGTTCTTGGAGTATCAATAGATAGCAAGAGTTGTGATTGTGGATTATAAAGATAATCAGCATTTGCCTCAGAATCCGTCAATAATTTAAAACCATTTTTCCCAGTTTGATTTTCAAGATCTAGATAATTATTAAGGATGTCATACCATTCAGTACTGCCAGATTCAAAGGTTCCAGTCGTATGTGAAGCCCCACTATTATCATAATTTCCGGCTAAGGGAGATACTGAAGTCAGAACTGCTCCTTTTGCATTCCGTGAATAACCGGCATAACCAATCATAATTTGTTGAGGAGGAAAACCGATTTTTAGTAAATAGTTGACCGCATTATCTATGCTCCAGATACCCTCTGGAGCATAAAGATTGGTATGATGTGCTAATTTATCTGCCCATGGAGTACCAAAAAAATCGTAAGTCATTAAGTTAATACCCAGACCACCATTGGGAGAACAAACTGTATTCAGATCAAGAACGGATGCTTTCATTAAAATTTCAGGATCAGCGGAGGCAGCAATGCTGATCTTAATATGACTTAATCCATTTTGTTGAAATTTTTGAACGAGTTCCTTCATTAAAATAACGTAATTTTGACCATCCGCTGGATCATGCGGGTTGTTATTACCTACAGCTCCAGGATATTCCCAGTCAATGTCGACCTCAGAAAACATAGGAAAACGTTTTAATATATCCACCACACTAGTACAAAAAGCAGTACGTAAAGTCGGATCTTTGACTAAATCACTAAAAGCATAACTCATCGTCCAACCACCAATACTGAACGATAAAGCTAAGATATGTCCTTGTGCTAATGCTTTCTTCTGCAAATCGCGTAATCCACCAAGAACCCCTCTGCTAGATCCTTGATTAAAAGATTGTGGCATGGGTAAATCTACCCAGCCCTCAAATCCACAATTTCTCCAAGATTGACAATCTCCCCATGGATCAAGAAAGGTAACTTGTCCATTATTAGTACGACCAAATTGAGGAGCAGCTGCATTGATAGCATCTTTTTTCTCACCCAGATCACCAAGGCAACCGGCAAATCCAATAATCAATTTATCGAAAGCACAAGGATCAATGAGTGTTAAGTCCACGCCCCTACCTCGATTTGTTAGTGTCTGATCACCATCCAATCGGCCATCATATTGTGACCAATCAGTATAGTAGCCTATTACTTTAGGTTTGCCTTGTTTGTTATAATTATTAAAATTAGGCTGAACCACGCGAGAAGAAGTATAACTATATTTTATTACTTCTGACTGGGGATCAAATTCATCCATAATATAGGAGTCATTGGTTGCTTTATCATATTTGGTTATTTTAGATGTCATAATAATACCTTTATTTTTCAGATGGAATATATAATGCTGTATGAATTTATTTATTAATTATCGTGAAAAATATAAGTTACACTTTATTTAAACGTAAAGTAACCCGCTGATAGATTATTATTTATAACATGGATGAAATCATTATTAATGGTCAGAATAATAATTTGTATATTTATTCTTTATTTGAGAGTAAATATTATGAGTGATTTACTCAATATCTTTTGTAGTATCGCCATTATGGAATTATTCTCAGCCCTTCCGATGATTAGTATTTTTTAGCTTATCGCGTAAATTAAGTGACGCTGTCACTATGTACAATCAGTATTCTCTAAGTTAATTGTTTTGCGTTTTATTTATTTAATTGAAATAGTTATACAAATTATGGGCTAAAAATATTAGATTATTATCTAATAATATTGATGTGTGTATAATGGAGATAAAAGTGACATTGTCACTTTTTTGTGTGGTATTACGAATAATTAATACCATTTAATTCCCTGAGCTAAAGTTTATTCTCTACTAACTCTTTATTGTCCATATTTTTATATTTTAACAGCAAGTCATTTATTAATTATGATTTTATAAAGTATATGGATTTATAAAATAGGGTATTTTTATTATGAACAATACATACTAAATTTATAAAATGACTTACTATTAAAATAACTACAACTTATTATTAAACGACAAAATTGATTAACCGTTTTGACGTGTTGGACGAAACAATATCTCATTAATATCAACGTCTTCGGGCTGGCTTATAGCAAACAGTACAGTATTGACGAATGAGTCAGCAGAAATAGCGTTTTCCTCATAGAATTTCTTATAATTACCGGCAATATCTTTTTCAGTAATACTATCGACGAGCTCACTTTGCACTGCTCCGGGGGAAATAATCGTAGTCCGAATATTGTACGGCTTTACTTCTTGCCTTAACCCTTCGCTGATCACTCTGACCGCTGTTTTTGTAGCAGAATAAACCGCGCCACCAGGTTGTACTCGATGCCCAGCAACTGAGGAAGTATTGATAAAATGTCCTGATTTTTGTTTTTGCATATAAGGAAGTGCGGCGGCAATGCCGTAAAGTACCCCTTTTAGATTAACGTCAATCATGGCATTCCAATCATCAATTTTGCATTTTTCGAGTAAAGAATGTGGCATTAAACCCGCATTATTTACCATAACGTCGATACGGCCATACAATTTAATGGCTCGTTCAACCAGTGCCTGAACTTGCTCTGGATGAGTAACATCAGTTTTTATACTTGAATTTTCTGGTAAGTCTAGCTCATTGATTAATCTTTTCAGTCTTTCTTCACGACGTGCACCGAGAACTACTTTGGCTCCTTCATCAACTAAACGGCGAGCTAATGCTTCACCTAACCCGCTGCTTGCTCCTGCTATTACGACGACTTTATTACGGATATTTTCCATTATCATTCCTGTTATTACTAATACAAACCATAAAATTTCTTCAATTGTCTTTATTTAAGAGTAGCAAAGGATCTGACATTTTGCTGTCAGTCTTTATTTTAATTAATATTATATTTGTCATTTTTAGTATAGATAATGCAGTTTTTAAATAGCCACCAGCAATTAAGAAAAAATTAAATCATTCTTTAATCAGATAAGGGTTATTATAACTGAATATTATATAACCCTTTAATTATCATTTATTATTTATAACTGACTCATTAAATACTAATGCTTGATAAGGTTGTAATAAAATTTCACCCTTTTCATTGGTAATTAATTCTCGATTGGATAAGAAAAGATGATGGCATTTTAATGGCAGAGGTAGGATATTTTTACTGAAGTTAGTCACTATATTGACGGACTTTCCGGCAAATTTGCGCTGATAAGCTATCACATCGTCACTATCAATATTTAAAGGAACAAAGCTACCATAAGTAAGAATATCCCCAATTATTTCATTATTTCTTAAGTTAATCAGCTTCTTATAATAATTAACCACTGAATTTGGATCGTGTTGTTGTGCTTTTAAATTAATAATAGCGTTATTAGGATTCACTTTTAACCAGGGTGTATGCGTACTGAACCCTGCATTTTTTGTTTCATCCCATTGGAACGGTGTTCGTGAATTATCCCGACTGCGCTGATTTAAATAACCGATAATTTTTGACTCTGAATAACCTAATTTTTTACCTAAGCGATATAAATTTTTTGCAGCTAAATCGTCATATTCATCTATAGTCATTGGGCAATTTGTCATACCTAATTCTTGCCCCTGATATATATATGGCGTTCCTCTTAGCAGCATATAAAAAGTTGCTAGCATGGTTATACTTTCATAATTGATTTCACCCTTAGGCAGAAACTTATTCAGTGAACGTGGTTGATCATGATTTTCTAAATAAGGTGCGGCCCAGCCAACTTGTTCTAACTCTAATTGACTTTTAAATACCAGTTGACGCAATTGTTTAGCGGATAATACCGTGGTGTTAAACAGTTTTTGTCCATGAATATCGGCATCAGCATAGCTGAAATCAAATACCATAGAAAAGAAACCGTCTTTACCGATATATTCTTCCATGGCTTCTGCTGGAATATCAATCTCTGCTACGGTCATACTATTAGCTGGTTTAAAGGTATTATCGGCTAATTCATTTAAGAAATCCGCAATGCCGGGTTGGTTTAATACCCATGGAACTAACAGCGCAGAACCGTCTTCATGATCGGGTTCAAAATGATGAGCGGATAAGGCCAAAGCTGATTTTTTAATATTGCCTATAGCATCGATTCTAAATCCACGCACCCCCTTTTCAATCCAGTAATTGATTATATTTATAATTTCTTGTCTAAGCGCGGGATTTTCCCAATTTAAGTCAGGTTGTTCTGCGGCAAATGAATGAAAATACCAACGGTCTGAATTAGCTAGCCTTGTCCATACAGAGGTATCAAAATAGCTACGCAGATTGTTCGGTGGCAGGTCTTTATTCCAATGTTTAAAGATATAATAATTAGCGTAAGGGCTATCAGGATCATTAATTGCCGCTTGGAACCAAGGGTGTTGATCTGAGGTATGGTTTAGCACTAAATCCAGCATAATAGCTATTCCACGTTTTTTAGCCTCATCAATTAATTGCTCTAAATCTTGATTGGTTCCAAAAGTGGGATCAACTTGATAATAATCGGCGATATCATAGCCATTGTCTTTCATCGGTGATTTAAAAATAGGACACAACCAAATGACATTAATGCCAAGTGATTGAATATAGTCTAATTTTTGAGTTATTCCAGGTAAATCACCGATGCCGTCATGATTACTATCATAGAAACTTTTAGGATAGATTTGATAAACAATTGCCTTTTTCCACCAGCCATTATCGCTGCCAATATCCATAAATACTCCCCTTAAATTTTTAGGTTCATTACTCGACTAGTTTAAGTTTAGTATAGTTAATGTGCTTTGTATTTCTACTGTTTGGTCTATATTTGAATCAATAAAGTCGATTAAAGTATCAATAGTTGGCGTTAAAATCTGAAGTATATAGTCACTGTTCATTATTGAGATTTTATGCTGGAAATAACTTGCTTAGAGTAATTAGAATAAATTTTTGGGCGTCTTGTTGATATTAATTAACGGTACTATTAACAATACTATTGACAGTACTGACGCCCGAAATGTTCTAAGTAAGTTATTTAGTGGGATATAGGATTAACTGCAATAAAGTGTCTCTTCGTTAATTGGTAACGGAGGGATTTCAATGCGTCTCACTTGCGCCTTGTCGTTAGGCTCAGTTAGATTATTATCGCCCTGTGCGCTGGAATCAATAAGTTCAAAGATGGCATTTAACATAGTGGGAACATCCTGTTTAACCATTTCGATATCATGCCCCAGTAAAGCTACAAATGGATCCCAGTCAAAGCACCCCATCGCCGGTTGTTTCTTACCTATATATCCTTGCTTTGACATCCAGCGAATAACACCTTCAAGCGAAATGGTTGAGTTAACGAATAGTCCAGGCAATAAATTCGGCGCTATATTAGGTTTTAGGTTAGGTTCCATATTGTTAGGATTAGAAGCACTGGGCAGCAAAGTGCTAATAAAATCACGTAATGCATTTTCTGCTTTTTCAGCAGCATATCCGCAAGTCAATATACGCGCTTCACTGACTTCAATTCCATATTCACGATGCGCTTCGCGGAAACCACGTAAACGTTCACGAGTATTGTGATCGCTATTACGCCCCCCAATGAATACCAAGGGGTCTAATCGCCCTTGCCGCTGTTGATTATTATGTAGTATACGTGAGGTTAACGCTTTTGCTCCGCTGTAGTTATCTGAAATAACTGAGGTCGCTAGCGTACCGGGAAGGTCTAGGTTTAAGGTAGGCACTCCCGAGGTGGCACAAATCTGCGTAATTTTATCTGGATCGGTAGCGCCGGTCGCAATTAGCCAGTCAACTTGATACGACAGCATAGTTTTTGCTGCTTCGATTTCTAGAGACGGGTCTCTGCGTGTACAAGTGATAATGGGAAATAGCCCACGCTCGCGTGCCATAGCCTCGAAATGCTCGACAATAGAGCCAAAATAGCGGTTATCATATTTAGGCACAATCATACCAATGATTTTTGATTTATTACTGCGTAGCGAACTGGCTTGCTTATTGGGCGCATAATTTTGCTCTTCGGCAATACGAATGATTTTTTGCGCTAATTTTTCACTGATACGTCGTTTTTTCCAGTTACCGTTAAGCACCGCGCTGACGGCGCTTGCAGAAGCCCCAGCCAGTTCGGCTAAATCATAGATAGTGGTTTTCTTCGTTTGTCTGACTTGAGTCACAAATATTTCATCTCCATTTTTGTCTAGCTTGACACCAATTGATAAAAGAGACAATACTGCTACATCGATTGAGCAAATATAAAATCAATCCTCTATCACACTCTAAATCGTAATCTAAGATTGTGAAAAATCATAAAAAGTTACTCTGTTACCCTAAACCGTCAGCGCATTATAAACCTAAATGCTGACAAGCACTCCCGAGGAGAAAAATTATGGCTATCTCATTAGAAAATAAAGTTGCAGCAATTACTGGTGCCGCTTCAGGGATTGGTCTTGAATGTGCGCGTACCTTAATTAAAGCCGGCGCAAAAGTGGTCCTTATCGACCGTGCAGAAGAACGATTAAATCAACTGGTCGCTGAACTGGGCGATAACGCCTACCCACTAGTGATAGATTTAATGCAACCAGAACAAGTCTCTGGCATGCTAGACGGAATTTTAAAACTGACGGGGCGCCTGGATATCTTCCACGCCAATGCTGGCGCTTATATCGGTGGCGCCGTGGCTGAAGGTTGCCCTGATGTTTGGGATAAAGTGTTAAATCTAAATGTTAATGCGGCGTTCCGTTGCGTTCATGCCGTGCTTCCTTACTTTATCGCTCAAAAATCCGGTGATATTTTATTTACTAGCTCAATCGCCGGAGTAGTTCCCGTGATCTGGGAACCTATTTATACCGCCTCTAAATTTGCGGTACAGGCTTTTGTACATTCGACTCGCCGTCAAGTTGCACAATATGGTGTTCGTGTGGGTGCTGTTCTGCCTGGTCCTGTAGTGACGGCTTTATTAGATGATTGGCCACAAGAAAAAATGGATGAAGCATTAGCCAATGGCAGTTTAATGCAGCCGATTGAGGTGGCTGAAGCTGTCCACTTTATGCTGACACGTTCTAAAAATGTCACCGTCAGAGATTTAGTCATTTTACCTAATAGCGTCGATCTCTAATTATTCTCTTTTATCACTCTCTGGATGCCGTCGGCAATAAGATATTTGAAGGAAGCCTTATGCATAACCAAACACAAGCCGCAGCGGATTTAGCCAAGCACCACACTAAACGTTACGTTATCGGAATAGATGTAGGTACTGGCAGTGCGCGCGCCGGTATCTTTGATTTTTCTGGCACTATGCTGGCATCGGCCAAACAGAATATTACTCTCTATCGTGATACCGAGCATTTTGTCGAGCAATCAAGCCAAGAAATTTGGTCTGCCGTATGTCACTCGGTGAAACAAGCCCTTACGATAGCTAAAGTTACTCCGACAGAAATTGCTGGTATCGGCTTTGATGCTACCTGTTCTTTGGTCGTTATCGGAGATAATGATGCACCACTCTCGGTAAGTCCTTCGGAAGATCCCGAGCGCAATATTATTGTATGGATGGATCACCGTGCGACGGAGCAAGCTGAACGTATCAATCGTTTAGGCCACCCTGTATTACGTTATGTCGGTGGTAAAATATCGCCAGAAATGGAAACGCCTAAATTACTGTGGCTAAAAGAGAATCGCCGTAGCACATTTGATAATGCGAAATATTTTTTTGATTTGGCTGATTTTTTAACCTGGAAAGCCACCGGTGATTTAGCTCGCTCTACCTGTACGGTAACTTGCAAGTGGACGTATCTAGCGCATGAAAAACGCTGGGATGAAGATTACTTCCATCAAATTGGTCTAGAAGAACTGGCAAATGAAGGTTTTGCGCGCATTGGCCAGAATATTATTGATCCCGGCACACCATGTGGTCATGGACTAACACCACAGGCTGCTGAACAATTAGGGTTAATTGTCGGTATACCCGTCGCTGCGGGCATGATTGATGCACATGCCGGAGGAATTGGCACCGTTGGAGTAAATGGTGATGCTACTCGCAATTTAGCTTATGTGTTTGGCACCTCCTCGTGCACTATGACCACCCAACGCGAGCCCGTATTTATCCCCGGCGTTTGGGGGCCCTATTATTCTGTTATGGTTCCGGGAATGTGGTTAAACGAAGGCGGGCAAAGTGCTGCTGGTGCGGCAATTGATCAACTCATTTCATTCCATCCAGCCGCTGCAGAAGCGGCAATACTGGCTAAGCAACACGGAGTTTCTTTGCCGGTCTTTTTAGCCGATTTAGCGCGACAAAAAGTCGATTCAGCCTCTGAAGCGGTTGACTTAACTCATGGTATCTATGTCGTTCCGGAGTTCCTCGGTAACCGAGCGCCTTTTGCTGACCCTCATGCTCGTGCATTAATCGCGGGCTTAGGAATGGAGCGCGATCTGGATAACTTATTGTCCCTGTATATTGCTGGGATATGTGGTATCGGCTATGGACTGCGCCAAATCATTGACGCCCAACAGCTCGCAGGAGCCGCTATCGATAATATTGTGATCAGTGGCGGCGCAGGACAACACCCTTTAATTCGTCAGTTACTGGCAGATACCTGTGGGAAAATGGTGTTAGCCACTAAAGCTAGTGAACCGATGTTATTAGGTTCCGCTATTTTAGGCGCTGTTGCCGCTAATGTTGCTGATTCAGTAACTCAGGCAATGGAGCAGTTCAGTGAAATAGCCGATCAATATTCACCCTGCGATAAATATACTGAGCGCCATCAACGCGGTTATCAGGCATTTCAGCGCTTACAGCAAACAGCGCGAGAGTTGGCAACTAGTTAGCAGAGAACTGTTAGCAGAGAACTAGTTGCCAGATAGCTCAGCGAGTAATACATCAGTGACCATAAAATAGCGGTATAAAAACCTCAGCGGATACTTAAGGAATAACCCACCTTTCGCTATCCGCTTTATGGCTTATCTTGACAGAGTTATCCATTCCCTACCCTTATTCTCTCGGTGAACAGACTGATAGCTGATGGATATTCATCTAAATGACCCAATATTGTATAAGCGTATCACCATCCCTTTTCATAACTCACTATCTAATTTATTCGCCGTCCAATAATGTGAATAATCTAATCATTATCAAGAGTCTATCTATAAGCGATGATTAGTATTGAAACTATGTTTCATTGTGTAACGCAGGTTAAGTTGTGTAACACTTTATCACCAGGCTTAATTAAGAATAACTATCGTGAAATCGTCGATTCTTGCTATGGTTGGCTTATCTCTAGTTGTTTATTGTAAAGAGTACATGCAGATAAATTATATAAATTACAGTATATGAAACGTAAGGGAATTATTATGAACCGACTATACCTTGCATTATTAATTTCTTCTTGTCTCATTAGCTTAAATGCTAATGCAGCCCCTATTACATCCGAAGCGACTGTTATGCCAAACAGCTCGTTAGATAAAACGACTATGCTCACTAATACTAAAATGGTAGAAAAAATGGCGGGGAAAATGGTCGAGAGCTCACCGCTTGCTACCCCATTAGGTTTAAGCGAGGCGGCAGAGCAATATCACATTTTGTATACCTCAATCAGCGGTATTGATGGGAAATCGCTGCGTGAAGATTCCGGCGCTGTATTCTTACCTAAAGGACCAATGCCGCAAAATGGCTGGCCGGTGGTAGTTTGGACTCATGGGACTATTGGCGTAGCCTCAAAATGTGCGCCGTCACTGAATCCGCGTTCAGCTCGTGATACTCAGTATTTGAATACTTGGCTGTCGATGGGCTTTGCTATCGTCGCACCAGATTATCCAGGATTAGGCTCTGCTGGATTACACCATTATTTGGATGCCCGCGCGGAGGCATGGAGTGTACTCGATAGCGTAAAAGCAGCGCGTGAGAAATTTCCATTAGCCAACCAATTGATATTAGTCGGGCAATCCCAAGGAGCACATGCCGCCTTTGCCGCTGCTGGCTATCAGGCTGAATATGCCCCCGAACTGAATATTGTTGCTAGTGTATTAACCGGCACCCCCTATTTTAAACCAGGAATATCAGCAGAGCGCTTATTTAGTATTGATAACCAGGTCACCGGCGGTGATCCTAAATTGCCTTACGTGATGTACAGTTATCTTTCAGCTGCCGATCAAGATAATAGTTTGCAACCGAATGACTATTTTCAGGACGCGGCTATTGATACATTAGCGCAAGCCAACAAACTGTGCATTGGCGAGCTGACTGAATTAGTGATGAAAAAACAAATGAATGCCGGGAATAGTTTAAAACCTGACATTGAACGCGTTTTAACTCAGCAATTACCGAATTTTAGTTACAATACGATTAAAATTAATCATCCTGTCTTTATTGGTATCGGTCTCGCGGATATTAATGTCCCCACCCTTATGCAGCAGTTATTTGCCAAAGATGTGATTGCGGCAGGTACACCTGCCACTGTTGTAGAATATCCGCAGATGAGTCATGGAGAAACCGTTAACGTTTCGCTACGTGATTCGATTCCTTTTGTTTTGCAAGTGATAAATAGCCCAAATATAAGGACTGAATCGACCAAATAATTATTATTTGAAAAATAAGAAAACGGATAATGTACTAAAAAAAATCGACTTGATATTAGATGATGATTTTTAGTCAAGAAAAACGTACTCACGTTATGATCTATAAAAAGAACTTCAATTTTTAGATTCTTTACGTCCTAAATTCAAGAGCGATAATACCGCTATCAATATTGCTCTTTAATTTTCAGCTCTCCAATAAATATACTGTAATAAGTCACCGACAAGAGTCGCGGTGACTTATTACTCTTTAAGGTGATTGCTTAAAAAATTGAATACATAAAACACCGGACATCACTAGCCCTATCCCTCCAATTCTTCCCCATGGAATATATTGTTTGGTTACACCAAATAAACCGAAGTAATCAATCAGTGTTGAAGTCACTAATTGCCCGGCGATAACCATAATAAAGAAAGTTGTGGCTCCAATTTTAGGTACTAATATTAATGCTGCGGTAATATAAAATACGCCCGCGACACCACCTAGCCACATCCATACCGGTTGCTGAAATAGCGCAATATTAAGTGTCGGTTTTGGTACTTTTAACATCAATAATACCGGCAGTAGGACTATAATGCTGACAAATAGTGAAATTAAAGTTGCCCATAGTGGGTGGCCGATCTGTTTAGCTAATAGACCGTTACTGGCGGCTTGAAAAGGAACTACCGCACCGGCGACAAACGCACAGGCGCTTAATAATAAGGCAGTAAGAGCAAAACTAGACATATTTATTCCTTTCGATAAGTGATTATCCCACCGTATCGAAAAGCCACAGCAAAAAGAAATGAACAATTTTATAAGGCACTATCAGTAAAATGAATAATCTACGTCGATTAGATTTAAATCAATTAGTTATCTTGCACACGTTACTGCGAGAAAAGCATGTTAGTCGTAGCGCGGTCGCCTTACATAAAAGCCAACCGACCATTAGCCATGCATTAAATCAATTACGCGATATATTCCAAGATCCATTACTGATCCGCGATCAAGGACAATATTATTTATCTAGCAAAGCCGAGGCGTTATATCCTCAATTAACCCAAGCATTAAAACAATTAGATCAACTAATTGAGCAAGTAGAATTTAAGCCCTCTGATTGTCAACGTCGATTTAATATCGCTCTGTCTGATTATGGCGCAGCAATTCTAATTCCGTCATTAATCCAACAAATACATCAACTTGCCCCTCAAGTTGATTTACATCTTTGGCAATGCAGTCGGGAAGAAATGCAATCAAAATTACACGAAGGAAGCTTAGATTTAGCCTTTGGTATTTTTAATTATGTAACTGACGGATTAAAAGTACAGACCATTTTTAGCGATCATTTTATTTCGATCACAGACTCACAAAATATGAATTCAGACGTGATGTCGCTTGAACAATGGCTACAGTACCCTCATGTATTAGTCAGCATGAAACCGTATGAAGCTAATGAGATAGACCGCTGTTTAGCCCAGCTAGACTGTCATCGCAGGATTGCTATTTCTCTACCTTATTGGCAATTATCACCGCAAATCTTGCATAAAACGGATTTAATCCTTACGGTCGCCTCTCGAATACTTACCTCGCCACTACCTTCATCACTGAGCGTTTTTCCTCCACCGCTGGTACTGCCGAACTTGCATTTCCAGATGCTCTGGCATCAACGCGCAGATTCCGATCCCGCACTATTATGGCTAAAGCAATGTTTTACCCACTTGCTGGTTTAACCTGCTAAATGAGTTAGCTTAATAACGGGCTTATGCCAATAGTTATTTAATCGCAATATCGATTTTATCGCGGGTAGAATTGCCGGTGGATAAGATAAATAGCTCGGTGAGTTCACCATTGAGTCGTAAAGTATGTGACTTTTTAAACCCTACCCGTTTGGCTAACTTAATTGACGGCAAATTATCCGGTTCTATCAGACATAAGCATGACGTTATTTCTCGGGTATTTTGAAGCCAATGAATTGCCGCAAGTAATGCTTCTGTTGCATATCCCTTGCCTTGTGCCCATGAGGCTAATGCCCATCCTGCTTCTGGAATATAACGCGTCGATGGTTCAATATCACGATGAAAATCTGCAAAACCCAAATCGCCTACATAACGCCCCGTCGACTTTTCTTTAATTGCCCAATAGCCATATCCTAGCATCGACCATAGACCTAAATAGCTTAACATCCTCATCCATGTTTCACGTGGAGTTGATAATTGGCCTCCCAAAATATAACGAGTCACTGCGGGATCACGCCACATTTCAATTACTTGATTGTGATCATCTAAGGTATGTGCAGTTAAAATTAAGCGCTCTGTTTCTAAGCGTGGAATATAGGTATCAGGTGGGGTTATTACCGGTGTAATACACTCTATGTTCAAGCTATTCGCCTCTGTAAAAGTTATTAATCATTAATAAAGTTATTATTGAAATAAAATTAGCCGATAAATGTTCACTTATACGCCTTAACAAATGAACTCTGATCTTAATTGGCTAATTAATGACGCACAAAAACACCGAACAGTATTTTAACCTGATCGGCGTTTTGAAGTTACTCTATATTTTAAGTGCGTATGTAAAACTGAATTAAGCCGTCAGCGCTAATTTAGCGCCAAACATAACAAAAACAGTACCAATACACCCATTCGATAGCGAAGATAAACGTTTATTATGTTTTAACGCATTAGTCAAAGCTACGCCACCAAAAATAAGCAAAGATAAATAAATCATGCTACAGATTTCTAAGATACAGCCTAAAATAAAGAATGGAATACCAGCATTTGCGAATGTTGGGTCAATAAATTGAATAAAAAAGGATACATAAAAAATAATCATTTTCGGATTAAGCAGACTTAAAAATACCGCTTTTATATAAGTATCTTCTTTAGTGACTTTAACATGTTCCAGACTAGGTTCATCGGATTTTTTATGAAAAGTCGCATACAGTGTTTTTACTCCTAAATAGAATAAATACAGTGCGCCCACATATTTTATGATCATAAAAAATAAAGGTGAGGTTTTAACCAATGAAGCTACACCTAAAAATGCTAAAAAAATTAATATCGCATCACCGGTAAAAACTCCCAGAGCCGCCTTATAACCATCTTTTACACCATATTTAGCACTGCAGGTCAGCACATATAAAGAATTTGGCCCTGGCACTAAGGTAATGAAAATAACACCAAGCAGATAAGTCCAGATATTAAAGATGCCTAAGTTTTCAAACATAAGATACCTGCTAACGTCTTAGTATAAAACGATAAAAAGCATAATTGAGCTGTGTATTAGCTGATCATACATTTTATTTTTATTGTTTGAAATATTAAACCATGGGCAAATATTAAATAAACATAAAAGACCAGATTTATAAATAAAACCAATACACAAAACTAATTTTATGGGTTAGTGTTGGTGCATTAATCTGAATAAAATCATTTGTCAGAATGCCGCTATTTAAGCTTAATTCATTGAAGTTTAGTACTGACAAACAAAATATGATTAGACTAAATAACTATTAATAGGGTTTTTATGCTTATTTTAGGCAACTTCTCTTTTCCTCAAGACATTTATCTGCAGATAATCTAAGCTGGTAGATGGATGATTAATTTCAGTAATAACATATTGTTAATTCAATAGCGGATGAGAAAGTAAATGATTCAAAATAATTGTTATTGGCGTAGAGATTTATGGGCGGGAGCGCTCCATATGATGCCACTAAATTTAGCGGTTATCCCTTGGGGAATACTGGCAGGATCTATGGCAGTAGAAGCTGGATTAGATATCTGGCAAAGCATCGCCATGTCTGCCATGGTCTATGCCGGAGCGGCACAATTAGTTACCTTAGGATTGCTTAATACAGGGGCTGGTTTTCTTACTATTATTGTGTCGGTATTTTTTATTGCCTCGCAGCATTTATTATACAGTTTAACCTTTAGACCCTTAGTTAAGCCCTTTTCAACCGCCCAACGTTTATCAATTGGTTTTTTGTTAACCGATGAACTTTTCGCTATTAATGCGGCAAATAAACAATCTCCTACCTTTGCCTACTTATTTGGTGCTGGATTTAGCTTTTATTGTGTCTGGGTATTTGTGAGTTGTTGCGGCATCTTACTGGCCAGTTATGTTCCCGATTTAAGCCAATTACATTTAGATTTTTCTGTCGTGGCAACATTATTAGCTATCGTAGTACCATTAACTAAAAAAACCAGCACCTTATGCGGTGTGATTTTTGCTTTATTAGTTTCGATTATTTTATCTCGCTATGGAATTAGCAGCGCTATTGTCATTGCAGGTATTGGGGGAATGGCCTGTTCGGTGATCATTGCTCGATTATTAAAGGAAAAAATATGAGCTGGAGTTTGATTATTAGCTTAACGGTAATACTTTTTGGATTAAGATACGTCTTCTTAATTCCTTCATTACCAGTTCGGTTACCGTTATTTGTTCGGCAAGCATTAACCTATTCAGCCCCCTGTTTATTAACCGCAATCTGTGCACCTATTATTCTACTCGATAAAGGTGAATATCGTGATTTTCCAGATAACGCCTATCTATGGGGTGCTTTATTTTGTATTGTAATAGCCAAGCTAATTAATAATATGCTGTTATCTGTAATACTAACGCTGATATTTTTTTACAGTTTAAGCCATTTATTAGGCTGATATTCCAACTTATATTTAACTGTACCTGGGTAAAATCATAGATAATCCAATATAGGTTATCTATGATTATTTTTATATCAACTATATAGCATGAACTACTAACGGAACGGTGGCTCATCGAAAGTCCGTAATTTGCGTGAATGCAGCTTATCGCCCTCTTGCCTTAATAGATCTATCGCCTGTATACCGATTTGTAAATGTTCAGAGATCGCACCCTCGTAAAAGCTGTTCGCTTGCCCCGGTAACTTAATTTCACCATGCAACGGTTTGTCAGAGATACACAATAATGTGCCGTAAGGCACGCGAAAACGATAGCCTTGCGCTGCAATAGTAGCACTTTCCATATCGACAGCGACTGCTCGACTTAGGCTGAATTTTCTTGCTGTAGCAAAGAAACGCAGTTCCCAATTACGATCGTCCGTTGTCACCACTGTTCCAGTACGTAATCGTTTTTTAACCTGTTCCCCAGGCATATTACTAACCAATTTTGTTGCATCATATAACGCACGTTGCACTTCAGCGATACTAGGGATTGGAATATAAGGCGGTAATACATCATCCAAAATATGATCATCGCGTAAATAAGCATGGGCTAATACATAATCACCAATACGTTGACTTTCTCTCAACCCGCCACAGTGACCAATCATTAACCAACTATGCGGCCTTAATACAGCCAAATGATCACAAATATTTTTAGCGTTTGATGGTCCCACCCCAATATTAACTAAAGTAATTCCGGCACCATCTTTAGCAATAAGATGATATGCCGGCATTTGAAATTTTTTCCAGGCTAAATCTGATGTCGCCTGTGCAGGATCGGCATTTTCAGCGGTTAAATAATTATGTCCCACACAAGATAAAGCGATATAACGGCTATCAGGATCTTTTATTTGCTCACAGGCCCAGCTAACAAATTCATCGACATAACGATTGTAATTGGTAAATAAAATATATGGCTGAACGTGTTCAGGTTCAGTACCGGTATAATGCTTTAAACGAGCAAGCGAAAAATCAATACGTAAGGCGTCAAAGTGAGATAAAGGTAATTCATCCGTGTTTGAGATTAACCCATCGGTAATATCATCACTAATTTCCGACAGGTCAGTAATTGGAAAATGAGCGGCAATACCGTTACTCATGGTGCGATCTAATACTAAATCAGATCCATCCAGAACAAATGGATAAGGAATTTCTGTTTTTGATGCCCGCACCGAAAATATAGCGCCATAATCTTGCTGTAATATTGACAGCTGCTCCGATAAATAGCCTCGAAATAACGACGGTTTAGTGATGGTCATAGAATAAAGCCCCGGCTTAACAAAACGTGCATAAGCCCGAGTTTTCTCGCAATTTTCTATTTTACCATCCCAATAGACACATAATTCTGGGTAAGAAAATAATCCGTTATCACGTCTAGATACGCTAGGTACCGTACCCTGATTAATATAATCAGCTATCGCGTTTCTTAATGCCAAAATAGCATTGGCATATAATTGCTCTAATTTATCCAAGACAGCAGGAATCGATAGTTTTTCATCCGCTGAATATTGAGATTCTATCACTTATGTTACTCCTTAAAATTTTATGCCTAATAATGGCGGGTATCTGTAAGCAGTAATACCCTTGATGGAGATATAAATTGGTATTGTTATCATGTGGGCGTTAACGCTAGTTATATCAAATAGTTTCGTCGATTTTTGTTTGGATCCTCGGTATTTTTTATTTTTGTATCCAAAGATAATTATTAGGATCTTGTTGTTTATAACGTATAACCTTCATTCTTTACTTTTAGTAAGTCAACCATAACATTAAATTTTTTGCGCTAGCCAGCATATCGTCCCTATGAATTATTTTTTGTATATTACCATCAACACTATTGTAGGATTAAATCATTAATTATTCAGTGATATTGGTATAGATTAACTAGGTAAATTTAATTCATTTACTAAGGGGTGTAGATTTTTTGAGGATGTTAATCGAGTGGCATAGTAATTTGATATTATTAGATTCACTACCAATCAAAAAACTGTCATTCTGAAATGTCATTTTGAGATATCATGCCAAGAATAATGTTAACAGATAAACAATGGCATAGATTATCGTTGATGGGAAATATTAAATAAATTAATAATATACTAGACGTTGAAATGACCTGCTTTAAATAATATGCGTTACTGGATTTTTTGACGCAGACAAAAGGGAGAGAGCCTGATTATAAATAAACTTAAGATAAGCAAACTGAGTTAATGAACGACTCAGTTTGCTTATTTAAATAGTAATTAGGATTTATACTTAGCTAGCTTTTCATCAATTTTATTTAATTCCACTTCAATCATTCGGTCACAAATATTTGGCAAGCTTTTTAATTTTTGTAGCAATGCCTTTTTCTCATCGTCATTAAGAGTCCAGCTCTCTGCTATGCCTGTAACCAAGTAGTTGTTGCAACCTTCATTATGAGTATCTACCGCTCCTGTTTCAGGATTCTGAGTGTACGTTTTAACTTCATAATTGTAATTTATAATCTTAAACAATTCATTATCAATCAAATAATTAATCATTTCTGCATTACCAACATAAAATGCATAAAAAATTAGATTTATATTTTTCTTTTTATAAAAATAGGAATCAATATCATTGATGGTTGTATTTTCTAAAATACCTCTATCACTCTTAATTTTTTCAATTACGAAAGGTAAATTATTGGTCAATATATTCATTGCCAATTTGTAATCATCGTTACTAGGCGGCAATCTAGTTAAAAAATAACTTGCTGCATTCACTTCTCTATATTCTATTATTTTATGATAATCGCTATCTCGAAGATTAACATAACTAGCAATAGTTGGATTTAATTCAATTAACTTATCTAATCTACTAATATAAATATCAATGTATTCTTTCTTACTTTTATTTGCAATTTCATATACTAATTCCCATATTAATTTTTGTTTTGATTCCTCATCAAGTAAAGTGAAATATTTTTCAGCAAAAAGAACTTCAAGATTATGATTTATCGCTGTATTTCTTGATATTTTCTCATCAAAAAAATATCGGAGGTAGTGTCTACCCTCTTCTATTTTATTAACATCAAAGTTATCTTTATGAAATTGGCAACCAAATAAAAACTCTAAAGAGTCAATGGGTATTTCAGACCTAAATGATGCATATTCTATATAATCATTTAGTTTATCATCCACTAAGTCACAATTTTTACCTAACTCTTTTTCTAATAAACTGATATCTCCCTTGTTAATAATTTCATGTGTTTTGTTTTTGTAATCAAGTTCTATTTTTTCAGGGTAATAAATACCATTATAAATTGAAATTGAAAATAACAATGAAGCTAGTAAATATTGCGGGGATTTTAATTTTAATAAATTAAGAAAGACTGTTGGTGCTGAAAAGATAACAAATGTACTTAAAAAAAACAACAGACTAACATCATCCCAATTATAAGAACTTGGAATTTTAACGTAACAGTAATATGAAAAATTAATGATTGGGATAACTATAAAAGCAATGATAATCGAATTTTTAACCCAACCTTTTTCTATTTTAAAATTTAAAATTTTATTGCTAAATTCAGTTTCATCTTGTGTAAAAGTATCGGGCTCGCTTTCGGTTTCCTCTACTTTTTTATGGGTATCACCAGCTGATCTATTTTCTGGTTTTTCATCACTGAACGCGTTCGAAATTAAATTAAAATAGGATATCAACAAAATAATTAAAACTACTGCACCGATCGCAAGAACATAACCAAGACCATCAAACATAATAATTCCATTTATCATTATCGAATATTAGTGCATAGTCTTACTGTTAAATTCACTTTAAGTACATAAGACAAATCTCACTCACATGCTAGCCGTTACCTTTGCCAACTCAATAATAACATCGTGCGTTTGGCGAATATGGGCTACTTTTACAAGAAGAACTCACGCTAACGCTTTCTAACAATGTAATTAACGGTGCGTGATTATTGGCGAGCCATTCTATTGATTGCCTTATATGCAATACGCAAATAACTGTGCCTGTAAGCTATCTACGCGCTCATTGTATTACTCTAATATTGCAGCTTCTTTTATAAGTATCTTAGGCAAAAAAACGGAATGGGATAACGCTCAAGAACGAGTGTGGCATAACGGGTTTCAACGCTTTGCTCGGCTTTATTGGTATAGAGGCTTTTAGTTTTGCATTATCTTGGACAGGATCACTTTTAATTAAACACATCGGCAAATTACTAATCTGCAAAAAGTTTCGCCCTTGAGTGGCAATATTAGATTTATATGCATCGAACACGTCCTTAAGAGAGCTAAAGCTAGGCGCTTTTGAGCCTTTTTTGTACAGATTGTGCGCAAAAAAAAGGCACTCGCCCCCGAGTGCCTTTTGACTACAACTCACTGAATTTATAGCAAATTATATCTATTCAGCGGTTCTGGTACTGGTACGAATTAGGTAATCGAAGGCGCTTAATGAGGCTTTAGCACCCCCGCCGGCCGCAATGATAATTTGTTTATAAGGTACAGTTGTACAGTCTCCGGCGGCAAATATCCCTTTGATATTGGTTTCGCCACGCGCATCTACTACAATCTCACCCATTTTATTGCGTTCTACCGTATCACCTAACCAATTAGTGTTAGGTAGCAAGCCGATTTGGACAAAAATTCCAGCAACATCAAGATGATGCAATGAATCATTGGTTCTATCTTTATAGGTTAATCCGGTTAATTTAGTTCCGTCACCTTGAGCTTCTGTGGTCTGGGCATTAACGATAATATCCACATTTTTTAAGCTACGAGCTTTGTCTTGTAAGACAGAATCAGCTTTTAATTCGGAAGCAAATTCAAGCACCGTAACATGTTCCACTATACCCGCTAAGTCAATCGCGGCTTCAATACCTGAATTACCGCCGCCGATAACTGCCACGCGTTTACCTTTAAACAATGGGCCATCGCAATGTGGACAATAAGTGACCCCTTTAGTGCGATACTCTTGTTCGCCCGGGATACCCATGTTACGCCAGCGGGCTCCTGTCGCGATAATAATACTGCGAGATTTCAATACCCCGCCTGAAGCAGTTTCAACCTGATGATATCCACCTTCAGTTGGCGCTGGAATTAATTTGGTGATTGATTGACCGTCGACAATATCGACACTGTAGTCGTTAACATGATTTTTTAACGCGCCGGCAAAAATAGAGCCTTCTGTCTTGAGCACGGAAATATAATTTTCAATATCAACGGTATCCATAACCTGACCGCCAAAACGTTCGCCGATAACGCCGGTACGAATACCTTTACGTGCGGCATAAATAGCGGCTGAAGCTCCTGCTGGGCCACTGCCTATAACTAAAACTTCATACGGTTCACGTTCAGTTAATAATTTAGCCGCACGTGCATCAGCATTGGTATCAACTTTACTGACGATTTCACTTAGGGTCATACGGCCTTGGCCAAATTCTTTGCCATTTAAAAATACTGCCGGTACACCCATAATATTAAGTGAGGTTATCTCATCTTGATACACACCACCATCAATCGCAGTGTGGCTAATATTAGGATTTAATACTGCCATTAAATTAAGCGCTTGCACTACATCTGGGCAATTGTGACAGGACAATGAGTAGTAAGTTTCGAACTGAAATTCGCCTTCAAGCGATTTCACTTGATCTAATAATTCTTGGGCTTCTTTTGATGGATGACCACCGACTTGCAATAATGCTAATACTAAAGAGGTAAACTCATGGCCTAGAGGTGAACCGGCAAAACGGACACCACTATTATTACCTGGGTTAGTAATCAAAAATGAAGGTTTACGCTGTCCAGCATTGTCTTCTTCGCGGGTAGTCACTTGGTCTGATAATGCGGCAATTTCAGCTAACAGTTGTTTAATTTCTTTTGATTTTGCACTGTCATCAAGGTTAGCGACTAACTCAACAGGTCGAGTTAGTTTAGTTAAATAGGCTTTTAATTGAGCCTGCATATTGCTGTCGAGCAAATTGTTATCGAGCATAAAGTATTCCCCGGTTAAAAATCGGGTGCAGTGCACCCGATAACATGATTCATATCACAAGTAAGCATCATCTACGCTAAGCGTAAATTGAGCTATCAATGTGTTTTTATTAGATTTTACCAACCAGATCCAGTGATGGAGATAGAGTAGCTTCGCCCTCTTTCCATTTCGCCGGGCAAACTTCACCTGGATGGCTTGCAACGTATTGTGCTGCTTTGATTTTACGTACTAAATCTGCTGCATCGCGGCCGATACCTTCAGCGGTAATTTCAATCGCTTGGATGATACCTTGTGGGTCAACCACGAAAGTACCACGATCTGCTAGGCCTTCATCTTCACGCATGTTTTCGAAGTTACGTGTTAATGCGCCTGTTGGGTCGCCAATCATTGCATATTGGATTTTGCCGATAGTTTCTGAACTGCCGTGCCATGCTTTATGAGTGAAATGGGTATCAGTAGAAACTGAATAGATATCAACGCCCATTTTTTGGAACTCATCATAATGATCAGCTAAGTCGCCTAATTCGGTTGGGCAAACAAAGGTAAAGTCAGCTGGATAGAAGAAAAATACGCTCCATTTGCCTTCAGTATCTTTCTCTGTAACGTCAATGAATTCGCCGTTTTTAAATGCAGTATTGTGGAAAGGTTTGATTTTAGTATTAATTAAAGACATGGTGTTTTCCTTATTCCTCTTGTTGGGTTGAGGACTAAGTTACCGATTTAGACACAGCTTCTCCAATTAGTTGATTCTATTAATTTGATAGGTATTGCCTTTGGTTAGTTTATTCTTGATAGTTAGCGATTATGTTGTAGACAGTTTTCGCCGACAGATGCTTAAAATAATGACCGGAAAACCGGTCATTACATCATTGATATCGTTAGTTTAAATCTGAATAATTAAGCCATCGAGGAAATGGTTTTACGGAAGCGTAATAAAGCGAAAATAAAGAAGACAGCACCAATAATGAATAGAATAATAAATTGAGGCCAAACAATCGAAAAATCTGCGCCACGATATAGAATCGCTTGCGCTAAGCTAACAAAATGAGTAGTTGGCATGGTCAACATAATATCTTGTACCAGTTGCGGCATACTCTCACGCGCCGTCATCCCGCCGGAAAGCATATTTAACGGCAGTAAAACTAAAATCATCAATAAGCCGAATTGAGGCATAGAACGGGCGATTGTTCCCATAAAAATACCGATAGATGTGGTTGCAAATAAACTTAAGGCAACGCCACAAATAAATAATAGGATCGATCCTTCAATCGGTACGTGAAGTAAGGTTTTTACAACTAAAATCAATGATATTACTGAGGCTAATAATACCACTAAGCCCATCGACCAAATCTTTGACAGCATTATCTCAAAAGGTGTAACCGGCATAACTAATAGATGTTCAATTGTACCGTGTTCTCTTTCGCGAATTAATGCCGCCCCAGTGAGGACAATCGAGAGCATAGTAATATTATTGATTATTGCCATTACTGAACCAAACCACGATTGTGTTAAATTAGGGTTGAAGCGCATTCTAACTTCTAAATCAACGGGTAACACACTGTTATTTCTGGTTTTCGCTAAAAACTCAGTCACTTCACCTTGAACGATATTTTGAATATAGCTGTTGCCTAAAAAAGCTTGGCTCATGCGGGTTGCATCAATATTAACTTGAATTTCTGGCTGGCGACCAGCCAATACATCACGTTGAAAATTAGGCGGAATATCAAGTGCAAAGGTATAGGTACCGCGATCTAGTAAGCCATCAATCTGTTCGGGAACAATATCAGCAGGCATTTGGAAAAATGGTGCATAGAAGCTATTAACAATGCGGGTGGATAGCTGGGATTTATCCTGATCAGCAATAGCTATAGGCGCATTATGTAAAGAGCCCGGAGTCACGGTGGCAGACGAATAAATTGATACGGTAAACGCGAATATGATCAGCCCCAGCATCGCTTTATCTCGGCTTAAGCTGCGTAGCTCCTTCATCCCTAAATTAAAAATATTTTGCAGTGTTCTGATAACCATTTATGACTCCTGTTTCTTCAGGAATAGCACGCTTAAAAGAATAACCAGCGGAATAGTGATCAACAATGGGATAAATGAACTCTGTAAATCGAATAATCCCAACGCTTTAGAGAAAATCCCTCGAGTAATAGTCAAGAAATGTGAGGTCGGATAAATCATCCCTACCCAGCGGCCCATCCCTTCTAAGGAGGAGACAGGGTCAATCATGCCGGAAAATTGAGTCGCAGGGATCAGCGTAATAATTGAGGTTCCAAAAATTGCAGCAATTTGGCTTTTCATAAAGCACGAGATTAGTAGCCCGATACCGGTGGCAATTGTTATATACAGCAGCGCGGCTAAAGTTAAGCTTAACAAGCTGCCTTTTAAACTGACGCCGAAGACAAAAACTGATAAGCCACAAAGCAAGAAGAAATTAAACATCCCCAAGATGATATAAGGAAGCTGTTTTCCGAGCAGAAATTCTAATTTAGTCACCGGCGTTACATACAAATTAATAATGGAGCCAAGTTCTTTTTCACGTACTACACTCAGGGCGCTAAGCATAGCCGGGATCATCATTAATAACAGTGGGATAACGGCGGGGACAATCGCCGGTAAGCTTTTTACATCAGGGTTATAACGATAGCGGGTTTCAATATCTATCGCCGGCATACCTTGCACACCATGTGATTGACGGCTGGCTATATTGCTTAGCCACATTAAGTGCATGGCTTGAATATAACCGCGAACCGTTTCAGCACGATTAGGCATGGCACCATCAATCCATACGCCTATTTTAACATTATGACCGCGCGAAATATCACGGGCAAAATTAGGTGGAAGTTCAATAGCAACAGTCACTTCACCACTGCGTAATCGTCGCTCTAATTCATCATAATCTTTAATCGGCGCTTGTTCGATAAAATAGCGCGAACCGGCTAAGTTAGTATTATACGCTTGGCTCATTCCGGTTTGGTCTCGGTCAAGCACCGCAAATCGTAAGTTTTCAACATCCATACTGATACCGTAACCCATAATAAACATTAAGATTACGGTACCTAACAATGCAAGTGTTGAACGAACAGGATCACGGCGTAGTTCCATACCTTCGCGAATACTGTAACTGAACAAACGCCGTAAACTAAAGCGACTTTTCAGCGCTTGTTCGGTGCTATTTTGCTGTTGTGGATCTCGAGCCGCAGTAGGTGCATGTGAAGTATCTGGTTCGGGCGCCTTCACCGCCTCTTTGAGATAGGCAATGAATGTATCTTCTAAGGTCGCTAATCCCCGTTTTTTCACTAAATTAGCCGGAGTATCACAATCCAACACTTTACCTGCATGCATTAACGAGATACGGTCGCAGCGTGCTGCTTCATTCATAAAATGAGTGGAGATAAAAATAGTGACACCGTCACGTCGAGATAAATCAACCATCAGATTCCAAAACATATCACGGGCTACTGGGTCAACGCCTGAAGTCGGTTCATCCAGAATCAACATTTCAGGGCGATGAATAACCGCAACAGCTAAGGATAACCGCTGGCGGATCCCCAGAGGTAAGTCATCTGGCATAGTGTCTTGTACTTCACTGAGATTAAAACGCTGGCACATTTCATCGCAACGTGAGCTAATTTCAGCCTCGGGAATATGAAATAATTTGGCATGTAATTCTAAGTTTTGGCGTACGCTTAATTCACTGTACAACGAGAATGCCTGCGACATATAACCGACCCGTTTACGAGTTTCGATATCTTTGGGGTCTATCTCCTGCCCGAATAACCATGCTTGTCCTTCGCTGGCTTGTAGCAACCCGGTTAACATTTTCATGGTCGTGGATTTCCCACAACCATTGGAGCCGAGAAAACCGAAAATTTCGCCTTTAGGAATACGGAAATTGACATGATCTACGGCCACGAAGTGACCAAAACGCATGGTTAAATCTTGTGCTTCAATGGCAATAACATCATCGGCAGATTTATCTCTGGCGGGAATAATCACTTTTTGATGATTTTTTCTTTTATCTTCCGGGAGCAATTCAATAAATGCCGCTTCTAAATCTTCGCATTTGGTTTGCTGTTTAATTTCAGTGGCATGGCCGGTAGCTAATACTTTTCCGGCATCCATAGCGACTAACCAATCAAAGCGTTCGGCTTCCTCCATATATGCAGTCGCTACCAAGACGCTCATATTGGTTTGACGTTCACGTATCCGATTGATTAGCTCCCAAAATTGAGCCCGAGATAATGGATCAACCCCTGTGGTTGGTTCGTCGAGAATTAATAACTCAGGGTCATGAATAAGTGCGCAGCAAAGCCCGAGTTTTTGTTTCATCCCTCCCGATAATTTACCGGCCGGCCTATCACGAAATGGCGCTAACCCGGTACTTTCGAGCAAGTCATTAATTCGATGTTCTCGTTCCAGTTTTGATTGACCAAATAGGCGACCAAAAAAATCAACATTCTCAAATACCGACAATGTATGGTAGAGATTTTTCCCGAGACCTTGCGGCATGTAGGCTATTCTCGGGCAAACGGCTCGTCGATGAGCTTTATCGCTCATCTCACCACCAAGCACTACGACCTGCCCATGTTGTATTTCTCGTGAGCCAGCAATAAGTGAGATTAAGCTCGATTTACCGACGCCATCAGGGCCGATTAGACCGACCATCTGGCGTGCCGGGATTTGCAACGTAATATCATCAAGCGCACAATTTTCCCCGTAATGCTGACTGACATGACGTAAATCGATAATCACATCATCCCTTAATCGCGGTTTGCTTGTCATTACGGTATTCTCACCTCAAGATTTTGCGGCCATGCGAGCGAATTATCTAACCGTACATAGGCTTTACCGGGTAAACCTGTTTTTACATATTCAAAGTGTTGCTCTAGTAATTCGGGGGAAATTCTGGCGCGAATACGGAACATTAATTTTAATCGTTCGTTGTCGGTTTCGACGGTTTTCGGTGTAAATTGTGCAACACTGGCCACATAAGTAGCTTTGGCCGGAATGACTAAATTTGGCGCTGCATCCAGAACAATATGTACTTCGCTACCTAACGCGACTTTACCGGCATCTGTGGTTGGCAAAAAGAAGGTCATATACACATCACTGAGATCGACCATATTTAATACTCGTCCCCCGGCAGATAACACTTCACCCGGTTCAGCGACACGATATTGAATCCGTCCATTGCGAGGTGCTTTTAAGATACTGTCGTCTAAATCTGCGATGATCCTACGCTCAGAAGCAGCAGCAGCCTCAACCCGAGTTTTGGCTTGTACAATACCAGCATGCGCAGAATCAATCGCTGCCGTTGATGCGGCAACTTGTGCTTTAGCTGCTTCAAGTGCAGCTCGATTACCTTGTACTTTAGCTAAATCATCATCCAATTGTTGAACCGAAATAGCATTGGTTAGCACCAGTTTTTTAGAACGAACTAAGCGTTTTTGGGCAGCATTCAGTTCAGCCTCTCGTTGTTTAACTACCGCTTGAGCCGCTAATTTTTCACTTTTACGTTGAGTTAATGCAGATTCTGCCGTCATTACCGTGCTGGTGGCTTGTTTTAATTGCGCTTGTACTTCATGTAATTGCTCTTGCAATGCACGAGTATCCATTTTGGCTAAAACTTGCCCTTTAGTAACAACGTCTCCCTCCTTAACCTCAATAGATTCAATGCGTCCCGGTGTTTTGGTCGAAATATCAATTTCGGTGGCTTCTATTCGTCCATTACTTTGGGCGAATCCAGGGGGTAAATCACTACTCCGTTGATCCCAATAATAATATCCACCGATAATTAAAATAATTAAAACAATAATAAAAATTGTAATCTTACGCCTATTCTCTGTTTTCATAACAACCTGTTCTCATCTTTCAGGTTAGAGGAAGGATAACTACAGTGAAATAAATTTATTGGTAAAATATCAAGACCATTGGCCTATTTTAAGTAGCAGATTATCGCCCTAATAATTATTACCCAAATACTTATCATTACACCGTAGTATCTGAACTATTTGCAGATAGAAAATAACTTTAATAAAAACAAATTAATAAAATATTCTCTTGATCATAAGTTGCATATTACAGTCCTTAATTTAAATAATTATTTATATCATTATTCAAATAATAATTAATTTCCGGCCTATATTGAATTGTATTTTTATGGCGCTATTTATGATTAACCATTTAATTTTTATAACTATATTTTAGCGCTAATATTTATTTTAAAATAGCACACGCATCACAATATTTCAGATCAAACCAATAAATAAGTTAACCACCTTCGTATAGCTCAAAAAAAGTTAGTATTTATTAGAAGATTAGTGTCGAAAAAAAAATAAAACCAAGAAATCATCTTAATAATTTTTATAATACTAAATTATTGTTACTTTCTTTTTGTGAATTTATCTGTAAAATTATTATCCGCTCTCTATAAAACCGCATCAAAATAAATAATTTCCAAGTTAAAGTATTATTTATCACATATTACTTATTATTATCGAACTATCTTTATTTAATACTGTTTATTCTATGTTATCGCTATAAGCACGGATTATTAATACCCCGTGCTTATATTATAAACTGATTGAGTATATTTATTGTGCTGGAGCAATAATCTCATAATGACAGATAAACTCTGCCATCGTCAGACGATGAATATCATTAGCGTCTCGGGATGATTGAATTACGACATCCCCAGATTTGACTATTTGGGGGGATTTTCCATCCCGTGTAATGATAAATGAGGCGGTGTTAGGTGGGACTGGGTAATAATTAACTGGCATAGTGCGTGGAATAACACGAAGGTAACCCGGTTTGGTTAATGCAGTGATCGGATCATAATATTGCTCAGCAAAATTTTTTGCGGAGACCAACATTTGCTCGGTCGTCTTGGGTGAACAATCGGTTTCAATGATCCAATCGCCCTTTTGAGCCGTCACCGTGATTGTTTGTGCTCCATGGTCTGCTGTTAGCGTGACTGATTCTCCAGGTTTAGCCAGCCGGGCAAAGCGGGGTTTACTTTGCTGAGCTAAACCGATTTTACCACGCTGTTCCAGATGAGTGAAATATTCAATCGCTTGATATTCAGTCATATTTTCTTTTGAACTCGTAATTTTTGAATTCACTTCCGAGGATGCGGCATAGGCGGTCATAGTCTGTAAGGAGGCACAGGAAAATAAAAGAGTAATAAAAAAAACAGTTTTTTTTGTTGTCATGATGACTGATCTCATCGGTGATTTATGTCTATTTTTATCTGCGTATTGTATCTACGCTAGACTGCTAAGCCCTATTATTACACCCTATTTAGACCATAAGATCTAAAATTTCGGCTATTGCAGATATTATAGAAGAGATATGATAACTGAAGATCCTTCAAAGGCGATGAACTTTTCTCACCTTTGAAGGAAAATAGACTAAAATTAACGCGCTTTACGTGCTCGGCGTAAATAAGAGAAAGGAACATTAGCACAGACTTGATCTTTCACTTTCTTTTCTGTCGAGGCGGTGTTAGGTACCTCAGTATTGGCAGTTTCTTGGCGTGCCAAATCATCCTTAGCCAAATTGTTCTCTTGCTTCGCTGTTACCGCAGAATTCACGTTGTTTTCCATAATATGATTAGTTTTTGCCATGTTAGTTATCCACCTCAATCAGCGCTAGATTCATTGATTCTAGGCGCTGAACAGTCTGATTAATAATATTTACAATCTTAACCGACTCATCATTACTTAATTGTTTTAGTACAATTTTGTGCCTAAGCAGGCTTTTAAATCTACTTACGGCAAGTTCTATTTCATCGGCGAACGCATTACCTTGTTTTAACTCGCGTGCATATTGAAGTTTTTGTTTAATATTCAATAAGATTACAGTTTGAGTAGCCAAAAACAATTTGCCTTCAGTGGTAATTAAAAATTGTTTGCGTCCATGACTCTGATTTACAGGTTCGATGAATGTTTGTTCTTCTAACAATGTTAGCGTCGGATAGATCACTCCTGAACTGGGGCAATAAAAACCGCCAGTGGCTAGCTTAATTCGTTGAATTAGCTCATACCCATAACTTGATGATCCTGCCAATAGAGATAATACATAGACTCTTAACTCTTTTGGGCTGAACATTCGTCGTGATTTTCGACAACAACAATCTACATCATGCTCAGTATTGCTCATTATTTCCGCTCTTACGCTACATCGACTGCCAATACCATCTTTACGCTCAGAAATATTACGACATCATAAAATGACGAACTAGAAATATGTGAGTATAAACCGATATATCGATTACAACACTATCATAACCCATTATGCGGATAATGCCAGTTTAGATATATCTGATTTTATGCCAAAAATGCTAATGATAACTATTACCATGCTTTTTAATAATTACACATACAATTAATAATTAAAATTTACTTATCGATATATAAAGTTACTGCGAATCAATTAAAATTACGGCACAATTAGTTAAATCAACATATTTCGCTATTAGCGATACGGGCTCAGCCCCTCTATCACGCGACGGCTTTAATAAAAATCGAGTAATTTAGGACACTTTATATGCTAATTGTTTTTGGCGGATTACCCGGAACAGGCAAAACAACCATCGCAAAAAGGATTGCCCAAGCAATTTCTGCTTGTTATTTACGCATTGATTCTATAGAACAATCTCTAATACAAGCCTCGACAGTTGAAAATAATACTGTTGGTGCCGCTGGGTATAATATTGCCAATATAATCGCGGATGATAATTTAAAGCTGGGTCAAATAGTAATTGCAGATTGCGTGAATCCGCTAAGCATTACTCGTACCGCATGGCAAAATATCGCTGCCAAGGCCAATACACCATTAGTTGAAATTGAAATTATTTGCTCTGATTTAGCCCAGCACCGTATGCAAGTCGAACAACGAGTAGCGGATATTATCGGTCATCAGCTACCTGATTGGGATAATGTAATGGATCGTGAGTATGAATGGTGGGACAGTGCGGATATTGTTATCGACAGTGCAGTTACCTCGGTTGAGTTAGCGGTGGAAATGATCCTCTATCGCTTACAGAAGCTAAAAAGAAAACATTAACCTTTCCCGGTGATGCTTGTTTTTAGCATAAGCGATATAAAGACCTGAATAAATAATAAATAGGATGCTTTTCAGCACCCTATTTACGTTTATTGTCAGTCACATCAGATTTATTACCGCGTAATATATTCAACCAATATTTGGCAACACATTGAATACAATGGCCAACTGTACAGCAATGACTACAATCCCACACATAAAGACAAATACTAACGCAGGCGCTCCCCCTTTAACTTGATAATTACGTTCATTAATTGATCGAGATTTAAACGCCAACATACTTGGGAGTAATAACGCCAATATGGCCAAAGAAACTGCCGCATAGCCTAATGCCATAATAAAACCTGAGGGATAAAATAGTGCAAAGATTAACGGTGGACCGAAGGTTAATAATCCAGTTTGTAATCGCCCAGCAACCGAATCTTGGCGTTTAAACAGATCAGCTAAGAAATCGAATAATCCCAGTGCAACCCCAAGGAAAGACGTAGCTAACGCCAAACTCATAAACATCTGAACCGCTAGCTCGGTTTCACTCGAATTAACAACGTTGCGAATTGCATCGAGTAAACCATTTAACCCTGAATTTTGCGCTAAGATACCGACAAAAGTATCGCTACTAATACTGCCCAAAGTGGCGATTTGCCACAAAATATAAGCAATAAGAGGGATTGCACTGCCAATAATAAAAATAAAACGCAGTTTTTTTACATCGCCACCCATATATTTAACGATGCTCGGCACACTGCCGTGGAAACCAAACGAGGTAAAAACCACCGGGATAGCAGACAGAATAAGGACAGATTCCATCGGTTGAGACAATAAATTTTGTTGTTCAACATGTGGCATCATTAGAGCAAATATCAGCACCATGAAGACTGTTTTCGCTGCAAATAACAGACGATTAATAAAATCAACGGATGTGGTTCCAAAACAAACCACAGCGCCGCCAATCACGGTAAAGATAATAATTCCGATATAGTCCGCTAATTCAATCTGAAAATTATGGTTAAGATTAGACGTGATAATTTCTCCTGCCCCGCTCACATAGGCCGCAGTCAATGCATACATCAAAAACATCATACTGAAGCCAGTAATAATTTTCCCCGCAGATCCTAAATAACGTTCGGCGATACTGCCGATACCGGTTTCATGGGACTCATGTTGATATACTTCAACTAATAATAACGAGGTATAACACATCAATGCCCAAAGAGTGATAAGCATAACAAAACTGACACCAAAACCATTACCGGCTGCTGCGATAGGCATTGCCAACATCCCTGCACCAATTGTGGTTCCCGCGACAATAAATACACTACCAAATGTACGATTCTTCATAATAAACCCTGTCAATAATGAGATTATTAAATTCGCTATTAGGCGAGTTGTTGAGTAGCTAAAGATGTCGCAAGGCGATTTGATTTATTATTTTCATCCACAATTTTCTGTAATTTATTGACAAATATAGTTTTTAATTCCTGCCAATAGTGCTCAAAATGATGTTTATCGCGTAAACAATGGGTCATAATTGCCGCGCGTAGAACATATAAACTTTGAACTCGCTGCCATTCATCCGAACTAAATCCAGCCTGTTGACAAAAAATAGCAGGGTTATCGCCGTATTCTTCATGGCTGAGTGATGTTGATGAGGTTAAAAAATCATTGGTATAAGAGCGGCCAGTGGCAAAAGAGCACAGTTCATACATCCGTTTATTTAGCTGATTTTGTTGCTGAAGATCGTGATTATCTATTTGCTTAAACATAAAATTAACCATATGAAAATCAGGTGTTTGCATCGCATAAATTTTAAATATTCGGTCATCAATACTCAATGGCTCTGTTTGATTTAGCTTTTCAGTTAACCAATTCGCGGTGACTATTCCTGCGGCGATCACTTTGCCATACCCATAAATATTCAATGGCACTAACCGATGAGCAGCCCAAACCGCCGCCGCTGTGGCACCAGATTTCGAGCCTTCCATAATAGACGCCCCCAAAACCACCTGCTGATTCTTAGTTGATGGTGTTTTTTCTGTTACTGATTCAAACACATAAGCGGCATGATAAGAAATTAAATCGACAATCCGTTTGTCTTTCATACAAATAGCCCCAGCAGCGTAAGGGATAAATCCCACTTTATGCGGATCTACCGTAATTGAATCAGCTTCTTTTAAGGCTTGAAAACTGCGGTATACTTCGGGTTTAGGCCATATAACATCGGTAGGAAATATGCCTTCTTGTTGATAACGATGAATTAACTGTTCATATTCAATGAATTGGTTTTCTTCATCTAAAAACATAGCGCAGGCATATCCAGCATAAGCAGCATCGATATGAATATAAAAAGAAACGCCATAACGCTGTTCACACTCTCGTCGCAACTGAATCAGGCTATCGACATGATCAATAGCTCCAGTTTCTGTTGTACCAACTACCGCAATGATAGCTAAAATCGGCTCACCGCGTTCAATGAGATCAAACACTATTGCCCGCATTTTTTGAGTATCAGTACGATATTGCTGATTAACGGGTAATTGAACGATATTTTGCTGGCCCACGCCGAGGATATCCATGGCTTTCATCCAAGAATAATGTTTGGATTGAGGAACCAATAATTTACCTAATTTACTCGACTCAACCCCTGCGCCTCGGCAAGTTAAGGCTCTCACTTCTTCGAACCAACCGGCGTATTTCAATTGATCGATAAAATCAACAACTGTCGATGGTGATAAGTTTAATAATGCTTGTTCTGATATATTTGGCAGCAAGTTGCGAGCTTGTTTATGTTTAGCCATCGCTAACGGTAATGTTTTTAAATTACGAGCTACCCATAATCCTTCATAATTAGCTACCGTTCCGCCAGAAGTGATATGTCCCCAAGAAGTATCTGGGTCATAGCCAAACATTCGACACAAATCCTCCCCGGCTTCTAACTCTAAATGAGTGGTGGTCGGGGATGACTCTTGTGCGCAATTATTGGGGTTGTACATCATCGCCATGACATAAGCGAGGTTGGAGATCATTAGGGTATCAGCGTTCATATGCCCGAGATAACGGGGAGAAAACCAAGGCACTGAAGTGGTTTTTAATTTCGATGATAATTGATTAAGAATACCTTCTGTCCGGTATAAAGTATCACGATAATCAGCAGTATAACGGTCTACCGTGGTAATTAATGCGGAATCTTCTGGGTGGAATCCAGAACGCCAATGTAGATGTTCGCAAATAGCATATTCCATCATTTCTCTAAAAAATATTGCATTTTCAGACTTAGGTCCAAGAAATAAGGCATCAACATTGATCGTCGAATTGCTTTGTTTAATCATTATTACCCTACCTTCAATTTACAACTTTTGTGTTGTCTTTTTATTACAAGGAATTTAAGTTAATTAACTTATTATCATTGGAAGGTATGTTCATTTATCTGTTCCATGCCATACAAAGAAACCTCAATTAACTCATTGGTATTTCTATGTATTTATTATTCCATTAAAATTTCAGGCTAAAAATGACGTGACTGATTGCCAACTTGTTAATAGGTATAATATAAATTTGTTAAAATATTAATATATCGGTCGTAAAATCAATCGGAACTGTGGGCAAGTACAAAATTCAAGAAAATTGTCGGTAATAAAAGGATGTTCATACAAAAATAGCTTGATGATGTAAATGAATTGTTATAAGCAAAAATTAATTAATTATTTTTAATGATGGGGAAAGATAGTAATATATAAATTAACGGTCATCTTTTAATAATAAAAAATAACCGTTAATCTTAATACTACTAGGTAGTATGCCGTATACAGCGTGCAAGCAAACGCTCTAACCATTTAGTAATAGTTATTTATCGCTCATTATGCGTAGATGATTAATCCACGACTAACACTATCTTACCGATCAGATCTCCTGATTCCATGAATCGATGCGCATCCGCGGCTTGATCTAAAGGATAGGTTTTATTAATGATAGGCTGTATTTTACCTTGCTGAACTAATGGCCAAACTTGCTGTTTAATCTGCTGAGCTATCTGAGATTTTTCTTGAATATTTCGCGAACGCATGGTCGATCCGGTATGCGTTAGCCGTTTGACCATCAGCGGCATCATATTCAAATTTTGAGGGTTACCTTTCATCATCCCAATTTGAATGATGCGTCCAAACTTCGCGGCCACCGCATAATTTTTAGCGATGTAATCGCCACCAATCAAGTCAATGACCATATTCACCCCTTTATCACGGGTTAAAGCTAGGGTGCGAGTGACAAAATCTTCGTCATGATAATTAATCGCATGATCTGCGCCAATAGACTGTGCAATTTGTACTTTTTCTGCTGAGCCGACCGTCGTTATCACCTGTGCGCCAAAAGCTTTGGCTAGCATAATAGCTACACTGCCAATCCCTGACGTTCCTCCATGGATTAATACAGTTTCACCCGCCTGTAACTTCCCGAGTTGAAACATATTAGCCCATACCGTAAAAAAATTCTCAGGGATAGCCGCGGCTTCAATAAATGAAAGATTACCTAAAGGCAGCGCAATATCTTGATGGACCAGACAATATTCAGCATATCCCCCCCCGGCAACTAACCCACAAACTTTATCACCAATTTTCCACTCGGTCACATCGTCAGCTATTGCTACCACGATACCAGAGACTTCTAATCCGGGGATCGGGGATGCATCAGGTGGCGGTGGATATGCGCCTTTACGCTGAAATACATCTGGGCGATTAACCCCTGCCGCCATCACCTTAACCAGTAGGTGACCGGAGGTAATGGGAGGAAGAATGACATTGAGGGGCTGTAATTTCTCAGGCCCTCCAGGCTCAATAATATCGATAACTGTCATTGAATCCGGCAGATCATGGTGTGGTAGTTTCATCACAATTCTCCTAGGCGATTGAATATCCAATCAATTTTTTATTTAGTATGCACATACAATTACAATTAAAATAAAAAATATTATTAACTATAAAGCTATTTAATCATATTATTAAGATAATTATCGAAAGTAATAAATTATTTAAATAATAACTAATATCTTTTAATTTGAATTAATTAATATTTATCTTATAACAATAGTCTTAATGGCTTTTAGTTTATTATTAGCTGTTTTTTGCATAATGTGCTAAATCAAAATTTGACTAAGCGGGTAAAAAAGATAAATAAATATAAAGATAAGTTCACAATGAGTTTTTATTGAAATAACCGATTGTTATTGATACTTTAACTCGATGATAACTTAATAGTTTTTTCATAATATGCCGATGAATCTCGCTCATAAAAACAACACTGATAATCGATATTCTAATAGCTCTTACTAGTTTACTTATCTTATGTTAAAATTGACTCATATCAATATTTTTAACTTGAATGAGCATTATATATGATCCCAGAAAAACGAGTTGTTCGTCGCATCCAGTCTGGTGGTTGTGCTATTCATTGTCAGGATTGCAGCATTAGTCAGCTTTGCATTCCATTTACATTGAATGAACATGAACTGGATCAGCTTGATAATATTATTGAACGTAAAAAACCGATTCAAAAAGGCCAAACTCTGTTTAAAGCAGGAGATGAATTACGTTCACTGTATGCTATCCGTTCTGGCACGATCAAAAGTTACACCATCACTGAAGAAGGCGATGAGCAAATTACTGGTTTTCATCTTGCCGGTGATCTGGTTGGATTTGACGCAATAATTAATACTGAGCATCCGAGTTTTGCTCAAGCCCTTGAAACATCGATGGTGTGCGAAATTCCTTTTGAGACACTGGATGATTTATCAGGAAAAATGCCAAATCTACGTCAACAGATTATGCGCTTGATGAGTGGTGAAATTAAAGGCGACCAAGAGATGATCTTGTTGCTTTCAAAGAAAAATGCCGAAGAACGCTTAGCCGCATTTATTATTAATTTATCGCATCGTTTTTCTCAGCGCGGTTTTTCTGCTCGCGAATTCAGATTGACCATGACGCGTGGCGATATCGGTAACTACCTCGGTTTAACCGTTGAAACCATTAGTCGTTTATTAGGTCGTTTCCAAAAAAGCGGCATGTTAAGCGTTAAAGGTAAATATATTACGGTAGAAGATATGGAAAAATTATCGGAAATCGCAGGTAAATTACCGTCTACTATTGCATAAATAAACTTAATTAGTTGTTTATAGCTAAAACTAGGTCCTTCATCGCAATGGCCTAGTTTTTTATTGCCCTCTTTATTTCCCTCTTTTTTTGATTATAGCTTCCCTATCGCACCATAATTTAACGATTAATTTGATGAATTTTAATCCATTATCCCTCGTTTTCAGCAGGATAAGAGGTGATGCCGTCGATTTGTTGTGTTAGATTTAATCATAGCGGCATATAAGTTAAATTGTCTCCGAGGCTTAAATCAGGCTAATGGAATAACCTTAATTAACGTTTAAGCCGTATAATCCACATCGTAACAACAAAAAATAACGACGATATTTATACAATAACTGTCCAGCCGTTATGAGGAAAATCAATATGGCAAACTATCAAAATTTATTAGTTGCAATTGACCCCAATCAGGATGATCAACCGGCGTTACGGCGTGCTGTGTATTTAGTACAGCGTAATGGTGGACGGATTAAAGCTTTTCTTCCTATTTATGATCTGTCTTATGATATGACTACCCTGCTCTCACCAGAAGAACGTGATGCTATGCGTAAAGGTGTGGTTAATCAGCGGGCTGCATGGGTAAAACAGCAAGCACACTATTATCTTGAAGCTGGAATAGAGATTGAGATTAAGGTGATTTGGCATAACAAACCCCTAGAAGCAATTATTCAAGAGGTGATTAATGGCAAACATGATTTATTGCTCAAAATGGCGCATCAGTATGATAAATTTGAATCGCTGATATTTACGCCACTTGATTGGAATTTACTGCGTAAATGTCCTTGCCCGGTGTGGATGGTCAAAGATAATATTTGGCCTGATCATGGTTCGATTGCCGTGGCGGTTAATCTATCCAATGAGGAATCTTATCACGATGAGCTAAATATTAAATTGGTGGAAAAAACTCAGGATTTAGCCAAGCGCATCATAAAAGACCCGACCATTCATCTTGTTAGTTCTTACCCAGTAGCACCGCTCAATATTGCGATCGAACTGCCTGATTATGACCCTAGCTTGTATAATAATGCACTACGTGGTCAGCATTTGGTTGCCATGAAAGAACTGCGCCAAAAATTTAGTATTGATGAAAAGTATACTCATGTGCAGGAAGGATTGCCGGAAAAAATTATTCCTGAAATGTGTGAAGAACTCAATGCCGGAGTGGTTGTTTTAGGGATTATTGGCAGAACAGGTTTATCCGCTGCCTTTTTAGGCAATACCGCCGAGCATGTGGTAGATAAATTAAAATGTGATTTACTGGCTATCAAGCCCGATGGTTTTGTCTGCCCAATGACTAGCGATGATGAATAACCATTATTAGGTTTAAATTGTCTATTAAGTCAGTATAAAAAGCCCTGTACAGTATAATAACTCCTGACAGGGCTTTTTAGTGCCTCAATAACACAGGGGGTTATTGGTTAGCTCGCAATTATAGAGCCTTTAAAATGGCATCAACACTGGCTTTAGCATCACCAAATAGCATTTGACTATTTTCTTTAAAGAACAATGGATTTTGTACCCCAGCGTATCCTGTATTCATCGAACGTTTGAACACAATCACATTATTCGCCTTCCATACTTCAAGCACTGGCATGCCCGCAATTGGACTATTGGGATCTTCAAGTGCTGCTGGATTTACCGTATCATTAGCCCCAATGACTAATACGGTATCGGTATCAGCGAAATCATCATTGATTTCATCCATTTCTAATACAATATCATAAGGGACTTTTGCTTCCGCTAATAATACATTCATGTGACCAGGTAAACGACCGGCAACAGGGTGAATACCAAAACGAACTTTAATTCCACGTTCACGCAATTTAGCCGTAATATCATGCACTGGATATTGTGCCTGAGCCACCGCCATGCCGTAGCCTGGGGTGATAATGACTGAGCTTGAATTTTTCAATAATTCAGCCACTTCTTCAGCCGTGGTTTCACGGAATTCACCCATCTCTTCTGCATTCCCCACCGAGGAGCCATCGGTACCAAAACCGCCGGCAATGACGCTAAAGAATGAACGATTCATCGCCTTACACATAATATAAGATAGGATTGCCCCGGATGAACCGACTAACGCTCCAGTAACAATTAACAGGTCATTGCTGAGCATGAAACCTGCCGCTGCCGCTGCCCAACCAGAGTAAGAGTTCAGCATTGAAACAACGACTGGCATATCTGCACCACCAATAGAGGCTACTAAATGCCAGCCGAAAGCTAAGGCAATCAAAGTCATAACCAACATAGTGAAGACTTGCAGACCAACACTGTGAGTGTTAACGAAGATCAGCATCAAAATGAACGAAACGACTAATGCCGCTAAATTGATTTTATGACGATGTGGCAACATTAATGGCTTAGACGTCATTTTTCCTGACAATTTACCGTAAGCTACGATTGAACCCGTAAATGTTACTGCACCGATGAAAATACCCAAGAAAACTTCAGTTAAATGAATATTTTCCATGATAGGCTCAGCAAATGCTTCAGCAGCCATATAACTGTTAAAACCGACCAGAACAGCCGCTAAACCGACAAAACTGTGCAAAATAGCTACAAGTTCTGGCATTTCGGTCATTTCAACTTTTTTAGCTAACCGAATACCGATCACCGCACCAATAATCATGGCGATAATCATCCAGCTAATATTTTCGCTGTTTGGTCCGAGAATAGTCGCAATTAACGCAATTGCCATCCCGATAACACCAAAGGTATTACCACGCTGTGAACTTTCATGACGCGATAAACCCGCCAGACTAAATATAAATAGGATAGCAGCAACAATATATGCCGCTGTAACAACTCCGCTCGACATAAGTTACTCCTTACCCTTTACGAAACATTTTTAACATGCGTTGTGTGACGGTAAAACCGCCAAAGATATTAATACTGGCGATTAAAATAGCGATAAAGGAGAAGAAACTCACCCAACCACCACTGCCAATTTGTAATACCGCCCCAATAACAATAATACCAGAAATCGCATTTGTGACCGACATTAACGGGGTATGTAGTGCATGAGAAACATTCCATACTACGTAATAACCCACCACACAGGCCAGTGCGAACACGGTAAAGTGTGATAAAAATTCTTTAGGTGCGGCATTCGCAAACCAACTGAATAAAATAATCGCTAGCGCCATAAATCCATATTTAATTACCGGTGATTTTTTCGGTTTCTCTACTTTAGCCGCCGCTGGTGCCGGTTGTGCTTTAGCTTGTGGCTGAGCAGAAACTTGGATTGGTGGTGCTGGCCAAGTAACCTCACCTTCTTTGACCACAGTTACGCCGCGGATAACTACATCATCAAAATCAAGATTTATCTCGCCATTTTTTTCTTTGCACAATAACTTCAGCAAATTGACCAAGTTAGTCCCGTACAATTGAGATGATTGAGTCGGTAAACGACTTGGTAAATCGGTATAACCAATAATTTTAACCCCGTTATCTGTTACAACCAATTTATCAGCCTGAGTTAATGCACAGTTTCCACCTGTCTGAGCGGCTAAATCGACGATCACACTGCCTGGTTTCATCGATAAAATCATATCTTCAGTAATTAATTTTGGGGCCGGCTTACCAGGAATAAGCGCCGTAGTGACGATAATATCTACGTCTTTCGCTTGAGCTGCGAATAATTCCATCTCAGCTTTAATGAAGGCCTCAGACATCACCTTAGCGTAACCGTCACCGCTTCCTGCTTCTTCTTTAAAATCAAGCTCAAGGAATTCAGCGCCCATACTTTGCACTTGCTCTTTAACTTCAGGGCGAGTATCAAACGCACGAACAATCGCGCCTAAACTACCGGCAGCACCGATAGCAGCAAGGCCAGCAACACCCGCACCGATCACCATAACTTTAGCCGGTGGAACTTTACCCGCCGCGGTAATTTGTCCAGTAAAGAAGCGTCCAAATTCATGAGCCGCTTCAACAATAGCGCGATATCCAGCTATATTAGCCATCGAACTTAATGCGTCCAATGATTGAGCTCGGGAAATACGTGGAACCGAGTCCATAGCTAATGTATTAATATTACGTGCTTTTAATGCTTCAAGTAATTGAGGATTTTGTGCTGGCCAAATAAAACTAACCAACGTTGCGCCCGATTTAATAAGTTCAATTTCGTCTGTTTCAGGCGCATTGACCTTAAGAATAAGGTCAGCATCTAATGCGACCTCACGACTGACTATCTCCGCACCTGCTTGTTCATACGCAGCATCTTCAAAACTTGCCAGATGTCCTGCCCCACGTTCTACAGACACAGTAAAACCAAGTTTTAACAATTGGCTTACGGTTGATGGCGTGGCAGCAACACGAGCTTCATTGGCAAATCTTTCTTTTGGTATACCAATACGCATAATGTTCCCTTTTAAAGCTTTAAGTAATTTTTCAATTATTTCACAGATTGAGAATAGATCGATTCCTACGTGGAATATTCCTATTTTCAAACAAAACATCTTATCAATGTTCTAATAACCTACTGAAAATACGTCTGATGATCCATAATTGATCGCAGTTCTATGACAGTAAATTGAATTAATGGCAAAAATCTTAGTTTTAAGTCAATAAAACACTAGATATGTGAAATATTTTGGTAAATATCACTACCAAGTAACGTTTTTTTTACTAGTGAAAATAAAATCATGGGACAAGAGTGTTTAGAACGTGTAATAATTAGCGGCTATGTGGTACAAATATGATTCAGCACGTTTATAATAAATTGCGCAAGGCGGAAGGATTTTGTATGAAGCTGAAAACGACGGTCATCGCTGCCGCGGTGTTATCATTAACTAGCATTATTGCTGCACAAGCAGCTGTGGAACTTACGCCTGAGCAGGCTGCCGAATTTAAACCGTATGAGCGGATTACCGTAACAGGCCGTTTTAATGCGATTTATGAGGCGGCAGATGCTGTATCTCGTCGAGCAGATAAAGTAGGTGCTCACGCGTTTTATATCCAAAGTTTGGATGATGTTGGTGATAGCGGTAACCTGCGTGTTGTCGCAGACCTGTATGCTAAAGAAGCCGAAAAAGCATCAAGTGAAAAATTGCGTGTATTTGCAGGAATGCAAGAGTTCACTAAAGAGCAAGCGACTCAGTATGAACCTTTTGACACGGTAACCGTTAGTGGTTTTTACCCTGCTCAACCCGATTTGTATGAAGCACTGGCTAAAAAAGCTCGCAAAAAAGGCGCTGCATCATTTTATGTGGTAAGAAATATAGCTCAAAATGATGGCGGTAATACGTTAGCAACCGCATATATCTATAAAAAAGATGCGCCTAAACGCCAAGTATTGACTGAAGAAGCGGTTATTCCTGCAGATTCAGAGAAAGGTCGTGCATTGTTAGCTGAAGGTGGCGAAGCCGCTAAAAAAGTTAAAATCCCTGGCGTTGCCTCTTCTGCTGAACCTACAGCAGCGATTGGTAATTTCTTTGAAACTTCGAGCTCATCTTCTGGGAAAACTAGCGTTTCTCTGCCAAGTGGTTACTCTATTGAAGAAGTGAATAAAGTCACTGCAGCACAAATGGTGCCTTTTGATTCAATCACTTTCTCAGGCTATTACACCACGACGCCAGAAGTACGTTATCAGGTAGCTAAACGTGCCGAGAAAAAAGGGGCGAAGTATTATCATATTACGCGTGAATGGCAATCCAATGGTGGCAGTGTCACTATCAGTGCGGATCTGTTCAAGTAATCGATTAATAGTGTTATTATCTTAATAAAAGACGGGTCACATTAGACCCGTTTTTTATAGCCTAATATGCACTAAATCATATTTATCCGCTGTAATAATATTCAATACCTATAGATTGCATAAAATAGCTTTTTTTCTGCATATTTTACCGTTGCATATCCCCAGTATGATCCGTAGAATTCACTGTTCATTTTTAATGACATGACCAAACTCTCTGGTTTATTGCTTTATATCCATCAAATATCGCGCAGTAGCATGATGTCTCATTTTATCGCTCGGGACTATTCAATGAAATATTTGGCGCTATTATTGATTATATTTCTGTGATTCAGATTATTAGGGTATATAAGTTAAGTGAGTTGCTCTATCTCAGTGATTGATTAACTTTTTGTTTTCATTATTTTATACGTTAGGATCACCTCTTTGAAGCATACATTAAGCCTGACTGCATTAACCGCCTTAGTTTTAAGTTCAATGGTAGGTGCGGGTGTTTTTAGTCTGCCACAAAATATGGCGGAAGTTGCGAGTCCTTTAGCGCTAATCATTGGCTGGTCAATTACCGGAATAGGCATTTTATTTTTAGCGTTCGCTCTATTGTTACTTTCTCGTATTCGTCCAGACCTAGATGGTGGCATATTCACTTATGCTAAAGCTGGATTTGGTGAATTAGTAGGTTTTTGTTCTGCCTGGGGTTATTGGTTATGTGCGGTTATTGCTAATGTTTCCTATCTAGTTATTGTCTTCGCCGCTTTAAGTTTCTTCACCGATACGCCAGAAAATATAATTTTAGGTGAAGGTAATACATGGCAAGCACTGATTGGCGAATCAATATTATTATGGGTAGTCCACGGGTTAGTTTTACGCGGAGTACAAACCGCAGCAGGAATTAATAAATTAGCCACTATGGCTAAATTAGTTCCGCTTGGTTTATTTATTGTTTTAGCCTTTATCGCCTTCAAATGGGATACCTTCCATGCTGATTTTTCAGGGCTTGATCTGGATATTCCGGTCTGGCAACAGGTTAAAGATACCATGCTAATTACGCTGTGGGTCTTTATTGGTATTGAAGGTGCGGTGGTCGTTTCTGCCCGTGCTCGTAATCGTCGTGATGTTGGGTTAGCCACTGTTTTAGCCGTATTTTCGGCGTTAATTATTTACATTTTAGTGACTCTGCTTTCATTAGGTATTATGCCACGAGCAGAATTAGCTGAAATAAGAAATCCGTCAATGGCCACGTTGATGGTAAGCATGATAGGCTCTGTTGGCGAAATAGTAATTGCTGCAGGTTTAATAGTCTCAGTCTGTGGTGCATATTTAAGTTGGACCATTATGGCAGCTGAAGTACCCTATATTGCTGCATTGCATGGATCATTTCCTAAAATATTTAATAAACAAAATAACAATGATGCCCCCTCATCATCTCTGTGGCTAACTAATGGTGCTGTACAATTATCATTAGTGTTAATTTGGCTTAGCGGGAGTAATTATAATACCTTATTAACCATTGCTTCTGAGATGATCCTAGTCCCTTATTTTTTAGTCGGTGCGTTCCTGGTAAAAATGGCTATTGAGCGCAGCAGTAAAGCATTATTATTTGTTGGTGCTTGTGCTGCTTTATACGGAATATGGCTTCTTTATGCCTCTGGTATAATGAATTTGCTCTTATCCGTTGTGTTATATGCGCCTGGATTGCTGGTATTTCTATATGCCCGTAGCCAACAACAATCTGAACAGAAAAAATCATTATTAACAGCTGAGAAAATAGCACTCTATCTATTACTGGCGGGCTCGCTCCCTGCCCTGTGGTATTTAATTAATTAATTTCAATAATAAACAGCAATAAAGAACAGATTTTGTGAGTTGTCGAATAACCCCTTATAGACTCACGTAAAACTCAGAGGAAAATTTGAATGTTATCGTCAAAAGCTGTATGTGGATTTGATTTTGGAACCAGTAATACTAGTGTAGCGGTGAAAAACTCTGTTGGTGAAGTGGTTTGTTATTCCTTTCCTAGTGCGATTTTCTTTGAGTTTGAGACTAAATCCACGTTGTTCGGTGATGAAGCTTTAACCAGCTATTACGATTTGATCCCAGGACGACTATTTACTTCGTTTAAATCGCTGCTGGGCAAAAAAATCTATGATTCAAGCACCATGATCCATGGGCAATTAATTCCTTTTGAAGAAATCATAACTTCGTATATTAGTTTCATCAAAGAGACCGTAGAAAAAGATATTGGTTACTCTTTAACAGCGGTACTTGCTGGTCGTCCAGTATTCTTTATTGATCAAGATCCCGTGGCCGATGCAAAAGCTCAAGCCGATCTTAAAAGTATTTTTCAGCGTACGGGATTTGAACTAGTAGAATTTGAATTAGAGCCTATTGCAGCGACCTATTCCTTTTTAAGTCATCACACTGAAGAAAATACCACTATTTTAACCGTCGATATTGGTGGTGGAACCAGTGATATTTGCTTATTCAACAGTGACGATTTTAGCGCCGGAAAAAAACTACCGATTGAAACTGTGGGGGTTCATTTAGGTGGTGATGATTTTGATAAAGATTTTAGTATGTGCAGTGTAATGCCTTTATTGGGCCGAGGAAGTAAACTTAAACGAAATCCAAGTATCACGATCCCTAATCATTTTTTCTATGATATGTCTTGTTGGCGTTCGATTTATGAACAGTATAAATTCAAAAATATCAATGATATAAAGCAAATTGCTTTACAAGTTGAAGACAATACCGCGCTGGAAAGATTAATAAAGGTACTTAATCAACGTCTCGGGCATAATGTATTGAAACAAGTACAAAATGCTAAAGTGACTTTATCTTCAGTAGAAAACACTATCATAGATTTAGATTTCGTAGAGAATAATTTAGAATTACAAGTTTCTCAGGCAGATTTAAATAATGCGTTAAGTAAAATTCTAGAGAAGATTTCTGCCTCAATTGATTCGCTATTGTCTACGTTAGCAGTTGATCCAGAGCAAATTGATTATATTGTCTGTACTGGGGGCTCCACTTTAGTTCCCGCATTAAAAAACCTTTTATATCAAAAATTTGACCGCAAAAAAATTATTCAGCATGATACTTTTAATGCTGTAGCCAAAGGACTAATGCTACGTGCGGCTGAAATATTACCCGCACAATAATCATCTACTTTAGCACGTATTTTTATCTGCGCCCCAAAAGACAAGACAGATAGCATAATAAAGGAACAAGTGCTGTCTGTCTTAGAAAGAGGTAACTAAAAAACATCATAATTGGCTTGCTAAGGCTATCTAATTTCTAAAATAAAAGTGATACCATGAGCATTATCACCTAATAGGTATCCAACGCCCATTTTGATTTTTAATTGGTCATCATAAAAATCAATCGGTGCTTCTAAAGAAAGTGATATATTGTTTATAACACCAAATGATAATTCCCTATAATTCTTGCCATAAAACCCACCAATACTATCCGATAAAATTAGATTAAAATTCTTTTCATTTAATTTAAATAAATCCGTCATAACATATTCACTACCAAGTGCCCATGTTCCGGTGTTATTTTTATCTCTAAATTCATTAGTAAACATATATGATATGCGTCCAAATGAATTAATTTGATCATTATTATTTAACTTAAGAGTGTTTTTTATTCCAACTTTAGGGGTTATATGGAATGAGTTAATATCCCAATCTAATAGTTTCTCTTCACGTAATGATTCTTTCATTTGAAAATCACCATGAAATGAAGAATTATTCTTCATATTGGCATACCCAAATTCCAGCTCATTTTCAAAACTAAAATTATCATTTATTTTATAAGTAATCTTTGGTGAAGTGGCTATACTAAAAATATCCCATCTAGCATGTAAACTACCTACATTATCAATATGAAATGATGAGGATTTTACTTTAAGATAATTACCTCGTAATTGTACAGAAAAGGAATAATCCCCATTCACATAAAGTTCGTTAAAATTATAAGGTAATGAATATTTTTCATAACTAAGTCCATCAGACTTTAATTTTGAAGCGCTGATATCATCAGTCAACGAAAGCGCAAGTAGCTTATTGTAGCCAGTCTTCAAATCTTCCGCCATGGAAGAGCCAGATGTAGTAATTATTAAAAATAGCACTCTAAAGTATATAGACTTCATTATCCCTCTATTTAAAAATTATGAAAAAACATCCAGATTAAAAAGCCCATATTTATATAACAAATAGTTAAATAAAATCATAAATAAACTATTTTATAATAATATATTATTTTCACCTTAAACGTGAAGTAAGAACTAATAATTTAATGTCTATATTTCAATCTCTGTATATTCCCAGACAAAATTAAACCTAAATAAACCCTCAAAATATCGTGATATTTAACACTATTGCGATAGCATAAAAAACAATCAATCGACTAACAATACCCCTCCCGACCCAAAATCTAACTTTATGCCTCGATAGCTAAGTATTCTTCTACTACTTCACAACTAATACGAGTGAAAAATTAATGTATTTCCATATTAACAAATAGAAATTCTCTGTTACATATACATAGCTACATATTAGCATGTCGACTATTTTTGTTTAAAAACAAATATATATGATTGGCCAGCTACATCTATAGAGAATTAAAGTAATATATTTTCTTTTACTCCAATCACATAATTAATAAGAAAAGTTGATTTATTTATTATTCAGTTATATAAGTAAAAAAAGATCACTAAGGTAAATTTTTATAATTAAATTATAACTATTTACCAATATCCCACTTTAAATAATAAAAAATTTCATATAACAGAAGATAACCGAAGGAATACCTCTCATGTCAGATAGCTTCCAAAATGAAGTCCCTAAAGCGCGGGTTAATATAAAGTTAGACTTGCACACGGGCGGAGCGCAGAAAAAAGTTGAGTTACCCTTAAAGTTATTAGCGGTCGGCGATTACAGTCATGGGCAGGATAATCGTGCGCTATCTGAGCGTGAGAAAATCAACATTAACAAAAATAACTTTGATAGTGTGCTCGCTGAGTTTTCCCCCTCAATCAATCTGTCCGTTAAAAATACGCTGGCTAATGAAGGAAGCGAAGAGCTCGTCTCATTAGCATTCAAAAATATGAATGATTTCGAGCCAGAACAAGTTGCTCGCCAAATTCCTCAACTTCGCGCGATGTTAGCTATGCGTAATCTTTTACGCGACCTCAAATCTAATCTTCTCGATAACGTAACCTTTCGTCGTGAGTTGGAAAATATTCTGAAAGATCCTGCACTCAGTGACGAACTTCGCGAAGAATTGGCCCAACTGGCCCCCAAAAAAGACTAATTTGGATTTAACACAGGATCATGCTGATGTCAGTAAATAATGAATTAACTACAAATACACAGACTACCGTACTGGAAGAAATACCTTTTCAAGGTGTTTACGCTTCATTGTTCGAAAAAATTAACCTTACTCCGGTGACTGAAGTAAGCGATATTAACGCATTTCAAGATAACGCTGTTCTAGCTGATGCATCTGCCGATGAACGTGTAACTGTTGCTGTTCAGGTTTTCCTCGATCGGCTTAAATCATCAGGGCAAAAAGTTGAACGCCTAGACCGTAATTTACTTGATCACCATATTGCTGAACTAGATAAACAAATTAGTCAGCAACTGGATGAAGTCATGCACCATCCTGAGTTCCAACAAATTGAATCTACTTGGCGTGGATTAAAATTCTTAGTTGACCGTACCGATTTTCGCCAAAATGTTAAAATTGAACTGTTAGACGTCACTAAAGACGATTTACGCCAAGATTTTGAAGATAGCCCTGAGATTATTCAAAGCGGCCTCTATCATCATACCTATATTGCTGAATATGATACTCCAGGTGGCGAACCTATTGCTGCCATGATATCGGATTATGAGTTTGACCGTAGTCCACAAGATATTGCCTTGCTTCGTTGTATTTCCAAAGTCTCAGCCTCAGCTCATATGCCATTTATCGGTTCTGTTGGCCCTAAATTCTTTGGTAAAGATACCATGGAGGAAGTAGCGGCAATCAAAGATATTGGTAACTATTTTGATCGTGCCGAATATTTAAAATGGAAAGCGTTCCGTGACTCCGATGATGCACGCTATATTGGACTAACTATGCCCAGAGTACTGGGTCGCCTACCGTATGGTCCTGATACTGTTCCGGTACGTAGTTTCAATTATGTCGAAGAAGTTAAAGGCCCAGATCACGAAAAATATTTGTGGACTAATGCTTCGTTTGCCTTTGCTGCCAATATGGTAAAAAGCTTTATCAACAACGGCTGGTGTGTACAAATTCGTGGGCCACAAGCCGGCGGTGCAGTAAAAGATCTCCCTATCCATCTGTTCGATTTAGGCACAGGTAGCCAAGTTAAAATCCCTTCTGAAGTGATGATCCCAGAAACCCGTGAATTTGAATTTGCTAATCTTGGATTCATTCCATTGTCTTATTATAAGAATCGGGATTACTCGTGCTTTTTCTCTGCTAACTCGGCACAAAAACCGGCTCTGTATGATACGGCAGATGCCACTGCCAATAGTCGTATTAACTCACGTCTTCCGTATATTTTCCTGCTGTCACGTATCGCCCACTATTTGAAATTAATCCAACGTGAAAACATCGGTACCACCAAAGATAGACGCCTGCTAGAGCTGGAACTGAATAACTGGGTGCGTGGTCTGGTTACCGAAATGACCGATCCGGGTGATGATTTACAGGCTTCACATCCACTGCGCGATGCCAAAGTCGTCGTTGAGGATATTGAGGATAATCCAGGCTTTTTCCGCGTTAGACTTTATGCGGTTCCCCACTTCCAAGTTGAAGGTATGGATGTGGATTTATCCTTAGTTTCACAAATGCCAAAAGCGAAAGCCTAAAGGTTATCACGGATGAAAATCTACCGACCCCTGTGGACGGATGGGGCCTTTTTGGCCCCTCAACAATTCCAACAGCAAGCTCAATGGGATAGCCATGTAGCCAATTTGGTTTCCAATATGACATTGGCATCCCCGTGGGGTGTGATCAGTACTGAATTTGATGAAAGCGCATTGACTATTTCCCGGTTAAGTATACAACGGATGGTGGTTCGCTTTCCTGATGGAACAATAATCGACTCGACACTTGCCGATAATCTTCCTCCAGTACGAGAATTAAGCCAATACGCCGAACACTCGTCTCTGGATATCGTGCTGGCACTCCCCTTGTTACTGGCTAATGGCGGCAACTTAGTACCAGAAGGTGGCACAGAAAGGCCTCGCCGTTTTTATCAAGAGTGGATAAAAGTACAAGACCTTGTTGGTCATGAACAAACCGATATTGCGGTGCTACGTCATGCTGTTAGTCTGCGTTTTGCTCATGATGATAACAGTGCTTATATTACTTGCCCCGTGGCTAAATTAATACGTAATGCGCAAGGGGCATGGACATTTGATCCGCACTTTATTCCTCCTTTACTGTCTTGCCAAGGAAGCCCTGCTCTTGTCTCACTTTTGAGCGAGTTTATGCATCGTTTAGTTGCAAAACGCCGCAGATTAATGGCGTTACGCCGTGAAAGTAATGAGAAAATGGCTGACTTTGTGGTCGCAGATGTTTCTTTATTTTGGTTATTGAATTCACTGAATAGTGCAGAGCCGGTACTCAATGAATTCATCGCATCACTTAATCGACATCCAGAATGTTTATATCGAGAACTGGTTCGTCTTGCGGGGAGCTTATTAACGTTCTCACTCGACCATCAAATTGAAGATATTCCTGCTTATCAGCACGACAAGCCTGAACAGGTATTTCCTCCGTTATTTGCTTTACTCAATACCTTACTTGAAGCTAGCCTGCCTTCACGTATTGTCACTATTGATTTACGCAAAGAAGGACCGTTCTGGAAAGGCGATTTGCACGACGGTCGTTTGCGTGAAGATGCAGATTTTTATTTATCCGTACGCTCTTCACTTCCCACACATTTACTGGCCACCCAATTTCCCTTGCTGTGTAAAGCAGGAAGTACCGATGATGTCGCCGATGTTGTGAATGTCGCACTCAATGGTATCCCGCTACGTGCGCTGACACATGTACCAACAGCTCTCCCATTACGGCTGGAAAATCAATACTTTGTACTTGATATTAATAATCCCGCCGGTGCTGCCATGCTAGATACTGGACGGTGTGCATTTTATGTCCCGAGTACCTTGGGAGAAATTCAACTTGAACTGTTTGCGGTATTACGCTCATGAACAATCATCCCCACACTTCATCCTCGATTGATGCTATTTTTGCGGATACTTGGCTGATGGTTTGTCAATTACGCCAAGGCTCGCCGATTTCAAATGGCAATGTTTTTTACCGCAAAGTTTGTGAGCTTATCGATAAAACCCGACAAATTTTACAGCAACAAGGTTATGACGAGCGCGCGATTGATCATATGCAATATGCTCAATGCGCGTTAATAGATGAAAGTATAATGAACCGTCCTTCTCCTGATGATGGCTATCAAACTTGGCTGCAATCCCCGCTTCAAGCACGTTATTTTAATACGCTAGAAGCCGGTGATAAGCTGTGGGATCGCGTAAATACGGTACTTAAGGAAACAAATCCTAATCAAGAAGTGCTGCTTTGTTTTCATCGTGTTCTTACTCTTGGTTTTGTTGGAAAATTTCGCCGTCTAAATGATCCTGAACGCGAGCGTATTGTGGCGCAGCTAGATGCCTTACTTCCATCAATTACGCTTTCATCAGCGCTGCCGCTAGTTGTAAAACCCCAATTGCGTTTTAGCCGTCGTCGGCTCTATATGTTGGGTTGGCTGGGGGGAATCCTTCTTTTAGTCGCCCTTTGGTGGGGATTTTCTGCTTCACTAGAGCATTTGCTGCAATCATGGATGATTCAAGGACAGTAATGCGTAAATCGATAAAACCGCTGATCACCCTATTTTCTGCAGGATTATTCTTGTGGCTATTGTGGGAATTTTGGTCATTAGGACGCACTATTTCGATCTTTATAACACTGTTAGTTATCGTAATAACCGGTGTATTTCTCTTTTGGTATCGCAAACAACAATTACACACTATAGATACCCATTTTATCGATGCTCTACCGCCGCAAGATTATCAAGGGGCAATTGTGCTCGTTTGTGGTCAATCAGCGGCACTTTTCGCCGAGCAGCAATCTCGACGAGAAACTGCACTTGGCTGGTATCTTCCAATCCATACCCCCACAGAGCTAACACATTATGTGCAAACAATTGCTGAATATGCACCTTCATTATTTAGCCGGTTATCTATTTTATATGCCGTCTTGCCGGAACAAATAATACAGACCGAAACATTAGCTCAAGACGTTCTCGATTGGCGTAGAGCGATTGGAGAAAGCCGTTTAAAAACAAACCATAACCTTCCATTTTGGGTTAGTGTGTATCTTTCAAATTCGGATATTTTAGATCAAGATTTTCTGAACGATAATCAAGATAGCCCATGGTTTACTCTGTTAAAACATCAACCAGAATTTGTAGTTGAACAAGAAGGTACAACGGCTAAGCCATTTTCTGTCTGGTCAGACTCTCCACAATTTAATCATCAACAAATCCTACAAAATTCACTCTGGTTTGATGCCTTATTGGACTGGTTAAACACCATTTTTGTCCCTATGTTAACCACAGCACAAACGGGAGCCCCGATATTAACGCCATCTGCTTGGGCTATACAGTGTTCATCCGTTAATCGTCAACTAAACAATATTTGGCAACAATATATTGAAACTAAGACCGGATTGCCGCTTATAGAAACAGCGCAAACTGGTCATTTACTGCCACTTCCTGACGTTCTTCTGCGCCGCCTAAATCACGATGTGAGCCTAAGTCAACGTGAGCGTTTAATCGGTATTATTGGATTGATTTTTGGTATTTTTTTAGTTGGAGCACTCTGTGGTAGCTATCAACATAATCGACAACTTATCCGTCATATTGGAGAAGATGCTGCCCGTTTCTTGCATTTACCAGATAGCCCGTTATTGCCGAAAGAAACCAGCTATCGACAATTACAAAATGATGCCGCACAACTGGCGCGTTGGGAACGCGAAGGTATCCCGACAGCTTATTCACTGGCTCTCTATCAAGGCAGTTATCTCCTCCCTTATTTGCAAACATTATTGAGCAGTTGGGCACCACCATCCTCCCCAACACCTGCACCGGTCATTATTCAACAGGCGCCGCAAATGATCTCGCTGGATAGCTTAGCGCTGTTTGATGTCGGGCAGTACACCTTAAAAACCAATGCCACCAAAGTTTTAGTCAATGCCCTCATCAATATTCAGGCAAAACCTGGCTGGTTAATTGTAGTTTCAGGCTATACAGATAACACCGGTAATCCTGAACTTAATCAAAAAATTTCATTAAAACGGGCAGAATCAGTACGTGACTGGATGATAGAAACCAGTGACATCGACCCAACTTGTTTCGCAGTACAAGGCTACGGACAAAATCACCCGATTGCAGATAATGACACCACTGAAGGGCGCGCCCGTAACCGCCGCGTTGAAATTCGCTTAATGCCACAAGCTGATGCTTGTCGAGCCTTGAGTAATAAAACCGTGCAATCGATGGACGATGGCACACATTCCACAATGAAGGAGAAGTAATTATGGCTATTCCTGTTTATTTATGGCTGAAAGATGATGGTGGTGCGGACATTAAAGGATCTGTCAATGTACAAGATCGCGAAGGAAGTATTGAGGTTGTCGCACAAGACCACAGCCTTTATATCCCGACAGATAACAATACCGGTAAATTGACGGGTACGCGTATTCATACGCCATTTATTTTTGTCAAAGAAATCGATGCGTCTAGTCCGTATTTATATAAAGCCGTAACCACAGGCCAAACGTTGAAAGAAGCTGAATTTAAATGGTATCGCATTGATGATGCGGGCCAAGAAGTTGAGTATTTCAATACTAAGCTTGAAAACGTCAAAGTCGTCAAAGTCGCCCCTAAAATGCATGACATTAAAGATCCGGGCAAAGAAAAACATAACCACTTAGAAGAACTTGAGCTGCGTTACGAAAAAATCACTTGGACCTACAAAGACGGCAACATCATTCATTCCGACTCATGGAATGAGCGTGCAACCGCTTAATTAATCCTCGCAGGCGCTTGTCGCCTGCTTTTTTATGCTTACTGGCATATTGATGAAACACATAAAACACAATTTATCATTAATACCCAATGAACCTCGGTTAACGGTTATGGGCGGTAGCATGCCTTACTGCGCCTAAAAAATACGTTTTCACCCCCCAATACGAGAGAGAGAATATGGATAATTCATCCGTGATGCTATTACGTCGCCTAAATCCTTACTGTGCCAGCGCCTTAGAGGCAGCGGCTTCGTTATGCCAGACACGAGCACATGCGGAAATCACTATTGAACATTGGCTGCTCAAGTTATTGGAAATGGGTGAAAGTGATCTCACCGTGTTAGCTCGCCGCTACGAATGGGATATTTCTGCTCTTTGGCAAAGCTTATTAAATGAAATCAATAATTTACCGCGCTCCATTCATAGCCGTCCTCGTCTATCTAAACCTCTACTTAATCTAATCCAACAGGCGTGGATAATCGCGTCACTGGATGAAGATATTGAACATATTCGTAGCGTACATTTATTATCCGCCATTACTCAGCAGCCTTCTCTGCTACCTAACGACAACTTATGGCCTTTAATGACGTTAAGTACCACTCAACTTCAGCGCTTAAGGCCCGTGCTTGATGCCCAATCGGATGAGCGTCCAGACCTGCAACAACTTGCTGCACATAATCAAGTCATTGGCCGAGAAACTCCGCTTGATAGCCCATTAACAGAAGAAACGACAACACCAAACTTGATGGGTAATACATTGAACGAAGCTTTACTTGCAGTACTGAATAAATTCACCATTGATGTCACAGAAAAAGCACGAGAAGGTGCGATTGATCCAGTTTTTGGTCGAGATGATGAAATTCGTCAAATGGTCGATATTCTTTCCCGTCGCCGTAAAAACAATCCAATTTTAGTAGGTGAACCTGGGGTGGGTAAAACCGCCTTAGTGGAAGGCTTAGCGTTACGTATTATCGAAGGAAATGTGCCCGTTAGCTTACAAACTACTGCTCTGCGAACCTTAGATTTAGGGCTACTGCAAGCGGGCGCGGGGGTTAAAGGTGAATTTGAACAACGTCTCAAAAATGTGATTGAAGCAGTTCAGCAATCTCCTACGCCAATTTTGTTATTCATTGATGAAGCCCATACCATTATCGGGGCGGGTAACCAAGCCGGTGGCGCCGATGCGGCTAACTTATTAAAACCTGCTCTTGCCCGCGGTGAACTCCGAACAATTGCGGCGACTACCTGGTCTGAATACAAGCAGTATTTTGAACGCGATGCTGCCTTAGAACGCCGTTTTCAGGTGGTCAAAGTCGATGAACCGGATGATGAAAAAGCTTTTTTGATGCTGCGTGGATTAAAATCTCGCTATGCCAAATACCATGGTGTGCATATTACGGATGATGCCGTTAAAGCGGCTGTCACGCTATCACGTCGTTACCTCCCTGGCCGCCAATTACCCGATAAAGCCGTGGATTTACTCGACACTGCGAGTGCACGTATTCGCATGAGTCTTGATACACAACCTGAAGAAATAACGTATTTAAAAACTAAACGTAATGCACTAAAACTTGAGCAACACGCCATTCTTGATGATCTGACCATTGGTAACACCACTAATCAATCTTTACTTAGCGGATTAGTGACTCAAGATGCCCAAATAGCCATACAACTGGCGGAACTAGAACAACGCTTTGAACAAGAGAAAAATCTGATCAGCGAGTTAATGGAGCTACGCCGCCAAACGCAAGATATCAGCGAAATTCAATCTCAGCTAGACCAAGTTCAGCAAAATGAGCCACTGATCACTCCCGATGTCGATGTACGAACAGTTGCTACAGTGATTGCCGACTGGACCGGTGTTCCCTTATCCAGTTTATTGAAAGACCAACAAACGGGCTTATTAGAATTAGAAGCTAATTTAGCCCAGCGCGTGGTGGGTCAAAACCATGCCCTACTTGCGCTAGGCCAACGCTTACGAGCGACACGAACAGGTTTAACCTCAGAAAATGGTCCGCAAGGCGTGTTTCTGCTCGTCGGACCTAGTGGTATCGGAAAAACCGAAACGGCTCTCGCCTTGGCTGACCAACTTTTTGGCGGCGAAAAAGCCTTAATCACCATTAATATGTCGGAATACCAAGAAGCTCATACGGTTAGCCAATTAAAAGGCTCACCTCCAGGTTATGTAGGTTACGGCCAAGGCGGAATTTTAACCGAAGCCGTACGCAAACGCCCTTACAGTGTGGTGTTGCTCGATGAAGTGGAAAAAGCTCACCGCGATGTATTAAACATGTTTTATCAAGTGTTTGACCGAGGCTTTATGCGCGATGGCGAAGGACGTGAAATTGATTTTCGTAATACCGTTATCTTAATGACCGCGAACTTAGGCAGCGATTTATTAATGCAGCAACTCGAAGAATTCCCTGAGTCTACTGACGGTGAACTTCAAGAACTGCTGCGCCCCACCTTACGTGATCATTTCCAGCCGGCCTTACTTGCCCGTTTTCAAACCTTAATTTATCGCCCATTAGGGCAAACGGCTCTGCGTACTATTGTCGAAATGAAGCTCAATAGTGTAATGGCGCGCTTACAACTGCATTATGGCTTAACCGGCATTGTCGAAGATACGCTATACGACGCGTTAGTTAGTGCCTGCCTATTACCGGATACCGGGGCTCGTAATATTGATAGCTTACTGAATCAACAAATATTACCGGTACTCAGTCAGCAATTATTAATGCGCCAAGAAAACCAATTACTCGCACAAACTCTGACCTTAGGCTTTAACGATGAAGACGGTATTACCTTGAGCTTTAGTGGTGAGATGAATACATCGTCGGCGCAAGATAGCCAACTACTGGAGAATAATTTATGAGATTAACTGAACCCTCAAAAATCTTACTCCAAAACCAAAACCGTTATCATCTTGAAGTACAAGGCTGTGCTGATTATTTCGATGTTGAGCATTTCACGGGGCGTGAAGCCATTAGTGACACCTATCGTTATCAAATTACCTTTACTTGTTCAGCACAAGATCTCTCACCGCAACAACTGTTGCGCCGCAGTGCCAATTTAACCTTTGCTCCCCCCTCAAATCTTGCGGGAGGCGTTATATCCCCAAATACGGTAGCTAAACGTATCCATGGCACCGTTACCGATTTTCGCCGCTTGTCTGGCTCCGCGGATGAAGCGCGCTATCAATTAGTCATTGAACCGTTTTTTGCGCTACTACGCCATGAAATTCGCTCACATCGTTTTTTTATCAACCAATCGATTCCTGAAGTGGTTGAACAAATACTCCGAGAACATAATTTTAAAGGCTGGGAGTTTGAATTCACGTTACAACAAACCTACCCTAAACGTGAGCAAATCAATCAAATAAATGAAAGCGATAAACAATTTATTGAACGTTTATTGAGTGAAGTAGGAATCTTTTATCGTTTTGGTCTACAAGATGATACTCAAACTGAAGTCATTTATTTTACTGATAGCCAACGCGGCTATGTGTATGATAAATCATTACCACTTAATAGCCCTTCAGGAATGAGTGATAACTCTGCTGATAGTGTATGGGGACTTTCACTGCGGCATCAAATTGTTGAAAATAGTGTATTCGCCAAAGATTACAACCATCGATTAGCAGAAGACACCATGATCTCCGCTGTAACAGACATGACGCTTGGTGATGGCGAAGAGATTAATTATGGCGAAGTCTATCATTATCGTCCGCGTCACCTAGCACGCGGGGATAAGCTGCATCCTGAAGCTGAAACGGCTAATTTCTGGGCTCGCCTTGACCATGAACGATTCTTAGCTCGCCAAACTTTATTGCGCGGACAAAGCAGCGCTGCCGACCTAACCCCCTTGTTGGTATTAAGTATTCAAGATAATGTTCCTTTATCAAGCTTACCGTCTGTTTTCAAAGCCCCTATTTTGATCACTCGACTGCGCTTTACTGCCAGCCGAGATAAAGCCTTAACCGTTCGTTTTGATGCTGTGCCCTATACTGAAGCTCTCTGTTGGCGCCCTATTCTCAAGCCTCGCCCGGTAATTGCCGGAACCTTAATGGCACGCGTTACTAGCGCCAAAGAAAATGATATCTATGCACATCAAAATGAACATGGATTTTATTGGGTTAAATTCGACGCCGATCGTGATCAAAAAGCCAAAGGCTATGAAAGTATGCCGGTACGCTTGGCGCAACCCTACGCCGGCGATACTTACGGCATGCACTTTCCACTGATCCAAGGCACCGAAGTGGCGATTGCCTTCCATGAAGGTGACCCTGACCGCCCATATATCGCCCATGCCCTCCATGATTCCCGCCATCCGGATCACGTTACTGATAAAAATAATACGCGTAATGTGATCCGCACGCCAGCCAATAATAAACTGCGCATGGAGGATAAACGCGGGCAAGAACACATTAAGCTCAGTACTGAATATGGCGGAAAATCCCAGCTAAATCTAGGACATTTAGTCGATGCCAAACGCCAACCACGCGGCGATGGCTTCGAGTTACGCACCGACAGCTGGGGCGCAATCCGTGCGGGTAAAGGATTGTTTATCTCCACCGATAAGCAAGAAAAAGCTAGCGGTAAAGTGCTAGCAATGGAAGAAGCCATTGCTCAGTTAGAACAGGCACAGCAGTTAACCGAGTCCCTCAAAGAAGCCGCTAATGTTGCAAAAGCTGAGCTTGCTGATTTACAAACACAAAAAGAGTTTCTGTCTGAAACACTCAATGAACTTCAGCAATCAGCCCTGCTTATTTCCTCTCCAGCAGGTATTGCCCATACATCGCCTAAAAGTATTCAAACATCGGCAGGCGAAAATATTATCAACACGGCTAGTAATAGTGCCGATTTTAGTATTGCCAAAAAGTTTACCGTTGCCGCAGGCGAAATCATTAGCTTATTTGCTCAAAAGCTCGGTATCAAAATTTTTGCCAATCAAGGCAAAATTGCGATTGAAGCTCAACATGATGAAATGTCATTAGATGCCTTGAAGGATTTAAGCATCAGTAGCCATGATGGTAAAGTGATCATCAAAGCTAAAAAAGAAATTATCTTAACCAGTGGTGGCGGTTATATTCGTATTGCAGATGGTACGGTGGAATGTGCCGCTCCCGATAAAATTATTGAACGTGGCGCTGTTTGGCAAAAATTTGGCGGCCAAAGCATCAATGAGTCGATGCAGTCATGGGAAAGTTCTGAGTTCGCGATTAAGCCTCAATTGGTTGATTTAGCCGATCTAAATAGCTCCCGTCAACCCAAACCTGTAGGTATTTATGCTGAAGGTACAAAAAGTACGACGACTACTGATACCCAAGGAAATTTATCTGAACATAAGGGCTTAGGGTTAGATCAACTAGACATTAAACTTGATGATAAGTAATGGCTATCTAACGGTCAGCGAAATTATTCTTAGGAACTTTTATGACAGATAAATCAAACGGGTCAGTAACACCCAATGAATGCCAACACGTTTCCTATCACTTACCTCAGTGGGATGAAAATGGAAAATGTAGTTGGATTGACATTCAATTACAGCACAAATCCCTAAATGCCGAAGCGAAGTGTATTGTGCCGCCAACCAAAGTTATCCCTGTTATTTTTATTCCTGGGATTATGGGAACTAATCTTAAAAGTGATGTTGGTGAATCATCTTGGAATGCGGAATGGTTTATGGGGGCTGATAGCCTGAAATTTGTTAATAAAGACGGCGCTGAACGCCGAAGAACATTAGATCCCGATACGACAAAGGTTGAAAATAGATATAACAGTATTAGTTACATAGCTCATTCTATTTTCTCTGATGATGGTCATTTGTTTCCGACTCGCTACGAACGGCAGTGGGGACAAGCGTTAAATTTGAGCTATGGGCAATTTTTAGAAGTATTTCAATATGCGCTGTTAGATGATTGGCAAACAGATCTTTATAATTTTATTCCAGAATTTAGGGCTGTAAGTACAAAAATTAAAGGCGTATTAAGTGATTTAGTGGGGGATAAACTTGGAGATACGCACGATTCTCCATTAACATCTAGTGAATTAGCTCATTTTAAACGCTTCCTCTTTCCTATACATGTTTTTGGTTATAATTGGTTGAAGGATAATGCTATATCTGCTGAAGAACTGACCAACTATATTGATGATGTTTTAAATATCTATAAGTATAAACATGGGTATGGTTTAGCAGTAGAAAAAGTCATTTTAGTCACGCATTCTATGGGAGGGTTAGTTGCCCGTTACGCAATGAATCCTCCTAAAGAAGTAAAGTTTAAAGGTTGCCAAGATAAGGTTTTAGGTGTTGTTCACGGCGTTATCCCTGATTTGGGGTCTCCGGCAGCTTATCGTCGCATGAAAACAGGGGCAGGCAAAGAAGGTAATCCAGGGAAAGTATTAGGATCAACCGCAGAAAAGTTAATGCCCGTGTTAGCTAGAGCTCCAGCACCATTACAACTCCTACCTTACCCGAGTTATAAATCGCCATGGCTTACGATTGAAGGTGAAGGTAGCTACCCGCAAACTAAAGATCCTCAAACAGGGAAGTCAGATCCTTTTACTGATATTTACTTGCGTAACGATGTGTGGTGGAAGCTATATCAATCAGACATTATTGATTCTGATAAGGTTAAAATTGATAGTAATTGGGATGAATATGATATTTTAATGGATAATACTGTTAGGAATTTTATGGAGCACCAAGAACAAGGATTATATCACCCAAATACCTATGTTTTTTATGGCACAGAAGAAAAAACCGATGGTTTTTTGACATGGAATAAACTCCATGATAATAGGCAAACGGTTACGCTTTATTATTCTGAAAAGAAATATATTCGCAAAGTACCCTATGTTGATCCTAATAGAAAAATGCCTCATGACCAGAAAAAAGTTCTCCTTTCTGATGGTCAGTATTGTGATTTTATCTTAATACAATCGGACACTGCGGGGGATGGCACAGTTCCCATTGAATCATTGGAAGTCATAAAACGTAATCCAACAATTAAAAGTGTTTTAGCGACAAATGTCGATCATCAAGATGCATATGCTGTAAAGGGAGTTACTTATTCTGAATTTAGTGATGCCATTAAATTTACGCTAAGGTCGATCATTAAGATTGTACAAGAGGTCGATATTCGTGCGGCTGACTAAACCAAAAAAAATTGTAGGGTTACTTATCGCGATAATAATTATCGCATTTTTTTGGATAACTCGTGAAATTTTGCCTCCACCGTTAACTGATAAGGAAAAGGTTGTGATGGAAACATTGTTTGAAAAAGTCAAACCGCAATGTATCGGGCGTTATGTAATGGATGTCCCTGAATCGTTTAATAATCAGCTAAGAGATAAAATATTTATTGGTGATTTCAAAATTGAAAGTAAATTTATTTATCCTCCGGCATTTAGGCAACGTATTGAATTAAGAGAAAAAGAATTAATAGAATGGGAGCAAAACGAAGAAAATTCACCTGCGCTTAAAGAAGTTATTCGATTATCCGACAATAAAGGCGTGATTTTTGATAGGAATCAATCTGGCTCTAGTGATGCTTATCGAACATTAGAAGCTCATGTATATATTAATCATATTGCGTTTGTTATTACTTCTGACATTAGAGATTTTTCGAATAAAAAGCATGAAAAAAGAAAGACAGCTTTTTTAGCCAGAGGAGGAACTGAATATCAGTCAAATCAAAAGCCAGCCAAATTAGCTGCAATGCAATCATTAATTTCACGCCTGAGCGGACGATTAGATCATGAGATCCCTACGGAAAAAGGTGTCTGTATTCCTAATGGGTTTATATTGGATGATGAAAATAAACCTACAGAAAGATTATATTTTTTATATGAAAATAATGATTTCAATTTCTCGGTAAATATTGAAGACCATGTTACGGCTGTTGATGATACTTTGTTGAGTCGCTCATCAGAGATAAAAAAATCAATGGTATTAAATAATATGCATACCTTTAAAAAAGGTGAAATAAAACCCAATGGGGTTCCAGTTCAAGAATGGTTAATGGCAGGGCAACAAGATGTTTATAATGAAAAAGAAAATAAAGTAGAATCAGGTTTTCCCTACTATTATTTTCTATTAAAAGCAAATCAAGGTACATCTTCGTTTGAAAAACCATTTTTAAGTATGACATTATTTAATGATAATAAAAAAACAACGTACAGTGATGCACAAATGGTCGAAATATGGGATCGAATTGTTGGTTCTCTGCGTTATAAACCGAATGCGTTTTAATCTTTGCAACAATGATATTTAAACGATTTAAAAATAATAAATAAAAAACATAGTTTCTCATAATCTACTTCTTCATTAAAATGTACGCTTCTAGTTCCACTGAAAATATTCACTTTACTTCTAATAAATAGGTTTATTATGAAAGGATTTGTCTGTCTTGGTGACAAAAATACTCATGGAGGCCATGTGCTCTCGGCTTCATCCACGATGTACATTGATGATAAACAAGTTGCACTCGTTGGGGATCTTATTTCCTGCCCTAAACACGGAAATAACACCATTATAGAAGGGGCTGATTCCGCTTTTGATAATGGTATTGCCATTGTAGTGGATCAGTGCCTATGTGCATGTGGGTGTCGGGTGATCAGCTCGGAGCCCACAATTCATACAAAATAAGCAGACAAGGATATCGAATCAATGTATTGGAAGATCCCCTCTATCCCAAATAAAACCCCCATAAAAAAACCTAACTATAAAATTATATTTATCTTTTTTGTAACGATTATTACTGCAATTTATACTTATAGTGTCACATTATCAGCCGAGCAAAGAATACAGTTATTTTTTATTACATTCCCCATTATCGCTCTCCTCTTTTTTACATGTATCAGTTTTTTATACGTTCGTTACCAACATTCCGTGATCACCTGCCACAACTGGGAAAAAGAGAAAGAAATTACAAAAAACGAATGGCAAGCATGGTGTCAATCTTCCATAACCTCTATCGCGAATGTTATCTATACCCCTGATAAAGACGGTACTGATGTATTTTTGCAAAAAGCTGAAGCTGTTCCGATGTTTCCAGATAAACCTCGTCGTTTATTCAATAATATACAATTAGATCAAAATTTAATTGTGGCAATCGATGGGCAACTTGAAAGACAGTGTCCAAATTATCGATTCTATCTCTCTAAAATATATATCTTCGATAGCAATAATAGTAATGAAAATTTAATTTATGAAAATTGGCAGATAAAGCCTATTAAATCACCTCGCTATCAAGATGTTTTTTCTATCTATGACGATATCGAACAAAGTGATACATTTTTAATTATAACTATCCAATCTAAAGCAGAATATAGCGAATTTATTTCAGCTCAATTATTTTCAACAAACAGTAAAGTCATAAGTTTAAATAATGCACGTATAAAAGTAGAACGAATAATGGAAATAGATATTCAAAACATAGATGATGAAATAATAAAATATATTGATTACAGCGGAATATCAAAAAAAAATAAATTTCAGACCTGGATAACAGATAACAAACAAGATTTAGTGGATAAACTTCTAATTACTTACACCGAAAAAAATATTGAGTTTGATAAGCATAATCCTATTTATTCTTTAGCATTATCGTATTCAATACCTCATTCTAATGCATTTTTAACGTATCTTTCACTCGTATCAGAAATATCATCAAAAACAGAAACAGACCAAGTTCTTATTCACCCAAATCCTTATGGTGCCAGTTACGCGGTTTACATTCGTAGGTCTTAATATGAAAAATAAAATATCCGCAAGCTTTCCTCGCGGGAAGCTATTTGTGATTTTTTTAGTCTTATTTATTAGTTTATCAATCGTTTTATATGTAACTTATCAATATAAACCATTTGATTTAAAACCATTCTATATCGGAATACCGACACTAAGTGTGATTGCATTATTAAGTATTTATTTTTATCCTATAAAAAATAAATTTTCACAAAAGCAACAACAAAAAGAATTTAAGCCACAGACTAGCTCGGTGGTTTTAAATATTAAAACTAATAATTTTAGTCTATTGTGTGATGAGATTATTCAATTACTGCGTCGTCAATATGGTACATTCTGGCATTCCAAAGTCTCCATTCAGTTGCTCATTGGTTCCCACTCTGCGGTCGAAAAACTGGCTCCGAATCTTACCCAGGAAATCTGGCAGGAGTGTGATGGCACCTTGCTTATTTATGGCGGAGATATTGGCAGAAATTCAATGGATGCATCGGTAGATACTGAGCGACTGGATACCCTAAAACAACTGCGTCGCCGTCGTCCTCTGGACGGGATTATTTGGGTAACCGAAAATAACGTATCCTCTGTTCCGCTGGATAATCGTATTGGATTTATTAACTTAAATACCGCCACAGCAGATATCGCAGGACGCTATTTACATCACTTATTCCAAGCACTCGGCTGGCGTGCTCCCGTGTGGATGTGGAGTGTAAGTGACAATAAGGCGATTGCTGCTGATAATATGCCTTCCGTGCTGTGTCTCACTGAACCTAATATCTCACCAGATACCCTCTCACCTACTTTATTAACCTTATTATCTGGATTAAATACTCAAGGCACACAGGCATTATTGCAGCATCCCGAACACACTTATTTATTGACACTAGCCCAATATTTGAAATCGGGCGGTAGCGAACAACTGGCGGCGACATTAACACCGCTATTTTCAAGGACTCGTGCGCTACCTATTGCAGGCATAGCATTTAGTACACCTGTAATTACCGTGGGAAATCAACGTGTTAATCACAGTTGGCAACCCGATAGCCGGTGGCATAGTTGGCTTAGTATCCAAGCTGAATTAGCCCCTGAGCTAAAACCCGCCGCTTTAGGCCTTAATAGTAAACGTGTATTGCAATACTCTACGGCTACGATAATGGCGTTATGGGGAATTGGAATGATCACTGCTTATATCGCCAATCGTCAGCTTATTAATCAAAGTATGCACAATGCCCAAGTTGCTATTAATCCGCAACTATCTGAATCTGAAAGATTAAATGCACAATATAACTTTCAACAAATCTTAGGGCTGTTGGATCACCGAGAGCATACTTACGTTCCATTATGGCTACGTTTTGGGCTTAATCAGAATAATGCGTTATTGGCACAACTGTGGCCTGTATATCAACAATCGTTGTTGCCCTTGCTGCGAGACAATCTCCTTCAAGAATTAACCCAGCAATTACAGGCATTCGCCCAGCTTCCGCCTGAGAGTACTGAACGTGCTGAAGCTTCTCCTCGAGCCTATCAAGCACTCAAAGCCTACTTAATGATGAGTACTCCCGAGCGTATGGATCCGCGCTTTTTTATTGATGCTACCTTGGGTAATAACCCTCAACAGACCGGAGAGTGGCAAACCTTAGGCAGAGAACTACTGATGTTTTATGCCCAGCAATTACCTCAACATCCAGCGTGGGCAATAACACCTAATCGTTCTTTAATCAACAGTAGTCGCACGTTGCTTATTCGCCAAATTGGTCAACGCAGCGGTGAATCGGCGATGTATCAAAAAATTCTTCAACAAGCTAAATATAACTATGCAGATTTAACCTTAAATGAAATGGTTGCAGAGACTGATGTTAACTTTCTGTTCAGTACGGAGCAGTTTATTCCGGGGATTTTTACCCGCAAAGCATGGGAAGAATCGATTGAACCTGCAATAAAACAAGCAGTTGAAGCACGTCGTGATGAAATCGATTGGGTCTTAAGTGATAGTCAAAAAAGTATAGATAGCGAGATCTCACCGGAACAATTGAAGCAACGTTTAACTGACCGTTATTTTTCCGATTTTTCGGGCAGTTGGCTTAACTTTCTCAATAGTTTGCAATGGCGAAAAACGGAGAATTTATCCGACACTATTGATCAATTAACTTTAATGAGTGATGTTCGCCAATCTCCGGTTATTGCATTAATGAATACTTTGTCATATCAAGGCAAAACAGGCCGGCAACAAGAAAAGCTAACTGATTCCTTTGTTAATTCAGCGAAGGAGCTGATTAATAAAGAGAAAAAACCCACTATCAGCCAAAAAGCTGAGTTTACCGGTCCTCTTGAGGATGTTTTTGGCCCAATTTTAAATTTCACTGATCCACAATCTAGCACCGCAAACAACGATAATTTAAGTTTACAGACTTACTTAACGCGTGTGACTCGTGTGCGTTTAAAACTGCAACAAGTGATGAATGCCCCAGATCCTCAAGCTATGTCCCAAGCGTTGGCGCAAAGCGTATTTGAAGGGAAAACGGTAGATCTTTCTGAAACACGGGATTATGGCAGCCTGATTGCCGCAAGTCTCGGTCAAGAGTGGCATAGTTTTGGTGAAACACTGTTAGTCGAGCCGATGACCCAAGCTTGGCAGCAATTATTAATGCCGACCGCTGAAGGTATTAATAACGAATGGCAAAATGCTATTGTCAATGAATGGAACAGTGCATTTGGTGGTCGCTATCCCTTTAAAAATACACAAAGTGAAGTCTCTTTACCGTTGATGGCGCAATATCTACGCCCTGATAACGGACGTATTCAACGCTTCTTAGAGACACGTTTGCAAGGTGTTTTACGTAAAGAAGGCAATCGTTGGGTACCTAACAGTACTCACTCTCAAGGATTACGCTTTAATCCAGAGTTTTTAACCGCGCTCGATACTCTTAGCACTCTCGGTGATATCGCCTTTGCCAACGGTGAAGCTCGGCTGTATTTTGAAATGCGCCCCGCGACCAGTAAAAATGTCATGCAAACTATTTTAGTTATTGATAAACAAAAGCTAATTTACGATAACCAATCTCCTGAGTGGCAACGCTTTGTGTGGCCTGCTGATACTATTGCATCAGGCGCATCCCTAAGTTGGATGACCACCACTTCTGGCACTCGGCTCTACGCCGATTATCGCGGAGTCTGGGGGATTATTCGCCTATTAGAATCTGCCACTCTGGCCCCTTATGCCGGAAGCACCAGCAGCTATACTGTATCGTGGCAAACATTCGGGGGGAATACACTGTCATACGTGTTACGTACTGAAGTAGGTAACGGCCCATTAGCGCTCTTAAAACTGCGTAATTTTGTTTTACCTAAAAAAATCTTTTTAGACTAGCGTGTGAAGGATATTGAGCTATGCCCGTATTAACCGCACTACGAACATCGTGTTTTACCGATCATCCCCAAGATGAAAAATCCATTGCTCAACAACAAATTGCTCTTTGGGAGCGTTGGTTATTGCCAATCACGCCTGATTCTCCCGTCGGAGAAGATCCCGGATATGATGATGATTTTGAGCGCATGCGTGAAGAAGTTAATAAACTGTCTGGGGCAGATACTGAACTCATATGTTCACTTGCCGAGAAATTACTCACCACCGTCTGTAAAGATGTTCGGGTGGTTACTTATTATATTTGGGCGCGATTACATAAAGAGGGAGAAGCGGGCTTAGCTGACTCACTGGGTTTGCTCGCAGGTTTTCTAAGTCACTATCACGATACATTATTACCGGCTCGTCCGAACAGTCGAAAATCTGCATTAGAATGGTTAGCGGGTCAACGAGTATTAGATAGCTTGTCACTTTACCCTGAAGTTGATCACAAGGAATTTTCACGTATTGTGGCACTGTTGGGGATAATTGTAGACGAATTCACTACATGGGAAGAAAACTGTCGCCCTCAAATTTCTCCCTTATTACGGGCACTTGAAAAACGATTAGCTCAGTCAGGGGGCGCAAACAGTGTTGTACCTCAAAATATCAAAGCATCTGATCTCAAAAATGTCTCCTCCACATCCATATTATCGACAAGCCAAAGCTCAATTTCACCCATTCAATCAGGCCGTGAGCTTCTTGATCAAGCTAAAGTGTTAGCGGGCTATTTACGCAATCAACCCAACGGTTGGTTAGCCGGGCATAGATTAATGAAATCAGTACGTTGGGACACGATACATCAATCTCCTCCACAAAATCAACATGGATGTACTCGCCTCACGCCTCCTCGAACAGAAGCTCGAGCACAGCTTAAACGTTTATACTTACAGCAAAGTTGGTTAGAGCTAACCGAACAAGCTGATCGTCTATTTGCTGAAGGAGTTAATCACTTTTGGCTTGATGTGCAGTGGTATTTATACCAAGCGCTGAGTAAATCTCCTTCACCTTGGGATGGCTGGGCCGCCGTTATTGCCTCAGATTTAAAACAGTTTCTTACTCGTTTACCTGGGCTGGAAACACTGGCTTGGGAAGATGGAACGCCTTTCGCTGACGAAGTCACATTAGCGTGGATCAAGCAACATATTTTTGAGGAAAATACCTCAGGACTGCATGACTTACCTTTTCATCAAACTTCGCCCGCAGATGAAGAGTCTATTTTCGCGCTTGAGCAAGAAGCTTTAGTGCAAGCAGATAATGAGGGCATTGATACAGCAATTGCTTGGTTAATTAATCGACCTGAAGTTCGTCACCCTCGTCAAAAATGGTTATTACAGCTGGTCATCGCCCGTGTTGCTGAACAGTTTTCTCGCCACGACTTTGCGCTTAATTTTTTACAAGATTTAGATGAAAAAGCCCGCCACATGCCTTTATCTGACTGGGAGCCGAACTTTATATTTGAAATAAAGGCACGCCAGCTACATTTACTCCGTAATAAAGCCCAGCGGAATACAGCAGATAAAAGCGGCTTACATTTACAAATGAAAAATTTACTGGCAGAACTCACACGATTAGACCCTGTAAGAGCCCTCGTATTATATCCTTAATACTTACCGAATAGAGAATAACGAATGGATGATTTAACGCTACGTTACTATGACGCAGAAATGCGCTACCTACGAGAGGCGGCGAAGGAATTCGCTCAGGCCCATCCTGACCGTGCTGCGCTACTAGACTTAGATAAAGCGGGCATTCCTGATCCGTTTGTTGAACGGCTATTTGAAGGGTTTGCTTTTTCCATGGGGCAACTGCGCCAAAAAATTGATGATGATCTGCCTGAATTAACGGAAGGACTCGTCAGTTTATTATGGCCCCACTATCTACAAACGATCCCTTCTTTGTCGATTGTTGAGTTATCCCCTAATATTGAACAATTGAAAGTGCGTAGCGTAATTCCAGCGCATTTTGAAGTATTATCACGCCCTATTGGCCCCAAAAAAACAGTGTGTCGTTACCGCACAACGCGCAATCTCACATTAGATCCCATTAAATTATCTGGTGTTAATTTAACCACTGAACCTGATGGGCGCTCGACACTTCGGCTTACCTTTCAATGCAGTGAAATGATTGATTGGTCACAAGTCCCATTAACCGCTCTATCGTTCTATTTAGCGGGTGATATTCCTACAACGTATGCATTACACCTCGCTCTAACAAAGAATATTGCCGCAACCTATTTAAAGCTTCCATCAGCTTCTGAACGTATTGCCTTGCCGCTGTGGTTTTCACCTGGAGGGTTTAGTGAGCAAGACAGCTTATGGCCAAAAGGAGGAACAACCTTCAGTGGTTATCAACTATTACTGGAATATTTTACTTTTCGAGAGAAATTCTTATTCGTCAATTTACACGGCTTAGGCGATGTTCACTTTCCAGAAAATACACGCCAATTTGAACTCGATATTGTACTTAATACCCAATGGGATGATGATTTAGCGCTCAATACTGACAATATAAAATTACACTGTGTTCCGGTGATTAATCTATTCAACGTAGAGGCTGATCCACTTACTGTTAATGGATTAGAAAGCGAATATCTATTACGCCCTCGCCGTTTACAAGATGGCCATACAGAAATTTATTCAGTTGATAATGTTCAAGGTTCAAGACGTAACCAAAAAATTAACTATGTACCTTTTACCAGTTTTCGTCATCGGGGGGGAATGCTACGCCATAATGCCCCGGAGCATTATTATCATACTCGGGTCAAACGAGGAGTATCAGGGCTGCATGACACGTGGCTTATTTTAGGCGGAGAAGATAATCACCTTGATGAAGCACTTGAAAGCCAAACTTTATCACTTCAATTGACGGGAACAAACGGGCAACTTCCTCGCAAATCTTTACAAGGTACTTTGTTAGATAGAACCGAGCAAACACTTCAATTTTCGTTAACTGTACGTAATTTATGCAAGCCAACATTACCGAGTTACCCTCCGGTAGAAGATCGCTTTCATTGGCGAGTTCTAAGTCACTTAGGCGCCAGTTTTTTGAATATGATGGACAATGCAGAAGTCCTACGCGGTACATTGGCACTGTATGACTGGCGTGATGACGATATGAATAAACGCCAATTAGATGCTATCCAACATGTCGAACACCAACTTATAGAGCGCTTTGAGAAAGGTTTTTTACAGCGAGGTATTGCGATTAATATTACCTTAGACAGCCAAGGCTTTAATGGTGAAGGCGATATTCATCTCTTTGGTGAAATGCTCAATCGTTTCTTTGAACTCTATACCGATGTTCACTTATTTAATCAACTTACATTATTTATTTTGCCCACTGGAAAATGCCTACAATGGACCGAAAATCAATCTCCTCAACGACTGCGGTAATTGAAGCTCTGGGAGAGAAACTGCCTTCAATTAATTTTTATCGTTTTTGCCAATTGATTGAACAAGCTCATAAAACACACTCCCCATTAGGCAGCACGCAAAGCCCGCAAGCAGATCCTATTCGCTTTCGTCCGCACCGTGGAATGGGGTTTCCAGTAACTGAAATCAAAGGGATCGATAAAGACCATCGCTACCGACAAAGTACAATCCCCAATATTCGTACTACTTTTTTAGGTTTATACGGTGTTACCTCCCCTTTACCGACAACCTATCTCGATGATATCGCTCAACACCGTGACGGCACTGATGCACTCACTGATTTTTTGGATATTTTCAATCATCGACTGACTACCCAATTTTATCGTATTTGGCGTAAATATTCTTATCCAGCGACATTTGAAACTGGAGGTATCGACGACACCTCAAAATATTTATATGGACTAATCGGTTTAGGGATCCCCGGCAGTGCAAATCAGGTACAAACTCCTCTCTCTCGTTTTTTGGCACTTTTAGGAACTATGCGTTTACCAACGCGTACAGCCGAGGGAGTCATATCGCTAATTCAGTTATTAGCACCGAATACTACAGCAACTGTATCCCCCTATGATCCGCGAAGAATTGAACAAAAAAATGTCACCACATTATCATGTAAACAACCTATTAGCCTAAAAAATAAGCCCGTATTGGGCCAATACGCGACAGATGTTAATAGTCAAATTTTGATAAAACTTCATACCCAAGATAGTGACGAAGCGCGAGGATGGCTACCGGATGGAAGTATTTATCAAGACTTAATGGCATTATTACATGTTTACTTAGGCGCTAGAGTTAATGCTCGCCTAAGTTTAACGCTTCCTCGAAACTTACTATCGGATGCGACGCTAAGGACCAAATCATCTCTAGGCGTTCAGCTTGGACGTACAGCTGTGATGAAAATACAATCCCCCATTAATCCAACCATAGCCGATATCACGATTAGTTTAGGACATTATCAGCGACTGCCAGCCCATCAACAACATCAGCAACATAATCAATATGCTAACTATCGATTCTAATGCAAAGAGCGACCAGATGAAAAAAAATCACTTTTTAACCTTAACCGGTATCCTATTGCTGGTAACGACAACGTTTAATTTAACCGGATGTGGGCTAACCCAAATCGTCAGTGATGGAACTAGCAATGTGGCAAAATCTATTTTCTATAAGCAGATCAAAGTTGTTCATTTAGATTTTACTGCTCGCGATGCCTTGAATACCGATGATAATGGACTGCCCTTATCAACGATAGTTCGCATTTATCAATTAAAAAATATCGATAATTTTAATTATAGTGATTATTCCACGTTATTCGCTAACGATAACGAAGCCTTAAAAAGCGAATTAGTGGCACAAAAAGATATCCGTATTCGACCTGGAGAATCAATCTCTGTTGATATGCCGATGGAAGAAGATACTAAATTTGTGGCTATCGCGGCTATGTTCCATACTCCTGATTTGATTACAAATGATTGGCGCGTCGTGATCCCGAAAAAACAATTACTCTCAGAGACTCCCCGTCACCTCGTCCTTACCGAACATAAGATAACGTTAAGTCCAATAGAGGGCCTAAAATAATGAGCCAACCCTCTCTTTATGAAATGCTAACAGGTTATTTTTCTGGTGGCTTACCTATTGATTCTGTAGATGAAAGTGATCAAGTTATTATTTCTGTAATGGAGAATATTCGTCGTATTTTAAATTCTAGGGCGGGGAGTATTCAACATCTCCCTGATTATGGATTACCGGATATGAGCTTACTCATCCAAGGCCTTCCAGGGACAGCCCATAATATGATGAATATTTTATCTGCTACTCTCTTAAAATATGAGCCACGGATTAAATCACTTTCTCTTGTTTTACTCCCTCAAAATACCTTCGGTGAGCTACGTTACGCCCTTGATATTGAACTTCATGAAGAAGGCCTTATTCGTTATGGCACAGAGTTTATCCCTGATGGACGCATTTTGCTTCACCATTTAAAAAAGCAATTCAATCAAATTTAGCCTACAAATAGACTTATTAACTTTTCGAGATAACTATGAATTCTGATTTAATGACTTTAAACGTGGGAGGCGACCCTCGTTCCTTTAGCGATTTTGCAGCCTTAAAAGAAGAACTGAATAAACGTTTTCACCCTGCTCGCCCAGATATTGACTGGGCAAGAGCCCACGGATTATGCCTCTCTTTGTTCAATCAAAATGGGGCAGATCTGCAAACTGTCGCATGGTTTACTCTGATTCGACAACATCAAGCAGGGATGAATGGATTAAACGAAGGATTATCCTTACTAGAACGCTTAATTAGCCAACACTGGCAAGCCCTTTGGCCGTTACAAACCCACGCGCGAATTGAGATTTTATCGGCTTTGAGTCAGCAATTAATTTCGGGGTTGCGAGGCAATACGCCTGTTTATAGTGATTTACCCTATTTATATCAGGCTGAATCTATACTCGATAAAATCAGCCAGCAATTACAATTATTAGAATTAAAACATTTATCTAATCTTGAGCGGCTACATAATTTATTAGTCAGCCAAATTAGAAATTTAGAAAGCTGCGATACACCGCATTCTAATTTTACTCCTTCACCGCATATCACTAAAACGACTAAAACGGTTGCCAATACATTTCACACACAAATTACGGAGCCTACTGTATCAATCAAAACCACTTTATCATCAAATACTCAAAAGCAGACTTTATCGGATAAACGCAGTCAACCTTCCTATCGCCGAGGAATAGGTATTGGTTTTCTGATAGGGATTTTAATCACCAGTGTCTGCTGTGTGATCCTGCTGTATAGCCTATCGACATCGAAAAAGAGCAATGAATTAGTTCAAATATTACCGGCTCTTCCCCAATTTACGCCTAGCATCGCCTCACAGTTAACCCAACAGCTAAAATATAACCACGCCCAAGCTGATTCATTTCCCAATGATAAGTTGAAAGTTATTGATAATTATCTTAGTGAATTAGATGCAATATCGCCTATTTGGGCGCAACAATATGGACTGGAAACAATAAATTACCTGTCCACTCAATTTTCAGAGTCACCTGAAATAAGGCTATTTAATGACAAGTGGCAACAAAATATGCAAATTAATGCCGTATCTGAAAAGCAACTCACACAATGGAACCAAGGGATGGAACAATTAAATAATCTGAGTATACGATTAGACAATTTAGACGGTAAGCCGCGCAGCTACATTACCGGCTCTGAGCTAAAAACGATTATTTTTAATGCTCGGCAGCATTTTAATCAAGGTTTACCGCTTGAGGAAGAGTTGCGTAGGTTGGAGGCTTTGCAGTTAAACGGCATTGTGCCTGAATCAGAATATCTACGAATAGATAATCATTTTAAACAATTACTTAATCGCTACGCGTTGATCAAGCAAAATAAATAATACTTTGTCACATTATAAATTGCCCCTAACGATTTTTATAATTCGCTATTTATTTTTAATTTAAAACGCTTTTAGATCAGGCTGGTGCAATATCAAATCGACGACTTAATTTAATTGGTGTGCCATAAATATTAGAGGAAACACTATCAGTCAGAATAAGAAAAAAACTATTCGATATTATTTACTCTCATGCTGAGTTATTCCCATAATTTTCTTATCCGGAATTATGGGATCAAGCTTAAAACATAAAGATAATGGTGCTTTTGTTTGAAGAATACGCAGTAATCTAGCATTATCGGCAGGGATGCACTAATTTGATTTTTTCTTCAGGAAAGTATTATCGTCAATTATTACACCCTATCACTATGAAAATTTAAGCTTTTATCGACCTAACTTAGCCATAAAGAAGCTGCAACTTTTGTACGCTATAGTCTTTCCATTCACTCATGCGCCCTCCTCTTACTCAACTCAATAGTATCGTTTTTATTTATACGTTTTATCATTTAGCACTTTAATCGTGGGGCTATATTCCATTCTTAAAGCCCCTCTTTTGATTAAAAACTTAGCACTTAAATAACATGGAAAGCTTTGAGATGTCCATAATATTATCGGTGTTGGCATAGGGTATAAATAGCATACAATAGTATGTTGTAACTAAATGTGGTATCAATAAGATAGTCAGCTGAAAATTATTTATCCCTGATTATTTATTTTAATTAAATACACACCAATATAATAAAACCTCTGTTATTATTATATTTTTATTTATAATTAAAGTCATTAATATAAAATCCAATAGAAAGATATTCATCTTAAATCATGAAAACTTATATATAAATTATAATAACGTCATGATTATAATTTATAACATAAATCCAATAATTGAATTTAAAAGTAAAATTTAATTTAGAATACCTTAAACTAAACTAAACTAAATTTATTTAAAAACAATTTTATTTAATTATAGTTAAATATCATTGACTAAGTAAATAGCTATCTAGTAGCTCGTTAAATAATCTTGTCTATTGTTAGATAATAGATTATAACTGATTGGAACCTATCTATCCCTTAGAGAAAATAATAAATAATGAAAAAATATACTTTATGTGTGTTCTCAGCACTATTAATTAATAGTTTTACTACTCATGCTTCAGATGACCAAATTAGATTTACGGGTTCTATTATACCTAACTCATGTAATGTAGATACTAACTACGTAAATCAAATTATTAGTTTAGGTAAAGTTCCTATCACTACATTTAATGGAATTAATACTACCTCCTCAGCAACTCCTTTCAGTATTAAATTAAAAAACTGCCCAACTGAATATAAAAAGATACAGATTAAATTTGATGGGCGCAGAGATAAAACTAATAATGCATTATTGGGATTAAACCCTTCTAGCGGAGGACAAGCAGCCACAGGAGTTGCTATTGGGATTTATAATCAAAGTAGCTTACAGTTGTTACCGTTAAACCAAGAAATGGAACAACATACAATTAATAAACAACAAGAAATTGAAGTCCGTTTTATTGCTAAGTATATTGCCACAGGAGCAACTATTATCCCTGGAAATGCAAATTCATTAATCCATTTTAATGTTATTTATGATTAACTAAGGATATTCAAGGGAAACGATGTTTCCCTTACTATAGGGATATTAAATGAAAATTAACCTAATAATATTACTGTTCATTTCATTTTATTCAGCAGCAGGAATAATAGTAAGTGGCACACGTTTTATTTATTCCGAAAATGATGATGAGTTATCCTTAAGTATAGATAATTTATCCTCTGAAACATTATATTTAGTTCAATCATGGATTGAGGATGATAAAAATGTAAAAACAACTCAATTTATTCTTACTCCACCACTATTTAAGTCTTATCCTAATAGTAAAAATAAAGTTAGGATAATAAGATTATCGCAACAATTACCTCAAGATAAAGAAATATTATTTTGGTTACATGTGAAATCATTACCTGCATATGAAGATATTGGACAAAATAATTTACATATCATTGTTAAGTCTAGTTTTAAATTAATTTATCGTCCCAGTCATTTAAATGAAATAGCTATAAATGCCGCAGAAAAAATCCTATTCTCACTAAAAGGAAATCAATTGACTGCATATAATCCAACGGCAGTTTATATTACTTTTAGAGATTTATATATTAATCAGCAAGAAATCATGACACCAGGTATGCTCTCTCCTTTTAGCCAGAAAAATTGGACCATAGAAAATCAACCTAAGGTTATTCTATCTTGGTCTGCTCTTAACGATTATGGTGGTAAAACACCCGAGCAAACTCAAACTATTATTAATGATATAACCTGATAGATGAAAAAATTAATTATAATACTATTATTGATTCTATCTTTTAATTTATGGGGAAAATCCTATAATTTTAATCTTGATGCATTAGAAAATATCGATGATACCCAGATTGATATACGTTTATTATCAGAAGATAATAGCGTGCCTGCGGGTGAATATCTGATTGATATATACGTTAATGAAAAACATATTGGTAAGAATAATATATTATTTATTCTGAATAATAATATTCTCACACCACAATTCACACGATCACAGCTTCAACAATTGGGATTACAATCCTTTATAATTGAGCAGTTAACCTCCTCTAAAAGAGATAGGCCTCACTATAATTTGTTAACTCTTATTCCTTATAGTATTTTTTCTTTTTCGGTAGAAAATTTATCTTTGCAATTGACTATCCCACAAATTAACTTAGCAAAAAAGACAACTGATATTATTGATGAAAGTCAGTGGGATAATGGTGTAAATGTCTTTTTTAGTGATTATTATCTGAGTGGTAACAATAGATTAAATGGTAATCAAACTAACAATCATTATTTCGTCTCACTTAATAATGGCATTAATCTGTCCGCTTGGCGGTTTAGGCAAACCAGCACTTATGATCAAGATTATCACCAATGGCAAAATACTCGTTTTACGTTCAGTCGATCTATCCCTAAAATAAAGAGCCAATTAGTATTGGGCAAACAATATCTACGGGCTGATTTTATTACTTCATTTAATTTTGAAGGACTAAGCCTGTATAACGAAGATAATTTATATACTCAACAAGATAGAGAGTATGCTCCAGTAATTTATGAGATAGCTAAAACAGCCGCCCAAGTTACTGTTCGACAACAAGGGAATATTATTTATCAAACTACGGTTCCTGCTGGACCATTTATTATTGATGATCTGCATCCCTTCTCTACCCAAGGTGTACTCGAGGTTACTATTCAAGAAAATAACCAGATAGTCCGAAAAATTGAATATCGTTTTTCTTCTCTTACCCCAATGCTAAGAAAAGGACAATTTCGATTTTCTAGTAATATGGGCCGCTATTCTTTATCCACAACTGAGTCCTCATTAACTATACAGCCAAATAAATTATTTTTTATACACGCTCAGTTCGCCTCAGGATTAACTAATCATTTTACTGGATATAGCGATGTATTAATCTCCCAGCAATATCAATCTATTTTATTAGGTAGTTCTTTTTCACTATATCCTTTCGGTGCTGTCTCAAGCGATATTACACAGCATTACAGCCAAAACAAACTGGCTTTAACCTTTCATCTTGAATATCGTGCCACACTGCCAATAATAGGCAGTGACATCAATTTAAGTGGCTATTGGTTTACTCGGCCTTCACTTACAGGTTTTACAACCTTTATTGATAGTTCGATTAATAATGAACAAAAACAAGGATTATTACGATTTAATATTAATCAGCCACTATTTACATTAGGTCTATTAAATTTATCACTGAGTTATTACTCTTATCCTGATAGCGCTAAAAATAACCAATTAATTAATCTGAGCTATTCGTCCTCATGGAATAATATTTATTACTCTGTGCATTATACAGCAGGATATGCAGCAGAACGTAATGAACAGGAACGTATTTTAGCGTTTAATTTTATGCTGCCATTAGCTAAATTGTTGCCTCAAGGGTATTCAGATTACACTTACTTAAATCATGATTATTTTAATAATAGTAATGTAAGTTACCGCAATCAATTTTCAGGTAATGGGAAACAGAGCCATCAAATGATGATTAACGGCTATATCAATCAGAATAACAGCCTGAATTATAGTTATCAGCAAGATCATCAAATCAATCCTCAATCTGAACATCTCATCGATAACCAAGGATCGCTTCAATATACCCATGAAAATTATATTTTAAATGCGGGATATGGCTATGGAAATAATCAACATCGTATTAACTACAGTCTCAAAGGGGCTATGATTGCCCATACTTCAGGAATATATTTCACTCCCCAACTCGGTGAAACTTCCGCACTTATAAACATACCCACTATTAAAGGTATAGCTCTAGATAATCAGGTTCATACAAAAACTGATTATAACGGCCATGCCGTAGTCAGTCATTTACAACCTTACAGGCTTAATTATCTATCATTGGATACGAGTACTTTTCCTGTATCAGTTGAAATTCCTGATAACAATAAATATGTTATTCCAACCAAAGGGGCTTTTGTGAAAGTCAATTATACGGTTTATCAAGGGAATAAAATTTTTTTCAGCCTTAAACAATCGAATAAAAAATCAATCCCTTTTGGCGCATCAGCGAGTGCAATTGTTTTAGTCGAAAATAAGCCACCTCGATTAATTAATGGGATAGTTGATGAACTTGGCCAATTATATCTCAGTGGCATGCCTAACCAAGGCAAGGTTACTATAAATTGGGGAGCTAAAAATCAGCAATCTTGTATTTTTACCTATAAATTACCTAGCATTAAAAATAATCAGCTTATTTATACCATTACTGAAATTTGTCAGAGTCAGTCAGAATGAAAATATCAATCATTCTATTATTAAGCTGCTTTCTAGCTTATATCCCCGGAGTATTATCAGCATCCTGTCAATATATGGCGCCCCAATCCCCTGCGATCACCACAGTCTCATTTGGGCAATTAATTATAGCCGCTGATTTACCTATCGGCAGTATTATTCATCAGCAGGATTTTAATTCCCAAGGTCCTTCGGCCTTAGTCGCAATATGTGATGCACCGCAAGCCGTCAGCTGGGGAAACAGTCAATTTAATCGTTTATCTACAGGGGATAATTCTACTTATGATAGTGGAATAGCAGGAATTGGAATTAGATTTATGTTTAATAAACAGGCGAATATTACCGCATCATTGCCTTATCTGGATAATCATCTCTCACGCTGTAAAAAAAGAATTCACGCTTTTGCTTATTGTATCAATAGTTTTAAAACTCTCACTATCCAATTAATTAAAACAGCCTCTAACACAGGATCAGGGAAAATAGCTGATATTCAGCTGATAGACGCTTCGATTAATCATCTTAGCGTCATACGCTATCAATTATCAAATACCCGGATTATTAGTCCAAGCTGTATTTTATCACCCAATCATATTAACGTAAGAATGGGCAAAGTTAATGCACGTTATTTTAACGGTATAGGTAGTTATTCGCCGGCGTTATCATTTAAGCTTTCGCTACAATGTTCTAACATTAATTCTTTATCATTAATCTTTCGTGGTAATAGAGCCTCGGATAGTACTATTTTTGAGCTTAATAGGCACCATCATCGCGCTGAGGGGATCGGTTTAGTTATTAACCATCAAGGAAAACGGATTAATATTAATCAAGCGGTGAGAATTAACCGGTTAGCAGACACCTTATTACATAGCGAATATTTTAGCGCACAATATATACAATACGCCCCAGTAACTAAACCAGGGCGGGCTAATTTAACCGTTACGTTGCAATTACTTTATCCATAACCGTTGCTGTATTAATTACTTTAAAAGGTTAATTGATCGATAGCCTGGATAATCCGTTTATCTGAAATAGGATATGGTGTACCTAATTGTTGAGCAAATAAACTAATGCGCAACTCTTCTATCATCCATCTAATTTGTTTCACTTCGGCTTGTTGCTGCTGAATAGGATTTAATTTAGCAAAGTATTGTTGCCATAACTTTTGTACCTGCTCAACACGATTCATTTGAGCGCGATCGCGATTAGGATCAACCGCTAACTTTTCTAACCGGCGTTCTATCCCTAATAAATATCTGCGCGTATCGGCAAGTTTACTCCATCCATGTTCGGTCACAAAACCGCGGAAAACTAATCCGGATACTTGTGCTTTTATATCGGACAATGAATAAGCTAAAGCAATATCTACTCGGCCTTTTAAACGTTTATTAATCGCAAATACGGCAGTAAGGATCTGCTCGACTTGTTGGGCAATATCAACAACCGTGTCATTTAATTCAGCACGAACATACTCTTGTAGCTGGCTAAATTGTTGTTCATCCCAAACATTACCGCCGCGCTGCTCAATTAATTTATCGATAGCGCAAGTAATGCAGTCATCGATTAAATCCAGAACTTTGCCGTAAGGATTAAAATACAATCCTAATTTAGATTTATTCGGTAACTTTTCATGCAGATATTTAATTGGCGATGGGATATTCAGCAACAATAAACGACGAAGCCCTGTTCTCATGGCTTTTTGCTGCTCGAATTCGGTTTCGAAAACTTTAATTGCGACACTCTCTTTCTCATCCACTAATGCCGGATACGCTTTAACCGAGTACCCTCCTCGCTTCTGTTCATAGCGTTGAGGTAACTGACCAAAACTCCAAATATGCAAACCGCTTTGTTCAATTCCATCATCGACGACTTCAGAGAGCGTTTGCTGAACTTTAAGTTTTAGCTGTTTCTTTAAATGATCGAGATCTTGACCTTCTGCTATCGTTTTATTTTTATCACCAATGATACGGAAGGTGATTTTTAAATGGGTAGGTAATTGATTTAATTGCCAATCATCTCTATTCACCGTGACACCTGTCATACGACGTAATTCACGCTCTAAGGTATCTAATAGCTGGCCTTCAGGGTTGGGAACTCGCTCTAAAAATGCAGAAGCATAGTTTGGCGCGGGTACAAAGTTGCGGCGGATAGGCTTCGGTAAAGATTTAATCAACGCAATGATCAGTTCTTGGCGTAAGCCCGGCACTTGCCAATCAAAGCCATTTTCTTGAACTTGGTTTAGCACCGCTAATGGAATATGAATTGTCACCCCATCGGCATCAGTTCCCGGTTCAAACTGATAACTAACCCGGAATTTAAGCTCTCCCTGATACCAAAAATTGGGATAATCAAGCGCTGACACACTTGCGGCATCTTTTTTAATAAGCATGCTCTTTTCGAAATTGAGCAGTTCGGGATCTTTTTTCGCGGCTTCTTTCCACCAGCGGTCAAAATGACGAGCAGAAATAACATCGTTCGGAATACGTTGATCATAGAACGCAAATAAAATCTCATCATCGACCAAAATATCGCGGCGACGGGATTTATGCTCAAGATCTTCGACTTCTAATAGCAGTTTTCGATTCTCTTTAAAAAACGCATGGCGTGTTTGCCAATCGCCCTCCACAAGCGCATGGCGGATAAATAACTCACGACATAATAGCGGGTCTATCTTGCCATAATTAACCGGCCTTGCCGCGACAATTGCCAAACCAAATAAAGTCACTTTTTCCGAAGCCATAACAGCGCCCTGAGCTTTAGACCAATGGGGCTCACTGTAATGATGCTTAATTAAATGTTCCGCGAGTGGCTCAATCCATTCAGGTTCAATCGCCGCAGCGACCCGTCCCCACAGTTTACTGGTTTCAACCAGTTCAGCCACCATGCTCCACTTAGGTGGTTTTTTAAACAACCCAGACCCAGGGAACAGCGTAAAACGGGCATTTCGAGCACCGGTATATTCATTCTTATCGCTGTCTTTTTGCCCAATATGTGACAATAAACCTGATAATAAGGAGAGATGAATGGCTCGATAATCAGCTGCCTCGCTATTAATCATAAAACCTTGTTCTTTAATGACTTGTCTTAATTGAGTATAGACATCTTGCCATTCTCTAATGCGCAAGTAATTCACGAAATCTTGGCGACACAGTTTTTTAAACTGGGCGGAAGAGAGCGATTTTTGCTGTTCGCGTAAATAATCCCACAGATTGAGAAAAGCCATAAAGTCAGATTGTTTATCATGAAAACGACGATGCTTCTCATCTGCTGCCTGCTGTTTATCTAACGGACGCTCACGCGGATCTTGAATCGATAATGCAGCCACTATCACCATAACTTCTCTGATGGCAGCATGTTTTCGTGCCTCAATTACCATTCTCGCCAATCGAGGATCAACCGGTAATTGCGCCAACTGCCGCCCCATTTGGGTTAATTGGTAGCCTTTTTCACTGTTTGGATGTGCGGATAACGCGCCTAGCTCTTCCAGTAGCCGCACCCCATCTTGAATATTGCGTTTATCTGGCGCTTCGACAAAAGGAAATCCACTAATATCGCCTAAACCAATCGAGGTCATTTGCAAAATAACCGAGGCTAAATTGGTTCTAAGGATCTCAGGATCGGTAAATTCCGGACGAGATAAGAAATCCTCTTCTGAATAAAGGCGAATACAAATACCGTCAGATACACGACCGCAACGCCCTTTACGCTGGTTAGCTGACGCCTGCGATATTGGCTCAATCGGTAATCGTTGTACTTTAGATCGGTAACTATAACGACTAATACGCGCGTATCCAGTATCAATCACATATTTAATTCCCGGAACGGTTAACGAGGTTTCTGCCACGTTAGTCGCCAGAATAATTCGTCGCCCGGTATGCGACTGGAAAATACGATTTTGTTCACTGTTCGACAGCCGCGCAAATAAAGGTAATATTTCAGTATGCCGCAGCTGCAATTTATTTAATGCGTCTGCCGTGTCACGAATTTCACGCTCACCACTCATAAAGATGAGAATATCGCCGACACTTTCTCGTTCTAGTTCATTGACTGCATCGATAATACCATCGAGCTGATCGCGATCACCGTCATTATCTTCGCCCATCACTGGACGATAACGGACTTCTACCGGATAAGTACGCCCTGAAACTTCAATAATAGGCGCATGATTAAAGTGATCGGAAAAACGCTCAGGATCGATAGTTGCAGAGGTAATAATTACTTTTAGATCAGGCCGCTTAGGCAGTAACTGACGTAAATAACCTAAAATAAAATCAATATTTAGACTGCGTTCATGCGCTTCATCGATAATCAATGTATCGTATTGCAGCAACAGCTTGTCGGTCTGTAACTCGGCCAGTAATATGCCGTCAGTCATAAGTTTTATCAGAGTATTTTCACCTACCTGATCATTAAAACGGACTTTATAGCCCACCGCTGATCCGACGGGGGATTCTAGCTCTTCGGCCAAGCGATTTGCTACCGAACGCGCGGCCAAACGCCTAGGCTGGGTATGTCCAATATAGCCAGTAATTCCCCGGCCTAATTCAAGGCAAATCTTAGGGATCTGAGTGGTTTTCCCTGATCCTGTTTCACCGGCAATAATAACCACTTGGTTATCACGAATAGCCTCATAAATAGTTTCTTTTTTCTGGCTTACCGGCAGATTGGCGGGATAAACAATTTTTGGCAGATTAATACGTCTATTTTCTATTTTCTGTTGTGCCAAAAGTATATCTTTAGTAATAGCGTCTATAACGGCGTCACGAGATTTTTCATTACGTATTTTTGCTACGCCATGCAGCCGTTTATTCAGTTGTCGCTGATCACGCAACGATGTCTGATTAATTTCAGCCTGTAAGGCTGCTAAATCGGATTTCACTCTAATAAATCCTTATGGTATTCACAATATATGCTGTTATAGCTTAAATAATTACCCAAATAGTATCACACCCCATTTGCGCTGAAAAAAACTTTCAAAATAAGCATCAATCTAAATATTGTTCTCACTGTCTTAAGCGCTTAAATTCACCGTTATTATTAATTATTTTCATAAAATTAAGCTATAGCTGAACAACTCAACATAAAACTATCCATATCGGAGCTATTTATTTTTTCTTAAGCCATTGTCCATTTAAGCCACGAACATATTCACCACTACTGGCACGTTCAATTAATTTTGCTCCAGCAATTTTGGCTACCTCGGCAGTTTTTAACTGATTATTGCGCGCGATCTCGGTGTATTTTTGTTGTCGCTGTGCGTTTATATCTGTAACCAATTTAAGCGCCTGTGGATTATTACTTTCAATCACCGCTAAATATCCGGACAGCGTTTCTCCCACCAGCGCCTGATTTTTAGCTTCATCTAGCGTAAGCGCACAGGCGGTATAACTGCATAATATTGCACTTAAAAATACCGCACATTTCCAGCCACGTATCCAAGAGGTCATCATATTATTCCTTAATTGGTGGTTTGTGGTTTAGTTAATACCTCACCAAACAAATCGGCATTATCTTTTAATAGTTCTTCAACTTGGCGATCAACTTTAATTTGGATCTCATGTTCTATTTTTACATTCATATTAATCGTAATCGGCTTATCCGGCGTCGCAACTTCTAATCGTAGACAACCAGATAACATTAATACCATTACACCCAGCATACCGATTGATGAATAACGGACTTTGTTCATCGCTTATTCCCTATAAGTTTTTTTCAAGCCATTGTTCTAAATTACTGCCAAAACGTAAACTACGCCATAATTGGAACACATTCTCTTCATGATGATAATTGAGTTGCACTTCGCGCTTTTTCTCAGCTAAGGGGTTCAATCCCTTCACCCTAGCACGTAAAGTTAACTGGCCAAGATTAGACAAATTAACCTCGGCTTGGCTCTGACTAATTTCAAGATAATCTAACCAACTCATCGCAGCACCGGCAGAGATATTATCCTGCTTAATTGATTGCATAAATTGTGGATCAATACGCAAAGTTAATGGTCCCCGATTTGTGATCCATCCTTGGTGAATAATCCATTCGGGGTTAGTCAGGTAAAAAGGAAGTTCACCATCAACTCTACCGGATAAGGCAAACTGACTAACTTTTAGCGTACTAAATAAATGACTCAATTCAATATTACTGATTTTAATGGTCGCCGGTTCTCGTTGCGGCCAACGTAATAGAGGTAAACTAAGCTGCCCGTCTAATAAACGTAGTCCCACCGCTTTCAGCTGTAATGGGTGGCTGTCACTGGGTGGATAATAACCGCTCAAATCGGCAGTAATATCACTGAGCTCAAATAAATTATTAATCTGTTTAATGCGTAATTGTACCGGTGAATTAATACCCAGTTGCCAAGTGCTTTGCTGCAAGCGCCAAGGCAAAACAAAATCAACACCTTCAATATCGCCATCTTTTAGCCACATACCGGCATTTTTAACTCGCCAGTGTCCTCCCCCAATAAACCCCTGCTCAGCAGAGATAGAAAATGCCGCTTGTGCATAAAAATCACCTTCACGTAACGTTATTGCCAAATCAGGCGGTATCAATGTTTGGAATGCCGTCATCGGCTGTTTCGGCCAACGCGCCATACCACGTAAACGACTGCCATCCCAACGAGAATAGAACGGAATTGGTCCTACTTGTTGCGCAGACAAATTACCATTGAGGGAAAAATCAGACGGTGATTTTCCGCGTACAGTGGCATTAATAGTGGTCGGCGGCAAATAACTGTCCTCACCAAACGTCATCCTCTGAGTGCTCAGTGAAAATGCCCCTTTAAAATCGGCGATATCGGCATTTCGTTGCCAAATCAATGGCTCAGTTAATATGAGGCGTGGTTTTGACATCGAAACTAAACCGTACTCAATCCGATTAAAGCCAGTATTGAGGCTATTAACGCTCAGCAAAGAATCGTGCCAAGCACCGCGACCTTGTAAATCCCAATCAGCATTCAACGCGGGCAGTTTAGCATCTCCCCAATAACGCCATTGCCAAAGGCCTTGATCGAGGCTAAAGTTCTCAGCTCGACCATCGAGGTGTAAATTAAAATTGCCCCAATAACGTTCCTGAAATTTAACAATAGCCTGTAAGCGCCCTGTAACCCCATCAAGATCAACAGCTGTTCCCGCTAATGGCCAACGCGCTTCTTGTAATGTCATTGTCGGTGAAAGCCGCCCATAAGCGCGTAATAATGCCTGTGGCTGAAACGTAACTTTCGGCGAAAGCAATGGCCCAGAGAGCATGGCGGGTAACCGAACATCAACAATCATATCATCATATTTAATCTGACCATTTAGACTAAAAAGCATCTCAGATTGCAGCAGATTAATCGGACTTGGCGCTAAACTTAACACTAGGTTCCCTTTACCTTTACTTCCCTCAGTTACCATATTGACTCGGGCACTAACACGCATATCGGCCAGTGTATCTTGCCAATTATCCAACTGTAAATTAATACCGCCACGCAGGGGCAATCCGTCCTGCTGCCACTGCCATATTCCTTGCTGTATAGATAGCGTATGTGAATTAATGCGCCATGGAAGCATAGCTAACGGTGTGGATTGTTGCATATCCTTAACCGACAGCATCCCCTGTGATTGTTGCCAGCTCAAATCAACCTGCCACCGTTGTTGGCTTTCTTGCAACATGACCACGCCGCTAACCTCGCCTTGTTGAGGCATGGAGTCAGTCGTGATTGGCAGGGTTAATTTTCCGTTAAGATTAAGCTGTTGATCATCCAATTTCAGCATCAGTTGGTTGATAGTTAACTGATCATTATCAGTAATTTCAGCACTGAGTTGTAAATTATCTCCTTGAAAAATCAGTTGACTACCATGTTCTGGTTGGGCATCAATCAATAATTCGCCATGATATTTTTGCCATTCTTCATCTCTAATATCAGTAATATTAAGTTTAAACGCCGGCAAATTAGCCAGCAGTGAATGAACATCAGTTGGTGGATTATGAGTTTCTGTGACGGGTAGGTGGTGTAAACAAGCGCTATTAGTTTTAAGATGTGCAATATTCATCGATAATACATCGCTATCGCTTGCACTAAATCCTGAACTAAGCACTGAGCTAAACCCTGAGATAGTCGCATCTTGCAATTGTAATAACCGACAATCATCAACGTTTAGCTGTAACTGACTAATATCTAAAGCGGCGCGTGAAAAATCTATTTGCGGCTGAGAAAGTGACAACGTCACCCCTTCAGGAAGATAAGGTTTAGCCACCAATGGGAGCCAATGGGTCACGGTAAGCCATAATGTAATCAGCGACACTAAAATGAGTCCTAAAATACTGGAGAGAATTTTTAGTGTTAGTTTCATTAAAACGGTCCTTTAATTTATCAATTTAATGCGTTGCTTTTATTTTTATAAGTGATTACATCGCGCTGATTATACATTTCGATTTAGTGCTATTATGTGTTTTGAGCTATTATTCAAAGTCAGTATTCTATACAGTTATTCCATCAATATTAGGTACAGTTAAAACTATCTCGTCTATAATACCCAGACTTTATAAAAACAAGCATCATAAGCTAGAACCCTATAATAACGGATAGTAAAAAGAGAATGTTGCTTTTTTATTTTAAGCTTTTTATCGCGACTAACGTTGAACAAAGCCGTCTATAGAAAAGTAGATATTGTGAGTATAACTATAGCGCTTGTAATGTGAGGAAATATTTCACCGCCGTAGTCGATTAGCAATATCAACATCAAGTTCAAATCGATGACAATAACTAAAATATCTTAACCAAGATAAGCCGATACCCTACAACTTGTAGGCCGATAGGTATATTATGTTCAAACAATAGGAATTTGATCATTACACAATTTTAATTAAATTATTTTGTTGTGTTTTTTATTTTGGGTTCCTGATAAGTGGAGATTTACCCATGAAACTCGTCTCGTATAGTACTAAACATTATGACCGCAAATATATGGAGCAAGTTAACCAAAATGCGGGCTTCCATTTTGATATCGAATATTTTGATTTTTCATTAACCGCGCAAACAGCTAAAACAGCTGTCGGTGCAGATGCGGTATGTATATTTGTTAATGACGATGCTAGTCGTGAAGTACTCGAAGAACTGGCCGCATTAGATATTAAAATTTTAGCCTTACGCTGCGCCGGTTTTAATAACGTTGATCTGCAAGCTGCACAAGAATTAGGCATTCAAGTCGTCAGAGTTCCAGCATATTCCCCGGAAGCCGTTGCTGAACACACAATTGGGATGATGATGTGCTTAAATCGTCGTATTCATCGAGCTTATCAACGTACTCGGGATGCAAATTTCTCTCTTGAAGGGTTAACCGGCTTTAATATGCATAATCGGACTGCGGGCGTAATTGGGACCGGAAAAATTGGTCAAGCTACCTTACGTATATTGAAAGGTTTCGGCATGCGCTTGCTAGCCTATGATCCGTATCCAAATCAAGTAGTTCTCGATCTCGGCGCAGAATACGTTGATTTAGATACGTTGCTATCGCAATCGGATGTCATCTCTTTGCATTGCCCATTAACCGCAGAAAATCATCATCTGTTAGATGAAAATGCATTTAATAAAATGAAAAGTGGTGTAATGATTGTCAATACCAGCCGAGGTGCATTAATTGACTCTGTAGCGGCAATTAATGCTCTGAAAGCCCAAAAAATTGGCTCTTTAGGAATGGATGTGTATGAGAATGAAAGAGAACTATTCTTTGAAGATAAATCAAATGATGTAATTCAAGATGATGTGTTCCGCCGTCTATCTTCTTGCCATAATGTTTTATTTACTGGGCATCAAGCATTTCTAACGGAAGAAGCGCTCAACAGCATCAGTGAAACTACCTTGATGAATATTCGTCAACTTAAACAAGGCGAAGCCTGCCCAAATAGAGTAACCGCTTAAGCCCACCAGCCGATGGCGACATAGCACCGTTGACGTTAACGCTGAGATTAGCGTTAACGTTGAATATACAACGACAGTTAATCACTAAAGTAGTGTTGAGTTTAAATGAAACGTATTATCTCTTTAGCGCTGAGTATGCTGGTTCTTTCGGCGTGTCAATCGTCTAAAGTTTCAGCCGATAATCAACTGGTTGAAAAACAATTGATGCATCATAACTATGTTCTTACCCTAGTCAATGGCCAGCCGATAACAGCAACACGCGGCGCGCCATCTATTGAGTTTGGTGAAAACATGTTTGTCTCCGGTGCAATGTGTAATCAGTTCACTGGAATGGGGCATATTGTTGATGGTAAGCTTTTCGTGAAACAACTAGCAATGACCGATATGCTGTGTATCAATGAAAATTTATCTCAATGGGATCAACTAATTAGCAAGATGCTCAATCAAGGTGCCAAGATAAAATTAACCCAAAATTCGTTAGTATTATCTCAGGGGAAAAATCAGTTAACCTATACCCTCAGAGACTGGGTTTATTAATCCTCCAGACGGGCAGATTAGTATCGTCAGACGGTTATTTCTTGGCCGTCTGACTTCTATTTATTGCTCTAAATAACACTTTTGTATTTCACTCAATCTTATATTATTCCCAGAGCTCATAATGGCCATTGAGCCAAATAATCTAACGACAGAATAAAGAATACTTCATTTACTCATCAAGTTAACTGTTAATAAACTTGGCATAAACGCTCTATAAGCGATTATGCTTATGTATTGATAGAGAGTAATATCTCAATGGAGGATTAATATTATATAAGCCGTTTCTTTTCGTTAATTTCATCAATTCGAAGGAACATAAATGAATATTACAATAAGAGCGATGACATTAGAGGATACCGCAATGGTAGCTGATTTATTACAAGCTAATTCAGCCATACATCATGGGGGATTATTTGGTGAGTTTCCGAATGCTAAAGTCACTGGAATGTATCAATCTAGCTTGCACTCTATTATTGCCCTTGATCAGTCAAGCAGTCATCCAAATAACGTGGCCGGTGTATTATTTAGTTTCCCGGTTAATTCCCCATCACTCCCTCCTATCGCCCAAGAAATTAATCGACGCTTTCCTGCAATAAGCCAAAATAACTGGTTTTATGGACCAGTCTGTATCGCTGAACATTATCGCGGGCAATCTCTGCTTATTCGCTTATACCAGCAAATGTGCCAACAAAATAGCGGTCAAGCGGTGGCTTTTATCAATAGCGATAATATTGCGTCACTAAAAGCCCATCAAAAAATAGGCATGCAAAAAGTAGCTGAATTTGAATTATTAAATAAACGTTGGCTGGTAATGTGCGGGGAGTAATGGTCGAGAATATACCGAGAAAGCAGCCTGATAAATAGCTCTGAATACTTACTAATCAGATAATTAAAACCACCCCATAAGCTAATGGATAGACTTATTGGGGCGGTTACTATTACTCATGTAGCGTTATTATAAAAAACACTTTGTAAAATCACGATGTAAAAATTAAACCTACTATTTTTTACGGTGGTTCAAGGTCTCTTCTTTTAAATCTAACTCATGGCGTAAATGGATATAAACTTGTTCACTGATATTTCTATCTTTGCGTAATTGAACCAATTTAGCACGCTTAGCCTGTAGTGCTGAACGCGATAATTGTTTCTCCATTTTAACAAATTGTTGAATATCGGAGCCACTATTATCAGCACCATTATTATCTAAATGACGTTCATAGATTTCTAATAAGTAATTTCCGACTTCTGCACGTAAAGCCATTTCATCTAGATCGTCACCGGGATGATTAATCTGGTTACGTAAATGGATAATAGCAGCTTCATTTAAAGCAAAACGCGCTTGGATCTCTTCATCATCATACGGCAAATTATGAGTCAAACCACGGGTTAAAAAAGGTAATGTCATGCTAGCAATCAGCAAGGAGCATAGAATAACCCCCATAGAAATAAAAATCGCCAAATCACGGTGTGGGAATGCTGAGCCATCCATCATGACCAATGGAAGTGTTAATATACCAGCAAAAGTAATCGCCCCACGGACCCCGGAAACAGCCATTACGGCAATTAAACGCAAATGTAAGCGCGGACGTGATTGTGATTTATCTTTGTTGCGGCGTTGAAACAGAGTCATTGACATGGCTAACCAGACCCATACAAAGCGCAGCGCACCAAGCATGAGGGTGATAATAATAACGTAACCAAATAATTCCCATACGTGAGAAACACCAAGAGACTCAGCAACCTGTGGTAATGAGTGCCACAGACGTGGTAATTGCTCTCCGAGAAGAATGAAGATCATGCCATTTAATGCAATCTGAATCGTGTCCCACACTGCTTTACTTTGCACTCGAGTTGCTGATTGCATACGCCCAACTAATCGTTCATAGTGCATCGCAATTCCGGCAACTACCGCAGCAAGGATCCCTGACACATGTAAATGCTCAGCAACTAAGTATGCAGTAAAAGGAATTAATAAACTGATCAGGATTTGAATGCCAGGCTCTTCACCTGTGCGTTTGACTAAAAATTGGTTCAATTGCCCGATACCACAAGCCACCACTAATCCAACTAATCCTCCCCCTAAAGCAACGATAAAAAATTCACCGGTCGCTGAAGATAACGAGAACGTTCCGGTTAATGTCGCCATAACCGCAAAACTAAAGCATACCAGACCGGTAGCATCATTTAACAGCGATTCACCTTCTAAAATATGCGCAATACGTGAAGGTAACGGTGAATTAACCGTCATCGCCGAGACTGAAACAGGATCGGTTGGAGATAAAATTGCCGCCAGTGCAAACGCTATTGCCAAAGATATAGTCGGAATTAACCAATGTATGAATAAACCCATGCCCACAACAGTCACAATCACCAAACCTATGGCTAGTGACAATATAGGCCGCATTTCATGAAATAAAGCTTCTTTAGGAATACGCCAGCCATCTAAAAATAATAACGGTGGAATAAATAGTAATAGGAATAAGTGTGGATCGAATTCAACATCAAATCCTAAAGTAGATAATCCTGTACCTAAAGCAATTTGTAATATCGGCAGCGGTATCTTTTCGCGTAAAAGTTTAGAAACAAATACGCTAATCACTACCGCTAATAAGAAAACTAATACGATTGTTACCATGTCCATAAATTTATTACTCTGCTTTGTTAACATTATGCGCAATTAATATTGCGAAAAGTAAACGAGAAAATACGTAGCTTGTAAAGTCAGCTATCCGTATTTATGGGTTAATTGGATTGAAAAATTTGTAAGCAAGCGTATCTTTCTCAGAAAAAGAGTAAATAATAGCCTATCGCAGATTTCTAGTGGTAATATTTATACTTACTAATAAGGGCTACAAATAAGATAATCCGACGCTATTCACTGGTATCTTGCTATTCCTCAAATATCATGTATCTAGGATGCATCACACTAATACCGTCGGTTATCTAAGATATCGAGCTTGATTTAACCTCTACCACGTGGCCGATTTAAGATATGATCTTCCCAATCAACAACATCTATTTCACGTACCGCAATATGACGAACAGAAATACCGGCATCGTGCATTTTGGATTTAGAGCCGGCAATTAAGGGATGCCATGCGGGAATAGGCTTACCTTCTGATAATAATCGATAAGCACATGTCATCGGTAACCATTCAAAAGTATTTAAATTTTCACGAGTTAACTTAATACAATCAGATTCATAGCTGAAACGATCTTCATAGTGCTTACACTGGCAGGTTTTAATATTCAGCTGATTACAAGCAACGTTGGTGAAATAAATTTCATCGGTATCTTCATCAATTAATTTATGCAGACAACATTGCCCACAGCCATCACACAATGATTCCCATTCGCTGTCACTCATTTCATCTAAAGTTTTTTCCTGCCAGAACGGTTGAGACATAATTCTTATAAATCCTTAATTAAATAACACGAGTAGTCAGTGATAAATCATTCAGACCCACTCTTAACATATCACCGGACACTAATGGACCGACACCTTCAGGGGTGCCTGTCAGTATAATATCGCCCGGACGTAAAGTGAAAAAACGCGACATATAACTAATTAAGGGCAGTATCGGGGTGATCATCTCTTGAGTATTACCCCACTGGCGTTGTTCACCATTAATTGATAATGATAAATTCACCGCTTGTGGATCAGCCAAATCATTAACCGGTACAAAACCAGAAATCGGGCAAGAACCGTCAAACGCTTTGCTTTTTTCCCACGGTTGTCCGGCCTGCTTAAATTTAGTTTGTAGATCACGTAAAGTTAAATCTAGCGCTACCGCAAATCCAGCAATCGCCCGAGAAACACGATCTTCATCGGCATTTTTAAGCGGCATGCCAATTAATACCGCCAATTCTATTTCATGGTGAACGGCACCAAAATCTTTAGGGATAGAAATCGGCTGCTTAATATCACACAGCGCAGTTTCTGGCTTAATAAAAATCACCGGCTCTTCCGCGGCAACAGAACCCATCTCTTTAATATGCTTGGTATAATTACTACCAACACACACCACTTTATTCACCGGAAACTCAAGTAATGCGCCCTGCCAGTCACGATGTTGATACATTAGCAGCCACTCCTATCGTTAATAATTATTTGATTTTCTGTTCGACACCATCGGCCATCAGGCATACGCTAAGCGCAAAATAATAAGAACGATTCCAATGCATGATAGTCCGGAAATTCTCTGTTACCAGGTAAGTTCGCCCTTGGGGATCATCCGGGATCACCAACCAAGTTGGTGTATTAGCCGTCAGTTTTGCGGTTGCAGGTAATTTCACCCCTAAACGCTGCCACTCGGCAACAGTTTTCCCTTGCTGAGTTTTCACCCCTTCTAACTGACGATCAAAACCACCGGGTAAACTGACTTGATAACCCCAAGGAAGATTTTTTTGCCAGCCTTCGGTAGATAAATAATTGGCAATTGAAGCAAAGACGTCAGCTTTATTATTCCAAATATCCATTTTGCCGTCACCATCACCATCTGCGGCATACGCCAGATAAGAGGTTGGCATAAACTGGCTTTGGCCCATTGCTCCTGCCCACGAGCCTTTGAGCTGCTGCTCATGAGGAATATAACCTTTATCGATAATTTCTAACGCTGCCAATAATTGTTGGCTAAACAGTGCTTCTCTGCGCCCTTCAAACGATAATGTCGCCAGAGCAGAAATGACATCTTCTTTACCCTGCATGCGGCCAAAGCCACTTTCTAAACCCCACAGGGAAACAATATATTGAACCGGTACGCCATAACGAGCGCTAATGGCATTTAATAACGTCTTATTTTCTTGGTACTTATCTGCACCAGCAGTAATTCTACTGGCCGGTAATACATTTTTTAAATAACTATCTAAGGTTACTGTAGCGCGTTTTTCTGGTTGACCCTGATCAGCTTTTACCACACGCCCAATGAAATGAATATTAGCAAAAGCACGATTAATAGTGGATTCACTCATTCCATTTGCCCGCGCATGCTGTTTTAATAGCTCAACATAACCGTCGAATTGAGCGGGTTCACGCTGGCTAATAGGAAAAGCGATATCCAGTGCTGTGACTTGTTGTTCAATTACGGCTTCCTGAGCGGGAGTAACCGCCAACGCCGGTGAATGGTTTTTATTAGATGCAGAGCAACTCGTTAATAATACGCTGGAGATAAGGGCAAAAATAACCGTCGATTTCATTTATTAATCCTTTAAAATAAAAAGGTTTCAGGATTTTCTTAATTTTCTTTTTTTTCGCTAGTTTCTAAATAGTTAGATAATAAGTTTTCAACCGGTGGTGGAAACTGTAAATAATAACCAAATTCAATCAGTTCTGATTTGACTTTTTCGATATCGGCATTTGCCAATTTATCACGGTTTGTCAAGGAGATCTGTAACGCGAACTGCGGTTTTCCAAACTGTTTTAATAACTCTTCAGGAACGCGAGAAAAGTCATCTTTCTTTTCGATATAAATATAGGTTTGATCACGATTCGGGCTACGGTAAATTGAACAAATCATTATCTTTAACTCTTTTTATTAACACTGTGGCTTGCTTGAAGAATACAGTAACTATAACATGCTATTGTTTTTCAGAATATCGTCACCCGAATTTTGTTTCGGAGAATTTTAATTTGCTGAGTCAGGATAGATGTCACAGTCGCCCATTGAACTAAAAGGCAGTAATTTTACGCTTTCTGTTCTTCATCTTTATAGTGAAGAACCTAAACTCATCAAAAAAGCACTTCAGGAAAAAATGAAGCAGGCACCTGGTTTTTTAACTAATGCGCCTGTGGTGATTAATGTTTCCGCATTGCCCCCTACTGCGAATTTGGTCGCCATACAAAATATTATTCAGACTACTGGATTAAAAATAGTCGGGATTAGTGGCTGCACCGATCCTCAGCTACGTGAACAAGTTACCCATGCTAATCTACCTTTATTAAATGAAGGTAAAGGACAAAAGATAGTTGAAACGGCTCAAGCGCCGGTTGAAACAGCGTCAGAGCCAGAATCTACGGTATCGCCTAGTGAACCCCAATTCAAAAAAACACGTATAATTGATACGCCCGTACGTTCAGGCCAGCGCATCTATGCACCAAATAGTGACCTTATTGTCACCAGTAATATAAGTGCAGGCGCTGAATTACTTGCGGATGGCAATATCCATATTTATGGCATGATGCGAGGCCGAGCATTAGCCGGTGCCTCGGGTGATACCGAAAGTCAAATATACTGTACCCACTTACAGGCGGAGCTAGTCTCTATTGCGGGTGAATATTGGTTAAGCGAGCAAATCCCGACTGATTTTATTGGTAAAGCAACTAGACTCAGTCTAGTTGATAATAAATTGCATATTGAAAATTTAATTTAGACCTTATGACAAGGATATGATTCCATGGCACGCATAATTGTTGTTACTTCAGGTAAAGGTGGCGTTGGTAAAACCACTTCAAGCGCGGCCATTGCTACTGGCTTGGCACAAAGAGGCAATAAAACCGTCGTTATCGACTTCGATATTGGTTTACGTAACCTCGATCTCATTATGGGTTGTGAACGGCGTGTAGTGTATGACTTCGTAAATGTTATCCAAGGTGATTCAACGTTAAATCAAGCATTAATAAAAGATAAACGTACTGAAAACCTGTTTATTTTGCCCGCCTCTCAAACACGAGATAAAGATGCATTAACTCGCGAAGGCGTAGAAAAAGTATTAGATGAATTAGAAGCTTTGGGTTTTGATTTTATCATTTGTGATTCCCCTGCGGGAATTGAAAGTGGCGCATTAATGGCGCTCTACTTTGCTGACGAAGCCATCATCACCACTAATCCTGAAGTATCATCTGTACGTGACTCTGACCGTATCCTGGGCATTTTGGCCTCTAAATCAAGACGTGCTGAACGTGGCCAAGATGCGATTAAAGAACATTTATTATTAACCCGTTATAATCCAGGACGTGTAAGTCGTGGTGATATGCTGAGCATGGAAGATGTCCTCGAAATTCTTTGCATCCCACTGATTGGCGTGATCCCAGAAGATCAGTCAGTATTACGTTCTTCGAACCAAGGGGAGCCGGTTATTCTTGACCAAGAATCTGATGCGGGACAAGCATACAGCGATTGCGTCGAGCGTATTTTAGGTGAAGACCGCCCTATCCGTTTCATTGATGAAGAGAAAAAAGGCTTCTTAAAACGCCTATTTGGGGGATAAGTCATGGCTTTACTAGATTTCTTCCTGTCGAGAAAAAAAACGACAGCCAATATCGCTAAAGAACGTTTACAAATAATTGTAGCAGAACGTCGGCGTGGCGATTGCGAACCGGCCTATTTACCCGAAATGAAGCGTGATATTTTAGCGGTTATCTGTAAATATGTACAGGTCGATCCTGAGATGCTTTCGGTGCAGTTTGAGCAAAAAAATGATGATATTTCTGTACTTGAATTAAATGTTACCTTGCCAGAGTCCGATACCGAAGACTGTAAATAATTACAATAGCCATCTGTTATAGATGGTCTATTATAGCTCGGCACTAATTAATAAATATACTATTAGCGCCGAGCCAATATTTATACAACAAACTGTATAAATTAGAGAATTAGAGAATTAGAGAATAAAATTTGATTCAAAAACTAACGCTAACTATTTTATATAATAGATAAAAATTTTATAATCAGTGATTTATCAAGTTAGCGGACTGAACGAGAAAAATCTTGTGACAATGAATAATAATACATAGTGTTTCTCTCGGCATTAATCTTCGCAAAATACCCGCCGTCACGATTAGTTATTCGGTTCTTGCTAATCGACATCGTACCATACGATTTTATCGCCCCTCTATTCTCATTATTATACCTATTATTATACCTATGAACCATAATACTTAGCGTAACCTCATCATTCGCTGTCCAGTTCGCGTTATTATCAAATTTGGCATTCACCAATCTAGCGCTAATCCTATTACCGCTGATTTCTGCTTGTTCTCCAGTATATAAACCGGCACCTGCAGAGAATCGCTCTACCGGCGTGTTGACTCTAAAGGTTGGTCTAGAGAAACCGGAATCAGTAACAAATTGCGGCCGCGCTGAAGGCCCATGGAAAATATCACCATGATCGACCATAAAATCAATCTGATCGGCTTTTATTTTCGTTAATGGTGCAATAAAAATTTTATCTGCATATATCTTGGCGGATTTGATTGCTCGAGTATCAATATCACCAGCTAAAGAGACCGTACCATCAATAGTTCTAATTAAACGTACTTTCCCTCGTTGCTGTGCCTCCACTTTTCCCGCATGTAAATGAAGATCGTTAACCTGGCTAAAACTGCATGAATCACAATCAATGCCTTGCACATTAGCAATAATTAATCCAGCCCGTTTGCCTAATATTTCAATCTTACCTTTAAGTTGAGTTTGATTTCTTCCATTTATCTCTGCAATAATTAATGAAGTAGCGCTATCTCTGTTCATATTATTAAAATATACCGCTTTATCTTTCCCGACATCTAATTGAGAAAAATAAGTATGCGAACGACCGTATTGATCTGATTGATTCATATTAATCACCGGCGTATTATCTCCCCCGGAAGTTAAATTAATTTTATTAGCCTGTTCATATTGATTTAATGTAACTACATTAGCCGTTTGATTACGTGCATCATTGGCCAAAATAATAGCAGTATCAGCATCAACTAAATAATTAAACCCCTTTTCATTTAAGGCAGTTATAATCTCATCAGTTCCTTGCTCCGTTGGCTCATTAGCAGCGAGCGCCCCCGAATATACTGCCATCAATACCAAGAATCCTACTTTTGTTTTCATTATCGTCCCTCTTAATTAACACTACTGTTATTCCAAAAATCCGCTTTATCATGTGGATATTACTGTGTGAATAGTACCGTGTAGATAAGCCGAGAATTTATTTATTCCACTAACGATATAATGCAGTATAAGTCAGAAAAAATAATCGTAGGATAGTGATTAGATATATTGTTTAAAAATGAGAGTAAATGCAGCACATAATTAATAATCAATAACTAAATTAATAGAAATATTATAATACTAAGATTGTAAATATAGAATAATATATATAAACAACTAACACTATTAATAATAAATCATAAAAACACGAGTTTATTAAAAATAAAATATAGAAATTGAACCCTAAAAATTAACGCTAGATAAATTAAAGTGTTGATTTTCATTGTTCATCATAAATAATTGTTCACTATAAATAATTGTTTAAATGCAGTGTGCGGATAAAACAAACTATTATAGGAGACTGTAATTTAAATTGTGTATTTGCCTACTTTTGATCTGTTAAATAGCGTTTATCCTCAGACACAAATCCAGTTATATATCATCTTTATAGTGCGTAATAGTCTAAAACACGTCTCTTAGAAAGATTATCTGGAAACAAGCGATGAGCCGCTTTATTATTGAGTTCAGTGAGCGCCTAGACGGTCATATTTAATGAAAGACAAATACACGAATTATTTACAGGGTCTACCGCGTGCTTATATTCCGAGGAGCGGCTATCTGGATGATTGGACCGACCTACTCCTCTCAATTTTCTAGCCATCAAGCCCGTTTATAACTAAATTTTTTTCTGCCAGATTCGAACATAATCAATGTATACAGTAGCTGATTGATCTAGTGAACATGTTCTTATATCTCCTTCCGCAAATTTTATAACTTCATTGGATAAAATAGGAAACTCTTTTACTTGGCTAATTAAATTTGGGTCAGTTATAGTTCTTATAGCTTTTCCATCATAAATAAAAATAATCTTGTTGGGCTCCCATATTACTCCAAAAGTATGATACCAAACTTGACGTAATTTAGGCGCTAGAACATTAACGGATGATTGTTGATGATATTTTCCGTATCCCCCCCAATGTAATGTAATTGCATACTGATCTTTGTTAGTATTACTCTCTAAGATATCAAATTCAGCACCTGTTCTTGCGGTTACATCTTGATATTCTGGAAGCCCATCTGCAGCTTGTAACCACACGGCAGCTAGATGACCTTCAGTTTTTGGTACATGTATCCGGCTTTCAAACACACCATAAACAAAATCAAATTTACCTTGACTATCGATTCTCCCTCCAGAATAAACATTTTCACTAAGTTTACCTACATCAATAGCTAAAGCGTTATTTCCTCCTCCGGCCATGCGAACATTTTCAGGTTTATACCACCATTCAACATTACTATTACCTATCCCTCTATACTGATTTCGAGCAGTCCATTTTTTAGTGTCAAGATTTTCGCCCATGAACTCATCGCTAAAAACAAGATTATAATCCAAATCAGACAATCCGACAGGGAGTGAATTTTTCGGTGTATGTGGATCAATCATATTAATTCTCGCCAATTGAAAAAAAATTTATAACATAGTTTTCATACTTTCTGACAACATACCAGGGTCAGCTACCTCTTTAACATCTTGGATTGCAGGAATTCCCCAAGCATCAGCATGTAAATCACCATCAAAGGGCTGATTAAATATAACATCTTGGTTCATCGTACGATTCCAGACATTTCCCGCGAACCACGTACAATTAGTAAGAGGAGTATAAACACCCTGTTGGCCAGCTCCGGGCTTCATATTAAAACCTTTTGCAATTTCAGTACTCTCTTCATTGAGTTGAGGAATGATATTTTCGACTAAATTTTTAAATTGCTTATCGCTAATTTTCATACATAACTGATATGCGAACCCTCGATCTACACGGTCGTTAGATTTATTTTTAGTAAATCCATAGTTTTCGTGATAACCATAACGATGGCTATTCTCATTGGTAACATTTTCACTTTCGAAAACTATAATCCATGCGTGCCCAAGGTTACCACTACCACATATTCTTGTAAGTGCGCTGATAACGGCCTTTGCCCGAGCCGCCGGATCGTCAGGATAGGGAGCTGCAGCTTCATCTGCAATTTCACAAATAGCATTTAGATCTGTTCTTTCAGGTTTTCGATTAGAACGGATACAAATTTGCGGATACCCAACGCTAGGGTCTCCCTTGGGCATTACTTTAGATTCGTCTTTAAGACCAGTGAGTGACTTAGGTATTCTGTATTCGAAATTCTGCATCTCAGACCTCTTTTTTGGGCGGGATTATCAACTGTTCGTATTCAATGATAAATATATAGTTCAACCGCAGATAAAATTAAATAATAGATATATTATTATTTATTAATAACATGGAAAATATAGATTAATATTGCAAATTTCTGATTAAAATAGCTAAGAGAAACTTGGATTTAATTAATAAAAATTATTATTTTTAAATAAAATATTTCAACACAAAAACATAATAGACAATATGTTTAGACTATTTTGTCATGTTTGCATCAATTACTTGGTAAAATGCATTCTCGGTATCGGCAATAGTCCAGACTCCAAGAATAATTTGATAGCCACTGCGCTCAGGAATATCACAGTTGATTTGAACAAGATTCGTTGGTGTACTACCATTATCTTGTCGTTCACAAAATGGTTTTAATTCGAAATCATCACGTGTTAAAGGGCTATTTGGATCCCAATCTTGTTTCGTAATAAAAAACTGCCATGATGCAGTTCTATGCAGTGCAGTTAAAGACCAAGAAAAATCGTTCTTGCCACTATGAATATCAACTTTATACCAGCGCTCTTTAGATTGTTCATTTAATTGAGAAAAGTTTGGATTTCCGCCACTCGCGATTTCACCGTTTTTGGGACCTTTTTCAGGAAATCCTTTTGGTCCTTCAACTGACTGGGGTTCATATTGTACTGGTCCACATTCTTTATTTAAATTTTTTCCCATAGATGAACAAAGAAATGCTCTACTTGGTGGATTATCAATATAACCGTGGCGAGCCGAATTATTTTTAGCTAGAGATGTAGTTGAAAATAATAATATTGATACCATTAAAAATGATGTTTTTATCATAAGAAGATCCTCAAATAATTATATGAATGAAAGTAATATTTCTATATGCATTTTAAAGATAGTAGATAATATGAAATATACAAACCATTTAATTTGTTACATGTGAATTTTTATAGACACTTTTATAAAATAAGGCAAAAAAAAATAAGCTATAAATATTAAGCGAGCAATTATTTTTATATCGAATTATAACTCAATAAATATATGTAGCAGAAGATTGTTCTAATAGATATTTTTTATATTGCCCTCAGAAAATCAGATCACTTTATTTAAAAAAATAGGAAATTATTTTACTTAATTATATGGCAACATCACTTTTAGTAATTTTAAAATATATTTTTTAAGGCACGAAGGATAAGATAATTTATTGTGATATAATAATTAAATTGTTGGTTATTATATCACATAAAAATTTTCACGTTACTCTAGAAAGTATAGATTTGAAATAATTGCTATATTAACTCAGCTCTTTAAATCTAATTCAATATATTATTTACTAAGATTAAATCTAAAAAAATTTAATATTTACAGCGTGATATTTGCTTATCACACTAACATTAAATACCACCAACAGCACTCTGCTATTATCTCAGAATACTACTGAGGTATCGAGCAATTATATTTAACACTTAATATTAATATCAATCAAAGTGCTAGGGATTTATTAAATTACATCAAAGAACAAAATAGTTTAATCAGACTTAGCTTAATTAAATAACCAAGTTCTCTTATGTTAAATTAATAAGATAAATCCGGATGTTATTTATCTTAATTAAGGTGTAGTTTTAAATCTCAAATTAACAATCTAGGGTTATTATTATATGCATTACAATAAGACTATTTTATGTATATTGACTGCTTTTGCTTTTTCATCACAAGCAAACTCGTTATGGACGTATGAGGGGAGTGGTGCTCCTGAAAACTGGGGGAAATTAAGCAAAGAATTCAAAGTTTGTGAACGTGGGTTTAATCAATCGCCGATCAATATAGAGAATGCGATTGATGGAAAGCTACAGCCTTTGAATATAAATATTCATACTCATGCCCAAAAAATAATTAATAATGGTCATTCTATACAAATCAATGTTAATGATGATGATGATTTTTCTATCGACGGTTCAATTTATCAATTAAAGCAATTTCATTTTCACAGTCCAAGTGAGAATGAAATAAAAGGTAAACAATATCCATTAGAGTTACACTTTGTGCATTCAAAAGATGATGGAGAAATAGCAGTATTAGCAATAATGTTAGAAGAAGGAGCAGTTAACTCAGCCATAGAACAAATTTTAAAAAATATACCGAAAGAAAAAAACCAAGAAAAAGAATTAGGTTCAAATATTGATTTAACAGCACTTTATCCAAAGGATAAAAGCTATTACCGATTTAGCGGTTCTTTAACAACTCCTCCATGCTCCGAAGGAGTTGTATGGCTTGTCATGAAAGAACCTATTTTTGCATCAAAAGAACAGATACAACAATTTCAAAAAGCTTTAGGGCATTCAAACAATCGACCAATCCAGCCTTTACATGGTAGGTTGATTGTAAACTGATACAAGCTGAAATTGATTAATATTAATTATTAAAGGAGAACATGGTGTGGTCAACAAATATTGGCACACCATGTTCTGCACAACTAACTCGAGAGCAAATGAAAGATGACGTTACCATTTGGAGTACCTGCCGTTAATGAAGCTTGATAAACCACTTTCATAGCATGGATTACCAGTGCTCACTCTAGCCTTGGCGCTAAATACTTTTATCAAGCACTAAATACCCCAAGGTACAAGGTACTGCTAAACATTTTTATATCATACTCTTTTTTGCTGCGTTTTATTCGGCAGATATCCTTTTTCAAAATAGCTGCTAAATAAGAAAAACCACTATAATACAGTTAGTTATATATCCTTAGCAAGCTCATGATTAGGAGAAATATTACTGTTATGCTGACGTGTAAATGTTCCGTCAGGAACAAATTCAAGAAGATTTGTTTTCATTCATAATTGGCTAAAACACAATCAATATCTGGAGAAAAAATCTCGACCGTGGAATCATCGACTTATTGCTCCATTTCTTGCAGACATTTTGCGGCACGCTTCGAGCTGGTGGAGGCTTACTGTATCCATAGCTAAGTTTTTGATGCCTCATTGAAGATCAACCAGCAGTGTTAGCCAAACAAAAAGAGACACAATACGACTAATTGCCGCAGTGTCCCCCTTTCTATCATCACAAATAATTATCATGCATCATGAGTGTCAGCCCATGATAGATTTAGTAATGCGTTTTGTAATAGTTTAATAGTGGCTTAATAATTCCGTAAGTGATTCTGTTAATAACTGACCGCGCCAGCCATCAAGTAACTCAGGCTTACCGGCGATAGATTTTAATCCCCAATGCACACTAAGTAACTGGTTGATTTGTCTTCTCGATGCTAATAACTCAGCATTGAATTTTTCAGCTTCGCTGATCTCTTTAACTCGCGCTTTTATTTCTTTAAATGCCTGTTTGTAACCCGGTTGCTCAATAAGATTAGCCACCGAATCGGGATATTCTGCCTCATCCAATTGTTGAGCTTGCTCGACCATAGCTAACATCCGTTTACCGTGGCAACGGATCTCTTGTCCGCTCAAACCTAATGCATCTAACTCTGCTAACGAACTCGGTAAATAGCGCGCTACTTTCCATAGATTTTCTTCTCTAACCACAAAATTAATCGCTAAATTACGCTCTCTCGCTTGCTGTAAACGCCAACCTGCCAGCATTTTTAAACACGCTAAATTTTTTCCTTTCAGCTGCCATGCGTTAGATATATCGCGATAAGCATTCTCTGGTAAAGTGATCTCCTGCCGGCGCTGCACGATACGGCGGCATTCATCCTTGGCTGATTCTAAATAACCAGCCTCAGTTACTTGTGCCATCAATTTCTCAGCCAAAGGTAATAAATACAACACATCAGCAGCCGCATATTCACATTGTTTTTCGCTTAATGGGCGCGCTAGCCAATCAGTTCTTGATTCGCTTTTATCTAAAACAACACCCAGATATTCGGCAACTAAGGCGGCAAATCCGCATGAAATAGGATGACCAATAAATGCGGCTAAAACCTGCGTATCAATCAGTGGCTCCGGGACACAACCAAAATCATGCAAAAAGACTTCTAAATCTTCGCTACCGGCATGTAAAAATTTAACGATATTAGTATCTTGCAGCAATTGTTTAAATGGGCTGAGATCGTCGATTAACAACGGATCGATCAGAGAAACGCGTTCTCCATCATAGAGCTGCAATAATCCAAGCTGTGGATAATACGTTCTGGTGCGAATAAATTCGGTATCCAAAACTAACCATTTTGCGTTTTTGGCTTGCTGGCAAACATCTATCAATGCGGAATGTGTGGTGATTAACTGATCATTCAAAACGGGGTTCTCTTCTATGGTCATTGGCTTATCGCTGCTTTTAGCTTTTAATAAAGCTTTTTATTACTTTTAATAATATTCACGGCCTATTACCGCACTTATATCAATCTTTATAGCCACTTTAACTGACAATTATTTTAAGCGCCATCTCTGTTATACATATTATTCTTGCCTTAATGCTAACTGATGAAAATTTCTCATGAAAATTAGACACGAAAACGCCGGCATAAACCGGCGTTGAATATATTCAGCCAACCGTAGGCTATTGATCTATACTGTTATCAAACTTGTATTATCACGTGGGTTATACAGTAGCTTGTTCGATGTTCTCTTGTGCTTTTTCTTCCTTACGCAATTCTTTACGTAAAATTTTACCTACATTAGATTTAGGTAATTCAGCTCGGAATTCGAAAGTTTTTGGCACTTTATAGGCGGTAAGATAACGGCGACAATAGATTTTTAGTTCTTCCGCAGTTAATGCAGGATCCTTACTTACCACAAAAACTTTTACCGCTTCACCGGTACTGTCACTTTCTATTCCTATCGCAGCACATTCCACCACGAATGGATGGGCGGAGACTACATCTTCAATTTCATTCGGATAAACATTAAATCCTGAAACTAAAATCATATCTTTTTTGCGATCAACAATGCGAATATAGCCTGCTTTATCTATATACGCGATATCTCCAGTTGCTAGCCAACCATCATGCATTACTTCGGTGGTTGAATCAGGGCGCTGCCAATATCCAGCCATCACTTGCGGGCCTTTAACCCACATTTCCCCGGGTTCCCCCAGAGCAACTTCATCACCATTATCGTCAACAAATTTGACCTCGGTAGAAGGCACAGGAACCCCAATACTCCCACTGTAAGCGGTCAAATTATAGGGATTACCCGTCACCAACGGTGAGCACTCGGTTAACCCATAGCCTTCTAACAAGTGGATCCCGGTGAGTTGTTGCCACTTTTCAGCCACTCCCTTTTGCACCGGCATGCCACCACCAACACTTAAACGCAAATGCGAGAAATCTAAGCGCTTAAAATCCTCGTTATTCAGCCATGCGTTAAATAAGGTATTTACCCCTGTGATGGCAGTTATTGGATAGCGGGCTAATTCTTTAACCGTTCCAGCCACATCGCGAGGATTAGTAATTAATAAATTTACCCCGCCGACATTAATAAATAACAGACAATTTACCATTAGCGCAAAAACATGGTACAGCGGCAGTGCCGTGACCACTAATTCATGGCCTTGCTGTAATGCAGGACCATAAGCCGCACGCGCTTGCTCTAAATTAGCTAACATATTGCGATGGGTTAACATAGCGCCTTTCGCCACCCCGGTAGTTCCACCGGTATATTGCAAAAAGGCCAGATCATCACCGATAATATTTGGTTTAACATACTGCATTCGATAGCCATAATGCATCGCTCGGCGAAATGAGATTGCATCTGGCAAGTGGTATTTAGGCACCAATCTTTTGATATATTTCACTACAAAATCAACCACAGTAGCTTTTGGTCGTGATAATTGATCGCCCATGCGAGTTAAAATAACGTGCTTAACTTTGGTATTAAATACAATCTTCTCTAGCGTATGTGCGAAATTAGATACAATAACAATCGCCGTCGCCCCGCTGTCATTTAACTGATGCTCAAGCTCTCTGGGGGTATACAGTGGATTGACATTCACTGCCACCATTCCGGCACGCAAAACCCCAAATAATGCTATCGGATACTGCAGAAGATTAGGCATCATTAAGGCCACACGATCACCTTTTTTTAGCCCTAACCCATTTTGCAAATAAGCAGCGAATGCCCGACTACGCTCTTCTAATTTGCGATAAGTCATCACCTCGCCCATATTAATAAATGCAGGTTGATCCGCATAATTGGCTACGGCATTTTCTAACATTTCAGCTAACGACGCATAGCGATTAGGATTTATTTCCGCCGGTACGTCTGAAGGATAACTTTTTAACCAAAGTTTTTCCAAAGTAACTCTCCTGAATTTACGGGATGCGGCCTGTCACCAACCTAGTTCAATTTAACAAAATATTAACTCAGCATACCAGTTTAGGAAATACACTGTACTCAGGTTGAGAACCGCATCACTAAATAAATTTTATTCAGTTAATTCCAAAAACAAAGCGGCCACAGCCGCTCTATATTTTTTGTTATTTTTCAATTAATTATGTATTAACTGTGATAAAACTAATCATTAATATCCTAATTATACACCGAATTAATCAATTGAGAAAAAAATAATGTTAAAATAGCTTATCAATCAATTACATCGGCTTATAAAACCAACTCTTTGACAGCCATATAGCTGTCCTCAGATTATTTCAAATAACTTTATATATTAACTGATTAGTTAATTCAGTAACTAAAACAAGATATTTTTAACATCCTCCCTACCCTTTGAACTCCCCCCAAAAGTTGGACTCTTTTAGTAAAACATCAAAACAAGTTTATTCGCCTGAATTTAAATTTTGGCCGGTTCAAATGATCCTAAATGGGCATCTATATATGAGGTTTGCAGACAGCTTAATATCAGTGATAGGTCAATACTTAGCAATTTGTTGCACCAATATAAAGAATACGATAAGAAGAGCGTTTTGATAAAGTCGCCTATTTACGTCAAGGGTTGCTTATTAAAAAAATCACAAATCCTTGATTCAACAAAAGAAATAATAGCAAAAAATCAAACAGCAGCATTAGTAAGATCGATAACTGAATTGCAGCGAAGGAGCCTAATCAAAAATGGGTAACAGATGTCACACAGTTTAATGGTGTGATAAAACAAAGCATGTCACGAAAAGGAAACTATTTAGATAATGCGTCAATGGATAGCTTTTTGGAATACTTAAATCTGAGTGTTTTCACGGAACAGACTTTAAATCGATTGATGAGTTAGAGCAGAGACCATCGAAGAATCAAGTTAAATTGAAAAGACTGAGCCCTATAGATATATAGCGCTCAGTTCTTGAAAGCCGCTTAATGAACAGTCTAACTTTATGGGGGCAGTTCATTAGGGCGAGGCTTTACGGCATATCTGATAAAAATAATATTACTATAATAAAAGTTATTGAGCTAAGTAAGTTTCGACAGCGGCAGAACCGACAGGATAACCATAACCAGGCTCCCAATTCCACGGCTGCTGTGGATCATAAAAATGGGAATAATACGGCGGATAATCATAATAGCCGTAACCTAACGGCCCGACAGGAGGAAACATCACACGTTGCATGACATTCCAGCGCTGAAGCCCTGTTACCGCAAGTGTAATATAGTTATATGGGATCTCACCGATTTTACCCGCTTTTTCGCCGGTAATTGTTCCAACCACAGTAACATATTTTCCTGTAAAATCTGTTGGTTCAAGGAAGCTATTGACATAAGCATATAGGCGTCCTTCCGAGACAGTATTTAACTCCGGAGCAGCATCATATTTATTTAACGGCATCACTGCTATTTCTAAGCGAGTTTTTTCAGGCTCATTAAATACTGAAATCACTTTGCCACCAAAACGCCCTTCCTGACCAATATACATTTCAGGGGCATTACGTACTGATGCCAAGTTTTCAGCCGGATTAGGTGACGTTCCTTTAATAGATGCGGGAATAGTAACACATCCACTTAATGCCAGCGCCCCCACCAATAATGCAACATGCATCGCACTCCGGCAGCTTAACTTTATTTGAGTCATTTTCATAAACTACCTCCATTTACTGCATTATAGAAATAAAAATCAAAAAATTAAGAGTTAGTTTGTAAGCAAATACAACCATAAAATAGGGTATATTTCACCCATATTCATGCCCGGCATGATAAATTACTATTTCTGATAAAATGGTAGCATTTATATAATAAATCAACTGCTAAACAATGAAACACACATTAAAATTAACCTATGCTACATAGATTAATCTTAGTTGATAAAATAAAATTGGGAATAATTTTTGTCGTAGGATATTTACATCGCTATAGCTTAAAGCTGATTTATTTACAAAAATAGCCTATAAATTGATAACCCTATTGAAGATAAATAGGGTTATGATAAATCTAGTAATTATCATCACAGCCATGATTGCTAGGGTCATGATTATAATTTAATTATAACTCTGTCGCGATTAACGCCCCGGTAATTTTTTCCAAGTCACTTCATTGCGTAAATAACTAGGCTGGGCATCCTCAACCGCGCTAGTTTGTCCGTTATTCCATAAAGTTAAAGCGAGAGGAAGCATATCTTCAGCCGCAGGCAAGACAATCTCACTGCTAACTAAACTAAGCACGTTGTCTGCCATTAATTCAGAATAAGCAGCCCACCCCGTACCCGCGGTAGCCCATGGCTCGGACGATATAGATTCGGACAATGACAGCTCTGGTAATAATTGAAATGATTGTTTAAATGCTGCCGGAGTTAAAACTGCTTCACTATTTTCACCAATCCACTGCCCAAGATTATCTAATTGATAATGTGCACAATAAACCTCAGACATTCTGGCATCAATCGCCACCAGCACATTACGATAGCCATGTACACGATAAGCACCTTGAGCCATTGTCTGGAGTGATGATACACCTATCATCGGTAAATCAGCGCCAAATGCCAATCCTTGAGCTATTCCGACTCCAATGCGTACTCCAGTAAAGCTCCCCGGGCCACGACCAAATGCTAATGCATCCAATTGCTGCAAAGTGACCCCTGCCTCAGCGAGAACGTCATCGACCATCGGTAATATTTTTTGCGTGTGTTCACGCGGTGAAACAGCAAAACGAGATACAATCTGTCCATCACACATTAGAGCAACGGAACAGGCTTCTGTTGCTGTATCTACAGCAAGAATACGAGTTGACATGCCTGAACTCCGGCAATTGAAGAATAATTAATACCGATATATTACCATAACTCGGCTATCCGATGGCAATATTTGTAACCAGTATCAATCAAATCATTGAATCTCAGCCATTTTTTGTCGCTGCTGCAAAAAATTAATCGCCCGCGATAAACTGCGTGTCCGCGGTGATGGCGGTAAACTATTAAGAAATACCTCGCCATACGGCCGTGTCACTAAGCGATTATCACAGATCACAATCACGCCATAGTCACTTACATCTCGAATAAGACGCCCAACTCCTTGTTTTAAGGTAATAACTGCGTCAGGCAACTGCACATCTTGAAACGGATCACCACCTTTTAATTGGCAATCTTCAATTCTGGCTCGTAACAAAGGATCATCCGGTGCTGTAAAGGGTAATTTATCAATAATCACACAGGTTAAACTATCACCGCGTACATCTACCCCTTCCCAAAAACTGCTCGTTGCGACTAATACCGCATTGCCACTAGCCATAAACTGGGCAAGTAATTTATTTTTACTGGTCTCGCCTTGTACCAATATCGGCAAGGTTAATGACGCTTTAAACTCGATCGCTAAATCACGCATCATTTGATGTGAGGTACATAAGAAAAAACATCGGCCTTTATTTTGCTGAATGAGTGGCGTTAACATTTGTGCTAATTTAACGGCACTGCCTTTGATATTAGTCTCTGGCAAAAAACGCGGTACACACAGCAACGTTTGAGTTTGATAATCAAAAGGACTCAATAATAATAAAGTCTCCGCCCCTTTTAGCCCCAAGCGATCGGTAAAATAATCCAGTTTGTCATCCACAGATAATGTCGCAGAGGTGAAAATCCAGCTCCCTTTGCGTTCTAACATCATTTGATTAAATTTTTCAGCCACAGTTAATGGCGTTAACGCTAATAAAAAATGCCGTCCATAGCTTTCATACCAATAGCTGTAGCCAGGAATAGAAGCATCTTTTAGCCGATTTAGGCGATTGCGGTACAGCGTCACTCGTTCAAAGACGGCATCCAGCATTTGTGAACGGCCTAGTGAACTTTTGATCACTTCATAACACAGCTCTAATGCATCATCCAGTAAATTAAGCGCACGTTGGATAGCCGGTTGTGCCAAGAGCTCGCGTAAATTACCGCGATAACTATTTTCTCCCATAATCATGCGGAAATCTAACGTACTGTGAGACAATCGATCGGCACTTTTTTGCAATTGTAGCTGATCTTTTACTTCAGTTCGGTAAGCTAAAATCATATCGCGGGCTAAATCGAGCAATTGTCGACTGGTGAGCTGTTGACCAAAATATTGACTGGCGATATCAGGAATTTGATGCGCCTCGTCAAAAATCATCACATCGGCATCAGGGATCAATTCGCCAAAACCGGTATCTTTTACTACTCGGTCAGCCATAAACAAATGGTGATTAACTACAACAATATCGGCGTCCAACGCTTTACGTCGAGCTTTTAACACAAAGCATTCTTTATATCGTGGACAATCACTGCCGAGACAGTTGTCATTGGTGCTGGTCACTAAAGGCCAGACTGCATGATCTTCAGAAATTCCATGACAGCTACTAACATCACCACTTTCCGTCTCTATCGACCAGCTACGAATACGTACTACGCTCGATAAAATTTCAGGCTCAAGACTACCGCCTCCTAACGCCTGCTGATCGAGCCGTTCTAAGCATAAATAATTTGACCGTCCTTTTAATAACGCAATGTTGCCATCATAGTTAATAGCATCAATAATAGTTGGCAAATCACGATGATACAGCTGGTCTTGTAACGCTTTAGAACCGGTAGAAATAATCACTTTTTTGCCTGACCGCAATGCCGGTACTAAATACGCGTAGGTTTTACCGGTTCCCGTACCTGCCTCCACGACCAATTGTTGCTGATGCTCAATTACACGATCAATAGCTTGAGACATTTTTATCTGTGCGTCTCGGGGTTGGAACCCGGGGATCGCCTTGGCAAGAGTACCTGATGTTGAAAAATCGTCACTCACAGCAAAAACCTATAATTATATTAAAGATGAAAATAGCGATAGCGATCATGCGGGTTTGGAAAAATACCACTCTGGGGACATAACTCTAACGTCCTAGCCTATTCAAACACAGGTCAATGACAAGCGCCCGGTAACCATTAGTATGAAACGATAAAATGCTGGCAATAATCTAAGCTATAGCAAAATCAATCCGATCAAAAAGAATGAGCGCCACTTTATCATGACTAACAGCTGCTGGCTGTATTCACGCAAAAAATGTTGTTTCAATAAAATTATTTTTGAATTAATCGGTATGAGATAGTTCATATTAATAATTAATATTCAATCTTGATCTCAACTGCTATTCTGAAAGAAACGTATCTATTACCTCTATAGCAATAGCAAGATAGCAAGGAACCTAAAATGACGATTGAACGTATTGATGCAGATACACGCTGGTCAGATGCAGTTATTCATAATGATGTAATTTATTATACCAGTGTGCCAGAAACGCTAGATGGCGATATTGTTGTACAAACTTCAGATGCCCTTGCAGCGATAGATGTGTTGCTGCTACGTGTCGGGTCAGATAAAAGTAAAATTCTTGACGCGACTATATTTCTAGCAGATAAAGCAGATTTTTCTGGCATGAATCAAGCATGGGATGCTTGGGTAGTGGCAGGAAGTGCACCGGTGCGCTGTACGGTTCAAGCCGGACTAATGGACCCAAAATATAAAGTAGAAATCAAGATTATCGCGGCTCGTTAACCGACAACATTAATTTATTACAAAAAGAGTGGCAGCCTATCCGTGGCCATCACTCTTTTTACTGGCTTTTATTAAGCCATTTTAATCAGAACCATCCCGATTAACAGTAGGCAAACCCCACCCCAACCTTTGTAGTTAAGACGCTGATTGAATAAAATCCAGCCGGCGGCAATAGTGGCAATAATGCCGAAAGCCCCCCATAATGCATAAGCGACTGACAACTCAATGCCTTTAACCGCTTGTGCCAATGAACTAAACGCCCCGAGCACTGCCAATAAAGACAATACCCCCAACCAAATACGTTTAAATCCATTCGACATCTTTAATAAGATGTTGGCCAAAATTTCTAATATAACCGCCAGAATTAAGAACGCCCCATGCCACCACTCAAATTGAGATAACATGATTAAGCCTCCTTCGTACGGTGACTCACGGCAGTTGCGGTATTGGCCGCTTTAGAAGCCATACGCTTAACAGTCGCTGTTGATTGTTTTACTGTGGCTTTTTTAGTTCCGGATTTAATCAAACCAATTCCGGCAATTAATAATGTTAAACCACCAATTTTCATCGGGGATAACGATTCGCCAAACCACATCACGCTAAATGAAGTGATAATTAAAATCCCAATACCTTCCCACAGGGCATAAGCGACGCCGAGAGCAACTTTTTTTACAGCAACTGCCAATAAAATGTAAGACGATGCGATCATCACATACATAACATACATGCCGGATATATCGCCACTCACACTGGCATACTTCATTGATAAGGTACCGATAACTTCGGTAACGATGGCTAAACCTAAAAATATCCAATATATCATCATATTTCTCTACTCAAGGCCGCTGCATTAGGAACGGGAAAAACATCCGCAAATAACACCTATTTGGGTAACCCAATGCCAGCAGCGTAATAATCTAAAAAGGTAATGTGGCTGTTATCGAAGAATGATTAAGCCAATGATTATATTGAGAAAAGAAGCTATAATGCGCCGCACCAGTAGTATTCACTGGATAAAATGGCGGATAAGAAAAGGCGATGTGTGGTTCTGCGTTGGATCTTGACGCTGTTAGCGCTAAGCATGATATCTCATTCATTTCATCAGATGGCCAATCCATCTAATTTACTCCGAATCCTCATCAGTAGTTGTTTGTAGGGTATTTTTAACATAGGATTTTTATTAAATCAATGAATATTATCATCTTTTTTACGCTGAATAATTAATGACCGTGTTTGAATAGCGATGCGATTCTCGTGTTTCTATCCTGCCATTCTAAAATAGAAGTAATTAGTTGATAATATTTACATTATGCCGAATAAATAGTGATTTATCTGGCTTAGAAACAGTGAAGAATTATTGGTCAATTTGAAATTTAATATCAATTAAACTGCCGATTTTCTTTAAAATATAAAATAAATCTAAAAAAATGGCGCCCAAATAGACGCCATAAATACTTACTGCTGAATAATCCGCATGATCCTCTATTGGCTAGCAGTTATTCAAATTCATTCCATGAACGCCCATCACGAGTGATCATCGCTACCGAGGCTATTGGACCCCAAGTACCTGATTGATATGGTTTTGGTGGTTCATTGTCCATCGCCCATGCGTCCATGATTGAATCAACCCATTTCCACGCTTCTTCCACTTCGTCACGACGGACAAATAACGCTTGAATGCCTCGCATGGCTTCAAGCAACAAACGCTCGTACGCATCCGCTAAATGGGTTTGATTAAAGGTTTCAGAAAAACTTAAATCCAACTTGGTCGTTTGCAATCGATGTTTATGATCTAATCCAGGGGCTTTATTTAAGATTTCAATATCAATCCCTTCATCTGGCTGCAAACGAATAGTCAGTTTATTTTGTGGAAGATCTTGATAACTTTCAGCGAAAATATTCAGAGCTGGTTTCTTAAAATACACCACGACTTCGGAACATTTAGCCGGTAAACGTTTGCCGGTTCTTAAATAGAAAGGTACCCCAGCCCAACGCCAATCATCGATATCCACACGTAATGAGACAAATGTTTCAGTTTTACTGACTTTATTGGCCCCTTCTTCTAAATAGCCAGGTACTTTTTTACCTTGCACAAATCCTGTGGTGTATTGACCGCGTACAGTTTTGTCGCGCACATTCGTATGGTCGATTCGACGTAGTGAACGTAACACTTTGACTTTTTCATCACGAATGCGATCGGTAGTTAAATCCGCTGGCGGGGACATAGCAATCATGGTCAATATTTGCAGCAAGTGATTCTGGATCATATCGCGCATTTGACCGGCTTTATCAAAATAACCCCAGCGCCCTTCAATACCAACTTCTTCAGCCACCGTTATTTGTACATGATCGATAGCTCGGTGATCCCAGTTATTAATAAACAAAGAGTTAGAAAAACGCAGCGCCAATAAATTAAGTACTGTTTCTTTGCCTAAATAATGGTCGATTCGATAAACCTGACTTTCGTCGAAATATTTAGCAACTTCATTATTAATTTCTTGTGATGAGGCCAGGTCTGTCCCTAGCGGTTTTTCCATCACAACACGGTTAGGCTGCGCATTTAAGCCAGCAAATCCTAACCCTTGACACATCGAACCAAAAGTACTTGGCGGCATCGCAAAATAATGGATGGTGGGATGCGTATCTTGTTGTAACATTTCAGCTAAACGGACAAAATTTTCAGTCTCTTGTACATCTAAATTACAAAAATCTAAGCGAGCGCGTAAGGTTTCCCACAGCGTTTCATCCAATTCTTCTTTAACAAATTCATCCAGCGCATGCTTAACAAATTTCACGTACTCGTCTTTATCCCACTCTGCGCGTCCCACACCGATAATACGAGTTTCAGCATGGATATAACCCGCTTTTTCCAGCTGGTAGAGTGACGGAAGTAATTTACGACGAGCGAGGTCTCCCTTGGTGCCAAAAATAATTAAATTACAGGCTTGTGCAGTTTGATTCACCGCCATATTGGTTCTCCTCAATTTGCGGAATTTATTGTAATTTTGTTACAAAATTAGCTAGTTATCTCAATAATGTACTATCTTGCGTATCACCAGTAAATATCCGCAAAGTGCTTTAATTGTTCTTCGATTAAAAAATCGACTGAGATTGCTTAGTAACCACTGGCGAAATGAAATCCGTCATCTGTAAGTAAATTACAGTGTTGATATTATATTACTGTTTTGAAACTTTGACACCGATCATATTTTGGTAAAAAAAACCGATTATCACACTATTCTAGCGCATTTGTCGCAGCAAACACGTAGTATATTTTCACTTATATTGAGATAGATTTCTCCTGTTAATGGAATAGCTATAATCCATCAAAGAATAAGCTAGGCCATGACTAAGCTAGTATGTTGACTAACTTAGCATTTTAACGCCATACATCTCGATATAAAGCAACAAATACAGAAATAGAATTAAAAAATCTTCGTGGAATGTCTAGCTTAATCCCCGAAAATATCGAACTATGTTTGGTTATACCCAATGCGTAATATTATATAGGTGACTTGCTGTTATGAATATATTGGAACAAATGCAACAAAATATGGAAACGTTAAGCAAGTCAGAAAAAAAAGTAGCGCAAGTTATTCTGCATGCGCCTCAGCAAGTCATTCATTTAAGTATCGCTACTCTAGCAAGAATGGCCACAGTAAGTGAGCCTACCGTTAATCGCTTTTGTCGTAAAATGGACACCAAAGGCTTCCCCGATTTTAAAGTGCGTTTGGCACAAAATATTGCCAATGGTACACCTTATGTGAATCGCCATGTAGAACAAAACGATTCGACGCGTGCATATACGCATAAAATATTTGAGTCTGCCATGGCAGGATTAGATAACGTGAAGCAGTCTATTGATAGTGAAGCGATTAATCGTGCCGTGGATTTATTGACTCAAGCCAGAAAAGTCTCTTTTTTTGGCTTTGGGGCCTCAGCCGCCGTTGCTCACGACGCGATGAATAAATTCTTCCGCTTTAATATCCCAGTAGTCTGCTTTGATGATATTGTCATGCAGCGCATGAGCTGTATTAATAGCGATGAAGGCGATGTATTGGTCCTCATTTCTCATACTGGACGCACTAAAGCACTGGTAGATATGGCTCGTGTCGCACGAGAAAACGATGCGGTAGTTATTGCTATTACTTCTGCTGGTTCACCGTTATCTCAAGAAGCCACTGTTTCCTTACTTATTGATGTGCCAGAAGATACAGATATTTATATGCCGATGATCTCGCGTTTAGCACAATTAACCGTTATTGATGTGCTGGCGACCGGTTTTATCTTACGCCGAGGCGAAAAATTTAGAGATAACTTGAAGCGGGTCAAAGACGCCTTACGCGATTCGCGGTTTGATAAAGCCTAAAGAGATTTTTCGCCATTTATTTGCTGTTCTTGTCTATTGCGGCTTTAATAGTTTATTAGAACTGTTAGCATAGTGAGAGAGAAAATGATGAATTTTGCGTTGCTGTTTCTATTCAGCAACAGCAACTAGCGTAAAAATAAGATTAAATTGGGTGAAAATGTTTGCCCACAATTCAATACCATTACAGGTCAACGGAGTAATACATGTCCAGACGGCTGAGAAGAACGAAGATAGTTACCACTCTAGGTCCCGCAACAGATCGCGACAATAATTTAGAGAAAGTCATTAACGCAGGCGCTAATGTTGTACGCCTCAACTTTTCTCATGGTACGGCAGAAGATCATATAGCGCGTGCGAATAAAGTTCGTGAAATTGCAGCTCGTTCTGGTCGTAATGTGGCTATTTTAGGCGACTTACAAGGGCCTAAAATCCGTGTTTCGACCTTTAAAGATGGCAAAGTATACCTCAATATTGGTGATAAATTTATTCTTGATGCTACCTTAGGTAAAGGTGAAGGCGATCAAACTAAAGTCGGCATCGATTATAAAGGTTTACCCGCAGATGTTGTCCCAGGCGATATCTTGTTATTGGATGATGGTCGAGTCCAATTAAAAGTTATCGAAGTCAAAGGATTACAAGTTTATACCGAAACGACTGTTGGCGGTCAATTGTCCAACAATAAAGGTATCAATAAGTTAGGCGGCGGATTATCTGCGGATGCCTTGACTGAAAAAGATAAAGAAGACATTAAAACCGCAGCAAAAATTGGTGTCGATTTCCTCGCTGTATCTTTCCCTCGCTGTGGTGAAGATTTAAACTATGCACGCCGCTTAGCGCGTGATGCAGGCTGTGACTGCCAAATCGTAGCTAAAGTTGAACGTGCTGAAGCCGTGGCTAATGACCAAATCATGGACGAAGTCATTCTAGCTTCGGACGTAGTAATGGTTGCCCGTGGTGACTTAGGCGTTGAAATTGGCGACCCTGAGCTCGTGGCAGTACAGAAAAAATTAATTCAGCGTTCGCGTCAACTGAATCGTGTCGTGATTACAGCGACTCAAATGATGGAGTCGATGATCACCAACCCGATGCCAACACGCGCCGAAGTCATGGACGTTGCTAATGCGGTTCTTGATGGTACCGATGCTGTAATGCTTTCAGCAGAAACCGCTGCTGGACAATATCCTGCCGAGACTGTTGCTGCTATGGCGCAAGTATGTCTGGGTGCAGAGAAAGTCCCTGGTTTATCCGTGTCTAAACATCGCCTTGATATCATATTTGAAAATATTGAAGAAGCGATAGCGATGTCAACCATGTACGCAGCTAACCACCTTAAAGGGGTTAAAGCGATTATGGCGATGACAGAATCGGGCCGCACTGCACGTATGATGTCTCGTATCAGCTCAGGTTTACCTATTTTCGCGATGTCACGCCATGAAAAAACCTTAAATCAATGTGCCTTATACCGCGGTGTAACACCTGTATTTTGTAGCACGCATATTGATGGCATTGCCGCTGCTAATGAAGCAGTTAATCGTTTACGTGACAAAGGCTATTTAGTTACCGGAGATGTTGTGTTAGTTACCCAAGGCGACCTGATGGGTACCGTAGGAAGCACCAATACTTGCCGTATTTTAGAAGTCGAATAATTGAATTAATTAACCAAACGGCTAAATCTAAAACGCTGCCCAGAAAAGGCAGCGTTTTTTATTGTTTATCATTATTACTTTTAATGATTGTTTCTAATTCTGATGAATATCGTAAGCCGTAAATAAAACTCATTTTTTCAGCGAACATCTCATACATAGCGGCTGTATGCCCGTAAACGCGATATGCCTAAATAAAAACGCTTACTAAACAATCTTATTTACACAGCTTGCGCTTATTTTTTAGAATATAAATCATCACGCTGATAGGGTTCAATTTCACCCTCTTTACGCGTTTTGAGCAATTTTAAAATCCACGTATATTGCTCTGGATTCGGCCTAACCAGTTGCTCCAGCTCTTCATTCATACGCCGTGCGATATAATTATCATCTTTGCCATCGATATCATCCATCGGCTCACGAAGATAAATATGCAAACGATGCTCATGATGATCATATACAGGGAACAAAGGAACAATCGCAGCCTTACATACTTTCATTAAACGACCTACCGCTGGCAATGTGGCTTTATAAGTAGCAAAAAAATCTACAAATTCACTGTGCTCAGCACCATGATCTTGATCAGGTAAATAAAACCCCCAATATCCCTGGCGTATCGAAGAGATAAATGGCTTAATCCCTGCCTCACGGGAATGCAAACGTCCACCGAAATGATAACGTGCTTTATTCCATAAGAAATCTGCTACTGGATTTTTTTGATGATGAAACATTGCCGCCATAGTTTGGCCTCGTGCAGCCAGTAACATTGCGGGAATATCAACCGCCCAACCATGCGGAACCATAAAAATCACATTGCGCCCTTCGGCCTGTAATTTTTCAATCACAGCCTGATTATGCCATTCAGTACGGGCTAAAGTTTTTTCTGCACCACGTAAACATAATTCAGCAATCATCACAAAAGATTGTGGTGCCGTAGCGAACATGTTATCAATCAATTGTTCGCGCTGCTGCTCTGTCCATTCGGGGAAGCAATACAGTAAATTTATTTGCGCTCGACGACGAGCACTTTTCGCCAATTTACCGACCCATTTTCCAACCCACGCTAATAATGGATCACGCAATCTTACTGGCATATAGGCTAATCCTGCCAATACCAACGCGCCAAGCCAAACGCCCCAATATTTCGGATGTAGATATGTCCGATGGAAACGAGGAACGTAGCCTAATTTGCTGTCAGTATCTTTATCTTTATTCATCGGTTACCTAACAAAAAAATTAATACTCTATTTAATCTGCACATTTAACTCACCATATCATTGAATACTGCTGTGCTAATCGTGCCGTGCCAAGAATTGATTATATTGATATCGCTTATTAATAGCGTCTCAGTTATTTGATTTCAATATCGGTATTTAACCATAATCTGTGGGAGATATCTTGACTTATCAACCTCATCTATCAACAGGATTTTTATACCTCCCAATTAGTGGTACGAAATCTGTTATGCAAAATAATATTATTCCCAGCAGTTAATTTCCCAAAGAAAACGGGCAGATATTGCTATCTGCCCGCCAGGATTAAGGAGGTATATGTGATTAATTCAGTTTTAATTGCGGTTTAATATCACGCACCGAAGCTAAATATTCTTTACGCTCTTTACCCATTAATCCACCTGAACTTGGTAATTTGGCAGTCAGTGGATTCACTGCTTGCTGGTTAATCCATACTTCGAAATGTAAATGTGGTCCAGTGGAACGACCAGTATTCCCTGATAAGCCAATACGATCACCACGCTTTACTTTTTGTCCCGGTTTAACCAATAACTGACGCATATGCATATAACGCGTTGTATATTGACGACCGTGGCGGATAGCCACAAAATTACCCGCGGCACCACTGTATTTAGACACAATGACTTCACCATCACCCACAGCCAGTACAGGCGTACCAACAGGCATCGCAAAATCGACCCCTTTATGCGGGGCAACGCGACCAGTTACTGGATTAATACGACGAGGATTAAAATTAGAAGAAACCCGGAACTGTTTAGCTGTAGGGAAACGTAAAAAACCTTGTTCTAATCCATTACCTTCCGCATCATAAAAACGTCCATCATCGGCACGGAAAGCGTAATAATCTTTACCACTATTTTGCAAGCGAACGCCTAGTAATTGACTTTGTTCATTTCGGCCATCCAACATCTCACGACTTAATAACACCGTGAATTTATCGCCTTTTTGTAATTTACGGAAATCAACCTGCCATTGTAATGCTTTGATGACGTCACGAGTTTCAGTTCGATTTAATCCCGCCTGACGAGCGCTATTGGCAAAGCTACCATTAATCGAGCCTTGCACTACGTTATTGGTCCAAACACCTTTTTCTAACTCTTTAACTTCTTTAAAAGTATTGGTGTTGCCGACACGAGTATAAACTCGAGTTTCACGACGAGAAACATCCCAAGTTAGGGATTCTAATTCACCATTAGCCGTTAACGTCCAATTCAGTGTCTGACCAATATTTAAGTTACGTAGTGCTTTATGCTGGTTAGCTAAAGTAGCAACATCGCCCGGCTCTATACCGAACTGAGTTAAAATACTCGACAGATTATCACCACTGGATACTACATACTCATGCGGTATAGTTGATGCATCATCTGTATCGGTAGCATCAACATCTGCAACGCCTTCATCCGGTAATTGTTCACTGCTGTCTAAAATAACATCATCAGTCGCGTATTTATCATTAATAAAAGGCGCCGTTACCGGAATTGTTGTCTCGGTATTGCTGTCATTCTGTCGTTCATGGATATGAACTGGCCGCCATATCGCGACAGCCAGTGTTGCTGCGGTTAACGTACCTAACATAAATTTATGCGGCTTAGATAGGTTTCCGTAGACTTGGACGAGACTTTTAGCCATCTGCTGCACTTTCAACAATTCCTTCTTGTTTTTAATTCAGGCAGCCCGCATATTGTTCCGATAGTTGCGTTAAAAATTGCATATAGCTATCTGGACCTAACGTTATTCCACTTCCGAGAGGATCTAACGTGCCCATACGCACTCCCGTCCCTTGCGCAACGGTTTGGATCACGGCCGGCCTGAATTGTGGCTCAGCAAAAACACATTGTGCCTTTTGCTCAACCAGTTGTGTTCTTATTTGATGTAATTTCTGTGCCCCTGGCTGGATTTCAGGATTTATCGTAAAATGCCCCAATGGGGATAAATGATAGTGTTTTTCAAAGTAGCCATAAGCGTCATGAAAAACAAAATATCCTTTGTCTTTAGCCGGCTGCAAAATATTAGCAACTTTCTTATCATTTTGCGCCATATTTTCATTGAATTTACGAAGGTTTACGTCCAGCTGTTTCTTTTTCTCAGGATAAATCACTATTAATCTATCATAGATATCTTGAGCTGCCTGTTTCGCTATCTCCGGGGACAGCCATATGTGCATATTATACGCACCGTGTGAATGATGTTCGTGACCTAGCTCAATATTATCACCATCATGAGCATCAGTATCTTCATTATCCCCTTCATCATTATTTGCCATTAATAATGGTTTAATATTTTTTTGTTCGGCTAAGGGCAGATTTTTGTGCTCAGGCAGCTGTTTTAGCGGTTTTTCTAAAAACATTTCCATTTCTGGACCGACCCACACAAATAAGTCAGTTTGTTTAATTTTACGCAGATCAGACGGTTTTAGCGCATAATCATGTGGAGAAGCCCCATCAGGTAACAAAACTTGAGTGTTTGTAACGCCATCCGCTATTCCCGCAGCAATAAATCCTAAAGGTCTCACCGAGGTTACGATATCAGCCTGTGCAGCAATAGGCAGAATACCACTGATTATTGAAGCGAGAAGTAATTTCCGAGCGAACTGTTTTGATTTGTGTATCATAATAGATTAATCCGTGCTTTTTATTTTGAAATGTTATATTATAACGTTTCTTCAATTCTGCAAGATATTTTTCACATGCAAGCATTACTTAGTTTAAAAAATATTTCAGTCTCCTTTGGTGAGCGTCATGTACTGCAAGATGTCACATTCTCGCTACACAAAGGCGAAATATTGACCCTTTTAGGCCCCAATGGCGCAGGAAAATCAACCATTGTGCGTATTGTCCTTGGGTTAATACCACCATCGTCAGGGAAAATAGAACGGCCGCGAAACCTGTCTATCGGCTATGTCCCGCAAAAACTTTACCTCGATGCCACTATGCCCCTTACCGTCAAGCGCTTTATGCTGCTTAAACCTAAAGTAAAAACGAAAGATATTTTACCGGCCTTAATGCGTGTTAAGGCTGAACATTTAATTGAACAACCGATGCAAAAATTATCCGGCGGTGAGACACAGCGGGTATTGTTAGCTCGAGCCTTATTAAATCAACCCGATTTATTAGTACTAGATGAACCGACTCAAGGCGTTGATATCAATGGCCAAGTAGCACTGTACGATTTAATTAATCAATTAAGAACAGAGCTAAATTGCGGTGTGTTAATGGTATCGCATGATTTACATCTAGTAATGGCAAAAACGGATAAAGTGTTGTGTATCAATGGGCATATTTGTTGCTCTGGCACTCCAGAAGTCGTCTCATTGCACCCTGAGTTTATTGCCATGTTTGGTTATCGCGGCGCACAACAAATTGGCGTCTATCGGCATCATCATAATCATCAACATGATTTAGAAGGTAATATTATCGTGCCTCATCAGCATAGCAAGGATTGCCACCATGATTGAATTACTGCTGCCCGGCTGGCTGGCCGGTATTTTATTAGCCACCGCCGCAGGACCGTTAGGTTCTTTTGTGGTTTGGCGTCGCATGTCCTATTTTGGCGATACGCTTGCCCACACATCTCTGCTCGGGGTCGCCTTTGGCTTAATGCTGAATATCAATCCTTTTTACGCAGTGATTGCTGTCACATTACTGTTGGCATTGATTTTAGTTTGGTTGGAAAGACGCCCACAATTAGCTGTTGATACACTTTTAGGTATTATGGCTCACAGCGCCCTGTCCCTCGGGTTAGTGGTGGTCAGCCTAATGTCCAATGTGCGGGTCGATCTGATGGCCTATTTATTTGGCGATCTATTATCAGTTACTTATGAAGATGTCAGCGCTATTCTGATCGGTGTGATTATTGTTTGCGGATTACTTTTCTGGCAATGGCGCGCATTACTATCGATGACTATTAATCAAGAATTAGCTTTTGTCGATGGGGTTAAAATTCAACGATTACGCGTGCTATTAATGATGGTCACCGCTTTAACCATTGGTATTGCGATGAAATTTGTCGGTGCTTTGATTATCACTTCATTGCTAATCATTCCCGCCGCGGCGGCAAGACGCTTTGCACGTACACCAGAACAAATGGCAGGTATTGCAATAATTATTGGTATGCTAGCGGTCTCTGGCGGCTTAGCTTTTTCCGCCTTTTATGATACGCCTGCTGGGCCATCGGTGGTATTATCTGCTGCCATCTTATTTGTTCTCAGCTTAGCGGTAAACACCAAAAATTAAGCTATCGACGGTGTTTATATGCAAGTATGTATAACGGTATTGATGTTTTAGAATACATCACTCGCCTCCAGTACTTAACATAGTCAAGTAATACATTGATAACTCAATTGATATAAGATTAAAATTATAATACCAACCTGCTCTAATGCGACAAAGCACATGAGCAGGTTAATTGATTCTAATTATTAGATTTTGGCGTTAAACCAAAATGTTGATACGCATGCCCGGTCGCAATACGTCCGCGCGGGGTGCGCTGAATAAACCCTTGTTGGATCAAATACGGCTCAAGTACATCTTCTATAGTCTCACGCTCTTCACCAATCGCTGCAGCCAAGTTATCAATTCCGACCGGACCGCCCATAAATTTATCAATAATCGCCACCAGCAATTTACGATCCAAATAATCAAAGCCCGCAGAATCGACGTTCAGCATATCTAATGCTAAATTTGCCGTAGATTCATCAATACTTCCATCGCCTTTAACTTGGGCAAAATCACGTACTCGCCTTAATAAACGATTGGTAATACGCGGTGTTCCACGCGAACGTCTAGCAACTTGATGTGCCCCTTCTGGGCTGATATCCAAGCCCATAAAACGGGCGCTACGGGTGACAATATGCTGAAGATCATCGATATTATAAAACTCTAACCGCTGAACAATACCAAAACGATCTCGTAACGGTGAAGTTAATGAGCCCGCACGCGTGGTTGCCCCTATCAATGTAAAGGGCGGCAAATCTATTTTTATTGAACGCGCCGCCGGTCCTTCACCAATCATAATATCCAGCTGGTAATCTTCCATCGCCGGGTACAAAATTTCTTCAACTACCGGAGATAAACGGTGAATTTCATCGATAAACAGCACATCGTGTGGCTCAAGATTAGTCAGCATAGCAGCCAAATCACCGGCTTTTTCTAAAACAGGCCCCGAAGTAGTACGCAAACTGACCCCCATCTCATTAGCTACAATACCGGCTAGCGTGGTTTTTCCTAATCCCGGGGGACCAAAAATCAGCAAATGATCGAGCGCTTCACCACGCAAACGTGCCGCTTGAATGAAAATTTCCATCTGCTCTTTTACTTGAGGTTGACCGACATATTCAGACAAAAATTTGGGCCGTATTGCACGATCGATAGCTTCTTCTTCTTCGCGGAGCACCTCAGCGGAGATTAGGCGATCAGCTTCAATCATAAGATAATTTCCTTAATTTCACGTTATTACCTAACTTAATTAGAGTGCAGCGCGTAAAGCCTCACGGATTAACGTTTCACAATCGTTACCCATTTTAGCCACTTTACTGACCATTCGGCTGGCTTCTTGCGGTTTATAGCCTAGAGATACCAACGCAGCCGCAGCTTCAGATTCAATATCAACGCTACTTTGACCTTGCTGATTAACCGCCGGTAAAGTGATTTCACTGTTTTGATTAAATAGATCGCCATTAAGCCCTTTAAAGCGATCTTTCATTTCGACCACTAAACGCTCGGCGGTTTTTTTACCAATACCCGGTAGCTTAACTAAGGTTACAATCGACTCTTGTTCTATCGCATTAACAAACTGTTGGGCAGACATTCCGGATAAAATTGCTAAGGCCAATTTTGGCCCTACACCATTGACCTTAATTAGCTCTTTAAACAGAGCTCGTTCTTGTTTATCATTAAAGCCATACAATAATTGAGCATCTTCACGTACAACAAATTGTGTGAAAACAATAGCTTCCTGACCTACATCGGGTAACTCATAAAAACAAGTCATTGGCATATGCACTTCATAGCCGACGCCATTGGTCTCTAATAACACAATCGGCGGTTGTTTTTCTAATATAATGCCTCTTAAACGCCCTATCACACTGAATCCTCTTGACCAAAAGTAAACTTATAGCATTATTTTTATAAACACTATTTTATAGACGCTATTCTTACAGTGACTATTTTTAATTACTCGCACCCGATTGATTTAAAAACTAATTTAGCACCAATAATCGATAATTTTTCTGTCTGCAAAATACCAGCTACATTATGATTAACGTTATTTATCAGTGAATAATGCGATATACGCCGAGTTTAGTACAGTACAGCTAACCGCAATCGCCATTACTCTATATCATTTGATAATACGAGAAGTATTTATATCACAAATAAAACTGGATGCACATACAGCATTACCTTAAACGCCCACGTGTTAACACTAATTTTGGATCGCCCACTTTGAGTAAATTTTGATTAAAATGGCAATGGGTGATAGCAATAGCGAGGGCATCGGCAGCATCAGATTGTGGATTGGCTGACAGTTTAAGAATAGAGCGCACCATATGTTGAACTTGTGTTTTTTCTGCGGCACCGGTGCCAACAACCGTTTGTTTAACTTGGCGCGCTGCATATTCAAACACGGGCAACGATTGATTAACCGCAGCTAAAATAGCTACGCCTCGAGCTTGGCCGAGTTTTAATGCTGAATCGGGATTCTTTGCCATAAACACTTGTTCGATAGCAAATGTATTGGGTTGATACTGCGTAATAATTTCCATCACACCAGCATAAATACGCTGTAATCGGGTGGGTAAATCATCAGCTTTAGTTCTTATACAGCCACTTCCAAGGTACAGTAACTGCCTTCCCTGTTGGCGGATCACCCCATAGCCAGTAACACGAGAGCCGGGGTCTATTCCCAATATTATGGACACGTTTGTAACCTGACAGTGAATGGAGATGGGTGAGCGTTAGAGAAAGCATGCTGATTACAGCACGCTTTCTCTACGCGGGAGAACGGATTATTACAGCTGCTCTGCGACTTCGTCAGAGATATCACCGTTGTGATATACTTCTTGCACGTCATCAGAATCTTCTAGCATATCGATTAAACGCATCAATTTCGGTGCTGTCTCAGCATCTAATTCTGCTTTAGTCGAAGGGATCATTGATACTTCTGCAGCTTCTGCGATAAATCCAGCCGCATCTAAGGCATCTTTAACTTCACCGAACGTTTCTGGCGTGGTGTAAACATCTATCGCACCATCGTCATACGTTTCAACGTCATCCGCTCCTGCATCTAATGCAGCTTCCATCAACGCATCTTCATCCACCCCCGGTGCGTAAGTAATAACGCCACGTTTAGTGAACAAATAAGCTACTGAACCATCAGTTCCAAGATTGCCGCCGGTTTTAGTGAAGGCATGACGTACATCAGATACCGTACGGTTACGGTTATCACTTAGGCATTCGACCATCACGGCTGTTCCGCCTGGGCCATAACCTTCATAGATGATGGTTTCCATATCGTCATTGTCATCACTGCCAACACCACGCGCAATAGCACGATTCAACGTATCGCGAGTCATATTGTTTGATAAGGCTTTATCAACAGCTGCGCGTAAACGCGGGTTAGACGCGGGATCACCACCACCAATACGCGCTGCAGTAACCAGCTCACGAATAATTTTAGTAAAAATCTTACCACGCTTAGAATCTTGCGCAGCTTTACGGTGTTTGGTGTTGGCCCATTTACTATGACCTGCCATGAAATCTCTCCAAATACATGAATATACCCGCCATATTTTATGTTACAGACTCACCCATTATGCTGATAAACAGCAAAATTAAGCCAATAATTATGCCGATATTTAACTAACGATAAGCTGCTGCATAAATTATTTGGGGAATAAAATAGTTAATTAGCAAAATTTTTAATCGCCTGAGCATTACTCCAAGATTTAGTTAAAGTGACCGCCTGTTCTGGCGCTAACCAACGAAAATCTAAGTGTTCTGTCAGGTGCGGCGTAAACTCCTCCGGCAAAACCAGGGTAAACCAATGCTCTTTGCAGTGGGTAACTCCCGGCGCATAGCGATGCCGAAAGTGCGGAAAAATTTCAAAGATAACACTTTGATGGCGGTCGCTTAACGTCAATTGTTTGGCAACCACATCAATACCTATCTCTTCTTTTATCTCCCTCGCCGCCGCAGCCGCAGGTTGTTCCCCTTCTTCCAAACTGCCAGTGACAGATTGCCAAAAGTCGGGGTCATCCTGCCGTTGCAGCATAAGCACCCTGCCACTGTTGTGGGCATAAATAACAATCAATACTGATTCAGGGCGCTTATATAATTTCATTGAGTTTATTGCTCGTCTTTTTTAACCACAACCTGAATGGCTAACTCAGCCAACGCATCAACGTTTGCATGGCTTGGCGCCTCGGTCATCAGGCACGCTGCGGCGGTCGTTTTAGGGAATGCAATAACGTCACGAATATTTTCAGTGCCAGTTAATAGCATCACCAGACGATCTAAGCCGAAAGCCAGCCCCGCATGCGGTGGTGTTCCGTATTTTAACGCGTCTAATAAGAAACCAAATTTCTCACGCTGATCTTGCTCTGAGATACCTAAAATGCGGAACACTGACTGCTGCATTTCATTGCGGTGAATACGCACCGATCCCCCCCCAACTTCGTAACCGTTAATCACCATATCATAGGCATTCGCTACAGCCGCTTCTGGATCTTCTTCCAGTTGCTGTGGCGTAAAATCTAACGGCGAAGTAAATGGATGGTGCATTGCGGTTAAGCCACCTTCACCATTATCTTCAAACATTGGGAAATCAACCACCCACAGTGGACGCCAGCTTTTCAGGTCGGTCAGTTCGAGGTCTCGACCAACTTTTAGACGTAAAGCCCCCATCGCATCGGTAACCACATTTTTTGCCCCGGCACCAAACAGGATGATATCGCCATCTTGTGCGTCAGTACGGGCTAATAATTGTTCAACAACTTGCGCATTTAAGAATTTAGCTATTGGACTTTGCACCCCTTCTAAGCCTTCAGCACGCTGATTGATCTTCATCCATGCCAGACCTTTAGCGCCATATATACCTACAAATTTACCGTAGTCGTCAATTTGTTTGCGACTCAAGGTTGCGCCACCTGGGACTTTTAACGCCACAACACGACCTTTGGGATCGTTCGCTGGCTCAGCAAATACCGCAAAATCCACCGCGTTAACTAAATCCGCAATATCGATTAATTCCATTGGGTTACGTAAATCAGGTTTATCTGAACCGTAACGACGCATGGCTTCAGCGAAAGTCATTACTGGGAATTGACCTAAATCGACCGCTTTGGTTTCTAACCATAATTCGCGGATCATACGTTCCATGATTTCACGCACTTGGTCTGCGGTCATGAACGAGGTTTCAACATCGATTTGGGTAAATTCAGGCTGACGATCCGCACGTAAATCTTCATCGCGGAAACATTTTACTATTTGATAATAACGGTCAAATCCCGCCATCATTAATAGCTGTTTAAACAATTGAGGAGATTGTGGTAGCGCGTAGAATTTACCTTTGTGCACACGGCTTGGTACTAGATAATCGCGCGCGCCTTCGGGCGTTGCTTTAGTCAGCATCGGGGTTTCAACATCAACGAAACCTTGATCATCCATAAAACGACGCACAAAACTGGTGATTTTAGCGCGTGTTCTTAAGCGCTTAGACATTTCAGGGCGGCGTAAATCCAGATAGCGGTATTTTAATCGATTCTCTTCAGTATTAACTTGGTTGCTATCCAGTGGCAGCGGTTCTGATCGGTTGAAAATTTCAACATCGTCGGCAAAAATTTCAATTTCACCGGTCGCCATATCTTTATTAACTTGGCTTGCAGGACGCGCACGTACGGTTCCGCTGATTTGGATGCAAAACTCATTACGTAACTCAGAAGCCTTTTCAAATGCCGCTTTACATTCAGGATCGAAGAAAACCTGTACGATGCCTTCACGGTCGCGTAAATCGATAAAAATCAAGCCGCCTAAATCACGACGACGATTTACCCATCCACACAGAGTGACTTTTTGACCTTCATGAGCAAGGCTTAACTGCCCACAATAATTAGAACGCATACAATATCCTTTTACTCAGCTTGTTATTCTTGCTGCGGAAATTTTGGCACTGTTGACAATACAATCAGAATGTCAAAAAAAGGCAGTCATTATATCGGAAATTCAATCTAGACATAAGTCCAAAAAGAATATTAAATCAGCAAAATCAAGTTGATGTGTTAAAAAAATAGTTAAATAAATGCTAATTTTATTAATCGGATATACCGCCAAAATCATTTAAGTTGCAAGAAGGCGGCAGTTCACCAAAATAACTCCAGCCAAAAAGCAATAGCGGCTCAAACAAATTATTTTAGTACGACCAACACTCTGGCAACGTGAAGGATGATAGAGATATACAGATACACACACCATTAATGAATAGCATTGATTTTATGTGACTCTTAGCACTATGTACATATTGAATGTTTTAATTATTATATTCTATGCTTAATCTCAATACATTTAACTGATTAGTCCGCTTGTTTTCCAACCCATATGCTAGCGCATGCTGACTATTAAGCAACAAAGCCCATGCATCACGTTCTATTTTCCCCATGTTTTGTACTCTAATCGAAGCCTAATTAATTTAACCATTATGATCAACTACTGATTATTTCAATTAAAATCAACAAATTACAAGCATCCTTATAGATATCATAAGAATATATGACTGAAATAAGGTGTCAATGCAGAGAGAAACAATCAAGAATAATATTAAATATACTAATATTTGCCTGTATGATATCCGATAAAATCTTTAATATTAAAGACTGTTAGTGACAGCGGTAGCTCATTAGTTGTGAGATTTATCACTTACTTAGCCGACTAGGATAATTATTGGAGTAAAAAAATGGTCAGCTCTCTGTATGCTGTTTTGGGTGCATTGCTATTAATTAAATTATCGCTCAACGTAGTTAAACTGAGAACACAGTATCGTGTCGCTTATGGCGACGGTGGCTTTTACGAATTACAAACTGCTATCCGCGTACATGGCAACGCCGTCGAATATATTCCGATGTCTTTGTTGCTATTACTGTTTATGGAAATGAATGGCGCACACGTCTGGATGATCCACTTGTGTGGTATTATTTTAATTGCGGGACGCATACTCCATTCTTATGGTCTAAAAAATAGAGAATATTATTGGCGTCGTTCTGGTATGACTGCCACTTATCTTTCTATGGTACTAATGATTATCGCTAATATTTACTATTTACCGTGGGTTCAAATTTTCTCTTTTGACCTCTAATCTCCTCGTAGATAATCGCCCTAACGGCAGGCTTTCTGCCGTTTTCGTCTTTATTTTACAGTATTATTTCTCATCCCACCTTTGAATTGCTTTTCTGCATCGGGTAAATTTCTGCTAGAATCCCCCTCCACTTATTGTTTCTATTTATACAAGCCGTTATGTCAACTCAGGATCAACAACCAAAAGATAGCCTTTTCTCCGCCCCTATTGCTAATTTAGGCGATTGGCAATTTGACGAGAAAGTGGCCGAAGTTTTCCCCGATATGATCCAGCGTTCAGTGCCGGGCTATTCGAATATTATTACTATGATTGGCATGCTGGCAGGACGTTTTGTCACTGATCACAGTCAGGTGTACGATCTCGGGTGTTCGCTAGGCGCAGCCACATTATCGATGCGCCGTAATATTCAGGCTAAACAGTGCAATATTATCGCGGTAGATAATTCCCCTGCGATGGTCGAACGCTGTCGTCGTCATATTGATGCCTATAAAGCCGAGACACCTGTTGAAGTGATTGAAGGTGATATCCGCAATATTAAGCTGCAAAATGCCTCCATGGTGGTGCTAAATTTCACATTACAGTTTCTCAATCCAGAAGATCGCCAAACGCTACTGAATAAAATTTATCAGGGGCTTAATCCTGGCGGCGTATTAGTATTATCGGAGAAATTTAGCTTCGATGATCAACCGATTGATGAATTATTATTTAATATGCACCATGATTTCAAACGTGCAAATGGCTATAGTGAACTCGAAATTAGCCAAAAACGCAGCATGTTAGAAAACGTTATGTTAACCGATAGCGTAACTGCACATAAAAACAGATTGAAAACAGCAGGTTTTGAGCACAGTGAAGTGTGGTTCCAATGCTTCAATTTTGGCTCTATTCTCGCGGTTAAAGGAACTGGAAAATGATTGATTTTGGTAATTTTTACCGTGAAATAGCCACAGGTCGCTTAAGCCACTGGTTAGATGTTTTACCCGCGCAGCTCAGTGAATGGAAAAAAGAACATTTACACGGTAAATTTAAATCGTGGGAAAAAGTACTGGAAAATTTACCGGCGATCACTCCCACTACACTGGATTTAAAACATAGCGTGACCGCAACGCGAGAGCCTGAGTTAACCTCGGGCGAATATCGCTGTGTGTATAATATTTTGCGAGAATTTATGCCATGGCGTAAAGGTCCTTTTTCTTTATATGGTGTAAATATTGATACCGAATGGCGCTCTGATTGGAAATGGGAGCGCGTATTACCGCATATTTCTCCGTTAAAAGATCGCTATGTGTTGGATGTTGGCTGTGGTAGTGGCTACCACATGTGGCGTATGCTAGGCGAAGGTGCCGAATTTGTTGTGGGTATTGACCCGACACAACTGTTTTTATGTCAATTCGAAGCAGTACGCACCTTACTGGGTAATGATCAACGCGCGCACCTATTACCGGTCGGGATTGAACAACTTCCACAACTCAAAGCCTTTGATACTGTATTTTCTATGGGGGTGTTATATCACCGACGCTCGCCATTAGACCACTTATATCAGCTGAAAAATCAGTTAGTTTCTGATGGCGAATTAGTGCTAGAAAGCTTGGTTATCGACGGTGATGAGTTTCAATGCTTGATCCCCGGTGACCGCTATGCACAAATGCGTAATGTCTACTTTATTCCCTCAGCGAAGATGCTGAAAGTGATGTTAGAAAAATGCGGGTTTGTCGATGTGCGTATTGTTGATCAAGCGATAACTTCGCTCGATGAGCAGCGCAGTACCGAATGGATGACCACCGAATCACTGGTGGATTTTCTTGATCCTAACGATCAGAGTAAAACTATCGAAGGCTATCCGGCGCCCTTACGAGCAATATTAACCGCGCGTAAACCCTAATATCCACCAGCATATTTGATAATCTAAACGATATTAATGCTCTAACACCAATACTCCTTCTGACCAAAAAGAAACCCACATTAACCTGTGGGTTTTCTGAATCTGTTTTTGGAGATTACTGATTTTTCAGCGTAGTATGACTAAACAGTCTTTGGTGTAGCTAATTAATGCAAATTATTAGTTAGCGACATAAAATCTTTCATCGCTTCAACCGTTAATCCATCAACGCAATAATGTGTAAACTCATCCGTTTCACTGTTCGATGCCATAGTTACACCAACTTTGCGGTAATTCATGCTCGAAGAAACCGTCTTACCCGCGGAACTGTGCAGCTCAGTAATGCCCATTTCAATAAATTTAGTCAAATTACTCAATCGAACTCCCGCACCCGCCATAATGATAGGTCCATTAATTTCACGACTTTTATCATTCAACTGCTTTAATAGCGGTAAACCGAGTTCTGCATTTTGCTGCTGTCCAGAAGTCAATATTCTGGCGATGCCTAATGATTTTAATTGTTCTAATGCTAATAACGGATTCACGCACATATCGAAAGCGCGATGAAAAGTGACTTCTAATCCACGCGTTTCTCGCATTAACAGTTCCATTCGCGGCAGATCAATTCGTCCTTCGCTATCAAGCATACCAACTACCACTCCCGGAAAACCAAGCTCGCGGATCATTTGCACATCATCTTTTATAACCTCAAACTCCATGGTGTTATAACAAAAATCTCCACCACGTGGGCGAACAATGGGATGCACTGGAATATGAATGTTTTTTCGAGCATGTTTTAAACACCCATAGCTAGGTGTTAATCCACCTTCCGCAGCGCCTGAACACAATTCTATACGATCAGCACCAAATTCTTGCGCTATTTGCGCACATTCAATCCCAAAGCAACAAATTTCAAGTTTCGCCATAACCGCCCTCCAATAGCTATTAAAATAACGCAAATCGGTAAAAGATAATAATGACACCTATTTGCATTTGCTGACTTGTTTAATATCACAGCTTAAGAAGTTTTTTGTATAAATGTTAGATAAAAGCTTTTTTTGTAACCTAACCCTCACTTTCAACAATTTTTTTCAAAGAAAAAGGATGATATTTTAAGGTTGTCTTACCATCACTAACCGCTAATGTGAGATTAGGCAAACGTTCGTAATCACCTTTAGGTTGACTTATCTTAAGGCTGAAATTATGAGGTAACGGCTTGGGTAACAAAGCGCCAGCTTGCTCAATTAGCTGCTCTGGCTCAACATCAATAACTGCTTCGACATGCTCCCAACTTTCTTGTGGATAGACTTTATCTTTAGGAAACGGCAATTCGATAATAAAAACTGGCCAACCGGCAATATTTAACGGTTGAGCGAGTTCAAATAAATAGATAGGGCGCCCGTTGATTGATTTATTGGATATTAATTCAGCACACTGCGCTAACCCCTCACTCCAACGATGAGCGGTAGTCAATTGATGGCAACGTACAGAAATATGATCTATCGGGTAGTCAGCCAAAGAAATGCCTAATATCTCTGCCATTTGCTGCAATCGTTGTTCAAAAAGTGGTAAATCTGCGGCTAAATCGGCTAATTGAGCAATCTGGTTCAAAACATTCATACAAATAATATCCTTGGTGGTAAAATACTAGGCTGTTAAATCTTTAGCAGTTATTAAGTGGTTAGATGGGCGATTTTAACCTATTATCACCCCCCACCAAGCTATAACTTGCAGTATAATGGCTATGTTAGGTGGCATGCAAAATAACAATTATGTTATAAATCTCCTCCTTTAAACTTCATGGCTCTTTTCGTGCGTTGTTTGTAATGGCACAATACAACGACTTATGTTCGTAATTTAAGGTAATCCGGTGAATATTCAGGCTATTCTTTCAGATAAAATTAGTGCTGCGTTGCTCGCAGCGGGAGCTCCTGAGGGCTGTGATGCGCTAGTGCGTCAGTCCGCTAAAGTCCAATTTGGGGACTATCAGGCCAATGGCATTATGGGCGCTGCTAAAAAAATGGGTATCCCGCCCCGACAACTGGCCGAAAAAGTCATTGGTCTGTTAGATCTTGAAGGTATCGCCAATAAAGTTGAAATTGCTGGCCCCGGCTTTATCAATATTTTTATTGATCCGCGCTGGATTGAAAAAGGTGCCGAAGTTGCCCTGCAAGATGAAAAATTGGGCATTTCCCCGGTTGAATCTCAGACGATTGTTATCGACTATTCTGCGCCTAACGTGGCTAAACAGATGCATGTTGGCCACTTACGCTCGACAATTATTGGCGATGCGGCAGCCCGTACATTAGAATTTTTGGGTCACAAAGTGATCCGCGCCAATCACGTCGGTGACTGGGGGACTCAGTTTGGTATGCTGATAGCTTATCTAGAAAAAGTCCAGAATGAAGAAGCCAGCGATATGGCATTAGCTGATTTAGAAGTATTCTATCGCGAAGCAAAAAAATGCTACGACGAAGATGAAGACTTCGCTCTGCGCGCCCGTAACTACGTGGTTAAGCTGCAATCTGGCGATGAATATTGCCGTAAGATGTGGCGTAAATTGGTAGATATCACCATGGCGCAAAATCAACAAACCTATCAGCGCTTAAACGTCACTCTGACTGAAGACGATGTGATGGGTGAAAGCCTATACAACCATATGCTAGCAGATATTGTTGCCGATTTACGCGCCAAAGGGCTGGCGGTAGATAGTGAAGGCGCCGTGGTTGTTTATCTTGACGAATACAAGAATAAAGAAGGCGACCCAATGGGCGTCATTATTCAGAAAAAAGATGGCGGCTATCTGTATACCACAACTGACATCGCATGCGCTAAGTATCGCCATGAAGTGCTGCATGCAGACCGAGTGCTATATTATATCGACTCTCGTCAACATCAGCATTTGATGCAAGCATGGACTATCGTACGCAAAGCGGGTTATATTCCAGAATCGATGTCTCTTGAGCACCATATGTTCGGCATGATGCTTGGTAAAGATGGCAAACCGTTTAAAACTCGTTCTGGTGGTACCGTACGTCTGTCTGACCTGCTGGATGAAGCCGTTGAACGTGCAGAAAAACTGATCCGTAGTAAAAATCCAGAATTAAGCGAAGATGAATTACAAAAAGTGGTCACTGCGGTCGGGATTGGTGCGGTTAAATACGCTGACTTATCCAAAAGCCGTACTACCGATTATATTTTCGATTGGGATAATATGCTGGCATTTGAAGGCAATACTGCGCCATATATGCAATACGCATACACCCGCGTTGCATCTATTTTCAAACGCGCGGAAGTTGACCAAACGAATTTGTCATTGCCATTAGTGTTAACTGATGAGCGTGAAAAAGCTTTAGCTATTCGTCTGCTGCAATTTGAAGAAACTATTACTCAAGTGGCCCGCGATGGCACACCTCACGTTATGTGTGCTTATCTGTATGATGTCGCGGGATTATTCTCTGGATTCTATGAACATTGCCCTATTCTTACAGCCGAATCTGACGCACAACGTCAAAGCCGTTTAAAACTGGCACTGTTGACTCAAAAAACCTTAAAAACTGGCTTAGAGACTTTAGGTATTCAAACCGTAGAGAGAATGTAAGCACGCTATTATTCTCAATTCGGTTTTAATCCCATCATTAATAAAAAGAGCAGCCTAATGGCCGCTCTTTTTTATTGTCATTATTTGACTTAACATGAACGAGATTTTATACCCGCTCATCACTGAATAATAAACCCGCTACGCTATCCAATTATCGCCTTAGATATTATGACGTTAATATTGTTAGCTTAGATACTGCGCTGCATAAAATCACGTGGACGGAAACCTGAAACATAAAGTGCGGCAAAATAACTGCTGGCACCCAAAATAACCACTAAAATCAAGCGCAGCATACGCATCAGCATATTGCCTTGTTCCCAAGCTGGCATTAAATATAACAGCCCAAATAGCACCGCCACCATCACAACTAGCGCAAACAATAATTTGCCTAGGAATTTCCCCCAGCCAGCTAATGGTTTGAAAATATTACGCTTACGTAACTGCCAATATAGCACTCCGGCATTGAAACAGGACGCCAAACCAATCGATAATGCTAGCCCCGCATGCTGCAAAGGCCCAATAAAGACTAAGTTCATTAATTGAGTTAAAATCAGGGTGGCAATCGCAATTTTAACCGGGGTTTTAATGTCCTGGCGTGAATAAAATCCAGGCGCCAAAATTTTCACCACGATCATTCCCATTAAACCAACGCAATAAGCCATCAGTGCTCGTTGAGTCATCGCTGCATCAAAAGCCGTAAAATTACCGTATTGAAACAGTGCCACCGTCAAAGGTTCAGATAAAATCGCTAATGCGACGGCGCAAGGCAATGCTAGCAAGAAACATAAACGCAGTCCCCAGTCCATTAAACGGCGGTATTCTTCATGATTACCACTGGTGAAACTCTTGGCTAACGATGGTAATAAAATGGTTCCCAAGGCGACACCAAGTACACCTGAAGGCAACTCCATTAAGCGATCCGCATAATACATCCATGAGACTGAGCCTGATTGTAAGAAAGAGGCAAAAATTGTATTGATAATTAATGAAATTTGACTCACTGAAACCCCAATAATCGCCGGTCCCATCAAGCGCATGACTCGCCATACACCGCTATTTCTAAACGATAATCTTGGCAGAACTAACATGCCAATTTTTTTCAAATGTGGCAATTGGTAAACTAATTGTAAAATTCCTCCCACTAATGCTGCCCAAGCTAATGCCATTATCGGTGGGTCAAAATACGGGGCTAAAAAGGCCGCAAAGAAGATCATACTGACATTCAATAAGGTGGGAGCAAACGCTGGAACAGAAAAACGATTCCAAGTGTTCAGAATAGCCCCAGCTAAAGAAGCTAGAGAAATCAAAAAAATATAAGGAAAGGTAACCCGCAATAATGAAGTGGTTAAGATAAACTTATCGGCATCTTCACTAAATCCGGGGGCAGTCACATAAATAATCCACGGTGCGGCAACGATACCGGCCACCGTGACTAATGCCAAAATTAATGTCAACATCCCGGCGATAAATGCAATAAAAGTACGTGTCGCTTCCTCTCCTTGCTGACTTTTATATTCGGCCAGAATCGGAACAAACGCCTGAGAAAATGCCCCTTCGGCAAAGATCCGTCGCAACAAATTCGGCAGTTTAAACGCTACAAAAAAGGCATCAGCCGAAGCGCCGGCACCAAAAAAACGCGCAATAATGGCATCACGCACAAAACCGAGAACACGCGACATCATGGTCATGGAACTGACCGCCGCTAATGATTTTAATAAATTCATGATTATAGGTACTGAAATTAAATAATCGTGCAAGTTTACCAGCAGTGCTGCCTGCTGACTACGACTGAAATTTTAATTCGGCTGCCTTATAAGGTCACTCGCGTATATTCCGTATATTCACTTATTATATCGAGAGCGAGCCTAGATAAGCCTGAATAAAAATAAATGAAAAATTGCAGATGTTATCGCGTCCGCGTAGTTAATGCGGTCAATACATGGTCACGCCAAACGCCGTCAATTTGTAGGTATTGTTTCGCATAGCCTTCGCGTTCAAAACCAAGCTTAGTTAATAAATTGCCACTGCGAATATTATGTGGCATATAATTAGCCATGATGCGATGAATTTTTTGATGCTGCTGCATATAGCGAATAGTCGCTTGCCCCGCTTCATACATCAATTTTTGTCCCTGCCATTTCTCGGCGATCGAATATCCCACATAACACGCTTGAAACGCTCCACGCAGCACATTGCTGTAATTAATCACCCCGATAACTTGATCTTCATCAGGAGCTAATAACAGAAAATGAAATGCGCTCCCTTGCCGATGCAGTTCCGTCATCACATGCAACCGATTTTGCCAACCTGAAGGCTGGAAATGTGAGTTATCTCGCGTCGGCTCCCACGGTTTTAAAAACGCTTTATTTTCACAATAATAATCAGCTAAACGGTAGGCATCCCGTTCATAGGCTAAGCGAATTACCATTCTGTCCGTTACTAGGCGAGGTTTTGGCGCCCCATTGCGATAACCAAACATTTAACATCCTTAAAAATAAGCTAAAATCGCCGAATTATTGATTTATTTTAGTCATTAGCTATGGCTAGCTACAAATTAATTTCCGTATTGTAGGCCATCAATTATCTGCAATTTTTAACGAGATTGATAAAAATAAATTATCGATAAGCACCTGATGTATCGATTAAAAAATATCATGATCTAGTATCTATTCTGCTGATAATATTCTCAACAATTATTATTGATCTCTCTCCTCCTACTTTTGCTCTTTTTGATGGTGTGTAATGGCACAGGTATCGCAAGCAAGAAGTCTGGGTAAATACTTCTTATTATTTGATAATATGCTGGTTGTTCTCGGCTTTTTTGTCGTATTTCCCTTAATTTCAATTCATTTTGTTGAACAACTTGGTTGGCCCGCGTTAGTGGTTGGATTCGCGCTAGGACTGCGCCAACTCACTCAGCAAGGACTGGGAATTTTCGGTGGAGCAATCGCCGACCGGTTTGGTGCTAAACCGATGATTATTATCGGTATGCTAATGCGTGCTGCGGGTTTTGCTGTGATGGCTATGGCTAATGAACCGTGGATATTATGGTTCTCTTGCATTCTATCCGCTCTTGGTGGCACTTTGTTTGATCCACCACGTACCGCACTGGTGATCAAATTAACTCGTCCGCATGAACGCGGACGCTTTTACTCACTACTATTAATGCAAGATAGCGCAGGCGCAGTAATTGGTGCACTGATCGGCAGTTGGCTACTGCAATATGATTTTCATTATGTTTGCTGGGTCGGAGCCGCCGTGTTTATATTAGCAGCGCTATTTAATGCATGGCTATTACCGGCTTACCGTATTTCCACCGCCAAAACCCCAATCCGAGAAGGCTTAAGCCGCGTATTGCACGATAAACGTTTTGTCAATTACGTCATAACGCTGGCGGGTTATTTTATACTTTCGGTACAAGTCATGCTGATGTTCCCAATTATTATCAATGAATTAGCCGGTACACCCACCGCCGTCAAATGGATGTATGCTATTGAAGCCACAATTTCATTGTCGCTGCTATATCCTATTGCGCGCTGGAGCGAAAAGTATTTTCGTCTTGAACAGCGGGTCATGGCTGGATTATTCTTGATGAGTATCAGCATGTTCCCCATCGGGCTGACCCACTCTTTGCCCCTACTATTTGGATTAATTAGCCTGTTTTATCTCGGGATGATTATTGCCGAACCCGCTCGAGAAACCTTGAGCGCTTCATTGGCTGATCCTCGGGCACGCGGCAGTTACATGGGGTTCAGTCGTTTAGGTTTAGCCTTAGGCGGTGCGGTCGGCTATACCGGTGGAGGCTGGCTGTATGATATTGGGCATCAATACCATATGCCGCATTTACCGTGGTTTTTATTAGGCGCCATTGGTTTTATTACCATCTGGGCGCTGCATCGCCAATTTAACCAAAAGAAAATTGAAACCACCATGCTTAATGGTAATTAATGGTGTAAAATTAACTCATTAGATGACAAGGAGCATGTATCGATGAGACATATCTTACTGGCTGCAACCTTTGGCTTGATCACCCTACTTACTGGCTGTAACCAATTCAAAGAGTTCGGTATTAGTGAAGGGCTGATTAATGACTATTTAGCCAAAAATGTGAACTATAATCATCAAGTTGGGCTTTCCGGCGTGGTTGATGCCGATATCCAATTATTTGATTTATCTACCGAGATTGGTCGTACTGAACCCAATAAAATTGCCCTCACCGGGCAAGCAAAAATTTCGCTAGACAGCTTATTAGGTTCAACCACCGCACAAGTGTCATTAACGTTAACCTCTCGCCCTTACTTTGACGTAGCGACAGGTGCTATCTATTTGAAAGATTTAACTATTAGCAGCTATAAAGTGACACCTGAAAATATGGATGCACCTATTTCGGCGGTATTGCCGTATCTCAATAGTTCACTGCAGAGCTTCTTTGAACAGCAACCTGTTTATGTGCTGAACCCCGATAATAGCGCGGCAGAAGCTACGGCCAAAAAATTGGCCAAAGGCTTAGAAGTCAAACCGGGTAAATTAGTTATCCCATTAGTCGAGTAATTGACTAACGCCGCTATTGACGATAAAAAAATTCTATAGATAAACGCTAAAACGGGCCTTAAGCTATGCTTAGGTCCGTTTTTTTTGATTAAATTATTTTATCGATATTATTTTATTGGCATGATTTTATGGATAATAGTGACAGGGTCACTCAGCATTAGTAAGATCTTCAGACAAATCCTGATACAGCTCCGCCAATGCTTCACGAGTCATAATCGCCAAATTGCGGTAAAAACTGGTTTTGGCATGCGCTTCTACTTTGCCTAAAAAAGTACTGCTCCACGGCAGAATAAAACACTCAAAAAACTGAATCTGCGCATCAACTTCATCTTCTGCTGCTTGATCTTCCAACCAAGATGCTGACAATAACAGCCCGCCAAACGTATCCATCGGGGCTTCGCTGGTCATTGGCATGCCGCGCTCAACTAAGAACTCACGAATTGCGCTTTCTGGCTGCACATCATACTCCACGGCTCTAAACGGTACCGCAGGATCCGCTGGATTAAATAGCGCCTGATAATCTTGATCCAGCGCCGAAATATCAGCCAGCGGCTGCATACGCTCCCAAAGTTCATCTTGTTCGAGCGGCCACGCCGTTTTTAAGCTGCCATTAGCTATCATATCAAACAGTGGTTTCACCACCTGATCTTCCGGGGCACGCTGAAATAATGAGCCTAGAATACGGCAAACCATTGAAAATTCATTCATAGTATTATCCTTATTAAGTTTGCTCTATTCTCGCTAATTAACCGCCTGAATGTAAAGAAAAACAACCAACTATCAATATCCGCGTGTCATATCCACGACGGCATGCGGGGGGTGATTATTCTCAATCCGTTCAATATTCTGTTGAATAGTATCCATCGCCTCATCTGGACGGGTAAAAGCCGCAATATGAGGGGTCATCGCTACCCGTGGATGAGTCCAGAAAGGATGCATTTGGGGCAGCGGCTCATGCGTGAACACATCTAACGACGCCCCTGCAACTTGCCCACTATCCAGTGCTTGTAGGAGATCCTGTTCAACTAAATGCGCGCCACGCGCTAGGTTAATCACAAATGCACCCGATTGTAACTGATTAAATAATTGACTATTCAGAATTCCTACAGTCTCGGGAGTGCTCGGTAACAGATTAATAATGACTTTGCTACCAGATAAAAATCCACTCAGCTGATCGTTACCATGAAAATTTTGCACTTCGTTAAAGTGTTTTTCCGTCCGGCTCCAAGTGCGAACAATAAAACCAAAATCAACCAGTCGTCGAGCGACCGCACTACCGAGCGCGCCTGCCCCCATAATGCCAATGATAAAATCTTCATGGCGATAAGCAAGCAGTTGTTTCCAAACACGTTGGGATTGTAGTTGGCGATATTCATCCATACGGCGAAAATAATATAACACCTTCGCCAGCGCATATTCTTCCATTTGAATCGCCATGCCAGTATCTTCTAACCGCATTAATGGAACACCTGCCGGTAAAGTTCCCGGATGGTCAAGCTCTTGTTTAATAATCGCATCAACCCCAGCCCCTAAGGCAAAAATTCCTTTTAAATCCTTGCGTGAAGCCAACATTTCATAAGGAGGAAGCCACACCATGGCATAATCGGCCGGAGCATTATCTCCCGGCAACCATTGACGTATGTTAGCCTGAGGTAATCGCTCTCTCATGCCCTCGATCCAAATATTTGCATCAAAAAATGGATGATAAAAGATAATATTCATGGTCTTCCTCCTAGGTTAACAGATAGATTGTTCTGAATAGAACTCAGTTTCAAGCAAATATAATTACTCTGCTAAGGCTAAGCTCTAAACTGTTAACTCGTTAACGCTTTTTAACTCAAAAGGTTGCAGTTTGATTAATTTTTTCTCATCGTAAGAAGTCTAGAGGCGGAATATTAGCCACTGTTACCCATTCTTTAGTTCTCTCTATTATGGATATGCCCACTGTTATTAGTATTTCATAAAAATAACTTAATAAATTGAGCTCGTTAGATAAAAATATACAGTAAAATAGATATGAGATTAGCTAACAAGTAAAAAGATATACTCAGTAAAAAATATAATTTGAGTACAGAACACACACAAAAACAGTGGATTTACTGTTATTTAATAAATAATAATATTATTATTTATAAGCCTATAGATTAATTATCAACCGTATATCCATATGAAATCATTAGATTATCATTATGACTTTATTCCGAATAAAAATAGACTTATACTCGGATTATATATTATTTAAATTAATATATAGATAGAGAAAAATTAATTATAAACATTTTATGGAAATAATCTATGAAAGCAGCTGTTGTTGGAAAAAATAAAACCGTTGAAATTATTAATAATAAAAAATTACGTCCACTAAAATATGGCGAAGCCTTATTAAAAATGGAGTGTTGTGGTGTTTGTCATACTGATCTGCATGTAAAAAATGCAGATTTTGGTGATGTTACCGGTGTAATCTTAGGGCATGAAGGCATCGGTATAGTTACCGACGTTGCTGAAGGTGTAACTTCTTTAAAAGTTGGCGATAGAGCTAGTGTCGCATGGTTTTTCCAAGGCTGTGGTCACTGCGAATATTGCAACAGTGGCAATGAAACTTTCTGTCGCGAAGTCAAAAATGCCGGCTATACGATTGATGGGGCAATGGCTGAGGAATGTATTGTCACCGCTGATTACGCAGTAAAAGTGCCTGATGGATTAGATTCTGCAGCAGCAAGTAGTATCACTTGTGCTGGCGTAACAACCTATAAAGCAATTAAAAAATCTGAAATTCAACCGGGTCAATGGCTAGCTGTTTACGGCTTAGGTGGATTAGGTAATCTTGCACTGCAATACGCCAAAAATGTATTTAATGCCAAAGTTATCGCTATCGATGTTAATGATAGTCAGCTTAAATTGGCTAAAGAGTTGGGTGCCGACCTAACTTTAAATCCAAAAACAGACAATGTAGATGAAATTATTCAACAACAAATTGGCGGTGTTCATGCTGCGGTAGTGACTGCGGTGGCTAAATCTGCCTTTAACTCAGCGGTAAACAGCGTTCGCGCAGCTGGACGAATTGTCGCAGTAGGCCTGCCTGTTGAAACTATGGATCTTAGTATTCCACGTCTGGTATTAGACGGCATTGAAGTGGTAGGTTCATTAGTCGGTACACGTGAAGATCTAAAAGAAGCGTTTCAATTTGCCGCAGAAGGCAAAGTTGTTCCTAAAGTAACAATGCGTCCTCTGGAAGATATCAACTCGATATTTGAAGAAATGGAACAAGGTAAATTTACCGGCCGTATGGTTATTGATTTTAAACACAATCATTAATCCGGCAAAAAATAATTTAACGGCTAGATTGGCTAATCTAAACTAACCAATCTAAATAAGCACAGGATAAATTATTTTGAAATAGTACGATAAAATAGGATCGCCTTGATAATATTGAGGCGATTCATTCATTTTATGATATCAGCCTGAGTAGATATCCATCCGTCTATTAATCCCATAACTTCTTAGTTTTGATTGATACCGCATTAGAGTAGGAAAATTCATAATTTAAATTACAGGCTCCATTTACAGGGCCAACGCTAGAATTTTGATCTATATCTTATTAGTATTATGACAAATGACCGGCTCTACTTTTTCATCAATAACCATCTTCCTCTGGTATTATTCCGTACAAATGTTCTCCGTTATACAATTTTGTGTTAATACTAGAAATAATGCTCGGCATTAATAATAGCCACATCACTAACGCATTATTTTCGTCATACTCATTTTTAATGCGCTTTAAACTACTTTTAAGTTTTATCGCGGCACTATTGCCGTTTTCTTCAACAAATTGTTTTTTATTTGTTTAAACAGCCGCAGAAAATAGAAAAAAATCAAATATTCAGTTGACGATGAAGGTGCTTTTCCCTATAGTAGCGCCCCGTTGCAGAGTGAGTTACAGCGCATATTAGCGCCAACTGAGTAACATAATTTGTGACCAAAATTGGTGAGGTGTCCGAGAGGCTTAAGGAGCACGCCTGGAAAGTGTGTATACGTGAAAACGTATCGAGGGTTCGAATCCCTCCCTCACCGCCATCTTCGATAAAAAAGCCCAGATGAAAATCTGGGCTTTTTTACATGCTAAAATGCTTTCTCTACCACTGTTCATTCTCTCCTTATACATCCTCGAAGCTATAACCTAATTTGCCCTCGGTTATTATGTTATAATCATTAGCAATTATATTGGATTAGATAAACCACATTCTGCAGTTTTTTTGATAAATAACAGCCTCTCGACGATTAAACGGCGTATGATCCCTGTCGTTTCTCTCTTTTCTTAACCACCCTGTTATTCTGGTAGGGGTACAATGAATACAAAAAAAATTAATAGTTTACGTCCATTTAGTGCATTAATTGATTCCTGTTGGAAAGAAAAATACTCTTTCGCTCGTTTTATTCGTGATCTTATTGCAGGGATTACTGTCGGGATCATTGCTATTCCTTTAGCGATGGCGCTGGCAATTGCCAGTGGGGTTCCGCCACAATACGGGCTCTATACCGCGGCTATTGCTGGGATTGTGATTGCGATTTCTGGCGGCTCACGCTATAGCGTTTCAGGGCCGACCGCCGCATTTGTGGTGATTTTATATCCGGTATCGCAACAATATGGGCTGAGTGGCTTACTTATCGCGACATTGATGTCCGGTATTATTTTGCTAGCAATGGGCTTTGCCCGTTTTGGTAAATTTATTGAATATATTCCGGTCTCGGTCACGCTAGGATTCACCTCCGGGATCGCTATCACTATTGCCACCATGCAAATCAAAGATTTCTTTGGTTTAGAGATGGCACATGTTCCGGAAAACTATGTCGATAAAGTTATCGCTTTGGCTCAATCAATGCCAACACTGCACTTTAGCGATACTCTGATCGGTTTAACCACCTTATTAATTTTAATCTACTGGCCCAAACTGCGATTAAAGTTACCCGGTCACTTACCTGCATTAGTCGCGGGAACGGTAGTCATGGCAATTTTGGCCTATTTTGACCATCCTGTTGCCACCATTGGCTCTCAGTACAGTTATTTTCTCAGTGATGGGACACAAGGCCAAGGCATTCCACCTATCCTGCCGCAGTTTGTCCTACCGTGGGAATTACCGGGAAATGCACCACTCTCTTGGGCAACCATCACCGCATTAATGCCCGCGGCTTTTTCTATGGCGGTATTGGGCGCAATAGAATCATTATTGTGTGCCGTGGTGCTGGACAACATGACCGGTACAAAACATCATTCAAACAGTGAGTTAGTCGGCCAAGGTTTGGGCAATATTGTGGCGCCATTTTTTGGTGGGATCACTGCAACAGCCGCAATCGCCCGCTCTGCGGCTAATGTTCGTGCGGGTGCGACTTCGCCAGTCTCCGCCATCGTGCATTCTATCTTGGTACTACTAACTCTATTAATTTTGGCTCCGCTGCTATCTTATTTACCCTTAGCCGCGATGTCCGCTCTGTTACTAATAGTCGCATGGAATATGAGCGCCGCGCCCAAAGTGATCGATTTACTGCGCCGTGCCCCCAAAGACGATATTATTGTGTTATTGATTTGCTTATCATTAACCGTATTATTCGATATGGTGATTGCGATTACTGTCGGCATCGTGCTAGCCTCTTTATTATTTATGCGTCGTATCGCTAACATGACACGTATCAGCGAACTTGCCGAAACGGATCCTGAGAAGAAACTGTTGGTAGTACGGATTAACGGCCCATTATTTTTTGCTGCCGCTGAGCGTATTTTTGAGGAGTTAAGGCTTAAAAGCGCCGGTTGCGATACCATTATCATGCAGTGGGATGCCGTTCCAGTACTAGATGCAGGTGGATTAGAAGCTTTTCAGAAATTTATCGATGAAGTAAAAAAAGATACTCATATCGCAGTCTGTGAAATCCCATTCCAACCATTAAAAACCTTAGCTCGCGCTCGGGTTACCCCCATTGAGAACGTGCTCAGTTTCCATAACTCTGTCGATAGTGCCTTAAATACCTTGGGATTAAAATAATCCCTGTGGCTAGCAGCTCTATTAATATGCTGCTAGCCACTATAACGGCAGTAATGCTCGGTTTAACTAGCGAAATAACCAAAATATTAATGCCCAAGTTATTGCAATGATAAGCGTGAGATTACAAGCATATCATCGCCACTCGGGCATTAAGTTAATGGTAATATAGCTATATTGGGTTACACACTGTCGCTCATGGTGACTACATTTCATGCCAGCTATATTGTGATGCAACGCTATCGCATTGAAGACAATATTGTATGGACATACAGGCTGTACTTTAAATTATATAAGGCTATGCTCAGCTTAGTTAAGTCTCGCGTGGATCAAGCTATTATATCAATCTGCCAATCACGCCCTTCCCAGCCTCGTCCATCAAACCTACGAGTAAATTGTAGCGTTTTTCCACCTAATCCACTGACATTCACCATAACACCATACAGCCCTAAACCAAGGGGTTGACTGGTTTGTTCTTTAATATCCTGCCAATTATCATAGCCATAATGCAAAACAAAAGGCTCTTGAGACTCAATCCAAAGCTCATGACTCACAGGTACTGCGCCACAAGATAAATTATCACGCCAATGACGCGCGCGGGCAACCGGTGGCTGATCGCGATAGCGTCCACTGACCGATGTTAACTGCTCAATAGCCACACCGGTTTTTTGTACATAAATAAGTTTAATCAGTTCTGCATGCGCCCAAATCAATGGCATCGCACTGCCACTAGGTCTGCCGGTAATTAATCCCCGCTCTGGGATGCTAGGCTTATCCCAAATTTGCTCAGGCAACATTCCCCCCGTACTGGCAGAGGCTAAAATAGCGTTCAAATACGGCTGAATATCTTCTTTGCACGCTGCGGCATAGTAACCACGTTCACCACTGAGTAATGGCCATAATCGCCCAACACCGCTACCATCAAATGCGCGTCCATCATCATGCTCACCATAACCATCTTGATTATAACGATAATAATAAGGACCCGCAGGCAATTGAACACACAGTAATTTATCCACCAGCTTAGTGGTATCTTGAATACGCTTATCTGATGCTTTACGTAACCCTAAGCGCACTAAATACAGATATTCCATCCCTATTAGTGCTCGGGTGTTAATGGTTTCATTATTGCGATTACGCAACATCACCTCACCAAAACGCGCAGAATGGCAATTAGGATTTAAGCGGATATAGTGACCAGAAATAGCTAACTCCCGATCAAGTTGGGTATTGGCTACATACACCCAGGATTCTAAACGCTCATTCCAATCATCAGCTAAATCAAGAGCGTATTGCTTATCGCCGTCCTCAAGAAAGCCCGCTTGTGCCCCCGCCACTAATGCTGCAATTGAAACGGACAAAGTAAATGGATTAATACCGGAGTTTTCTTCCCAGCGATCTTGTGGACTGGCTGGACCATATTGAGCAATAAATGACAGCGCCTTACGCGCCATTTTTATCGCGGCTCCTTGCATTTCGCCAAGTAATCCTTGTTCATGAAGTTTTGCCGCAAATAGTACCGGCAAAGCTACTTCATCTAATTGAATTCCCTGCCAATAAGGTTGACCATCAGTAAAATTATTCTGCATCCAATGACCATCTGGCTGCTGAATAGCAATTAAATAAGCCATTAAAGCACGGACTTCAGCGATTAAACCACACGCCAACATCGCAAAACCAACTTCGACAGAATCTCGAGGCCATACCAGATGATATCCCCCCGGGTCTTTATGAGTATCGCCCCACGGAGTACTTAGACTAGCCACTAACGCTCCCGGGAAATTACGTCCCTCATGGGTTTTTATAACAGCAATCGAAGTACGAACTGCATCGGATAATCTTTTTGGCAATTTATCCAATCCCGGAAAATTGACAGTTTCATGCCATGCTGCCCATAAATAGGCATATTGTCGCCGTGCTTCTGGATAACCTGCCGCCAACGAGCTATGGGCTAAGGTCGCCGCGCCTTGTGCGCTGTCTGAAAAAGCTAACGCTAGTACTCCAGAATTACAGTTAAGCTCACCCATCATAGCTATATTGCCGGGGCCAGCTTGCTGATATTCCCAGCGCATACAACCATTTTGATGAAAATCTTGCCATCCATCTGAGCAACCAACATAGCCAACACTCCCTCGAGTAAAGCCATTTTTTGCCGCTAATATTAAATGATGGTCTTTTTTATGCGCCACTAACCCTTGTGCTGATATTGAGCCGTAATTGTTATCGCCATCTCCCGCTAAATGGGGAGCTAATAATGGGTATAGCTTTAACCCTTCGCCTTCAAGCTGGTATTTTATTAACAGTACGTCACGGGCAGGATCAGTAATAATCTCAAGTTCAAGACGATAACGTTCATGCTGATGGACAATTTTTGGCAGAGGTAAAGAAGATGATGGTGTAGTTAATTCATACTGATGGACACGCTTGACTTCTGACCAAAAATCATCTCCTGCGATAATGAAACCTAGATCACGGATCTGCGGGGTGCTGCACGAGGGCCAATAAACTTCATTTAAGATGCCATAACCCAGAGTAAACCACACGCGGCCTTGTCCTATTGCCGTCCCAACCATATCTTTAGCGCTACTGGTCCACGTTGCTGTACTTCCTGGCCCGCCGGGGGCTTGTTGTTCGCTCATTTGTATTCTCCAATTCAAAGAGAGAACACCATTGACTGCTCTAATGCATAATTATCGATTATGTATCAGCTGCGTGTGTTCCAACTTTATACCAATCAGGTAGGCCTGGTTATCCAGCTATTTACCTAAAATTAAACCCTCATTGAGCTCCGTTAACACCTAAAAATCAATAAGATATGCACACTCCACCCTCAATGGGTTATTGCCCCCAAATTCTAAGCCCGCCCAGAAACGCCTTGTCGTTATCGCCACGGCGAACATGTTCAGGCAGTTCGGTGAAATGATGAATATTACCGCCTCCGATCACCACATAGTCCGGCATAAGCGCCTGATAAAAAATATCGATGATACTCAGGACACTTTGGCGCCAAACATCATCGCCAACAGACTCACGATAATGCTCACTGGCATAGTATTCATAATCATGCTCAAGGTAAGGAAGATGAGCAATTTCCATCGGTTGTAATTGCTGATTCACTATCAACGAACTTCCCAATCCTGTTCCTAGGCCTAAAAACAACATACTCCCACCTTGATAACTACCAACGGCTTGCATTGCGGCATCATTGATTAAACGTATCGGACAGGCAAAAGCTTCAGCTAAATCGAAATCAACCCAGCCAGGACCTAAATTTACCGGCTCTTTTAAGATACGATTACCAGAAATAGGCGATGGAAAACCAATACTGACACCATCAAATAAAGTCGGATTAACATATTGATTAACATCTTGAATGAATTTTTCCGGCGTCATCGTATGCCCAGATACAAACTCAATCGCCGGCGTATTAGGTTCAGCATATAGTTTGATGTGGGTACCACCGACATCAATAACTAGAATTCGTTGCGTGGTAGGCACTTCTGAGAGAGTTATCACACACGAGGTTTTATTTGTGCAAGGCAGAGGTTTTGTTACAGAAATAGAGTGTGTGCAAGACATAAAAATAAATCCTCGTGTTTAGCGTTAAGCATAAATTTTTTATTAATTACCAGAAACTTTTTCGCTTATACCGATATACTCTAAAATAACAGTTTTAACGAATAATTTTTTCTCTTTTATTAACGAAATAATTTACTATAAATTACAATCAATAATTGATAATAAATTTAACTTCCATTTTAATAAAAAAGTATAACCACAAAATATCTTTATAAAAGTAAAAACAATGTAAATTAAATAAAATTTAACCGCAGACTTATAATGACTATCACCAAATGACTTACTTGGAATTAAACTCATTATTTATAAATTAATTAAAACATTTCATTTTATTTGTAATTATAATCATCTATGCTTGTTTTAAATATAAAAAGAAATCATCATACACAACAAGAAAATAGTCTGAGTTTAATATACTTTCTATCGCCATCTAAAAACATAAATAATATCTAAGATATTTATTCCAGGAGAGATCAGGGAAACAATGGAGCCGAAATTAAACTCAAAAAAAATTATTAATAAATTATTTTCCGGAAGTTATCGCGATCCATTTTCATTTCTTGGCATGCATAGACATAAAGAAGTCATATATTTTCGTGTGTTACTTCCTAATGCTCAACAAATAACGGTATTAGATAGGTTAACGGCAGCCCCCGTACTTCAATTATCTTGTATAGATCAACGTGGTTTTTTTTGCGGTTATACTCGCGACTTAGATGCTAACTTTAATTATATTTTGCACATTAACTGGGGAAATTCTCAGCAAATTATCGAAGACCCCTACCGATTTGGAACATTACTTAGTGATACAATAAATCAAACTGGAAATAATATATTTTCATTTGAAATATTAGGCGCCCATTTACGCCAGCTTGATGATATTGTAGGAACACATTTTTGTCTTTGGGCACCTAATGCCCAACGTGTTTCAGTAGTCGGTGATTTTAATTTTTGGGATGGTCGTCGATATCCCATGCGTTATCATCCTAAAAGTGGTATTTGGGAAATTTTTCTTCCTGCAATTCCCGCTGGAACTCGCTATAAATATGAAATACTCGATGCAAACGGTGAAATTCAATTAAAGTCCGACCCTTACGCATTTTGCAGTCAATTACGCCCAGATACCACATCGGTGGTTTCACCGCTTCCGCCAAAATATCAATCAACAAAACAACCAACCCAAGCGAATCAACGTAATCAACCGATTTCTATTTATGAGGTTCATCTTGGCTCATGGCGACGCCCACACCATAATAATCACTGGCTGAGTTATCGCGAATTAGCACAAACACTGCTTCCTTATGTAAAACACATGGGGTTTACCCATGTAGAAATATTGCCTATTAGTGAACATCCATTCGATGGTTCTTGGGGCTATCAACCTTTAAATATTTATTCCCCTACTCGTCGTTATGGCTCACCGCAAGATTTAATCTTTTTTATTAATGAAGCACATCGACAAGGTATTCATGTGATCCTTGATTGGGTTCCTGGTCATTTTCCCTCTGATCCCAGTGGGTTAGCAAACTTTGATGGAACGCCATTATATGAATATGCCGATCCGAAAGAAGGTCGTCATCGTGATTGGAATACCCTAGTTTATGACTATCGCAGCCCCGAGGTACGCCAATTCTTAGCCGATAATGCAGTTTACTGGATTGAACGTTTTGGCTTCGATGGGCTGCGAGTTGATGCTGTTGCTTCCATGATTTATCGTAACTATAGCCGACCTGACGGTGAATGGATCGCTAATGAATATGGCGGCAATATTAATCTTGAAGCCGTCTCTTTGCTGCAAAATATCAATCAGCAACTGCATAAAATACAGCCCGATATATTACTATCTGCTGAAGAATCAACCGATTTTACCGGCGTCACTCTTCCGCCCTCTGTCGGAGGATTAGGTTTTAACTATAAATGGAATATGGGATGGATGCACGATACGCTAGATTACCTGCAACTTAACCCTCTTATTCGTAAGTTTCATCATAATAAACTGACTTTTAGCGTAATGTATGCATGGAGCGAAAATTATATTTTACCTTTATCTCACGATGAAGTCGTCCATGGAAAAGGCTCGTTACTGCACAAAATGTCCGGCTCTCCCGAGCAAAAATTTGCCACTCTACGCGCCTATTATGGCTTTATGTGGGCGCATCCCGGTAAAAAACTGCTTTTTATGGGCGGTGAAATCGCTCAATGGCGAGAATGGGATCATGACGGAGAATTGGACTGGGCATTAGTGGAGCAGCCAACTAGCCCGCATGCGGGTGTACAACGTTTGGTTAAAGACCTCAATTTCACGTATCGCAATACACCAGCACTGTACGATAACGATCATAATCCGCATAGCTTTGAATGGCTTATCGTTGATGATAACGATAATTCAGTATTTGCTTTTATTCGTTACGCCTCGAATGGTGATCCATTATTAATTGTGAGCCATTTTACGCCAGTAATCCGTACGCATTACCGTATTGGCGTCAAAGTGGCCGGGGAATATCAAATTCTTCTAAACAGTAATGCGTCTATTTATGGCGGGGATGATATCCACAGCGGCACAACTATTTACAGCCAGCCTATCAAATCTCACGGCTGTAATAACTCAATTGAGCTAACTCTCCCGCCATTATCAACACTGTACCTTAATCTTAAATTATCGTTACAAGCGCATAGCCAACCACAAAGGAGTGAGGCATAAAAATGAACGTATTACATGTTTGTGCAGAGTTTTTTCCTTTAATAAAAACCGGGGGGTTAGCAGACGTTGTCGCCGCATTGCTCCCAGCACAGAGGCAGCATGGTGTTGATGCGCGGGCTTTGTTGCCCGGATATCCTGCGGTAATGAATCAGGTTACTGATAAACAAAAAGTCACTACACTAAATACTTTCGCCGGTAAAATTACACTCTATTATGACCAATACCAAAATTCCCCGCTGTATATCATTGATGCCCCACATCTTTATCAACGCGAAGGCAGCCCATATCATGATGAGCATCATAATGCCTATCAAGACAACTATCTGCGCTTTGGCTTGTTGGGTTTTGTGGCCGCAGAGCTTGCCAGAGGCGGTGACTCACTCTGGAAAGCCGAGGTTATTCACGCTCACGATTGGCACGCAGCTTTAACTTGTGCTTATTTAGCCGCTTATAATTATCCGGCTCGCTGTATATTCACCATACACAACATCGCTTATCAAGGACTATTTGCACCTCATCATATGGATGAACTGTGGTTACCGCCTGAATTTTATAATGTTGAGGGAATGGAGTTTTATGGCCAGCTCTCCTTTATGAAAGCCGGTTTATTTTATGCTAATCATACTAATGCCGTAAGCCCGACCTACGCCAAAGAAATTTTACATCCTGAATATGCTTATGGTTTAGAGGGGTTATTAAATCAACTGAATAAAGAACAACGCCTTAGTGGTATTTTAAATGGGATAGATACCGAGGTATGGGCACCAGATAGCGATGAATTAATTGTCCAAAAATACAATCAATGCAGTTTAAAAAAGAAAGTTAAAAATAAACTCGCATTACAAAAATCATTCAATTTACATCAACAAACTGAGCGCCCATTATTCGCTGTGGTAAGCCGTATGACCCACCAAAAAGGCTTAGATTTAATTTTTGATGTTTTACCCAACTTACTTGATTCTGGCAGTCAATTTATTCTTCTGGGTCATGGAGATAAAGATATTGAGAATGCTTGTCGCCATGCTCAATCACAATATCCCGATCAAATCCGTGCACTTATCGGTTTTGATGAGCCATTATCCCATCAAATTATTGCTGGTGCCGATGTGTTAATGGTTCCAAGCCGCTTTGAACCCTGCGGATTAACTCAACTTTATGCATTACGCTATGGTACTTTGCCCCTCGTACGCCACACTGGCGGACTCGCCGATACAGTTAAAGATTGCTCATTAGAAGCGATTAAACAAGGAACATCTACCGGTTTTGTGTTTTACGAAAGTGACCCGACAGATTTAAAAGCCGCTATTGATAGAGCCTTGATATTATGGGACTCTCCGGCTCAATGGCAGCAAGTACAAAAAAATGCAATGGCAAAGAATATTGGCTGGTATCAATCCATTGAAATGTACTTAGAACTATATAGCAGGCTATTAAATGCAGGATAAATCAGCCCGCTTCAAAATATTTACGCGACTCTCTGCCGATTTAATTTTGAAACATTTAACAATAAAGATAGTCGCTATAAAAAATAATTTAAATTTTGAATCAGCCACTTATCTTCAATGATGGACTGTGCGAAGGTATCACAAGGTCTGCCGCTTTATGCGCCATACTGCCCGGTAAGGTCAACCTCGTACGGTTCCTTCGATATCATTCTTAGTCTCTAATATGATAGCTTCAATTGGCGTCCCTGAACCGTAAGATTGTCTCAGCCACGATCATTTTATCTGTGTAGTATTAAGATTAATATTATCGCCAGCACTGAGGCTGCTATCGAAAGCTAAATTAGCGACATCTGTAGCGATCAGGTTGATATTCTGCCCCGTTTTTAAGCTTAATTGACCATTATTACCGGTAATATAAATATTGGCAGGATCATCAAGCCAAACAAATTATCCCTCGCCACGCTGCGCGATTTCACTGAGAGTATCGCACTCTGCCAATAATTCAATATCGCCTATCTTATTGATTTTATGCTAAGAAAAATGAAAGGTAAGAAAAAAATTGCCTATCAAATATTATAACGCGGAACCTTGAGCACCGTATTGTAATAAATATTGATAAATCGCATTCATTCCTAACCAATGGTTTTCACACCATTGTGGGGCTAATAAGGTCGGCGGTTTAGCACTGGCGGAGATACGATGATAGATAATTTCTGTTGGGGTATGACGGATAATCTCGCCGGCTATTGCAGTGTAGTCTTCAAGGCTCAAGGGGGCTAAACGTCCATTGCGCCAGCTTTTCGCCATAATGCTGCCCTCGACAATATGCAAAGGATGCAGTTTTATGCCATCGGTGCCACATTCAAGTACCCGCTCTAGAGTTTGTAGATTATCTGATGCACTTTCGCCCGGTAAACCGGCGATTAAGTGGGTACATACTTTTAAACCTAATTGACGGGCTAACCGTGTTGTTTGCTGATACGCGGCAAAATCATGGCCGCGATTAATTCGATGCAAGGTCTTATCATTCGCAGTTTGTAATCCCAATTCTAACCAAATTTCATAGCCCTGATCGCGATAATTACACAGCAGATCAATCACCGCTGGCGGTACACAATCGGGACGTGTGCCTACGCTCAAGCCTACAATATCCGCATGCTGTAAGGCTTCTTCATACAGGGTTTTTAAGCTGCAAACTTCGGCGTAGGTATTGGTATAAGCTTGAAAATAAGCTAAATAACGCCGAGCACGGTCAATTCGAGTTATCTGGCCGGCAATTTGTTCACTGATGGTACGAGACGATGCCTTCTCATCGGAAAAAGAAGCAACATTACAAAATGTACAACCTCCTCGCCCGAGAGTGCCGTCACGATTTGGGCAACTAAAGCCAGCGTGGATATTGATTTTATAGATTTTTTCACCATATCGGCGCTGGAGATCAGCGCCGAACATGGTTACAACTTGATTAAGCTGCATGGGCTAAATTAATGTTCGGTATCCAGTTCTGGGAAATTTTTGACTAAATCGTCGATAGCTTTAATTTGTGCCAAGAAAGGCTCAAGTTTAGCTAATGGTAAAGCAGAAGGTCCGTCGCAACGTGCATTATCTGGGTCTGGATGTGCTTCAAGGAATAAACCCGCTAAACCGACCGCCATACCGGCACGTGCCAACTCAGCAACTTGTCCACGACGACCGCCTGATGCTGCCCCAAATGGATCGCGACATTGCAAAGAGTGGGTGACGTCAAAAATAACCGGGCAACCGCCGGATGATTGCATCATAACGTGAAAACCTAACATATCGACCACTAAATTATCGTAGCCAAAATTTGCTCCACGATCGCACAGAATGACCTTTTCATTACCGCCCTCTTTGAATTTATCAACAATATTACCGACTTGTCCTGGGCTGATAAATTGAGGCTTTTTAATATTAATTACCGCATCTGTTTTTGCCATAGCCTCAACTAAATCAGTTTGGCGCGCTAAAAATGCAGGTAATTGAATCACATCCACCACTTCAGCCACAGGCTGTGCCTGATAAGCCTCGTGTACGTCGGTAATGATTTTCACCCCAAATGTCTGTTTTAATTCTTGGAAGATTTTAAGGCCTTCTTCTAAACCTGGACCACGATAAGAGTGAATTGATGAACGGTTAGCTTTATCAAATGACGCCTTAAACACATAAGGAATGCCTAGTTTCTCAGTAATAGTGACATAATGTTCACAGACTTGCATTGCCATATCACGGGATTCGAGAACATTCATTCCGCCAAACAGAACAAACGGCAAATTGTTTGCGACGTTAATATCACCAATACTAACCACTTTCTGTTGCATATTTTTACCTTTATGTCAGGACAAGGATTGTCTTATAAGAATTGCGTAATAAAATTCGATCAGTGCAGTACTACGGGTTGATCGTTTAACGAATAAATCTGAATTTTAATCATTTCAGCAATCGGATCTTCTGGGCAGTGTTCTACAAAATAAGTTAAATCGGGCAATGCCGCATGATCACAATCGAGATGAGCCAGAATTAAGCCGCGATCTCTAATTTCATACGGTTCTTCCGGCTCCAAAAGAAGTAATGTTTCACATACCTTCAGCGCCATTTCCATTTTTTTCTCTTCCATCAGCGCCGCTTTCATGGTGTCGAACAATTGACGAATAATTAATCGATGCTCAGCCTGTTCTAGCGGATAATCAGCCACTTGAACCAACGGTCCCATACTGCCTTTTAACCAATTATTTAATAATGACCGGGTTAAAGTTTCACCATTTTGTGGGTTAATATACCAATCGCTATTATCTTTACGCACCACCAACAAAATAAGTTGAGTCGGGAAAATAACTGGCTTAATGGGTAAATTGAGCTGTTGAGCAATATACAAGAAAATCACGCCTAATGACGCAGGCATGCCCTGTTTCGAATTTAATACGTTGTCTAACCACAATACGTCAGACAACGTATAAATTCCTGAGACACTGCCAAATAGCCCATCGTGATAAAATAGATCGATCAGCTGCTGGATTTTCTGCTCATAATCGGCAGTTGGTGATAAGGATGCTTTAGCTAGCTCAACCAGTTCATCAAGTTGAGTTTGTACCCGAGCGACAGGAAAATCAGCGCGGATCATCTGTGATACCCAAATAATACCTTCACATAAAGATACTGTACTAAATTCTAAATCAGCTATGCTTTTCATCACTCTTCCATTGACCTACAGATACTCTATCGCGGAGACCATAATCCTGACAGGTGGCGATACGGTGATAACCATGCTGGCTAAAAAGCTGTCTTACTTGTTCGCCCTGTTGCCAGCCATGTTCCAGCAGTAACCAACCTTTATTCACCAAATAATCACTCGCATGGTCGATAATCCACGCTAAATCAGATAATCCCTGTAAATCGGCCACTAAGGCAGTTAACGGTTCAAATCGAACATCCCCTTGCTGCAGATGCTCGTCTTCTTTATCGATATACGGAGGATTACTAACAATCATATCAAATTGAGTGGAAGAAAGTGAAGAAAACCAATGACTCTGAATAAATTTCGTGTTCTTAATCTGCAATTGATGTTGATTTAATAATGCCAGTTCAACAGCATCAGGATTAATATCTACACCAACCACTTGATAACCTGGGCGTTCCGATGCAATCGCCAATGCAATTGCTCCAGTTCCTGTCCCTAAATCTAGAATATTGCCGGTACCCTCGGCAGGCAAGCGCATCAATGCCTGTTCAACTAAGCATTCAGTGTCCGGACGAGGGATTAATGTCGCCGGTGAAACTTGCAAAGGTAATGACCAAAACTCGCGTTGACCCACAATATAGGCTATCGGCTCGCCCTGCTGTCGACGCGTCAATAATATCTCAAGTTTAGCCCGTTCATCCGTCGATAGCTGAGTTTCATCAAACGCGACAATAAAGGTTCGGCTACGCCCCGTGGCATAGCCTAACAAAATTTCAGCATCCCGTTTTGGGCTGTCACTGGCGACCAAACGCGCGGTCGCCTGCTGTAACCACTGGCGAAAATCCATTAATCTTGCTCTGATAATGCAGACAGCTGATCAGCTTGGTATTCGTTGATAATCGGCTGAATTAACTCATCAATTTTACCTTCCATCACATCATCTAAGCGATAGATAGTCAGATTAATCCGGTGATCAGTGACTCGTCCCTGTGGGAAGTTATAGGTTCGAATACGGTCTGAACGGTCGCCTGAACCCAATAAATTACGGCGTTCTGAGGCTTCGGCTTCTTGGCGTTTTTGTAATTCTGCTTGGCGAATACGCGCCCCCAGCACAGACATCGCTTTGGCTTTATTTTTATGCTGTGAACGCTCATCCTGACATTCCACCACAATACCGGTCGGTAAATGGGTAATACGAATCGCTGAATCGGTAGTATTAACGTGCTGACCGCCGGCGCCTGATGAACGGAAAGTATCGATACGCAAATCTGCTGGGCTAATTTCAGGTAATTCAGCATCTGGTAATTCTGGCAATACAGCCACAGTACACGCTGAAGTATGAATGCGCCCTTGTGATTCCGTTTCTGGTACCCGTTGAACACGATGTCCGCCAGACTCAAATTTCAACCGACCGTAAACATGATCGCCAGATATTTTGGCCACCACTTCTTTAAATCCACCGTGTTCACCGTCGTTAGCATTCATTAGCTCAATACGCCAGCGTTTAGATTCGGCATAACGGCTGTACATACGGAATAAATCACCGGCAAAAATAGCGGCTTCATCCCCACCTGCGCCGGCTCTAATTTCAATAAAGCAATTGCGTTCATCGTCGGGATCTTTAGGCAGCAGCAATAATTGCAGCTGTTGTTCTAATTCTTCATTACGTGCTTTGGCATCTTTTAATTCTTCTTGAGCCATCTCTTTCATTTCAGGATCATCGAGCAGCATTTCTGCTGTTTCGATATCTTCCTGTACGCCAGTCCACGCTTGGAAACATTTGGCGACATCGCCAAGTTGGGCGTACTCTTTGGATAAGGCACGGAAACGATCTTGATCAGAAATAACACCAGCATCAGACAAGTGCGCTTGAATTTCTTCATAGCGTTCCTGTAATGCTTCCAGTTTCGCGACAATAGAGGGCTTCATTGGTTATATTAGACCTATGATTAAAAAGTGATTATTGATGATCCAGCCCTAGGCTGCCCTTGAGTAGGTTAAGACGCTCCAGATCTCCTTCTCCGGCGGCCTGCTGAAGTGATTTTGTCGGTGCGTGGATCAGACGATTGGTTAACTGTTGAGTTAACTGCTTGATAGTCTGTTCAACATCAGCACCTTGGTGGATAGCGGCTAACGCTTTTTCTGTCATCTGTGCACGAACCTGCTCAGCTTGAGCACGATAATCGCGGATTGTCGATACCGCGGCTTGCGAGCGCAACCAATCCATAAAATGACGGCTTTCTTGAGCCACAATATATTCGGCCTCAATCGCCGCGGCTTTACGGTGCTCTAAATTCTGCTGAATAATTGTTTCTAAATCATCAACAGTATACAGGTACACATCGCGAAGCTTATTGACATCTTGTTCAATATCTCGAGGAACAGCGATATCAATCAATAACATAGGCTTATTACGTCGAGCTTTCATTGCGCGCTCAACCATGCCCTTACCCATAATCGGTAACGGACTGGCGGTCGAACTAATCACAATATCTGCTTCTGATAGACGAGTATCAATATCAGCAAGCGAGATAACATCGGCGTTAACTTCATCGGCTAGAGCTTGAGCACGTTCACGAGTACGGTTAGCGATCATCATCCGTTTTACTCCATGCTCACGCAGATGACGAGCAACTAACTCTATAGTTTCACCGGCTCCCACCAGCAAAATATTTAAGTGATTAAGCGATTCAAAAATCTGGCGTGCTAACGTACAAGCAGCAAATGCTACCGAGACTGCATTGGCGCCAATTTTAGTTTCGGTACGTACACGTTTAGCCACCGAGAAAGATTTTTGAAATAAACGCTCTAAATCACTAGATAGCGCATGGTTATGCTGTGAAAGCGCAAAAGCTTTTTTAACTTGCCCTAAAATCTGTGGCTCGCCGAGCACTAATGAGTCAAGTCCACTAGCGACTCGCATCAAATGACTGACCGCGTCATTACCCTGATGCCAGTAGATACTAGACTTTAGATCGTTGGGCTGAATATTGTGATAGCGACACAACCAGCTAATCAGTTGTTCATGGGCTTTATCTTGAGCTGCAACACTCAAATACAGCTCAGTTCTATTACACGTAGACAGCACAACGCCCCCGCTAACCTCAGGTTGCTGGAGCAGATCATCAAGCGCATGATCAATTTTATCTGGACCGAAGGTGACTTTCTCACGCAACGATACAGGCGCTGTTTTGTGGTTAATACCAAAGGCTAACAGAGTCATAGGATCACTGGCTTCAACGACATAATTTTGATTGCTGGCAACGGAGACAATTGGCTGTAACCTCTCTTATTTCCGTAGCTAATTGTTATATTAACGGATAAAGCCACATTAATAGTCAAAATAGTCAGTAAGTATAATAGCTACAGCCTGTTACTTTATTACTGGTATTACTGGCAATTAATGATGCTTTTTTCGCATATTTATTAATTTTCTATTTTTAATAACTGATTTAAAAGATCAAATTGAGCTTTTATCTTATTAATTAAATTATCCGCTCAAATCTTAGTTTAAGACTTGAGCTTAACATCTTGTCTATGATCTGGCTTTTCTACAATAACAACACAGTAGAGATACTTCGCGTACCGCCACTATTATACAGCATCAGAACTTCGAGATAGCATCAGAACTTCAACACTAACAACAGCCGAATATTTTACACATCTTTATAGCCTATTACACAATTTTTTGTCAGACATATCAGATGACAAGCTCGTATGAAGCTAATTTTATCCGCTATTTTTCATCTATTCTTTTGCCTAAAATGTTTTTTTATCGCGCACGCCAAATTATTTTTGCTAAAAATAGACTGGTAACCTTATCATTCTAACTGGCATTATTCTACTTGATGCCGCCTTGCAATTAAAGGACTGTAACAGCAGCAACCTAGAACTCACGAGTTTGATCACGTAAATCTACGTGAATTTAATCATATTTACTCAAGAACTATTTCGTTAAAAAACTATTTCTCACAACCACTATCGACAGTAACATGCCGATAAAATAATGAACCTAAAACCAGGCATATTAGCTAGCCAATACAGCCAAGTATCTGTAACTTGATATATAATCTTCGGTATATCGCCAATATCAGTCTATAGAGAATATAGGATAATTAATGTCATCTCATTCTGCTCAGACCGCAACTTCCCTAGTCATATCATCGACAATGACCAAAATGCGTCATTTTTCTCGCTTTTGGCGTTTACTGCCACTTGCCAGTGTACTATTAACGGCATGTACCCTCACCGAACAAGCTACCACCCCAGGAACTGGTTCGGTGAACGATCCCCAATGGCAAACACATCAGCAACAATTGAGCCACTTATCGCAATATCAAACGCGCGGCTCTTTTGCGTATATTAGCCCAGAGAATAAAACCTACGCCAAGTTTTTCTGGCAGCAATATACCCCACAAAATTATCGTTTAATGCTCACCAATCCAATTGGTACTCGAGAATTAGAATTGGCAGTTGAGCCTGATTTAGCCACATTGACCACCAAAGACGGTAAAACACATTTGAGCGATGTACCGTCAGAATTAATTTATCAGCTAACCGGTATGGAAATTCCGATTAATGACCTCACGCCTTGGCTGATTGGTTTACCTGGCCGTGCAACCCACTATACGTTAGATGAAAATCACCTGCTCAAATCAATCACTTTTACCCAAAATGGGGTCACTTGGCAGTTAGATTATTTAGCGTATGATACCCAAACTCAGCCAAGTTTGCCGAGCCGACTAGAGCTAAGCCAAGGCGAACAGCGTATTAAATTGAAAATGGATAGTTGGACACTAAACAAATGACGTTAACTTGGCCTTCCCCGGCAAAACTTAATTTATTTTTGTATATCACGGGCCGCCGTGCAGACGGCTATCATGAATTACAAACGCTATTTCAGTTTCTTGATTACGGTGATGAGATTACCGTAACCCCACGTCAAGATAATCAATTGCGGTTATTAACCGATATGCCTGGCGTCGAGCCGCGCAATAACTTGATTTTGAAAGCGGCCTATGCATTACAAAATTATTGCCAACAGCATTGCTCACAACAGGCGCCTTTTGGCGCAGATATCGCGATAAAGAAAATTCTGCCAATGGGCGGGGGTATTGGTGGCGGCTCATCAAATGCCGCAACAATATTAATTGCGCTTAATTATCACTGGCAAACGGGGATCTCAGATGAGACACTGGCGGAGCTCGGTGCAGCATTAGGGGCAGATGTCCCGGTATTTGTTAAAGGCCATGCAGCGTTCGCCGAAGGAATTGGTGAAATATTAACCCCTGCTGATCCCGAAGAGAAATGGTATTTGGTCGCACATCCCGGAATTGAGATCCCAACCCCGACAATCTTCACAGATCCAAAATTAAATCGAAATTCTCCAAAACGCTGTTTAGCCGCATTATTACTGGCTCCGTACGCAAATGATTGCGAACCGATCGCAAGAAAACGTTTTCGTGAGGTTGAACAGCTCGTTTCATGGCTGTTAGAATATGCTCCGTCTCGCCTGACTGGAACTGGCGCTTGTGTTTTTTCTGAGTTTAAAACACAAGCTGAAGCCATTAAGGTGTATAATGAAGCCCCATCGTGGGTGCAGGGGTTTATTGCCCGAGGGGTTAATGAATCACCATTGCACAGATTCCGCGCTGGGATAACCCGTGTATTGAACCAATAAGCCTTGGCTAAGTTGGTCAACAATATCTCTCTGGACGCAAGCCTGAGGTTTTTCTCGTGCCCGATATGAAGCTTTTTGCTGGTAACGCTACACCGGAACTAGCACAACGTGTTGCAAACCGCCTTTATACTAATCTTGGAGACGCGGCTGTCGGTCGTTTTAGCGACGGTGAAGTCAGTGTTCAAATTAATGAAAATGTTCGCGGTGGTGATATTTTTATCATTCAGTCAACCTGTGCACCAACTAACGACAATTTGATGGAACTTGTTGTTATGGTTGATGCATTGCGCCGTGCATCTGCTGGTCGTATTACCGCTGTTATCCCTTACTTCGGTTATGCAAGACAGGATCGTCGCGTACGTTCTGCCCGTGTACCAATCACCGCTAAAGTTGTTGCCGATTTCTTATCCAGCGTTGGTGTTGACCGTGTTTTAACCGTTGACCTACATGCTGAACAAATTCAGGGATTCTTTGATGTACCTGTAGATAACGTATTCGGTAGCCCAATCTTGCTGGAAGATATGCTCCAGAAAAATCTGGAAAACCCTATCGTTGTTTCCCCTGATATTGGTGGTGTTGTTCGCGCTCGTGCAATCGCTAAACTGCTAAACGATACTGATATGGCTATCATTGATAAACGCCGCCCTCGCGCAAACGTTTCTCAAGTTATGCATATTATCGGTGACGTTTCAGGCCGTGACTGCATTTTAGTAGATGACATGATAGACACCGGTGGCACGCTGTGTAAAGCAGCTGAAGCATTGAAAGAACGTGGTGCTAAACGTGTATTTGCTTACGCAACTCACCCTATTTTCTCTGGTAATGCTGTTGAGAACATTAAAAACTCAGTGATCGATGAAGTGATTGTCTGTGACACCATTCCTCTTTCTCCTGAAATAAAAGCACTAAACAAAGTTCGTACATTGACTCTTTCGGGTATGTTAGCTGAGGCCATTCGCCGCATCAGCAATGAAGAGTCAATCTCAGCGATGTTTGAGCACTAAGAACTGACACTCTAGCGCAGGTCATCTCGCGCAAGTGTCGCTAAGTTCAGCTGTCTAATACGAGGTTTTTATCGTAAATTATGGGCAGAGTGTTAATTGCGTGAGAATGCCCAATAAAAAACCGCTAAGTCATGACTTAGCGGTTTTTTATTGTCTACCTCTCAACGCATACATCGGCTCACTAAAGCGCGTTCAATGGACATAATTGTCTAAAACGTATAACATAAATTATATTTATAAATAGCGATGTTTATCGCGGCGATACTTATCATCATGATTTTTTAACCACCAATAACGATCACTTACTGTTTCTCGCCCACCGATTTTAGCGCCAAGTAACCACACCATCGCGCCAATAAATAAACCAAATAATGAGCCGTTAGTAATTAATTCAGACCAACCCATATCAAATACATGTGAGGCTAAATTTACGGCGATACTGCCTATCATCGCCACTAAACCACAGCCCATAAGTAAATTACCTAATATAGATGCTGTTTTACGTTTCATACTTCACCTCTTGCCCATCAGCCTAAAGGAAAATTTAACGCCATATTTAATGCCATGTTTAACGTAATAGTTAAAAATAATCTTTTATCTGATTACATTATAACCACAAAATAAATAAGGTTTGCGATGGTGCTCACAAGCAATAAATTTTCAATGCTATATTTGGTCTATTTGTGATACTAAAGCATCATTATTATCAAACTATTCAGCCAAAAATGATTTTCCCAGTAACTATCTTCCTCCCAATATTCCGCCACTAGATGACAGCTATTTTGAACTTCGCTCTAATGCGAGGTAAACTAGAGTTAACGCCCACAACTGCAAAATAGTGATTTAATTACAGTGAGTAACATAAAACTAATTGTCGGGTTAGCTAACCCCGGTGCAGAATATGCGCAAACTCGCCACAATGCTGGCGCATGGTATGTAGATCAACTGGCTGCACGCCATAATCAGCGCTTAAAAGAAGAGAGTAAATTTTTTGGCTATACTGCACGTATCAACCTGTGCGGCCAAGATGTGCGTTTACTGGTTCCCACCACTTTTATGAACTTAAGCGGCAAATCAGTATTAGCGATGGCCAATTTTTATCGCGTTAATCCCGATGAAATTTTAGTTGCCCATGACGAACTCGATTTACCGCCGGGAGTGGCCAAAATGAAATTGGCGGGCAGTAATGGTGGCCATAACGGCTTAAAAGATATTCAGAATAAATTTGGCAACAATCCTAACTTTTATCGCTTACGCATTGGTATTGGCCATCCTGGGGATAAAAACAAAGTGGTTGGTTTTGTATTAGGCAAGCCCCCTGCCTCCGAGCAAACATTAATTGACGATGCGATTGATGAGGCTATACGTTGTACCGACATTCTATTACAGGATGGAATAGATAAAGCCATTAATCGCTTACATAGCTTTAAAGCAGGTGCATAGTAAACCCGCGTATAAAACGCCCTGAACATGAGTACAATCCGTTAACCGACTGAATATTCTACATCTAGCGGCTCAAAAAGATCGGTATTCGAGAATAGCGAATTTTTGTGTATAATCAGCCCCAATTTGCAGTACGAAGAGTTTAAACATAACCACGGGCAGAAAACTCTGCCCTCTCTATTTTTCTAAGGTGACAAACTTATGGGATTTAAATGCGGTATCGTTGGTCTGCCTAATGTGGGTAAATCCACGCTGTTTAATGCGTTGACCAAAGCCGGCATCGAAGCAGCCAACTTCCCTTTCTGTACTATCGAACCGAATACAGGCGTGGTGCCAATGCCTGATCCTCGTCTTGATCAGTTAGCTGAAATTGTTAATCCACAGCGTGTATTACCGACGACGATGGAGTTTGTCGATATTGCAGGTTTAGTTAAAGGCGCCTCTAAAGGTGAAGGTTTAGGTAACCAGTTCCTGACCAACATCCGTGAAACCGAAGCTATCGGCCACGTTGTGCGTTGTTTTGAAAATGACAATATCATTCACGTTGCTGGCCATGTTGATCCCGCTGATGATATTGAAGTTATCAATACTGAACTGGCATTAGCCGATTTAGATACTTGTGAACGCGCAATTCACCGCGTACAAAAACGAGCTAAAGGCGGCGATAAAGACGCCAAAGCCGAATTAGAAGCATTAGAAAAATGTTTACCACATTTAGAAAATGCCGGCATGTTACGTACATTAGGTTTAAGCGATGAAGATAAAGCGGCTATCCGCTATCTGAGTTTCTTAACCTTAAAACCAACCATGTACATCGCTAACGTCAATGAAGATGGTTTTGAAAATAACCCTTATCTTGATACCGTGCGCGCTATTGCCGCTTCTGAAGGCTCAGTTGTAGTTCCCGTCTGTGCTGCGGTTGAATCGGATATTGCCGAGTTAGACGATGCCGACCGCGATGAATTCATGGCTGAGTTAGGTATTGAAGAACCGGGATTAAACCGTGTTATCCGTGCCGGTTATGAGCTGTTAAACTTACAAACCTACTTTACCGCGGGTGTTAAAGAAGTGCGTGCGTGGACCATTCCTGTCGGTGCAACAGCCCCACAAGCAGCAGGAAAAATCCACACCGATTTCGAGAAAGGCTTTATCCGCGCTCAAACTATCGCATTTGATGATTTTATCAAATACCGCGGTGAACAAGGTGCAAAAGAAGCCGGCAGAATGCGTGCCGAAGGTAAAGAATATATTGTCCAAGACGGCGACGTTCTGAACTTTTTATTTAACGTGTAGCCTATCGTTTAGTTTCGCGTTACCTCAGCAAATATCATACCCAAAAAACAGCATGAGATTGGCCTATTTTCATGCTGTTTTTTGTCTCACTGGGTATCATAAAATTTCACTATTTCACTATTTCACTATTTCACTATTTCACTATTTCACTATCGCTGATGTCGCTGATGTCGCTGAGCGGTCAATAAACCAATTACTACCCTCTCATTTTATTAAAATATAACAGTTTATAAAACATCATAAGCACATCACCTCGTCCAGATAAATATCTTTTATATCCTGTTCACAAAATCAATATAACGATAAATTTGTTTTTATTAGCCATAATCTGTTAACTTAAGGCAAATAGTTTAATATTGACGTGGGTAATCTGACACATAGCACATGCGTTTTATTTCCGGTTGCCACGAATTACCTGAAAGGAAAACGACATGAGCTTATTCGAAACTGTCACCAAACCGCTTCAATCCCATAACCGTTATCAACTGGCTATTCAAGACTGCCATACGCGATTAGATGTTGAGTCTTTCATCGGGCGAGAAGCGATTAGTGAAACCTATCGTTATCAAATTACCTTTACGTCCCCAGACAAAAACCTGCAAGCGCAACACTTTCTTCGCCGCACCGCCCATTTTACCTTTTCATCACCGACCACCCCATTAGCCGCCTTAAGTACATTAAATGAGCCTCAAAAACGTATTCATGGCGTAATAACTCACTTTAAACGGCGATCAGGCTCTGCCGATGAAGCCCAGTACCAAATTGTCATCGAACCGTTTGTTTCGCTATTACGCCATCAAATGCGCTCACATCGATTTTTCCTCAATCAATCCGTACCCGAAGTGATTGAGCTTATCTTACGTGAACACCAAATTCAGGGCTGGGAATTTGAGTTTCATTTACAGCACAAATATCCCAAGCGGGAGCAAATTAACCAAATTAATGAAAGTGATTGGCAATTTATTGAGCGCTTATTGAGTGAAATGGGGATTTTCTATTCCTTTAGTCTTCAAGCTGACACAAAGACCGAGATTATTCATTTTGGGGATAGCCAACGTGCCTATGTGTATGACCTGCAATTACCACTAAATAGCCCCTCCGGCATGAATGACAATGGCGTAGAGAGTGTCTGGGGGCTGTCATTACGTCACCAAGTGGTTGAGCGAAGTGTCACCACCAAAGATTATAACCATCGCCAAGCCATGCAAATTTTACAGTCTATTGAAACAGATATGACCCGAGGCGATAGCGATGATATTAACTACGGGGATGTGTACCATTATCAGGCCCGCCACCTTGAACGCGGCGATAAATACCAACCCGAAGTGGAGTCTGCGCACTTTTGGGCACGCTTAGATCATGAGCGTTTTCTGGCAAGTCAAACAATGCTACGAGGCAAAAGTAATTCACCTGCCCTGACGCCGTTAATGATCCTCAAAATTACTGATAGCCAATTACCGTCAACGTTACCTACCGATTTTCAATCCGAAATATTGATCACACGTTTGCGTTTTTCAGGCAGTCGCAGCAATGCATTAGTGATTCAATTTGATGCTGCGCCATATACGGAAGTGTTGTGTTGGCGACCCACGTTAAAGCCTCGCCCAGTAATTGCAGGGACGTTGATGGCGCGTATTACCAGTGTCAAAACCAACGATATCTACGCTCATCAAAATGAACATGGGTTTTATTGGGTCAAATTTGACTCAGACCGAGATGAGAAGCCGACAGGTTATGAAAGTATGCCGGTACGGCTGGCTAAACCGTATGCGGGTGATACCTACGGCATCCACTTTCCGTTAATCCAAGGCGCGGAAGTAGCGATTGCCTTCCATGAAGGCGATCCAGATAGGCCATACATTGCCCATGCGTTACATGACTCCTACCGACCTGATCACATCACTGACAAAAATAATACCCGTAATGTCATTCGTACCCCAACCAATAATAAGCTGCGTATGGAAGATAAACGCGGCGAAGAACACATCAAGCTCAGTACCGAATACGGGGGAAAATCCCAACTCAATTTAGGGCATTTAGTTAATCAAGGGCGTGAAAAACGCGGTGACGGCTTTGAACTCCGTACAGACAGTTGGGGCGCCATCCGTGCGGGTAAAGGGCTGTTTATCAGTACCGATTTACGTACACAAGCCGCTTCTGAACAATTGGATATGCGCGAAGCCAAACAACAGCTTGATGATGCGCTGAATTTAGTCAGTTCGCTACGCGAAACGGCGGAGGTGGCAAAAGCGGAGCTTGCCGATTTAAATGCCCAACAAACACTATTGACCCAATCGATTCACGAGCTACAACAAGCCGCAATGTTACTCAGCGCTCCCGCAGGGATAGCACTGACATCGCCAAAAACCGTACAGGCTAACAGCGGCGAAAACATCACCCTGACTGCCAATAAACAGGCGGATATCTCGGTGGGTAAAAAAATCACCTTGGCGGCGGGCAAAGCCATCAGCTTGTTTGCTCAGAGTTTGGGTATCAAAGCCTTTGCCGCGAAAGGCAAGGTGGAAATCCAAGCACAAAGCGATGAAATGCACCTCACCTCACTCAAGGATATGACCGTCACCAGTACCGGCGGGAAAACCGTTGTCGCCGCTAAAGATGAATTATTGCTAACATGTGGGGGGGCTTATATTCGTTTAAAAGGCGGGCAGATAGAGTACGGCAGCCCCAATAATCAAACCGTCAAAGCCTCTAACTGGGTGGTTGAGGGAGGCGCGTCGATGGATGTCACCCATCCGCAATTTCCGCAATCGATACCAAAACAAACCTTGCGCTTTCAACTGAGCTCCTCTCCGCAAAGCCCGATGAAGGCGCGTGCATTTGAGCCGTATGAGCTGTATGCCAATGGAGCACTGATTTTAAAAGGTATGAGTGATGCGCAAGGTAATGTCCAAATTGACCATGATATTCCCACAGATAGCTATCAACTATACCTACTCAGTGGCGATCGTTATGACATTACAGTGCCACCACCTGCTGAAGATGATGACAGTAACAAGCCTACAGTCAATATTGGATTTAGACCAAGCGCACCTAGCCAAGAGCGTGAAAATGCACGTATTGGCGATGCATGGGGTCAAAACCTTTCAGAGTTTTTAACCGCATTCAAAAAGGATAAGTAATATGTCTGGAGGTAATTGGAGTCAATTCCCGCTAGGAGTTCAACTCCCAACATCAGCAACGCCACCGACGATTGATATACCAGTATCAAGTTGCATGGTGGCACATATGACGCCAAGCTGGATACCTGAACGCACGAAATACCCCATGAGTTTATTTACCTATGCACCATTAATTAATGGACAACAAACCTTTGCCGCAGTTGCGGAAGCCATTCGAAAATCGAAAAAAAGTATTGATATTATTACATGGGGCTTTCAACCCTCTATGTATTTTGAACGTAGTTCGGATGCCCGAGAAGGTCAATATCCGATGATTGGCGAGTTGTTAGAGCAAAAGGCCAATGAAGGTGTGCAAGTGCGTGTACTTGTGTGGTTTGATCATGTGGGAAAACATTTTGAGAAAAGCTTTCCCGGTTGGGGGAAACAAGTGATATCGCCATCCCAACTCAATGATTTTCTTGTCTTTGGTGCAAAGCTCGATTATCAAACCCAAAAACAATATCAGTTTGATATCGCTTGGAACCGTAAAGTTCATATGGGCCTTGTCAAAAACTTGTCAGTACGGACTCGTGATATTGCAATGAGTATACCTGATTCGCGATTAAAAGATGTTACGGCGCGAACCAATCATCAATTTTCGAGTCAAGAAACTGAGTTAAGTGCTCGCTGGGCAGCGTTAGCAGCAGGCTCTACACACCACCAAAAAGCAGTTTTGATTGATTATGAAGAGCCTGAAAATGCGATTGGGTTTGTGATGGGGCACAATATGCATTCTGAGTATTGGGATCAAGACGTACATTCAATTGAACGTTATAAGGAACAATCTTGGCTCGGTCGAGATGGCCCAACGGCTTGGCAAGATACTTCAAACTGTGTATATGGCGAGCTACTGTATGATTTAAATGATAACTTTGTTACAGCATGGAAAAAAACAGACGGATTCTTTGCCCGTAAAAATGAGGATGTAGAACAACTTGCACAGAGAAAAAGTCGTTCACGATGTGACTATATCCCGACACCTGAGCATATCAAAAAACTCAACGCCCATTACACCTTTTTAGCGAATAATCCTTTAGTTCCTACGGGGGGAAAAATTTGCCGTACCCAGCCACAACACGATGAATACGATATATTAAAAGCCTATGATCATGGTGTTAAACATGCCCGTAACTACATCTATTTTGAAAACCAATATTTTCGTTTGTCATCTATCGCGACCAATTTACGGGATATGGTTGAAGAACGAAACCGACGTTTTTTACAAGCGGCTGAAACTGACAGCAAATTACAAGGCATTAAACCACCTCCGTTCTATCTTTTTGTTGTCACTAATTCAACGGAAAAACCCTCTGTCGGGAGTTCGAATGAGGTAGGCGGCTATCAAACTTATAAGATGCTAGAACAACTTGGTCGTCGAGATTTAATGAAAGAGCACGTTTACGAGCAATCGTACAAACCTAAGTCGGGTTATTGGGGGGTCTATATCCCTGATGAAAACATCAAAAGCCCTGATGACATCCAGCCTGAAAAAATTGAGGGGCTAGAAACAATGATCTGTACCCTTGTCTCCCCTGATTCGGATAGATGGCAGCAAGTGTATGTACACAGTAAATTAACTTTAGTCGATGATACCTTTTTAATTCAAGGCTCTGCCAATATTAATTTACGCAGCATGGCATTCGACAGTGAAATCGCCGTGATATTGCAAGATACCGATGATTTTCCAATTGTGAAGCCGTTAAGGGAAAAGTTATGGGGATTGCATAAGAGGACGGGGAGTGTTTCAAGTAATTTGGCACTTGAGTTCAAACAATGGACTCAAATTATAGATAAAAATAAGTTGAATAAAAGTAGAAAATTATTGCCTGTTAGCTCTTTAATTCCCTTTGAGGATAAAACAATTAGTTTAAAAAATGCGGACTAACTAATGAGTATAGAAATAAAAGTCACATTATTAATTGGCTTGATTTTACTGACAGCTTGTAAACCCATTGATAAAAAGGACACCATTGTGACTCAAAAAACAGAACCCGATTTAGCCTTCACTTGTGTGTATGAAAAAGACACGCTACCACCCGTTGATCCTGAAGCGGATATCTGGTTTAAACAAGCCCGTGAACTTGAAAAAGTGAATAAATACCAACGGGATTATAAGCAAATTGGAGAGCTATATCGCAAAGCCGCAGAGCGAAATCACCCCAAGGCCATGCTTAACTTAAGTAACTTAATCAGTTATGGAAAAGTCCCCCCAGTTGAAGGCAAAGGTCCAGCACAAGAGGTCTGGGATATTATCCGAAAAATGGCTAAATTAAACATCAGTTATGGTTATTACCAAATGGGACATTATCTCGATACGGGTTATGGCGTAGCTGCTGATCGTACAAAAGCGTTAGCATATTTTCGTCAAGCCGCAGATTTAGGTAGCCCTGAGGCTCAATTTGTCATTGGTGATATCTTCCTTTCAAAAAGGCTAGACAATATGCAAGACAATCCAGCTTTTTTCCCTGAAATTGGCAAAAAAATGCTAGATTGTGCCGTACAGCAACAACATGGAAAGGCTGCATATTATTTAGCAACATACTATTTAGATGTAGATAAGGAGTTCGACAATGGAATGAAATATCATCAGTTAGCTGTAAGAAATGGTTATCGAGCATCAGCTTCGGCATTAGCTGAAGGTTTTAAGCCTAACGTAAAGGAAAACTCGATGTATTATATTCCTATTAAACCAGATCTCGATCGCTCCGCCCGTTATGAATCAATAGTCAAAGAAATTGACGCCTCTGACGAAACAGCCAAGTTCCCCGATATCGATAAAATCGTTCCTCTTCCACCAGCTGAACTCCCTGAATGGGATGGTACGTTCGAGTATAAAAAACAGGCCGAGGGACAGTGACGGTAATGAATCTCTCCTTTTTATCACATAATCAATTAGTTGCTCATCACATCTTTAAATATAGCGTGTTGATTTTTAGCTCATTGATATTGAGTGCTTGTAATCCTACTGATAAAAAGGAAGTGCTCGCGAATCAAAAAACAGAACCCGATTTAACTTTCACCTGCGTGTATGAAAAAGACACATTACCTCCCGTTGATCCGGAAGCGGATATTTGGTTTAAGCAAGCCCGTGAGCTTGAGAAAATTAATAAATATCAACGTGATTATGCCAAAATTGGCGAGCTTTACCGCAAAGCGGCAGAGCGTAATCATCCTAAAGCTATGCTTAATTTAAGTAATTTAATCAGTTACGGTAAGGTGCCACCGATTGAGGGAAAAGGTTCAGCTCAAGAGGTTTGGGATATTATCCAAAAAATGGCTAAATTAAACATCAGCTATGGTTATTACCAAATGGGGCATTATCTAGACACGGGTTATGGTGTCGTCGCTGATCGTACTAAAGCTTTAGCGTATTTTCGTCAAGCAGCAGATTTAGGTAGCCCCGAAGCCCAAAATGTGGTTGGTAATATCTTCATTTCTAAACGTTTATCAGATAAGGACAATCCGGCTTATCGCCCTGATATTGGGAAAAAAATGTTAGACTGTTCAGCAAATCAAGGCAACGGTGAAGCGGCATATAATTTAGCTTTTTACTTACATACTGTTGATAAAAATTTTGATGACGCACTAACAAATTATCAACGATCCATCAAAAATGGATTCCGAAGGGCTGCCTCAAAACTTAATCAAGCATTTGAGCCTAATACCACACCCCAAAATTACTATTATCTCGCAGTTAAACCTGATCCAGAACGCTCAGCTCGCTATGCGGCTATAGTCAAAGAAATTGACGCATCTGACGAAACAGCCAAATTCCCCGATATTAATAAAATCGTACCCCTCCCCCCTGCTGAATTACCGGAATGGGATGGCACCTTTGAATATAAGAAAGCACCACAATAATGGGGATAGGCAAAGTGAAGTATTGGCGAGCATTGAGTGGAATAATGATAGCGATATGGCTATCAGGCTGCTCTGCCAATAGCAAAATAAATAACCAGTTAAAAAACTTCCAATTTACCTGCGTGCAAGAAAAAGACCGCTTTCCACCTTTCGACCCTGAAGCGGATGTGTGGTTTAAGGAAGCGCGGAATTTAGAAAAACAAAAAGGCAAAAAAGATTATGTGAAAATCGGTTCACTGTATCGCCAAGCGGCAATGAAAAACCACTATAAAGCCATAGGTAATCTACAGGCTTTATTGGCGCAAGGTAAAGTTACACCATCACAAGGTCAATTCCGCCAACAGGAAGTAATTGACCTTGTCGAACGCTTAATCAAAATGGATATCCCGTTTGGCTATTTCATTATGGGCACTTACTTGCAACAAGGGTACGGCGTCGAGCAAGACTCCGAAGCGGCATTCCGCTATATGCTTAAAGCCGCCGTGATGGGTAATCCAGATGGACAATATGTGATTGGGCTACGTTTTATGGATGCCACTAAACCACAATCCTATCGGTTGGATTTAGGCCAAGCCATGTTGGCATGCTCTGCCGAGCAGGGGTATGCTAAAGCAGCTTATACCCTAGGCGTTAGCTATAAAAATAAAGGCAATTATTCACAGGCACTTTATTTTTTTCAAAAGTCCGCTGAATACAGCCATGAAATAGGAGCCTATAAATTAGCAAGTATCTTTAGTACCAATGATCCAAATAATGAAATTGATTATACAGGTCAAAAAATCGACTCCGAGCGAGTTAGACGTTATAAGCTGATTGAGCAAGAGTTGAGTAAGAATCCCTACGCCAAATTCCCCGATATCGATAAAATTGTTCCGCTCCCGCCTGCTGAATTACCGGAATGGGATGGCACGTTTGAATATAAAAAACAGGCAGAGGGGCAGTAGCCATGACCTTTTCCTTTTTATCCTCTAACCATCTAGCCAGTCAATATGCTGTTGTCGTATTAGGCTTGCTATTGATGGGGTGTAAACCCATCGATAAAAAGGACGTCACTGTGACTCAAAAAACTGAACCCGATTTAACCTTCACCTGCGTGTATGAAAAAGACACATTACCTCCCGTTGATCCGGAAGCGGATATTTGGTTTAAACAAGCTCGTGAACTTGAAAAAGTCAATAAATATCAAAGAGATTATACGCAAATTGGTGTTCTATACCGTAAAGCCGCAGAGCGTAATCACCCTAAAGCCATGCTTAATTTAAGTAATTTAATCAGTTACGGTAAGGTGCCACCGATTGAGGGAAAAGGTTCAGCTCAAGAGGTTTGGGATATTATCCAAAAAATGGCTAAATTAAACATCAGTTATGGTTATTACCAAATGGGGCATTATCTAGACACGGGTTATGGTGTAGCTGCTGATAGAACGAAAGCGTTAGCTTATTTTAGGCAGGCTGCCGATTTAGGCAGCCCAGAAGGACAATATGTTATTGGTGATATTTTTCTAGCTCAACGTTTATCAGATAAAGACAATCCTGCCTATCAACCTGAAATTGGAAAAAAAATGCTTGCTTGTGCTGCTCAACAAGGTAATAAAGAAGCTGCATTTACAGCAGCGATGTTTTATAAGAGCGTGGAAAAAAACTTTGACATAGCATTAGAGTTTTTTCAATTAGCATCGGAAAATGGACATAGAATCTCAGCTTCAATACTCATTGATACATTTAAAATAGGCACAACACCAAAAGACTATTATTACCTAGCAGTTAAACCAGACCCAGAACGCTCAGCCCGTTATGAAGCAATTGTCAAAGAAATTGACGCCTCTGACGAAACAGCCAAGTTCCCCGATATCAATAAAATCGTTCCTCTTCCCCCTGCCGAACTCCCTGAATGGGATGGTACGTTCGAGTATAAAAAACAGGCCGAGGGACAGTGACGGTAATGAATCTCTCCTTTTTATCACATAATCAATTAGTTGCTCATCACATCTTTAAATATAGCGTGTTGATTTTTAGCTCATTGATATTGAGTGCTTGTAATCCTACTGATAAAAAGGAAGTGCTCGCGAATCAAAAAACTGAACCCGATTTAACCTTCACCTGCGTGTATGAAAAAGACACATTACCTCCCGTTGATCCGGAAGCGGATATTTGGTTTAAACAAGCTCGTGAACTTGAAAAAGTCAATAAATATCAAAGAGATTATACGCAAATTGGTGTTCTATACCGTAAAGCCGCGGAGCGTAATCACCCCAAGGCCATGTTGAATCTCAGTAACTTAATCAGTTATGGAAAAGTCCCCCCGATTGAAGGTAAAGGCCCTGCCCAAGAGGTCTGGGATATTATCCGAAAAATGGCTAAATTAAACATCAGTTATGGTTATTACCAAATGGGACATTATCTTGATACAGGCTATGGTGTTGTAGCCGACCGCACAAAAGCCTTAGCCTATTTTCGCCAAGCAGCGGATTTAGGCAGTCCTGAGGCACAAAGTGTGATTGGTGACATTCTAATATCTATGCGATTGTCCGATAAAGACAATCCGGCTTATCGCCCTGAAATTGGTAAGAAAATGCTCGAATGTGCGGCTAATCAAGGAAACGGAGAAGCTGCATATAATCTTGCTTTTTACTTACGAGTTGTTGATCAAAATTTTAATAGTGCTTTAAAGTATTATCAACTATCAACGAAAAATGGGTATCGACATGCAGCAGCAACTTTAACTGGTGCTTTTGATCCAAAGACAGCATTAGAACGTGTTTATTATCTCAATGTAAAGCCTAATAAAGAACGTTCATTACGTTATTATGCAATAGTCAAAGAAATGGATGCCTCTGATGAAACAGCTAAATTCCCCGATATTGATAAAATCGTACCGCTACCCCCCGCCGAACTCCCTGAATGGGATGGCACGTTTGAATATAAGAAACCATAGATTAAACCATAAAAGGATCTTAACATGCGCGCACTTGTTCGATTAGGTGACAAAACTACTCATGGCGGCGAAGTGATTTCCGCTTCTGGCTCTGTGATGTACGGTAAACCGATTGCTTTAGTGGGAGATAAAGTCAGTTGTCCGAAAAAAGGACATGGTGTCAATACCATTTTACCCGGCTCAACGCGCATTTTAATATCCGGTCGCCAAGCGGCATTGAATGGTTTTCAAACCGAATGTGGCTGTACCCTCATTGCGAGCCTTTCCTCGTCAGGTGAACAGTCATGATGAGTTGGAAAATCCCCTCTTTAGAGCATCCGCCTGCACCAAGATCTCCTCGTTTGATACTTTGGCTATTCTTAATGACCGTCATCGGTACCATCGGATTTGGGGTAGGTATTTATTTATCAGAAAATAATATGCTGCCTACTAATATGGGCAATATTAGCTTTATTTTGCTTTTTATTGTTGTACCTAATTTGCTTATTTTTTCAATACGGTTACTGGTCTATTTGTTAACCTCCTATCACCATCAATCATTTACCGATATGTTAGATGACGCACAACAAGAATGGCGCTATTGGGCAAGTAAGCATCTCGGATTACTGGCTCATTCACGTCTCACTCACATTGATGAAGAAAATAAGGATGAGTTCAAGTTATTATCATTGCCGACAAACAAAGATAATGTACTCAAACTAGATGGGTTGAAATCACGGCCTTCGTGGGAAAAACAAGAGCAGGTTATCGTAGAATTACTCACACCGATAGCAGAGTATTATCATCAGTATGCATTGACCCAACCAATCACTTTTTATTGGCAAGCTCAAAAGGCAGATACTGATTGGATAGCCCTTATCCAAGAAGAAGCAACTCGGTTATCGCTAAATATTGAATCCATTCAACCCTTACCACAAGAGTCACTGAGTGAATGGCTACTCGCACTTTATGAAGAACCGTTTGAGCCCAAACTTTACATGATTATTTCATGCCACTTAGATGATACTCGTTCCAGTGAAGAGGCGTCGTGTTTACTTCTGACACCACAAGAACTCTATGAGCATTTGCGTGTACCAGCTAAAGCCGAGCTATTACGCCCTATTTCCACGGATATAAAGTCATTCGATGAAGCATTAAAAATACTGTGTGAATTTCAATTAGCCGGCAGCCAATTAAATGCCGTTTGGCATAATGAAGTCAGTGATAACAATAAAGGAAAATGTATTGAGAGTTATGCACAACAAAAAGTAACCCGCATTTCTGAGCATTTTTATGATGTGGATTTATTTTTAGGGAAAGGAGGAATAGCTAGGCATAGCGTGGCATTATCGCTGGTAAGTGGTGAACAATATCCCCTGCTCATTGTTCACCAAAATGGTAATAATCTGTTATTACAACAGGTACTCATATAGTAAGATATTATTATATGCTAAAGGAGCGATAATTTATTTTATCCCGCGGTGTTCCACCTTATAACCGTTAATACTTACGTTTAAGCTATCGGCATATTATCTTTTTATAGATAGACTCTATTTACTCTGTTCATTTTTAATTATCAAATCAATCAAAACTCGATTAAAATAAAATAGACTCAAATTCAATTCGTTATCGGATTAGCATGCGAATATTATTAATTGAAGATCATATTAAAACCCAAAATTGGGTAAAAAAAGGCTTAGAGGAAGCGGGTTTTCTGGTTGATGTTGCTGAAGATGGTCGCGATGGGCTCTATTTCGCTTTAGAACATAATTATCAACTGGTTATTCTCGATATCATGCTTCCAGGAATGAATGGCTGGGATGTGCTTAAAATATTACGGACCTCTAAAAATATTCCGGTTATCTGTCTCACTGCACGTGATGCCGTTGATGATCGAATTAAAGGGCTAGAATTGGGTGCCAATGATTATTTAGTTAAACCTTTTTCTTTTTCTGAGCTATTAGCACGAGTCAAAAATCAATTGAAAATCAATCAGCCTACTTTAACTACATTAACCATTGCTGATCTTAAAATTGATCTAACTCGCCACGATGTAGAGCGCGGAGAGAAAAAAATAATTCTTACCCGCCAAGAGTATTCTCTTTTACTGTTTTTTGTGTTGCGTTGTGATGAAATATTACCTCGTACTTTAATCGCCAGTGAAGTCTGGGGGATTGATTTTGATAGTGATACCAATATCATTGATGTTGCTATTCGTCGGCTTCGAAAAAAAATCGACGATGGATTTGATATTAAACTTATAGAAACCATTCGTGGTATGGGCTATCGACTGAATAAGCCAATAGAATGAAAAAAAGATCGCTACGTTTTAAGCTTATTAGCTTATTTATCCTATTGATGGTTATCAATGCAGGTATTGTGACATGGATGCTGTACCATTCTCTCGAAAATGAATTAGTCTCTCAAGATAATCGGCTACTGGTAAATCGAGCAGATCAATTAGCAAAATTAATTGCTGGTGGCATTGATATTCAAACATTACCGACCTACTTTCAAAGCATGATGGATATGCGCCAAGATATTATCCAAATAACAGATGCAACTGGGCATATTTTAGTAGGCTCAAATACCGAATATCTCGATAGTTATCCACTGCGATTAGTCAATTTTGAGCAATTAAATATTAACTCAATTAACCATTGGCATACCCCTGAAGGCATACCTTTTGCGGCCGTCTATTTTGAGACAGATTCACCTATCGGGCAATTATATGTCGTGTTAGGCAAAGTATCCGTCGATCGTAGTGGTGTTCTTCATTTATATTTGATCCAAAGTTTAATCGTTTCTGTACTTTCAATATTACTCATGGGGTTACTCAGCTTATGGCTGCTGAAAAAAGGACTTTCTGATATTCAATCGCTAAGCCGTATCACTATGAAAACAGATATTCACGCTCTCAATACTCTTATCGATATTGAGCAACTTCCTGAAGAACTCAAAGAGCTGGGGGAATCGATGAATATTATGCGACAACGATTAAAACATGATTTTGTGAAACTAACTCAATTAGCGGATGATTTAGCACACGAACTAAGAACACCGATTAATGCAATTAGGGTACAAAATGAAATTATTTTACGCCGTTCAAGAAGTGTCGCAGAATATGAAGCGGTGATTGTCAGTAATATTGAAGAACTCGATAAACTGGCGCAAATGATCCAGAGTACTCTATTTATTGCGCGAGCTGAAAATAAGAACATTAGACTGAATCGCGAAGAACTCTCAGTATATGAAATTATTAACGAGGTCTATGAACTTTTCGCTACTTCAGCAGAAGAAAAGCACATCACATTATATTGTCCCCCATCGCCAGTGATTATTTCTGCTGATTATTTACTATTATCCCGTGTTTTTATTAACTTAATATCCAATGCGATTAAATATTCTCGAGATAAAACTCAAGTAACCACACAAATAACAACGCAGTCCGAGCATGTTATAATTCGAATGATCAATCACGGAGAGCCTATGTTAGATCATCCTGAAATTTTCACTCGCTTTTGGCGAGGGGATAATGCACGTACGACCGAAGGCACAGGATTAGGATTATCTATCGTTAAAGCTATTGTCGAATTACATAATGGCGAAGTCAGTTTTGCTCATCAGGCAGGTACTAGTACACTTACTCTGCGGTTCCCGATTTCTCATTAAGATGACAAATTTGTCATCTTAATGTCAGTTATTTTTATTGCGCTTACGGTATAACCAATGGTCTTCGTATTTTACTTTGGAGCGCAGAATGAAAAATCCACCTAAAATTCCAACATCCCAAGTTACGTCTGAATCCGTCTTTTTTATGAAACGCCGGGAATTATTGAAAGCTCTCGGTGCCGGCGCGGTTGGTCTGGCTGTTAGCTCCCAAGCCCATGCTGGCTTATTTTCTTGGTTCAGTGACGAGTCACCTTCTGTGCCGGTTACGCCTAGAAAACAACTAACATTTATCCAGCCAGAAGCCTACCAATCATCATTGGTATTAACTCCCGAAGATAAGGTGATCGGCTATAATAATTTTTATGAATTTGGATTGGGTAAAGCCGATCCCGCTGAGAATGCGCATACGCTAATTACAGACGAATGGAAAGTAACTATCGATGGTGAAGTTAATCGTCCATTGACTCTTAATTTAGATGATATTAATCGTAAATTTCCTCTTGAAGAGCGGATTTATCGCATGCGTTGTGTTGAAGCGTGGTCAATGACGATTCCGTGGATAGGCTTTCCTTTAGCTAAATTATTAGCGCTAGTTGAACCAACAAGTAAAGCGAAATATGTCGCGTTTGAAACTCAATATGCCCCTGAACAAATGCCGGGACAAAAAAGCCGTTTTATCGGTGGGGGCTTACCTTATCCTTATATTGAAGGATTACGTTTAGATGAAGCGATGAATCCACTGACATTACTGGCTACTGGTGTATATGGCAAAACATTACCCAACCAAAATGGTGCCCCAATTCGCCTAGTTGTTCCATGGAAATATGGATTTAAAGGTATAAAATCCATTGTGAAAATCCGCTTGACTGAACAAATGCCAGAAACCACATGGAACCTATCAGCACCTAACGAATATGGCTTTTATGCCAATGTAAATCCCAATGTAAATCATCCCCGTTGGTCTCAAGCAACTGAGCGTTTTATTGGCTCTGGCGGTTTAGGTCACGTTTCGCGTCAACCAACTTTATTATTTAATGGATATGGCGAACAAGTTGCTAGTTTATATAAAGACATGGATTTACGGAGATACTTTTAATGCCTCAAAAAAATCGGTGGTTAATTTGGCTCACTAAAGGAATAGGACACCTTATCGCCTTATTACCTCTACTTGAGCTGATTTTTTTAATTAGAATGGATCAATTAGGCGCAGATCCCGCTAAAGATATTCAACACTTTACTGGGATTAGCGCATTACGCATACTGATCCTTATTGCGCTAATTCCATTATTAGCACGTTTATTTCAATTTACCGCACTGTTTGAAGTAAGAAAGCTATTGGGATTATGGTGTTTTGTCTGGGCAATACTCCATTTAAGTAGTTATCTTGTACTTGAAATTGGTATAAATGATTTATCTTTATTTTTTGCAGAAGTTTTCTCTCGAGTCTACTTAATACTTGGTGCAATCGGCTGGCTATGTCTATTAGTAATGGCAATTAGCTCATTAGATCCTATTAAAAATAGATTAGGCTTGTGGTGGAAAAAAATTCATTTATTACTCTACCCCACACTATTATTAGTACTGTGCCACTTTATTTTATCGCTAAAAACGCTGACGCCAGAACCCTTTATTTATTTAGCTCTAATCAGTTGTAGCTTTATTTATCGTAGATGGAGCACAAAGAAATAATTCAAAAGATAAATATCACGGTATTCAACCAATGGATATCGTTGATATAAAGTCAAATTAACTTTGCGCCTCTCCTTTGTTATTTTATACATCGATATTGCTTCTGTGCACCTTTCCCTCGTAATGTAAAATACTAATTAATACCAGACTGGATTTTACCTATATTCATAATATATTCGTTATTCAGCCTTTCCATACTAATCCACCACTAAAATTTCAAATATTCTCCTTTGATACCATTGCTATCTTGTATTAAACCGTAAAATTTAATGATGAAATAACTAGCGTATTAAAACTAATACACGTTTTTAAAGCTCCAATTTTCATTTCTACGCTTAACAAAAGATACCTTTAGCTATCTATAGATGTATAAAATAAACTAGTAATGTAAAAAATTCGTTAATTACAAATGGCTGGCGAATTAAATTATTTAAGCGAAAAGCATAAATAAAATGGTAATAATTTTTCAGCCAGGTAGTCTTAAAATGATTGTTAATTATAAAAAACAAGGTTATAATTCACATAAAAACAATAACGTATATTACTATTAGTAAGTAAATCAATCTTTATAGATTTTAATAATTATTAAAATTTGGGATAAAGTTAAAAATTTAAAAAATAAAAAACACAGAAAAATTGATATAGATCAAAAAAATAATAAAAAACAAAAAATAACTTATTTTTAACAAAAAATAATCAATTAATATACAATAATATATGCTAGTTATTACTATTTAAAATATCTATTTATATTCTTAATTACCTTGTATTTAAATGTAAATTTATCTAAATGATTATAAATCATATCCACATTATATTTCTAAGCTGATTTAAAATAAGATGAGAATAATTTAATTTTAAATTTCTATAAAATGATATTTCATTAGAAATTACAAAATAAATATACAAAAAAGTCTAATTTTGATTATTAAAATAAGACCATCAAAAGAATTTAACAATAATATCAGCTTGTATAGATGAAATACTCAGTTACAGTTATTACTAATCATAGCTAAGCAAGATGAATTTATTGTATATTTATCAATTAATTAAAATATTAATCATAACTAAATCCCATATCCTATCAAAGTAAATAAAATGTTTTTTTTAACTAAAAAATAACAAATCAACATGAAACATTTTACGTTTATTCGTAAAAAGAGTGATCATAATTAGAAAATGCGTTAATCTTTAAAAATAGAATTAATGTGAGTGGTTTGTATTACCGCTCCAAAATACTAAACATACATTAATTACATAACCTCTATTTATTTGAATGGTAATACTGTTATTCAAATAATATTTTCTATATAAAAAAAATAACTGTAGGAATTTAATTGTGAAATTACAAAATAAATTTATCATTGCTGTATTAACTACTGCAGCCGCAACTACTTTTGCTCATGCTGCGGGTAATCAAGGCCAAGGCTCAGGTAAAGTACAATTTCATGGATATATTATTGATGCTCCATGCTCAATTATTTCTCAAGATCCTATTAAAGTAGAATTTGGCCAAATTTCACGTAAAGTTTTACAAGCAAATAATAATACGGGTGAAAGCTCAATTCAGCCATTTGCAATTGAATTAGCTGATTGTACATTCGATGAAGCACGTAAAGATGGAAATGATGCGGATATACCAGGTGAATATGTTGGTGATAAAGTTACTGTAACTTTTTCATATGGCGCAGCTATTAGTGGACAAGATACAAGTGGCAATCCAGTGACATCGGATATGGTTGGTTTTGATGGCACGGGTAATATGGGTGCAGGAGTAGTTATTGTATCTAATAATACTGTCGTTAAAAATGGCGTCCCTTTACCGCCACAAAAACTCCAAACTGGACCAAATACATTAGGCTTTACTTCTTATGTAAAGGGTTTAGGTATCCCTGATACAAAAGATACACCATCAATTCAAACAGGGGAATTTTACGCAACAGCCAACTTTACTTTAAGTTATGAGTAATACATTATATAAGTAACTAAATATAACAGGGTTAATCACACTATTAGCCCTGTTATTTATAATAATAGTATTAAATATTACATTACAGCATTTATACTTAGATAGTAGGAAGGCTTATGTTAGCCACAGCAGATAACACCGTTTATTGCAGATATAAAAATTTAACTATAGCTGTGTGTTTTCTTATAGGTGTATTCTCTTTCAATAGTTACGGTAATAACGTTGAATTCAGTGTTAACATGCTGAATTTAGATGATAATGAAAATATCGATGTATCTCGATTTTCAAAATCAAATTATATCCAGCCAGGCAACTACAATATGGCTTGGCAAGTTAATCAATTAAACATACCTGAACAAAACTTCTCTGTTTATCAAGATAAACAAAATACAGATAATACTATTCTTTGTATTCCAAAAAAGACTATTGAAACATTAACCTTAAATAAAAAAGCCATAAAAGAAATAAAATTATTTCACAATGGAGAATGTTTAGATCTAAATTCTCTACCAGGATCATCATACAAAATTGATTTTGGTACTCAAACTCTTTATATAACTATACCTAAAATGTACGTGGAATATTCAGAGGAAAATTGGGAACCCCCTTCTCGTTGGGATGAGGGTATTCCCGGTTTTTTACTCGATTATAACGCGAACATTAGTTCTACCCATGATAATAGCCTAACCTCAGAAAATTTATCTCTTAATGCTAATGGTGTCGCTGGCGTCAATTTAGGCTCTTGGAGATTGAGAGGTAATTGGCAAATATCTAATAGATATGGAAAACATGCAAATACTAATAACTCAACTAAGCTCACGCAACTTTATGCTTATACAGCCTTAAAGAGCCTCCAATCACGCTTATTATTGGGGGAAAACTTCCTAGATTCTAATTTATTTTCTAGTTTTAGATTCATTGGGGGGGCAATGATGACAGATCAGAATATGATCCCTCCTAATTTAAGAGACTATGCTCCTGAGGTATCAGGCGTTGCAAACTCTAATGCCCTAGTTATTGTTTCTCAAAATAATCGCGTTTTATACCAGACTCAAGTTCCTCCGGGTCCATTTACGATTACTGATCTTCCAAGTTATGCTAATGGAGAGTTAGACGTTAGGGTTGAAGAGCAAAATGGCTCTGTTCAAGAATATCAAGTAAACGCTACCTCTATTCCTTATTTGGCTAGGCCAGGTAGTTTTCGATATAAAATTTCAGCCGGTCGCCCCTCAAATGAAGATAGGCAAACGATAGGATCTATGTTTGCATCAGGTGAATTTTCATGGGGAGTAAGTAATAACTGGTCATTATTTGCAGGTAGCTTAAATAATCATGACTACAATGCGTTCTCTATCGGATTAGGGCGTAACCTGTATAACTTTGGCTCAATTTCATTCGATATTACAAATAGTTATGCAAATATTAAACAACAAAACAATAATACTAATAAAGGCACAGCTTACAGGGTTAACTATATTAAATCATGGGCTGAAATTCAGTCTCAGCTTCGCATGTCCTTAGTAAAATATAGTAATAATAATTTTTACTCTATGTCAGATTTTTTGTATTCTGATTTTTATAACACAGCCCAGAATAAGAAAAGTAAAGAACAATATACAGTATCCTTCAATAAACAATTTAGAGATCAAAGAATCTCAACTACATTAAACTATAACTATAAAACGTACTGGAATAATAATAAAAATGATTATCGCTATGACTTGATGCTAACCAAATATGTTGATTTCTTTAATTATAAAAATATTTCATTGAATTTTAGTGGTTATAAGGGTCGTAACATGAATTATGATGATAAAGGTTTTTTCTTTAGCGCATCTATTCCTTGGGGTGACTCATCAAGTTTAAGTTATAATCTTGTGTCAGATGATAATTATGTTAGTCATACTGTAGGTCTCTATAATAGAGTTGATGATAAATTAAATTATCGTTTAAATGTTGGAAGTAACGATTCTAAAGCTAATGTAAATACATTTATAAATTATGATGCAAATAACGTAAAATTAAATTTAGCAGCGAGCTATACTCAATCTCAATATCAGTCAATCAGTTTAAACGCTCAAGGTGGTATGACATTAACTAACCAAGGCGGTGCTTTTCATCGTACGGGAATCGCTGGTAATACCCGTATTTTAGTTGATACTGATGGCGTTGCAAATATTCCAATTAAAGGGTATAGCATACCGTCATATTCAAACATATTTGGTAAAGCAGTATTGCCTGAAGTTAGAAATTATTATAGAAATAAAATTTCAATAGATCTAAATAAATTGCCTGATGATGCTGATGCTATAGATACGGTTGATTTAGCGACAATGACAGAAGGTGCAATAGGATATCGTAAATTTCAAATACTATCTGGTCAAAAAATGATGACTGTCATTAGCTTAAAAGATGGATCTCATCCACCATTTGGTGTAGAGGTTTTTAATCATAAAATGCATAATATTGGAATTGTCGGCGAAAATGGCTATACATATCTTGCAGGATTAGTCCCTGATGAATCAATTATCATTAAATCAAATGAAGAACAATGTGAAATTAAGCTACCACATGAACTTCCATCTGCGGATAAAACATTATTCTTGATCTGTACTGAAAACGCACAGTAATAAATATAATTATTTTGAGGTTATTATGTCTAAAGTAATAAAATTACTATCTATTAGTACAATATTATCTATTACCTTTACTGCTCAAGCAGCACTATCCCTCGATAGAACTCGAATTATTTTTAATGGAGATCAAAAATCTATAACATTAAATGTCTCTAATAATAGCAATTTATTGCCTTATTTAGCTCAAGCATGGATGGATAATATTGAGGGTAAAAAAGTACAAACTCCTTTTGCTATACTACCACCTATTCAACGGGTTGAAGTGGGTAAACCGACACAAATAAAAATTGAAGCATTACCTATTATTAACCAAGAGTTACCACAAGATAGAGAAAGTTTATACTATTTTAATTTTAGAGAAATACCACCAAAAAGTGAACAAGCAAATGTATTACAATTATCGATACAAACTAAAATAAAACTTTTCTATCGTCCAAAAAATATTATTGTTTCTGGTACGGATATTAATAATAATCCGTGGCAACCTAAATTAACCCTAGTTAAAAATGGAACCAATATTATTGCTAAAAATCCTACAGCCTACTATACAACTATTATTGGAATAGCTCCGGGTAAGGATAAAAAAACACTAACTAATTTTGAAGCTTTTATGGTTCCACCTTTTGGAGAAACTGCCGTAAATCTTAATTATTCGTCAATGGGATCATCCCCTGTTTTAACTTATATCGATGATTATGGTGGTAGAGTTAAAATGAGTTTTGCATGTAATACAACAAATTGTACATATATAAAAGATTCGTTAGTTAAATAATTAAAACTTAATAAAGGTAAATACAATGAAAATAGCCCCTCATCATATTTTTATGTTTTTAACCTTTCTATATATATCGGTATTATCAAATACTGCAATAGCAGAAAGCTTAGGTATCTTACAAACAAGAATTGAAGTAAAAGGCGTCCTTATTGGTAATACCTGTGATATCGAAAATAATGATATAAAAGTAGAGATGGGACGCTATACCAATAAAGATCTCCAATTTCATGACAGGATGCCTAGTGTACCCTTCGAAATTAAGATCAAAAATTGTGGTGTTGACTTTGAAAATGATGCAAAAATTACATTCACGGGTAATGAAAGTACAGATTTTGATTTACAAGGATTTTTAGCCCTAGATGCTAGTAGCTCAGCCAGTGGATTTGCAATTGGTTTCGAAGATAATACTGGCCATTTTTTACCTCTGTATCAACAAAGTAAAGTTTATCCTTTAAAGGGAGATAATGGCGTCATGCAATTTAAAGCCTTTTTAAAAGCGGATAAAAAATTAAACAAAGTTGTTAGTGGTGAATTTTTTGCTACTGCAAATTTTTTAATCGAATATGAATAAATTTAGTGTTTCAAATATTAAATATAACTGTGGCTCATAGGCTATAATACTATGCTAAAAAAATTATTATTATTATCATTCTGTCTTTTCACTGGATATATCAGTATACAACCTCTTACTGCACTTGCTGATAATGACTGGTATGTCAGTATCCCTGAGTCTATAGTTGATATGAATGCCCCTTGGAATGAACGCTTCCAATATACTTCCGTGGTTTATTTAACTGACCAAGGGTTAAAATCAAAAATACCGCTCCCATTTGATTGTTCAGTTAAGTGTTGGGTCGCTGTTAATACCCAAAATGCAAACAATCCTAGTCAACCTCGTTATGTTGATCCTGGGCAGCCCAATGTTATGTTTAAAGGGAAAACCACTGGCGATGCACTTTCAGCTTTATATAATAATATCGGCTCGATGATTTATACCTCTCAAGGCACCGCACCAGATAGAAGAGGAGAAGGTATTGAATGGTGTGGTGCAGTCGCTATATCACCGTCCGGATCTGGCTCTTCATATGTTTTGCTACCCGGAGGTGAGTGTGGCCGTCTTCCTCCTGCCTCACTATCCTGTGTGCTATTAACGCCAGATGTTTTACTCGATTATGGCGAATTTCATAAAAGTGATCTCTTAGATAATTCTCTTGATAAACGAAAAGATGGAACATTTAAAATAAAATGTGACAGAGATGCTACTGTTCTATTATCTCTTATTAGCCAAGATGAAGAAAATAGTACAAATAGAGGAACAAGGATTGTTTTTGATGATAATTATGATTTAGTCAGTTATTTGACCATTAATGATAAAGCAGCTTTAACGCCAACTCCCTTTGAAGTAACAGGTGGAGATAATGGTACCGAATTTAAAGTCACTTCAGAATTAGCTTTAGAGGGTGATCAGAAAGTTGTCTTAGGACCATTTTCTTCCTATGCTTACATTGTTTTATCTTATCAATAATTATTCTATTATACTTCACTGTAATATAGCGATATTCACAATATTGCTATATTACATTCCATCATGAGAACAGCTTGCCAGTCTCTTTAAATAAGATAGCTATAATTAAATTTACTGCCTAACAACGTGCAAAGATTAATAAAAATAACCCCTTTTACTAAGACTTAATTGAGTTTAAAAACTGAGACATCAAACATACAATATGCCAATAATATCAAACTGGACGATGAAGGCTTCGAAAAAAAAATAGCGATACTGTAGGAAGTCGATATTTTTTATATTTACACATTGATTATATTTATAATAAATAACTGAACTTATTCATTTGAAGAACTACAATATAATCTATATTCATACTATATTAACTTATATCTAATTTCCCCAATGAGGTTATTCTCAAAATAAACAACTAATGTGCCATTATCTTGTATTTATTTACCAAGAGTAAACACATATAGTCGTTTGTTGTTCGTGTTACCTGCTATCCGCTATTGCCTGGTAATTCAAACTATAAAAAATCATCTGTGCGTTGCTGTCTGATAATTATTTTAATTTCTAAGGATAATCAATGACGATGCCCTCTTTTTCTTCCGGTAATATCTACCGTCATAACCAGACTGCCTCGGATCGCCTTGCTCGTGAAAATTGTGACTGATCGCGCCCTGTTTCTACTGACGTTATTCAGGCTGCCCGTAAGGTCAGTTGGGAAGTCCGCTTAACCCCAGCTAAACTGCCTGCGAGATAGCTACCTGATGTACGCGGTTTGCGTATTCTATGTCTTGCCGCTTCAGGAGGATAACAAGCCCCCGTATTGGCTGCTGCTGGCGCAGAAGTAGTTATTCTAGATGCTTCATCGGAACAATTGGCGTGAGATTAAAAGGAAACAACTTAGCCATGAAGCTCTGGTTTTTAGTCATACATGGCAGATCAAATTAATGGGCAACTAACCGCTAGTTTTATGCTGACAGGTTTTGATGAGGCATTTCAACCCAATCCACGTTTTATGATAGATAATTATATGCCAACATTTATCGCAACATGTGCAATTAAATCTGTTTAGCCTCTAGATCAAACATAGTCTAGTATAAGTACAGTGTGGTATAAATACAGCCTTTGGGATTCACATAGGAATTCAGTACAAAATTATCTATTTTCTCCTCTTGATTAAGTTTTATAATTACCGTATCAAAGAAAATACATTCTTCAGATTGTAAATATCCATAGTACATAGATATATTTATTTTAAAGCTAAATTACAATATCTTCTATTTCCTCAAGAAGCTTATATTATTTATTAGTAATTTTTATATAAATTATAGTATTTTTCATATTGATGATTTAAACGCCAAAATATAAATTTTTTGTCTCACATATATTATTTTGTCAATTGATAATAATAAATCTAGACCGATAATATCAGCCTAGATTTATTATTGACAGTTTTTCACCCCTAGGATAATTAAAACTAATTTTTCACAGGGAGATACTTATCATTCACTAATTTATCGGTTTTAGGCTTGTCATTGGTTAAAGTCGCAATAGAAATAACCGTTACAGTTAAGGCTATCAGGCCCAAGACTAAATATGTACCGTGAAAACCTATTTTATCGTACATATTACCGGCAAAAGTCGACAGAAATATAGCCGAGAACTGTTTTGCAAATTGAAAACCAATTAAATAGATCGTAGCAGATAAACGAGTATCAAATACTGATGTAATATATTTAAATGTTCCAACTAATAAAAAAGGGACTTCTAAGGCATGTAGCATTTTTAACGCAATAACTTCAACCGCATTGGTTGCAAATGCAGAGCCAATAATCCGAATCGACATAATAGAACCCGCGATAATTAGGGTTCTTTTAGCTCCTATGCGATTGATAATCCACGGAGAACAAAACATAATAATCGCATTAGCCGCTTCTCCTGCGGTAGTTGCAAATCCAAAAACCTCAGTTCCCCGCTGTGGATTTACAAAGAAACCTTTAAAGAAAGTTGCGAATTGTTGGTCAAAGACATCGTATACACAAGCCACGCCTACCACATAGAGAATAAACATCCACATTTTGGGCATTTTAAATAACTTGGCGACCATTTTAAGGTTAAACTGGGCACTATTAGCGCCTAGGGCATTCATCACTTGGAGTGTTTTATTTTGCTCCGGATGTGCCAGTAATAAAAGGACTAATAATAAAATTCCGGCCGCTGAGCCCATCCAAAATACAATATTAGGATTATTATAAAATAATAATCCCGCAGTAGAGGCACAAATTCCCCAACCAATGCAGCCGAACATTCTGGCTTTGCCGTATTCAAAATGAGTATTACGGCTAACACGTTCAATATAGGCTTCAATAGCACCTGCCCCACCGGAAAAAACAAAGCCTAAATATAATCCGCCGACCAAAGCACCTAAAAATATATTAGTTTTTAGTAATGGAGCGAAGATATAAATAAAGAAAGGTGCAAAAAAAACTAAAGCAATAGATATAATCCAAACTAGATTCTTTTTTAAACCTAATTTGTCAGAGATCATACCTAATATAGGTTGGAAAACGATAGCAAAAAAGGAAAGTGATGAGAAGACAATACCTGTTTCCAATTTATTTAAGCCAATAACTTCAGAGAGCCAAATAGGTAAAAAAGGAAAACAAGTGGCCATAATAAAGAAATACAGAAAAAAATAACTACCAAAAATCCAAAAGTTTTTATTATGTATATAATTACACTCAGGAAGTGATTGATTTTGATTATTCACTTTGATACCTCACTATATCAGCACTCTATGATCACAGTGCAAGACACCATCCTATAAGGAGATACATTCAACAGTGTTTCTCCACACTATATTTATATCTTTTCAATTTTGATTAGGATGGCAGTCTCTGGGTCTAATATCGGTAATTCAAGCCCCGCATTAGCTAGCCATTCACCTTGATATTCAGAAAGTTGTGTCACCCAATGAGGTAAAACACGCATTGTATGTCCGCCTTGCCCTACAATCTGAATATCAGGCTCACCCATAAGTTTTACGCGATAACATGCGCTGGGTTGTAGCCCTGGAATACGTAGTTGGCCCGATAATGCATATCTAGGCATTGCTAATTGACTGATAACAAAGATCGCTTGTTGCTGATCTTGGCTGACAACACCCTGTACTTGAGTAGTATCATCATCCATATCAACACGCCAAAAATTTCCGTTATGAATAAGTTCACGAATGGACTGATGCAATTGGATATATTTTGCATATCCTTGGCGTTCTGCTTCATCAGCAATTATCGGATCTAACTCAATCCCCATATGCCCTAATAACGCGGTTAAGCCTCTGAATTCAATCGTATGCTGTCGACCTGTAGCATGACAAATACGGTTACCAATATGCGCGCCCATAACCTCTAAAGGGAAAAAGTAGCTCATTCCTTTCTGAATAGTTTGACGCTCTAAAGCATCATTATTATCAGATGCCCAAAAACGGTGAGTTCGTTTGAGAATTTCAAAATCGATACGACCTCCGCCAGAAGCACAGGATTCAAATTCAACCTGAGGGAAAGCTGCATTTAGCTGATCAAATAGGCGATAAACTTGATGTGTTTGTCTATCTGCCGCAGCTTGGCCTAAATGCGCAGGTTGAACTAATTCACGATTCATATCCCATTTAACATAGTCAATCTGATGGTTTTCCAATAACCAACTCATTCTTTCAAATAAATAGTGAAAAACATCAGGATTGGATAAATCTAATACATATTGAAAGCGTCCAGTGGGCTGTTGATAACCCACTTGTCCTAACAGCCAATTGGGATGCGCACGAAATAAATCCGAATCTGGATTAATCATTTCTGGTTCAACCCAAATTCCAAATTGCATGCCCGCATCTTTAACGTGATCAATAACTGGTGTTAAACCATCAGGATATTTTTCTTGGTCTAAATACCAATCGCCTAGACCTGCATGATCGTCATGACGATGTTTAAACCAGCCATCATCAATAATAAAACGCTCAACCCCCAACTTAGCAGCTGCTGTCGCCATTTTTTTTATATATTCAGGGTTATGATTAAAATAAATACCTTCCCAAGTATTTAAATGTACTGGTCGCTGTTGAATATGTGGGAAACGAATAATTTCATCGCGTAAAAACTGATGGAATTGATGGCTCATTCCATTTAATCCGGTCGTTGAATATGCGGCATAAACCCAAGGTGTGGTTAACGATTCATGTTGCTTAAGTTCGATTTCGCCAGCAAAATATAATGCTTCTAATTGTACTTGGCGTCGACCGTCGGATTTGATATCAGTACGTAACCGATGATTTCCGCTCCATCCTAAATGAAATCCCCATACTTCACCGTGCTGTTCGCTAAATCCTTGGGGACCAATCATCATTCCAGGGAAATATTCATGCGATGTCCTTCCCCGCCGATTTTCTTGCACAAAAGCACCATGCGCTAATAGAGTACGATGAGATTGAAACTCTTTGGCCCAACGCCCATGAAATGCCATGACTTCGTTAGCTCTTGTTGGTAAAGGTAATGTCATCGCTAATCGGTTAACTTGCCACGGTGTCGATTTAAGATTAGTAAGGGTATTGCGAATTTGAAGTACACTACTAGATGTACTCAAGATCACTTCTGTCACAAAACGTAACCCGGCAATATTATCCTCTGCTGTAATAATCAATTTCTGTTGCTGTTGTTCGGCGTGCTTAAACTCAAAAATAGGAAATGCATCAATGCCACTTCTGTGGCCTTCTAAGCCAGGAACACTGAATAATCCTCGACCATTTTCTGCGGCTAAACTAATAGGGACATCAACATCGACGCGGCTATTGGCTACCGGGCGCTGTAAACTCGTAAAGTTATCAGCACAAAAATAGTCTAAATGCGCCCCCCAGTAAATAATCTCAGCCGTATTATCACAACGGATCACTACATCAGTTAATGGACTTTCTAAACGGAAAATGGTCGGTTTCATAATTAACTCCTCAAATTTCATTAGCTATATCATTAACCCGAAACGTTTCGGATAAAAACCAAAACGTTTCGGATCCGTGATCTATGCAACAAACAATCGATATTTTGATAGAATTATATGAAGGGGTTATTTTGACAATAGTGCTTATAAATAGTCTCGGTAAATAGTGCCGATAAAAGTAAAATTATTGAATGATTTATACTACGGTTATACGCTATCCAGACGCAGCGTCGGCTGCCATAAGACCTGTAATTCAGAAACAGGCTGCCCATCTATTAGCGCTAAAATCATCTGTGCAATTTGCTGTCCAACACGTTCTCGTGTCGCTTGTACACATC